>CAWKKI010000001.1:0-749677 GCA_963850215.1 uncultured Actinomycetota bacterium
CGCCGGCGCTCGAGGCGGACGGTCGAGCGTCACACGCCTATTTGTTCCACGGGCCGGGCGGCGCCGGCAAGCGATCGGCCGCCCGGCGATCGCGGGCGAGCTGCTTGCGGCCGGCTCACCGGATCCCGCGAGCGCGCGCGCGAGGGTCGTCTCCGGCGCGCATCCCGACCGACCTGGGTGGCGCCGAGCGGCGCCCATGAAATGCTCGTCAGTGACATCGCCGGTCCGGTCGTATCGGCCGCGAGCAAGACGCCCTTCGAGGCGTCATGCCGGGTATTTGTGATCGAGCGGGTCGACGAGTTGGGAGACGAGGCCGCCAACAGGATGCTCAAGACGCTCGAGGAGCCGGCGTCGTTCGTGCACCTGATCCTGCTGTCGGACCGGCTGGCCGAGGTGCTGCCAACGATCCGCTCTCGATGCCAGCTTGTCCGGTTCGATGCGCCCACCGTCGAGGAGACGGCCCGCGCGCTCGAGGCGCTGGGGGAGGCGCCCCAGACGGCGCTCACGTGCGCGAACCTCGCGCTTGGGGACGCCGAGCGGGCCCGGGAGCTGACCGGGACCGACGGCCAGGCCCTGCGGAAAGCGGCGGAGCGGTTCGCGCGCGCGGCCATATCGGGCGAGATGGCGCGCTCGCAACCGTGGTCGGACATGCTCGCGGCGGTCCGTGCCCGTGGGGAGGCGATCCGCGCGGAGCTCGAGGCGAGCGCCGCCGAGGAGCTCGAGCTGTACCCAAGCAAGGAGCGCAAGCGGATCAAGACCGAGTGGGAGGAGCGCATCAGGCGCGCCCGCCGGCGGGTCGAGACCGGGGCGCTCGATTTCGCTCTCCAGGTCGTCGCGCTCTGGTACGCCGACCTCGCCTGCCTTGCCTGGGGAGCCCCAGACCTGGTAAGGAATGTCGACCGTATGGTGGACCTCGAAACCGACTCCGGCGTCGATCCGCAACGCCTGCGGGCCGCGATGGAAGCCGTGGAAGACACGCGGCTGCGGTTTCAGCTAAACGTATCCGAGGAGCTTGCATGCGAATCGCTCGCGTATCGCTTGGAGCGTCTGCTCGCGGCATGACGCAGCGGGACGAGGTCGCGTCCCCGCGCTCGGGCGAGTCCGATGCGCGGCCGGGCGGTCAGCTCACCGGCCGCGTGTACCTGCGCACGCCCGCGCGCACCGATCGGGCCGAGTTCATCGGACTGATGCGCGCGAGCCGCGCGTTCCACCGCCCATGGGCGACCGCGCCGACCGACGACGAGGCGTTCGACGCCTACCTCCTCGACAGCCGCCGCCAGGACTTCGAGGCGATGCTCGTCTGCCGACGCGAGGACCGGGCGATCCTCGGCTTCTTCAACCTGTCGCACATAACGCGCGGCTCGCTCCAGAGCGCTTACCTTGGCTACGCGGTCGCGAGCGAGTTCGCCAACCAGGGATACATGCGCGAGGGGCTCGACCTCGTCGTCCGCGAGGCGTTCGCGAATCTCCGCCTGCACCGGATCGAGGCCAACATCCAGCCCGGCAACCAGGCATCGATCGCGCTCGCCCGGGGTGCCGGCTTCGTGCGCGAGGGCTTCTCGCCCCGGTACCTCAAGATCGGCGGCCGCTGGCGCGACCACGAGCGGTGGGCGATCCTGGCCGAGGACTGGCGAGAGCGTCACAGCGATCGCGGGCTCGCCGGCGAGCGCTGAGCGTCGGGTGAGGAGAGGGTGGCCGGGGTAAACTGGCCCCGACCCGCGCCGACGTAGCTCAGCTGGTAGAGCACTTCACTCGTAATGAAGGGGTCCCCGGTTCGAGTCCGGGCGTCGGCTTCGAGAAAGCCCCGCAAATGGCCAGGTTTTTGTGATGATGGTCACGGGTGTGCGTGGTAGAAACTGGTCACAGATTCCGGTTTGGCTCGTTGCTGTGACCGGATCCGCCGGAAACCGCCGGCATGTCGAGCACGCTTGAGCCTTCCGGTCGGTCAGGATCGGCTCGCATCATGATCGACGCTGCCGACGGAACGGCGTCGGCCATCAGCGCGTCGAACGCCTCGCCGTGGCGGCGGCGGTCGCGACGCCTGAGCACCTGCGCGTAGATCTGAAGCGTGGTCGTCGGGTCCTCGTGCCCCACCTGGGCCTGGACGTAGGGGACCGGCGCGCCGGCTTCGAGCATCAGCGTGATGAAGGTGCGGCGGAAGGTGT
Source organism: uncultured Actinomycetota bacterium (assembly GCA_963850215.1). GTDB lineage: Bacteria > Actinomycetota > Actinomycetes > UBA12327 > UBA12327 > CAWKKI01. The sequence continues at coordinate 2,166 of CAWKKI010000001.1, forward strand.
GCGCTGTGATCGATCCGGGAAGTGCCGGCAGCTTGCGCGTGGCGCGAAGCGCATTGGCCGCGCGGACCGCTGGCGCGATCACCCGACGGTTGATGTTACGGCGGTCGCGGCGCGCGCCGCTGCGTGTGGGGAAGGCCGGCTCGTCGAGCTGCGCTTCCGGTCGACTGGCTCTATAGGCGAGCAGCTCGTCGTGCAGCCAGGGAGTCATGTTGACCTGGCGGACGCCCGCTTCGGTCTTCGCGTCGCGGACGTGGATCACGCCATGGGCGAAGTCCAGGTCTCCGAGGTTGAGCTCGCACGCCTCGCTGTTGCGCAGGCCGGCGGAGCCGAGTGTCGCGAGGATCGCCCGGCGAGCGCTCGCATGACCGGGTTTGTGGCGGCGGCTGGCGAGCCAGATGGCTGTGGTCTGGGCGACGCCGAGCTCGGCCGCGATCTCCTTCCAGGTCTTGCCATGACCGCGCATCCGCCGCGCCAGCTCGGCGCGCGCGAGGGTGTCCTTTGAGGCTGGCTCGTCGATCGCGGCTGCCGCCTCGATCAGCGCGAGCAGCTCGTCGGCCTCGAGGAAGTTCCCCTTGCGGTTCGTCACCTTCAGTCGGAGGTCGCGGTCGCTCGCGGGATTCCCCAGGAGCAGCCCACGCTTGACCGCGTCGTTGAAGATCCGCGCCGTGAGGTCGAGGGTCATGTTGATCGTGCGTGGGCTGAGCGATCGCCGGGGTCGACCAGCTCCGTCTCTGAGCGTGACGCCGGCGGTGCGCGCGGCCTCGATCTCCTCGTTCCGCTCGAGCTTGTGCGCGGCGTAGGCGGAGAGCACGCCGAAGTCGATCTCGTCGAGCCGGTAGGTGTGGAGGAACGGCAGCAGGTGGTGGCTGAGCATGTACTCGGCGGTGTCGGCAGTGGATGGATCCACCGTGCGGCGGTAGCGCCTGAGCCAGTCGCTCGCGAACTCATGAAAGCCGGGGTTCTTCTCGCGCGGGTCGAGCTCGAATCTGTTCGGCGGGCGCCAGGCGCCGCGGCGGATCAGTGCTGTGATCTCGTCGCGCCGGTCGGCTGCGCGCACGTCGTTCCAGCCTTCTCGTTCGGCGCCGAGCGGGATCCAGTAGCGCTCTCCATCGGCGCGGATGCGCAGGCCGTAGACGTGCTGGCCGTCGCGTTTGCGATAGCGCTTGATGATCGAGCCGACGGCGTCGGGACCGCGCCGCTTGGGGGTTGCGTTCCGGTCCTCTTCGGTCATGCCCGCCTCCGTGGTCTGATAGAGGGCACGACTCTACGCTCGGTCATGAGGCGTGGATCGGGATCAGCCCACTGGGCTTCGGAGGTCGGTTCCTCGGTTCGCCGCCTGCTTCGGCAGAGATCATGGTGCGGCTTCTGGGATCGAGTATCTGCGGGGCGAAACGGAGACGGGGTCGGGGTCCGCTCCCGATCCTCAACGCGCCGAGTTCGTCGGCGTGCTCGTAGACCCACTCGCGGGAGACCCCGAGCCGCTGCGCGACCTCTTGCGCGTCGAGCCACGCGGTCGACTCGCTCGGTCGCGGGCTCAGTCCCTGTTCCCGGAGTACCTCGACGACGCGCGCGACGATGGCGCCGCTGAGTCGGTCGGCGATCTCTTCGATCACTGCCGGATCGAGCTCGAAAGCCTGGGACGCAGCCATATCGCAGACTTTGACGCGGATACGGTGGACGTCTCAACCGCGCTTCTCGGACGGTTGCCGGACGTTTTCGAAGGCGAAACGTCCCCTCCGTCGGCTACTTTGTCCGAGCGATGCCGCGCAATCAACGACTCGCCGATGCGATTGGCTCCAGCGGACGGAGCGTCGAGGATCTCGCATCTGAGGTCGGAGCCCATCCGAAAACGCTCGAGCGCTGGGTCAGTTCCGGCAGGCTCCCGCACGCGGCGACCCGCGGAAAGCTTTCGGGATTGCTCGGCGTTCCAATTCCGATGCTCTGGCCCGAGGCGCCCGGAGCGGCCTATGGAGTATCAGAGCTGGTTGGCGTCTATACCTCTCGCAATGAGCTTTCGCCAGCGGCGGTCGGGTCGATGCTTGACGCCACGATCGCGCATGTCGACGTTTTGGTCTATTCGGGGATGTGGCTCTGGGACACAGTCCCGCGATTCCATGATCGCCTTCTGGACCGCCTCGCGGCTGGCGCCGCCGTCCGGATCTGTCTAGGGGATCCCGACAGCGACGCAGTGTGTCTCCGCGGCCGGGAGGAGGGCTCCGGGGATGGGATGGGGAGCCGCTGCAGGATTGCGATCGATTATGCGAGACCGGTGCTTGACGCCGATCCCAACGCGGTCCGGGTAAGCGACGCGACGCTCTATTGCTCGATCTTCCGATTCGACGACGAGCTGCTCGCGAATACGCACTTCTGGGGCAATCCCGCGGCGGAGTCACCCGTTTTTCATTTGCGATCCCGACGGGGCGGCGGTATCGCGGCCAATCTTCTTCGCTCGTTCGAGCGAGTGTGGGACCGGGCTCAGCCGTTGGCTGGATAGACCAGAACGCTCGCCCAGGCCGCGCACGCCTCGCCTTCCCCTTCGGGCCCGATGCCGTCGTTGGATCTGGCCTTGACGGAGACGTTGGCGATATCCATCGCGAGGGCCTCGGCGAGGTTGCGTCGCATCGCCTCGATGTGGGGTCGTAGGCGCACCGTGCCCAGGACAACGAATGCGTCGACGTTCGCGATCTCGTAGCCGGCCCGGCGAACGTATCCGGCGAACTCCTCGACGAAGTCAAGACTGCGCGCTTCGTTTGTCTCGGGGTCGTCCTCGGGGTAATGGGTCCCGAGGTCGCCATCGGCGATGGCCCCCGCGAGTGCGTCGATTAGCGCGTGGCAGAGCACATCACCATCGGTGTGGGTGCCGAATCCGACGTCGGTCGAGACAGTGACACCTCCAAGCACGAGCTCGCGTCCGGGGAAAAGCCGGTGGATGTCGTGCCCGATGCCGATGCGAAACGGAGTCACGACCGGGAGGCTAGAAGATCTTCGATCGTCCGCACCGCTGCCCCGAGGGACGGCAACGATGCGCGCGTGGCCTCGTGGACGATGGAGCCGGGCGGATAACGGCGGAGGATGTCCGCGAAGCGCCGCTCGGCAGCCCACTGCGCGCCCGTGGGCGATGTCGTCAGGTCCGCCCAGGCGAGCGCGGCGGCTGCGAGTCGCGGTGGCCGTTCGAACTCCGCGGTGAGCTGTGTGTCCAGACCGTAGAGTCGGGCTTCTTCGAGTGCTTCGGTGTGCCAGGCGACGAGGCGGCAGGTTTCTCGAGGCCAGCCGTGATCGCGAAGCCAGCGTGCGCCGTCGAGCGGATGGAAGCTCGTCGCTGCGATTTGGGGGCTGTACCCGATGTCGTGGAGCCAGGCAGCATCCTTGATGGCTGATCGCCATCCGCGTTCGACGAGATGAGCCACGCGGTCCATCTGCGCCGCGACCGCAGCCGAGTGGTCGAGCCGCGTGTCGACCCCTTGCAGAAGATGAGCTGCGAGCGCGGCGGCCTCCTGAGCTGCGAGCGCGGCGGCCTCCTGAACTGCGAGCGCGGCGGCCTCCGACTCCGCGAGCGCCGCGCTGCCGGAACGGCGACCGGTCACTTCAAGCAACGTCTGATCCACAGCGGCATCCGGTTCGACCGTACCAGCGGACGCGGCACGAACGCGTCTCTGCCGCCGACACGAATGCGCCGGTTGCGCCCTTCATCTTGACAAAGCAGCAGCGCGTCACAGCGAATGGTCGGCGCCTGGAACGGGCAGCGCAATCGTCGGCCGACGTCGGCGTGAGCTGCTTGCAACTCGGCCGACTAGGCGGTCATGAGCTAGCACCGACCGACTATCGCGAACGTGGCATAGGGATGGCCGGCACGACGACCCCGCTGCGATGGAAGCGATCGTGCCAGGGCACGGCTGAGTCGCCGTGATCCGGCCGCTGGCTTCCGCGCGAAGCTATAGCGCCGTCGGCCGAGGCGGGACGATCGCTCTTGGCTTGAGGGGTCCGGCCGATGCCATCGGGAAGCAATAGCGCGGCGAATGCCTCCGGCCTCGAGCTGCATGACTACCGCTCAGCCGGCGCGAACCAGTAGTCCGCCGCGCCCGGCGAGACAGCTGCTGGCGTGGCATTGCGATCACGCCAAGTCGTGTACACGCACGAGTGCTCGCCGTCGGAAGCGGTCGTGCCGGGCAAGTAAGCCGGACGATCGCTCTCGAGAAAAGCGATCGCCGGCGACGGCTGGCGCGTCGGCCGATCGGGACGACTGCGATGTCGCCGATGCAGTCGCGCCGTGGCCGGTGAGCCAGCCATTGCCTTTGTCGCAGAGCGCTCGTCCGCGTAGGGGACCCGCAAAGTGTCGCACCTCCCAAACCACTCGCCCTGGCAACCGACGCGAACCGAGTGCAGCATCGACGGCATCGTGCTCGCCAGCGGAGTTCCACTGCCTACCGAAAACTGATGGAATGCCGTCGACCATCTCCGTCTGCCCTCAGCGGCCCTGATCCTTGCCAGAAGTTGAGCGTTGAGCTGGATGGCGGGTGTGGTGCCCGACGTTGGCGATCGGGGTCGATCTGTTGTCACGATGGTCAGGCGAGAAACCGTGCGTGATGACGAGCTTTTGATGGGTTGCGATGCCAGTCCTTGGCGAGTCGACTCGAGCAGTCGCCAGGACACCTTGACAGGTACATCGCGACCGCCATAGGCTCCGCCTCGAGCTTCTTGCTTGGGAGGGTGCCGACGCTCCTCTGCGCGCACCAAGTCGGGGACCCTAAAGGACCATGTCTGAGCACGTGTTGTTGGCCGTCGCGGAGGGCCATCATCGCCGTAAAGAATCGCAGCGCAAGGTTTACCGCCCGATCCGCGATCGGGCAGACTTGGGCCGTCACCTTCAGTGGGCGCTTTGTCTCGAGCTCGCCACTATCCCGCCGTACCTGTGTGCGCTGTACTCAGTCGTCGACCGACGACAGAAGCCGCGAGGGCTATCCGTAGCGTCGTCCTGGAGGAGATGCTGCATATGGCGCAGGTCAGCAACCTCATGAACGCGATCGGGGGCCATCCGTCACTTTCGGCGGACTTCGTCCCTTGTACCCGGGGTTCATCCCCCACCATGCTGCGGGGGGCCCGTTTATCCAGCTTGGTCCGCTGTCGGCCGAGGTTGCCCGGACGGTGTTCATGGCGATCGAGCACCGGAGGCGTCGCGTCACTCGCCTCCTGAGGGGGAGCAGTTTCACACCATTGGCCAGTTCTACAAGGCGATCGAGGAGGGCTTTGAGCACTGCGCCGAAAAGCACAAGATCTGTCGTTTTGATACGACACGGGCTCCAGCGCTCAGATACCTACTTCGCGGTGGGTGGGGGCGAGCTATTGTAGTCAAGGGTCTCGCGTCGGCGGGGCGGGCGCTCCGTGAGATCACGGAGCAGGGCGAGGGCTCGCTGCACCCGCGGCCGCCGCTACCAGGCGAGGAGCCTTACGGGGATTATGGCAACTGGGGGCCGCGGGCCGACGGCAGTACGGCCCGATCATCGGCACGCCATGGCAGCTGTCGCATTACCGGAAGTTCCAGCAACTAGCCGACGGTGAGGTGCCAATGCCGGCGACCTATCCAGTTCAGCCCAACCCGGCGGCCGACCGCTGCCAGACAGACTTGCGCCGCTTTCGGAGCTGTTCGACGGCTGCTACACGCGCTGCTGATGGAGCTCAAGCGTGCGTTCAGGAGCACGAACTGAGATTCTGTATTTCGGGGTTGCCTTTCCCCTGATGCAGTCCGCGCTTCCGCAGCTGGCGACGTTGCTCATGCGCACACCGCTTGAACCGGAGGCCGACCCAGTCGTGGGGCCGACGGCGGGCCCGGCTTTCTATATCGTCCCGCGAGCCGTGATTCCTGATCGCCGCGGCGCACAGTCGCTGGCGGACCCCGGACCTTGGTAGTGAATACAGGGATGCGTGGAACATCGCGCATTCATCGCGACGGTCGCGGGCTCTACAGGGAGCGCAGGGCCGATCAGGTCGGTTCCGGACAAACCGCAGCTGGGGCGCATACCTGGTGAGGACACCGATCTACAGGGTGCATCCGGCCATCGGCGTCGCGCGGGTCGGCCGCAGCAAGGATTATTACATTGCGCCCGCCGATGCGGGCGGCCTGCCGATCAACGCCGAGCGGTAAGCCCTTCGACGACGGCGACTTCCGCGACGAGTGATGGCCGCCTGCGCCGTCAGGCCGCGCGGTTTGAGATCTTCCGTCATCGATTCGTCCGATCGGAGGATCCCGGCGAGGTCGTGCGACGGGTCGGGAACGGGGTGAGGGCGATGGAGTGGTCGGTCCACTTGGCGAACAAGAAGGCGGCGTGGTACCAGTTCATCGTCAATGCTGGCGCCGATGGGTACGCTCCGGATCATCCGCTGCGTAACGCCGACGTGACCGACGCGGTCGCCAGGCAGCGAAGCTCATCATTGACGCCGGTCCGCGCACCGTGTGTGGGCCGGGAGAGACTCGGAGCTTCGCGCGCGATGACCCTCCCGAGCGATTATCCGGTGACATTCCCGCCGACGGACACCGAGCCCGAGCGGATCGACACATTGGGCAGCATTGCGATGGATGACGAGTCCGCGGCTGCTCGTGACTCGGAGGGTTTGGTCACTCAGGCAGTGATCGCCACCCCGCCAGCGCCGATGACTACGCCAACAACGACGGGTGGTGGGACGACACGGCCGATGGACCCGTCACGGCGAAGCTCGTGATGGAGGACGGCACCGTCACCGTGGTGGAGGGCGGTGCGTGGGCAGTTGTCGCGCCGCCGCGCTTCGCGCCCCAGCTCGTCAACGTCGTCACGCTCTACGACACGATGTTCGACGTGGCGGTGCGCGAGCTTGGCATGCGGCAGGACATCTACGCTGATGGAACGTGGAACCGGGACTACCGCCCGAGCTGGCAGGCGGAGGTTCTGCCGATCCTGCAGCGGATCGACCGCTACCGGTGGGTCGCAGCGATACCGCGGCACGCGCACGCTCTTGACCTCGCGAAGCTCGGCGATCCAAACCCTCGATTCCGCGCTCTGCGGGAGTTCTACTTCGCACTGGTGCGCCCACCGGACGAGCCGAATCTCGAGCGCTCGCCACCAGCGCGGGCTGCCGCTGATGCCGATGCTGTGCGGCGACAACTGCTTCGTGCCCGGGCCCCCTGCGTCCGCGTACCTGACCTTCACCCGGGTTCAGTACTTCATCTTGTCCCAGTGGGCGCGCGGCACGATTCACTACCGAGCTCGCCCCGCAGCCGGCCGGTGGCGCGGCGCTCGATCGCGCCGCACTGGAGAACTGCGTGGGTGGCGCCTTCTCTCCGGGGATCGAGGTGACGTGGATCAGTCGCGATCCGCGCATCTACTCGGAGCCATTCCGAATCCGCGCCGGCATGGACGTCACGGCTCCGCTCAGCCTCGGCCAGGACTTCAGCCGAGGCCTGGAGCCCGGAGACTCGTGCAAGTACATGGCGCTGCCATGGCAGGCGGACTTCAACGAATGCAGCGGAGAGCTCGTCGGCCATCGGTTTGCGTACTGGTGGCCCGTTCAAAGGCCCGATTACGTCTACGATCGAGCACGGAGAGCGCCTGCGGCAAGTGCCCTGGATCGGCTCGGACAGCGACCAGAACGCCCCGACTACCTCGAATTCGCCGACGACACCGACATGGTCCGGCACTGGTCGCAACTGGGCTTCGTCTACCGTGCGGGCGCCGGCGGGCGAGCACCATTCCTCGAAGTCGGACGGACATTGCCGCGCCCGCCAGAGTGACGCCGGGGGTTGCGCGTTCAAGCGACGTCGTCGTCGTTGGGGCCGGGCCGGCCGGACTGGCGGCCGCCATCGAGCTTTCCAGGCGCTCCCTATCGGTCCAGATCGTCGAGCGGCACGGCCGGACGCCATTCCTCGTCGGCGAGACGCTTCCGGGAGACGCGCGCACGGTGCTCGACGACCTAGGCATGTGGCCCGCCTTCTGCCGCCAGGGGCACCTGCCGAGCGCCGGTAACGCCTCCGCGTGGGGAATCCGCGACCTGGCTCGCTCGGACGCGTTCATGTCGCCGCTCGGAGGGGGCTGGCACATCGACCGGTTGCGGTTCCAGTACCTGGTGGAGGCCGCGGCGCGGGCAGCAGGGGCTGAGGTCTTGCGATCGCGACGGGTCGTGCGGGTGCGGTCGGAATCTGGCCACGGCTGGCTCATCGACGCTGTCGGCGACGGCGCGACCGAGCGGTTGCGAGCGCGAGCGCTGGTGGACGCGACCGGCGCCCGCGCGACCGTCGCTCGCTGGCTTGGCGGCGCTCGCTGCGTCGACGACAGAATGGTGTGCGCCTACACAGTGTTCGCCTCGGATCCAGCGACCCTCGAGGGGCGCACGGTTGTGGAGTCCGTCCCGGAGGGTTGGTGGTACGCGGCGCCGATACCTGGCGAGCGGTCGGTCGTAGCGGTGTTCAGCGATCCGTCTGTCATCCGCGCACATGGGCTGGCGGACCCGCAGCGCTGGAGCGCTGCGCTCGGCCGCACCGCCCACGTGGCCCGCATGCTGCCGATGCCGACCCGACCGCTCGAGCTCCGACTCGTAGCCGTGACCTCTCATTGTTTGGTCGGCGCAGCCGGTCCGAGCTGGGTGGCTGTAGGCGACGCCGCAGCCTCGGTCGATCCGCTTGCGTCGTCAGGTCTCACGACTGCCTTGCGCGACGGCCAGCGCGCGGCTTCCGCGCTCGCCGCACACCTCGATGGTCACCCCAACGCGCTGAGCATCCATAACGACCACATCAGGAAGCGTTTCGACCGCTACCGCGCTGAACGGGCGGCCTACTATGCGCTCGAGGGGCGATGGCCGACGTCCCCATTCTGGCGCAGTCGGCAACGGCATATGCATGCACCTGATTATCGTGCAGTTCCTGCGCGAACGGCAGTCTCTCAATGGTGGAGGTGCGGGTCGGCAAACGAGCCTAGTGCAGGTCGCGATTCGGTGTGGCTGGGATGATCCGGTGGTCGCCTTCGCTTTGGACGGCGAGGTTGTGAATGTCGCTGGCTGCGATTGCGCGCAGGGTGGGTAGTTCTGCTTCGGCCTGTTGCTCGTCGAATAGGTTCAGCGGCCAGTCACCGACTGTGGGGCCTTGCAGGTGGGCGCGGAGCTGAGGTGTCGTCAGACCATGATCGTCAGAGCTCCAGGAACGACCTCGTAACAGACGGGGGTCCAGCCCATGAGCTCGCCGTCCGCCTCCACTCGGAGCGGCGCATCGGTATCGATCGTCAGCGTCCGGCAGCGCCGCGAGGTGAGGCATGTAGCCCGGGTAGAGCGGAACGAACTCGGGGGCGAGCGACGGGTGCGCTCCGATCGCGTTCATCAGGTTGCTGACCAGTACCATATGGAGCATCTCCCCGATCACGACATCGCGGATCAGCCGTGCGGCGGCGCTCGTGCGATCGCGCACCGAATAAAGCGCAGAGAGGTACGGCGGAATCGTTGAAAGCTCAATGCTCAGAGCCACTGGAGATGCTGCTCCAGATCGGCAACCGTCGAGATCGGGTCGTGGATCTTCGTAACCGGCGCGGTACGCCGAATCTGGGCAACGGTCGCCTTCCGGTCACACCCTGACAGTGCCGTAGTGGTAGGTGACGGGCGGTAGCGAGTACCTGTCTCGTGCCTACCCGGTTCGCGGCATGCCGGGTGCGGAGACGTGCCCAGCCGCAACCCGGTCGGGCGAGGAGGTCATCGGGATGCCTTCTGCAGTACCACGCCCTTGAGCGTGACCTTTATGGCTGTTGCATCGCGCCAGTCGCCCTGGTTGACCGTCACCGTCCACTCGGTATAGGGCGTAGGGGTCAGGTATTGGGCCGCGTCGGTGAACGTCCAATGCGCGGTGTAGTCCGGGTGCTTGCCGGACACGGGCTTGTAGACGTTGGCACCGGAGAAGGGCTGGGAGACGAAGCGGTGGACGTGCCCGTCGAGGTAGTTGGCGTAGTGGCTCGACGTCGTCACCTGGAGCTGCACGAGCCGTGGCTGCTCCCCTCCCTGCAGCTCGAATTTCGCGTCGGTCACGTACACGGCGGTGTTGTCGCTCAGCTGGTCGGCAATCTGGGCTGGCTCGATGGTGAACCGAGCCTGGCCTTTGCCGTCGGTCTCGGTGAACAACGGGCGCTGGTCGACGATGTAGGTGACGTCGCGAAACGGCTGTCGCCCAGAGATGGCGCCGGTGCCGCCGCCTGTGAGCACGCGTTGAAGATCCTCGATCGAGTTGGTGGCCTGCTCCTTGAGGGTGGCGAAATCCATTGTGGCGTCGACGTGGAACTCGCTGGGTTGGAGCCACTGATAGATGAACGCCGCCCGGTAGTTCTCGACGGCGAGGACGATGCCGCGCTTGACGTTGAGGTAGCCGCGCTCCAGCAGCCCGTTCGCCGCTGCGGTCCGGTCGGCGAGCGCGGCCAGGGAGCTCTCAAGCGAGTCCCAGGTCCGCTCACCCTGAGCGGCCTGCTGGAGCTGGTCGAACGCCGCCATGCCCTGCGTGTAGAGCTCCAGCAACTTCATTTGGAGATCGCCGACAGCGCTGCCGTAAGTCTGGGCCAGCTCGACCGCCTCGAGGTAGGCGATCGCCTCCGGCAGTTGCGACCTGAGCGGCGCGACCGCCGCCTTGGTCTGAACCGCGATTGCGGTCCAGTAGGTGACCGGGTCCAGGCCCGAGATGGAAAAGCCGCTGAGATCGGGCAGCTTCTCGACGGCGGCGACGAGATCGGGGTCGAGCTTGACCGGGGTGCTGCCGGCGGCCTCGTCGACGACCGCCCACAGCTTTGCGACAGCGGAGCCGAAGCTCGCGAGCGAGCCGAGCAGGCACTGCGCGCCCGTCAGCGCGCCGGCGGACGCGTCTACGGTGGGTACCTGACCGGCGTAGTCAAGGCCGGTCCGGATTGCGCCGTCGATGGTCGCCTTGCCAGCGTCAATGAGTTGCTTGGCGATGTCCATCGCCAGCTTGGCGGACTTGACGGTCTCGCCCGCTTCGAAGTTGAGTACCTCGGGGAAGTCCAGCAGCGCCGCGGCGGACCCGATGTAAAGCATGATCACGGTGGAGAAAGTCTCGAGGGCGGTCTTCACCAGCACGGCCTGGAACTGCTGCTTGACGGCGTCGAGCAGCGCTGTCTGCCGTTCCCTAACCGTGACGATCGCGTTGTGAAGCTGGACCGCCGCGTTCTGGAGCTGCTGCTTGACCAGGCTCGACTGCGTCGCCAGCCGCTGCAGCGACTTCACCAGCGGCGTCTGGGCCCCCTCGTAGATCTGTCCGAGCGTCCTTGCGAACGACTCCAGGATCACCTCGGTGACCTGCTCGCTCCTGAAGGCCGCGATCTCGTGATCGTATGTTCCAGCCACCTCCAACAGCGCCATGATCTGCGTCTCGTAGAACGTCGTCGACAGGGACGAAACGTACGTCGACCCGGAGGCGTGGGCCTGGGTGCGGGCGAGCATCCCGACCGCAGAGCTCTGGACGGACCCGACATTGTCGAAGTCCACCGCGGGAAGGTTCTGCCGCTGGGAAAGCAGCGCAGCGCATCCGCCCACCGTCCATTGCAGCATCGCCTGCGCGAGCCTGATCGCATCGTCTGTTCCGAAGTCGAACAGGATCGCCGCGATGGCGGCACTGAGCTCGATCCCCACGATCCCCCACGGCTGTTGGAGGGTGTCGGCCACGGCCATTGACTCGGCTGTGCTCCTGGGGCCCGTCCCCACCTTCGCCGTCAGCACCTGTGGCGTGCGGAGCCCGTCGAGCGCGAGCGGCCCCGACCCCGGTCCGGGGATCGGAGCTCCGGTGGCCGTCTCCAGGACGACGTTCAGCGCTCCGTCGATTCCTGCAGTCGTCACCTGAAGGCCCTCGCCGGCCGTGCCGGAGCGGATCCGTAGCCTCGCGTCCCCGCTGCCGGAGACGGCGATTCGGCGGGCGACAACCGACGCTCCCGGTGCCGCGATGACAGTGTCGCCGGCGTCGACGAACAGGGTGTCGGCGGCGATCAGGAGCGGGCCGGTGAGCGGCGCGCGCATCACCGCGTGCTAAGCACATCGCTGAGAGCGGGCCGCAGCGCCACCGCCGCATAACCACCCGCGGGCGTCGCCCGGGCGATCGTCGCTGCGAGAGGATTGGACGCGAACAGGTTGCGGGCGACGCCCTCGAGCCGTGACCAGTCCGGCTGTGGCGCGACGGTCGCCTCAGGCGGAAATACAGACGTGATGGTCATCGTCAACCCCCACCCGGTTCAGCTTTGCGGCTCGGGTGAGAACGTCACGAAGCCGGTCTGGAAGAACGACTCGGCCTTGGCCTCAATCAGCTCCCAGCCCTGCTTAGCAGCGCGGAACTGAAGCTCATCGATAAACTGACCCCACTGCTCGAGCTTCTCCGGCGTCAGCGCCAAGAGGCGTGTCTCGATCTGGGTCTGGAACGCGGACCATCCGGCAGCCATCGTGCCGATCGCGTCGAGGAAGATGTCTCCCTCGTCGTGCACGTGCTCCACCGAAGCGTTGAAGTTCTCGAGCACGTGCACGAGCGCGAGCTTCTGGATCTTGTCCTTGGCGATCTGCTCCCCCTGCCGTCTAAGATCATCGATCCGATGCCTCACCTTTTCGGCCATGACCGCAAATGTGGTCGCGTCGGCGACGGCGATCACGACGCCGTAGATCGGGATCAGCAGGAAGACCGGCGAGCCGCTCGCCGCTGCCACGAAGGCGACATACTGCTTGTTTAGCTCCGCGATGTCTTTGTTGAGCTCCTTGATTTCGCTGGCTGTCGTCGCCGATCTTGGCGCTAGCTTCATCCAGGACGTTCGGCTTCTTGCCGAGGTACGTGGCCAGGGAATCGGGGCCGTCGAGCTCGGCGTAGAGCTCGCCGTGGTAAGCGCCAACGTCACTCTCGAAGGCCTTGATGTAGCGCTCCAGCCTGTTCGCGTAGGAGTTGATTCCATCGCCACCGATCAGCAGCGCGGTCAGGTCGTCGAGCCGCCGCTTGGGATCGGGCTCCTGGCCGATCAGGTCCAGGCCATCCTCGAGCAGGGTGACGATTTGCTGAGAGGCAATCTGCGTCTGCGCAGCCAGCCAGACCGCGTGGCCGTATATCGACGGTGCCGGGCGACGTCGGCTTGCTGGAAGGTCGCAAGGGAGCTGATCAGCGTCTGGGGGTCGCCATACTTCTGCGCGGTTGCCTGAATCCCGCCGAGCGTGTGCACGGCGCCGAGGACCGCGCCCTCGTCGTCGAACTGGCCGTACTTGTTCGTGAAGTCCTGCTCGCTGAGCGAAGACCCGAGCGCTGCACGCACGGCCACCTGCATGTTAAGCCAGGCGGCCGTCTGCAGCGGGAATGCATAGCCTTGCTCATGAGTCGTGGGGTCGACCGTCGTAGTGAGCAGCCCGGGTGGCGGCGCGATCATGCTCGTCTGCGTGATGGTTGACATGTCTACTCCTCTTCAAGATTCGGTCGGCGGCGGACGTGGCGAGTCGAACGGGCGGCGGAGGTCAGAGTGGAGGCCATCGAGTCGAACGCGAGGGCGGATCGCGCGAGCTCCTTCCACGCTTCGATCGCGCCTAGCAGGTTGCTTGCGGCGAGAACCGGCGGTGGTGAGCTCAACCTGATCCTCGGCCAGCGCCGCCAGCTGACTCACGACCAGCCCCCACGCGGGTTCGATGTCGGACATCGCCTTCTCGAATGCGCCGAACGAGCCGATTACGATTGAACCGAGCTCGATGGCGTTCAGCAGCAAAATCCTTTCTCCAACGGTCAGGCTGAGCTCGCGGACCTTCGCAGACGCCTGGACCACGCGGAATCAGCGGCCTGGTTCTCCGCCGTGAACTCATGAATCTGCTGGGCGAGCGGAACCAGTGCCTCGGCGTCCTTGCGGGCGGTATCGGCCACCGCCTTCAACTCAACCGTGAACAGGAACGGCGTCCCTGACGGAAGCGCATCGCCGGCGGCGACGCCGACGAGCTGCTCCCGACGCGGCGGCCTCAGGCGATTTCGCCTCGGCGTTGGCCATCCACCGGGAGCTGCTGCCGGTCTTCGCGGGCATGTTCCGCACACAGGGCGTGATCTTGGCCAAGGCTGCCTTGACGCATCTCGATCTGCCCGGAGGCCCAGTGCGGCTGCCGCTCGTCGACGCCACGCCTGATCAGGTGCTCCAGTTGGTGCGGGACCTCGCCGCCGGTCGCGTGCCTGGCTTCATCGCATGAGCCATCCGCATCCAGAACTGACCGCACCACCTGTCCTCAAGTCGGGCACGTTGCGTGTCGTCGCCCTTGGCGGGCTCGGTGAGATCGGTCGCAACATGACCGTCTTCGAGTTCAACGGTCGCCTGCTCATCGTCGACTGTGGAGTGCTGTTCCCCGAGGAGGGCCAGCCAGGTGTCGACCTGATTCTCCCCGACTTCGACTACATCCGACCGCGGCTCGCGGACATCGACGCACTCGTCCTCACACATGCGCACGAAGATCACATCGGCGCAGTGCCCTACCTGCTGCGGGAGCGGGCGGACATCCCGATCGTCGGATCCCGGCTGACCCTCGCGCTGATCGAGGCCAAGTTGCGCGAGCATCGAATCGAGCCGTCAACTCAACGGGTACGTGAAGGCGACCGGGTGAGCTTTGGCCCGTTCGATCTGGAGTTCGTAGCGGTCAATCACTCGATCCCCGATGCCCTCGCGGTCTGCATCCGCACACCCGCAGGCACTGTCCTGCACACCGGCGACTTCAAGATGGACCAGGTGCCGCTCGACGATCGGATCACTGATCTGCGTGCCTTCGGCCGCATGGGCGAAGAGGGCATCGATCTGTTCCTCGTGGATTCCACGAATGCCGAGGTTCCCGGCTTCGTTCCGGCCGAGCGTGAGATCCAGCCGACGTTGGACACCGTCTTTCTCTCTGCGCAGAAGCGAATCGTCGTGGCTTGCTTCGCAAGTCACGTGCACCGCGTGCAGCAGGTCCTGGACGTGGCGGCGCTGCACGACCGCAAGGTCGCATTCGTCGGTCGTTCAATGCTGCGTACTGTCGGAGTCGCCCGAGACCTCGGCTATCTGCGCGTGCCGCAGAACATCGTGGTCGAGATCGACGCGCTGAATTCGCTACCGGACGACGAAGTCGTCCTCGTATGCACCGGTTCGCAGGGAGAGCCGATGGCGGTGCTCTCGCGCATCGCGAACCGCGATCACCCGATTCGAATCGGCGAAGGCGACACCGTGATCCTCGCCTCGTCACTGATCCCCGGCAACGAGAACGCGATCTACCGCGTCATCAACGGCCTAACACGTTGGGGTGCGAACGTCGTGCACAAGGGCAACGCGTTTGTGCATGTCTCAGGTCACGCTGCAGCAGGGGAACTGCTCTACGTGTACAACATCGTCAAGCCGCGAAACGTGATGCCGGTGCACGGCGAGTGGCGGCACATGCGCGCGAATGCCGAGCTGGCGATCCGCACCGGGGTCCCGAGGGAGCGAGTCGTCATCGCCGACGACGGCGTCGTCGTGGACCTGCGTAAAGGCAAGGCCCACATCGTTGGCGCGGTCCGCTGCGGAAACGTATACGTGGACGGTTCAACCGTCGGAGACGTGACCGAGGCCTCGCTCAAGGATCGGCGGATCCTGGGTGACGAGGGGTTCATCAGCGTCGTCGTCGTCGTCGACTCGGCCAACGGGAAGATCCTGCGCGGCCCCGAGTTGCACGCGCGGGGCTTCGTCGAGGACGACGACCTGCTCGAGGGGGTCCGCCCCGAGATCGAGCGCGTGCTGGCGCAGGCCGCCCGCGAGGGCGTCAGCGACTCCTACGAGATGCAGCAGCACGTGCGCCGGGTGGTTGGGAAGTGGGTCAACACGAACTTCCGGCGCCGCCCGATGATCATCCCGGTGGTCCTCGAAGTCTGACTCTGGCTTCGCCGAGCTGAGACACGCGGGGCTCAGCGTGGCCAGAGTGCCTGCTGTGGCGATCCGCGCGGGTAGCCTGCCGAGATATGGCGACCCGGACCACCGGTTCGACGCGGTCCGGCACGACCGCTCAACGGACCCGCAGCAGCTCCACCAGCAGTCGCGCGAGCGCGTCCAAGTCCGGTTCGTCCCGCTCTGCCCCCTCCAAGTCCGCGCCATCTAGATCCACGCAGTCCCGATCCACCCCGTCGCGCGCCCGGACCACCCATCGACCTTCGCCGAATCGCGGTCGTCGGCCGGGCCTGATCGCACGCATCTTCCGCGCGGTCGGGCGCGCCATCGCGGCCATCTGGCTCGGCATCGGGCACGTGATCGGCGGTGGCGTGCGGAGGATTGGGCATGCCGCTCGCGATCTTGACCCGGCCCACCGTAGGGATGGCCTTGGCCTGAGCCTGATTGCGGCAGCCCTCGTCATCGGCGCGGTCACTTGGTGGGGCACCGGCGGCCCGATCGACACGGTCGTGAGAATCGTCGTGGCGGGCTCGGTCGGCTGGTTGGCGTGGGCGGTCCCGATCTTGCTGCTGGCCCTTGCGGTCCGGGTCATGCGCCACCCGGAGGACGGTGCTGGCACCGGCCGGATCGTGATCGGCGTTGGCGCGATGGTCCTTGCACTGACGGGCATCGTTCATATCGCGCACGGAACTCCGCAGCCAACCTCCGGCGCCGACGCGATGCGAGGCGCGGGTGGTTGGTTCGGATTCGTGGCAAGCGCGCCCCTCGTGTCCTTGCTCGGCTCGTGGCTCGCGGTCGCACTGCTGGTCTTGCTCCTCGTATTCGGAGTGCTTGTCTTGACCTCGACGCCCGTGCGCGCGATCCCGGATCGACTGCGCGCCGGCTGGGCCCGGGTACCGCGGCCACGCTTGATCGACGTGACCGATGAAGACATCGTGATCGACTCGACGCCTTACGACACCCCGGTGATCGATCTGACGCCGACCTCCTATGTGCCAGAAGCCGAGACAGCTGACGGTGAACACGTCACCGAACAGCTCCAACGACCCACAACCGGCGCGTTTGCCGCGACCACGGGTCTCACCTCGGCGCGCACGGACTCGTCGAGGACTCTCCAGTCTCAGTCGTCACCGCCATCGTCAACGCGCGCGCCCACGCCGACGGCGCTGCCCGCCCCCGCCGGCATCGCGGCAGGCGAGCAACTCCCGCTCAGCGGTGAGATCACGTACCACCTGCCGCCCCCGATGATGCTCAAGCCCGGCACCGCGCCAAAGGTCAATGCGCGCGGCAACGAAGCGGTGGTCGCGTCGCTGCGCGACGTCTTCGACCAGTTCAATGTTGATGCTGCCGTCACGGGCTACATGCGCGGGCCCACCGTCACCCGGTATGAGGTCGAGCTCGGATCGGGCGTGAAGGTCGAGCGGGTTTCTGCCTTGCAGCGCAACATCTCACTCGCAGTGAAGAGCCCGGACGTACGAATCATCGACGTCATCCCCGGCAAGTCCGCGGTCGGGATCGAGATTCCGAACGCTGACCGAGACGTCGTCAGCCTCGGGGACGTGCTGCGGTCGGCCAATGCGACCAGCGACCATCACCCGATGCTCGTGGCCTTGGGCAAGGACGTCGAGGGTGGCTACATCGTTGCCAATCTCGCAAAGATGCCGCACGTCCTGATTGCCGGCGCAACCGGTGCAGGCAAGTCCACCTGCATCAACACGTTGATCACCTCGATCCTTATGCGCTCTACGCCGGACGAAGTGCGCATGGTGCTGGTCGACCCCAAGCGCGTTGAATTGACTGCGTACCAAGGGATTCCGCATCTGGTGACGCCGATCATCACGAATCCAAAGAAGGCAGCAGAAGCGTTGCAGTGGGTCGTGCGTGAGATGGACATGCGCTACGACGACTTGCAGCACTCGGGCTTTCGCCACATCGACGAGTTCAACAAGGCCGTGCGAAGCGGTGCCCTCAAGCCGGCGCCGGGCAGCGAACGCGTCTACAAGCCCTATCCGTATCTGCTGGTCATCATCGACGAGCTGGCGGACTTGATGATGGTTGCGCCGCGTGACGTTGAGGACGCGATCGTGCGCATCACTCAGTTGGCGCGTGCCGCTGGCATCCACCTCGTCATCGCGACTCAACGACCGAGTGTCGACGTCGTCACTGGCCTGATCAAGGCGAACGTGCCATCTCGCCTGGCCTTCGCGACCGCCAGCGTCACCGACAGCCGCGTGATTCTCGATACGCCGGGCGCCGAGAAGCTGGTAGGTGGGGGAGACGCGCTCTTCTCGCCGATGGGCTCAAGCAAGCCCATACGCATCCAGGCCGCGTGGGTCACCGAGGCAGAGATCGCGTCGGTGGTGAAGTTCTGCAAGGAGCAGATGGAGCCGTCCTACCGCGATGACGTGACTACGGTGGCCCCGTCGCGCGACGTCGATGCCGACATCGGCGACGATCTCGACCTCTTGTGTCAGGCGGTCGAGCTCGTGGTGACCCTGCAACTTGGCTCGACGTCGATGCTGCAGCGCAAGTTGCGTGTCGGCTTTGCCAAGGCCGGTCGGCTCATGGACCTGATGGAGACTCGCGGCATCGTTGGGCCGTCCGAGGGATCAAAGCCACGAGAGGTCCTCGTTCGTTCGGACGAACTCGCTGAGATACTCGCGTCCCTACGGGGTGAGTGACGCCTCGCAGATGATGCGCTGAGGTTGCGCTGTTCCAAGATCGCGCCATTGGCCAGTCGCCCCCACCCGACCTAGACTGGCCCTTCCGTTCACAGTCGCAGCATTTGCCGCACGGCGGTGATGTGTTCGGGGTCTCGTTGCGCAGTCCATGGAATGCGCTCGTTGAATACAGGGCGGTCAGGGGAAGTCGTGTCGGTCGGGTCCGAGCTCGCGCAAGCGCGTCGTGACGCTGGCTTTTCGGTTGCGCAGGTAAGCGCCGGAACGAACATTCGCGCTTCGCTCATCGATCAGATCGAACGCGACGACTTCTCGCACTGCGGCGGCGACTTCTACGCTCGTGGCCACATCCGCGCGATCGCCAAGTTTGTTGGGGCCGACAGCGACGAGGCGATGCGCGAGTTCGCGTCCGAGCACATCATTACGGCGCCGAGTGCGACCCAGGTGTTCGAAGCAGAGACGACGACGAAGCGACTGCGGCGTGCTGGCCCGAACTGGACCGCGGCAATGGCCGTCGCACTTGTCGTGATCGTTGCCTTCGGCGTCTTCAAGTTGGCGAACTCTCATTCCTCCGCGAACGCATCGAACACTCAGGTCTCCCAATCGAGCCAGCCGAGCGTCACTCACACTCCTAGTGCCACGGCTTCGACCTCTACAACCGAGTCGCACAATCCGCAGGCGACGGACAGCGCGGCAAGTAACCCGACGCCGACCAACGCCGTTGCCTTTGTGCCAAGCGGCGTGGTGGTGCTCATAAGTGCGGACAACGGTTCGTGCTGGATGTCGGTGACGTCGGGAAGCGGCAAGACGCTGTTCCAAGGATTGCTCGCGCAGGGCGCAACGAAGACGTTCCGTGACGACGCGAAGATCAAGGTTCTGCTTGGAAGCGCGGGCGCCGTGAACCTGACCGTCAACGGCTATGACCTCGGCTCGCCCGGAGGCAAGGGGCAGGTCGTCCGCCTGTCCTACGGGCCAGGGAACCCGACTGCGTCGCCGGCCGCATCCACCGGCTCAGCCGGCTGACCCACACCGAGCCCATGACACGCGCGGTCGCACTCGTCACGCTCGGCTGTGCCCGAAATGACGTTGATTCTGAGGAATTGGCAGCCCGCCTGGCGGCCGACGGCTGGCAAGTCGTGGCCGAACCGGCTGAGGCAGATGCGGTCCTCGTCAACACGTGCGGCTTCGTTGAGTCCGCGAAGAAGGACTCGATCGACACCCTGCTTGCCGCTGCCGATCTGAAGGGCAGCGCCCGCACTCAGGCCGTGGTCGCTGTCGGCTGCCTTGCCCAGCGCTACGGGACGGAGCTCGCCGCATCCTTGCCCGAGGCCGACGCGGTGCTTGGATTCGATGACTACTCCGACATCGGTGCGCGGCTGACTGCAGTGCTCGCAGGCGAACGAGTTGCGGCTCCGACCCCAGGGGACCGCCGCAAGCTGCTGCCACTCACGCCGGTCGAACGGCGTGCGTTGATTGATGAGGTGTCGCTCCCAGGCCACGCGGATGGCGCGTTGCATGGACCTTCGACCGGGCCGCGCACGTTGCGCAAGCGACTCGACCACGGTCCCGTGGCACCGGTGAAACTGGCATCTGGGTGTGACCGTCGTTGCGCGTTCTGCGCGATCCCGTCCTTCCGCGGCGCGTATGTGTCACGAACGCCGGAAGAGGTCCTCGCCGACGTTGAATGGCTGGCGGCCGACGGAGTGCGCGAGGTAGTACTGGTGTCGGAGAACTCGACCTCGTACGGCAAGGACCTCGGCGACATTCGGTTACTCGAGTCGCTGTTGCCTCAGATCGCGGGGGTCGATGGCATCGAACGAGTACGGGTGTCCTATCTGCAGCCAGCCGAGATGAGACCAGGCCTGGCTGAGGTGATCGCGACAACTCCGCGTCTCGCCACGTACTTCGACCTGTCTTTTCAGCACGCCAGCGGTCCGCTGCTGCGAAGCATGCGGCGGTTCGGTGACTCTGCGGCGTTCTTGGATCTGCTGGCGGGTATTCGGCGGATGGCGCCGAGCGCAGGGGTTCGTTCGAACTTCATCGTCGGCTTCCCGGGGGAGACCGATCAGGATTTCGCGACCCTGCGCGACTTCCTGGTCGAGGCGCGCCTCGACGTCATTGGAATCTTCGGTTACTCCGACGAGGACGGGACCGAGGCCGCCTCCTACGACGCGCATCTCGACGCTGACGTGATCAGCGCGCGGGTCGAGGAGCTGAGCCGCTTGGCCGAGGACTTGGTCTCGCAGCGTGCGGAGGAACGAATTGGCGAGCAGGCGACGTTACTGGTCGAGAACGTCGCTATTCACGATGGCCTAGTTGAAGGTCGCGTCGAGTGTCAGGGTCCTGAGGTCGACGGCACCACGAGCCTGGTCACATCCGATCCGTTGATCGCGCGCGGCGAGGTCAGGATGGGCGACATGATCGCGGTGCGGATCGTGGGCACTGACGGAGTCGACTTGATCGGTGAGAGTCTGTCTGCGTGATGGCTCGCAGTGACAAGCCGGTTGGCATCTGGAATCTCGCCAACGCTCTCACCATCCTGCGGCTGTTGCTCGTTCCGGTTTTTGGGTGGCTGCTGCTGCGTGACGGTGGTGACGCTTCGAGGATCGCGTCTGCGATCGTCTTCGCGATCGCTGCGGCTACTGACTTCGTTGACGGCGAGATCGCGCGTCGACGTCACCTGGTGACGACCTTCGGCATCGTCGCCGACCCGATCGCGGACAAGGCCCTCACCGCGACTGCGCTCATCGGGCTGTCGGCACTTGGCGAACTCGCGTGGTGGATCACCGTCGTCATCCTCGTGCGTGAGATCGGAGTGACGGTGCTTCGTTTCTGGGTCATTCGCCACGGCGTGATGCCTGCGAGCAAGGGCGGCAAAGCGAAGACCGCGTTACAACTGCTGGCGATTCTGATGTATCTGTTGCCGTTGACCGGCTTTCTCGCGACTGCGCGAGCGTGGGTCATGGCAGCGGCGGTCATCGTCACGGTCGTGACCGGCATCGACTACGTGGCGCGTGCAGTCAGATTGCGGCGCGCATCGCTGCACGCGAAGACACAGCCGGCGTAGGCGAGTGTCAACGTGAAGATCGTGCTGGTCGCGGTCGGGGACGAGGTCCTTGCCGGGGTCACACTCAATACGAATGCCTCCTGGATCGGGCAGCGGTGCGCCGAGGAGGGCTGGTTCGTCGCTCGCTGCACGGTGGTCGGCGACCGCGTCGACGAGATCAACCAGGCGGTTCGCGACGCCGTTGCGCACGGCGAAGCGGTCGTGGTCACCGGCGGGCTCGGACCGACCGTTGATGACCGGACCGCCGAGGCCCTGACCTCGTTGATCACAGACAACGATCGCGACTCCGCGGCTCCGATCGTCGACATCCCGAACCCGGTCGGCAGTGCGCTGGGGCTTCGGATGCGACTAAGTGGCGTGCCGGTGTACTCGTTGCCCGGCGTGCCGTCCGAGATGCGGGCAATGTTCGATCAGACTCTGGTTGCCGAACTGCACGCACTCGACGCCAGCAGCGGTCAGCCCTCGCGAGCCGTGCGTTCGTTGCGCACCGTGCTGACGAGCGAGATGGTGATTGCAGACACGTTGGCGCCGCTTGAGTCCTCCTTCGATGGTGCGATCGCGTACCTGCCTGCTGCAGGTGAAGTTGTCGTGCGCTTCACGTCCGACGCCGGTGGTCAGCGAGGTCTCGACCAAGTCGTGACCGCCGAGTCGCAGGCACGCGCGCTCCTCGGTGACGTGGTGGTCGGCGCGGGAGAGCAGTCGCTGGCCGAGGCCGTGATCGAGGCTCTTCGGTCCGCGGGGGCTTCTGTCGCCACTGCAGAGTCGCTGACCGGCGGTGCGGTCGGTGTCGCGCTTACGGACGTTGCCGGAGCCTCGGACGTCTATCGCGGGTCGGTGGTCGCCTATGCGACGGAGTTGAAGGCCTCGGTCCTCGGCGTGGACGAGGCCCTACTCGCCGAGCGGGGTGCTGTCGATGGCGACGTCGCACACCAGATGGCGATGGGGGTCCGCGACCGACTCGGAGCCACTTTCGGGGTGTCCACGACCGGGGTCGCCGGCCCTGAGCCGCAGGACGGGGTGCCTCCGGGCGTGGTGTTTGTGGCTGTCGCCGGGCCAGCGGAGGTCATGGTTCGACGGCTGGCCCTGCGCGGGGATCGCGAGGGGATCCGGCGCCGTACGGTCGTAAACGCTTTGGCCCTGCTCAGGTCGGCCGTTCTGGGCGTCGATAAGTAGTCGGCGACCAGCAGGCAGTGGACCCTTGGGCCAGACGGGGGAATCGAGCGTATGACTCGCCGTGTTGTCACACCGTGGGGGTTGCGTGGGTGGCCCCAGGTACGGTGGTCTAGTCCGCACGTGAGGAGGCGACATGGTTCTGCTCCGCAGAGAGCTTGGTGACGAGCTGCGTCGTCGCCGCTTGCGTCAAGGGCGCACCCTGCGCGAGGTCTCGTCCTCGGCCCGGGTTTCGTTGGGCTATCTATCTGAAGTGGAAAGAGGCCAGAAAGAAGCGTCCAGCGAACTGCTTGGCTCGATCTGCGATGCGCTCGACCTGAAGCTGTCTGACCTCTTGCGAGATGTTGCCGACCACGTCGATGTGGCCGAGGTTCGGCACGCACGCGACACCGCAGTTTCGCTGGTCAGCCCGGTCGCTGCCGCATAGTCGAACGTTCTGGCGCGTCTAGGTTTCTGGCACGCTGCGTGGGTGGATTCCTCGACCCGCTTCCCCATTGAAATCACCCTCGCGGTTGTCGTCGGGGCGAGTCTGTGGTGCCTGTCGGTGGTCTTCTTCCTAGTGCAGTTCTTCGCCGCTGCGGCATCCACGCGGCCCTACAGCCTCTCGACCAACGTGATCAGCGACCTAGGCGCCACCCAGTGTGGGGTCGACGTGTGCTCCCCGCTTCATGTGCTGGTCAACATCACCTTTGTCGTGACCGGGTTGTGCCAGGTGGCTGGAGCGACGTTGACCCGTTCGGCCTTCCCGCGATCAAACCTGACTCGAGTCGCGATGGTGCTTCTGGAGCTGGCGGGGGCTGGGCTGATCACCGTCGGAGCCAACCCGGAGAACCTGAGTAGAGCCGTCCATGACGTTGCGGCGCTGCTCGGGCTTATCTGCCTGAACGTGGCGATGATCTTCTATGGAGTCATTCTCCGACCAAGCCGCCGGTGGCTGGGCGGCACGGCCGTGGCCGCTGGGGTCGTTGGGCTGGTTGGCCTGGTGGTCTTCCTGGTCGGCTCGCCCCTACCCGGGGGAACGGCAGAGCGCATCGCGGACTACCCGGCCACCCTGATGGTGATCGTGCTCGGGGGCGTCATCCTCACTACCGCGGCTGTGGCTGACAGGACGGGCACCACCACGCGGCGCGCGTGACCGGCGATGTGCCGGTCTCGCCGACCTGGATCGTGGAGCCGCAACGCCTACACGGCTGACCGCCTCGATCGAACACGTACGCGCGTTTACCGATCCGTAGATCGCCGGTGCTCGAGCGGATCGCCCTTGTTGAATTCGCTCGAATCAAACGAAGTGCGAGCGTCACAACGGCGTCGAGGTCCACTTCGCCCACTGGAGTCCATGGCCAGACCCCACGCAGGAAGAGCACCTCGTTGACGAGTTCGTTGCCGAGGCCGGCCACGTTGCGCTGATCCAGCAGGGCCTCAGCAACAGGCCGTGCGGGGTCGACAAGGAGTCGACTCCGTGCCTCGTTGCGAACAAAGGTGTCGGCTAACAGATCCGGTCCAAGGTGTCCGATGACGCGCGACTCATCCGAAGTCGCCACCACGTCGAGTTCGCCGAGCAGGCGACCAACTGCCGTCCACGGCTCAGTACGGATGAGTGCACGCACCTCGAATCCGGGCCGCGGCCGCCAAGACGGAGGTGTCTGCATGAGTTCCCACATCCCGTCCATGCGCAGGTGCGAGTGGATGGTGATGCGCTCTCCGGCGGGACTCTCGAGCCGCATCAGGATGTGCTTGCCTCGCGGCACCACGTCAACGATCTGATATCCATCGACATTGACGGTGGCGTGCTTGGGCACGTTGAACTCCGCGTGCACGATCGTGCGCCCCGCCAACGCAGCATGAAGCCGCGTCGTGAGGTACTTGATCGTGTCGCCCTCAGGCATCGCTGGCCTGGATCTTCGCCGGGATCACTGACGCCGAAGTCGAAGCCCACGCGGGGTAGCGGCGAACCCAGCACCTGCGAGCGCCACGCCGAGTGGGGTGTCGAGCACATAAGCGCCGTCGGCTCGTTCGACCGTGACCGTCCCGAGCACGCCTCGCCTTACCGTCTGCGCAAGCGCGGACACCGCGTCAGCAATCGAGGCAGGCTCGTCTGACCAAGTGAGCAACGTCCGACCGCCGCGCTCGACGTACAGAACGAGCTCGCCGTCTACGAGGATCACCAATCCGCCGGCCTTGCGTCCAGGCCGGTGTCCGCCGTGATCGGCTCTGGCTGGCGGCCACGGCAGCGCGGCGCCGAACGGGTTGGCCGGATCGGTCGCCGCAAGCAGGACCGTTGCGCGCTCACGGTGAGATATCTCGGACTGCGAACGGAGCCGATCGACCGCGCCCGGCACAGCGAACTGCGCGCCACCAAGACCTTCAACCGCATATGCACGAGTGACCCCGCCGCGTTCCTCCATCGCCGACAGGACGCGGTAGGCCCCCGCGAAGCCACCTGACAGACCCTCCGACGCAACCGACCCGCGAGTCAGAACTCCGTAGCGGTCGAGCATGGCGTCGAGCGAGTCGACGGTGCGTTCAGTGAGATCGAGGGGGTCGGGCAGTCGCCACCAGCGCCCGGCGGCCAGGGCCTGAGTCACCTCCGGGGGACGAATCATGCGGCGCGCACTCGCGTAGCGGCGACGACCAGCAGCCGCGCCTGGTAATGCAGCCCGCGGCTTGCGCCGCGAACCGCCGAGCGTGCGCAATGGGGCGAGCGTGTCGTTGCTGATGCGCCCGGCCCACACGAGCTCCCACAGCGCTCGTTGCACGTCCTGGGCGCCCGCATCGTCGATCCGTTCATTGATGTCGCGTGCGAAGAGCGCAGCGCCACCGTCGAGGAGTCCCAGGATCGTTCGCGCTAACGACGTCCAGGTCGGTCTCATCTGACCCAGGTTGGACCAGCGCGCTCACCAGTTCTGCTGGGGCAAGCGACACCCACCCGTCGTCGCCCGGAAGCGGGCCACGCCCGAACCACGCGACTTCGCCGGTTGCGACCAACTCGTCGAGCAGCGCGGGTGCGTAGTCGTCAACGCGCGCGGGCAGGATCAGCGTCTCCCACACTGTCGCGGGTGCGGCGAAGCCTGCGAGCTGTTCCACCACCCGAGCCACACCTGCGACACCGCGCATCCCGGTGCCTACCCCCTGCCACGATGGCAGGAAGCGAGCAAACGCTGCTGCCGAAACCGGCTCGGCCTCATGCCTGAGGGCCGCGATCGAACGACGACGCAACGAGCGCAGCACCTCGACGTCGCAGACCTGCTCCACCAGGAGTCCCGGTCGCATCAATCCGCGCGCCAGCCGCCCGCGCGCCTCGAGTGCGACGAGTGCCGCGTTAACGACGGCGATGCCAAGTCCGAATCGTTGGGCAACATCTAGCGCCGTGAACGGACCATGCGTGCGGGCGTAGCGCGAGACCAAGTCACCGAGCGGATCCGCGACCGGCTTGAGCAGTCCGGCTGGAAAGCCCGGTGGCACAGCGGTTCCCAGCGAATCGCGCAGTCTCACGACGTCTTCGACAGAGACCCAGCGGGAGACCCCGGCCACTGGGAGCGCCACGATTCGTCGTTCGGCGTCGAGAGTGGCGACCCACTCGGGCTGCGCGTGCCGATCACGTAGTTCGTCGGCCGACAGCGGCCCGAGAATGCGAAGCATGTCCGCTACGTCTTCGCCGTCGCGCGGCGCCCGCGAAGGGATGAGCATCTGTAGTTCGCGTTCGACCTCGTCGATTGCGTCGGCGTCGAGGAGCTCGTTGAGCTCGGTCTGGCCAAGCAACTCACCCAGTAGGCCGGCATCGAGGGTCAACGCGGCTGCGCGCCGCTCGGCGAGCGGTGCGTCCCCCTCGTACATGAAGGCTGCGACGTAGCCGAAGACCAACGACCGCGCGAAGGGCGAGGGCTGGTCGCTTGTCACTTCCAGCACGCGCACTCGCCGAGTCGCGATGTCGTCCATCAACGAGACGAGTGCAGGCACGTCGTAGACGTCTTGCAACACCTCGCGCATCGTCTCGAGCACGATCGGGAACGAGCCGAAGTCGGCCGCCACTTGGAGCAGTTGTTGTGAACGCCGTCGCTGCTGCCACAAGGGACTGCGGCGGCCAGGATGTCGGCGCGGCAGCAGCAGCGCCCGCGCAGCGCACTCGCGGAAGCGCGACGCGAAGACTGCGGATCCGCCAGCTTCAGCGGTGACGAGCGGCTCGACTTCCTCGGCCTCGAACACGAGTGCAGGCGCAATATTGAAGCCGTCATCGAGATCCGGCAGGCGCAGCACGATGCCGTCGTCGGCATGCATCGCCGACACGTCTATCCCGTAGCGCTCGCGTAGAGAGCGTGCGACCAGAAGCGCCCACGGCGCATTCACCGGTGCCCCGAAGACGGAGTGGACCACCACGCGCCAGTCGCCGAGCTCGTCGCGGAACTTCTCGACGACGATGGTGCGGTCGTCGGGAAGATGCCCCGTGGCCTCGCGTTGCTCGCGAAGGTACGAGAGGAGATTGTCGCTTGCCCACTGGTCCAAGCCTGCGTCCGCGCATCGTTTGCGCGCCACTTCGTCGTCCGCGTGCGCCATGTCGTGAACGAACGACCCAACCGCGCGTCCCAATTCCACCGGTCGGCCCAGCGCATCGCCCTTCCAGAACGGCAAGCGACCTGGTACTCCCGGCGAGGGCACGACGAGCACGCGGTCTGCGGTGATCTCCTCAATGCGCCAAGAAGTCGAGCCGAGCGAGACCACGTCACCGGCCCGCGACTCGTACACCATCTCCTCGTCGAGCTCGCCTACGCGCGCACCCTTCTCCCCGACGAGGTGTACGCCGAACATCCCACGGTCAGGGATCGTGCCCGCGTTCGTCACCGCGAGTCGTTGTGCCCCGGGACGCGCAGACAGCGAGTCAGTCGCCCGATCCCAGACGACCCGAGGTCGAAGCTCAGCAAAGTCGTCACTCGGGTAGCGGCCCGACAGCATGTCGAGGACGGAGTCGAAGAGCGTGCGGCTGAGTTCGCGGTAGGGCATCGCGCGAGTCACCAACGAGAAGATCTCATCGACTGTCCAGTCCTCCAGCGCGACTGCTGCCACGATCTGCTGCGCGAGCACGTCCAACGGATTGCGTGGAACCGCGATCTCCTCTATGAGCCCGGCCTGCATTCGTTCGCTGACAACTGCGGTCTGCACGAGGTCGCCGCGGAACTTCGGGAAGACGACACCTTCAGACGCAGCTCCCACCTGGTGACCTGCGCGGCCGACTCGTTGCATGCCGCTCGCCACCGATGGAGGTGACTCGACTTGCACGACCAGGTCGACGGCACCCATGTCGACCCCCAGCTCGAGACTGCTCGTCGCGACGACTGCGCGAAGGCGCCCCGACTTCAACTCGTCTTCGACGAGCAGGCGCCGCTCCTTGGACACGGAGCCGTGGTGCGCCATCGCAAGAACTGGCGCCGCACCGCCTGACGTGCCGCTCTGACCAGACAGTTGCGACGCGGGCGCGCCCTTCTCGAGTCGTTCGCCGGTGGTCCGTTCGTGCGCGATCTCATTGATGCGCGCGGTGAGCCGCTCTGCGATGCGCCGTGAATTGACGAACACGATGGTCGATCGGTGCCCTTCGATGAGGTCAACGATTCGTTCCTCTACATGCGGCCAGATCGAGCGTTGCGTCGGATCGTTGAGCACGCCGTTCTTGAGTGCTTCCAGTCCTAGGCCGTCCGCGGCGCGAGCTGCAATCTCCCCGAGATCCGCTACCGGCACCACGACCGAGATCTCGAGCCGCTTGTCGCTGGGCGCGCTGACGACCTCGACCGGCGCGCTGCCACCCAGGAACGCGGCGACTCGTTCGGGGGGTCGGACGGTCGCTGATAGCCCGATTCGTTGGGCTGGCTTGTCGAGTAGCGCGTCGAGGCGCTCAAGACTCAAAGCAAGGTGCGCACCGCGCTTGGAACCAGCGATCGCATGCACCTCGTCAACGATGACCGTCTCGACGCCACGCAGGGCATCGCGCGCCTGCGAGGTGAGGATGAGGTAGAGCGACTCCGGCGTCGTGATCAGGATGTCCTCAGGCCGACGAGCAAAGGCAGCCCGCTCACGAGCCGGTGTATCGCCGGTACGAATCGCGACGGAGATGTCGGGCACGGGGTTGCCGTCGCGCTGTGCGCATCTGCGGATGCCGGCAAGTGGCGCACGGAGGTTGCGTTCGACGTCGACCGCCAAGGCTTTTAACGGAGACACATAGAGCACCCGGCAGCGGCGCTTCGCCTCGGCCGGCGCGGCTGTCGATGCGAGCCGATCCAACGCCCACAAAAACGCTGCGAGCGTCTTGCCTGAACCGGTCGGTGCCACTACCAGCGAATGCCGACCCGCAACGATTGACGCCCACGCGGCGCTCTGAGCCGGAGTTGGCGCGGGGAAGGTCTCTGCGAACCACACTCGCGTCGCGGCCGAGAACTCGCGCGGCAACTGCTGCGCTTGGTCAGGTGAGCCGGTCAGGTCGGGCACAGCCTCATCCTTTCCGACCCGTTGGTCGCCTGCCTCTTGGTCATCGGCTCTCATCCGCGCCGCCGTCGATTCCGATTCGTTAATACTGGTCGAGTGCGGCTGACGGAGTTCTGGGAGCGGATGGGCGAAGCCTTCGGTCCGGCGTACGCCCAAGCCGTGGCCAAGGATCAGGTCCTACCGTCCCTCTCGGGTCGGACAGTGCTCGAGGCCCTCGAAGCGGGGGTCGGACCCAAGACGGTCTGGCGGGCGGTCTGCGTCGACATGGAGCTGCCTGCATCTGTCCGTTGATGCTTGTTCGCTGACACCCCAGCGACCCGGATGCGTTCCGGCGTGTCGCCGAGCGTTCGAACATCTGTTCGATGTAGGTTCCACAACGAGTTCGAACGCACAGGATCAGTCGACACCGGCGTCAATGTCCGACCTGCTTCCTAGCCTCGCTCTCGACCGCTCGGACCGCCGAGATCATCACCGCACCACAGACAGGGACCTGGTGACCCATGGCAGCACAGGCAGACCGCGACAAGGCGCTGGACACGGCGCTCGCGCAGATCGAGCGCTCGTTCGGCAAGGGCTCGGTGATGCGTCTAGGCGATGAGGGACGCGCTCCCGTTGAGGTGATTCCGACGGGGTCAGTGGCGCTCGACATCGCCCTCGGCATCGGCGGTCTCCCGCGCGGTCGCGTGGTCGAGATCTTCGGACCGGAGTCGTCAGGCAAGACAACCGTCGCGCTGCATGCGGTCGCTAGCGCGCAGGCGCTGGGCGGGATCGCTGCCTTCATCGACGCGGAGCATGCACTCGACCCCGACTATGCAAAGCGGCTCGGCGTCGACACCGACGCACTGCTGGTCTCACAGCCCGACACAGGCGAGCAGGCCCTTGAGATCGCGGACATGCTGATCCGATCGGGTGCACTCGACGTCCTCGTCATCGACTCGGTTGCCGCGCTCGTGCCGCGCGCTGAGATCGAAGGTGAGATGGGCGACAGCCATGTCGGCCTGCAAGCGCGGCTGATGTCACAGGCCCTGCGCAAGATCACTGGGGCATTGAGCCAGGCCGGCACGACCGCGATCTTCATCAACCAGTTGCGCGAGAAGATCGGCGTGATGTTCGGCAGCCCCGAGACGACCTCGGGTGGTCGCGCACTCAAGTTCTACTCGTCAGTGCGTCTGGACGTGCGGCGCATCGAGACGCTCAAGGACGGCACCGACGCGGTGGGCAACCGCACGCGAGTGAAGGTCGTGAAGAACAAGATGGCGCCGCCGTTCAAGCAGGCGGAGTTCGACATCTTGTACGGCCACGGCATCAGTCGCGAGGGCGGCCTCATTGACATGGGCGTCGAGCATGGTTTCGTGCGCAAGTCCGGCGCCTGGTACACCTACGAAGGCGACCAGCTCGGCCAGGGCAAGGAGAACGCACGCGCATTCCTGTGTGACAACCCCGACCTCGCTGACGAGATCGAGAAGAAGATCAAGGAGAAGCTCGGCGTTGGGGCTCGCGTCGATGCACCGGCCGACTTGGACGCTCCCATTGATCTGACGGTGCCAGTGACTGGCGTCGAAGTCTGAGGTCTTCGTGATGCACGACGATGAGGCCAGCGGCGACGGGGGCAGCGGAGAGGTCATCGACCTCGCCGCCAACCCGCCGGCTGATCCGCTGGATGTGGCGCGCACGATCGTGCTTCGCCAGTTGACGGCCGGTCCCCGTTCGCGGGCGCAACTGGCTGAATCCCTCGCGAAGAAGCAGGTGCCGGAGGCCGCGGCGACCGCTGTCCTCGACCGGATGGAAGAGGTGGGCCTGGTCGATGACGCGGCCTTCGCCGAGGTCTGGGTCAGGTCCCGGCACTCGGCTCGTGGCCTGTCCCGGTCTGCGCTGGCTCGGGAACTGCACCGCAAGGGAATAGCCGCGCAAGACGCTGAGGAAGCCCTCGAGCAGGTCGATGTCGATGCTGAGGCCCAGGCGGCCGCGGCACTGGTGGCCAAACGGCTGCCGAGCCTGGCGGGCCTGGACAAGTCGGCGCAGACGCGGCGACTGGTGGGAATGCTTGCGCGCCGTGGCTACGGCCCGGGGCTCGCCGCCCGAACAGTGCGAGAGGCAATCAAGGCCAGTGCGGCGCTGGACGTGCGGGACGTGCTGGAGACACCACCCGGATAATCCGGCAAGCGGCTGGGAACTCAGTCGATGCGCTTGCTCCGGCCTGCCGCGATGCCTACTCTGCAAGTGCGAGAGCGTTTCGTGGCGGTTAGTTCATCTGAGTTCCATCTAGTATTTGCATTCACTGAGTTCTCCTTGCACCACCGGCTCGGCCGATGTTGAACCGGTCGAGCACCGCATTAGGACGCACCTCTCTCCTCTCTCTGGGTGCGTCCAGAGCGGGCCAGCCGCCTGCTCGCCCTGATCAGGCGAGCAGGCGGGGCTCCCCGCTGGTGCACGTCACACCCTCGCGACCCGCCGGGTCGACCAGACCTGGCCTGCCGCCGCGGGAGGCCGCTGTGAACGATGCACTGTTTGTCCTGGTGATCGTCGCTGCCGCTGCCGCCATCGCATCGGCCGCAACGGCTTTCCTGGCCCATCGCGGCCAGCGAAGCACCGAGACTGCCCTGCATGAGGCCAAGGCTGATGTCGCGCGCCGAGACACCGAGATCGAAGCGGCCCGTCGCGAACTGGCCGAGACGCGTCACGCCGCGCAGGTTGAGGCCGCGGAACTGGTGCGCCGCAGCCAAGCCGACGCGGATGACGTGCGGCGTCAGGCCGATGACGCGCTGCGACGTGCCCTCGACGCCCGCGAGGAGCAGGAGCGGGAGTTACGCACTGCCAACGCGGAGTTGCGCGAGCGCAGCCATGACCTGGATCGACGAGCAGAGCGGCTCGCCGACCGCGAGACTCGACTTGATGAACAAGTCAAGCGTCAAGACACCCGCGAACAAGGCATCGCTGCAGAGCTGGCCGACCTCGCGAAGGTCCGAGCCGAACTAGCGGACCTGGAGGTCGAGCGGCGCCGGGTGCTCGAACGTGTTGCTGGGCTTTCGGCCGAATCCGCACGCGCGGAGCTGATCGCGGTCGTTGAGTCCGAAGCGAAGCGAGAAGCGGCCGTGCAGATCCGGCAGATCGAACGCGAGGCCCGCGAGCAGGCCGACGCGCGCGCTCGCGAGATCATCACCGGTGCCGTGCAGCGCGTTGCGAGCGAGCAGTCGGCCGAAGCAACAGTCGCGGTCCTGCACCTGCCCAGTGATGAGATGAAGGGCCGGATCATCGGCCGCGAAGGGCGCAACATCAAGGCGTTCGAGGCCATCACGGGCGTCAACGTGATCATCGATGACACCCCCGAGGCGGTCGTGTTGTCGAGCTTCGACCCGATGCGACGCGAGGTGGCCCGCGAGACGCTGGAAGCACTGGTGCTCGACGGCCGTATCCACCCGCACCGAATCGAAGAGGTGTACGAGCGAACCCTCGAACACGTCGATGGGCAGTCGATGCGAGCAGGCGAAGATGCGCTGGTCGAGGTCGGCATCACGGACATGCACCCAGAGCTGGTGGCCGTTCTTGGCAAGCTTCGGTTCCGCACGTCGTATGGCCAGAACGTGTTGCGTCACCTCATCGAGACCGCACATGTGGCGGCCTTGATGGCCGCCGAGCTTCACATCCCGGTCGAAATGGTCAAGCGCGGCGCCTTCCTGCACGACATTGGCAAGGCGCTCACCCACGAGGTCGAAGGCCCGCATGCGCTTATCGGCGCCGACTTGGCCCGTCGGTACGGAGAGCACGCGGACGTGGTTCATGCGATCGAGGCGCACCACAACGAGGTCGAGCCGCGCACCCTCGAGGCAGTCCTTACTCAAGCGGCTGATGCCATCAGCGGCGCGCGCCCAGGTGCTCGTCGCGAATCCATCGAGGCGTACGTCAAGCGGCTTGAGCGACTCGAAGAGATCGCGGGAGCCAAATCAGGCGTGGAGAAGGTCTTCGCGATGCAGGCCGGGCGCGAGATCCGGGTGATGGTGCTGCCCGACGAGGTCGATGACATCGGGGCGCAGGTGATGGCTCGTGACATTGCCAAGCAGATCGAGGAGGAACTGACCTATCCGGGTCAGATCAGGATCACGGTCGTGCGCGAATCGCGCGCCTCCGAAGTGGCTCGCTGACGCCCGTACTCTTGAGCCCATGACCCAGCCCCGCACGTACGAGGTGCGAACGTACGGGTGCCAGATGAACGTCCATGACTCAGAGCGTCTGGCTGGCCTTCTTGAGGGCGCCGGATACCGTCCGGTCGGCGAGGAAGCGACCCCAGACGTGATCGTGTTCAACACCTGCGCGGTCCGCGAGAACGCCGACAACCGCTTGTACGGCAACCTCGGTCACCTGCGTCCGGTCAAGGATGCCAACCCTGGCCTGCAGATCGCGGTGGGCGGTTGCTTGGCGCAGAAGGACCGTGGCGAGATCGTGCGACGTGCCCCATGGGTCGACGTGGTGTTCGGGACGCACAACATCGGTTCGTTGCCGGTGCTGCTCGAGCGGGCGCGGATCGAAAGCGAAGCGCAGGTCGAGATCCTCGAATCGTTGGACGTATTCCCGTCGACACTGCCGACGAAGCGGCAGTCGCCGTACTCGGCCTGGGTTTCAGTGAGCGTCGGATGCAACAACACGTGCACGTTCTGCATCGTTCCCTCGCTTCGTGGGCATGAAGAGGATCGCCGTCCCGAGGACGTGCTTGCCGAGGTTCGTGCACTCGTCGATGTTGGCGTCGTCGAAGTGACTCTTCTCGGACAGAACGTCAACGCCTACGGGGTCGGTTTCGGGTCTCCGGGCGCATTCGCGGATTTGCTACGCGCGTGTGGCCAGATCGAGGGTCTCGAACGAGTTCGTTTCACCAGCCCGCATCCGCGTGACTTCACAGACGACGTCATCGACGCCATGGCGCAGACCCCCAACGTGATGCCGCAGCTGCACCTGCCGTTGCAGTCTGGTTCTGATCCTGTGCTGGCGCGGATGCGCCGTTCATATCGCCAGGCCCGCTACCTCGGGATCGTCGACCGGGTACGCGCCGCCATGCCTGAGGCTGCCATCACGACCGACATCATCGTTGGATTCCCAGGCGAGACCGACGACGATTTCGAGCAGACATTGCACGTGGTGCGCGAGGCGCACTTCGCGGGTGCCTTTACCTTCCAGTACTCCAAACGCCCCGGAACACCAGCCGCGGCCATGGACAATCAGATCGCGGCTGAGGTCGTCGCCGAGCGGTACCAGCGACTGACCGCGCTACAAGACGAGATCGCCTGGCAGGAGAACCTTCGTCAGGTCGGACGTGAGATCGAGGTAATGATTGCTGCTGGCGAGGGGCGTAAGGACGACGCGACACAACGCGTCTCCGGCCGCGCAGAAGACAACCGCCTGGTGCACCTGAACGATCCAGGAGTTGTCGACGAACGCGGCGCCCTTCGGCCCGGCGATGTCGTGCGCACTCGCGTCACGTACGCGGCGCCGCATCACCTGATCGCGGAGGACACGATTGGGTCGGTGCGCCGGACGCGCGGTGGTGATGCGTGGGAGCTCGCGCAGGGAATGGGCGCGGCCGAGGCATCCGATGCCGACAGCAGTCTGCAAGGCGCGCCGGTCCTGCTTGGCCTGCCGTCGGTTCGTTGACGCGGCGTCCGAGCGCACAGGTTGAGGCGAGGTCTAGTGAGGCTTGACCGGGTCGTGTTCGCGCCCGCAGCACCCCTCCTGATCCCGGATGTGGCGAGCGGTGCCGCCCACGAGCTTGGCGCGGTGCGGGCGGCAATTAGTGCGTACCTCGGCGCCTTGAGCGCTGCGCGGGTGGTGGTGGTCGGTCGCGCGGACACGACACGCGCATATCCGGCCGACTCATCCGTGTCGCTGCGCGGACTGGGGATCAATCGCAACTCGATCGACCGTGACGGCGATGACGACAAGCCGCTGCCCACGGCCCTTTCGGTGGGCGCATGGCTGTGCCGGGACAACTCGGTCGCACCCACTGGCTTCGTCGGGATCGACTCATCGAGCAGTGACGAGGAACTCGACGCGGCGATGGAGCTGGTGGCAGTACACGACCCGACCACCTTGGTGATCATCGGTGATGGCTCGGCGCGACGATCCTCTGCAGCGCCCGGTGCGTTCGACGAACGTGCCGCGGAGCTCGACGCCTCTATCGAAGGTGGCTTGGCCGAAGTGGACACAGCCGGACTGCTCCAACTCGACCGTGCACTGTGCGACGAGCTGCTGGTCAACGGTCGCGCGGCGTGGCAGCTGGCGGCGCGCGCGATCGGCAGCGGCGACGGGTGGCGAGGTCGCGCGCAGATGTTCGATCCGTACGGCGTCGCGTACTTCGTCGGATCTTGGGCGCGGGTCGATGGATAACAAGCTGCTGTGTGTGGTGGGCGCGACTGGTCTGGGCAAGAGCGCGTTAGCGGCCGCACTGGCGCACCGATTCGGCGCGGAGGTAGTCAACGCGGACTCGATGGCGCTGTACCGCGGCATGGTGATCGGCACGGCAACGCCGTCGGCGGACGAACAAGCACTCGCGCCCCATCACCTGTTCAACGTGTGGGATCTGAGTCGGGTTGCGCGCGTCGCGGAGTACCAGGACCAGGCGCGAGACGCACTGTCCGCCATCCGCGGACGTGACAGGCATCCTGTGCTCGTGGGTGGCTCGGGTCTGTACGTACGAGCCGTCGTAGATGAACTGCAGTTCCCTGGCACCGATCCCGCGATCCGGGCACGCTACGAACAGGAGCTTGCCGAGCGGGGTCCGCGGGCCTTGCATGCCGAGCTGGCAAGGCGAGACCCGATCGCGGCTGCAGCGATTCTGCCGAGCAACGCTCGTCGAGTCGTGCGCGCGCTAGAGGTGGTCGAGCTGCGCGGATCGTTCACCGCCGTGCTACCTCGACAGGATGTCGAATCCACGAACGACACGGCGATGATCGGGATCCGGGCTGAGCGCGACGTGCTCGATGCGCGGATCGACTCGCGAGTGGACGCGATGTTCGCCGCGGGATTTGTCGATGAGGTCCGTGGGTTGGCAGCGCAGGGGCTGAGGGATGCTCCCACGGCTTCGCGCGCCCTCGGCTATGCCCAGGTGCTCGACTACCTCGACGGTCAGTCCACGCTGGACGATGCGATTGAGCTGACAAAGCGGGCGACCCGGAGATTCGCACGTCGGCAGGAGTCCTGGTTTGGTCGCGACCCCCGCATTCAGTGGTTTGACGTCGATGCCCAGACAGAGAAGG
This sequence comes from uncultured Actinomycetota bacterium, assembly GCA_963850215.1. Classification (GTDB taxonomy): domain Bacteria; phylum Actinomycetota; class Actinomycetes; order UBA12327; family UBA12327; genus CAWKKI01. Next base: position 38,671 of record CAWKKI010000001.1, read on the forward strand.
GGGCGCTGGTGGACAGGGTTGCGGAATTCGTCGCGTCTCGTGTCACGGACGTAGCATCAACCCGTGAGTGAGACCGCGGGCGCGCTGCGCTTCGCCAAGGGGCACGGCACGCACAACGACTTCGTCATCATCGATGACCTCGAGGGCGAGCTTTCGCTTAGCGCTGCGCAGATACGGGCCATCTGCGATCGACGCGGCGGTATTGGCGCAGACGGTGTTCTGCGCGTTGTCCGCACGGCTTCGTTCCCGGCGCTCGTTGCTCTCGGTGATCTCACTGAGGCCGAGTACTTCATGGACTATGTCAACGCCGACGGTTCGGTCTCGGCGATGTGCGGCAACGGCATTCGCGTATTTGCGCGCCACCTCGCCGACGAAGGCTTAGTCGCTGCCGATGTCATCCGGATCGCAACCCGCGACGGGGTCAAGACGGTGACCCTCGATGATGGCGGTGCGACCGTGGACATGGGTGTCGTCGAGTTGATCGAAGGCGACGCTGAAGTGAGAGTCGACGGCCGCAGCTGGCCGGCGATCGCGGTGCGGGCTGGCAACCCGAATGCGGTTGCATTCGTTGATGACCTCAACGACGCCGGCTCGTTGCTCGATCCACCGGACCTTCAACCCGCGCGAATGTTTCCTGATAGCGCCAACGTGGAGTTCGTGGTGCGCATCGGTGAACGTCACCTTGCCATGCGGGTGTTCGAACGGGGTTCCGGTGAGACGCGCTCGTGTGGCACCGGTGCTGTGGCTGCGGCGTACGTGAGCGCGCGCCATTTTGGTGACACCGGGCATCGCAGTGAGTGGCACGTCGACGTCCCCGGTGGTCGGCTGACCGTGACACTCAACGGTGACCAGGCGCTGCTGTCAGGCGATGCCGTGATCGTTGCGCACGGCGTATTGGACGCGGACCTGCTGGCGGTGCACGCGTGACCTCGACTCACGACGCGTGGGCCAGCGAGTACGACGGTGAGCAGTTTGATCGCGAGGAACGCGGTGCACTGCGACGAGTCGCGGGACTGTCGACTGAGTTGCATGACGTCACCGAGGTCGAGTACCGCCAGCTCCGCTTGGAGCGCGTTGTCCTTGTCGGTGTCTGGACCGAGGGCACGGTTGAGGAGGCGGAGAACTCGCTCGGCGAGCTCGCCGCGCTGGCCGAGACTGCGGGATCGGAAGTGCTTGAGGCCCTCATCCAGCGTCGGGATCGACCGGACCCGGCCACCTATATGGGCTCTGGCAAGGCAAAAGAGGTCCGAGAGGTCGTCGTTGCGAGCGGTGCCGACACGGTTGTCATCGACGGCGAGCTCAGTCCGTCGCAGCTCAACCACCTCGAGTCGGTCGTGAAGGTGAAGGTGATTGATCGCACTGCGTTGATCCTCGACATCTTCGCGCAGCACGCGAAGAGTAAAGAGGGCAAGGCGCAGGTCGCGCTCGCGCAGATGGAGTACATGTTGCCGCGCCTGCGCGGCTGGGGTGAGTCGATGTCCCGGCAGGCCGGCGGTCGGGTCGCGGGCGGTGGCGGCATCGGCACGCGTGGGCCCGGTGAGACGAAGATCGAGACAGATCGGCGTCGCATCCGCGAACGGATGGCGAAGCTGCGCCGCGAGATCAAGGCGATGTCGACGGTGCGTGAGACCAAGCGATCTGCTCGTCGAAGCAGCCCTGTGCCGTCAGTGGCTATCGCCGGCTACACGAATGCAGGCAAGTCATCGCTGCTCAATCGCCTTACTGGTGCGGGGGTGCTGGTCGAGGACTCGCTGTTCGCGACGCTCGACCCGACCGTGCGTAAGGCCCGCACGCCTAGCGGTACTGACGTCACCGTCACAGACACCGTCGGCTTCGTGCGGCATCTTCCACACGAACTGGTCGAGGCGTTCCGCTCGACGCTTGAAGAGGTGGGGGAGTCCGATCTGATCGTGCATGTCGTAGACGGCTCCGATCCCGACCCGGAAGCCCAGCTCAGCGCAGTGCGCGCGGTACTGGCCGATGTTGACGCGGCGGCAATCCCCGAGATCGTTGCCATCAACAAGACGGACATCGCCGATCCCCTCGTGGTCGCGAGGTTGCTGCGTCACGAGAAGCACGCGATTGCGGTGTCTGCCCGTACCGGTGAGGGCATCGACGCGCTCCTCGCCATGATCGACCGCGACCTGCCCCGACCCGGAGAGCTCGTCGACGTGGTCGTGCCCTACGAGCGCGGCGATCTCATCTCCCGGGTGCACCGGCACGGTGAGGTCGAGGCGATCGAGCACGAGGCTGGTGGCAGCAGGGTGCGGGCACGTGTTCGTGCCGAGCTCGCGGACGAGCTTCGTCGCGCCGCTCTACCCACAGCCTGATCCCGGCTCGGCGCGCATAGGCGAGAATCGGCGCAATGGCCGAGGACGAGATCAACGAGCGCGATGTCCAACTGCTTTTGGCAGCGGCGGTGGCCGCGATCGGGGGCCAACCCCGCGATGGTCAGCGTGAGATGACGGCGGCCGTCGCCGGTGCGTTCGGGTCGGGCGAGCACTTGCTCGTGCAGGCGGGCACAGGTACGGGCAAATCGCTGGCCTACTTGGTCCCGGCGATCGCGCACGGCGAACGAGTCGTGGTCTCCACTGCGACCATCGCCCTTCAATCGCAGTTGGTTCAACGAGATCTCCCACGGATTGCGGATGCTTTGGCACCGCTGCTGGATCGTCGTCCAACCTTCGCCGTCGTCAAGGGGCGCTCCAACTACGCCTGCCTGCACCGGATCAAGGAAGGCGCGCCCAACGACGACGGTGACGCGCTCTTCGATGCGACGGAGACCAGTCCGCTCGGCCGGGACGCAAAGCGACTGCGCGAGTGGGTCGAGCAGACCGAGACCGGCGACAAGTCCGAACTCGTGCCATCGGTAGATGCGCGGGTGTGGCGCGCCTCGTCGGTGTCCTCGGCCGAGTGCATCGGCGCGCAGAAGTGCGCCTACGGTGAGGACTGCTTCGCCGAGCGCGCACGCGAGAAGGCACGCGAGTCCGACGTCGTCGTGACCAATCATGCGTTGCTCACGATCGGCGCACTCGAATCGATCCCGATCCTGCCGGAGTACGACGCGGTCGTGGTTGATGAGGCACACGAGCTGGCCGATCAGGCGACGAATGCAGCAACGGTCGAACTCTCGCCAGCCGTCCTCGAGCGAGTGGCCCGCCGAGCTCGTCGTCTGCTAGGTGTCGAAGTTGCCGACGCACTCGACGATGCCGCGGCCGGGCTCGGCACCGTGATAGAGGCGTGGCCGGACGGACAGATCACCACGCTCGATGAGGCCGCGTTCGCCGTGCTGAGCGGCCTGCGGGACACGACCCGAGCCGCACTCGGCGGATTGGCTGGCGCTGACGAGGCGGATGCCGCGGCCGTGGCGTCGATCAAGTCCGACCTCGATGTCATCCACGACGTGTCGGGGCGGCTGATCACGCTCAGCGACGTCGATGTGGCCTGGCTTAGCCGAACTGATCGCGCCGTGCGGATCCGGGTGGCACCGCTTTCAGTGTCCGCAGTGCTGCGATCGTCGTTGTTCGACAAGTCGACCGTTGTGCTCACGTCAGCCACGCTTGAGCTCGGTGGGTCATTTGCCGCGGTGGCCACCTCGTTGGGTCTCGACGCGGCTGACGGCTGGCGCGGACTCGATGTCGGATCGCCGTTCGACTACGGCAAGCAGGGGATTCTCTACACGGCCGCGCATTTGCCACCGCCGGGCCGCGACGGGCTGTCTGACGCGACGCTGACTGAGATCGTCGAACTGATCGAAGCGGCGGGTGGGCGGACGTTGGCCTTGTTCTCGTCGCGACGCGCGGCCGAGCAGGCTGCGGTGTACGCACGCGAACATGTGTCCGTCCCGTTGTATCTGCAGGGCGATGACGACATCGCGGCCCTGGTCGCATGCTTCGCCGCCGATGGAGAGGCATGCTTGTTCGGGACGATGTCGTTGTGGCAGGGCGTCGACGTGCCAGGCGATGCCTGCATCCTGGTGATCGTGGACCGCATTCCGTTTCCGCGCCCCGACGATCCACTGTTGGCTGCGCGGCAACGGGTAGTGGATGCTGCGGGCGGATCGGGATTCCGAGAGGTTGCGTTGCCACGGGCCGCGTTGAAACTCGCACAAGGCACCGGGCGACTGATCAGATCAGCGCAGGATCGCGGAGTCGTCGCGATCCTCGACTCGCGTTTGGCGACCGGGTCGTACGCGGCTTACATCCGCAAGTCACTGCCGCCGTTCTATCCGACGACGAACGGCGAGCAGGTACGCGCGTCGCTGTCTTCGTTGCGCGGGTCCATCGAGGCCAAGTCACCGACTCGTTAAGACGACAAGGCTCGGTCCCGTAGGTCAACGACGTCAGATCTTGCGCAGCACGCTGACGATGCGTCCGAGGATCACCGCGTCGTCGCCGAAGATCGGCTCGTATGCCGGGTTGTGCGGCATCAGCCAGACGTGACCGTCGCGGCGCTTGAGCGTCTTGACCGTCGCTTCGCCGTCGAGCATCGCGGCGACGATGTCTCCGTTGTCCGCGGTCTGTTGTCGATGCACGACGACGAAGTCGCCATCGCAGATGGCCGCGTTGATCATCGAGTCCCCGACCACGGTGAGCATGAAGAGCTCGCCGTCGCCGACCAGTTCGCGGGGGAGCGGGAAGACCGTCTCGACTGCTTGCTCGGCGAGGATCGGTCCACCGGCGGCGATGCGACCGACGAGCGGCACGTAACTCGTGGCGGGCGTCGCGTCGCCTGAGTCGGTCATGTCAACGAACTGCTCGCTGGTGGGGCTCGCAGTGGGTTTGCCGGAGGCTCTGCGGAGGTCTGCCCGAGGGCTTGCCGGACGGGGTGCGGACCTCCACCGCGCGCGGGCGATTTGCGTCTCGGCGCAGGAAGCCCTTGCGTTCGAGGCTTGACAGCTGGTGTGCGACGGATGACGACGAGGTCAGCCCGACCGCCTCCCCGATCTCACGCATCGAGGGGGGATAGCCGCGCCGCTCGACCGTCTCGGTGATGACGTCGAGGATCTTGCGCTGACGTGCGGTCAACCCGTCTGCGTCAGGGGCCCCGTCGGGAAGCTCGACGACCCTGTCGCCGGGCTTGGTGGGTCCGATTTCGCCCTTGCTGCTGTCGATTCGCGGGCTCATGCGGGCTCCTGCCGATGGTCCTGTGGGTGTCTGACGGTGGGGCCGAGGCTAGCGGGATCGAACACACGTTTCAAACATATGTTCGACACCCGTGCGGCGTGTTTGCCCCCGCCAGTCGGAAAAGGTCGGTGGCACGTGCTACAAATCGCACATACGTTCGAATCGAACACCCGTTCGATTGCACCCGTTCGACTGCCCGTTCGATTGGGAGATCGCTATGAGCACCATGAGCTTCGCCCCCGGCATTTCCCGCCCATCCGCTGCGCCCGCAGTCAGATTGCGATTGACCCGGCGTGGACGAGTCGTGCTGGGGCTCCTGATCGTGGTCGCGTTTGCCCTGCCCTTGCTCGGGCTGCTGCGTTTCATGGAGGGCACGGCTTCTGCCGGGACGGGCGGCAGCGGGCAGCAGGCGCTGACGACCGTGGTTGTGAAGCCAGGACAGACGATGTGGCAGCTGGCCGAGTCCGTTGATCCTGCCGGGGATCCACGCGACATGATCTTGCGGATCGAGCAGATCAACGGGATGAGCGACACCAGCCTCGTGGCCGGGCAAAGCCTGCTCGTGCCCGCCGCCTAGAAGTGGGTGGGGGACGCGACACGCCCATGACACGCGGGTGGCGCGTAGAGCCTTGTCACGAGTTGTCCTGAGGGGCTACGGTTCCCCAACATCTGGTACTTACACAGATGTTTTTCGTCCACAAGTTGTGGTTGGTTGACCACAGGTTCTCCCCAAGTCATCCCCAGGGATGTCCACAGGGGAGGTCTCTGTCGCCTCTCTAACCACTCCAGGCGCATCCGTAACGTGCCAGGACGATCCAGGCTTCGGGGGAGGCGCTCATGTACTGCCCGTTCTGCAAGTGCGAGGACACCCGCGTGGTCGACTCGCGGGCCACTGACGACGGCACCGCGATCCGCCGCCGTAGGCAGTGCACTGCCTGTGACCGGCGCTTCACGACCGTCGAGACCGTCAGCCTGACCGTGGTGAAGCGCAGCGGCGTCACTGAGCCGTTCTCCCGCGACAAGGTCGTGACAGGTGTCCGCAAGGCCTGCCAGGGACGGCCCGTGGGTGAGGACGCGCTGGCCTTATTGGCCCAGCACGTCGAGGACCAGCTGCGCGGGAGCGGGAGCGCCGAGCTGCCCGCCCACGAGGTTGGGCTCGCCATCCTCAGCCCCCTGCGCGAGCTCGACGAGGTGGCCTACCTGCGCTTCGCTTCGGTCTATCGATCGTTCGACACCCTCGAAGACTTCGAAGCCGAGATCACTCTCCTGCGGGCCGAGCGTGAGCCCGTGGGGGAAGAGCTTCCGCCCAGACAGCCGGCGTCGCCGTAGGGGTCGTGCGCCCTTCGTTCAGCCCCGATTCAGCCACCGATTTCTGTCGGACCCAGCCGACACAATGGACTTGTTTCAGTGAGAGGAAGCGCACGATGACCGACCAGGTAAACGTCCCGACGCAGAGCGTCGGCGCGCAGGGCACTTCGACCACCACGGCCAGTGATGCGCCCCGCGTCGAGCGCACGGGTTTGACGATCGAGCGCATTTACACGACGCCCGGAGTCCACCCCTACGACGAGGTCGCCTGGGAAGCGCGCGATGTCGTGCAGACGAACTGGAAGACCAACGAGACCGTCTTCGAACAGCGCGGTGTTGAGTTCCCGGACTTCTGGTCGGTCAACGCATCGACCATCGTCACGACCAAGTACTTCCGCGGCGCGGTGGGCACGGACGCGCGGGAGCGTAGCCTGCGCCAGCTCATCGACCGGGTCGTCCTCACCTACACGAAGGCAGGCCGCGATTTCGGCTACTTCGCGTCTGACGCTGATGCCGAGATCTTTGAGCACGAGTTGACTTGGATGCTGCTGCACCAAGTGTTCTCGTTCAACTCTCCGGTGTGGTTCAACGTGGGGACGCCATCACCGCAGCAAGTGTCAGCTTGTTTCATCCTCGCGGTCGACGACACGATGGACTCGATCCTCAACTGGTACCGCGAAGAAGGCCTGATCTTCAAAGGCGGCTCCGGTGCCGGGCTGAATCTGTCGCGCATCCGCTCGAGCAAGGAGTTGCTGTCCTCGGGGGGCACCGCGAGCGGTCCGGTGTCCTTCATGCGCGGGGCGGACGCATCGGCCGGCACCATCAAGAGCGGCGGCGCCACGCGTCGCGCGGCGAAGATGGTCGTTCTCGATGTCGACCACCCAGACATCCTTGAGTTCGTCGAGACGAAGGCGCGCGAGGAGAACAAGATCCGTGCGCTGCGCGACGCCGGCTACGACATGGATCTCGGCGGCAAAGACATCACCAGCGTCCAGTACCAGAACGCGAACAACTCGGTTCGGGTCAACGACGAGTTCATGCGCGCAGTCGAGAGTGGCGGCGAGTTCGGGCTGCGGGCCCGGGCCACCGGCGAGGTCATCGAGACCGTTGACGCCAAGGATCTGTTCCACACCATCGCGGTCGCGGCGTGGGAGTGCGCCGACCCCGGCATCCAGTACGACGGGACGATCAACGACTGGCACACCAACCCCGAGACCGGTCGGATCACCGCGTCCAACCCGTGCTCGGAGTACATGTCTTTGGACAACTCCTCGTGCAACCTGGCGTCGCTGAACCTGATGAAGTTCCTCAGGGACGACGACACCTTCGACGCGGTGACATTCGCCAAGGCAGTCGAGATGATCATCACCGCGATGGACATCTCGATCTGCTTCGCGGACTTCCCGACCGAGGCGATCGCCCAGACCACTCGCGACTACCGCCAGCTCGGCATTGGGTACGCCAACCTTGGCGCCCTGCTCATGGCGAGTGGACTTGGTTACGAGTCCGACGGTGGTCGGGCGCTGGCCGCGTCCATCAGCAGCCTCATGACTGGCGCGGCCTACAAGCGATCTGCCGAGTTGGCGGGCATCGTTGGTCCGTACAACGGCTATCGCACGCAACGCTTCCGCACACACGCGGGTCATGCGCAAGCACGCGGCCGCCGACGGACGCGGTACGCACCTTCTCGTCACTTGACGCGGATGTGCTGCGCGTCGCTGAGCAGGAGTGGCAGGCCTGCCTGTCGATCGGCGAGCAGAACGGCTGGCGCAACGCGCAAGCATCGGTCATCGCACCGACGGGTTGCCTTACCGGCGACACACTGATCACTACCGATCACGGCCTGCTGCGCCTATCGGAAATCGGCGATGTGTGGGGTTCGAAGTGGCAGGACATTGAGCTCGGAGTGAGCACTGATGAGGGTCCGCGTGAGGCGACGAGGTTCTTCGTCAACGGCGAAGAACCAACGCGGCGCATCGTGACTCGTGGCGGTTACCGCCTTCAGGGCACGTTGTCCCACCGAGTGAAGATCGTCGACGCCGAGACCAAACAGTGGGTCTGGAAGCGATTGGCCGACGTGGCCACTGGCGACATCGTCCCACTCCAACTCGGGACTCTCGTGGGTGACCCGATCCGTGTTCCTCTGCCGGTGCTTGACCAGGCCTACTACACGGATGACCGCCACGCGATTGTTCCCGATCAGGTCGACAGTGACCTGGCCGAGCTCGTCGGATACTTCATGGGCGACGGTAGTTTGCACGCCAAGGGTCTACGACTGTGCGTGGCCGACTCGGACCTAGATGTCATCGAACGCATCCGTGTTCTGAGCAAGGGGCTGTTCCACCTCGAACCGGCGGTTCGTTCCCAAGTCGGTTACCACGAGGTCTCGTTGCAGTCCGTGCGGTTGGCTCGCTGGTGGAAGGCCGCCGGCTTCGCAAAGGAGCTTCCCGGCGTTGACCACTCCGGGAAGGGCTGGACGCCTCGGGTGCCCGCGGCGATTCGCGAAACCAACGACCCTGCGATCTTTGCATCGTTCCTTCGTGGCTTGTTTGAGGCCGATGGCACTGTGCTTGAGGGCGTTCCGAGCGTCAGCACGGGGAGTGAGGTGTTTGCGGAGGACGTGCGCAGCCTGATGCTGGCGATCGGAATCCCGACCACCACCGGTGAGACCTCAAGTGGCTGGGGCGGCCCCATACAGGTTGTTCGTGTGCGCAACATTAAGCACGCCGCCATCTTCAACGATCGCGTTGGCTTCCTGTCGAACCGCAAGTCCTTGCTAGTCGCCGCCGACTCCTCGGGTCAGTCCGGGAAGAACGACCGGATCCAGCTGTCCGACGCGCGTTGGCTCGAGCTCATCCCAGTGGGGCACGAGTTGCGCGGACTCGTGCAGCAGGCGGTCGCTCGTGGTGTGGGACTGTCGCGCACTCTTGCCGAGCGGGTCCTCGCGGCCACCGGTGCGTCCGACGTGGCTCACGCGCTCGACTACATCTTCGAGCCGGTAGTTGCCAACCAAGATGGCGGTATTCAACCGACCTACGACCTGTCCGTGCCCGACAACGTCACATACGTGGCCAACGGCATGGTGAGTCACAACACCATCGGGTTCATGATGGATTGCGATACGACGGGGATCGAGCCGGACTTCTCGTTGGTGAAGTTCAAGAAGCTCGTCGGCGGCGGCTCCATGCAGATCGTCAACCAGACGATTCCGCGGGCATTGCACAAGCTCGGCTACACCGACGAGACCATCGAGGCGATCATCGAGCACATCGCCTCCCAGGGTCACGTCGTGGACGCGCCAGGACTCAAGAAGGAGCACTACGCGATCTTCGACTGCGCCACTGGCGAACGTTCGATCTCGCCGATGGGTCACGTGCGGATGATGTCGGCGGTGCAGCCGTTCATCTCCGGCGCGATCTCAAAGACGGTCAACATGCCTGAGTCGGCGACGGTCGAAGAAGTCGAGGAGATCTACTTCGAGTCCTGGAAGCTCGGGATCAAGGCGCTTGCGATCTATCGGGACAACTGCAAGGTCGGCCAGCCGCTGTCTGGCGGCAAGGGTGACAACGCGGGCATCGACTCCAACAAGTCCGCGGCGGCAACCGTGGAGACCGTCGTCATCGAGGCACCGCCCACGCGCAAGCGTCTACCCAAGGTTCGCCCGTCGCAGACGACGTCCTTCTCCGTCGGCGGCGCCGAGGGTTACATGACTGCCGGCTCATACCCGGACGATGGTCTCGGCGAGGTGTTCCTCAAGCTCGGCAAGCAAGGTTCGACGCTTGCCGGTGTGATGGATGCGTTCTCGATCGCGGTTTCGATCGCGCTGCAGTACGGCGTCCCGCTGGATGCCTTCGTATCAAAGTTCGTCAACATGCGCTTCGACCCCGCGGGCATGACCGACGACAAGGACGTACGGATGGCGCAGTCGGTGATGGACTACATCTTCCGTCGCCTCGCGCTGGACTACCTCTCATTCGACGATCGCTCCGCGCTCGGGATCTACACGGCCGACGAGCGGGCTCGTCAACTTGAGACTGGCTCGTATGCACCGTCAGACGCGGACGAGCACATCGACATCGAGTCGTTGTCACAAGGTGTGCCGGTCGAGTTGGTCGAGACCCTTGATCCGGACAACGAAATGGAAACGAGTCCCGTGGCCGGAGCTCCTACGACGACGGCCGCACCAGCAGCGGCTGCCGACCTTGGTGCCACCGGCATTCATTCGTCCGCTGAGTTGATGGAGCGAATCACCGGCACGGCATCCGATGCACCGATGTGCATGACGTGCGGTGTGAAGATGCGACCTGCCGGCTCCTGCTACGTGTGCGAGGGCTGCGGCAGCACCAGCGGCTGCAGTTGATCTGGGGCAGTTGATGCTGCGAGGGTGCCGCTTCGGTCCACGTGAGTTCGGGGCCTCGCCGACCACGTGCCTCGCCGGCGTTCGGGTCGACGTTGCTCCGCATCATGGCCGCTTCCGCGTTCGCGCTCGCCATGTTCGGTCACATGGTCGACGCGCGTGGGTGTGCCCGGCCTCGCTGAGCGAGGTCCTGCCCGACGTCCGATTCAGACACCGAGCGCGGCGCAGGCGATGACGGCCGCCGGTCCCGAACCCTCTCCCGGTCGTGCCGGGAAGGGGGCCGCGGACCTGCGTACCGCGTGGCTGCTCGTTGCCGGGCAGTTCGTGCTGATCGCCCTGATCGTCCTGCTCGGCGGCGGCGACGCATGGCCCGTCCCGCCCTGGCTCGATCGTTTGGCATGGATCGCAATGGCTCTCGGCGTGGTGGTCATGGTCCTGGGCGGGACCGGACTGGGTCGTGGCCTCACCGCGGCGCCGCTACCGAACGCTCACGCCCGTCTGCAGACCGGGGGCATGTACCGCTACGTGCGCCACCCCATCTACACCGGACTCTTGCTGTTCGCGATCGCGCACACGGCCGCGTCGGCCAGCTACGTGCAGTGCGCGCTGTGCATCCTGCTCATCGCCCTGATCGCGGTCAAGGCGCGTTGGGAGGAGCGGCGGCTGGCGCAGCGCTTCCGCGACTACTGCGTCTACGCCGATCAGACCCCACGATTCATTCCTTTCACACCCCCACCGCGGAGCACGGCCACACCGTGCGACCCGTCTGAAGGAGAACCCCACGCGTAGCCGGCAACTCGCCGAACACGCTTTGCAGTTGATGTGGAGGACACATGTGGGCGCAACTGATCAGGATTCGGTTAAGGCCCGGCGCGGACACATCTGTCCTCGCTGAGCAACTTCGCGCGGCCGAGCAGCCGGGCTCTGGGTTAGTGCGAGAGTTCTTCCTTCGCGACCAGAAAGACCCAGAGCAGGCGTTCGTACTCGCCATCTTCGAGAGCGAGGAACAGGCTCGCGCGCGAGAGCAGGATCCGCGTCGGCAGGAAGCCATGCCCGGCATTCAGGGACGACTCGCTGAAATCCTCGCCGAGCCACCCGAGTTCACCGACCTGATTGTCGACGAGGAGTGGATCCCCTGACGGCACTGACCGGCTAGACGCCGGCTTCAGCGCCTTCCATCTCAAGCTCGAGGATCTCAGCCTCAAGGTCGATGTCCTCGGGCCGCGTGCGAAGCACGACCGCCGAGATCACGACCACAGTTGCGAGCAGTGCCGCCGCAACGAGATAAGCACGATTCGTGCCATCAACAAAGGCCTGCGGCGCGCTCGTTGAGGCATGTGAAGCGGTGTTGAAGATCGTCACCAACAACGCGAGGCCGAGCGCCGCACCGATCTGCTGCGTGACATTCACGAGACCGGCTGCAGCCCCACCGTCGCGCGGCTCCACGCCGCTGAGCGCGAGAGCTGTAAGGGCCACAAATGCGAGCCCGTTCCCGAGACCAATCAGCACTAGGGGCCCGGCGATCGCAAGGTAGCCGCTGCCGACCGACAGGTGGCCGATCCAGAACACACCAAGGGCGGACGTGGTGACACCAGCAACGACCAGAGTCCGGCGCGAGACGCGACTGGCCAATCGTGCCCCGGTCTGCGACGAGACGAACAGGCATGCCGTCAGCGGCAGGAAGGCCAAGCCAGCAGCGAGTGGGCTGTAGCCGCGGATCTCCTGCATGTACTGAGCCAGGAAGAAGAACAGTCCGTACATCACTGCAGCAAGAAGCAGCCGCGCGATGTAAGCAACGACGTGGTTGCGGTCATTGAAGAGTCGAAGGGGCGTGATCGGCGAAATGGCGCGGCGCTCGATCAAGACGAAGACTCCAAGGAGCGCGGCACCTCCGACGAGCGCGCCAATCGTCACCGCGTTGGTCCAGCCCGACGTGCCGGCCTCAATCAATCCGTAGACGAGTGCGGTCATGCCGATCGTTGACGTGGCGGCTCCCGCCAGGTCGAAGTGACCAGATGCGCGCTGTGACTTGGGCAATGCGATGAGACCGACAACGAGCACAGCGACGCCAATCGGCGCGTTCACGAACATGACCCAACGCCATGACGCGAACTGGATCAGGATTCCGCCCGCGACCAGGCCGACGGCGCTGCCGCCGATGGATACCGCCGTGTAGTAGCCGATGGCGCGCATCCGCTCGCGGCCCTCGGGAAACATCGTGGTCAACAGGGCCAGCGCGGCCGGCGCAGCGAAGGCCGCCCCCGCGCCTTGCACGGCGCGAGCAGCCAGCAGGAGGCCTGGCGAGGTGGCGAAACCGCCGGCAACAGAAGCCACGGTGAAGGTGGCAATCCCGCTGAGGAAGGTGGTGCGTCGACCGAGGATGTCGCCGGTCCGGGCGCCTAGGAGAAGCAGGCCCCCGAACGCGAGGGCGTAGGCACTGATCACCCAGGACAGGCTCGAGGTGCTGAAGCCCAGCGCATCGCGCATCTCGGGCAACGCGACGCTGACGATGGTCGCGTCGAGGATCAGCATGAGCTGAGCGACCAGGATCACGCTCAGGACCAGCCGCGGACGGCTGCGCCTGGTGACGGTGGGGGCGCTGAGGTTAATCGACATTCGTGCTCCACGGCGCTAATCTTTGGGTGGAAACGGAAGGTTCCTCCGGAACAATACGGAGGCGTCCTCCGGTTTGTCAACTGAGATGCGTCGCGAGGCGCGCCAACGACCGAAGGGAAGGGCCATGACATCGGTTGCCGATGACGTCGATGCCCGACCGCTTCGCAAGGACGCGCTACGAAACCGCGAACTACTCCTAAGCGCCGCCGCAAAACTGTTCGCCGCTCATGGTGTGGACTACCCACTTGAGGACATCGCGCACGAAGCGGGTGTCGGGATCGCGACGCTCTACCGGAACTTTCCGACCCGAAGTGCGTTGATCGAGGCTGTTTACCGCCGCGAGGTCGCGTTGCTGTGCGACTCGGTCGACACGTTGCTCGCTACTCAAAGTCCGATCGATGCGCTTGACGCGTGGATGCACAACTTCGTCGCTTACGTGACCGCCAAGCGCGGAATGTCGGTGGCGTTGCGCCAGATGATGGACGAAGAGCCGGAGCTCTTTAACCAGACGCGACAGAACATCTACGCGGCCGCCGGGCGCGTGCTGGACGCGGCAGTGGCGTCGGGCGCGGTGCGCCCCGTCCTTAGTGCCGACGACCTTGTGCGAGCGATGAGTTCGATTTGCGGCACCGTCGATGCTTCCGACCACATGGATCGCGCCACGCGACTAATGGAGGTCCTGCTCGACGGCATGCGTAGCGCTCCAACGAGATAGTCGAGAGGACCAGATCCGTGAAGACGATGACGTGCAAGCAGCTCGGTGGCCCGTGCGACCTCGCTCATCACGGCGAGACGGCGGATGACGTCATCAAAGCGCAGGACAAGCACCTCAAAGAGATGTCGGCAAATGACGATGAGGCGCACGGTCCTGCTGCGCAAGAGATGAAGGGTCGCTGGAAGCACCCCATCTCGGGGATGTCCTGGTACAAGAACGCCAAGAAGGACTTCGCGGCGCTGCCCGAGGACTAAACGATGATGGCGGCTACAGGGGCAGGAGATGCGACTCAGTGGCAGGTCGAAAGTGTCGCAAGGGCACTACGGCAGATGACGTGGCCAACACGACGAGCGGGTGGATGCTCGGTCACGAAGTCGCACGCGGTAGCGATGGTTTCCCCGGTGACCCGCTGCCGGACGGACATCTGGGCTCACCGGCCAATCTTGCGTTTTGGGGGTCGGTGATGGACGGGGACCTTGACACCGACGACCCAGACGACCCCGACGCGCCAGGCTTCTCCGACTGAGTCTGGCTAGGCTCCGCAAGCATGCGGATAGTGGTGCTTGGCGCGGGTTTCGGCGGGCTTGAGATCGTTACTCGGCTGGCCGACGCGTTAAACAACGATCCAGCCAGCCGCGACGTCGAGATCGTCCTCGTCGATCAAGCACCCGGCTTCGTCTTTGGCTTTTCGAAGCTTGACGTGATGTTCGGCCGTCTCGCGGCCGGACAAGCGAGGCACATGTACGGCGGATTCGAGGCGCGCAGGATTCGATTCGTTCAGTCGACGGTTCGCGCCATCGATCCGAATGCCAAGCGAGTGACAACCGACGTCGAGACGATCGACGCTGACATCCTCGTTGTCGCCCTGGGTGCAGATCTGGAACCGGATGCCACTCCTGGTCTTCGCGAGGCTGGGCACGAGTTCTACACCGTGTCCGGAGCGTTCGCGCTTCGCGACGTCATCGCCGATTTTGCTGGCGGTCGAGTGATCGTCGGTGTCACTTCTGCCCCCTTCAAGTGCCCGCCGGCTCCAAGCGAAACGGCGTTGTTGATGCACGACCACCTCACACGCAAAGGAGTGCGCGAACAGTCGAGCATCGACCTCGTCATGCCGCTGCCGACGCCGATCCCGCCATCTCCGGACGCATCGCGCGCGGTCTTGGCCGCCTTCGCCGACCGCGACATCACCTTCCACGCCGAGAAGTTGGTCACCGCCCTTGATCCTGATCGACGGGTGGCACTTATCAGTGACGGCAGCGAGATGCCCTACGACTTGTTCCTGGCGATCCCCCGCCACAAGGTTCCCGACGTAGTCGCTGAGGCCGGCCTGACTGTCGATGGCTGGGTTCCGGTCGATCCGTTCACCCTGGAGACCGCATTCGCCGACGTCTACGCAGTCGGCGACGTCACGAGCGTGGGCACGCCCAAGGCCGGCGTCTTCTCCGAGGGTCAGGGCGCAGTCGTGGCCGAACGAATTATCGAGCGGATTAACGGCGACGTGCCGACGGCCACCTACGACGGACACGGCATGTGCTACCTCGAGTTCGGGGAAGGTCAGGTCGCCCAAGTGGACGTGACCTTCATGGCTGGCGAGCGTCCGCATGGGGATCTGAACGGACCGTCGACCGCGCTGGCAGTCGACAAGTCGAACTTCGGCAGCTCGCGGATTGCGCGGTGGCTCCCCGGCCGGGACTAGCTCTTATCGTTGGCACCGACTGCGTCGCGGCGAGCGGTGAGGAGCGCGTGTTCGGCCCCGTTGGCCGTCTTCGCGATCGCGCTGTCGTATGCGAGTCGTGCTTCCGCGTCGCGACCCAACCTCTCTAGCAAGTCAGCGCGGACGGCTTCGCGCAGGTAGTAGTTGGGCAAGTCGATCCGCTCAACGATCGCCAGTGCAGCGGACGGTCCGTGCACCTCGGCCACGGCGATAGCCCGATTCAGCGCGACAACGGGAGTCGGCGCAAGCGCCATCTGCTGGTCATACAGCGCGAGGATCTGGGTCCAGTCCGTGTCGATCGCGGATGGCGCGTCACAGTGCACCGCCGCGATGGCGGCCTGAATCTGGTACGGCCCTGGTTGGTTTCGACGAATGCAGGCGCGAACGATGTCCTGGCCCTCGTCGATCAACTCGCGATCCCAGAGCGAACGATTCTGATCGGCCAGCCGCACGAGTGAGCCGTCGCTGGTTGCTCGCGCCGGCTGTCGGGCCATATCGAGCAGCATGAGCGCGAGCAACCCGGCGACCTCGGGCTCATCCGGCATGAGGTCATGCAGCAACCGGCCGAGCCGTACAGCCTCGCCAGCCAACTCGTTTCGACTGAGGGACTC
This sequence comes from uncultured Actinomycetota bacterium, assembly GCA_963850215.1. Classification (GTDB taxonomy): domain Bacteria; phylum Actinomycetota; class Actinomycetes; order UBA12327; family UBA12327; genus CAWKKI01. Next base: position 55,118 of record CAWKKI010000001.1, read on the forward strand.
GCCGACCGAGGAGACGTATCCCTCGTTGAAGACGAGGTAGATCACGGCCAGCACAGAGCCCAGTCGCTCCGGCAACTCGGCGGCTGACGGAATGCGATAGGGGATGTTTGCTGCGCGAATCTTGTTCTTCGCGCGAACGATGCGTTGGGCCATCGTGGGCTCCGGCACCAGGAAGGCGCGCGCGATCTCGGGAGTCTGCAGCCCAGCAATGAGGCGAAGAGTCAGCGCGATCTGTGCTGGCTGAGCCAACGCCGGGTGGCAGCATGTGAACACGAGCCGCAGCTGGTCGTCGCGGACCTCGTAGAGTTGCATCGGCTCGTCACCTCCAGCAAGCACGATCGCTTCGATCTGTCGCGCATCGCGAGTGGACTCGCGGCGCAGTCGATCGATCCCACGGTTGTGGGCGGTCGTGATGATCCAGCCCGCGGGGCTGGGGGGTATGCCGTCTCGCGGCCACTTCTCGATGGCGGTCACGAATGCCTCCTGGACGGACTCCTCGGCGATGTCTATGTCGCCGAAGAGTCGGACCAGGGTCGCTACGGCGCGACCCGAGTGGTCGCGGAAGGTGCGCTCGACGTCGTCGAGCGGGGTCACTCAGGAACTTCCTGGAATGGCCGCACCTCAACCGGATTGCCGCACGCGGCCGAGCCCTCGACAGCGTGCGCGAGGGCCGCATCCAGGTCCGGCAGATCGAGGACCCAGAAGCCGCCAAGGTGCTCTTTCGACTCGATGAACGGCCCATCCGTTGTGACGGTCTGGCCGTCGACCAAGCGCACGACTGATGCCGTGTCCACCGGGTGCAATCCGCCCGCGAAGATCCACACGCCCTCCGCCTGCAGCTTGTGGTTGAAGACATCCACGGCCTTGTACGCGGCCTGGATCTCCTCATCGGTGGGCGTCGGATTATCCGGGTTGTCATATACGGAGAGCAGGTACTGCGTCATAGTTGCTCCTTCATCGGCGCCCGGGCTGTCCGGTTCTCTCACTCTCTATACGAATGGCGGGGACGCCGATCGACACCGCGCCTCGATCAGTTCGCTGACGCGCGGGACGGCACTTCTTGAATCATCCAGACATTCCCGTCCGGGTCGCTGACCTCGAGGAACGTCTCGTAGTCACCGCGACTTGGACTCGCCCCCGGCGTTGGTTGCCCGGTCTCGAAGTGGAAAGGCTCGCCCACCTCCACACCGCGTTGGCGCAGTTGGTCGATGGCGCTGGTCATATCAGCCACAACCAGCTGGGTGCCCTTACAAGACCCGGCTCCCGCTGGATCGGCGGCCAAGAAGATCGAGCAGGCCGAGCCTGGCGGTGTCAGTTGAACGACTCGGAAGCTCTCGCTGATCTGGCGATCCACGTCGAGGTGAAAGCCCATTCCGTCGGCGTAGAAGGCCTTTGCGCGGTCAATGTCCGCGACGGGGATCGTGACGACCTCAAGAGTCCAGTCCATCTCGCTCGCTCCCACTAGTCGGTCTGACTGGACTGGCTGTCGTCGGTGATCTGCGCAACGAAGAAGCCTGCGCCCCACGGGTCCTCAACTCCGGCCATCCGGCCGAACGGCGTGTCGAAGGGCTCGACCAGAACGGTGCCGTTCTGCTCGCGAACCGCAGTCATGGCTGCCTCGATGTCCGACACTGAGAAGTACAGAAGCCAGAATGAGGGCGTGCCCTCAGGTAGCCCCATCAGCCCGCCCATTCCCCCGTAGGGTGGCTTCTCTGCGCCTGGCGCGAACATCGTGTAGTCCCCGGGTGTGTACATGACGTCGTCGTCTGACGAGGTAGCTCCCACCCGGCTGTAGGTGTAGCCAAAGACACTGGTGTAGAAGTCACGGGCCGTGTCCGGGTCGTTGGATCGCAGGTCTTCCCACGACGATCCCGCCTGGCTCGTTGACCATTGCAGCCCCGATATGCGTGCCGGCCTGCCACGCACCGAAGACCGCACCACTTGGGTCCGCGAATAGTCCCATCCGCCCGAGCGGGCCAACGTCGCCTACCGGCATCAGAACGGTTCCGCCGGCCGCCTCGACACTCTTTGCGGTCGTGTCGGCGTCGTCGGATGCGATGTACATCGTCCAGGCTGGTCGCGCGCCTTCCATGAGCGGCCCGATGCCAGTGGTGGGTCCCTTGCCCATGTGTGCGATGACGTAACCGCCGTACTCCTCGTTGGCCTCGTCGTATTGCCAGCCGACGACGGCTGAATAAAAGGCCTGCGCGGCGGCGACGTCGGGAGTCATGAGGTCGGCCCAGCACGGGGTGCCGGCTGGCCACTTCGTTGAACGGGTGCTCATTGCTTCATCCCATCAAAGAGGTCGGACATGTGAATTGATCGGTGTGTCAGCGCTGTGCGGTCGGAACGATCGTGGCCCGCGCGAGAGTGTGGAAGAAGAGATTGAAGCCGAGCACGGCCGGTCGTGCGTCGTTCTCGAGTCCTAGCGACTCGACATCAACCGCATGCACAACGATGAAATACCGGTGCTCGATGTGTCCTTCAGGCGGTGCGGCGCCGAGGAAACGGGCGAGGCCCGCGTCATTGGCCAAGGTCACGGCGCCGGCAGGCATGGCGTCGCCAGCATCGTTGCCTGCATCGGTCGGCAACGAGGTCACAGTCGGCGGGATGTCCGCGACCGCCCAGTGCCAGAAGCCGCTGGCGGTCGGCGCGTCCGGGTCGTACATCGTGACTGCGAAGCTGCGAGTTTCCGCCGGGAAGCCGCTCCATGAGAGCTGAGGTGACGTGTCGCTTCCCCCGGCGGCCATCAGTCCGCTCATCTGGGCAGCCGGGAAACGCTCGCCGTCACGTACGTCGGTGCTGGTGAGCGTGAAGGAGGGCACCGAGGGCAACGGGTCATATGGGTTGAACGGCATTGACTCTCCTATGTCGGCGAGTGCCGGGCCGACCAACGTGGCCCTGGATTCACCCTGCCACGGATCGCGCGCAGTGGAATGGCCCTTCAACTCAAGATCATGGCGACTCGTCCGATACCGGACAGGTGAGCAGTTGTCCGCGCTGCGGTGCCCGCGTGCCCGCTGACGCCGCGTGGTGCGGACTTTGCTACGCCCCGATGCAGCCAGATGCCGGCTTGGGTTCACCGCTGTTTGGCGGCGCCCCTGCTGCGACCGCGCCGACCTGGCACCAGTCGCCGGCCGTAGCGCCCCCCGCCGCGGCAACGACTGCCATCGCCACGGCGCCACCGAGATGGGCGGAGCAGGGCCATCGCTTCAATGCCCGGCTCGACGCGCGACTCAATGGCCGCATGCTCGGCAGCAAGGCACTCGTTCTTGTCATCGTGTGCATCGCGCTGGGTGCTGTCTTTCAGGGCATCTTCTACGCGATCAATCACTCGAGCCTCGAACCCGAGGCAATCGAACGAATCGGCATAGTCAGCACGTGGGTCTTCTACTCCGTCGTCGGCGTCATCGTCTTCTCCCAGATCACCAACCACATCCGACTGCGTTGGGCGCAGGGGTCCGCCGCGACCGGTGTCGCCATCGGTGTCGGGACCGGTCTCGCGCTCGGTGGCGGCATGCTCGCGCTGATCTCGCTCATCGCGGGCCATCTGTCCACGGATCCGCGCTCGGTCGTGATGGTCAGCGAGGGCGATCTGCCGCACATCATCGCCGCGTTCCTCATCTTCTGCGTCGCGGCGCCTCTCGTCGAAGAGACCCTTTTTCGAGGCGTCTTCCTCGAGTCGTTGCGCGGTCACGGTACCGGCTTTGCGATTTGGATGTCTGCGATCGCATTTGCCGCGTGGCATCTCAATCCGGCTGCTCTGCGCTACTACGCGCTGATGGGCGCGTTGTTCGGCCTGCTCTATGTCAAGCGAGGACTCGTCTGCTCAATGTCTGCGCATGCCGCATTCAACGGCGTCCTAACAGTTGCTGCCGTTGTGATTGCGCTGTCACCTGGTGCGACGTTCAGCGTCGGCGACATGACAGTGAAACTGTCAACAGGATGGAGCATCGCGCACGGTTCGCTCGGCGATGCCCCCGCGGGCACTGTTGGGATCAACGGGCCAACCGGCTCAGGTGTTGCGATCCTGGCGATTTCGACGAACGGCACTGCCCCTACCGTCGATGCGATCGAGTCCCGCATCTCCAACGGATCACTCACCGCGTCGATGCCGAGTCAGGATCGGATCACCACGGCACCGCGCGAGATCGCGCTACCAGCCGGGGTGGGCGTGCAGGTCGGACTGTCTATGGAGGGGCACGGCGGGCAGATGATTTTCGTGCCACACGGCGGATACATCTACGAAGTCATCTTCATCGACGCTGGCAGCGACAAGGCCAAGTCAGACTTCGTCACGATGTTGAGCTCGGCACACTTCAGTCAGTAGTCGTCAGTACTTGTAGGGGCCGCCTGAGGACGTTGCCGGTGTGGTTGGCGAACTCCCATTCGCAGGTGTGGCCGCGAGCGAGGTGACTTCAGCACCCGAAGGCGACAAGGCGTACCAAGTGCCGCCGAAAGCTGTGACGCCTTCACCCGTCACCATGTCTGGGGCGCTGTCGCCTTGGAACGTGTAGACCGGATGGCCGTCGACCGTCAGTTGCGAACTGCCGTCTGACCGGGTCGCCGTGCCCAAGCTCGCCGTGACGTCGCTCGGGACCGTCGTTGACCCAGCCGCGACCGGCGGCCAGGCGGTTGCGCAGGCACCGTTGCATGTGGATGTTCCCGCGGAGTCGGAGGTCAGCAGGTAGATCGCATGGCCACTGGCGTCTGCCAGCAGAGGCGTAGTGCCGTCTTGGATGACGCTCAGTGCGGCACCTGCGCTGCTGCTCGTCGCGGGGGATGCGCCGCTGGTTGAGCCGCAAGCGGCCAGCAGGGCCACCGCCATCAGAGCAACGACCCCCACCAAACTCCCGTGCCTGGTCGCGTTGCTGGTCATTGTGGTCACCTCACCGCTCACGTTGTCGCCTTCGTTGCAGGCTTCATAGGAATAACGGACTTGGGCGGGGCCGGGTTCATGACTGGTGCGCGATGAACCGGTTGACGGCGGCGTACGTTCGGGAGTTGTGGAGGCTCTCTCGGTGGCCGACGAAGCGCTGGTGCGACGTCTGTGGGACGAGCACGCAGGTCCGCTGCTCGGCTACGTGAGCCGGCTGCTTGACGGCGATCGAGGTCGAGCCGAGGACGTGGTGCAAGAAGTGTTGCTTCGTGCGTGGCAGCACCCTGACGCGCTCGATCCGGCACGCCCAGGGGGTGCGAGCGTTCGAGGATGGATGTACACGGTGGCGCGCAACATCGTCGTTGACGGGCAGCGAGCAAGAGCCGCGCGTCCGCGAGAGGTCGCATTGCCCGCGTCCGTCAACGATGTGCCGGCCCCCGCATCGGCTTCAGCAGTCGATCGAGTCATCGACGAGATGCAAGTCACCGACGCGTTGCGCTCATTGAGCCGCGATCACCGCACCGTGATCGAGCATCTGTACTTCCGCGACCAGTCGATCGCAGGCGACTGCGGTCGCATTGGGAATTCCGGAAGGCACTGTGAAGTCGCGTGCCTTCTATGCGTTGCGCGCATTGCGCACGGCCTGCCAGGACAACGGGGTGCAGTGGTGAACGCGATCTGCCAGCGCGTTCAGCGTGAGCTCGCCGGGCTCGCGCTCACCGGCGAGCCGATTCCCGACGAACTCGCGATGCATCTGCAGGACTGTGCGGAGTGCGCGGCGGAGATGACCGAGATGAAGGCGACGGTCGGTGTGCTGGACCGGGTGGCGCTGAGCGACCTCGCCGAGATCGACGATCAGGACAGTGCGGCGCTGGATCGCATGCTCGATGCGGCTATCCAGGTGCGGCGTTCTCAGCGTCACCGCGCGTGGGCGCTGTCCGTGGCAGCGTCGATCGTCGTGGTGCTGGTGGCCGTGGTGGTCGGGCTGAACCTCGCTGGCTCGTCTGGGTCTTCGCCGACCCAATCGACGAGCAGCTCGGTGGTCCAGGCGGCTGCTCACGATGCCGCCTCTGGGGTGTCCGGGACAAGTCGTTCTGACGCCCACCGCCGCTGGAAGCGACGTCGCTTTCACCATCTCGGGCGTGGCCCCGGGTACAAAGTGCACGCTGGTCGCGCACGGTGAGGGCGGCTGGACAAGCACAGCCGCAACGTGGAGCGCCAACTATGCAGGGGCCGCGACGGTGAACGGTTCGCTGCCGCACGATCCGTCGTCCGTGACTCGCATCGACGTGGTCGATGCCGAGACCGGCCAGGTGTTATTGCCGGTGACCTTCACGTAGTCCTGGTGCCAGTACGTGCACAAGGCGGCCCTGTCAACAGACTCGACGCTGCCGGCACTGTGAAAGCGGCTGTGCGCGCGAGGGTGCGGCCATGCAGACGCCAGAATTTGCCGAACCGCCTTCGTCATCAGCTCGCGTCACCGTTCGCTCCGCTCCGGAACTCGTCGGTGCGATCCCGGGACTGCTCGGATTTCGGCCCGAGCGCAGCGTGGTCGTGGTGACGATGCGCGACGGCGTCGTCGACGTCACGGCCAGAGTCGACTCGACCGAGATATCGCGTGATCCCGCGGGTGGACAAGACATGGTCGACGCGCTGACTCGAGGCAATGTCGATGCGTGCGTCATGGCGATCTTCGGCGACGAACGTCCAGAGGACCGCGTGCTACCCGAACGAGGGCTGGCCAACCACGTGGGGGAGATGCTGGCCGACCGTGGTCTAGAAGTGTGGGATCGCTTGTTCGTCTACCACGACCGAGTGTGGTCCTACGACTGCGCCGAACCCTGCTGCCCGCTGGAGGGTCGGCCGGTAGCGGTGGCCGATCCGGGTGGCCCGCTGGATGTCCGTGGGGTGCGCCAAACCCGCTCGGACCTCGAGCGTGAGATGGACCCCGTCGATGACGATCGGACCGCTGCGATCGCCCGCGAGGTCTATCGACTCGATGTCGGTATCGGTGACCGGGGCGGGTTGCCCAGCACAGCCCTGCGGGCCGTCCGCTCGGCCGTCGAATCAGCCGACGAGCTGTCTGTGGTGGACGCGGGGGCGCTGATCGTTGCGATGCGTGACGTCCGAGTGCGCGATGCGGTGCTGGCCTGGGTCGCGGGTAACGAAGCGGCCATTCCGGCCGGCGAGCGGGTCGGCGGACCCGCTGGCGGCGACGACGTGGGCACCGATGGGTCGGAGGCACTCGACAACACGCATCGGCAACTGCGGCGAGTCAACACGTTCTTCCTCTGGCTCGACATGTTCAGGCGCGCACCGCGGGACGCGTTCCCCGACGTCGCGTGTGTGCTCGCCGCACATGTGTGGTCGGGGGGCGACGGCGCTCGGGCGCGTATAGCGCTCGAGCGCGCGCACCTGGAAGCCCCAGGGCACCGGCTCACCGATCTGATGTTGCAGTCGCTTGACCGGGGTCTTGCCCCGAGCGACTTGCGAACGATGCTGCGGGGCGAGGAACTCGCGCGAGGCGTGCGTGAGGCCGACGCCGAGGAACTGGTTGCTCGCCACCGGCAGGCCAAAGGTGCCTAGTGCTCGAACCATTTGTCCCGTTTCACGCAGTCCGCACGTGGCAACCCTCTTGCGGATTACTCAGCGGGCATCCAAGTCAACGGCGCCCGCCGCGTTCTGCCGGAGGAGGGCCGCAGTGTCGAGGGCATTAGTCGATCGCCGCACGGTGCGGGTGCTGTCCGCTGTGGTGGCCCTGTCGCTGGTGGCCGGATGGGCGCTCCTGCATGCGCACCGGCCGAACACGCCGTCCGTCGTGCCGGCGGGCGCAGTCGCGGTCGCGGTTCCGACGCTCCAACCGGTGGCCGGTGCCACGACGAACTTGTCCGATCCGGCGATCGCCGCTGCCCCGAGCAGCCAGCGGGCCGCGTTTGCGGCGGTCGCCGCAACTTCGCGGGCCTACTTCCGTGGCATGGACCACGCCATGCATACCGGTGACGTGTCCCTATTCGTTGCAATGAGTGATCCGCGCTGCAAGTGCCGCGAGTTCGCGACCACGATGCGCGAGATCTACACAGCGGGAAGCATCAGTGGCGGCGCCATCAGCGTGACAAAGATGCGAGTGCTTGATGTCAGCGGGCGCACGTCCGGAGTCACCGTCGATTACCTGATGCAACCGCACACAGTCAGGTCCCACGGGAAGGCCACCCTTTATCCGGGTTACTTGATCCATGCGAGCCTGTTCGTGTGGCGCGAGGACGATGAGACCTGGAAGGTGGGAGATCTCACCCGCCTCGCCGAGGACCCGTTGTGAGTGGGCTCTCCGCGGGCGGTAGCCGACGAATCGGGCGCGCTGCGGCGGGAATCGTCGGAGTCCTGATGTGTCTCGGTTTCGGCCTCCCGCTCGGCGTCGGTGCCAGCGCAGCGGTCGCTGCGCCAGTGGTGGCGGGCGGGGCCGTGACCCAAGTGCATCTCATGACGGCGTGCGTGCAAGACCCGGCGTGCTCGGGTGCTAACCACACTGTCGACACCATCAACGCCCATGACGTCAATGGCGATCAAGGTGCCGGTGCGATCGTCGGAACTGGCGGGCTGATCCTGCCGGGGAGCAGCTACGACGGCGACGCAGACGCGCGGCGCACGGCCGCCTCATGCAACGAGTGTCGGTGGCGGTTGCAGCCTCGTTGTCTTTACAACAACGGCGCAGATGATGACGCCGTGTGTGGTGCCGCTGCGGCGACGTGTCCTGTCGGGCAGTTGCGCTACCGGGTCTTCCTCTACACGCCGGAGGACCCGGAGTACCGCGAGGTGGGCTCGGTCTGCCTTGGCGCTGGGGGAGTGACAACCACCAACGAGATGGGCGCCCGCGTGCGAGACGCGTTCATCGATCTGCTGCCGAAGCCTGATCCGTCCTACCAACCAAAGGGCGGGGACATCGTCAACTTGCCCGCCGTCTTCGATTCGGGACAACCGAGTGTCTTCGGGCCGCGAACGTTCACGCTCCTAGACGAACCGGTCGATGTGACCGCGAGCGCGACCTGGTCGTGGGACTTCGGCGACGGTGGCGGTTTGGACACCGCATCGCCGGGCGGCGCGTGGCCCGACACATCCGTCAGCCACGTGTATCGGACGGCAATCACGCGCTCGGTACATGTGACGACGACGTGGACCGGCGAGTTCACCCTGGACGGCCTGGGACCGTTTCTCGTCGGTGGCGCCCCGATCACCCAGCAAGCCACCCTGCGTGTGCCGGTGCGCGATGCCCACACCGTTCTCGTTTCCGGAGACTGACCGGACCCGTGGTCAGAGGGAGCTGATCGCGTCCGAGATCGGCGTTTGGCCCGCACCCACGTCGAAGGCCTTCCCGGCAGCAGCAGCGTTGGCGAGGCATTCCGTGATGACGCCAGCAACATCGGCGCGGCTGATCCGAACGAAGCCCGTCTGCGGTCCAACCGTGACCAAGCCGGTGCCCGCGTCCTCGGTCAAGCCACCTGGACGCAACACCGTCCAGGCCATCGAGCTCGCTTCAACGGCCGCGTCCGCTGCGGCCTTGTTGTGCAGGAACGGTCGTAGCGGCTCCGGGCCCTCGTCAGCGCGGTCGGCATAGAACGATGACACCTGCACCCACTGCTTCACGCCAGCCGCTTCGGCTGCCGCGATCGCACGGATCGCGCCGTCACGGTCGACCCGCTCCGAGTGCTCGGTGCCCGTCATGAGATTCGCGCCAGCGACCCAGACCACAGCGTCGACGCCCGCGAAGGCCGCGTCGAGGTCGTCGCTCTCGAGGTCGACGAGCACCGCATGCGCGCCCGTTGCATTGAGTTCGTCGATCGTCTCGGTGCGGCGGGTGACCGCGCGGACGTCATGACCGGCCGCCACGAGCGCTGGCACGACGAGCGAGCCCAACTTGCCGGTCGCACCCAACACGGTCACCTTCATGCGTCCCCCTTGCACGTCTGATCTCGGCTTCCAGGCGCCTGCCGGAGCCGACACCGGCGTGATCGTCGCGCATGCCCGCGAGGAGCGGTGCATGGGGGTGCTGGTCCGGTAGCGTCGCGCTCGGTTGCCGTCGGCGTCATGAGGCGCCGCCCGACTACGAGCCGTAGCACTCAAGGACCGAGGAGCATCGATGACGATTGTGGTCGGTTTCGTTCCCAAGCCCGAAGGACGCGCGGCCCTACGTCGCGCCGCCGAGGAGGCTCGTCTGCGCGCCACCCGCCTGATCGTTGTGAACTCCAACAAGGGTGGCGGCTCGTTGTCCGGCGAAGAGGCCGCGCAACACGAGCGTGAGCTTGCGTCGGTGTCCCAGCAGTTGACGGCCGACGGTATTGACCACGAGGTGCGCCAACTCGTTCGTGGGAACGAACCATCAGATGACCTGATCCAAGTTGCCGAGGAGGAGCGCGCCGACTTCATCGTCATCGGTCTCCGCCGTCGATCGCCAGTCGGCAAACTGATCATGGGTAGTAACGCGCAGCAGATCCTGCTCGAGGCGCCGTGCCCCGTTCTCGCGGTGAAGGCCGAGGAGTAGACAAGGTCGCATGACTCAGATCGCCATCACCGGCAATCCCGACGCGGATTCGCTGCTCGACTCCGATCCGTTCGCACTTCTGATCGGCATGCTGCTAGATCAGCAGATGCCCATGGAGCGGGCCTTCCTCGGCCCGTACAAGATTGCCCAGCGGATGAAGACGAAGACGCTCGAACCGTTCAAGATCGCGCGGATGAGCGAGGCGAAGTTCGCCCAGATCTGCAGCACCCCGCCGGCCGTGCACCGATTCCCTGGGTCCATGGCGGGCCGGATCCAGGGGACCGCGCGGGTCGTCGTGGACACCTACGACGGCGATGCGGCCGCACTCTGGTCCGACGGAGCCAGCGCGAAGATCGTTCTCGAGCGGCTGGCGGCACTTCCAGGCTTCGGCGAGGCAAAGGCGAAGATCTTCCTCGCATTGGTGGCCAAGCAGCGCGGGGTCAAGCCGCGAGGCTGGAAGGCCGTGACCTCGCCCTACGGCGAGACCGGCTCCACCCGCTCGGTGGCAGATGTCACAGGCGCGGAATCTTTGGCGGCGGTTCGGGCGTTCAAGCAAGAGGCCAAGCGGAAGGCTGCAGCCGAGCGGCAAGCCGGTTAGCAGTTGGAGGCCTGGGTCTCGGTACAATATGGATCACTCTCCGGCACCAGCCCTGGCCAGCAGTGCGGCGGACGACTCAAACGCCCCCGACTCTGCCGGACCTGATCGCCGGACCTCCACCACAATCCATGCGCGCAGCCCAGGTGGGCCGACGTTTGGATGGACATGGTCCGCGCCGATAAGTAGGTAGTGCGGTCGAGCAAGAACTGCACTCACGCACCTGACTGGAAGGTTCACGTTGCCGTCACGAGCCACCGCCACCGCGACTGCCCGTTCAACCGCGCCGAAGGCCCCCGCGAAGAAGGCGACCAAGTCACCTGTTCGCGCTGTCCCTACGCCTACTGCGAAGAAGGCGACCAAGCCCGCAGCTAAGCCCGCGGCCGCCAAGCCGAAGGCAGCCGCCCCAAAGACCGCGAAGAAGATCACGGCAAAGAAGACCGCTGCGCCCTCGAAGCCGGTGGTAGCGAAGACCACTGCGAAGCCCGTGCCGACGAAGACTGCTGCGAAGCCGACGGTCGGTAAGGCCACGGGCGCGCGGTCGACCACCAAGACTGCTCCGGCGAAGACCGCAGCGAAGGCGACCGCAGCGAAGGCGACCGCAGCGAAGGCCACCAAGACAGCCGCGAAGGCTCCGGTAGCGAAGACAGCTGCCAAGACTCCGGCGAAGACCGCTGCGAAGGCCCCGGCGAAGACGGCCAAGGGGGCCGCGACGAAGGCCGCTGCCACCGTGGTGCTTGAAGAGACTGTCGAGATCGTCGAGATTGCGGTTGTGCTTCCTGGCGACCCGACCGCGGGTGTCCCGGAGCCGTCGGTCGAGGAAGTTGCCGCCGAGGCCGAGGAAGAGGCCTTCGTCATCTCCGACGTTGACGAGACCGACGAGCCCGTCCAGCAGGTCGTCGTCGCCGGCGCCACGGCAGACCCGGTCAAGGATTACCTCAAGCAGATCGGCAAGGTTCCGCTGCTCAACGCCGAGCAGGAGGTCGAGCTTGCCAAGCGCATCGAGGCTGGTCTGTTCGCCGAGGAGCGGTTGAACAACGGCAAGCGCATCGAAGCCAAGCTCAAGCGCGACCTTGAGTGGATCGCCGAAGACGGTCGCCGCGCCAAGAACCACTTGCTCGAGGCGAACCTTCGTCTCGTCGTTTCGCTGGCCAAGCGCTACACCGGCCGCGGCATGCTCTTCCTCGACCTGATCCAGGAGGGCAACCTCGGTCTCATCCGCGCAGTCGAGAAGTTCGACTACACGAAGGGCTACAAGTTCTCCACGTACGCGACTTGGTGGATCCGTCAGGCGATCACCCGTGCCATGGCCGACCAGGCCCGCACGATCCGCATCCCAGTGCACATGGTCGAAGTCATCAACAAGCTCGCGCGTGTGCAGCGTCAGATGCTCCAGGACCTCGGCCGCGAGCCAACGCCGGAGGAGCTCGCCAAGGAGCTCGACATGACGCCGGAGAAGGTCGTTGAGGTGCAGAAGTACGGCCGCGAGCCGATCTCCCTGCACACGCCTCTGGGCGAGGACGGAGACAGTGAGTTCGGCGACCTGATCGAGGACTCCGAGGCCGTTGTGCCGGCCGATGCGGTGTCATTCACGTTGCTGCAGGAGCAACTGCATTCAGTGCTCGACACGTTGTCCGAGCGTGAGGCCGGCGTGGTGTCCATGCGGTTCGGCCTGACTGATGGTCAGCCGAAGACGCTGGACGAGATCGGCAAGGTCTACGGCGTGACGCGCGAGCGGATCCGTCAGATCGAATCGAAAACGATGTCGAAGCTGCGCCATCCGTCGCGCTCCCAGGTGTTGCGCGACTACCTCGACTGAGAAGCCGCTTCGTTAGCCCGTCCATACTGTGACCGTTCGACCGCGCTGCACCTGATGCTGATGCCGCGCGGTTCGCTGCACGGTCAGGCCATGGGAGCAGCGCTATGCGGTGGACAAAGGTTCAGGCACGGGCTCCGTGGCGGGCGCGCGCGATGCCGCGCGGGGGACAGCTCGACGGCTACTTCTATGTCCTGACCGGTCGCGCTGGGACCGCGACGGTTTTCTCCGATGTTTGGCGCAGCCGCGACGGAGTCGACTGGGAGTGCGTCGCCGAGCGCGCCGGCTGGGGCAAACGTTGCTACTGCGAGGTCGAGATTGTCGATGGCGTGATGGTGCTCACCGCCGGCCAGAGTCTGCGCCGTTTCTATAACGACGTCTGGCACTCGACGGACGCAGGGAGGACCTGGGAACAGGTCTGCGCGTCTGCGCCGTGGGGAGTGCGTGCTGGTCACCACACCCATGTGCTGGACGGCGAGCTGTTGCTGTTCGGCGGCGCGCGCAACTCATTGGACCGCCAGTTCTATCCGGAGCTTTGGGCCAGCCCTGACCTAGGCGTGAGCTGGGAGCTGCGTGCGCGGCTGCCCGAGGACATGGGTCGGGCAGGCATGCAAGTGGTGAGTGTGGGCGGCACCCTCTACTTCATGGGCGGCGACCACGACCGGCCGGTAGTCCGCGCCTCCTGGGACGGTCGGCGCAACGACGTCTGGAAGTCGGTCGACCGCGGAGCCACGTGGGAACTGCTCGGGCATGCGCCTTGGGCTGCACGGACGGGCCACCAGGTCGTAACGCACAACGGGATCGTGTACTTGGTGGGCGGCCACGTTCGTGGCCCGCGGGACCAACGTTGGCGCCAGTTCCTTGCCTCGGATGTATGGGCGTGGGATCCCGTTGCTAGCGGCGAATCAATGGACGGATGGCATCTGGTCACCGACGCCGCTTGGAACGCAGGCGGCCCCGGTGGTCTGGACGGCAAGAGCGACTTCCATCTGGAAGTTCGCGACGGTCAGTTGTGGACGTTCGGGGGCGACCGCGAGGTGCTGTCTCCGTGGCCGCAGGACCGCGATGTCTGGGTGGCAGACCTGCCGTGAGTCCTCGGCCGAGGCGCGATGTCTCGGCAACGCGTTATTGGACCGTTCCTGCGGGCGTGCGCTGCCCATCCGCAACGTTGACGACGACCTCAATACCTTTGGGCACTTGGCCCTGGAGCGATGAAACGAGACTGGCGGTCGGCGGCAGCGCGCTCGGTGTAAGAACGTCGATCACGGCAGTGCGCGATTCGAGAGTGACGTCCACGACCTCTGCGTCGGGAATCGGCGCGAGCCACTGCTTGGCGGCCGAATCAATGCGAGCTGTCCATGTGCTGACGAGAAGTGTTTCAACGGTGTTCGCGGCGAGTGGCACGACCACGAGTACTAGCAAGAGCGTGACGGCGAAATATGACCGCCGACGAGGCATGGAGTTGGCATCGCGTGGGCCATAGGACACCGCGAACACCAGCATCCCGGCCAAGACCATCGCCAGCACGTTGGTGGCGAAAAGAATGAACGCCCCGAGCGCGAGCGCAGGCTGGCGCTGCCCCAGACAAATGCCGACCACGGCCAGCGGGGGCACGAGTGAAATCGCAACGGCCACCCCGGGCAGTACGTCGCTGACGTCACGTCGGGCCAGGCCGACTGCGCCTGCAAGCCCAGTGGCCACAGCGGCGGCAAGGTCGACGAGCGTCGGAGAAGTCCGTGAGGTGATCTGCGGGTTGGACAGCAGGTTGAACGTCGCGGGGAGGACGAGCGAGCCCAGGAGTCCGATTACGACGACCGAGAGGCCACCGAGCAAGACGAACAGCGCCGAGGTGCGGAGCACGGCGATCTCCGCCGAGACCACACCGAACGCCATGCCCATGATCGGTGTGGCAAGCGGCGCGATGATCATCGCGCCGATGACGGTGGCGGTTGAGTTGCCAATCACGCCTGCTGTCGCGATGACCGCGGCAAGCACCAACATGGTCCAGAACGCCGACTGCTTCGAGACGCGATCGCCGCTGCCCAGGTCGAGTTGGTCGGCGAGTTCGTCGCTGGTCTTGCGCTGCTGGGGCGGGAGCAGCCGATTCAGGAACTTAACGCGCGGCTGGACTGCGGTGTCGCTCATGGTGACCTCGTTCGTTGGTTCCACCTGTCAGGTGAGGAACCTAACGATCGCTTGGTCCAACGCGAGGGCGATTCGTTGTTGATACGCCGACGAACTCAAGAGCCGCGCATCCGTCGCATTGCGCATGTTGCCGGTCTCGATCAGCACCTCGGGAACCGTCGTGAGGTTGAGTCCCGCCAAGTCGTCGCGTGACTTAAGACCGTCGACGCCGTCGTACGTGCTCGTGGGCATCCCCGTGGTGGCAAGCATCGCGGAGCGAACATCGAGTCCAAATCGCTTGGCGGCGCTGATGATCGCGTTGTTCGGTCCGTCCGCGACAGGCTCAAGGACCGCGAAGCCGCGACCTGATGCAGGCCCGCCGTCGGCGTGGATGTCGATCGCGACGTTGGCGTGAGACGCATTGATGATCTGCGCGCGGGTGTTCACGCACGGGCCGACACCCGTGTTGTTGGTGCGAGTCAGCGCGATCTTCGCGCCCTGACGCCTCAGATCAGCGGCCAGGTAGCGCGCGACATTGAAGTTGAACTGCGCCTCCGTGTAACCGGCATTTGTCGCCGTGCCCGTGGTGTTGCAGCTCTCCCACTCGCGACCGTTCCAGATCTTCTTGTTGATGAAGGCCGGGTCGGTTCCGTTGCGTCCGTTGTGGCCGGGATCGATCCCAACGGTCATGCCCACCAGGGCCGAACTCACCGGCACGAGGGCTGGTGCGGACGGGATGGTTCCCGCGGGTGTGGGGGTCGGCGTCGACGTCGTGCGAGCCGTGGGTGACGGAGTCGCTCGATGGGTTGCGCTGGCCGTGGCCCTTGGCGTCGGGGAGTGCGACGGCGTGCGGCTTGGCACCGGCGCCGTCGTGCTCGGGGCCATGCTCAACGAGTCGGAAGGTGAGGGAGTCGAAATTCGCGGCGGTGGACGCGCCGCAGGCAGCTAAACCGACGACCGCCGCGCCCGCGAGGAGGAGTCCCCGCAGTCGGCGCGTGTGTCGTCGGCGCGTCCTAGGCATCCGCTCAGGGTACGTGGCGCGCTGCTCGACTCCCGGGACTGTTTGCGGCAGGGTGCAAACGTGGCCGACCCGTTGACCGTGCTCTTCATGCCGGAAAGCGCATTCGGGCCGACCAACAACTGCATCGGCATCGGCGACGTCCTGCGCCGCCGAGGGCACCGCGTGGTCTTCGCCGCCGAAGCGTCCTGGAAGGGCAAGTTGGCGCCACTCGGATTCGAGGAAGATCTAGTCGACCTGGCACCGGTGCCAGAGAGCGCAGAGAAGGAAGACCAGCACGCGGGGCAGTTCTGGAAGGACTTCATCCGCGACACAGCGCCTGAGTTCCGCAAGCCAACCATCGACCAACTCGAAACCTTTATGGTTCCGACCTGGCAGGCCCTAGTTGACGGGTCGGAGTACTGCGCACCGCAGTTGCGGGAGATCCTCGCCCGCACGAAGCCTGACGTCGTCGTCGAAGACAACGTCGTGGCTTTTCCCGCCCTGCTGACCGCTGGCGCGCCGTTCGTGCGGATCGTGTCGTGCAACCCGCTCGAGATTCGCGGGTCAGGAGGCGACGCCATCCCGCCCGTCTACTCGGGCTTGCCGGCCGACGACCGAAGCGAGTGGGCGGACTTTCACGCCGAGTACGACCGCACCCACCGACGGTTGTGGTCGCAGTTCAACGACTGGATGCGATCGCAGGGTGCGAAGCCACTGCCCGATCTGGAATTCATGCCGACGTCCGAGGTGGCCAACCTTTACGTGTATCCGCAGGAGCTTGACTACATCGACGCGCGACCACTGGACAAGACATGGCATCGAATCGATTCGTCAGTGCGTCAGACCGACGCGGATTGGACGCTCCCAGCCGAGCTCGCCGATCGACCCGACGGCAGCGCGCTCGTTTACCTGTCGCTTGGTTCGCTGGGCAGCGCTGACGTGGAGTTGATGAAGCGGTTGGTGACTGTGCTGGCCAACACTCCGCACCGTTACATCGTGTCCAAGGGATCACAGCACGCCGAGTACGACTTGGCGGACAACATGTGGGGCGCGGAGTTCCTGCCGCAGACGCGCATCATTCCCGAGGTCGACCTCGTCATCACACATGGCGGCAACAACACGACGACCGAGGCCATGCACTTCGGTAAGCCGACCATCGTGCTGCCGCTCTTCTGGGACCAGTACGACAACGCACAGCGTGTCGACGAATGCGGTTATGGATTGCGTATGCGCACTTATGCATTCGACGACCACGAACTGATCGATGCCGTCAACGGAATCCTGGCCAACGAAGCCCTGCGAACTAAGGTCGTCGCATCCGGCGCGGCCATCCGTGCCCGAGACGGACTCACAAGAGCAGCCGATGTGATCGAGGCCAGCGCATGATCGAGGCGCGCGAAGTGAGCAAGCGTTATGGCGACACCTTGGCGGTGGACCGACTGTCATTCGACGTACGGCCAGGAATCGTTACCGGCTTCCTCGGACCCAACGGCGCAGGCAAGTCCACGACCATGCGGCTCATCCTCGGTCTGGATGCACCGTCGGGCGGAAGCATCCGCGTCAATGGCACGCCCTACCGCAAGCATCACTACCCGTTGACTGAAGTGGGCGCACTGCTTGAGGCAGCAGCCATCCACCCTGGACGTAGCGCATACGCGCATCTGCTCGCAGTCGCCCAGTCCAACGGATTCGGTGCCAAACGCGTGCGCGAGGTCCTGGCGCTCGTCGGGCTTGAGGGTGTCGGTCGGCGTCGAGTCGGGAAGTTCTCGCTCGGGATGGGGCAACGGCTTGGCATCGCCACCGCACTGCTGGGCGATCCCGAGATCCTCCTGCTCGACGAGCCGGTCAACGGATTGGATCCTGAAGGGATCATCTGGGTTCGCACCCTCCTGAAGTCGCTCGCCGCCCAGGGGCGAACGGTCTTCGTCTCTTCACACCTCATGGCGGAGATGGCGTTAACGGCCGAGCACCTCGTCGTCATCGGCCGCGGACGACTCATTGCCGACACCTCGGTCGCGGACTTCGTCGCCAGCGCATCAGGCGGGCGAGTAGTCGTAGCGTCTCCTGAAGCCCAACGGCTCCACGACCTGCTGCAAGCTGAAGGTCACGACGTGTCCGCGGTTGGCGCCGCGACACAACCCGGACCGAGCGCAGCGTCGGACGGCACCTCGCCCAGCTTCACGGTCGCGGGGATGCAAGCGGCCCAAGTGGGGGACATCGCCTTCCGCGCGCGTGTGCCGATCCATGAGCTCACCGTGCAGCAGGCCTCCCTCGAGGAGGCGTTCATGGAACTCACGTCCGGCGACGTCGACTTCCGCGGTGGTTCGCATGTGGAGGGAGGCGACGGTGTCAGCGACTGAGATGCCAGCGTTCAAGTCGACCGTGGCACGAATCCATAAGCCAGGCGTCTTCTCGATCGCGCGCTCGGAGTGGACGAAGCTTCCGATCAGTTCGTTCGACCTATTGGACCCTGATCGCGACCGTCGTCATCATGATCGGCCTTGGCGCCTTGTTCTCGTTGGGGGCGACGACCCACGGCAGTGACAATGGCAACACCGTCAACGCCCCGGGCATCGGCCTGTACACGCTCTACTTCGCCCAACTCGCCATTGGTGTGCTGGGAGTCATGGTCATCACCGCCGAGTACTCGTCCGGCATGATCCGCACAACCTTCACCGCTGTGCCACAACGGACGGTGGTGGTCGTGGTCAAGGCGATCGTCTTCGCCATAGTCGCGTTCGTGGTCGCGCTGGTAACGGCCTTCGTGACGTTCTTCGTGTCGCAGGCTGTGCTCAACACCGGTGATACTCCGTTGGGCGTGACAATCACTTCGCCGGCGGCGCTGCGAATCGTCATAGGTGCGGCCGTGTATCTGACTGGGTGCGCCGTGCTTGGGCTCGCCCTCGGGGTGATGCTTCGCAGCACCGCTGGAGCAATCACTGTCTTCACCGTGCTGATGTTCGTCGCGCCGATCCTGGCGAACTTCATCCCGGAGTCGTGGCACCGCGACGCGATCGCCCGCTATCTGCCCTCGAATGCAGGTCTCCAGGTCCTTGAGCCGACGACGTATTCGCCCGATCTGCATCCCTTGGTTGGATTGAGCGTCCTGATCCTGTGGGCCGTGGTGGCTCTGGTGGTCTCGTTGGTGCTCGTGTCGCGGCGCGACGTGTAGCGAAAATCAAGACAAAGGTCCCGACACGCAAGGCTCCGGTGGCGGGGCCGGCACTGCTGTGCCACGGTGAGGCGCATGTTCAAGAACTTCTGGTACGCGCTGGCCTTCAGCGACGAGGTCACCCACAAACCGTCGCGCCACCGGATCCTGGCGCAGGACCTCGTGATGTGGCGCACTCCGACCGGTCAGGTACGTGCGCTGTCAGACCTCTGCGTGCACCGTGGTGCCCGCCTGTCAGGTGGCTGGACCGATGGCGAGAACATCGTGTGTCCGTACCACGGGTGGGGGTACGGCGCGGATGGTTCGTGCACGGTCATCCCGGCCAACCGCGACGGCAAGGTCGTGTCCAAGAAGGCTCGGGTAGACAGTTACCCGGTCGAAGAGCGGCACGGATGGGTGTGGGTCTTCATGGGAGACATCCCAGAAGAGCAACGAGTGCCGATCCCCGACCTTTCATTCATGGACGACCCGAACTACCGCGCCATCCGTGGCACGTGGAACTGGGATGCGAACTACGAGCGGGTCGTCGAGAACGGCACTGACCAGTCGCACACCGCATTCGTTCACCGCGGAGTCTTCGGGAACCCGGATGACGCCGAGGTGGGGGAGTTCGAGCTCGACGCGCACGAGTGGTCGGCATCGCTGTCGGTGAAGCAACGTTCACCGAACCGACCTTCGGGGGGACTGCACCTGCGCAATAGGTACGAAGGCGAGCCGCCTCCGGTATTCGTTCGAACGTCGTTCTTCTTCCCCGCCGTCGTGATGATCGACCTCACAGTGCCGAAGTTGGGTCGGATCATCATCTGGGACACGAACATCCCGGTCGATGAGGACACCACCCTCACGAAGTACGTCGCCTACCGCGACTTCTATACGAGCCCCTGGGCCGACTTCATCCAAGCTCGCATGGTTCGCAAGGTCTTCGCTCAAGACGATGCGGTGGTCCAGGAGGTTCGCCCAGAACTGATTCCTGAGGAGATGAGCGGCGAACTGCACCTGCGCTCGGACGCGATGTCGTTGGAGTTCCGGCGCGTGCGCCAGCAGGCAGTGGATCTGGGCTACTCGGTGTTGGGAACGTCACAAGGGACAAAGAGCAGCCGGTCAATCATTGCCAGCCCGTATCGGCACGAGCCCGGGTTGGAACGTGCCTGGGTATTTCCTGCGACTCCGGCTAGTCAGGAGTCCCAGGCGCTCAACTAGAAATGCGCGCGTAATACTGGCCGCGTGAAACTGCTGACCGCCTACCGGATCATGGCCTACGTCACCGGTGTTTTGCTCATCTTTCTTGTCTTCGTCGCCGTGCCACTACAGGTGTGGGGCCACAGCAAAGCCGCGGCCGAGATCATCGGGATCGCGCACGGCTATCTGTACATCGTTTATCTGCTTGTAACAGTGGCGCTCTATGCCAAGTCGCGGTGGCCGCTGTGGCGCGCGGTGCTTGTGGCCGCAGCCGGCACGATCCCGTTCGCGGTCTTCTTCGCCGAGCACTGGGTGACCAAGTGGGCACATGAGCACGAGGCGCCAAAGCCTGCCCGCGCGACCGCCCGTTGACTTCTCACGGGCGCAATTACTGGTGACAGTGTGACGGGTGTCGATCTGTGTCCTCGGTCGAATGGCTAGATAGATCATCCCTTCGGTTGAAGTGACCGGAGTGCCCGCCTTCACGTCAGAACCCGCTGTTAGGTTCGGCTCGGCGGTCTCCGCCCGCATCAACTGAGCCGCGGTTTCCGCCGGATCACAAAGTTTGACTCTCCCTGAGTTCGGAGTTGTGAGGAGCCGAATGAGCCGCCTAGACGCAGTGGTCGCCGAGATGCAGCGCGTCGCGCCGCAGGGGCAGGACGAGCTCGATGAGTCGACCATCCTGGATTTGTTGCGTTTGACGGAAGAACTCATAGCCCTCGGGGGCGAGTCTGTCGATGAGTTGCACCGCTTCGATGAGACCCGTGATCGATGTCTGGACTTGAGTTCGCTCCCGCTTTGCACGGCGTTGCCCGAAGCGACGGTTCTCGTCTCTGGGGGAACCGGCTGCATCGGCACGTCCGTCCTCGAGCACTTGGTGGCCCACGGCACCGGCCGCATCGTCAGCATCAGTCGCGGTGAGACGAAGCCATGGCGGCACGTGGAGGGCGTCGAGTACCTCCACGCCGACATCCGCCGACGCGAGGACCTGGAGCGGGTCTTCGCCGAATACCGCCCGACGTTCGTCATTCACTGCGCTGCGGTTCGTGATCCAAGTCGAGCCGAGATGGAGGTCCGCCGCAGCATCGAGACCAATGTCTTGGGCACCCAGTTGATGCTGCAGGTCGCGCAGGAGTTCGGGGTCGAGCGGTTCTCGTACGCCTCGACCGGCAAGGCCGTTCGCTACTTCACCTCAGATGTCTACGCCGCCTCCAAGAAGGTCGGCGAGTGGCTTGTCGCAGCCGCAGCCGAATCCGGAACGATGCTCTGTTCCTCGGCGCGCTTCACACACGTAGTCGACAACTCGCTCATCATGGGCAAACTCAACTCCTGGGCCAACGGAGGCATGATCCGGCTGCACGACCCCTACATCGCCTTCTATGGTCAATCGGCGAGGGAGTCCAGCCACCTCCTGCTCTTGGGGCTCATGGAGGGTCGGCCCGGGGCCATGAGCATCTTCTCGATGCGCAATCTCGGTTGGCCGGTGCAGTTGCTCGATCTCGCGATCGGCACTCTCATCGAGTCCGGGGCTCGGGTCCCGATCTACTTCTGCGGCTTCGAGCGAGGTTACGAGGCCGAGGCATATGCCGGGCAGTACGACCCGGCGACCAGTGGCGAGGTGGGCCCACTGATCAACGCGCTGGAGTCCTGGCAGGCCGAAGAGGCCTTGGACTCGCAGTGCAACCAAGTGCTGGTCAGGGCGGCCCGGTCAGCGGCCGTTGACTTCCAATTCGATGAGTTGCGGCGCATCGCCGAGAACGAACATGCCGGGGACGACTTGCTACGCGAAGGTCTGTGCGGTCTCGTGCTCGCAGTCCTGGACGGGAACCTGAGCAACGCACCCGCACCCTTGCTGGCTCAAATGTGCGAGGCGGTGTCTCGGCACCAAGCGACGTGCGAGGACCACCGCCGAATCGATGAGGTTGTGCTTCGACCTCGACCCGACGCGGTGACTGTCTCGTAGGTCTGGGGCGTCGACGTCCCCCACACGGGTGGCAGGCGCCCACCATTCAAGCCACACTCTCCTTCGGGGTTAGGTAGCGCCAGATTCAATGTCGGTTCGCTGGATAGGCTCAGGGGCGAATCGCTTCGTCGGGTCCGAGACGGGTGCTCGTCGCCTTCGCGTTCCTCGTTCGCCCGCTTCTGCTGCTCAACCACGCTGGGAAGGCCACTGCATGACCTCATCCTCCGATCGCACCGGTCTTGACCCCTGCGGCGCGTGAGTCATGAGCAGCACCCACACGAAGCGGCCTGATCACCGAGATCAGGACGGTTCGCCGCACTTGGGCGTCGACCCCAACGAGCACCTTCGCCGACGACTCGATTTCGATCGTCCGAGGCCGGCTGAACATCCGGCGGAAAACCCCGAGGTAGCTGGGGGTCCCGTGGCAGCCGTTGCGGCTGTGCCGGGCGCGGGATTGAGCGTCGAGCTAGACGACAGTCCCGACCTGGGGGTCGAGGTCGAACCCCAGGTCGAGGTTCGGGTCGTGGTTGCACCCGAGGTCGTCGACGACGTCGAAATCGTGCCTGCGCCGGTAGCCGCCCGGGTCGCCTCGATGGCCACCACACCGACTTCCGTTGACGAGCGCAGAGCGCATTCGCTCGACGACCTCAATGACGCCATCGCTCGTCTGACCGTGACGAACGAGGTCACGGCGGACGAACGTTTCCGGATCCAGGCTCCTGCTCCGACGAAACGGCGCCAACCTAAGACGCGGTGGTTGTGGCTCATGGGCTTGGTGCTCGCGATCGCGGCAGTCGCCTATGAGCGCCCAGGCGTCTGGCTGCCGTTCCTCGCGGTGGCGGTCGGCGTGCCGCTCGCTTACTCGTCGGGATGGCGAGGTCACGACCTGCGAATGATCGCCTTTGCGCTCGCACTCTTTACGGCCACGGTCGACTACCTGTCTTGGCGGGTGACCATCGTCAACTGGCCGATGTGGTGGATCGCAGTGCCGCTCCTCTTGGCCGAGTTCCATGCGGCCGTGCACACCGTCGGCTTCCACGTCACGCTGTGGCCGCGCCAGCAGCAACCGTTGAACATCACCACCGACCCGACCCGACGTCCGATCTTCATCTTTGTCCCAACCGTGAGCGAAGGCCCGGAGGTGGTGCAGGCCACCCTGCGTGGAATCCTCGCCGCCAAGCGGCGGTACCGACGCGAGCACAAAGGTGCCCGCGTCACCGTCGTGGTGTGCAACGACGGCTTGGTCGCCGGTCAGGACTGCAGCGACGACGTCATCGCGATGGCGCGCAAAATGCGCGTGCGCTGCATCACGCGAACCGTCGGTGGCGGCTTCAAGGCTGGGAACGTCGAGCATGCGCGCCAGCTTGTGGGAGCCACCGGCGACGCCATCATTGTTATCTTCGACGCCGACCAGGTGCCGCAGGATGACATTTTGCTAGCCCTGGTGCCACCGCTCGGCGACACGAATGTGGGCTGGGTCCAGACCGGCCAGTTCTACCGCAACCGCGAGAACAGGATGACCCGCTGGTCAGACGACGAGCAGGCGATCTTCTACCGCCTGCTGTGCCCAGGAAAGTCCGTGCACGAGTCCGCGTTCATGTGCGGAACGAACATGGCCATCCGAGCCACTGCGTTGGACGAGATCGGCGGGCTACCGACTGACACCATCACAGAGGACTTCATCGCGTCGATCAGGCTCGCGGGCCGGTGGCGCAGCGTCTTCGTCGCGGGGCTTTACGCGACCGGACTCGGCCCCATGGACACCGCCGGATACATCAAGCAACAACGCCGCTGGGCGTCCGGCACCCTCGAGACGCTACGCATGCACTTTGGCCTGATCTTCGTGCCTGGTCGTGGCAACCTCAGCGCGCAGCAGCGCTTCCAGTACGGGCTGGCCGCCACGCACTACTTCGCCGGCCTGCGCACTCTCACTTTCATGCTGGCTCCCATCCTTTACATCTTCTTGGGGATCAGCTGCGTGCGTGGCGCCACGCTGGGGGCCTTCATCATCCATTTCATGCCGTACTTCGTGATCGGGATTGCGGCGCTGGTCCACGCAGGGTGGGGGCTAACAACATGGCGCGGCGTCGTGTTGGGCGTCGGATCGTTCTCTGCCCAGATCCGTGCGGTCGTCAACATCGTTTTTGGCAAGCGGGCCACCTTCTTCATTACTCCCAAGAAGCGCATGAACGTGTCGCCGTGGCGGACCGCTTGGCCACAGGTGATGCTTGTGCTGCTGGCCTTGGCGGCGCTGATCGACATGGCACTGTTCCACCACTCGGCTGTCTACTACTTCGCTGGCTTCTGGCTGGCGTTGATGATGAGCATGTTCGTGCTGTATCTGGACCTGGTGCGCCGCGATGCGCGCGCGTTGAGACTGGGCGTGGACGAAGAGTTCGATCCGGCGAAAGTGGATCTGCCCACCGACCCGCTGGTCCGCGCGCGAGCTCTGCAGCTTCGTGGCCGGTCGTTGGCGTGGGCGCGGTGGCGCAAGCCAGTCCTCGTGATGCGCGCCCCCGCCGCGCTGGTAGGCGTCGGTGCAGTGCTGCTCGTCGTCTTTGCAACCGGTTTTGGCCCCTTCCAGCATCACCCGACACCGCCGACCATGCCGGTGCACCCACGAATCGGATTGAGCTCGGTCGAAACCCCCACGTCCACGTCGGACCTAACCAACGCTGGGCTCACGCCAACCATGACCGGCGCCGCCGCGGAAATCGGCAGCTCCTTTGATGTTGCCTGGGCCAACCAGGCCATCTCGAACGGTGGCGCGCCGTACCTGACCCTTTTCTTCACCCAAAACGGCACGACCACCCTCGACACCGGACTCACCGCAATCGCCAACGGCGCCGACGATGCGGCCCTGCAACGCTGGGCGAAGGAGATCAAGTCCTGGAACCACCCGCTGTACCTCACCGTGCTCCCGTTGGCGGACCGGAACTACGCGGCTTCCTCAGGCGTAGCCGGCGGCGGCATCCCCGCTGACGTCTCTCGCGCGTGGGATCACGTGTGGCAGGTCTTCCAGGACGAAGGCGCGAGCAATGTTGCGTGGGTATGGACGCCCGCGGACGCTGCGAAAGACCAGTTGTACTCCCC
This sequence comes from uncultured Actinomycetota bacterium, assembly GCA_963850215.1. Classification (GTDB taxonomy): domain Bacteria; phylum Actinomycetota; class Actinomycetes; order UBA12327; family UBA12327; genus CAWKKI01. The sequence goes on from CAWKKI010000001.1 coordinate 80,472, forward strand.
GCCGGAGAACGAGATCGATGCCGTTGGCCTCCCACTCTTCGTGTTCCCAGGGGGGACTTTCCCGGATGCCGCGGCGATCCTTAAGGCCGATGCGGCCAGGCACCCGGGCAAGCCGTTCTTGATCGACACGAGCGTTGGCGGCACGGCGACGCAACGCGTTGCGTGGATGAGCACGCTGACCAAGGCGATTGTTGGGCGCCACGACATTCTCGGTGTCGTGTACCACGACTCCGGCCCCTTTGCGCCGGGTCAAAGTTCGGACGCGCCCGCCTGGTCGGTGGGCCATGATCCAGTCACTCTGGCTGCTATCACCTCGGACTTCGCCACGATCGCGGCGCAAACGAACACCACTGCGCCATGAGTGGTCCGCAGACCGAACCGAGGGTGAGCGCCGAGACTCTGACGCTGCCGGGCATGGAAATCGATCCGCCGCAGGTTCCCGTCATCGACACGTCGGGAGCTCTTGACCCCACGATCCACGAACGATTCGTTCGTGCGCCACGCCGCGGCAGGACTCTGGGAGTGGACCAAGGACCATGGTCCGCTGCTTCTCATTCTGCTGGCGCAGACGATTGCCACCGTCAGGCTGGCCAATACGGCGTTCCAGGACGAGGCCACGTACCTCTACGCCGGGCATCATGAAATCGCTCTGCTCCTGCACCACACACCCACGTACGACACCTACCCGACCTATCTGTCGGGTTCGCCGATGCTCTACCCGGTTCTCGGGGCGGCGGTTGAGGGGATGTTCGGACTTGGCGGGGTTCGCAATCTGAGCCTGATCTTCATGCTGCTCACGACGATCGCGTTGTTTTCGCTGACGCGCCATCTTTTCGGCCGGAGCGCTGCCATCGGGGCAGCGGCAGTTTTCGCGCTGTCGACATCCGTGCTGTTCATGGGTCACCTGGCCACGTTCGACGCTCCCGCTCTGTTCTTGCTTGCTGTGGCTGCCTGGATCGTCGTCAGATTCGCTGAACGCTCGTTTGCTTTTGCCCTGCTCGCGGCACCAGTACTGCTGCTGGCGTCGGCAACCAAGTACGCGGCATTCCTCTATGTGCCCGCCGTGGTGGCGCTGGCGGTACTGGCCGCAGTGGGGGTTGCGGGCTGGCGGCGATCGATCCTGCGTGGATTGGCGCTTGGCGTCGTGACGACCGCGCTCTTTGCGGTTGCGTGGGTGGCGACCTCAGCCAGCCTCCACCTGGGAATTCACGTCACAACTCTGAGCCGCCAGCTTGGTGCTGACGAACCAAGCGTTGTCCTGCAGAAGGTTGCGGTCTGGGGCGGCGGCATCCTTCTGCTCGCGTTGCTAGGTGCTGCCTTCCTCTGTCTGTACCGCCGCTGGCCAAGCGTCGAAGCGCAGCGCACGCTAGTGCGAACCAGGGGTCAACGTGTCTGCCTCGGGGTTCTCCTGCTTACGACCGGTTTGCTAGCACCAGCTACTCAAGTGCACCTGCACACGCTGACTTCCCTGCCAAAGCACATCGGCTTCGGTCTTCTGTTCGCGGCCCCGCTGGCGGGTGTTGCCTTGTCGCGACTCTTGGGCACCAACTCGCAAGACCCCAAACGACTGGGATTGGTGCTCGCGATCTGCATGGCGCTCGCGTGGAACGGGCTGGTGCAGTCAGAGGTGCAGTTCGCCTCTTGGCCGAATTCGACCAGCCTCGATCAGGTCATCCGCACCCAGATTCGTCCGATCGTCGGCAGGTACCTCGTCGAAGAATCCGAGGTTCCCCGGTACTACATGGGCGATCTGACCCAGCCCTACCAATGGGCAGGTACCTACACGTTGACGTACACAAACGCTAAGGGGACGTACACCGGCCTGACTGCGTATCAGAAGGCCATCGACGACAAGTACTTCGATCTCGTCGTGCTTCGCTTCGGTCCGACCGCGCTGTTGGATGAGCAGTTGCTTCCGCTCTTGAGCCAAGGAAAGAACTACTCGCTGATTGCAACAGAACCGTTCACCGCCACCCTCGGTAATGGCTCCTGGTACGTCTACCGGGCCAACCGTTAGGTTCCGTGCGCCGGTCAGGAGCCAGGCACCCGCAGCAAGAAGTTCTGCTTGCCAACTGTGAGGCTCCGGAACGCCGCGGCCGCACTGGCATGAGCGGCCAGTGTGAAGTCTTGGCCTTGGGTCACGTAGTTGAAATAGACCAGGGCCTTCACTGTGCGCGGATACTTCTTCGCCCAGCTGAAGACGAGGTCGATGGCCGCGGCGTCGCTGAGCGTGCTGACCGGCTTGGTGGTGGCCGCCCACTCGGCGAGCATCAGGGGCTTGCCATGGCTCGAGGCGAAGGAAGCCATCGCGTCCAAGCCGCCCTTACCCGTGAGCAGGAAGGACTCCTGCGTGCTCTGCGGGTAGGCGTCAAGCCCCATCCAATCCACGTAACCGTTGCCGGGGTACCAAAGCGAAACTTGGTCGGAGTTGCCTCCGGCATAAGTGTTCGGGCACCACACGAAGGCCGCGTTGCGCACGCCTGCTGCGTGGAACACGTCGTACACGTGCCGCCACGACGCAACGAACTCGGCAGGCGAGACCCCTGGTTGGCTGTACTGCGGGTACCAACTCCCGTTCATCTCCCAGTCAAGCCTGATGAACACCGGGCCACCAAAACTCTTCACCAATGCCGCCTGTGCCTTGATGTACGAGTCCTTGCTGCCGTTGCTCACCTGGCTGCCCGTGAGTGGCAGGTTCCACGACACCATGGGCGTGACGGCAGGCCGCTGCTTGACGTCGTTGAGGATCCACGCGAACGAGCCGTCGGCCTCGGTGTAGTCGTTCCAGATGGCCGGCTGCGTCGAGATCCCTGCCGCTGTCTGGAAGGACGCCACCTTGCCCCAGTCACTGGACACGCCGAGGTAGACATCACCGTTGGGCGGCTCGAAGAGCGCGGTCCCGGTAGCCGAGGAACCGCCGTTGTCCGGCGGCGGCTTGGGTTTGGACTTGTGCCTGGACTTCTTGATCACGTGCGTCGTGGTCCCGCTTGCGTGGCTGACGCACGGTCGTCGCCTTGAGCCTCGTCTTGGTGACAGTCGTGGCTGTGGCGCTGGGCTTTGGGGAGTCTGTCGCTTGCGCATGTTCCAGTCCCGGATGAGTGCTGCTGCTGGGCGTCGGCGAAGATGCTACGTGCGGTGCGATATTGAGGGGTGCGATCCCTTCCAATCGGTGCGACACCAGGTGCGGAGCAACGACGCCAAAGGCCGCCACGACCGCAGTCGTGGTGAGCGCGACAGTCAGAACAGAGGCTTTGTGCATGGTTTACCGGTCGGCATCAGAGATCGCCGTCTTCAGCCCCAGCCTTATCCAGCGGATGAGTCGAACGCCACAATACGGTGCGACCTCCTCGATAGTGGGGCCGTGAATGGCGCATTGTGAGAAGCGCCTGAACCGGCTGTGGGTGGCCAGCGGGCTCTGCGTGGTGGTGCTGTGCGCCATCGCGGCCTGCTCCAGCGACCCGACCGGCACTGTTTCGCCGTCGGCAAGCAGCGCGACGACTTCGACAGGGTCGGCCAAATACGAACCGGCCGACGGCACGGTCTACCTGGGTGTCTCGTCCGACTGGGATCGACTGAGCACGTTTGAGCGCGCCGCCAGCATCACCCAGCCAGCCATCTTCAATGCCTGGACCACCCCTGACGGGCCGTTCGAACCGCTGCTGTCCGTTGTGCGTAGCAGTCCCGGCATCACCCCGATGATCTCGTGGAACCTGCCGTTGACGAACGGACAAGTGACCAACGGAAGCAAGGATGGCTACATCCACGCACAGGCCGCCGCCGTCGCCCGCTACCGGAATCCCGTCTTCGTCCGACCGGACTGGGAGATGAATCAGGCCATCTATCCCGAGTGGAGCCTGCCGGCCGTGTCGCCGTCGGACTACATCGCGGCCTGGCAGCGCATCGTCACGATCTTCCGCGAAGCCGGCGCGACCAACGCGGCGTTTGTTTGGGCCCCTAACGCCTTCCCCGGCTCGACTGGTACTCAGGCTGCGGCCTGGTACCCGGGGGACTCCTACGTGGACTGGATGGGCCTAGACGCGTACCCGCAGTCGGCGCCGTGGCAGATGCTGCTCAACGGTACGGACGGGATGAACTCGCAGGCCGGCTTCGCGCAATCGCGGGGGAAGCCGCTGATGCTGGCCGAGTGGGCCGTCACTACGTCGCCGACGCCTGGCGCCGCCAGCGATTCGGACGCGATCAACCTTGTCTTCAACTGGGCCGAGGCCTGGCCGAAGACCGTCAAGGCCTTGGTGTACTTCGACTTCGTGACGCAGGGCCAAGACTTCACCTTGGCCTCCCACCCGCAGGCCGCTGCGGCCTACCGGCAGCGAAGCGCGGACCGCTCGGTGTACCTGACCTCGTTGGTGCCCTGAGCTGAGTCCAGGGATCCGGTGACCTCGTCGCCGGCCGCGCCCAGGTTTTTCAGCTCCTGGGCGCGCTGCCAGGCGGGTGAAAGCTGCCGCACCCAGGAAACCGTCACCCGATTGGCTCAAGTGAGTTGATCTTCGTCTCGATATCTCGCGGAGTAAGGCGGCCATCCCGGCCAGTCATTGCACGCCTAACTCTGGCCTCACCAGGGGCAGGGAACTGAGCAGGTCTTCTGCTCCCGAGACGAGGAGAACCTCGCACATGAACGCACGCATCCACATGCGGCGCCGCACTGCGGTCGTCGCAGGCGGCCTGCTGGGCACAGCCCTGCTCGCCGTCACCACCGCCGTCAGCTTGGGCGGTTTCACCTCAACGATCGTGAACCCGACGAACACCTTCTCGTCCGGCACCGTGGTGCTCAGCGAGTCCAACGGTGTGACGACGTGTGACTCGACCGGTGGCTCCGGCGCGGGTGGGACGATCACCGCCACCAACTCCGCCAACTGCATCACCATCGATGACCTCGGTGGCGTGGTCAACCAAGGCCCGGGCAGTGCCGCCAACGTTCAGACGCTGACGCTGAAGAACGTTGGCACGATCAACGGCTCGACCTTCACCGTTGCCGGTGGCGCCTGCGCAGTCGGAAACGCCACCAACACCAACGGATACAACGGTGCCGATGGCGCGTTCTGCGGCAAGGTGAACGTGACCATCTACAACACGACCACCGCCAACTGTGTCTACCCGGCACAGGTGGGCGCATGCCCGGCTTTGTCGAACACGCGCACTCTCGCCACTCTCGGCACCGCCGGTCCGCTGTCGCTTGGGGCTCTCGCTGCCGGTGCGACTGACAGCGTGGTTGTCACCACACAGATCGACGCTGGCGTAACGAACATCGACCAGGGCCTCAAGGCCTCGATGCCGTTCACCTGGAACCTGAACCAGTAACACCTGCTCGTCTCGTGGGTACAGGCGCCCCGGGTTACACCCGGGGCGCCTGACCACGTCGAGGGCTCGTCAGGTCAGGCGCTCATACCCGGAGGGAGGGAGGCTGCAGTGACCATCCATTCGTCGCACACACGTCGAGACCGCAGCGTCTTCTCACTCCTGCAACGCCGACCGGGCAAGCGAAGCCGCTGGATCGCTGCGACGGTACTGACCGTCACGTCGGTTCTCGGACTCGTTGCCATGACTGGCATGGCTCAGGCCGGCTTCACATCGGGGATCGCGGGCAACACCGGTACGTATCGTTCGGGCGCGGCCATCCTGTCTGACACCGTCACCGGATCAACCTTGTGTGCCTCGTCGACGACGACGGTCACCACGAACAACGTCAACTGCGCCGGTGATCCGTTCCCCTCAGGCACGTTGCCCACGACCGGCACGGTGTCGCAGAAGACGACGGTCACATCGGGCGGCACGCTGTTCAACTCGGCCGCCGCAAACCTCAACACCTGCGGCGTCCAGACGGCGGCCGATACTGCAGGACCCGACGAAGCACTGGTTCACGACACGGTCACGTTCGGATCGGCTGGCCCGCTCGGTGGCACCGCGGCTGCATTCACTCAGTCTTCTGGCGCCTATCTGTCGACGGTGACGTCGTACTCGCAGCCGCAGAACTTCTCGATCTCTGCCTGGTTCAACTACCCCACAGGCAAGGACGGCACGATCATCGGATTCACCGACAGCTCGTCCGACACTGGCCAGGCCAACTACGACCGCCACATCTGGATCACGAGCGGTCGCATCTACTGGGGCGTGTACACGACGGCCACGAACATCGTGCCGACCGCTGGCTACGCGGTCAGCGCGAACACCTGGCACCACGTCGTGGCCGAGATCGGTTCGGGTGGGCAGAGCCTCTACATCGACGGCACTCGGGTCGGATACAGCGCCACCTCCACGACGGCACAGACCTTCACCGGCTACTGGCACCTGGGCTTCGGTGGCGAGATCACCGGCTGGGCGAATCCGCCCGCGAGCGCGTACTGGCCAGGATCACTGGCGAACGTTGCGATCATCCCTTCGCAGTTGACGGCAGCGCAGGTGACGAACCTCTACACGCGAACCACGGCGGCCGCTGAGATTGCCGCGGTCAACGCGCTGAACCCAACAAACTTCTGGCCACTCAACGACCCGGGAACTGGGCTGTACTCAGGCACGGTGCCTGACATCCCTGGCTCGACGTTCGCCGACGCCACCGGCAATGGCGACACCGGTGTCGGGGTCGGTGGCGTGTCGGGTGGCTCTTCTGGTCCGTTGAGTGCAAACGCAGCAAGCTTCGACGGCGCCTCCGGATACATCCAGACGGCAACGTCGTTCGTCGATCCGCACCCCCTCACCGTCAGCGCGTGGTTCAACACGTCTGTGGCGAGCGGGACCGTCCTTGAATTCGGGGACACCCAAGCTCAAGGGCCGACTACGTGGGACCGGCACATCTGGATCGACTCTGCTGGCCACCTCGTGTGGGGCGTCTACCCCAACGCGGTGCAGGAGATCACCTCGCCAGGTACCTACGCCGACGGCCACTGGCACCAGGTCGTCGCGTCCGTCGGGGCCGCGGGCATGAAGCTCTTCGTCGATGGCACGCTCGTTGCGAGTAACGCGACCATCACCGTGCCGCAGGTCTTCAACGGCTACTGGCACATCGGCTGGGGCAACGAGCAGAACGGATGGACCGACCCCCCCACCAATCCTTACTGGCAGGGCACCATCGGCCACGTCGCCGTCTACCCGACGCAGCTGTCCAATGCTCAAGTGGCGACTCTGGCCAGCGGGACGAGTACCGCGTCCTTGACTGCCTACGAAGCCGCCGTGATGGCGCTTGGTCCAACTGCCTATTGGCCGATGACTGAGCCCGGTTCGATCAGCGGAGTGTGCGGCTTGGTGAAGGCCACCGTGCAGGCCGTGACGGGGGCGACCACCACGTGTTTGCTGCCCGCAGGGGCAGGTGCCTGTGCCACGCCTTCAACAACGAGCCTTAACGACCTGAGCACGATCAATATCCCGGCCTTGAGCGCACCGGGCGTCACCTCGACCGTGACGGTCACCCTCGCGCATTCGGCGGTGACGTCGTTCAGCTCGGGCTTGCATGTGGGCGGCACCTTCTCGTTCACTGGGACCGGTGGCGGCTTCGAGGCTTGGCTCAACCACTCGTTGACCTGGATCACGCTGTGAGCGCGGTTCTTGCTCCGCCGCCAGCCGCGCCCATCGCGCCTGTCGCGTCTGGCGATCGGACTCGTGGCGGGGCGCGAAGCGCGTTCGCCCCGATGTACGTCCTGTTTGGTGTGTTGATCGCGCTGCTGGTGACGTTGGTGTTCGCAGGCGGATGGTTCCTGACCGGCGGGCGCTTCTACGTCGTGTCCAGCCCCTCGATGAGTCCGGACGTCCCGGTTGGCAGTCTGGTGCTGACCCGCCCGGTCGACGTCACGAGCGGTCACGCGCCGACATTGCACGTCGGGCAGATCATTGCCTTTCATCCGCCGGACGAGGCTTCCCTGTACACACATCGCATCGTTGAGGTGCAGCCCGGTCCCACGTACAAGACGCGTGGCGACCTGGAGACCATCGACGACCCTTGGGTGCTGCACCCCGGTGACGTCTCAGGTGTTGCGGTCGGCACCTACCGCGAGGTGGGCTGGCTGGTTCGTGCGTTGCCGTTCCTCTTCGTGTCAGGCATCTTGGTGCTGGCGCTGGCATCGTTGCGGCGTCACGCGTGGAGTTTGAGCGCGAGCATCCTGGGTGCCTGTGCAGTGGTCGCGGTCCCGTCGCTGATCCTGCGTCCGTATGTCCGCGGGATGTTGTTGGAGTCGGGCGACAAGGCGGGGCTGCAGACGGCGCACGTCGTCAACACGGGCCTTCTGCCGGTGAAGTTTGCGATGCAGGACGGCGGATCGTCCGTCGCGTTGGGCGGTTGGCCGGCCACCGTCACCGGCACTACACCCAAGACCGGACCTATGGACATCATCGGCACGGCCTGGTTGCCGTGGTGGGGTTGGGCGATCGTTGTGCTGTTCTGCGCGACGCCGCTGGTTGCCGCTTTGGTCGGAGCTAGCTACGCGCGAAACGAAGTCTGAAAGAGGCGACTGAAGGGTCTTCAGCGCTCGTCGGCAGCAGCGCTGGCCGGAGTTTCGGCCAACCGATCGGTCTCATCGTGAACCGAAGCGCCAGCAGCCTCGAGGGCGGGGGCGTGCTCGCGGGCGTGGTGGGCACAGAACAAGAGCTCGCCGCCGCTTGCCAGCTGCACACGAACGAAGGCCTGCGCGCCGCACCGGTCACACCGGTCGGCCGCGGTCAGCGTCGGCGCCAGAGCGGTGGTTGCATTGCTCACGTGTCCGCCTCGATCCCTAGTGATCATGTCTGGATGTACCCGCTTCTGCGCAACATATAAACACGTCGGCCGTGTTCCCGCCGCCGCTCGCCCGAGGTCGTCGGGCGTGTCGCCGCAGGTAATGTCACCCCATCACCGCAGTCTCAGGCAGTCTCGTGTCCACAGGAGCGCACGTGCGCCCGAGAATCGGGCGTTTGCCCAGGTCGGGTGCGGGCGAGTGGATGATCAACGTCTCATGAAGTGCCATCTCGAAGTGCTATCTCGAAGGGGGAGCCCGGGTGCCAAAGGTGTCGGCTGGCAACGCTGACTCCACCCGCGAGGCCGAACCCGTTAAGTCGCCTCGTTCGCGCGTAGCGAAAAGCGCGGGTTCAGCTGCCGGATCTGGATACACCGCCCGGCACCTGTCCGTCCTCGAGGGGCTGGAGGCGGTCCGCAAGCGGCCTGGCATGTACATCGGCTCCACCGACGCGCGCGGACTCATGCACTGCGTCTGGGAGATCATCGACAACGCGGTCGATGAAGCGCTGGGCGGGCACTGCACCCGCATCGTGGTCGTGGTCGCCGCCGACGGCTCGGTGGAGGTTCGTGACAACGGTCGTGGCATCCCGGTCGACAAGGAACCGAAGACCCGCCTGACCGGCGTAGAAGTCGTCATGACCCGGCTGCACGCAGGTGGCAAGTTCGGCGGCGGCTCGTACAAGGCGTCGGGTGGGCTCCATGGCGTCGGCGCCTCCGTCGTCAATGCCTTGTCGTCGCGCCTTGATGTCGAAGTCGACCGGTCATCGACGATCCATGTCATGTCGTTTCGCCGCGGAGTTCCCGGGGTCTTCGACGGCGACGGGCCCGATGCGGCGTTCACGAAGCAGAGCGGCTTGCGCACGATCGGCAAGGTGGCCAAGAAGGTCACCGGTACGCGCGTGCGCTTCTGGCCCGACCCCCAGGTGTTCACCAAGGACGCGGCTGTCGACGTTGGAGAGCTGATGGCTAGGGCCCGCCAGACGTCCTACCTCGTTCCTGGCGTGACCATCATCGTTCGCGACGAACGTGATGCGGAGGCAGTCCTTGAAGAGGAGTTCGCGCACAAGGGCGGCATCTCGGAGTTCTGCGACTTCCTGGCACCCGACGAGAAGGTGACAGACGTCGTACGGCTGCGCGGGCAGGGCCACTTCACCGAGACCGTGCCGGTGCTCGACGACAAGGGGCACATGTCACCGCGCGAGGTGGACCGTGAGCTCGACGTGGATGTCGCGCTGCGCTGGGGAACTGGTTACGACACCGTCATGCGGTCCTTCGTCAACATCATCGCCACGCCGAAGGGCGGGACACATGTCGTCGGCTTCGAACGTGCGTTGACGAAGACGATCAACGAAGCGTTGCGCAGCAGCCGTGCGGTTAAGTCCAGCGATGACGTGGCCAAGGAGGACGTTCTCGAGGGCATGACCGCAGTGGTGACCGTGCGCCTCGCTGAGCCGCAGTTCGAGGGTCAGACCAAGGAAGTGCTCGGCACTCCGGCCGCATCACGAATCGTGGCGAATGTGGTCGGCAAGGAACTCAAGACGTGGTTGGCGAGCACGGGAAAGTCGCGGCCGCAGTCGCGGGCCTTGCTAGAGAAGGTCGCTGGCGCAGCGCGAACTCGGCTTGCCGCGCGTGCACATCGTGAAGCGCAGCGGCGCAAGAACGCACTTGAGTCTTCGAACCTCCCGGCCAAGCTGGCCGACTGCCGCAGCGACGATGTCGAGTCCACGGAGTTGTTCATCGTCGAAGGTGACTCTGCGCTGGGCACAGCAAAGCTCGCCCGTCGTTCGGAGTTGCAGGCGCTGCTTCCCATTCGCGGCAAGATCCTCAACGTGCACAAGGCGTCAGTCAACGACATGCTCAGCAACGCCGAGTGCGCCTCGATCATTCAGGTGCTGGGTGCGGGGTCGGGTCGCACTTTCGATCTCAGCGCGGTGCGATACGGCAAGGTCATCTTGATGTCCGACGCCGATGTCGACGGCGCGCACATTCGCTGCCTGCTGCTCACACTCTTCTACCGTTACATGCGTCCGCTCTTGGAAGATGGACGCGTATACGCGGCTGTCCCACCCTTGCACCGCATCGAAGTCGTGAATGCGGGTTCCAAGCCCAACGATGTGCTCTACACCTACTCGGACCAGGAGATGCGTCGCGCAGTCTCGGACCTGGCGAAGAAGGGCCGGACCTATCGCGAGCCGATCCAGCGCTACAAGGGCCTAGGCGAGATGGATGCCTCGCAGCTGCGTGAGACCACGATGGATCCACGCTCGCGCACGCTTCGACGCATCGGCCTTAGCGATGGGGCTCTGGCCGACGACGTGTTCGGCCTACTTATGGGCAGCGAGGTGCCGCCGCGTCGCAACTTCCTGATCGAGGGCGCGGCGTCCCTTGAGGCGTCGCGCATCGACGCGTAGCGGACTCGTGCACGAGGTATCTCTCGGAACTACCAGTCGGCCTACCTGTTGGTTGCTCATCCTTCAGATTGATTCGTTCGTCCCGACCGCCGCCAACGGCTGCGCAAGCGCACTGCCTGAGGCGTCGCGCTTGGCATCGGCAGGTGGGAGGTCGAGTGCGACGCCGCTGGCTGTGGCACCGCGAGCGGGGGTCGCGCCCACCCAAGCCAGCAACAGCACGTCTTCACCCTTCAGGAAGCGATGACACCGCACGCCAGCGGTCGCTCGCCCCTTGCCGGGGAACTCGGCGAAGTCACTGCACTTGATGCTGCCAGCCTGCGTGCCGGGCAACGCATCCGATGTGCCGGATACGGTGACAACGACCGCGGGTGCGTCGCTGGCGACGATTCCGAAGAACAGGACTCTGGCGCCCGCCGAGAGCTTGATCCCCGCCACACCTCCGGCGGCGCGACCTTGGGCTCGCACGCCGTCGGCGGGAAAGTGCAGGAGCTGGCCGTCGTCGGAGACGAGCACGATGCGCCGACCCTGAGCATCATCAGGTACCTGGACCGCGCCGACAACCCGGTCGCCTTCACGCAGGTTGATCAGGTCCCAGTCCTTCTTGTTCGCTGGCGCATCCGCCAGTACTCGTTTGACGACCCCTGATGCGGTGCCCAACAGCAGCGTCGCCGCTGCATTGTCCGGCGACATCAAGGCCACTGAGGTCTCGTTGGAATTGGTGACGACGAGTTCGCTCGCGGGCACTCCGCCGGCAAGGGAAGGCCCGTGTGCGGTCGGAGGAAGGGCAGGAATGTCCACGACGTTGACTCGGATCGCGCGGCCACTCGAGGTAACCACAGCGATCTCGCTGCGCGCAGTGGTCGTGACTTGAGAGACAACGACGTCATGGCGGGCGCGGGGACCGTCGGCGCCAAGCGGCTCATCGTTGCTCGTGCGGGCCAGCAAACCGGTCGAGGACAGCAAAACCCGGCACGGTTCATCGGCGACCTCAACGGACATGGCGACCCGCGAGACTGCCCCCGAGGACTCAAGCAGGATGGTCCGGCGCGGGTTCGAGTGTGCGGTCGCAACCGCAGCCAGCTCGTCGGAGACGAGTCCGCGTAGCCTGCCCTCGTCGGCGAGCAGTGTGGTGAGCTCGTCGATCGTCGCCGCCAACGCAGCCATCTCGTCGCGGAGCTTCGTGACTTCGAGTGCCGTGAGCCGACGAAGCGACATGTCAAGAATGTGTTGGGATTGGATCTCGCTCAGTTCGAATGCGTCCATGAGTCGCTCGCGCGCCTCGTTGGAATCCGCACTGCGACGGATCACCTCGATGATGTCGTCGATTGCGTCCAATGCGATGAGCAGACCGTCGACGATGTGCGCGCGGGCTTGAGCCTTTGCCAATCGATACTCGCTGCGTCGCCGCACGACGGAGACGCGGTGGGCTACGTACACGTGCAGAAGCTCACGCAGGCCCAACGTGCGCGGCGCCCCGTCTACGAGAGCGACGTTGTTGATCGCGAACGAGTCCTCAAGCGGTGTCAGCCGGTAGAGCGTCTCGAGGATGGCTTCGGGGTGGAAGCCGTTCTTCACCTCGATGACCAAACGGAGCCCGCTCTCGCCGTCGGTCAGATCGACGACGTCGGCGATGCCTTGGACCTTCTTGGCCTTGGCGAGGTCGGCGATCTTCTCGACGACCCGCTCTGGTCCGACCCCGTACGGGAGCTCAGTGACGACGATTCCTCGTCGGCGCGGGCTGACGTTCTCGATGCGCGCGGTGGCGCGAACGCGCATCGAGCCGCGCCCCGATTCGTACGCCTCACGGATTCCGTCAAGTCCAACGATGCGCCCGCCGCTGGGGAAGTCGGGACCCGGGACGAACGCCATCAGGTCGTCGAGCGTCGCCTCGGGATTCATGAGCAGATGACGCGCGGCCGCGATCACCTCGCCAAGGTTGTGCGGGGCCATGTTGGTGGCCATGCCAACCGCGATGCCAGATGCGCCATTGACGAGCAGGTTCGGAAAGGCCGCGGGCAGGACACCGGGCTCCTGCTCCCGATCGTCGTAGTTGGGCCGGAAGTCGACCACGTCCTCGTCGAGCGAGTCGGTCAGCAGGGTTGCTGCAGCGGTCAAGCGGCATTCGGTGTAGCGCATTGCCGCTGGACCATCGTCCAGGTTGCCGAAGTTGCCGTGGCCGTCAATGAGCGGGACCCGCAACGAAAATGGCTGCGCCATCCGCACCAGGGCGTCATAGATCGCACCGTCGCCGTGTGGGTGGAGGCGACCCATGACGTCACCGACCACGCGCGCCGACTTCACGTGCCCACGGGTAGGTCCAAGGTTGTCCTCGGCCATCCGGTACAAGATCCGCCGTTGCACCGGCTTGAGACCGTCGCGTGCGTCCGGCAGCGCGCGCGAGTAGATGACCGAGTAGGCGTACTCGAGGTAGCTGCCGCGCATCTCGTCGGCGACGTCGACGTCGACGATGCGCTCGGTGTAGTCCGCGGGTGGCGGCGGATTCTTGCTACCGCGTCGAGCCATGGTTGCTGCTCCTTGATCGGTGCCCAGTCCGGCCATTCTCGCCGGTGTCCCATGCGGTGCGCGCGCACGCAGCGCCGACCCGGGAGCCACTAGCCTGTGGATGTGGTTGCTGCGGCGTACCCCGCTCATTGGGAAGCCGACGTGGTGCTGCGAGATGGCGCGACTGCCCACCTCCGGCCGGTGGTGCCCGGGGATGCTGAGGCGTTTATCGAGTTCCACTCGAGGTTGTCGAGTGAGACGGTGTTCTTCCGCTACTTCGCGCCGTACCCGGTGCTCCGACGCAAAGACGTAGACCGATTCACGCAGGTCGACTACGTCGATCGGGTGGCGCTGGTCGCCACCCTGGGCGGAGAGATCATCGGGATCGGCAGCTACGACGTCGTCGCGCCCGGAGAGGCCGAGGTGGCCTTCACGATCCGTGACGACCATCAGGCACGCGGGATCGGTTCGATCCTGCTCGAGCACCTGGCGGCCGCCGCGCGTGAACGCGGGATCACCCGCTTCGAGGCCAGTGTCCTGCCTGCCAACTTTCGGATGCTCGACGTATTCGCGGAGGCCGGCTACTCGCCGACCTCAAATCTCGACGACGGCGTCGTGACCCTTGCCTTCGACATTGAGCCGACTGAGTCGTTCCGCCGTGTGCGAGAAGCACGCGAGCAACGAGCCGAAGGGCGCTCTGTCCAGCGATTGCTCACGCCGAGGTCGGTCGTGGTGATCGGGGCCAGCTCGCGTGAGGGCTCGTTTGGTCACACCCTGTTGCGCAACCTGCTCGAGGCGGGCTTTGCCGGCGATGTTCACGTGGTGCACAAGAAGGCCGAGGAGATCGAAGGGGTTCCAACCGTTCGGTCGGTGACAGATATCGACGGCGAGGTCGACTTGGCTGTCATCGCCGTGCCGGCGCCTGCAGTTGCCGACGTCGTACGGCAGTGCGGTGAGAAGGGCGTGCGAGGCCTGATAGTCATCTCATCCGGCTTTGCCGAGGTTCGCGGAGACGGGCCCGATCGTCAGCGCGAGCTCGTGGCGCTCGCCCGTGAGCACGGCATGCGCGTTGTTGGGCCGAACTGCCTCGGGGTCATCAACACCGATCCAGCGGTCTCGTTGAATGCCTCGTTGTCGACGTTGATGCCCGATCGCGGTGTCGTGGGTTTCTTCTGCCAGTCCGGCGCACTCGGGATCGCGATCCTCGCCGAGGTGCAGCGGCGTGGGCTCGGCGTCTCGACGTTCGTGTCAGCCGGTAATCGCGCAGACCTGTCTGGCAACGATGTCATGCAGTACTGGGACGACGATCCGGCCACCGATGTCGTGATGCTCTACCTGGAGTCGATCGGCAACCCGCGCAAATTCAGCCGACTGGCCCGGCGCATTGCGCGGCACACACCGATCGTTGCGGTGAAGTCGGGACGCTCGACTCAGTCGACCCCGCTTGGCCATTCGGTCCGACCAACCACGCTGCCACTGGACGCAGTCGAGGAGATGTTCACGCAGTCGGGAGTGATCCAGACCGACACGTTGCCCGCGATGTTCGACGTCGCACAAGTGTTGGCGTTCCAGCCGCTTCCGTCGGGACGAAGGGTGGCAGTCGTCGGGAATTCCGACGCCCTCGGCTTGCTCGCAGTCGACGCGTTGCGCGCGGCGGACCTCGCTCCCAGCGGCGATGCCATCAACCTTGGGGCGCAGGCCAAGGCCGCCGACTTCGATCGAGCGCTTGCGGCGGTTCTCGAGGATCCGGCCGTGGACAGTGTGGTGGCTGTCTTTGTGCCGCCTCTGAGCACTCAGGGCGCAGGAGTTGTCCGTGTACTGAAGTCTGCGGCGGTTCGAAGTCTCAAGCCGATCACAGCCACCGTGATCGGTGGCGAGAATGCCGGATCCGCTGATGCGTTTGAGAATGCTGCCGAACTTCAGCGGGCGCGCGACGGGGGAGTGTCACCGCGTGGCTCGTTGCCGGAGTTCGAGTCGGTTGAGGAAGCCGTGCTGGCGTTGGCTGCGGTGACCAACTACGCCGAGTGGCGACGTCGCCCGGCAGGTGAGGTTCCCGTGTTCGACGACGTCGACGTGCACGCCGCACGCGAATTCGTCACCAAGGTGCTGGTGGAGTCCCCAGACGGGGCCCTGCTCGACAGCGAGGGCGCGCGAGAACTGCTCGGCTATTACGGAATCTCGGTCTGGCCGACGATCGGTGTCAACGATGAAGAAGGTGCGGTCGCAGCGGCGCAGACAGTCGGCCTGCCGGTGATCCTGCGCACGACTGATCGCAGGCACACGGGCCGCACGTATCTGGGCGGGCTGGCGCTTGATCTCGAGGACGAGCCCGCAGTGCGCGAGGCATATCGGCGGATGGAGCGCCAGCTCGACGCCGATTCGTTGGCGGCACTCGTGGTCCAGCCGACTCCACCGCCTGGTGTCGGCTGCCTGGTCTCCTCTGCGGAGGACCCGCTGTTCGGTCCGGTGGTGAGCTTCGGGGTGTCAGGTGTCGCCACCGAGCTGCTTCGCGATCAGGGGTACCGCATCCCGCCCATGACCGATCGTGATGCGCACGACCTCGTGCGCACGCCTCGAGCAGCCCCGCTGCTCTTCGGCTTCGGCGGTGGCGAGCCGGTGGACACGGCGGCCTTGGAGGAGTTGCTGCTGCGCGTGGGACGGCTGGCCGACGATGTACCTGAGCTCGCCGAGCTGGCCTTGGCTGAGGTGGTGGTTGGACTCGAGGGTGTTGCGATCCTGGGCGCGTACGCACGCATCGCCCCGCCCTACGTACGCGCCGAATCGGATGTTCGGCGCCTGTCCAACTGACGCAAACACCCGGGCCGTCTTGGTGATCGGCTCTGCAGTGAAGTGCTGACGGTGTTGGGTCGTGACAGGATGCAAACGTGACTGACACGGCGGTGGTGGGCGAATTGCGCCGAGCGATCGAGCGCAGCGGCTACTACCCCGAGTTCGTCTGTGACGCGTTGGACATCGCGCTGGCTGGTGAAGCGGTTGACGCCTTTCTGGTCCAGCACGAGACGACATTTGAGTTCGAGGAGCTGCGTCGCCACATCACGGTCGTTGCCCTCACTCCAACGAGATTGGTCCTTGGCCACACCGATGAGCACCCGGCCGACGAAACGTCTGCCACCCCCTACGCGTCCTCGACGACGGAGGCGGTGCGGATTGATGAGGTGCAATCGGTCGTAGTCACGCGCTTCGTGGCCGACCCGCAGAACTACAGCCGTACCACCTCGCCGCGCGAAGTGCTGCTGACCATCGGTTGGGGTGCGGTCAGTCGCCTCGACCTGGAGCCAGCGACGTGTGGCGACCCGCAATGCGAGGCGGACCACGGCTTCACCGGCACCTCGGCGAACGACGACTTCTCGATTCGGCTCAGCGCGGCCGCTGATGGGCCCGACGTCGTCGCGCAGGCATTGGGTTTCGCATCGGCGTTGAATCAGGCGATCGCGCGTCGATGAGCGCGTTGTGCACGTAGGTGCACCTGTGCCCTTGAGCGCAGCGGCCGAGACTTGTTTGCTCGTCTACTCAGTCGTGCGCGACCCGAAGACGATGTCGTCCCAACTCGGGACCTTTGCCCGTGAGGACTTGGAGCGCTTGCGCGCCGCGGGCTTTGGTTCTTCCTCAGCCTGATCGGGTGCGCTCGCGGTTGGGCCGTCAACGGGCTCATCGATGGGCGGCCCGTCATCGAATGGTTCGGCCACGATTTCCCGGAGAGTCGTGACCTCCTCGATGTAGGACTCTTCCTCGCCGCGTTCGTCGATCTGGTCAATCTCGACCTGGACGTCTTCGACCTCGACCAGCGTGTCGGGGACGCCATCCCCGTCGGTGTCGAGCTCGAGCTCCTCCCGCACGATCGTCGTCGTCTCAGTGACCGACCTCACGGACGAGAGGCTGACCACGGGGGCGGTCGGGGACACATTCACGGCCTCCCCGTCCACTAGTCGGCGGGCGTCGTCATCGGCCGCCGACACAGCACGTGCGACCGGGTCGTAAGTCCAGCGCAACGTGGCGTTGCCCTTGCCGACCGGGATGTCGAGCACGACCGCCCATCGGCTGTCGCCCATGCGGTAGGCATCCCAGTCGGCGCTCGCCGGGTCGAGTTGGCGCGAGCGCATCCAGGCACCTACCAACTCGTCGAGAGTTGCGGCGTCAGCGCCCCGCACCACGCTGCTGCGCGCGGTCTCGGCCGCGTGGGCTCGCTCGGCCAGTACCGGAGTGGCGTAGCGCTCGATCCGCTCCAACGGGGTGCCCGTCTGCTCCGCCAGACTCTCCGGGCTCGCGCCCAGGCGAAGTCGGGTCTGAATCTCCCGCGGCGATAGCGCGCTCGAGTCATCGGACACCTGGGACTCCCGGCCTGAGGCGCGGCGCAGTGCGCCGGCGGTCTTGTCGTCGATCGGCAGACGGTACTCGTTGCCGTCGTCGTCAGCGGCGATCAGGACACGCCCGTCGGACTCGACGTCCACGATGCGAAGGTCCGTCATTCCACTGCCTCAGTCCTTCATATGAGTTTCCCGCGTGCGAGTCACTGCGAAATCCGACGTTTCGCCCATCTGCGATGAGTCGCCGCCATACTCCCGCGTTGCGTCCATCATGCGCCACCACCTTGAGTGGTTTGGCTCACGTCCACGCTGGCGCTGCGATTGAGGGCCTCGTGGAGCGGGGACAATGAAGGCAATGGATTCCCCGCAGCACCCCCGGCTCACCGTCACTCGCATCGTTGCGACCGCTCTGGCCGCCGTCACCGCGACTCTTCTTGCATCGTCGCTCGGCGTCTACGGCACCGTGATCGGTGCCGCGGTCGTGTCCGTCGTCATCACCATCGGCGTCGATGTCTACGAGCGCTCCCTGCGTCGAACCCGCGAGATGCTCACAGTGGACCGGTTCGGCCGAGTCGAGGTCGAGGGATCTGATCTTGATCCGGACGTTGCGGCCGCTCGTCCAGGGTGGCTGAGTTCGAGGTGGCTGGCCGGTGGGGCCGGTGCTCTGTTCATCGGGCTGTTGCTCGTCATCACATTGACCGAACTGGTCATCGGCAAGCCGTTGTCATCGCTCTGGCATCACGACGCCTCGCGAGCCACGACGGTTGGCTCGGTCGTCGACCCACGCCGCCACTCGCAGGTCACGCCCACGCCGTCATCGATCGTGACCGTCACTCCCACGCCCAGCGTCACCGTGACTGCTGCGGTGCCTACGCCAACCGTGACCGTCACCCCCCAGCCGACTGTCACGGTGACCGTCACGGCGACGCCGACGCCATCGTCAACCAACTCGCCTGCTCCGACGTCGACGCCCGCCCCGGGGGCAAGCGCTCCGGCGCCGGCGGCAACCAACCAGGCTGCGGCTGCGACAATCAGGCAGTGACCTACGACGCCGTCCTCATCGTCGGCTTCGGCGCTCCCGAACGACCCGAGGACGTGCGGCCCTTTCTCGAGTCCATCACCCGCGGTCGGGCTGTCCCACCCGAACGCCTCGACGAGGCCGCCTCGCATTACATGCACTTCGGTGGGGTCAGCCCGCTCAACGCGCAGATGAAAACGCTGGCCTCGTCAGTTGCCAAGGAGGCGGCGGATCGCGGTCGTGAGTGGCGCATCTACCAGGGCAACCGCAACTGGCACCCGGCTCTAACCGAGACATTCGCGGAGATGGCTGCAGACGGGGTGCGCCGGGTGGTGGCCTTCGTTCCGTCGGCCTACTCGTCCTACTCCTCGTGTCGGGTCTACCGCGATGCCATCGCTGGCGCCGAGGCTTCCTTGGCCGGGTTAGCTGCACCGGCGGGCGTTGACGTTGACGTTGTACGACGCTTTCACGACCATCCGGCCTTCGTTGGGGCGTATGCCGGAAAAGGTGCGCCTCGGTGCTGGCGATCTCGATCCGCAGCGCACCCGGCTGCTGTTCACCGCGCATTCGATTCCCGACGCCATGAGTGCCGCGAGTGGACCCACCGGCCACGCCTATCCAGCGCAGTTGCGAGTGACGGCAGATCTCGTGATGAGCGCCGCCTTCGCGCCCTCGAGCGGGGGCATCGATGGATGGCAACACGAGTTGGTCTATCAGTCTCGTTCGGGTTCGCCGACGACTCCGTGGTTGGGTCCTGATCTTGAGGAGCGCATCGCGACCCTCGCGATCGAGGAGCCCGGTTGCACTGTCGTCGTTGTGCCGATCGGGTTTGTCAGCGATCACATCGAAGTGCTGTGGGATCTCGACGTGGCTGCGCGAGCGCGCGCGGAGAAGGCGAGGCTGGGTTTCGTGCGCATCCCCACTGTGTGTGATGACCCACGGTTCGTTTCCATGGTCTGTGATCTCGTTGACGAACGCGAGGATCCCTCGCTCGCCCGTCCGGCACTTGGTCCGTTCGGCGCGGCCCCTGACGTCTGTCCTCTCGGCTGCTGTCAGGACGGCCGATGAGCGCGCCGAGCGAGGCAAATTTGCTCGCGCTCGCTCTGCTGGCGGCTCGACGCGCCGGTGAACTCGTCCTGGCGGGTTCGCTCCGAGTCCACGAGGTCTCGACGAAGTCCACCCCCACCGATGTCGTGACCGAGATGGACACGGCAAGCGAACGACTGGTCAGCGACATCGTCTTCGGTGCTCGGCCCGATGACGGACTGCTCGGCGAGGAAGGTGCCGATCGGGCGGGGACATCTGGAGTCCGCTGGGTCGTAGATCCCCTGGACGGCACGGTCAACTACCTGTACGGCCTGCCCTGGTGGGCGGTGAGCATCGCCGCCGAGATTGATGGAATCGCGCAGGTCGGGGTGGTGCACGCGCCTGCTGCGGGCCAAACGGTCGTGGCTACCCGAGGCGGGGGAGCCTGGTTGGTCGACGCCGACGATTCCCGGATCTCACGACTTGCGGTGTCACGCGAGACCGCGCTCGGGCAGGCGCTGATCGCGACCGGCTTTGGCTACGACGCCCAACGACGACGCGAGCAGGCGGCGATCGTCGGGCTCTTGCTCCCGCAGGTGCGCGACATCCGCCGCTTCGGGGTGGCCTCGTTGGACCTGTGCTCCGTGGCCATGGGCCGAGTGGATGCCTTCTACGAGCGTGGGCTTCAACCATGGGACCTCGCCGCAGGCGCCCTGATTGCGACCGAGGCCGGCGCCCGGGTGCACGTGCTCGACTCCGGATTCGGTGTCGCAGACACCGTGGTGGCAGCGCCGCTGCCGCTGTGGGATCCCCTGCGCTCGGCAATCCACCGCGAGGACCTTACGCCGGCGTAAGGTACGGTTCCGTAACCTACGGTTCCGTAGGCAGCGCGACTCGTTGAGAGGCCGTCCCGTGATCGAACCCACGCGCAATCCCGACGGCTGGACCGACGTCGATCTCATTCGCGACCTTGAACCCGTGGTCGAGATCGAGCTCAACCGTCACCTGTCCACCGCCCGCGACTGGATGCCGCACGAGTACGTGCCGTGGAGTGATGGACGTACGTTCGACGGTCCGCTCAACGGTGAGGCCTGGAACATCGAGCAGTCGCAGATCGCCAGCGACGCCGCTCGCACTGCGCTCGTCGTCAACCTGCTTACCGAAGACAACCTTCCGAGTTATCACTCCGAGATCGCGGCCATCTTCGGCGCCGATGGTGCATGGGGAACCTGGGTCCATCGTTGGACCGCAGAGGAAGGTCGACACGCGGCAGTGATGCGTGACTACCTACTCGTCACTCGAGCCGTTGACCCGGTGGAGCTCGAAGAGCAGCGCATGGAGCACATGTCTGCTGGATACAAGAACGATCACAGCGACCAGTTGCTTCATGGCGTCGCCTACGTCTCTTTTCAGGAACTGGCGACTCGGGTGTCGCATCGCAACACCGGAGTGGTGTCTGGCGACCCGATCTGTGACCAACTCATGCAGCGCATCGCGCTCGACGAGAACCTGCACATGCTCTTCTACCGCAACGTCATGGCAGGCGCTCTCGAGGTTTCGCCGACCGCTTCCATGGAAGCGATCGTGGATGTCGTGAAGAACTTCCAGATGCCTGGCGCGGGCATCGAGGGCTTCGGTCGCAAGTCCGTTGAGATTGCGATTGCTGGCATCTATGGCCTTAAGCAACATCTCGATGAGGTCATCCGGCCGGTGCTGCGTCAGTGGGGCATCTTCGAGATGGAGGGCCTGGACGCGCCTGCGGAGAAAGCGCGCACCGAGCTCGCTGAGTTCCTCGACACCCTCAGCGTGGAAGCGGCGAGGTTCGAGGAGCGCCGTGAGCAGATCCTTGCTCGCCGCGCAGCGCGCGGCTAAGAGGCAGCGAACGCATTCGCGGTCAGGAGATGCGCCGCAGGTCCTCGCGATAGCGCGCAGCGTTCTGAACGTATTTTGCAGCGATCCCCTCGATCATCGACGCCTGCACTGAGTCTGCCTTGATGCGGGCGGGCACACCCAACGCCATCGCGTGCGGCGGGACAACGACGTCGTTGCTCACCACGGCACCGGCAGCGACCAGCCCATTGGGTCCCACGACAGCGCGATGCAAGACGACTGAACCAGAACCAATGAGGCTTGCGTTCTCAATTCGACAGCCTTCGAGGTGAGCCAGATGACCGATCACGCAGTCGTCGCCGATGAGCGTCGGGTGCTCCGTGGTCGCGTGCACGACGGTGCCGTCTTGGACGGAGGTGCGAGCGCCGATGCGAATCTCTCCGTAGTCGCCGCGCAAGACAGCACCAGGCCAGACCGAGGAATCAGGTCCGATGAACACCTTCCCGATCACGACGGCCTCGGGGTGCACGAAAGCGGTCGAGTCGATGCTCGGCTCGACTTCTCCCAGAGCGTAGATGGGCAACGTTTGCTCCCTGAGAACGAAAGAGTGAATCGCGCGTGGTTCTGTGTCCCTTTTGTCCGTACTTTCCGCTGTAATCGATCGCTCGCAACCTACCCGGTGCGGCGAAGTCGCCGCGGTCGTTCGGGTGCGGCACAATGCATCGCTCCGGCGGGCATGAATTTGCGAATCGGTGCGTTACACGCCGCGAGTGCTTCTACGTTCGGAGGACCTGCCCAGCATGGCAACTGATTACGACGCCCCTCGCAAGACCGATGACGAGCTCAACGAGGACAGCCTCGAGGAGCTCAAGGCGCGGCGCGCTGAGAAGACCGCGTCGGCGGTCGATGTAGACGAGGCGGAGGCCGCCGAGGCTCTTGAGCTTCCCGGCGCCGATCTCTCGCACGAAGAGCTTGCGGTGCACGTGTTGCCCCGACAGGCTGATGAGTTCACGTGCTCGCGCTGCTTTCTAGTGCGTCACCGCACCCAGCTCGCCAAGGAAGTGAAGGGTCAGCCGGTATGTCGAGAGTGCGCGGCCTGAACTACTCGCCCACAGGCGCCCGCAAGCAGGGCGCGTCCGCGCTGCATGGCGCGCGCACGGCCGCGACCAAGGGGTCACAGCGCATAGCCGCGGCGATCCACGAATTGGCGCCACGCATCGCCGTGCGTGACCTGGCGACCCTCTCGGCAGCCCACGGCGGGCTGATGGGCGAGGACCTGGCGGACGCGCTAGTGCGCCGGGCCACGGTCGCCACCGCCTCGGTCGGCGTTGCCGGTGGTGCCATCGCGGTGAGCCGCAAGATCGTTCCCGGCCTTGGCTTCATGTCATGGCCGGCTTCGTTGGCCCTTGAGGCCTTGGCGATAACCCTGATCGAAGTCCGGCTCGTGGCCGAGCTGCACGAGGTGTACGGAGTGCCTGTTCGCGGCAACGGCACGGCCCGTGGCACCCAGTACCTGACCATCTGGGCGGGCCGCCGCGGGGTCGACCCGTTGGACCCGCGCTCCTACAGCGGGCTCGCCAGCTCGGGAGTTGCACGAGCCATGACCCGGCGGATGGCCGGACGGGTCGGCCCGATGGCGACTGGCGCGGTCGCCGGTGCTGCAGTCAACCGGCACCAGACGTCGCGGATGGCTGACGAGTTGCGTGCTTACCTGCGGGCCAAGCAGTCAGACGCTAGTGCTCGTCCGCCGCGCTGGCTGCGCGCGCTGCCAAACCGCGCTTAATCATCACGCGCGTGAGCGCGATGAGTGCAGCGCTTGCCGCCGTCCAGAGCATGGCGACGACGACGTCCTCGTCGGCCGACGCGGGATCCTCGGGCGGCGGGCTGCCGGTTACTCCGCGCCAGAGGCCCTTCGCGGCCTTGCCTGCGATCGCGGCACCAACAAGTGTCGCCACGCCGACGACAATCGGGGACGGGTCCGACGAACTTCGCTTGGGCACGGCATCTCCTGTGCGTTCAGGCCTGTTCTTGACCTTACTGTGCGGTTGTCGAGCCGTCCCGGGGCGAATGTGACTGGATCGCGGCAATAAGCGCGGTCGCCAGGTCACGTGGGCGCTTGGTCGAGACAAGCCAGTAGGGCGTGGGGTCCTCATCGTCCTCGATGTCGATGCGCACCGATGCCCGCACCCAGCCCCGATAGTCGAGAAATGCGCGAGCGTCCGCCTTCACGGTGCGAACCTCGCGCGTAGCGTCGGGATCGAGCGTCTGCACGCCGACGATGTAGCCGAGCGCGATGTGCGCGGGTCCGGCGTGAAACTCGCTGTCGTCGATCACGATCCTGCTGGTCCAGCCGACGAGCATCGCCGTAGCGATCCCTTGGGCGATGACGAACGTGACCAGCCCCCACCCCCAACCAGCGGCCGCGCCGAAGGCGATACCCAACGATCCCGTCAGTGCGACCGCGATCAACCAGAACGTCCAGGGTGCGCGGATGGTCTCGGAGTAGCGGTGCACCTGCTCAGCCTCCCATCTCACGTGCACGCGGCCGTCCGCTAGTGCGCCGGTAGGTTGTTCGCGTGAGTGCTCCCACCGATCCACCGGCAAATGCGACGATCCCGCCGCGCCATCCGGAGGCCCCGGCACCAGGCGAGCCGATCGCCTCCCACTACCACCTGTGCTTCGGGTGCGGCGTCGATCATCCGACCGGGTTGCACCTTCAGATGACGGCAGGCGAAGGTCTCACCATTTCCGCCCGCTTCACCGTCACTGGTGATCACCAAGGAGCCCCCGGCCTGGCGCACGGTGGTGTCCTGACTGCTGCTTTCGATGAAGCTCTGAGTGGAATCAACTGGCTCTTACGGACGCCCTCGGTCACGGCTCGGTTGGAGACCGACTTTCGTCGGCCGGTCCCGGTCGGTTCGACGCTCTACATCAACGCGGAGTGTGTGGGAGTCGAGCGACGCAAGATCTACACCCGGGCCCAGGGCCGGTTGGGTGCGCCAGACGGACCCCTTGCAGTGACCGCCGCAGCCATCTTCGTGATGGTCGGGATGGATCACTTTCGCGCCCACGGTCGTAGCGAGGACCTGGAGCACGCCGCCACCCGGACCGAGGTGCTGGAGAACGTCGGCACGCTTGCGCCGGACTTCGAGGTCAACCCGTGAACCAGCCGCTTGAGGTGCTCTTGCAACGCCTTGAAGGCGTTGCGGTGCCTGCATATGCCCACTCGGGTGACGCGGGCGCGGACCTCACCACTCGGGTTGCGTGTGCACTCAAGCCGGGGGAGCGGGCGCTGCTGCCGACGGGCATCGCGATCGCACTGCCTGATGGCTACGCGGCGTTCGTCCATCCGCGCTCCGGTCTTGCGGTCAAGTACGGCGTCAGCCTCGTCAACTCACCAGGCACAATTGATGCGGGATTTCGCGGCGAGATCCAGGTCAGTGTGATCAATCTTGACCCGCATGATGACGTGCGTTTCGAGGTAGGCGACCGAATCGCGCAACTTGTAGTGCAACGCGTCGAGCAGGTGCGATTCGTTGAAGTGGATCGACTGCCAGGATCGCAGCGAGACGCCGCCGGGTTCGGCTCAACCGGTGGGCACGCAGGCGGCGCAGAGGACTCGGGGAGCTAAGGGTGGCGATCTTTCGACGCAAGCAACGTGACGGTGGCGTCGACTTCAACGAGGCCGACGCTGCCGTGGACGAAAAGGCGTCCGGCGCTGGCCCGGATGCCGACCAGCAAGCGGCTGATGACGATGCGCCGACGAGTCCCGCGAGGTGTCTGCGCCTGCATTCGACCGCAGTCATGGACCGTTCGATCTGTCCGAGTTGGACGAAGCCGAGTACCAGGACGACGACGAGTTTGAGATCGACGACGACCTCGACGCCATCGATGACTCTGAGTCCGCGCAGCGATCGGGCGATCCGACGGAGGAGCGCCTTGATCTAGGCGGGCTGCAGATCCCGCCGCTCACCGGCATCGAGATCCGGATCAACGTGGACCAAGCCTCCGGCCAGGGTCAGAGCGTCTCGTTGGTTCGCGGTCAGTCACTCGTGCAAGTGGCGGCCTTCGCCGCCCCGCGCAGCGGTGGTATCTGGGACGAGGTGCGGCGTGACATCGCTGCTTCGCTCACGCAAGAGGGCGGCACCACCGACGAGGTCGATGGCCCACTCGGTCGAGAGCTCAAGGCCACTCTTCGCCAGGGCAACAGTCGCAACCAGGTCCGCTTTGTTGGGGTCGATGGCCCGCGGTGGTTCCTGCGCGGCGTCTTCGAGGGCCCTGCGGCACACGATCGCAAGGCGGCGTCACCCTTGGAAGCCGCCTTCCGACGGATCGTGGTCGTTCGTGGCAACGAGGCGATGGCTCCGCACAGTCAGTTGGTGATCATCGTCCCTGGCGCGGTTGTGTCGCAGGAGACCCTCGACGCGTTCCAGTCGCCCAAACGAGGACCAGAGATCACCGAGATCAGATAGCCCCCAGTTACTGTTGGTTGGTGGCTACACCTTCCCTTTCGCCGGAGCAGCCCGCAGCAGTGCCCTCGGGGCCGCAGCGGCGTAAAGGGCTGCGCGGACTGTTTGCGCGGATCAGCGCCACAAGTGAGCAGCGCGACGCAGACGAACTGCTCGCGGACACGCTCGGTGATGGGTGCACTCCCGTGTCCGAGGCGCGAGCAGGTGAGGTGGTCACCGTGTCCGGCGCGCTCCGATCGGTCACCCTGCAACCGCGTACCGGAATCCCGGCCCTGGAGGCCGAGCTCTTTGACGGTTCGTCGGCGGTCGCACTTGTGTGGCTAGGTCGTCGCAACATCGGTGGCATCGAGCCGGGCCGACGGCTCACGGTGACCGGTCGAGTCACAGACATGCACGGCGCGCGTGTGATCTTCAATCCGCGCTACACGCTGCGGCCACACGTATGACAGACGTGCAGCCGACCCCCGCTGACGCCGATGAGTCGCGCGCCGACGGCCCAGAGACTGAGGCCGAGGTCCTCGAAGGCACTGCTGTCGAGGACGCGAGTACCCCTGCGGGTGAGAACGCTGACGACGAGGTCCTGCATGAAGAGGTGGGTCTGCTCGACGCGATGGGCGGGCGTCGAGCCATCTTTGATGCCGGGTTGGCAGGAGGCGTCTACTCAATTGTCTTCACGTTGGATGGGGCAAAACTCGGGCCAGCGCTGATCGCGGCGTTGTCGACCGCGCTCATCTTGATGATCGTCTCGTTGATTCAGAAGCGACCGATTCGGCAGAGCATCTCAAGTTTCGTCGGCATCCTGATCATGGCGCTCATCGCACGCTCGTCGGGCCAAGCTCGAAACTTCTACCTGTTCCCCATCATCAAGAACTTTGCGTACGCCATCGCCTACCTCGTAACGATCCTGATCAAGTGGCCGCTGCTCGGCATTCTCTTCGGCCCGATAAATGGCGAGGGCATGGCCTGGCAGAAGGACCCCGCACGCCGTAGGTCGTACTCGCTGGCCAGCTGGGTGTGGTTCGGCGTGTTTGCCCTGCGGCTGGTCGTCCAGGTGCCGCAGTACATCGCCCATTCGATCCTCGGTCTGGGTATCTCGTCGATCTTGCTTGGCACCCCACCGTTCTTGTTGGCGTGCTGGTGGTCCTTCGACATCCTCGCGCGCACGAAACCAGTGCGGCCGACGTCAGGCTTCTGGTCGTTGATGCGCGACATTTAAGGCGGTCGCTGCCTGACCCTGTCTCAGCTGTCCGTGTCGACGGAGAGCAGCGCGCGCAACTGGCCTTCTGAGTCAGCGGTCGTCACGAAGAGCGCCTCATCGGCGGCTTCTAGTGTGTCGTCACGACTTGGCGTGATGACACGGTCGCCGCGAATGATCGCCATCAAGGCTGTATCCGGCGGCCAAGTGACGTCGCCGACTCGGTGCCCGATCAGCGAGCTGGAGTCGGGGATGGTGAACTCGACCAGGTTGGCGTTGCCGTGCTCGAACGAAAACAGTCGCACGAGGTCGCCGACGCTGACCGCCTCTTCGACCAGGGCCGAGAGGATGCGCGGAGTCGACACCGCGACATCCACCCCCCACCGATTGTCGAATAGCCACTCATTCTTCGGGTGATTCACCCGTGCGACCACGCGTGGTACGCCGTACTCGGTCTTGGCAAGCAGAGAGACCACAAGGTTCGCCTTGTCATCGCCGGTGGCAGCGATCATCACGTTGTAGTCCTGCAACGCCGCCTGCTCGAGGACCTGAATCTCGCAGGCGTCCCCGATGATGATCTCGGCCTTGGCGGCAATAGCGAGGTCGGCCGAGGTTGGATCGCGGTCGATTAAGAGGATCTCGTGGCCATAGCCCACGAGCTCGCTCGCGATGGAGACTCCAACGTTGCCGGCGCCGGCAATGGCGACTCTCACGACTCGCTCCGTGGACCGCGAGCAAAGGCGGCCTCGACATCAGCTAGACGTTCATCGAGGAACGAGACGGTGAGCCGATCCCCGTCTTGCACCACCATCGTCGCGCTCGGCACCTCAACCCGACCAAGCCGGTCGATCAGAACGGCTCGCACGCCCGCTTCCGCCTCGAGCAGGCTGAGCTGACGTCCGAACCACTTGCTGCTGATCGGCACCTGCGCGATCTGGATTCGACCGCTGGGGTCGCGCCACCCATCTTGCGCCCCGTGGGGCGCAATGAGTCGCATCATCTGGTCGGCAGTCCACTGGACGGTGGCGACGGTGGGGATGCCCAGCCGCTGGTAGATCTCGGCCCGTTTCGAGTCGTAGATTCGCGCGGCGACGCGATCGACGCCGAAGGTCTCGCGCACGACGCGCGCAGCGATGATGTTCGAGTTGTCGCCGTTGCTGACGGCTGCGAACGCGTCGGCGCGCTCGATCCCCGCCTCCCGCAGGACATCGCTGTCAAAACCCATGCCGAGCACCGTGCGCCCAGCGAAATGCGGGCCAAGGCGTCGGAAGGCAGCGACCGTCTGATCGATCACAGCGACCGAATGTCCGGCGGCCTCAAGTCGGTGGGCAAGGTCAGACCCGACGCGACCGCACCCCATGATCACCACGTGCACGAGTCGAAAGGTACACGTCAGGTCCTTGCACGACGCTTCCTGGAGCGCACCACGCCCTAGCATGCGGGTGTGCCATCAACGACGGACTCAGTCAAGCGCCTTGTCATCGGTCGGGCGCTTCGCAACGAAAAGCTCGGCGAGACGCTTCTCCCGAAGTTCATCGCACTTCCTGTCTTCGCCAGCGACGCGCTGTCCTCGGTGGCTTACGCGACGCAGGAGATCCTGCTGGTCTTCGCGCTGGCAGGCACGGCCTACCTGCATCTGACTTGGTACGCCGCCGGGGGCGTGATGCTGGTCATGATCACGGTCGTTGCCGCGTATCGCCAGAACGTGCATGCCTACCCCAGCGGCGGTGGCGACTACGAAGTCGCAAACACAAATCTTGGTCAAGAAGTTCGGACTCGTCGTGGCCGCTGCCTTGATGGTCGACTACGTCCTGACGGTCGCCGTCTCGACGTCGTCCGGCGTCGACAACCTGGCCTCCACCCCAGCGTTTTCGTGGATGGCTAACCACCAGGTGCTGACCACGCTCGTGGTCGTCGGAATCATTGTCCTGATGAATTTGCGCGGCATCCGCGAATCAGGCACCGCATTCGCTGTACCGACCTACGCCTTCATGCTCGGCATCATCGGCATGGTCGTGTGGGGCCTGCTGAAAATCGTCAGCGGTCATCAGGTCGTTGCTTCCAGCGCGCAGTATCAAATTCAGCCCGCGCTCCACAATCTCGGGGTTGTCGGTCTGTGCTTCTTGGGGCTGCGGGCTTTTGCCTCGGGATGTACTGCGCTAACCGGTGTCGAGGCCATCAGCAACGGCGTGCCCGCATTCCGCAAGCCAAAGTCCAAGAACGCAGCCTCAACCCTCGCGATGATGGGCATCCTCGCGTTGATCATGTTCGCTGGTGTCACCTTTTTAGCGATTCACTCGCACGTTCACTACGTCGATCCAACCGACATCAACAATCTGGTCGGCTTCACAGGCACTAACCAGCCGACCGTGATCGCGCAGATCGGAGCGGCCGTATTCGGGGGCGATCAGAACATCGCCTTCTACTACGTGCAGTTCGTGACGGCGATCATCCTGGTGCTGGCAGCGAACACCGCCTTTAACGGCTTCCCGGTGCTGGCCTCGATCCTCGCGCAGGACCGCTACATGCCGCGTCAGCTTCACACGCGCGGTGACAGGCTTGTTTTCAGCAACGGCATCCTGCTGTTGGCTGCCTTCGCCGGCCTCTTGATTTGGGCGTTCCAGGCCAATCCCTCGCGACTCATCCAGCTCTACATCGTTGGCGTGTTCGTGTCCTTCACGTTGAGCCAGGCCGGCATGGTCCGACATTGGAATCGACTACTAGCCGCTGGTGTCGAGAACCGGTCAACCCTCTTGCGTCGCCGCGCGATCAGTGCGTTTGCGTTCGTCATGACGGGCACTGTGCTGGTGATCGTGCTCGTCACCAAGTTCGTGCACGGCGCGTGGATCGCCATCCTTGCCATGGCGGTGTTGTGGATGATCATGCAAGGCATCCATAAGCACTATGAGCGCGTCTCAAAGGAACTGGCCGCGCAACCAGATGAGGTGGCGACGCTGCCCTCGCGTGTTCATGCAGTCGTCCTCGTGTCCAAGTTGCACCGACCCACGTTGCGTGCACTTGCCTACGCGCGAGCGACTCGGCCGACGTATCTCGAGGCCGTGACGGTCAACGTCGATCCTGCTGACGCGGCGGCCTTGCAGCGCGAGTGGGATGAGCGTGATATCCCGGTCCCGTTGAAGATTCTCGACTCGCCCTTCCGAGAGATCACCCGGCCCGTCGTGGACTACATCCGCGGACTGCGTCGCTATTCGCCACGCGATCTCGTCACTGTCTTTATCCCCGAGTACGTCGTGGGGCATTGGTGGGAGCACATCCTGCACAACCAGAGCGCGTTGAGACTCAAGGGACGGCTGCTCTTCACTCCGGGCGTCATGGTTGTCAGCGTGCCCTGGCAGCTTGCATCGTCGAAGGGGGTCGGTGACCGTCCCGAGCCCTCGGCGCCTGGTGACGTTCGTCGCGGACAACCAGCACCTGCAGTTGCGGAGGCGCTGATCGAGGAGGAGTACAGCCACCCACCCGAGACCGCCGCAGACCCACGACTGGGGTGAACGCAGTTACAGGCGGCTCCAGGCTGCTCATCGGGACCGTCATCGAGTTGCAGATCGAGCGCGCGGCGCACGGCGGAATCTGCGTCGCCCACCACGACGGACAGGTGGTGTTCGTACGCCATGCTCTGCCGGGCGAGCGCGTGCGAGCGCGGGTCACCGAGCAACGAGCCTCGTACCTGCGGGCCGAAGTAACCGCCGTCCTGCAGGCGTCACCAGATCGCGTGACAGCACCGTGTGTCCACGCCGGTCGCTGCGGCGGGTGCGACTGGCAGCACGTCGGCCTCGAGGCCCAGCGCCGGATCAAAGCGGGTGTGATCGTCGAACAGATGTCCCGGCTGGCGCATCTCGATGTGGCCGTGCGCGTGGAGGAGGTGCCCGGCGACCACAACGGCCTGGGTTGGCGCACCCGAGTGCGCTACACGACCGATGACGAGGGCCGCGCAGGCTTCCACCACTTTCGTTCGCACATGGTCGAACCCATTGATCGTTGTCTCATCGCCCGCCCCGCCATTCAGGACAGCGATGTCACGACCCGCCGCTGGAGCGGGGGAGCCTCCATCGATGTGGCCGAGAGTGGCGACGGTTCGGTCCAGGTCCAGGCGCGACGCGAGGACGGAACACCCGTCGGCCCGTCGAGGTCGGGCAAACAATCCCACGTTCGGATGCGTGCCTTGGATCGCGACTGGCGAGTCAGCGTCGGCGGCTTCTGGCAGGTGCATCCCGGCGCGGGTGACGCGTTGGTTGCGGTGGTGATGGAAGGTCTGCAGGTGCGGGCGGGCGAGCAATGTGTCGACCTGTATGCAGGAGCCGGGCTGTTTGCGTTCGCCCTTGCGGAGGCCACCGGACCGACTGGGCACGTGATGGCCATCGAGTCCGACGTGACTGCGTGCCGGGACGCGCGACGCAATCTGCACGCAGAGCATCAGGTCGAGATCGTCAACGCTCGCGTAGATGCATGGCTTCGCGAGTCGCAGGCCAACGAAGCCAACGTTGACGTGGTGGTACTCGACCCGCCTCGAGCGGGCGCGGGTCCAGACGTCGTTGCTGCCGTGTCCAAACTCAAGCCACGAGCAATCGCGTACGTCTCGTGTGACCCGGCTGCGTTGGCTCGTGACGCCGCCACCTTCGGCGCGCACGGCTACGACCTTGGGTCCCTGCGAGCCTTCGACATCTTCCCGATGACGCACCACGTCGAGTGCGTCGCGATCCTGGTCCCAGCCGAGCCAGCCACGCGTGACAGTCGAGGATAGGATGAGGTATCTTGACGTCAAGATACTTTGAACGAGGGCCACAATCGGCTCTCAGGTGCCAGCGAGGAGCCAACGATGAGCCAGAACAGCTTCGAGTCTCAGTCCACCCTCACCGTCGGCGACGCGAGCCACGAGATCTATCGACTTGATGCGGTCGACGGAGCTGCTGAGCTGCCGTTCAGCCTCAAGATCCTGCTGGAGAACCTGCTTCGCTGCGAGGACGGCGCGAACATCACCGCCGACCACATCCGCGCGCTGGCGGCGTGGGATCCCGCGGCCGAGCCGTCGCAGGAGATTCAGTTCACGCCTGCTCGCGTGATCATGCAGGACTTCACTGGCGTGCCGTGCGTCGTTGATCTGGCGACCATGCGCGAAGCGATGGCCGATCTCGGTGGCGACATCACGAAGATCAACCCGCTGGCTCCTGCGGAGCTCGTCATCGACCACTCAGTGGTCGCGGACTTCTTTGCGAGGGCCGACGCCTTCGATCTCAACGTCGCCCTCGAGTACGAGCGCAACCGTGAGCGCTATCAGTTCCTGCGCTGGGGCCAAGGCGCGTTCGACGAGTTCCGCGTGGTGCCGCCGGACACCGGCATCGTCCACCAGGTCAACATCGAGTATCTGGCGCGCGTCGTAATGGTTCGCGACGGTCGGGCATACCCCGACACGTTGGTCGGCACCGACTCGCACACCACGATGGTCAACGGTCTGGGCGTGCTCGGTTGGGGCGTGGGCGGCATCGAGGCCGAGGCCGCGATGCTCGGTCAGCCGGTGAGCATGCTGATCCCGAAGGTTGTCGGCTTCAAGCTGACCGGCGAGCTGCCCGACGGCGCCACCGCGACCGACCTGGTGCTCACGGTCACCGAGATGGTGCGCAAGCACGGCGTGGTCGGGAAGTTCGTCGAGTTCTACGGCGACGGTGTGGGCGCGGTGCCGCTGGCCAACCGGGCCACCATCGGCAACATGTCACCGGAGTTCGGCTCGACGTGCGCCATCTTCCCGATCGACGAGGAGACCTTGCGCTACCTGCGACTCACGGGCCGCGGCGAGGAGCAAGTCGCGCTGGTAGAGGCGTACTCCAAGGCGCAGGGGATGTGGCACGACCCAGCCAACGAACCGCGTTACTCCGAGTATCTCGAGCTTGACCTGTCCACGGTCGTGCCGTCGATTGCAGGTCCGAAGCGCCCGCAAGACCGGATCGCGTTGACCGACGCACAGGCCGCATTCCGGGGCTCGTTGATCGACTATGCAAGCGACGGAATTGATTCGGCCGTGGACGAAGGGCTGGCTGAGACGTTCCCGGCATCGGACTCGGTCGCCGTCGGTTCGGGCAACGGTCGCAGCGGTGCGCCCCATGTCGCGGCTAAGACGCTGAAACCGCGCGCTACGAAGCCCACGCTCGTCAAGATGGCCGACGGCAGCTCGTTTGAGATCGACCATGGCGCAGTCGCTATCGCCTCGATCACCTCGTGCACGAATACGTCGAACCCGTTCGTCATGATCGGCGCTGCGCTGCTCGCCAAGAACGCCGTCGAGCGCGGTCTTGATCGCAAGCCGTGGGTGAAGACGTCGTTGGCCCCAGGCTCCAAGGTCGTCATGGACTACTACGAGGCGGCTGGTCTCGTGCCGTACCTGGAGAAGCTCGGCTTCAACCTGGTCGGCTACGGCTGCACCACCTGCATCGGCAACTCGGGCCCGCTGCTCGACGAGATCTCGGCTGCGGTCAACGAAGCCGACCTCGCTGTCGTTTCGGTGCTGTCGGGCAACCGCAACTTCGAGGGGCGCATCAACCCGGACATCAAGATGAACTACCTGGCCTCACCGCCGCTGGTGGTCGCCTACGCACTCGCCGGCACGATGGATATCGACTTGGTCAACGATCCGCTAGGTACGGACACCGATGGCCAACCCGTGTACCTGCACGACTTGTGGCCATCGCCGCGGGAGGTCGCCGACGTGGTGGCGAGTGCTGTACACAACGAGATGTTCAACGAGAGCTACGCCGACGTCTTCACAGGAGACGAGAGGTGGCGGTCGCTTGAGACTCCGACTGGCGAGATCTTTGCCTGGGACGACGTCGTCCACGTACGTGCGCAAGCCCCCGTACTTCGACGGGATGCCGGCTCAGCCCCAGCCGGTTAACGACATCAGCGGCGCGCGGGTCCTCGCCAAGCTCGGTGACTCGGTCACGACCGACCACATTTCGCCAGCTGGATCCATCCGCTTCGACAGTCCCGCAGGTCTTTACCTGCAGCAGCACGGAGTCGAGCGCAAGGACTTCAACTCCTACGGTTCGCGTCGCGGCAATCATGAGGTCATGATTCGCGGGACCTTCGCGAACATCAGGCTGCGCAACCAGTTGCTCGATGGCGTCGAGGGTGGCTTTACCCGCAACTTCCTCGCCGACGGCGAGCAGACCTCGATCTACGAGGCATCGTCGGCCTACCAGGCCGCGGGCGTGCCGCTGGTCGTGCTGTCGGGCAAGGAGTACGGCTCGGGCTCGTCGCGCGACTGGGCGGCCAAGGGCACGGCACTGCTCGGTGTGCGTGCAGTCATCGCCGAGTCATACGAGCGCATCCACCGGTCGAACCTGATCGGCATGGGAGTGCTGCCGCTGCAATACGCGGCGGGGGACAGCGCAGAGTCGCTGGGGCTCACCGGTGAGGAGACCTTCGACATCGCAGGCGTCACCGCGCTCAATGACGGTGTCACGCCCAAGACCGTTGCAGTGACTGCGACCGCACCTGATGGCTCGACCAAGCAGTTCGACGCGGTCCTGCGCATCGACACTCCAGGCGAGGCCGACTACTACCGGCACGGCGGCATCATGCAGTACGTGCTGAGGTCCCTGCTCTAACGAGCAGATCTATGGCGAGCACGTCAGCCCCGGCCGGTTGGCCGGCCGAGGTCCGTCCGCCGGATGCGCCTGACTGGGAGCGTTCGGCGGTCGGGTGGTTGCTCGACCTGTGTCCGGCGGAGTACCGCAGTTACGAGGTGGTTCGCCGCAACGCGGACGTGCTCGGCCGGATGGCCCAGTGGCAGGTTGAGGGGTCGCTCGAGGCGACTCGTCGGGGCTTGGCCGCCGCTCGTGTCGCCTTTGAACGCCTCGATCCGTCGACCCTTGCCGCTACCGTCGAGACCCTCGAGCGCGAACAGGCGCGCTTGCAACGCATCGCACGTGAGGCGGGTCTGGTGGCCGAGGCACTCGAAGGTCGACGTTGGCGGGCGAAGTTGTGAACGCCCGTCGCTGGATCCTCGTGGTGTGCGCGCTCGTGGCCGTCGGCGGACTGGTGCTCGTGCTCGGTGCTGGTTCGGCTTTCAACGGGGTGTTCTTCCTGGGCGCAGGGTTGGCCGTTGCCGCCTTCGTGGCGCGACCCGAGTTCCCGGCCAGACGCCGCGCGCTGACCTGGGCCGGCTGGATCGTGATCGTCGCGACCATCGACCTCTCGATCGGCATCTTGCTGCTCGGCCGTTCGACTCCCACCCACGTCACCAACGCGATGCGTGTGAATGTCAGCACGGCCCTGTCTCAGCGCACCGACCACCACGCGTCGTTCATGGTGTGGGTCTGGACAAATGTGGCGCTCTTAGGCGTGATTGTGATCGGCGGAGTCGTGGCGTGGCTGGTGCGGCGCTCGCGGCCAGCGCCCGCTGCGGTCGTCGACGAGCCGTGATCGCGGTCCCGGCCTAGACTCGTTCGAGGCACGACAGTCGAGGTGGGGAGCGCGGATGACGTTGCTTGACGGCATCCGCGGACCAGACGAAGTTCGGGCGCTGACTCCCGAGCAGTGCGACCAGTTGGCACAGGAGATCCGAGACAAGCTCGTCGCGTCGGTGTCCAAGACTGGCGGGCATCTTGGTCCCGAATTTGGGCGCGGTCGAACTGACGATCGCGTTGCATCGCGTCTTTCACTCACCGGATGACGCGATTGTCTGGGACACCGGCCATCAGGCTTACGTGCACAAGATGCTCACCGGCCGCGCCGAGTCCTTCGACGAGTTGCGCCAACGCGGTGGCCTGTCTGGCTACCCGAGTCGAGCCGAGTCGCCGCACGACGTGGTCGAGAACTCGCACGCCTCCACATCGTTGTCGTGGGCCGATGGAATCGCGAAGGGGCGCGAGCAGCTCGGCGAACTGGATGACCGACATGTCGTTGCTGTCATCGGTGACGGTGCTCTCACGGGTGGGATGGCCTGGGAGGCGTTGAACAACATCGCCGGCGCCAAGGACCGACCGCTCGTGATTGTGGTCAACGACAACGCGCGGTCCTATGCACCTACTACAGGTGGTCTTGCTCATCACCTCTCGACACTCAGGACGACGCGCGGCTATGAGCGATTCCTCGGTTGGGGCCGCGACGTGCTCGGTCGCACGCCGGTCGTAGGGCAGCCGCTCTACGGAACCTTGCATGGCGTGAAGAAGGGCCTGAAGGACATCGTCGCGCCGCAGGGGATGTTCGAGGATCTCGGCTTGAAGTACATCGGGCCGGTTGACGGCCACGACATCGAAGCGCTTGAGCGTGCGTATGAACGAGCCCGTGTCTTCGGCGGTCCCGTCATCGTCCACGTCATTACGCGCAAGGGTCTTGGGTACGAGCCGGCCGCGACCGACGAGCGCGATCGCTTCCACACCGTTGGTGTCATTGATCCGAGCACTGGTCGCCCGACCACGACCAACGCACCCACGTGGACATCAGTCTTTGCCGACGAGATGGTCGCGATCGGACACGAGCGTGCAGATGTGGTCGCGATCACGGCCGCCATGCTTGAACCGGTCGGGCTCGAGGCCTTTTCGCGTGCCTTCCCGGATCGCGTCTACGACGTGGGGATCGCCGAGCAGCACGCGACGACATCGGCGGCTGGGCTTGCCCAGAGCGGCCTGCATCCGGTGGTGGCGATCTACTCGACCTTCCTCAATCGTGCTTACGACCAGGTGCTGCTCGATGTGGCGTTGCATCGCGCTGCAGTGACGTTTGTCCTTGACCGCGCTGGTGTCACAGGTCCCGACGGGCCGAGTCACCACGGCATGTGGGACCTCGCGATCCTGCGGACCGTGCCGGGTCTGCGCGTGGCGGCACCGCGCGATGCCGAGACCGTGCGGACGCTGCTGCGTGAGGCCCTGGACGTTTCAGACGGCCCGACGGTGCTGCGTTATCCAAAGGCCAGCGTCGATGCGGACATCACCGCGGTGGACACGACCGGTGGCATCGACGTGCTGCGCCGCGAGGGCGACGAGGACGTGTTGGTCGTCGCAATCGGCGCGATGGCGTCCCTCGCCCTAGACGTGGCCGATCGCCTGACGGCACAGGGCATCGGCGTGACGGTCGTGGACCCGCGTTGGGTGTTCCCGGTCGCCGATGTGCTGGTGCCGTTGTCCGCACGCCACCGTCTCGTCGTCAGCATCGAGGACGGTGTGCGCGGCGGATTCGGCGACGAGCTCTCGTCGGCATTGCGCGCACGCAAGGTACGCACGCACCTGATCGACTTTGCGCTGCCGCGTGAGTTCCTTGCGCACGGCACGCGGTCAGAGGTCTTGGTTGCAGCAGGACTGAGCGCGCAGGACGTGTCGCGCCGGATCGTCGAAGAGGTCGCGCAGACCGAGGACGCCTTCAGCGGTTGAGTCAGACGCAGAGCGGTTGAGTCAGATTCAGAGCGGCTGAGTCAGGCTCCGAAGGAGGGCATCCCGTCCGCCCACGGCTTCGGGTCGGGACGCGCGACATCGCGCAGCGGAAGTTCGCTGGGGTCGAAGCCTTCGCGCGCAATCCACACCCCGTCCGGGGTGATGAGTACGGGTCGAATGAAGCCGCGCTCGTCATCGTTCGTTGCCCATGCGGCTGCTTGCGCGAACGCCGCATCCAAGTGGTCGGGATCCACCCAGCCGCGCCGACGCATCGGCACTGCGGCCGCGCGCATGCCAACTCCGTTGTGCTTCGACAGCGCAATGCGGAAGGCGACTGAACCTAGCAACGTGACGACATCGCAGTCGCCCATAGGTCGCATGGGCGCGTCGGGTTCGCGCCGTAGGCGCACAGCCGCGACCGCTCCCATTTCCTCGAGATAGCCGCGACCCTCGCGACGCCACCACGCGCGCGCGTTGACTCCTGCATAGGAGAGCAGACCGGCGGGAGCGACCGTGACTTCGTCCGGGTCGTCCTCGAGGCCGATCACGCCGGCACCAAGGTGCAACGAATTGCCACGCACCGGGTCCTGCACCCAGGGCATGCCAGGGTGCAGGTCGTGCCCCACGGGCAACCCCAGCGGACGCAGGTGAGTGATCGCTGAGGGACGCTGGGCCAGCTGCGTGCGCAGGTGGATCCAGCGACCCAATCGTTGGCGGGCCACCGGCGACTCCGGATCGGCCGGTCCGATCGCGTCGCGGACCTCGTCCCACGAGACCAATATGCCCGGATCGATGGTCACTCCATCGTCTCCGGGCAGCACGTCAACGTCGTTAAGCACGCTCACGGCAAGCACGCACCGCCGTAGCGCGGTGGGATCGAAGTTCACACTTGGGAAGTTAGTCGGACAAGGCGCACATTGCGTCTCGCCGTCGGGTGACTTTGGTGACCCAGCGTGATGAGGGCTCAACACACTGTGGCACGGCTTCCGCGCGCTCTCCGATGAGCGGGGAGCCGGTTGCAGCCGCTGGGGTCGGTCGCTGTAGCCACTACGACGGAGCGACTCCCGCGTACCGCCTGAGCGTCCCTCGGCCAGGATCTCACTGGCCGTGTCGGTGGGCCAGGTACCTCGTTTCGGGCCTTAGCCTGCCCGCTTTGCGTCGCCTACCTCAAACCGCGGTGGGCACTGGGATTGTGTACAAACGGGGACGCTGGCGATGCCCGGCGGCAGGAAGCGCTGCCCGATCACCCGTTCGCTCGTCCCCGTTCGGTCTAGCAGCGGCGTGATGCCACCGTTGAAGAACGGCCAGCCGGCGCCGAGCACCATGCACAGATCGATTTCGGGCGGCCCTGCGACCACACCATCACGCAGCATCAGTCCGACTTCTCGAGCCAGCGCATCGAGCGTCCGCTGCCAGACGTCACCAGCAGTCCATGCATTGCCCTCGGTCGGCATCAATGCGGCCACCTCGGGCCGCAGCACCGGCGGTTGGCCAGGCTTGCTCGGCTCAAGAGTCGTGCGATGACCGCCCGCGACGATCGCCTGCAAGGTCGGCGAGACACCGAACCGCTCGGGGAAAGCACCGTGCAAAGTCTCTGCCACGTGCAGCCCGACGGGCGGTCCGACCAGGTCCATCAGCGCGAGTGGGCCCATCGGCAGACCCATGTTCAAGAAGACCTTCTCCACGAGCAGAGGGTCTGTGCCGTCGTCGATCGCGCGAATCGCAGTGTCGGTCCAACGGGTGAGCAGGCGATTGACCACGAAAGCAGGGGAGTCGTGCACGATGACGCAGCTCTTGCGCAGCTTCTTGCCCAACGCGAGCACGGTGGCCACGGTCGCGTCGTCGGTCCGATCCGTCCGCACCACTTCGACGAGTGGCATCACGGCAACGGGGTTGAAGAAATGGAAGCCGACGACGCGCTCTGGGTGTTCGAGGTGCTCGCTCATGGCTGTCACTGATAACGAGGAGGTGTTCGTGACGAGCAAAGCGTCATCGCGCACGACCTTTTCGAGTCGAGCGAAGACGTCGCGCTTGACTTCGAGCTCCTCGAAGACAGCCTCGATCACTAGGTCGCAGTCGGCGAAGTCGGCGTAGTCCGTGGTGCCGGTGAGCAGCCCGACGACGCGGTTGGCGCGGTCGCGCGTGTAGCGACCCTTCTCGACCAACATGTCGAGTTCGCCGCGCAGACGCGCCAATCCGGCATCGACTCGTTCTTGATCGACATCGGTGAGGACGACTGGCACGTAGCCGCGCGACGCGATGAGCAACGCGATCTGGGTCGCCATCAGGCCCGCGCCAATGACGCCGACCTTGCTCACACGACGAGCAAGAGACACATCGGGCGCACCCGCTGGCTTGCGCGCGCGGCGCTGCACGAGATCAAACGCATAGAGCGATGCGCGCAGTTCGTTGCTCATCACCAAGTCGGCGATGGCTTCGTCCTCGGCCGCGAACGCGGCGTCCCGATCTGCCTCGCGCGCTGCTTCAACGAGGTCGAGGGTGCGTAGGGGTGCGGCGTTGGCGCCGTGCTGGCGCGAGGCCGCGATGGCGCGGCCCTTGGCAATCCCCGCGGCCCAGGTCGCGACATCGT
The DNA here is from genome assembly GCA_963850215.1 of uncultured Actinomycetota bacterium. Classification (GTDB taxonomy): domain Bacteria; phylum Actinomycetota; class Actinomycetes; order UBA12327; family UBA12327; genus CAWKKI01. The sequence goes on from CAWKKI010000001.1 coordinate 120,933, forward strand.
CGAGCGGACGTCGTTCAACGGTGATCGACCCGCGCACGACCTGAGCCGCCCATTCGAGCGACTCGGCAAGGAAATCAGCGCCGCCGAAGACGGCATCGGCGAATCCGAGTGCGGCAAAGCCGCGTCCATCCAGGAGCTTGTTGTTATTCAACGGGTTGGCAATCGTCAGCGTGATGGCACTCTCGATCCCGGCCAGTCGACCGGTTAGGTACGCGCCGCCCCACCCGGGCACCAAGCCGAGGAAGGCCTCGGGGAGTCCGATGCCGACAGCCGCCTCGGACACTGTGCGGTAATCGCAGTGCAGTGCGGTCTCGACGCCGCCACCCATCGCGGCTCCGTTGATGAATGCGAACGTCGGCTTGTCCATGTCGGCAAACCGGCGCAACAGCGCATGGCCCGCCTGCGCCGTCGTGAGCGCCTGCTCGCGCGTCCGGATCATCGCCATGCCGCGGATGTCGGCGCCGACGGCGAAGATGAACGGCTTGCCGGTCACCGCCACCGCGTCGATGTCCGAGCGCGCTTCGACCTCGTCGAGAGCGCGTGCGATGTTGCGCATCCCGGCGACGCCGATCGTGGTCGGTTTCGTGTGATCGAAACCGTTGTCCAACGTGATCAGCGCGATGCGAACCGTGCCGCCCTGACCATCAGGGACGTCGGTGTCGCGCACGTGCGCCTGAGTGACTACCTCGTCGGGAAACGGCGGCAACTTGTCGAGTAGGGCGTGGACGGCGGTGCTCATGCTCGGCCTTCCCACTGTGCGTTCTCCCAGATGACTGACCCGCCCTGACCCAGACCCACACACATCGTCGTCAGCCCGTAACGAATCTCCGGGTGCAGGGCGAACTCACGGGCCAACTGGATCATCAGCCGCACGCCGGACGCGGCAAGCGGGTGACCGACCGCGATCGCGCCACCCCACGGGTTCACTCGCGGGTCGTCGTCGGCGATGTCGTAGTGATCGAGGAATGACAGCACCTGCACTGCGAATGCTTCGTTGATCTCGATCAGACCCATGTCCTCGATGTGCAGGCCAGCTCGTGCGAGTGCCTTTTCCGTCGAGGGGATCGGACCCAGTCCCATCACCTCAGGCGGCACGCCAGCGAAGGCGTAACTCACCATCCGCATGGTCACCGGAAGCTCAAGTTCGATTGCCACCTCTTCAGCGGCGAGCAGCGACATGGTCGCGCCGTCAGTGAGCGGTGATGCATTCGCCGCTGTCACACGGCCGTGCGGTCGGAAGGGGGTGCGCAGATTCCGCACACCCTCAAGAGTTGTGTCTGGTCGCGGCGGCTCGTCAACGGTCGCTAGGCCCCAACCCTTCTCCACACTGCGGACCGCGATCGGGACGAGGTCGGGCTGAATGTGCCCGTTGGCGTAAGCCTTCGCGAGCTTCTCTTGACTCGCGACGCCATAAGCGTCGGCGCGTTCCTTGGTGAGCAACGGGAACTTGTCGTGCAGCTTCTCGGCGGTCTCGCCCATCACCAACGCCTCGGGATCTGCGAGGTGCTCGGACACGAAGCGCGGGTTGGGATCAGCATCGAGACCGATCGGGTGGCGGCCCATGTGCTCGAGGCCGCCGGCGATCGCGATGTCCGCGCCTCCCACTGCGATGGAAGAGGCAAGCATCGTGACGGTCGTCATGGCGCCTGCGCACATGCGATCAAGTGCGAAGCCGGGAACGCTCGTCGGAAGACCAGCGAGCAGCGCGCAACTGCGACCGAGCGTGAGGCCCTGGTCCCCGGACTGCGTGGTCGCGGCGATGCCGACGTCGTCGATCCGCTGCAGGGGCCACGGTCGGGTTTCGACGCAGCAGTTCACGGATGAGCGGCACCCCGAGGTCGTCCGCGCGGGTCTCGGCGTAGAGCCCGTCCTTGGTTGCGCGTCCGAACGGGGTCCGCACCCCATCGACAAAGACCACGTCATGCAGCGAGCGAGTCACAACAGCCTCCTAGAACGATGCTGATCTGATGCTACTCGCCAGTAACTTCGGTCGTCGCCTCCGGATTCCCGCGACTCTGGGCGGCCGATCTCGATCCGCGCGGCCGAGTCGCTGCGGCGAGCGCCTCCGGCGTTGCCCGCTCGTCGAGCGCCGCAGCCACCAGAGCCGCGCAGTGTGCGATCTGCCACGGGCGTGCCCCGAGCACGTACATCTGCGCGCTCACGGCGTCGTCGGTGTGCTCACGCGGTGGCGCCCAGCAAATGCGTCGAACGATGTCGGGTGCCATGAGGTTCTCGACCGGGACGTGTAGTGCTTCGGCTTCGGCGCCCAGTGCAGTACGGGCGGCAGCGAGCCGAGCCGCGGCCTCTGGATCGCGCTCGGGCCAAGCCCGAGCCGGCGGCGGTTCATCGCTCTTCAGTGATCGCGGCGGTAGTTCGGCGTCGGGCAAGTCGAGTGCGCGCGTGATGGCTCGAGCCCACTCGCGGAGATTGCGTCGCGCACCCGGTTTGGTGAATGAAGGCAACGATTCCAAGCCTGCGCGTGTGCGCGGGGCCGCGATGGCGGCTTCCATGATGGCGGGGTCGGGAAGGATCCGTCCCGGTGCGATGTCTCGTTGGGTGGCGATGGAATCGCGAGCAAGCCACATCTCGCGAACGATCGCGAGTTGCCGCGGATTGCGGGCCCGGCTGATTCCCGAGGTGCGACGCCATGGGTCCACTCGTGGCGGCCGGGGGCGCGCAGACACGATCGCGGCGAACTCCTCTTCGGCCCAGTCGAGTTTGCCCTGCGCCTCCAGGTCTGCGGCGAGCGCATCGCGCAACTCGTCCAGGACCTCGACGTCAAGGGCCGCGTAGCGAAGCCACGATTCGGGCAGGGGCCGCTTGGACCAGTCCGCCGCCGAGTGCCCCTTCTCAAGTGCCAGGCCGAGCTCGGAGGCCACCAGCGGCCCGAGGCCGACGCGCGGTCGACCGGCAAGGCGGGCCGCAAGCTCGGTGTCGAATACGCGGGTCGGGATCAAGCCGAGCTCGGCCAGGCACGGCAGGTCTTGCGATGCGGCGTGCAGGATCCACTCCCGCTCGTGCATGACTTCGTTGAGTAGGGACAGATCAGGCAACGAGATCGGATCGATCAAGGCCGTCCCCGCGTCGGCACGTCGGATCTGAACGAGGTAGGCGCGTTGGCCGTAGCGATAGCCCGAAGCCCGTTCGGCGTCGACTGCGATAGGCCCGTCACCGTCGGCGAGTCGCCGCGCGTACTCAGCCAGTGCCTCGGTGGTGGTCGTGACCTCAGGAAGACCGTCGCGTGGGGCCAGCAGGGGAGTTGCGGCCTCCATCGGGTCGGTCGCGCTCACCTCATCAGGCCGCGTGGACACGACCTCACTGTAGAAGTGATCGGTGCACCTTCAGCGCACGAGACCCGCGCGCATGGCCATGGCGACCATCTCGGCGCGGTCGCCGGTGCCGAGCTTGCGGGCAATCCGGGCGAGGTGACTCTTCACGGTGAGTGCGGACAAACCGAGCTCCATGCCGACGTCGCGGTTGCTCATTCCTTCGGCGACGAGCTCGATGACTTCGATCTCGCGATGGCTCAGGCCTTCGGGTCCGCCGGGGAGCAGCCCGCGCAGACGTTGGCTCGGTATCCGCGGCTCGGGCGGCAAGGCCGCGGTCTCGGGGCTCGCGACGACAAAGCCACGGACCCCGGTCGCTAGTGCGCTGAGCACGCTGTAGGGGTCATCGGCCGGACAGATGACTACGGTCTTGCGCCAGCCGATCGCCCTGAGCTCGCGCAGCAGGCCGATGCCGGAGCCGTCGCCGAGATTGCCCTCAGCGACGCACAGGTCGCGCGCCACATCGGCACGGGCGCGCACTCGCGCTTCCGCGACGCTGCCGGCCTCGACGATGTCGCCGGCCCCGATCTGCGTCAGTCGGTGCACCAGGCCGGCACGGGTGCCGGGGTGGCGGGCAACGACCATCGCCGAGAAACGCGTCGTCGGTTGGCCGAGACGTGTTCCTCGAGGCCCGAGGCCGGGCTCGATGACAGCAGTCACCCGCACTCCTGGTTTTCACGGGCAGCAGGCGACTGCCCCGGTTCCAGGTGTTTCGGCGGGAATCGCGCATGCCTTGACCGTGTGGGCAGTGGCGAGACGGGTGAATTAGCCGCTTAGCGGCGGCGACCGCGCTGAGTGGGCAGTGCGAGCACACCCTCTGGCAGTGGTGCCAGTCCCGCGCCAGTCGCCAGCAGATCGCCCCAGGCCTCGATGTGGGCCCCGATTCGATCGGGAGAATCGACTGGGGTCCACGAGGCGCGTACCTCTATCTGGGCCTCAGAACCACGGTCGCTGAGCGCTCCAAAGGACTCCGACGACACTCGTGTGACCGTGCCGCCCAGCGCGGTGTGCGCCGCGTTGCGGTGCTCAAGCGCCTCGAGCAGCCACGACCAGGCCACTTCGTGAGCCAACGGGTCGGCCGCTAACTCTGCCTCCACGCTTGCGCGCGCGAACGTCACCACCCGGAAGGTCCCGTCCCACGTGTCATGGCCCATCGGATCATGGAGCAGTACGAGCCGCCCGCTTCCGATCTCGTCGCCCCCGATGTCAACGACTTCGGCGGTCAACGCCACTGCGTGCGGAGCCAGTCGTTGGGGTGCGGGGGCTTCGTCGAGCACGATCTCGGGGCGCAGGCGCGCAGATCGCAGGGCCGACAACGCGGAGGTGAACGACAGCGGCGGGTCGTCCAGGTCCCGCCGTGCTGTCATGTCCGAAGGGTAAGTCCCGGGTCCCCGCCAGGACGGCAAGTCGCAGCGGATCCGGCGTGTCTTTCAGCCCGGTAAGGTCGCAACGATCATGACTGCCCTGCTGGCTTTGTGCTCGAGCCTGCTCTGGGGCACATCCGATTTCATGGCTGGCACTGCCACTCGGCGCCTTCCCGCCGCCGCAGTCACCGGCTGGTCGCAGGTCGCTGGCCTTGCGGGTGCATTCGTCATCGCAGTCGCGTCTGGGTCCCTGAATGCCCCTACCGGTTACCTCGGATGGGGGGTCATCGCAGGTCTTGCTGGGCCCATTGGTCTGGTCTGCTTCTACAACGCCTTGTCCTCAGGAACCATGGGCGTTGTCGCGCCGATCGCGAGCATCGGCGTCCTGGTGCCGTTTGTCGTCGGATTGGTCCTGGGCGACAAGCCGAACGGACTGCAGTTCGTGGGCGTTGCAGTAATCGTTCTCGGTGTCATCCTCGCGAGCGGACCGGAGTTGCGCGGCTCCGCGGGACCACGTCCGTTGCTCCTCGCCGGTTTCGCAGCGCTGTGCTTTGGCGGGGTCTTCGTTTTCCTGGCCGAGGGCTCGATCTCAAGTCCGTCGATGACGCTGGTGACCATGCGTGTCACCTCGGTGTCGGTGCTCGCGATCGTCGGCGTGGCGTTGCGCAACTTCGGCGGCGTGCGCGCGACTGACCTATGGCCGTTGGCGTTGATCGGGGTCTTCGACATGGCCGCCAATCTCACCTACGGGATCGCCTCGACTCGGGGTCTGCTGAGCCTGGTCGCGGTCCTGAGTTCGCTCTACCCGGTCGTGACTGCTCTGCTCGCTCACTTCGTCCACCATGAGCGACTGGCTCGAATCCAGTACGTGGGCGTCGGTGCCACCGTGCTCGGCGTCATCGCACTGTCTGCTGCCGGTGGCGCGGCGTGACCAAGAGCGGTGAAACGATGGGGACATGACGGCCGAGACGACGCGGGAGTTCGCCAACACGGCGTTTCTTCGCGCGTGTCGCGGTGAGGCGGTGCCACACACCCCGGTGTGGTTCATGCGGCAGGCTGGCCGATCATTGCCTGAGTACCGAGCGCTGCGCGAAGGCGTGCCGATGCTCACTGCATGTCTTGACCCGGCGATGGTCGTCGAGATTACGTTGCAGCCGGTGCGTCGGTACGGGGTTGATGCCGCTATCTACTTCAGCGACATCGTGGCTCCGCTTTATGCGGCCGGCTTCGGCGTGGACATCGTTGCCGGGGTGGGTCCCGTGGTCGCAAAGCCGATCTCGACGCTGGCCGATGTCGAACGGATCGAGCCGCTCGACTCATCGAGTGGGGAGTGGATCGGCCGCAGCGTCGGCGAGCTCGTGCGCGCACTCGACGGCACGCCACTGATCGGATTCGCCGGTGCCCCATTCACACTCGCCTCTTACCTCATTGAAGGCGGCCCCTCGCGATCGTTGACGAAGACCAAGGCGCTCATGCGCAGCGACGCGTCGTTGTGGCACGCGTTGCTCGAGCGGCTCTCGACCGTGAGTGCGACCTTCCTTCGGATGCAGGTCGAGGCCGGCGCTTCGGCCGTGCAGCTCTTCGACTCGTGGGTCGGCGCGCTCTCGGCTCGCGACTACGCGACCTTCGTGGCACCGCACAGCGCGCGTGTGCTCGATGAGATTGGTGCACTGGGAGTTCCGCGCATCCATTTCGGTGTCGGCACTGGTGAGTTGCTAGCTGATATGGCGCGCACGGGCGCGGATGTGGTTGGGGTGGACTTTCGGGTGCCGCTCGATGAAGCGGCGCGGCGAGTGGGACCTGGCTATGCCTTACAGGGCAACCTGGATCCGGCCACCTGTCTCTGCGATTGGCCGGTGGTCGAGGCGGCAGTCCGACAGGTCCTCGACGATGCACGGCGCGCGGAATGCACCGGTCACATTTTCAATCTCGGTCACGGCGTCCTGCCCGAGATTGAGCCGGATGTGCTCGCGCGGATCGTCGATCTGGTTCACACGGCGACCGAACGATGACGTCGGCGCCCGCACACGTCGTGGTGGTCGGCGGCGGCATTGCAGGGCTCTCGACGGCATGGCGGCTTCGAGAGATGACGCGTGGCGCACGACCGCGACTGAAGGTCACCGTGTGCGAAGCACGAGCTGTCACCGGTGGCTTGCTCCGGCCGGTAGAAGTCGGCGGCATCGTGCTGGATGCGGGTGCTGAATCGTTGCTTGCGCGTCGCCCGGAAGCGGTCGCACTCGCACGGGCCGTGGGTTTGAGCGATGACATCGTGCATCCCGCGACGACGAACGCTGGCGTGTGGGCTCGAGGTCGACTGCGTGCCTTGCCTCGGGGTTCGTTCATGGGAGTGCCCGGTGATCTGCGCTCGCTTGCGGCGAGCGGAGTCCTGCCAGCGCGGGCGCTCGCGTGGGTTCCCGTCGATGCCTCGCGACGGGGGCGTGCGCTTCGCGGAGACATCTCGGTCGGTGCATTGGTGCGCGAGCGCCTCGGCGACGACGTTGCCGATCTTCTCGTCGAGCCGTTGCTCGGCGGCGTCTACGCCGGTCATGCGGATGCGCTGTCACTGCGCGCGACGGTGCCAGCGCTCTACGAGCAGTTGAAGTCGGGCGGTTCGTTGGTCTCGGCCGTCCAGCGCATTCAAGCGTCCGCCCCACCGGCTGAAGGACCGGTCTTTGCCGGGATCGACGGTGGTGTCTGGCGACTGGCCGATGCCACCGCTGCACGTGCTGGAGCCGACATCAGGACTGAGTGCGCAGTACGCGAGATTCGGCGCGCTGACGATGGAGTCGGATGGATGGTCGTCACTGGTCCAGTCGGTCGCGCGGAGGCGATGCATGCCGACGCCGTCGTGGTGGCGGTTCCTGCACTGGCGGCTTCGCGGGTGCTGAGCCGTGTAGTTCCGGTTGCTTCTCGTTATCTGGGCTCGATCGACAGCGCGTCCGTCGGGATCGTGAGCATGGTGTGGCCGGAGAGCGCCTTCCCAGAGACCCCGCGGGGAAGCGGATTCCTCGTCCCGCCGATCGAGCAGTTCGACGTGAAGGCGCTCACCTACTCCTCCACGAAATGGCAATGGGTCGCTGACCGGACACCTGGTCGAGTCGTGCTGCGTGCATCGGTCGGTCGCTACCGCGAGCCGGGTCCGCTGCACGGCGACGACGAGTTGGTGCTCAAGCGGGTGCTGACCGACTTGCGGGAGCTGACTGGCGTGTCGGGCGACCCCATCGACGCCGTAGTGACGCGCTGGGGCGGGGCGCTTCCGCAGTACGCGGTCGGTCACGTGGATCGCGTCGCGGCCATTCGGTCGGCCGTCGAACGAGTGTCAGGCATCGAGGTGTGCGGCAACACCTACGACGGTGTCGGCGTGGCCGCGTGCGTGGCGTCGGCGACGGGCGCGGCCGACCGGGTGCTCGAGATGTTGCGAACGAGGGGACAATGAGGCATGCCTTCAGCGCGTGAGATCAACGACCAGGTCCGCTACACGATGTGGTCGGTGTTTGCGGCCCGTGAGCCGTTGCCCGAGGACCGTTCCGCGATGGCGGTGGAGCTTGACGAGCTGGTCGAGCAGTTGGCCGAGAAGGACGTGGTCGTGCGTGGCTTCTACGACGTTGCCGGTCTGCGCGCCGATGCGGATCTGCTGATCTGGGCGCACGCCGAGACCGCGGAGGAGTTGCAGGACTTCTACGCGCGCTTCCGCCGCACTGGCGGTCGGTCGCGCGCTGGCGCCGGTGTGGTCGCAGATGGCCCTGCACCGCCCAGCCGAGTTCAACAAGAGCCACGTGCCTGCGTTCCTTGCCGACGAGCACGCGCGCGACTACATCTGCGTGTATCCCTTCGTCCGCTCGTACGAGTGGTACTTGCTGCCAGACGAGGAGCGCCGCGCGCTGCTTGCCGAGCACGGTCAGATGGCTCGCGAGTACCCAGATGTGCGCGCCAACACGGTGTCCTCGTTCGCCCTCGGCGACTACGAGTGGATCCTCGCCTTCGAAGCCGACGAGCTGCACCGGATCGTGGACCTGATGCGTCACTTGCGCGGGTCACGAGACCCGCCGACACGTGCGCGAAGAGGTGCCGTTCTACACGGGCTCGACGTCGCTCGGTCGCTGAGGCCGTCGCCTCGTTGCCGTAGCGGTCTTTGGTCAGCCCGGCGATTGCTCGCCGGCTTCGGCCACCGGCTCCAACGTGATCGACACGCTGTTGATGCAGTAGCGATCGCCAGTAGGCGTCTGTGGTGCGTCATCGAAAAGATGCCCGAGGTGCGAACCACAGTTCTTGCAACGAACTTCGGTGCGCCGCATGCCCCATGACCGATCCTCGAGCAGCTCGACGTTGTCGCTCTCGCTCGGCTCGTAGAACGACGGCCAGCCGCAGTGGCTGTCGAACTTCGCCTGCGAGCGGAACAGCTCGATGCCACACGCACGGCAGCGGTAGACGCCCTCGGTCTTGGTGTCGACGTACTCGCCGGTCCATGGCCGCTCGGTGCCGGCCTCGCGCAGCACGTGGTACTCCTCGGGTGTAAGCGTCTCGCGCCAATCGGCGTCGGTCTTGTCGCCGGGGCGGTGAACGGGCTGGGTCGACATGGTCTGCTCCTGCTCTGCGGGAGTCGTCATTGACATCACCGTAAGCGTCCGGACGGCTTATGGCATTCCCTCCTCCAGGGCGGTTGGTCGCTAGCGTGAGTACATGGCCAAGGCGTCTGGGCTCGAGTTGCAGGTCGGCGCGCGAGCTGTTCGCGTCTCGAGCCCGGACCGGGTCGTTTACGAGGCGACCGACTGGGCACCAGCCGTCACCAAGCTCCAGGTCTGCGAGTACTTCGCAGCGGTCGGCGAGGTGATGATGCATGCGATCGGGGCAACCGCCCGGTGGCGCTTGGAGCGGTGGCCGGGTGGCTGGCGCGAGGGCATGACCCTGTCGGTCGACGCAGTGGGCCACCAGACCGGTGACGGCTTCTACTCGAAGCGGCTCCCCAAGGGCGCGCCCGACTGGATCCAGACCTGCCAGGTCACCACGCCCAGCGGGCGACGCATCGACGAGCTGTGCCTGACCGAGCCAGCCGCCGCGGTGTGGGCGGCGCAGATGGGCACGCTCACCTTCCACCCGTGGGCGGTGCGCGGAGCGGATGTCGAGCATCCCGACGAGGTGCGCATCGACCTCGACCCGCAGCCGGGTGCCACGTTCGCCGACGCTCAAGCGGGTCGCGGGCGTCGCCGCGCGAGCTGCTCGAGGAGCTCGGGTCTGCGCGGCTTCCCGAAGACCTCCGGCAACCGCGGCATCCACGTCTACGTCCGGATCAGGCCGGAGTGGACCTTCGACGACGTCCGCCACGCGGCCATCGGCTTCGGTCGGGAGCTCGAGCGCCGCGACGACGGGCGTGACCACGGCCTGGTGGAAGGAGGGACGCGGGGCGCGCATCTTCGTCGACTTCAACCAGAACCACCGGGACCGGACCATCGCGCAGGCGCGTGGAGCGCTGCGGCCGCGTCCGGGTGCGCCGGTGTCGCACACCGATGACGCTGGAGCCAACTGGCCGAGGTCGACGAACCCGCGCGAGTTCAACATCCACACGGTGCCCGAGCTCGTCGCCGACGGCGACCCGTGGGCGGAGATCGACGACGTCGTCCTACTCGCTGGACCCGCTGCTTCGCCTCTGGGAGGACCTGCCGGGTGGCGAGCTGAACTTCCCGCCCGACTACCCGAAGATGCCGGGCGAGCCGCCGCGGGTGCAGCCGCAGCAAGAAGGTCGCCGAGCACTGGGACGAGGACGGCAACCGCATCGAGCCACCGAGTCGCACCGATACCGACTAACGGCTAGTGAGCACTTCCCCAAGGTCGAAAGTCACGGGCCGTTCCAACTGATCGAACGTGCACGACGACGGCTCGCGGTCAGGGCGCCAGCGTTTGAACTGAGTCGTGTGCCGGAATCGTTGGCCTTCCATGTGGTCGTAGGCGACCTCGGCGACGCGCTCGATGCGCAGCGGTACAAAGGACAGGTCCTTCTTCGCGTTCCAGCGATTGACACCGCCAGGGATGCGGTCGTGATCGGCGTCGGTCGGCGAGTCGAGCAGCCAAGGGTGCGCCTCGCCATCTGCCAGATGGAGCGGCTCTAGTTCCTTTATCAGCGACGCGCGAACTGCTGTCGAGAACGACGCGGACACCCCGACGTGATGCAGCGCGCCGTCATCGTCATAGAGACCGAGTACCAGCGAGCCGAGCAACGGTCGCGAGGCGGTGGACGTCTTGTGCTCCCGGTAGGCGGCCACGACGACGTCGGCAGTGCGCTCGTGCTTGATTTTCAACATCGCGCGTTTGTCCGGCTCGTAGCGACCGTTCAACGGCTTCGCGACGATGCCGTCGAGTCCAGCACCCTCGAATCGCTCGAACCATTCCTTGGCGGTCTCGAGGTCACGAGTCATCGGAGTGACGTGCACGGACTTGGCCTTCGCTGAGATCGCCCGATCAAGGGCGCCGCGTCGTTCGATGTAGGGCGTCGTCATCAGCGATTCGTTGCCGATGGCGAGCACATCAAAGGCGACGAACTCCGCCGGAGTCTCTACCGCGAGCTTCTGCACTCGTGAGTCCGCCGGGTGGATCCGATTCGTCAGAGCGACGAAGTCCAGATGGTTGTCGTTGCGGATCACGATTTCGCCGTCGACCACGGCCTTGTCGGGGAGTGCGGCCTGCAGCGCCGTCACGACTTCAGGAAAGTAGCGGGTGAGGGTCTTCTCGTTGCGGCTGCCGAGGACGACCTCGTCGCCGTCGCGGAAGGCGATACAACGAAAGCCGTCCCACTTTGGCTCGTAGCCGAGACCACCCGCGACCGAGTCGGCGGCGGGCACGCCGGACACCGACTTCGCGAGCATCGGGGACACGGGCGGCATCACCGGAAGTTCCATGTCTATCCGGCCTCCACATCTGTCGCGTCTTCGCGCACGTACCTGGTGAAGAGTGCGCCGTCCTCTTCGAGCACCTGCACCAGACGCATCGCCCGGATGCCGTCGAGTCCCGCGAGCAGCCGAGGACCGTGTCCGGTGAGGTGCGGTGAGATGGTCTGGCACATTTCGTCGAGACACTCGGCGGCGACCAGGCTCGACAAGAGGGTCGGGCCGCCCTCGCAGACGATCCGCTGAAGTCCGCGAACGGCCAACTCGTCTAGGCCGACCTTCAAGTCGACGACCGACGTGCCGCACTCGATGACGGTCACTCGCTCTCGTGCCTTGTCGATGTCGGGAGCATCGGAGCAGGTAAGCAGGATGGTTTCCGGATCGTTGATCAGATCGCTCGACCAGTCCAGATCGAGGGCCCGACTGACCACCACGATCGGTGGGGCGCTCGGCACCGCGCGAGCCTGTCTCGCTTCGGCGTACCGGTCCAGCGGTTTAGCGGGCTTGTACGACTCGACTCGGGCCGTGCCTGCACCGACCATGACCGCATCGGCGAGACCGCGCAGGGCGCGGAAGAGAGCGCGGTCGGCGTCTGACGAGAGTGGTCGCGAGACGCCGTCCACTGCGACCCCGCCGTCGAGAGAGGTCACGAAGTTGGCGCGGACCCAGCGCTCGTGGCTAGCTGGAAACGCGTAGGCCGCATCGAGGGCGTCCGCACCTACGTCGTTGTCTGCGGCTGTAGTCGACAAGCGGGGGAAGATGCGGCGCACGCTGCGATCCTGCCACCCGCCAGCGCCTCACGGCGCTTTGCTGTCTGGAACGCGCTTTGCGTTCGGAGTGCGGATGGCAAAGTGCCCCAACGAATGCAAAGGGCCGCACAGATAGCAAAGGGGTTCAGGCGAGGGCGTGCGCGGGGTGGGTTCGACCGCTGTCGACGCCGAACGCACGGGCTAGCACGACCTCGCTGACTTCGGGTCGATCACCGAGTGCAGCTCCGACCTGGGCGGCGCCGCCGCGGACTCCTGCCGCGGCGATCCGATCAGCCAGTACGCCGTCGGCAAGCAAGAACGTGCTCACTACGACCGCGCCCCGAGAGCCGCGCATCGCGACCACTCGAGACTCGACGTCATGCGGAGCGGCGGTGATGATGGCCCGGCCCGATGCCTTCTGCCAGTGCTTGGCCAGGGCGTCGATGTCGCGGCGAGCAGCCTCACGAGTGCTTCCTGCCCAGGCGAGCACCACCGCGTCCTTGGCGCCGGCACCCGCCTCGATGAGCCTGGCTTCGAGTGCTGGGATGAGTGCCTGATCCGCTCCGAGCGGTTCGGTGAATTCGCAGGCTGAGACGACAGCGGCCAGCGCGGGTATGTCGTTGACCCGATGGAACCCGTCTGTGAGCAGCATCGGCACGACCACGTCGCCGGCACGAGCCAGGTCGCCGATGTGTGGTGCGTTGTGGTCGAGGAATGCGGCGACGCAGTCAAGCCCTCGTTCGGCCACTGCATCAGCGACGGACTGGATCGTTTGCGCATGGCGTGCATCTGGACTGCCATGCGCCAAGAGAACGAGACGCATCAACGCACCTGCGCAGAAGTGAGGCTGTTCGTGACCTGTGCGGGCACGTCCACAACATCGCCTACGACGATAACGGCAGGTGAGGTCACACCTACGGCGGCGGCTACCTCGGCGATCGTGGCAAGCGTCGCGGTGGTGGTGCGTTGATCGGGAAGAGTGCCGCGTTCGATGATCGCGACGGGGGTTTCCCCTGCTCGGCCATGAGCGATGAGTTCGTCAGCGCACTCGCCCATGCGCGCCACGCCCATGAGGATCACGAGCGTCCCATCGAGTGCGGCCAGCGGGGCCCAGTCGACGGCTTCGCGTTCGTGCGCGGAGACCACCGTGAACTGCCGAGACGAACCCCGATGGGTGACCGGCACACCCGCGGCACCAGGGACTGCGATCGCGCTCGTCACGCCTGGCACGACGGTGACGTCGATTCCGGCGGCACTGCACGCGAGGACTTCTTCGCCACCACGGCCAAACACGAAGGGATCGCCGCCCTTGAGCCGAACCACCTGCTTGCCTTGGCGTGCGTGTTCGATCAGGAGGGCGTTGATCTCGTCTTGGCTCAGCAGGTGTGCGTCGCGGCCCTTGCTCGCGTCGATGACTTCCACCTCAGGTGCCAGCGTCTCAAGCAGCGCCCGAGGCGCGAGGCGATCAACCAGCACGACGTCAGCATCGGCCAGGGCCCGAAGGCCGCGCAGCGTTATGAGCTCCGGGTCACCCGGTCCGCCCCCTACCAGCGTGACGTGGCCACGACCGTCACCCGTTCGGCGCACTCGACGCAGGCCGATCTCACCGGCCGATAGCCGTGCCGTGATGTCGTCGCGGATACGGACCGACCGTTGCGGATCCGTGGACGAGGTAACGGCCACGACCACGTCATCGACTCGTGCAACCGCCGGAGTCCATGCGGGCGAGTTACTCGCGTCGTCTGCTCGAACGCACCAGACTCGGCTCGCGTTGGCTTCCTCTGCGATCGCACTGTCGACGGAACGATCGCCCGTGGCGGCGTGCACCAGCCATGCGCCAGCAACGTCGCCGTGTACGTACTCACGAAGCGTCAGGCGCAACTTGTTCGCAGCCGACAGTTCCCACAGCTCTTCGCACGCCCACGGTGTGACGACCTCTACCCGGGCGCCCGCTTCGACCAGCGAACGCGCCCGTCGAGCCGCCACGGGTCCGCCGCCGACCACCAGGGCGTTGCGTCCCTGCACGTCGAGCACCAGCGGGTACTTCGGGCTCATCGACGTGCACCTGCCAAGCCACGTTGACGCAGCATCCGCCGCTCAATGGGCGCAAAGAAGAGTACGTCGACAGCGATGCCAACGATCAGGATCAGAATGATCGCCGTGAAGACGATGCTCATGTCCGCCAACGAACGACCGGTATCGAGCAGTTGTCCCAGACCGAGGCCTAATGCTGGCGAGGCCGCGATGAGTTCCGCGGCCATGAGCGAACGCCAGGCGAAGGCCCACCCCTGCTTCAGTCCGGCCAGGTAGCCGGGCGCCGCAGCGGGCAACAACACGAAACGCACCATGTCCAAGCGGCGCGCGCCGAGCACGCGTCCGACCTGCGGATAGATCGTGGGCACCTGGTCCATGCCGGAGATCAAGCCGTTGGCTATCGAGGGAATCGCGCCAAGAAGGACGACCGCGTAGATCGCTTGATTGGTGATCCCGAACCACAGCACTGCCGCTGGAACCCAGGCCACCGACGGCAACGATTGCAGTCCACTGAGGATCGGGCCGATGGCGAAGCGCAGCGTCTTGACACGCGCGAGCAGCAGACCCAACGGGGTCGCGATGATGACGCTCGCCGTGAAGCCGATCACCGCTCGCTTGACCGAGTTGTAGACCGCACGCTGAGCCGTGCCGGAGTGGAAGGCCCCGACGAACGTGTCCCACACTTCCTTCGGCGTCGGCAGCACGTAGTCAGGCTTGACCTGCAGCCAACACAGGATCTGCCAGACCAGCAGGACCGTGAGTACTGCGGCGATCGGCGGAAGTGCTCGTTTGACGACGAGACGCAGCCACGGCTCATGCTCGACCGTGGTGGTCTCGAGTGCGTCGAGGCCAGCTTCCACGCTTGCCGAGTCCACGTTTCTGGTCTGCAGTGCAGCGGTGGGCTCGAGCTCGGCTGGATCAGTCGACGCTGGGTTAATGGACGTTGGCGAGGGCATGGCGCTTGATCTCCCTTCGCAGGTCATCGGTGATCTCCGCGGCAAGAGTGGCGACCTTGGGCGAGTCGATTCTTCGCGGTGGTTCGATGTCGACCTTCCATTCGCGGACGAAACGACCCGGGCGCGACGACATCAGGAGTACGCGCTCACCTAAACGCACTGCCTCGCGGACGTTGTGCGTAACGAATACGACCGAGAGGCCGGTCTCGCGCCACACTCGACGCAGCTCGTCGTGCAACACGTCGCGCGTGATGGCATCGAGCGCCGCGAATGGTTCGTCCATCAGGAGCAGTGGAGCGTCTTGCGCGAGCGCCCGCGCCAACGCAACGCGTTGGCGCATACCACCTGACAACTGATGGATGCGCTTGTCCTCGACTCCATCGAGTCGAACGATGCGCAACAACTCGGCGACGTGCGCGGGGCGTTCCTTGCGCGGGACCTTTCGCAGTCGCAGCGCCAGGTCGATGTTGCGCCCGGCCGACAACCACGGGAACAGCGCCGACTCCTGGAACATCAAAGACGCGCGTCCGCCATTGACCTCGATGTCACCCGACGTGGGTGAGTCGAGTCCCGCCAGGAGCGACAACAACGTCGACTTTCCGCAGCCCGACGCACCCACAAGACAGACAAACTCGCCAGGTGCGACGGTGAGGTTGAGCTGCTCAAGGACGGGCGGGCCGGCGTCCCCGAATAGCTTGGTGACGCGCGTGAGGCGCGCGGCTGCGGGCGCCGACGGATCCACGCCTTCCGCGCGGACGGTCGGTGAGCCCGCAGCTGCGACGCCGTTGCTCACTGCGTGCCGAGCCCAGCGGCTGAGATCGCCGGCTTGTTCTCAGCCGCAAGGATGGCGTTGAGCGGAGCCAGGTCAATGATTCCGTTCAGACTCGCCGACTGCGTAACCCCCACAGCGACTGCGTGGTCAAGATCTGTCTGCAGGCTGCCGGCGATCGGGTCGTTCGTGATGGTCATCTCGGTCCAGGCGCGATCGATCACGTCTTGTGCAAGCGCCTTGCCGGTCAGTGCCTTCAGCTGGGTCTGCACATCCGACTTGGCCTGCGTCGGGTTGGCGTTGATGAACGTGTTGGTTGCCACGAGCCCTTCGAGCAGTCCGTTGACAACGGTTGGGTGTGCGTTGAGGTACTTCGTGGAGACCGCGAGCAAGGTGGTCGAGAACTGGCCCTGTGGCCACAGCGTCTTCTCGTCAACGAGCACCTTGCCGCCACCCTCGAGCACAAGGCGCGACGCCCACGGCTCTGGCACCCAGGCACCCGAGATCTTCTTCTCCTTGAACAGGTCCAGGGTTGTTCCGTTGTCGGTCGGTGCGATCGTCAGGTCTCCGCCACCCGTGGTCGATGTCGCGATGCCCTGCTGCTTGAGCCAATAGCGAAGCGCCACGTCCTGCGTGTTGGCCAGTTGCGGAGTTGCCAGCGTCGTGCCCTTGAGTTGTGCGGCACTGGTGATGTTCGGCTGGACGACGAGCTCAGCCCCCGCGCTCGTTGCGCCGGCGATGATGCGGATCGCGTCACCGTGGCTCTTCACGAATGCGTTGATCGCTGGGTTCGGACCGAGGAACGATGCGTCGAGTGAGCCACCGAGGATCGCCTCGACCGCTGCGTTGCCGGCGTTGAAGGTCTGCGTCACGAGTTTTGTCGAGCCGAGGTCCTTCGCGTAGAGACCTTCCTGCAAACCCACGAGCGCCGAAGCGTGTGTGGCGTTGGCGAGAAAGCCGAGTCGTAACTGCGAACCCGAACCGCTGGAGGCAGATGCGCTCCCACACCCAGAGAGCCCCGCAGTGATCGCGAGGAGCGCGACAATAGTGGCGCCGATCGTGAGTGCAGACCTGCGGCTGCGGCTCGAAGGGATACGGGGCGTGGGCAAGGTGCGTCCTTTCGGTTGTGTCAGCGGGTCGCTGAGGAGGGTGTGGTGTTCTTCGCGGCGAGATCCCGAAGTGGATCCCCCACGAGACCGGCCGCAAGCGTGTTGCCCTCGGCTGGGTCGATGAGGAGAAAACCGCCGGTGTGACGGTGTTCGACGTAGTCCTCGACGGTGAGGTCATCGCCGGTGCGCAGATGAACGAAGCCGATGTCGTTGAGGCCGAGTGATTCGGCGGCAACGTGGTCGAGGTTGTCGATGTCGAGGCGCGCGTCAACGCTTTGGACGAGTGCCTTGACCGTGCGGGTCAGGTGTCGGATGAGCACGTGCTGCCCCGGACGAAGCTCACGCTCGGCCAGCCAGCAGATCGTCGCGTTGAGCTCGCGCACGACCTCGGGCTCTTGGCGCGGATGCACGATCACATCGCCGCGCGCGACATCGATGTCGTCGGCGAGGCTGACGACCACGGACTGGCCTTCGAACGCCTCCTGCTGTGGGCCGTTGGCGCCATCGATCGCAGTGACGATCGACGTGACGTTCGCCGGCAGGATGACGACGATGTCGTCGACGCGCATGACGCCCGACGAGATCTGTCCCGCGTAGCCGCGATAGTCCGGGTGCTCGGGGGTACGCGGGCGGATGACGAGCTGGACCGGCAAGCGGAATGGCTCGTCCGCCGGGTCCACACCAACCGGCGCGCTCTCAAGCACCTCAAGCAGCGTCGGACCTTCGTACCAGTCCATCGCGTCCGAGCCGGTCGCAACGTTGTCGCCGGTAAGGGCGGACAACGGGATCGAGATCGCGTGTCGGATGCCAAGGCCGTGCGCGTAGTCGGCGAACTCCTTGGCCACTCGGTCGAAGGTTGCCTGATCCCAGTCGACCAGGTCCATCTTGTTGACCGCGAGCACAAGGTGCCGGACTCCCAGAAGCGCGGAGACGACCGTGTGACGCCGGGTCTGGTCGGTGATGCCGTGCCGCGCGTCGACCAGTAGCACGACGAGCTCGGCCGTCGATGCGCCGGTGACCATGTTGCGCGTGTACTGAACGTGCCCGGGAGTGTCGGCCAGGATGAACTTGCGCGTCGGGGTTGAGAAGTAGCGGTAGGCGACATCGATGGTGATGCCTTGCTCGCGCTCGGCGCGCAGCCCGTCGGTCAGCAACGCCAGGTCGATGGTGTCGCTGCCCCTCGCAAGTGAGGCAGCCTCAACTGCAGCGAGCTGGTCGACGAGTACCGACTTGGTGTCGTGAAGAAGACGGCCGACGAGTGTGCTCTTGCCGTCATCGACCGAACCCGCCGTGGCGAATCGCAGGAGGTCCATTAGAAGTAGCCCTCCCGCTTGCGGTCTTCCATCGCTGCTTCCGACATCCGGTCATCGGCACGAGTGGCACCGCGTTCGGTCAGGCGGCTCGCCATGACCTCGTCGACTACTTCGGCGTAGGTGGCTGCGCTGGACTCGACCGCGCCCGTGCACGACATGTCGCCGACAGTGCGATAGCGGACGACCCGAGTAGTCACTTCTTCGTTGTCGCGTGGTGTCGTGACCGGCGTGACGGCGAGGAGCATGCCGTCGCGAACAAAGACCTCGCGTTCGTGTGCGAAGTAGATGGCAGGTAGCTGCACCCGCTCGCGCTCGAGGTACTGCCAGACGTCGAGCTCGGTCCAGTTCGAGATCGGGAAGACGCGCACGTGCTCGCCGGCGCGGTGGCGACCGTTCCAGAGCGTCCAGAGCTCAGGGCGCTGGCGACGCGGGTCCCACTGGCCGAAGCCGTCGCGCAGCGAGTAGATGCGCTCCTTGGCGCGCGCCTTCTCCTCGTCGCGACGACCGCCGCCGAAGACTGCATCGAACTTGTTGCTGTTGATGGCTTCGAGCAACGGGACGGTCTGCAGCGGGTTGCGGGTGCCGTCCGGTCGCTCGACCAGGCGTCCAGAGTCGATCAACTCCTGCACGCTCGCCACTTCGAGCCGCACGCCGTAGCGCTCGACCGCCTCGTCGCGGAACTCGATGACCTCAGGGAAGTTGTGGCCGGTGTCGACGTGCAGCACGGGGAACGGCACGGGCGCCGGCGCGAACGCCTTCACCGCGAGGTGCAGCATCAGGATCGAGTCCTTGCCGCCGGAGAACAGCAGCACCGGTCGGTCGAATTCAGCCACGGTCTCGCGCAGGATGTGGATCGACTCGGCCTCAAGTGCGTCGAGGTGATCCATCGGGAAGGAGAGCGCGCGTTCGGCGGGCGGCTCGCTGGCCATGATGGCGCGGTAGGACACGCGCGTTGATGAACTCATGTGTGCAGCCCGCATTCGATCTTGTTGGTGCCGGACCAACGACCGGCTCGAGGATCTTCGCCAGGTGCCACTGCGCGCGTGCAGGGAGCACACCCGATCGATGCGTAACCGATCTGACGCAGCGGGTTCATCAGCACGCCGTGCTCGTCCGCGTAGGCGTCGACGTCGTCGTCGGTCCAGGCGGCCAGCGGATTGAGTTTGACCATGCCGCGTTTGGCGTCCCAGTCCACGAGCGTGATGTCCGAACGAGTCGGGGCATCGACCCGTCGCATCCCCGTGACCCATGCGTCGTACGGCTTGAGGCCCCGCTCCAAGGGCTCGACCTTGCGCATCGCGCAGCACTGGTCCGGGTTGCGTCCGAACAAGTCGGACCCGTACTGCGCGTCCTGCTCAGCGACCGTGAGCAGCGGCAGGATGGTGTGCATCTTCACGTCGTAGGTCGCTTCGATCGCATCGCGAGTGCCGATGGTCTCGGCGAAGTGATAGCCGGTGTCGAGGAAGATGACGTTGATGCCTGGCACCGCTTGTGCCGCCAGGTGCACGAGCACCTCATCGCCCATTGACGAGGCAAGCGCGAGCTTGTCGCCGAACGCCTCTCCAGCCCAGCGCAGCACGTCGGCCGCCTGGGCGTCGGCGAACTCGTCGCGCGCCGCGAGGGCTAGCTCCTGTAGCGGCGACAGTGTCGGTACTCACGTGTCGTCACCTCCGTCTTCGTTGAACGCAATGTCGGACGTCTCGACCGACTTCCGCGCAACCAAGCCACGGAACTTCACTGAGAAGCCGCGGACGCAGGACCTGCACACCCAAGTGCCATCGGACTCGTACGGGCGCAGGTCGGTGTCGCCGCAGTACGGGCAGTACTGGGGCGCCATCCGGGCGTCGCTCATGACAGATCCGCCTCGTCGGCGCGGGCGACCCAGCTGCGCGAACGTCTCGTCCGGTCCGGTCCGAGCCGGCCTGGTAGCGACGCACGAGGCCTTCAACGAAGTCGGGCAGCTCTCGGCCTGGTGGTCTTCAGGCCGCGCACCTTGCGCCCGAAGCCGGCAGTTGAGGTTCAACGAGCCGCCGAGGTGCACCTGGAAGCCGTCAACCTGCTCGCCGTCGGCCGTCGTCACCAGCTGACCCTTGAGCCCGATGTCGGCGGTCTGGATCCGGGCGCACGAGTTCGGGCAGCCGTTGACGTGGATCGTGAGCGGCGTGTCGAAGGTCGGGCAGCCGGTCTTCGAGCTCGTGCCACCAGGTGGTCGGCGCGAGCCTTGGTCTCGACGATCGCGAGCTTGCAGTACTCGATGCCGGTGCAGGCCATCGTGCCGCGGCGGAACTCGCTCGGCTCGACGTACAGGCCGAGCTCCGCAAGGCCTGCGACCAGGGCATCGACCGTTGTCGACTGCGACGTCGAGCACCAGCAGTCTTCTGCTCGACCGTCGTACGGACGCGGTCGCTGCCAGCGCGCCTCGGCGAGGTCGGCGATGCGGTCAAGTGGTGCCAGACACCCGCCCGACCGTCGGTGCGAAACCGACGTAGAAGCGACCGTCGCTTTTGCGGGTGCACGCCGACGTGGTCGCGTCGGCCGCCGGGTTCTCCGGCGCGGGGCCGTCGGGCAGCGTCCGCGCTCGAGGTACTCGTCCTCCAGCACCTGCGCGGAACTTCTCGACGCCCCAGTCGGCGACGAGGAACTTGATGCGTGCGCGGTTGCCGCAGCCGGCGGTAGCCGTAGTCGCGGAAGATCCGAGGCGACGCCCGCCCACACCTCGGGCACTTCGTCGAGCGTGACGAAGACGCCGAGCCGCTGGGCCAGCATCGGGTTGGTCGAAAGGCCGCCGCCGACCCAGAGGTCGAAGCCGGGCCCAGGCTCGGGGTGCCCGACTCCCACGAAGGAGACGTCGTTGATCTCGTGCACGACGTCGGTAGTCGGCGAGCCAGGAGATCGCGGTCTTGAACTTGCGGGGCAGGTTGGAGAAGCTGCTTGTCGCCGACGTAGCTGGCGTGAAGATCTCGTCGATCGCCGGAGTGGGGTCGATGATCTCGTCGGCGGCGATCCCGGCGACGCGGGGAGCCGAGGATCGACCCGCGGGGAGTCGCCGCACGCCTCGGTGGTGTCCAGTCCGACGGCCTCCGAGCCGGCGCCAGATCTCCGGGCATGTCCTCGACCCGGATCCAGTGCAGCTGGACGTTCTGCCGGTCGGTGATGTCGGCGGTGTCGCGCGCGAATCGGCCGAGATGTCAGCGATGGCCCGCAGTTGCGCGAGGTTCAGCTGGCCGCCGTCGATACGCACCCGCAGCATGAAGAACTCGTCGTCGAGCTCCTCGGGCTCGAGCAGGGCGGTGCGTCCGCCGTCGATGCCCGGCCTTGCGCTGGGTGTAGAGGCCCCACCAGCGGAACCGGCCGCGCAGGTCTCCTGGGTCGATGGCGTCGAAGCCCTCGATGCGCGTAGATGTTCTCGATGCGCGCGCGAACGTTCAGCGCCGTCGTCGTCCTTCTTGGTGCGCTCGTTGGGATTGAGCGGCTCACGATGGCCGAGAGCCCATTGGCCTTCACCGCGATGGCGGCGAGGAGTCGGCGGCACGGAGGTCCTCCAGGAGACAGGGGGACACGCGGCGTAGACAGGCGAAGCGGGGAATCAAGCAGTCGCGGCACCGGTCGCGGCCGCGCATCGTGAGATGCGGGCGGATTCAGGCGACAGGGCGACACATCATGGCGCACACGCGCATCAGATCGACGTGACGACGCACGACGAGGTGAACGCTGGCTGCCATGCCGGAGAGGGTGTCACCCGTCTCACCTGTTGTCTATCGAGTCTCGGAATATGGACCGAAAGGACGACCCGTTCGAGTGGCGGTGGCGCGCGTGAGCGGGCGTGAGAGGGTGCCTGCGTGAAGGTCACCATGCTGCTGTGCGATCACGCACAGGTCGCTGAAGGCAAGCTTTTCATCGCGGGCGGCGGCTGGAGCGCCTGCGCGTCGACGCTGGGCCCCACCTCGATCGCCATGGTCATCGGCGTGCCGTGGGATCGGGCGAATGCCTCGGTCGCATTCTCGTTGCGTCTCGTCGATGCGGATGGGCACCCGGTCCAGCACGAGACGATGAACGGGTCGGAACTGATCGCCTTTGAGGGAAGCCTCGAGGTCGGTCGGCCGCCAGGTCTACCGCCGGGCAGCGCGCTCGATGTGCCCATGGCCTTCCAAGTGCCGCCGATGATCTTGGCGCCGGGCGCGCGCTACATCTGGGAACTCACGCTCGACGACGAACTTCGCGAGGACTGGCGCCTGCCGTTCAGCACGCGCCCCGTCTGAGCCGCCCTTGATGGGGGTTGGCCGGCCCGCGGGTGCTTCACGCGGGCCGACCGGATGGATCCCCTCGCTCAGAACCCTCGCGTTGTCGCGATGCCTTCGATATCGGGTGATGAGTCAGCACCTCGCCAGCCCAACGGACGAGTCACGTAGTGGAACGCCGATAGTGTCGCGAGGGTGCGCTTCCTGCTCCCGGTGTCTCCTGAGCACTGGGCTTTGTGGTTCCGGTTGTTGCGCGCCCCTGTTGCCTGGGCGGTGGGCGCCGGACTGATCTGCGCCGCCGTGTGGATGTTGCAATCAACGAAGTGGGGAGCAAGCGCTGTCGGGAGAGTCGTCGGTTATCACCTCGGCGATCCGTGGTCCAAGGCCATCGTGCGGTTGCCAGCGTCGGTGTTGGGACGAACGCCTGGGCTGCCAGCCTGGGCGGCGGTCGCACAGGTTGCGGCCGCGGTACTCATTGGCGTTGCCGTACTCGGCTGGCGGATCTGCTTCGCCGTCGGGATGACGGCCCACGTCGCGAGCTCGCTGCTTGTGTCGTCCATGTCGGAGTTCGATCCCGCCCGCGCCCATTGGGCCGTGATTGCGATGGGCACCCCTGATGCTGGACCGTCCGCGTTCACTGTCGCGGTTGCAGCCTGCGTGTTCGTGATGATGAAGATGCGCGCGCTGCTCGTCGGCTTGGTGGTGTTTCTTGCCGCTGTCGGTGCCTTGGCGCCGGGCCTCGACGGCTTCGAGCACTCGACCGCACTGATCATTGGCTGTGCAGCCGGAGTGACCATCACCCTGATGCGTCGAATGCCAGATTCCGCGATGGCTCGGGCAGTCGCGCGTCCTTCTGGCTAAGACTGGCGCCGAGTGTCACACCTAAGTCCCGCGCCGCCGCGCTTAAAAGCGCGTTCTCACGCCAGATGCAGCCGGGCGCAACCGCGGTAGCGTCGGAGCACAAGACGTGAGGAGTTCGCCATGTCGGGTCGCAGGCGTCGGTTGGCTTTCGGATGCGGTGTTGCCGTCTCGGTGTCGGCGATTGCTTTATGGGCGACAGCGACACCCGCATTGGCAGCCACAACTCCTCTCTTCTCGTCGTCCACGCCGGGCTACAACGCCGCAGCCGCGACTATTCCGGCTGGTATCTGCTTCGTAACGATCACGGCTGACGGCGGTCATGGCGGATCGGGGAGCGACGGCGTTGGCGGTGTCGCGGCGAGTGTTACCGCGCGCGTCGGTGTGAGCCCGGCCGAAGTGCTGGCCGTGGAGGTCGCGGGTGCGGGCGCCAACACCGCGAGTGGCGGCATCGGCGGCATCGGCGGCGGCGGTGCGGGTATCGACGTCGAAGGTGGCGGAAGTGGCGGTGGCGCCTCAGCGGTGAGTGGGCCTAGCGGCCCAACTCTCGTCGCTGGCGGCGGTGGCGGCGGTTCTCCTGACGGCGACGGAGGCGTCGGAGGTGTCCTTGGCGGCAACGGCGGTGCCGGACCTGGCGGCGGCGCTGCCGGCGGGATCGCCAGCGGAGCCGGTGGCGCGGCCACGACCCGCGGTGGTGGCGGGGGGAGCGTGGTCGGTGCTGGAGGCCTTAGTCCGCTGGCCGGGAACGGCGGCGCGGGAACCGGTGTAGTCGGCGGCGGCGGCGGCGGTGGCTCCGATCCGCTGCCCGGCGTCAATGGCGGCGATGCTCCCGGTACGGGGACCGGAGGAACTGGCATCGGTCCGGGCACGGACGGTGGCCCAGGCAACACAACCGGCGGCGACGGCGGCAACAGCACAGTCGGCGGCGGCGGCGGTGGCGGCATCGGCTTCGCGGGCGGTGGCGGTGGCTACTTCGGGGGCGGCGGCGGCGCCGGTTACGGCGGCGGTGCAGGCGGAAGCAGCTCTCCTGGCCCCGGCAATCTTGGTGGGGGTGGAGGTTCCTCGCACATCTACATCGCCGGAGCCACGAACGTGTCCTCTTCGTTGAGCACCCGCACCGGAGACGGTCAGGTCACCATCACCTACGACCCGACAACGGACGAGTGCCCGGTATCAACGACACCAAGCCCGACTCCAACGGCCACACCGCCGACTGCCACGGCTACACCAACCGCTGCGGTAGAAGCATCCGGTGCAACGCTGCCGGCGACGGGCACTCGCCAGACGTTGCCGCTCTTCGCGGTTGGCCTTGGCGCGATCCTGGTTGGAACGACCGCGCTCATCGCGACAGGTCGCAGGAAACGACCCTCGGCCTAGTGCGGAATCGCTACTGAAGGTAGGACTCGACCTCGTTCTCGGGGCGCTCGTGGGCGTTGTCCGGGTTGTCGCCGAACTCCCGCTTGGCGCGGCGCTGGCGCAGTAGATCCCAGCACTGGTCGAGGTCTTGCTCGATGTGCGCGAGACGGCTGCGGTCCTCGTCGGTCGGCTGCGCCTTGGCGCGAAGTTCATGCTCTTCGGCAACGAGCTCATCCACGTGGCTGAAGATTTGCTTGTCGTCCACTGCAACTCCTTTGTGACGGCTCGTTGAACTCACACTGCCATATCTCAGGTTGTTCACGCAGACTGGTGTGATGTCCAGCCCCGAGGCCAACGAAGAGCTAGCTCGGCGCCTCGAGCATGTGCTGGAGCGTCGAGCCTTGCTTGGTGCGGCCCTGCTCGGGACCGTGGGTGTCGTCGTGGGCTGCGGGTCGTCGTCCGGTTCGAGCGCCGTGTCCACCTCGCCGTCGACATCCGACAGCCCATCAACGAGCCTCGTCCCCTCGCCGTCCACTGGCTCGGCCAGCCCGACAGCGACGGCCACGAAGACCAGCAATCTGCCCACGACCCACCCGTGGACACCGACGTCTGCTGAAATCGACCCGCAGGTGAAGGTGCAGGCAGCGCGCGTCCTTGAGGCGATCGGCGCGTGGGGCATCGGCCAGAGCGGAGCGGTCGCCGCCCGCAAGCGGGTCGCCGCTCTCGGTCAGAGTCCCGCCCTGGTGTCCGAGGCGCCCGGTCTGCTGCCCGACGCGGACGCAGCGGCGATACAGGTGACCATCGCTCAGTACGGCGGCATCCTCTCCTCGTCGTCCAGCGTGCTCGCTGTCCTTGAGCAGTGGCTGCAGGACTCCAGCGGGAGGGTCACGAAGACCGGAACGACCGTCGATGTGCGACTCGTCAAAGCGTCACCTCACTGGAAAGTCACGGCGCTGCATCCGGCCGCACCCGGACGCGCAGCCGGTTCGCTGTCGAGCGCGGCGCGAGCTGTGCTGGCCAGTTCCCGAATCTCGTTGCCCTTCGCGGCCACTGCTGACGTGAAGTCAGGCCTCGTCCACGACAGCGTGATGACTGCGTTGCTTGGTCTGGCGAATGACCACACCATCGATGTCAGCGTCATGAAGTCGGGGCACCCGATCTACGTCTTCGGGACTACACGACACAGTGATCATCCGCGCGGCCGAGCCGTCGACATCCACGCCGTCGACGGCAAGACAGTTCTTGATCCGGCCAATCGCGCGCTGGTCGAGCGAACGATGCGCGAGGCGCGCGCGCTCGGCCCATGGCAGATCGGGGGCCCCGTCGATCTCGATGGCGGCGGATCGTTCTACTTCAGCGACAACACGCACCACGACCACATCCACTTGGGCTTCTCGACCTGAGTGTTCGGCTACTCGCTCGACCTGATCCGGATGCTGTGCCTGACTGCGAGGACAGCAATAACGAGTGGGATCAGCAGCACGCCAAAGGCGATACGCAACGAACCAGTCAGATCCGACGCCGCGCCAACCGTGACAGGTCCGATTGCGCTGCCGAGACCTATGACGAACTGCAGCAACGCAAAAGCCATGCCGCGTCGAGCAAAGCCCGCGAGGTCGGCGGTGGCGGCCGTGAGGTTCGGGATCGCGATGCCGAAGCCGAGGTTCGCGATCAAGAAGCCGATCAGTTGGAATGGCAGCAAGCCGCCTACGACGCCAACCGCGAGACCCGCGACACCGAGGGCGAGGCCAAAGGTGCCGAGTCGCAATCGAGCATGCACTCGGTCGGGGGACGGCCGGTCGCCTCGCCTGGCGCCGATGAAGGTCCCGACGGCCATGCCGATGAGCCCAACTCCGCCGGCCATTCCCGCAGCTGCGCCCTCGGGCAGACCGAACGCGCGCTGGTAGTACGTCGGCAACCAGAAGAAGAGACCACCTAACGCGCCGAACAGGATGAACAACCCGATGTAGACCGCGCGCAGTCGTGGGGCGCGAAGTAGTTGCAGCATGTCGCGGACGGCGGGATGTTCATCAGCGGTCGTGTCGATCCCGTGCGGGTCACCGCCGAGTGCCGCGCCGAGGGCCGACTCCGCATCCACGAGCGGGGACGGCTCGAACTCCACATCGGCGACCGGCAATGACGCGGTCCCAGCGACTTGGGCGTGGCGCAGAACGTCGATGCGGTCGCCCGTTCCGCGAATCGGCTCGCGAAGGCGAGTACTTAACAGACCAACGAGCACGATGATCGGCGCGAGTCCTATGAAGGCCCACCGCCAGCCGACTGTCTGCGCGATGATTCCGCCGGCGATGATGCCGATCGGGTTGCCGAGGAAGAACATGAAGCGCTCGATGCCGAACGCGCGCGACCTCGTGCCAGTCGGATAGAAGTCGGCGATCAGGCTCGATGCTGCGGGGTTGTAGATGAGGCTGACGCCGCCAATGAGGATGCGGATAAGGAGCAGAATCGCAAAGCTCGGCGCGATTCCCGTGGCAAACGTCAGGACCGCCCAGATCATGACGACGCCCGCGATGGCTCGGACCCGATGTACTCGGTCGGCGAGGCGACCGGCCGGAATGATCAGCAGCACACTCGCGATTCCTGCACCGCTTGAGAGCCAGCCGGCCGCGGAGTCGTCGATGTGGAACGTGCTCTGGATGCTCGTCAGCGCGCCCGCCAGCATGCTGAACTCGACGCGATCGGCGAGCGAGACCAACGACAAGATGCCGACAGGGCGCCAACCGAAGGGCGCGGATTTGTCGATGTCCACGACGGACGCAGGCATGTTCGCATAGACCTGCAGCGTCGTCTCGTTGCTCATGCGCGAACTATTCGACGCCCTGTGATTCGACGCCCTGTGATTCGACGAGGGCGATCGTCACGTGTTCGGCTGTCGTCGATGGGTCCTTGGTGGCCTCTCGCAATCGCTGTGTCGCTTCGTCGTCGCCATCGTTCGCGCGGAACCACACTGCCAACCACTCGGCCACAGTTCCTATCGCTAGTTCCTGGTCGAGATCCGCGTGTGCTGATGCGTGGTCGGTGTTGGCGTCGATCGGATCGTCGTCATCAGTAACGGGGTAGTGGTTGGCACCTTCAAGAGTGACGAACAACTTCGGCGACTGCCGCACGACCGCAAAGGTTGCCGCGGCCTGCTCGTAACGCACAGTGCCGTCGATGGTGCCTTGCACCATGGCGAGCGGCACCGTGTTCGCCACGGGCATCGGCTCGGTCTCGGTGCTGCGCGGCGGCACATTGTGGGTGCCGATGGCCGCGACCGCTTTGAGCTCGTCGGGGAAATTGACCGGCTGCTCGTTGAGATACACGACCAGGTCCTTGGTCGCGATGCCGAGCGCGACAGCACCGCCGAAGGAATGGCCAACGACGAAGAACGAGTCCGTCTTGATACGTGCGTGCAAGGGCGAGTCGGCGAGCAGGCTCTCCGCTCGAGCCCATTCCACCGCCCACCCCGCCTGCGCCTGCTCCGGGTAGTAGGCCGCTTCACCGAAGAGTTCGCGCGTATGGCTCGGCACGAGGACCACGAAGCCGTGCGCCGCGAGCGCAGGAGCGAAGCGCGAGTAGTGCCTGCGATGCACGTGCGAGCCGTGCAGCAGCAGCACAAGCGGATGCACCCCCGCGTCCGGTGCGTAGACGTCGGCTTCGTCACCGTGCACATCGGTCGCGTACGAGATCACGCAGCCGCACCTTTCTCCTGGGCTTGCACGGTCAGAAATGCTTGATCCGGGACGTCATTGAGGTCGAAGTGTCGCAGCAGCAGATCGCGCATCGAGGTGCCACGGATCTCGCGCAGGTCGTCCGCCTCGAACTGGCCGTTCTCGTACCAGAAGCGGTCCCCAGCACGACATCGTTGGATCTGGTCGATCAGGATGTTCTGGAAGGTCCGACCCACGCACGAGTCCTCGACGTGCGGCTCGGCGAGCAGGCCAACCATCGGATCCACCGAATCCGCGCGGCGGTAGATGTCCTGGATCCGGGTGGCGATCGCGAGCTCGTCATCCGTCGGGCTGTCCGGGTCGCGTGCGGTGAAGCGCAGAAAGTTTGTCAACGCCGTTCGGCGTTCGAGTCTCTGCCCACGGTCGATCATCGCGCGCTTCTCGGCTTCGCTGATGACATCGGCTTCGGCAGCCCAATCGCCGTTATTGGCGAAGCCCCCGTAGATCGTGCGTAGCACGTGGTACGGGGGAATCCCGTTGTCACGTCCGCGCGCCAGATCGAGGGTCATCAGGTCGGTGCCGCCGCTCACGAATGCGATGTCGTGGATCGCGGAGTTATAGACGAGCCCGGCCTCCTGCGCCGCGGTCGCCAGCATGCCGCGAACGATGTGCTCCGGTGAGCCGCCGGCAATTGAGTAGTGCGCCATAGGGGAGATGCCGTTGTTGACCTGGCCAACGTTGGGCAGCGAACCGTCCAGGGGCAACGCTTCGCTGACGCGATGCGTCGACATCGTTCCGTTCGGGTCGCGTGGGACGTAGGGATGCAACATCGAGTGCCCGCAGCGCAGTGCGTTGGTCGCGAAGACCAACGCCGTGGTCACGTCGACCTCCTCGTCGTAGCCGCCATAGGTGCTGAGCCGGTCGTTGGCCTCCGCGCCGCACAGCGCGACGATCCACTCATCGACAAGTACGTGCTGCCAGACGGCGATCGTCCAGCGTCGCGCCTCCTGGAAGACGCGCTCGTCGTCCCAATCGGGGTGCGCGGCAGCGAGTCGATCGGCTCGCCAGTTGTGTTCGCGCAGGAAAAGGACTTGCACCTGCAACAACCCCATATTCTCCGAAGTGCGCGCATCGCCACCAGTGCAGACCTCGGCTGGGACCAATCGAGTGAAGCTCGTGTCCACATGCAGACCCGTCGTCTCGCGGCTGGGCAGGAGATTGCAGACGTCGTAGTCGACTTTCACCGGACCGAGTTCGGTGCGATACGTGGACGTGCCGGAGTAGTCCTCGGTCTTCAATCGCCCACCTGAGTACGCGCGCAACGCCTGAGCGATCACCGGCTCGGCGCCGTAGACGTGTGCCAGGTCGAGATATGAAGTACTTCGGTTGCCAGGTGCGAAGACGCCGTCAACGAAGCCGCCAACGCTCGGTTTGAACGGGATCCCGCACGGCTCGCCGTTGGCGACCCGGTTGTTGTTGCGGAAGGTCGCGATCGGATCGTCGGGGTCGAGCACCCACACGAACTGGTAGGGCGAGTCCGGGGTCGCGAAGGACTTGTTGTTGTCCTCCCAGTGCCCGAAGAAGTGGTTGTCCTCTAGGTCATGGTTGAGGAACTGTCCGACCAGCACCGCCCACATGTTGAGTCGGCTCGGCTGGCGCGGCGTGAGCGCGTCGTCAAGAGCGTGAAAGCGGCGACTGATGGTTCGCTCGTTGCCGCGGTCGATCGGGCGTCGCATGCCGTCGGCGTAGGCGGCCCCCTCGGCGCCACGGGCAAGCAACGAGCCAGCCGAACCCCAGTTGGGGTGCTTCTCGTTGGTTCCGACCCCGTCCAGCGGGCGGTAGGTCCGCGCCTCGTTAGCGTCGCTCACGCTGGATACCCCTCACTCGTTCTGTCTAGCGGACCATAGAGTCGAGAAACGCGGGTGTCAACGAGACTTTGTTTCGCGTGGTAGAACGTAGGTGTGGCAGAGAAGGTGACGGTCAGCGCCCGGGCCTTTCCCGACGCGGTGACTGAGGCGACCCACCGGCAGGTGCTCGCCCGCGCCCCCTTGTCCGAGGGTCAAGGGGTCAGTTCGGTCGACCGCGCGATCGATGTGCTCATGCTCTTCGGCCGGTCGATGCAGCCAGCACTCGGCGTCACTGAGATCGCCCACGAACTGGGAATGTCCAAGTCCGGAGTGCACCGCATCCTCAGCACGTTGCGTCGCCGTCGACTGGTGACCTTCGATCCGGTCTCGCGCAAATACGCGCTGGGGCAGGCGTCGGTCGCGTTGAGTCAGTCCTACATCTCGCGGCTGGACCTGCAGGCGGTGGCCGCGTCTACGTTGGACGAGCTCATGGCCGCCACGAGTGAGACGACGACTCTTGCCGTTCGTCGCCACGGCTTCGTTACGCATCGCGCAAGCTCGTTGCCCGATAACGAACTGCGCATCGACGTGACGCTTGGGCGACCGGCACCCTTGCACTGCACTGCGGCTGGCAAGGCGTTTCTTGCCTTCCTGCCCCACGACGAGGCTGAGGACTTCTTTCAGCGTGCGCCGCTCGATCGCGTAACGAATGCGACCGTCACCGACGTGGATCTGCTGCGGGCACAGGTCGCGCGCGCGCGATCCGTCGGCTATGCGACGAGCATCGGCGAACGCGTCGTGGGAGCGGCATCGCTGGCCGCACCCGTCTTCGACAACGATGGTTATCCGGTGGCCGCGCTCACCGTGTGCGGACCTTCATCGCGGCTGGACGTTGAGGATCGTTCCGTGTCGGCCGCGCTCGTCTCTGCTGCGGCGGGGCTGTCGCAGGAGATGGGCCACACGCTCGCGCCCTGATTGAACGACGGGGCGCCGACTACGAACGCTTCGGCGCCCAGCTGAACAGCCGCCGCGCGACGAAGATGCCGATCGCCGTCCAGATCAACATCACCCCGAGGTCGGCCCAGGCCCAATGGTCGGCGCCTGGGAGTTGGTTGAAGGGCGCGTAGACCGCAGTGATGAGCCGTCTGGTCGGGAAGTACGCCGATACGCGGGCGAGCCACGAGTTGGGGTCGAGCGGATACCAGAGCCCCGATATGAACATAAGCAAGAAGAAAACGATCGACACGACCGGGCCGCCGACATCCTCGTTGGGAATCAATGTGCTCATCGCAACGCCGAGTGACGTGAAGCAGATGTCCCCGACCAGCAGCGCGAGTCCCAGCGCCGCCCAGTTGTGCGGCAACACCACGCCGAATCCGAGTCGGCCGATCGTCAGCAGGATCACGACCTGGATCAGGCCGATGATCAACGAGTTGACGAAGATCCCACCCATGAACACCGACGACGGAATCGGGCTCAGCCGCAGTCGCTTGAGCTGACCGGTCTCCCGTCGCACCACGAGTGAGTTCGCCAGGATGATGAAGCAGGCGGACATGATTCCGTATGCCATGAAGCCCGGCACCAGGTACTGGATCGTGTGCTGGCCGCCGATCTCGCTGGCGGACTGGTTGCCCGCGCCAGCGCTGATCAGGACCATGAAGATGGTCGAGAAGCCGACCGTGATGAAGGCCGCCATGGGAATGCGCCAGAAGGCAAGTTGCTCGTACTTGATCTGACTGCGCAATAGGGCGACGCCCGACAGGGGAGCCTTGGTCGCGGTGGTCGTGCTCATCGCAGCTCCTCCTCGACCTCGTCGTGCGCCGCCTGTCCGCCGGTCAGTCGCAGGTAGATGTCCTCAAGCGTCGGGCGTTCGACCGTCAACGCCTCGATCGTGACCCCCCGCGCGTCACCCCAGTTGATCAGGGTGCGCAAGTCGTCGACCTCCCGGCGAGTGCGGATCACGACGAAGTCGTTGGCGAACTCGTCAACAGTCAATGGCAGTTCGTTCGGATTCATCCCTGCGGGCAAACGGAAGCGGATGAACGCCTCGCCCGAGTCGCGACCGCCGAGCGAGTCGACTGTGCCGCTCGCGACGATCGTCCCGCGGCTGATGACGGCAACGTGGTCGGCGAGGTACTCGGCCTCTTCGATGTAGTGCGTCGTGAGGATGATCGTCGTGCCTTGCTCGGCGAGGTCGCGCACGATGCCCCAGGACGTGCGGCGCGCTTGTGCGTCGAGGCCGGTGGTCGGTTCGTCCAGGAAGAGCAAGTCGGGCTTGCCGATGATGCCGAGCGCGAGGTCCAGTCGCCGCTTCTGCCCGCCAGAGAGCTTGGCGAGGCGCGAGTCGGCCTTTTCTTGTAGCCCCACCAGTTCGATGATTTCGTCGACGTCACGGGCATCGGGGTAATAGCCGGCGTTTTGGGTGAGGACTTCACGTACCTTCAACGGACCTTGGGCCGTGAGGTCCTGCAGGACGATGCCGAGTCGTTGCCGCAGGTGCACACTCGCGGCCCGGTCAGCCGGGTCTACGCCGAGAACCTCCACTCGACCGCTGTCCGGCCTCTGGAAGCCCTCGAGGATCTCAAGTGTCGTTGACTTGCCCGCGCCATTAGGACCGAGCAGCGCGAAGACCTGACCCTCTTCGACCTGCAGGCTCACATCGCGGACCGCGCGCACGTCCTTGAACGACTTGGACAGATTCTCGATAACGACTGCTGCTGGCACATGTCCTCCTGAATCGGTCAGTCTAGGAGCCTGATGCCCACACCTCGATCACCGAAATCAGCGACGCCTCCGCCGTCGTCACGGCCAACTGCGTCCGCAACATCGGCGAGCGAGAGACTCGGGCCATATCGCGGTAAACGGGACGCGGCGAAAACTTCCGAGCCGATGGGTGCAACAACCCAGAAGAAGGTTGCTAAAGCGGCGAGGCAGGCGCGCAGCAAGCAAGCGGCTGCGACATTCGTTATCCAGGAGCATCACGCACGCGCGTTGCACTGGGACTTCCGGCTAGAGCGCGACGGTGTCCTGGTCTCGTGGGCGTTGCCGAAGGGCTTGCCCCTCGATCCGAAGCAGAACCATCTGGCCGTGCACACCGAGGACCATCCCCTCGAGTACGGCGGCTTCGCCGGTGACATCCCTGCGGGGGAGTACGGCGGCGGGCACGTCGAGATCTGGGACCACGGCACGTACGAGTTGGAGAAGTGGCGCGACGACGAGGTGATCGTCGTGTTGCACGGTGAAAGGTCGAGTGGCAAGTACGTGCTCTTCGCTACCGGCAAGACGCCAGACAAGAGCGGCTACGTCAAGAACTGGATGATCCATCGCATGGACCCAGCCCCTGCGGACTACGAGAAGCTGCCTGAGCACGTCGCCCCGATGCTTGCGCTGGGCGGAAGCATCAACGATGTGGGGCGAGGCGACTGGGCCTTTGAAGTGAAGTGGGACGGGGTACGTGCGGTCACCTATGTCGAGGGCGGCCGGGTTCGTGCTCTGACCCGCAACGACAAGGACCTGTTGCGCTCCTTCCCGGAACTTCGCGAGGTGGGGGAGGCGCTCGGGTCGCGCCCGGCGGTCCTCGACGGGGAGCTGGTCGCCCTCGATTCAAACGGGAAGCCAAGCTTCGGCAATCTTCAGCAGCGTCTGCACGTGACTAATGCCAACGAGGTGCGAAAGCGGGCCGAATCGATC
The DNA here is from genome assembly GCA_963850215.1 of uncultured Actinomycetota bacterium. GTDB lineage: Bacteria > Actinomycetota > Actinomycetes > UBA12327 > UBA12327 > CAWKKI01. The sequence goes on from CAWKKI010000001.1 coordinate 155,088, forward strand.
CCCGTCACTTACGTGGTCTTCGACGTGATGCACCTGGACGGGCAATCGTTGCTTGAGTCGACATATGACGAACGACGCAAGGCCTTGGAGTCTCTTGACGTCGGGCCAACCGCGCTCGTTGCCGACTCGTACACCGATGTCGATGCCGCGTCGATGCTCGATGGCATCAGGAAGATGGGCTTGGAAGGCATCGTTGCCAAACGTCGCGACTCGGTCTATTCGCCGGGTCGCCGCAACGGTGCATGGGTGAAGATGAAAGTCGTGCGAGCCCAGGAGGTCGTCATCGGCGGATGGACCGAGGGCCGCGGTGAGCGTTCGGGCAGCCTTGGCGCGCTGTTGCTCGGCATCCCAGCGGGCGACGGACTGCACTACGCGGGCAAGGTGGGAACCGGGTTCGATGCTGACGCTCGAGCCGAGCTGCTGCGCGTGGTGAAGCCCTTGGCGCGCAAGACCAGCCCGTTTGATGGTCCGCTACCCAAAGCAGAAGCGGTGGGTGCGCATTTCGTGCGCCCGAGCGTCGTAGGCGAGGTCTCCTTCGGCGAGTGGACGGGTAACGGACGCCTACGTCACACCTCGTGGCGTGGACTGCGCCCGGACAAGGCGGCGGCGGAGGTTGTTCGTGAGTCCTGAACGAGTGACTACCGAGGTCGACGGGCGCGAGATCACGCTGTCGAATCTAGACAAGGTGCTGTTCCCAGACACTGGCTTCACCAAGGGTCAACTGGTCGATTACTACGCGCGCATCGCCGACGTCATGTTGCCGCACATCAACGATCGTCCAGTGACCTTCCGGCGGTATCCCGATGGCGTCGACGGCCAGAGTTTCTTCGAGAAGCATGTGCCGCGGCACGCGCCGGACTGGCTGCGGACGGTCACGGTCGCGTCGACGGCGGGTGAAGGCTCGGGGCGCACGCGGAGCGGCAAGGCGCCAAGCAGCGTCGAGTACGCGGTCGTCGATGATCGCGCTTCGCTCGTGTGGGCTGCGAACCTTGCAGCCATTGAGTTGCACGTGCCGTTGTGGCACATAGGTCGTCGGCGCAACCTCCCTGCGCCGCCAGATCACCTCGTCTTCGACCTAGACCCAGGCCCCGATACGTCGATCGTCGAGTGCTGCCGGGTAGCGCGGTGGATCGTTGAACTGCTTGGGACCACGACCGAACCGGTCGCGAAGACGAGCGGCTCGAAAGGTCTGCAGGTCTATGCGCACATCGGTGCGCGGGTCACGTGGGACAAGCAACGCACACGCGCACTCGAGATTGCCGAGCAGTTGGAGCGAGAGCATCCCGACGCAGTGGTCTCCAACATGCGCAAGGAACTGCGCAAGGGGCGCGTGCTCATCGACTGGAGTCAGAACCATCCGGCCAAGACGACGGTCGCCGTCTACTCGGTGCGCGCGCGATCCGCCCCGACCGTCTCAACGCCGGTGACGTGGGACGAGGTCGCGGCGTGTGCCAAAAGGGGCGACGCGTCGAAACTCGCGTTTCGCACCGAGGACGTGCTCAAGCGTGTCGAGAAGCACGGCGATCTGTTCGCCGCCTTCGACATCAAATAGCGCAGACCGTCGCTACGACACCTTGCGCTTGCGCCGCGTCGGTGCGTCCGCTGCCAGGATCGCGTCAACGAGTTCGGGCTTGGCCATCTTCGAACGCCCAGCGATGTCGAGGTCGACTGCTCTCGCGAGCAACTCCGCCTTGGTGAGGAACTCAAGCTCGGCTCGGGGGGAAACCTTGGCCCGCGCACTGGTCGCACCGTTGGAGCGTTTGGTCGCTGTTCCAGTCTTGGCCGACTTGGGCTTTGCGCGCGAGGTCGCAGTGTCCGACCCGTTGGACTCGCTCGTCTTGGCGTTCTTTCCGATCGAGGCTTCGAGCGCCGACATGAGGTCGATGACGTTGGAACGCTTTGGCTTGGCCTCCGCAACGATCGCCTGACCCGCGCGCTTCTTCTCGACGAGTTCCTCGACGCGTTGGCGGTAGGTGTTCGTGTAGGACGCCGGATTCCAGTCGGTCGTGAGCGACTCGACGAGCTGCTTGGCAACCGTCAACTCGCGCCCCTCGAAGGTGACCTTCTCGGGAAGCGTCTCGAGTTCTTCGCTCGGCTCACGGATCTCGTCCGCGAAGTACATCGTCTCGACGATCAGCACGTCCTCGCCTGGACGCACGGTGACGAGATGCTCCTTGTCGCGAAGGATCAACGTGGCGATGCCAACTTTGTTCGTCTGCGTCATCGCCTCGCGCAGCAGCTGGTACGCGCGGTCGGCCCCCTTGCCGCGTGGCGCGAGGTAGTAACTGCCGCGGAAGAAGAGTGGGTCGATCTCGCCGAGGTCAACGAAGTCGCTGATCTCGATGTTCTCGGAACGGCCAGGGGCGACGTCTTTGAGCTCATCCTTGGTGACGACCACGTACTCGCCACCACCCAGCGCGAAGCCGTTGACGATCTCGTCGTTTGGGACCTCGTCGCCCGTCGCCTCATCGACTTTCTTGTAGCGGATCCGGTTAGAGGTGCCCTTGTGCAACTGGTTGAAGTGCACGGTGCGGTCTGTCGTTGCGGTGAATAGACCAACCGGCAGGCTGACTAGGCCGAACGAGAGGTGTCCCGACCAGATTGCGCGGGCCATGACTGTGCTCCAGACGTCCTCGGGGGAAGAGACGGACCTTGATGGTCTCGGCTGAGTACCCGAATGATCAACGTTTGAGCCCGAATTACATGCTTGTTATTACGTGCCTGGTACTCAACGGACCTCGCTGGACCGCCGTTACGAATCGCGGATCTACGTCTCGGCGAGCATGATGCGCGATTTCTGCCACTATCGATCGGTGGTCGTGTCGAAGGTCCTTCGCACGCTGGGCGTGCTGCTGGTCGCTGGTGGCTTCCTGCTGCTCACTGCCCAGATTCCCGCCAACGCGACTTCGCCTGCGGCCGCATCGCAGCCGATTCGACCCGCGGCGCAGCCAGCCACAACCTCAAACGCGTACACGATCACGCTCGTGGCGCGCGTGTGCTCGGCATACACCGACGTGATGGCCAATCGCGGCCGGAACAATCTGCAGGAGTCGCTGCAGGACCTGGGCAAAGACAGCGTGTACCAGACCGGGCAGCCGGTGGACCCAACGATCGAGGAGTCCAACGACCTGAACTGCCAGCCGCTTGATGGTTGGAAGTTCACGATGGGTAACAGCCCCAACGGGCCCAAGGTCAACCACCTATCCACGGTCACGAACGGTGGTGCGCCGACTGCGGCAACAGCAACCGTGCCGCTGCTGGACACGGCGGGCAACGACACCGGCCAGACGATCGATGGTGCGGTCACTGTGACCTTGACGCCAGCTCAGGTCGCAGCGGCTCAGAACCGGCAGGTCTACTTCCAGGGCGGTACACCGACAGATCCGTTGCTCAACGCCCTCTTCCCGGGCCAGTACGGATTCGCTGCCCTGCGCTGCGCCACTGACAACTACAACGCTGACAACGTCGAGTGGACGTCGTTCCCGACGGAGTATCACCATCTGTTCTGCTACGAGTACGTGGTCACGCCGCCGTCCAATCCAGCGACCATCATCGTTCGCAAGCAGTTGCAGGGCGGCACGGACGGCCCAGGTTCGTTTCGTTACGTCGGCAACATCTCCTACACGGCGACGAACGACTTCTACCTGACCGCGGATACCGGCGTTACGTCCTCAGCCACGTTCGTGCGCGCGGCCGGACTGCCGTGGGACTTCACCGAGCAGCCGCTGACGGGTTGGACCCTCGTGAGCGTCGCGTGCACACCCGGGGCCGGCACGGTGATCACGGGGGCCCGGGTGGTGGTGACGCCTGCCCCAAACACGACCGTCACCTGCACCTACGTCAACGAGCGAGATCCGACCGGCGCACTGGAACTCGACAAGACGACCCTCGGCGCGGTCGGGAGCTTCCCGTTCCACGTCACGGGACCGCCGCCGGCGGCGCCGCTCGATGTGACAGCGACGACGACCACCCAAGGAGTGGCCACTCCCGTTCTGGCCTCGGCCGGGTCGACGCCCGGCAACTACACAGCTACCGAGACGCTTCCCGCAGTCACGGGCGCGGGAAGTTGGGACCTGAGCAGCGCCGAATGTGACGGCACAGACGTCACGGGTTCTGTCGTCTCCAACGGTCAGCAACGCACTCTGTCCCACACGGTTTTGGTCGGGGCGCCAGCGATCTGCAACATGACCAACACGTTCACGCCGACGGGATCGATCGCGATTCGCAAGACCACCCAGGGTGGAGTTGGCACGTTCACCTATGTGGTCGACGACCTACTTGATCCGAGCAACCCGACCTTCGTCGGTCAGCAGCAGGCCACCACAACGACAACTGGGACCCCGGTCACCGCAACGGGCGACGCGCTGGATGGCCTGTATGCCAGTGACCCAAACGACGCGGCGAGTTCGGCTCACCCTTATGCGATCGGCGAGATCGCACCAGCCGACACGTCTGCAGGCAGTTGGCGGCTGACTTCGGTGAGGTGCAGCAATGGGCTGACTCGACAAGCGTTGAACGGATACGTGACCCTCGATCTGACGACCACGGATCCGCACGTCACGTGTGACTTCATCAACACGTTCGTTCCCACCGCAACTCTTCACCTGTCGAAGATTGTCATCGACCCCGACGCCGTGCGCACCGGTCCCGTGACGATTCACCTCACGTGTGAGGACGGCACTGACCTGACCTTGACCGGACCGGCCGGTCACGCCGGGCCTTTCGCACTCGAGCCACTGGTCTTCCGCGATCCAACTACCTGCACTGTCACGGAAACGGCAACGGGGGTAGGCGCGGGCGCGAGCGTGGCCACCAAGATCGCACTGAATGATGGCGGCGTCACAACAGTCGATGCCAGCAAGATCACGTTCCCGGTGCGATCAGGGCATGACATCAATGTCGCGATCACCGATACCTATGCTGCGGCGCCGGTCGAGCCGTCAGTCGCACCGTCACCCGGAGCCTCGGTCCTGCCGACTGAGGAGTCCCAAGGTTCGCCACTGCCCAACACTGGCGCACCCGACACGCGACCATTCGCCTTGTGGGGCGTTTTCCTTGTGTTGCTTGGCGTGGCGTTGTTTGCGAGCTCCACGGCACGTCGACCGCGGGCTAATCGGACGCCCCGCGTTTGATGTGATCCTCGTCGTGCGATCGTCGTCCATTCCTCAGTTGATGATTTCGCCCCGCTCATCGGCGCGAATGGCAGCGAGTCGGTCGCGCCAATCTTGCAGCGCTGATGGGGTTTGCCTGGTCCAGTCCGTGACCTCGCCAACGATCCTGAGCGCATGCCTGCTGCGATAAGACCGCGTCGGGTTGCCGGGGAACTTCTTGTCGGTCACGTTCGGGTCGTTCTCGAACTCCCCTGTTGGCACCACGACGTAGACGCGCGGGGCATCTTCGCCTGGCGCGAGTTCGGCGGCGAGCCCGGCACCGTCAGGCAGCGCGGTGAAGTAGATGTGGTTCATCACGACTTCGGGCCGGTAGTTCGACCGGTAACCGGAGGTGAGCAGTTCGCCGACCCGCAGATCCGCTTTGGTGCCGTGGAAGAACGGTCCTTCGTCCAGCACATCACTCACAACTACAGCCTACGAGGACGAGTAATCATGTAGCCGTGCAACCAAAGCCGCGAGGCCTGCGGCCACGCATGCTCGAACGCAGTGGGCTGGGGCGCAAGGTCAGGGGCGTTCGAACGCCCGGTGATCGGGGCCTACTGAGGGGAATGGCACACGGCCTCGACGTTGTTGCCGTCGGGGTCGCGCACGGAGGCGGCGTAGTAACCGGTTGCCGTGCGTCTTTCACGTGTTGCGTTCCCGCTCATGTTGTGTGACTGAGTCTGGAGTGGCTGTGAACGAGATGGTCGTAGACACCCGACGCGGCCCTATGCGCGCGCTGCTGGCCGTGCCCCCAGGGGCCGGACCGTGGCCGGGTGTGGTCGTTATCCACGACGCCGGGGGACTCAGCCTGGATACCGGGCAGCAGGCGCGGTGGATGTCTGGCGAAGGGTTTCTGACGATCGCCCCTGATCTGTTCCACGGCCGCAGCCCCGTGCGCTGCATGGTGTCCATGATCCGAGAGATCCGGGCCATGCGTGGCGGCAGTTTCGAGGATATCGACGCCGTACGCACGACGCTTCTGCGTCGAAATGACTGCACCGGCCGCGTCGGGATCGTCGGGTTCTGCATGGGTGGGGGGTTCGCGCTCGTCATGGCGCTGGGACGCGGGTTTGACGCGGCAAACATCAACTACGGGACTGTTTCGCTCGATTCGGTTTCCGAGCAGGAGTTGGCGTCTGCCTGCCCCATCGTTGCCAACTACGGGAGTAAGGACCGCGGGAACCGGGGCAGTGCGGCGAAGCTGTCCGAGATGCTGGCCCGGCACCAGGTACCGCACGACGTGAAGGAGTACCCGTCGGCTGGTCACGGCTTCATGAACGATCACGAGGGCGCTGGTGATCGCATACCGCTCCTCTTCCAAGTCATGAGTTGGGCCACGCGAACGAAGTACGACCCGACGCCACAGCCGACGCCCGGGGGCGCGTCATCTCCTTCTTTAACGAGCACCTCACCGGACCCTCGGCGCAAATCGTCAAGCAGTAGACCACGAGAACGGCGAAGTGCGCGTCACCGACGACCTTGGCCTGGCTTTAGGTAGACGAGCTGGCGAGCGGCGTGTAGCGCGAAAGTCGCGGTTGCGAGCCTTGAGCCGACAGAACCTGGAGGGCTGAGTTCCGGTGGGCAGCCATGGCTTGACGTCGACGCGGACCTAGACTGACTGCCATGTCGGCGAGTCCAGGTTCCGGTGCCATTCCCCGCGAGCGTGTGCGAGCCAGAGTCGTGGCCGCGCTAGCGGCCGCGGCGTTGATTGGGATTGCGCTGGCCGGTTGTGGCAGCAGCAGTACCGCGAGCAAGCCGCAGTACTGCGCCGACCAGACGAATCTGCAGAACTCGTTGCACGGGTTGACGAACTTGAACTCCGGGAGCGGCCTGAGCGGATTGCAGGCGCAGATCACGCAGATCAAGAACGACTCCAGCGCACTAGTCGCCTCTGCCTCAAGCGACTTCCCGACCGAGTCCAGCGCCGTGCAATCAGCAGCCAACGCCGTAGCGTCCTCGTTGCAGAACGTGAAGTCCAGCCCGTCGGCCGCCGACATCGCCGTGATCGGAAAGAACGTGGCCAACCTGTCCACGGCACTTCAGAACTTCACGAACGCCACGAAATCCAAGTGCAGCTGAAATCGAACTCGTGCAGGACCCGGCCGTAACTCGATTGCGTCTTGAACTCGCCAGACTGGCGTCCCAGTTGCTTGGCGCACCCAGTGTCTAGCGAAGTGCCTCGCCGCCTGCTCGCACCTGGGAACGTCGCGGCCCGGTTGCTATTGGCCCGCTGTTGTTGGCACGAAGAGCTTTGATTAGCCTTCTGACCTGGTCAAACGTTGGTGGGCGATACAGGACTTGAACCTGTGACCTCTTCCGTGTCAGGGAAGCGCGCTAGCCAGACTGCGCCAATCGCCCGCATCCCCTAGGTGCACGTATGCCACCACTGAGGAGGGGAGCCAATGGTGGCATACGCGGCACCCTTGGCGCGCGTCCGGGTGTGTGCGCGCCGTTCCGGGCGTCGTCGGTTTTAGGCCGCGGCGAACGCCTCGATTGCCGCCTCGTTGAAGGCGTCTAGGTCGTCGGGTTTACGGCTCGTCACGAGCGTGAACCCCTCATCGGGGCAGGTGAAGACTTGCTCGTCGCGCCAGCTGGCGCCCGCGTTGCGGATGTCGGTCTGCAGGCTCGGCCAACTGGTGAGGGTCTTGCCACGCACGAGGTCGGCCTCGACCAAGGTCCAGGGCCCGTGGCAGATCGCCGCAATCGGCTTGCCTGCCTGCGCGAACCCCTTGATGAAGGCCACCGCATCCGGATCCATCCGGAGTTTGTCGGGATTGGCCACTCCACCTGGCAGTACGAGCGCGTCGAAGTCCTCCGAGGAGCTCATGTCGAGTGCCTGGTCAGGTTCGAACGTGTCGCCCTTGTCGGCGTCACCGTGCATCGCCTGCACGGTCTCCTTCTGGGGGGCGACGAGTACAGGCTCCCCGCCCGCCGACTCAACCGCCTGCCACGGGCTCGTAAGTTCGACCTGTTCCACTCCGCTGTTGGCCACCAGGAAGGCCACCCGCTTGCCGGAGAGTTCGTTGCTCATTTCGCCACCTCGCCCTTAGACCATGTGGGCGGCTGGTTACCCGGTCCGGCACGAGACGAAACGTGGTTCTGGAGGTGGAGACGGGATTTGAACCCGTGTGGACGGCTTTGCAGGCCGTTGCCTCGCCTCTCGGCCACTCCACCGAGGTGAGGTCTGCCCGATCAAGCGACGAATACGGGACCGACACTCTCCGAGCGGACGACGGGATTCGAACCCGCGACCCTCACCTTGGCAAGGTGATGCTCTACCAACTGAGCCACGTCCGCGCGAGGGCGCCGTACTGCTCACGCGGCGACCTGCGAGGCCGTCACGATAGCCGATGCCCGCTGGGCCGGCCAAAGCCGGAGCCGACCCCGCGCGCCGGTGCGAGGATCACCCGGTGCCCCCGCCCGATGCAGCCGTCCACATGCCCGACGCGAATTGGCCCACGGCTGCGGCCTGGCTCGACGACAGTGGCGACGCCCATGACGACAACGTCAGCGCCATCGACTTCGCCATCGTCGGCGTTCCTACGCATGCCACGTCCATCTCACCCACCGGTGCTGAGGCCACGCCAGCAGCCATCCGAGCGGCGCTGGAGAAGTACGCGGCCTTCGCTCGCGGTCGCGACCTCACCCACCTCGTGGCGGCCGACTTCGGCGACATCTCCGATCCCGATGGCGACCCGGACGGGGCCGCAGAGGCAATCGCGGCGATCAGTCAACGAGCCAGCCTGCTGGTGGCTCTGGGTGGCGACAACGCGTTGACCAACTCTGTTACGCGCGGTGTGGCGGCCTCGACCGGACCGACCGGGACTGGGCCGGCCAGGACTGGGCTGGCCAGGACCGGCCTCATCACACTCGACGCGCATCACGATCTTCGCGACGGGCACAGCAACGGTTCGCCAGTGCGCGAACTGATCGAGGCCGGACTCAATCCACGCCATGTCGTTCAGATCGGGATCTCGGACTTCGCAAATAGTCCCTATTACGCCGCTCGCGCCCGCGACTTCGGCATCACGGTTCTGACCCGCGATGACGTTGCGCGCGACGGCATCGACCGCTGCGTGCATCACGCGCTGGAGATCGCTGCCGGTGCCGGCGGAGCGATCCACGTTGATCTCGATGTCGACGTCTGTGACCGCAGCGTCGCGCCCGCCTGTCCAGCGAGCGTTCCGGGCGGGATCAGTGCGGTCGAGATTCGCCACGCCGCTCGCTCGCTGTGCGCCGATGCTCGGGTTCGCTCAGTCGACATCGCAGAAGTCGACGCGACTCGGGACACGCACGATCAACGAACTATCCGACTCGCGGCGCTGCTCGTGCTCGAAGCCGCCGCAGGGTTAGCGTCACGGAGCCATGGGCGCGACTAGGTTGCCCTGGTGAGGTGCATTTCGTGAGCGAGCAGTCAACGATGTCGAGCGACCCCGTCGTCGTCAGCGGCGAGCCATTGACCCTTGACGAGATCATTCGCGTCGCTAACGGTCGCGCTACCGCGGTGCTCGGTCCAGATGTCGAGGCAAGGATGGCGCCGAGCAAGGCCGTGGTCGAACGTGCCGTCGAGACCGATGCGGTTATGTACGGGATCACGACGGGTTTCGGTGCCCTGGCAGACACGCACATCGGTCGTGATGACCTCGCGCGAATGCAGTTGAACCTCGTGCGCTCGCATGCGGCGGGTGTAGGCGAACCGCTGGGCGACGACGTCGTTCGCGGACTGCTTCTGCTTCGCGCACGCACGCTGACAGTTGGGTACTCGGGAGTTCGCGTCGACCTTCCGCGGCGGCTGCTCGAGCTGCTCGACCGCGGGTTGCTCCCAGTGATTCCAGGCAAGGGCTCGGTCGGGGCCAGCGGTGACCTCGCGCAGCTGGCTCATCTCGCGCTTCCGCTCGTGGGAGAAGGGCGACTACGTGAAGCCGGATCGGCCGATCTACGAGGTCGTCCGACCGCGGAGGTGCTGCAGGAGGCTGGCATCGAGCCGCTCGTGCTGGGCCCGAAAGAGGGTCTGAGCCTGATCAACGGGACCGAACCCATGCAGGTTCTGCTCGCCCTCGCGATCGACGAGGCCGACCTCTTGGTCACGGCGGCGGATATCGCATGTGCGATGAGCGTTGAGGCCCTTCTCGGTACCGACCGCCCGTACGACGAACGGGTCCAGATCATCAGACCGCATCCAGGCCAGTTGCAGAGTGCGGCGAATCTGCGCGCGCTGCTCGTGGGCTCACCGCTGCTGGCCAGTCACCGGGACAGCCACCACGCAGTGCAGGACTCCTACGCGTTGCGCTGCGCCCCGCAAGTGCACGGGTCGGTGCGCGACGTGCTGGCACACGCGCACCGGGTCATCGACATCGAGCTCGGCGCGGTAGTGGACAACCCCGTCATCGTCCCTGACGGCGAAGTGATGTCGACGGGAAACTTCCACGGCCAGCCGCTCGCTTTCGCCGGCGACATGCTTGCGATCGCAGTGTCAGAGCTGGCCAGCATCGCCGAACGACGCACGGATCGGATGCTCGACCCGGCCTTCTCGCGCGGACTACCACCATTCCTTGCGAAAGATGCCGGCACGAACTCCGGTTACATGATCGCGCAGTACACGGCGGCGTCTTTGGTGTCAGAGAACAAGGTGCTCTCGCACCCATCCAGCGTCGACACCATTCCGACCTCGGGCAATCAAGAGGATCACGTCTCGATGGGGTGGACGTCGATGCGCAAACTGCACGAGGTCGTGAGCAATGTGCGAGTCGCGATTGCGATCGAGTTACTGCTTGCAGCGCAGGCGTTGGACTTCCGCGAAGATATTGCAGAGCCCGGTCCTGCGACCGGTGCGGTTCGCAACCGGATCCGCCGCGATGTGCCACGCATGGACACCGACCGGCACGTGGGCGACCAGATCACCGCGGTGGAAGCGATGCTCGCGGACATCGTGGCCACCGCTCGTGATGCTGTCGGATCACTGAACTGAGGTGACTGTGCTCGCTTGGTGCAACGGGGACGTGGTCCCGCTCGAGGACATCCGGATCTCGCCCATGGACCACGGCTTCACCGTCGGTGATGGCGTTTTCGAAGCCTTGAAGGTGTTCGAGGGCACGCCGTTCGCGCTTCGTCGCCATCTGGAGCGCCTCGGCCACAGCGCGACCGGTCTGGGACTTCCGCCGCTCGACCAGGAGCACGTGCGCGAGGCCGTCATCACGACGATCCAATCCAACGAGCACATGCCGCTCGCGCGGGCCCGCATTACCTACACGGCAGGACCTTCTCCACTCGGCTCGCCGCGCGCGGATTTCATCGAGCCGACACTTCTTGTCGTCGTTGCACCCATGCACATGCGCGAAGGTCCCGCGGTCCTGCAAACAGTGCCGTGGACGCGCAATGAACGATCTGCGATCGCAGGACTTAAGACCACGTCCTACGCCGACAACGTCGTCGCTCTTGCCTATGCCCATGAGCGGGGGGCGGACGAGGCGGTTTTCGCGGACACCCGCGGCAACCTCTGCGAAGGCACCGGGAGCAACGTCTTCGTTGTGCATGACGGACTCGTGCGCACGCCAGCCTTGAGCACGGGATGTCTCGCCGGAATCACCCGCAATCTCTTGCTCGAGTGGAGCGAGGTGGTCGAAGCAGAGTTCCCCATGGCGGACCTGCTGACCGCCGACGAGGTCTTCCTTACCTCGTCGACACGCGACATCCAGCCAGTCAGCACCGTGAACGAGCGCGCCTTGGCACACCCGGGACCACGGACGTCCGAGCTGATGGAGTTGTTCGCCAAACGCGCTGGAGAGGACTCCGACCCGTGACCGACAAGGCGCTGACCTACTCCAGCTACCTGCATGTCGATGACTTGCTGGCCGCCCAGCAGCCGCTCAGCGATGGTCCCGAGCACGATGAGCTGCTCTTCATCGTCATCCACCAGGTCTACGAGCTGTGGTTCAAACAGCAACTACATGAAGCGGCTGCGTTGCAGGTCGCGCTTGAGTCGGGGGACTCGCATCGCTGTCTCGCGCTGCTCGGTCGCATGTGCGTGATTCTGAAGACGATGGTGGCTCAGATCGATGTGCTCGAGACGATGACTCCGTTGCAGTTCAACGCATTCCGCGGACGACTGGAGTCGGCAAGCGGCTTTCAGTCCGCGCAGTTCCGCGAGCTCGAGGCCGTGCTCGGCGACCGCAAGACGCACGGCGTACGCGCACAGCCCGCCGGCTCACCCCCGCGACTGCGGATCGAGGCGGCTCAGCAGCGCCGCAGCGTGTGGGACTCGTTCATGCGCTATCTCGACCGGCACGGCCACGTCATCGCGTCGACGATCCTGGAGCGCGACGTGACGCAGCCATGGGAGGCCGACGAGTCGGTGCAAGCGGCGATCGTTGATGCGTATCGCAACGATCCGGAATGCGCGCAGGTGGCCGAGCGGTTGCTGGACCTCGATGAGGGATTGCAGGAGTGGCGCTACCGGCACGTGAAGATGGTCGAACGCACCATTGGCGCCAAGATGGGGTCGGGCGGGTCATCCGGTGTCGGCTATCTCGCCTCGACCCTCTTCCACCCGGCGTTCCCTGATCTGTGGGAGATCCGCTCGCAGCTCTAGGACAACCCCGCGGGCTTAGAGTCGCAAGCAGGAGGCGGTCATGGACGGAGCCCGACCAGTGCGCGCACCGCGCGGCTCGCAGATGACGTGTCGTAGCTGGGGTGCCGAAGCAGCCTTGCGCATGTTGCACAACAACCTCGACCCGGAGGTGGCCGAGCGGCCCGACGATCTGGTCGTGTACGGCGGCTCGGGTCGCGCCGCTCGCAACTGGGCTTGCTTCGACGCCATCGTCGACTCGCTGCGCACGATGGCTCCAGATGACACGTTGCTCGTGCAGTCGGGCAAACCGGTGGGAGTTGTGCGCACCCACGAGGGCGCCCCGCGCGTGCTGATCGCGAACAGCCTGCTCGTGCCGAAATGGGCGACACCCGCTTACTTCAACGAACTCGAAGACCTCGGCCTGACGATGTACGGGCAGATGACCGCGGGTTCCTGGATCTACATAGGGACTCAAGGAATCCTGCAGGGTACGTACGCGACGTTCGCTGAGGTCGCGAGCCGGCACTTCGGCGGCACGTTGGCTGGTCGGGTAGTGGTCACTGGCGGACTCGGCGGAATGGGCGGTGCGCAGCCGCTCGCAGTCACTGGCAACGGTGGTGTGGCGTTGTGCATCGAGGTCGACGAGTGGCGTGCCCAACGACGCGTCGACCACGGCTACCTGGATGAGATCGCCGATGACCTGGATGACGCGGTGGCCCGTGTCGAAGTCGCAGCGGCTGAAGGTCGTGCGTTGTCCGTAGCAGTGATCGGGAACTGCGCGGATGTCCTGCCAGAGTTGCTGCGTCGTGGGCTCCATGCCGACGTGGTGACTGACCAGACCTCCGCGCACGACGCGTTGAACGGCTATGTGCCTCAAGGCGTCACGGTTGAAGAGGCGCGCGAACTACGCCGGATCAAGCCAGCCATGTACATCGAGCGGTCAATGGAATCGATGGCCGTGCACTGCCGCGCCATGGTGGACTTCCGGCGAGCTGGCGCGATCGTCTTCGACTACGGCAACGGCCTTCGTGGCCAGGCACTGGAGGCGGGATTCGCCGATGCGTTTTCCTACCCGGGTTTCGTCGTCGAGTACATCCGCCCGCTCTTCGCTCGCGGCGCTGGCCCGTTTCGTTGGGCCTGCTTGTCAGGTGAGCAGTCCGACCTGCTCGCAACCGACGACGCTGTGACGAAAGCATTCCCCGACGACGACCTCTTGCAGCGGTGGATCCGCTTCGCGCATGAGCGGGTAAAGGGGCAAGGCCTGCCTGCGCGCATCTGTTGGCTGGGCTATGGCGAGCGACATGTCGCCGGCCAGGCCTTCAACGAACTGGTCGAACGCGGCGTCGTGCAGGCACCCATCGTGATCGGGCGTGACCACTTGGACGCCGGCTCGGTCGCCAGCCCCGAACGCGAGACCGAGGCCATGGCTGACGGCTCGGATGCGATTGCCGATTGGCCGATCCTCAATGCCTTGCTCAACACAGCATCGGGCGCCACGTGGGTCTCCGTGCACCACGGCGGAGGCGTTGGAATCGGGAAATCGATCCACGCAGGTGTCGTGATGGTGGCTGATGGCACGCCGCAGGCGCGGGACTCGTTGACCCGAGTGCTGACCAACGATCCTGGCACGGGCGTCCTGAGGCACGCGGACGCCGGCTACGACATCGCAATCGAGACGGCGCGCACGACAGGGATCCGCATTCCGATGCTCGAAGACTCGCACGCGCCAGACTGGCAGGCGTGAGCGCACTTTTATTGCGGGGGATCGGCCGACTGCTACCGATTTCATCCGAGCCAGTCGAGTCCGCTGCGTTGGTCGCAGTTGACGGGCTCGTTACCTGGATCGGGCGTGTACGAGATCTGGTCAAGGGCGACGTCCCCGCGAACGCCGCCGAATTCGACGCGGGTGGCAGATGTGCCATTCCTGGCTTCGTCGATCCGCACACGCATCTGACCTTCGCCGGGGTTCGTCGCGAAGACTTCATGGCGAGGTTGTCCGGGACCCCTTACGACGGTGGCGGCATCGCCACAACGGTCCAGGCCACGCGGGCCGCATCGATCACCGAGTTGGCCGCGCTGGCTCGGGCGCGGGTGGAAACGGCCGTTCGAGACGGCACTACGACCATCGAGGTGAAATCTGGATACGGCCTCGACCACGACGACGAGATGCGGCTGCTCGACGTCATCTCGTCACGTCGCAGAATCAACGCCGGCCCGGGTCGAGGCCACCTACTTGGGTGCACATGTCGTGCCGTCGGGTCGTGGCCGATCCGACTACGTGAATGAAGTCATCGCCTCTTGCAAGGATGCCCACGATCATGGCGCGCGGTGGGTAGACGTCTTTTGCGACGAGGGTGCCTTCGACGTCGACGAGGCGCGAGCGATCCTCACAGCAGGACGCGATGTCGGTCTCGGACTGCGTCTGCACGCGTCGCAGATTGCGTCCATCGGAGCACCGGAGCTTGCTGCCGAATTGGCGTGTGCCAGCGCCGACCACCTTGACCTTGTGACAGGTCGGGATGGGGCGGGGATGTACGCGGCGGGCGTGGTTGGGGTGCTGATCCCAACGATCACGGCGCTCAATGGGCGTGACCCGAGAGAAGTGCGCGCGACGCTGCGTGAGGCGGGAGTTGAGATTGGGTTGGCAAGCGACTGCAATCCCGGCTCGTCATGGTGCGAGTCCATGCCAACCGCGATCCGGCTCGCGTGTCTGCTCATGGGCTTCGGCGTGGAAGAGGCATTGCGGGCCGCGACGCTGGGATCAGCGCATGCGCTGCGACGCAACGATGTTGGGTACCTGAGCCGAGGAGCGCGAGCCGACATTGCGGTGCTCGACTTAGCGCATGAATCGGATCTGGTCGCGCACCTGGGGTCACGTGCGGTTGCTGCGACATTCATCGACGGCGTAGCCGTCTAGCGACGAGCGTTAGCTAGCGACGAGCGTCAGCTAGCGACGAGGTTCAGGCCACCCCTGAGACTTGGTCGCGCTCAGGCAAGCAGTTCGGCGAGATCCGAGTCGATGTCGATGCAGGTGGACTCTGCGCCAAATCCCACGATCTCGTACGAGCGCGTGACGAACGGTTCGATGACGCTCTTGGGACCTCGGAGCATCGCGACGCCATCGGGGGACAGCAGCGATAGGTACACGATGTCACCGGTCTCGTCATCCCAACCCGGCCACACCATGACATCGCCGTCACCCGCGTGGTGAGTGAGTCCGTCCGAAAGCAGGTCGCGACCGAAGACCCAGTTCACGGCGCCTTCGCCGATCTGGAATGTCGCGGTTACTGCGTAGGGGTCACGCTCGTCGTAGGCGAGAACCGTCGGGACTGGCACGAGGCCGCCGTCTTCGACAACGAGCTGCATCTCGATCTCGGCCATGACGCCGTCGAGGTTTCCGCGCGAAAGGCCGCCGTTTGCGGCCGAGGATGCTGATCCAGAAGGTGTAGGACTCACGTAGGTGTCGTGCCACGCAAAACGAGGCGTCAAACCACTGTGTTGATCGTCCTTTTGGCCGACCAACGATGAGATTGGTACGACCACGCGCAAAGCCGGACATACGACCGCGTGGGGTAGGGTCTGGCTCCGCTGTCCGGGCCGATTTCGGGTGCTTACTCCGACTCGCCCATTCGGACATTTAGGGCGATTGGCTCAGTGGTAGAGCGCCTCGTTCACACCGAGGAGGTCACTGGTTCGAACCCAGAACCCGACAGACAGGCCATCGAGGGCACCGTCGCGGATCAGCTCGAGGGCATCGTCGCCGGCAGGAGTCGCCGACACACGAAACTCCCCGTACAGGCCCTTGGAGTCCTCACGTAGCAGGGTTGCGCGGCCCAGCGGCATCGACCGGGAGTTATGCATCGCGAGGAACTTCACACGATCTGAACGTTCGGCAATGGTGCGAGCGAACGAACCGCGAGCGAAGGCTTCGTCATAAGCGGGACCGCTTGCATCACGGACGCGCGTAGGAGTGCCCCACGGAACGCAGATGCCCGCAACAGTCCGCCCATCAGAGCGAACCTCAAGGTCACCAGCGAACGCGCGGGTAAGGGTTATGCTCATGGATATGCGCCTTCGACTTCGGATGAAGGAGGCGGCGACGCGCTAAGCGCGATTCCGGCAACAGTTGCGATTCGATTCCTACCGGTGCGGGTGTACCGCTGTGGCAGGCGACGATCAGACCAACCTTGCAGCCCGATTATACCAAACGGGTGCAACAGTCGCCGAGCTCGCAGATGCGTGCGAAACGCCAGACTGCGCAGAATCCCGAGACTCGCACGCAGAAAAAAGACTTGGACGGGTCAGGGATCTGGTCAACGAATCTGGCGAGGGGGTGGCGGGGCCTCACACGTCCTCGTCTTCCTGGTGCTCGATCAGTTGCACACGTTCGGGGTCGACGCTGTGTGCTGCCCACATAGCGACTGTCTCGACGGCGATCTCGTTGGAGTCGAAGCCGAGTTCTTCCACGGGGACGCTGCCGATGTCACGTAGTTCGTCGTTGAGGTCTCGCACCAAGAACACCATTCGTGTTTCGCCTTCGTCGGGGATCAGAAGCTTGGTGACGATTCGCTCTCGGTTGGAGTTGGCTAGGAAGTCGTTGAATCTGAATCCGTTTAGTGTGTTCTGCTTTGGTGTCGGACTCGCACTGGTGTCGGGGCGCTTACCTATTTGCTGGAAGCTGTAGGCGGCGGGACTTGATGTCGACAACATCGCCACGGGCGATGCTCGACAAACCCTCGGCGATCGCGCGGTCACGTTCACCGCTGCGTGTTGATAGATCAACGCGGCGCGTGGCGTTGAGTGCCCGAGGCGGGCCATCAGGTCGACGAGCGAGGCCCCGGTTCCGCGGCGAGGTACGCGCCGGTGTGCCGTAGGTCGTGGAAGCGAAGATCGTCCCTCTTGGCGCTTGTCGCGGGCTGGGTAATAAACCTTGTAGAGCGTGCTGGTGCGTAGATGCTCACCCGAATGCGGCAGGGAATAGCAGAGCGTCCTTGGACGGTCCTACGTGGGTGTCTAGGTGCTGTTCGCAGCGGTTCGATGATGTGCGGTGGGATCGCGACGGTGCGCTTGCCTGCGGATGACTTGGGATCGCCGATGATCGCGCGTTCGACGTGTGAACGAGGCGCGACGGATGTGTATCACTCGGCCTCGAGGTCGATGTCATCGCGGCGTAGTTCGATCAGTTCACCGAAGCGCAGAGCGCACCACGCAGCGAGAAGCATCATGGCCCGGTGCAGGTCGGGCATGGCTTCGACAATGGTTTCGAGCTGTGGGAGCGTCGGCGGTGTGGTCATGGTTTTGCGGGTGCCTTGGATGCGCCTTCGATGGTGCAAGGGGAGACGGTGATCTTCCTGGTCCCGCACGGCGGCGCGCATGATGGTCGATAGCAGCCCGTAGGCGTGTCGTGCGCCACGGTGGCCTTCGCGGGGTCGAGTTTGGCGTACCAGTGACGCACACGGTCCGGTGTGATGCGGTTGAGTCGATCGGATAGAACTCTGGCACGAGCACGTCATCGAGAATCGCCGGTAATGGTAGACGGTGCGGGGCTTGAGGGTGCGAGACGGAGCCACAGTTCGGTGTACTGCTCGAACGTGTCGTGTGAAGGTGCCGTGACCATCTCTTCGCGTTGAGGTGGTCTAGAGCTTCTTGCTTCGTCAGGTACGTCTCGGGTCCGGGCTTGAGGATCGGTGTGCCGTTTCGCGTCGTGGCCGACAACCATGCGGACCTGCCAGCGGCTCGAGGGAAGAGCGACGGATTGCCCCGCCACCTCGGAGGTTGCCGGCGCGCCTTGGCCTTTGCTATCGTCCTCCGTGTCAGATAGTGCTATCTAGAAACGCCTGGTGTGCCAATACCGTGCCAATAGGAGTGTATATCTGTGACAACTAGTGATAATAGAAGAAAGTGCAATATAATGGAAATTAAGGAGATTGAGGCTCAAAAGCATTTTGCCGCAGAGACACTGGTTCGAACCCAGTATCGCCCACCATGGTTCAACCAATGGGGACCGAACGTGCCGTCGGATCTGAGACTGGCCCACAGCCACGTTCTGGACTTCTTCACATTCGGCGTCAGGCGATGCGCGCTCATGCCGCGAAGCTATCGGCGCCGACGGACGAGCCGCCGCTGCCGATCATGGGCAGCCCGTGTAAGACTCGAATCGACAAATGAGACATCGCCGTCAAGGAGCTGCCGTGTTGTGGTCTTCCAGCCGAATCAGGGCGCAGATGGCCATGGTCGGGGCAGTCGCACTGTCAACGGCGGCCGTGCTGTCAAGTTTGGGGGTGCCGTCGGCGGCCGCGACGACGCCGACCACGGGACGGACCGTTACGCCCGCACAGGTCAAATTGTCGTTCACGGAACGAGCCAGTGGCTTCGGGAGTTCGGTTCTCGTCACGTCCGCGAACGACTACCACTCCGGCCGGCTCTACGTGGTCAACAAGGCTGGCGTCATCTATTACTGGACGAGCACCGGCGGTCGGCACGTTTTCCTCGACCTTCGCAGTGAGGTCAATTCAGCGGGCAACGAGCAGGGTCTGCTCGGCCTGGCGTTCTATCCGAGCTTCTTCCGCCGCCCCTACTTCTGGGTCTCGTACACGACCGCCAACGGCTCGTTGCAGATATCTCGTTTCACCGCGGCCAGCGATCGCGCCACCACAGTCTCGCGAAGCACCGAAGTGAAGGTTCTCAACGTTCCGCACCCGACCTACACCAACCACAACGCCGGAATGCTCGTCTTCGACAAGACCGGCTATCTCTTCGTCGGGACTGGTGACGGCGGCGGCGCCGGGGACCCGTTCAACCACGCACAGAACCTGCGCTCCTTGTCGGGAAAGATCCTGCGCATCGACGTCGGCTCCTTCTGCGGCAGCCTCCGCTACTGCAACCCGCACACGAACCCCTTCTTCACGAGCAAGACCGCCAGACACGAAATCTGGCTCTATGGGCTGCGCAATCCGTGGCGCTTCTCCGTGGACCCCGTCACCGGCGTGCTCTGGATCGGGGATGTCGGCCAGGATCGCTACGAGGAGGTCGATGCGGTCGCCTACAAGTACGGCGGACTCGACATGGGCTGGTCGTGCCGTGAGGGCTTTGCGTTCTACAACCACTCGCGCTGCCTCTCCGGAGTCCACTACGTCGCTCCCGACGTGGTCATCCCGCACCCGACCGCGTCTGCACTGATCGGTGGCGTCGTCTATCGCGGGAAGACCTATGCCTCCCTGCTGACAGGTGCCTACCTGTTCGGTGACTACGTCACCGGGCACGTCTGGACCGTCGGTCACGGCATCGCACTGAACGGGCACTTGACCGGCGTCGACTCCTTCGGCACAGATGCCGCTGGGAACGTGTGGGCAACGACCCTGTCCGGCGGCCTTTACGCAATGTCGGCCGCCGCGGCCTAAGCGCTGATCGCGACAGGGCGGCATCTGAAACACTGCGGCCATGTCCGTGATGCGCGTCATGCTCGAGGAGTCAGGCAGCCGTTCCGTCCGCGAGGTCGAGTCGACGACGACGGCCGCGGATCTCTTTGCCGAGCGTCGTGAGGTCGTTGTTGCGCGCGTCAACGGCGAGCTACGTGACCTGACGTACGTGTTGGCCGACGGTGACGTCATCGAGCCCGTCACCATCGACTCGCCTGACGGACTCAACGTGCTCCGGCACTCGACTGCGCACGTGCTTGCGCAGGCCGTGCAGCAGGTGCACCCCGACGCGAAGCTGGGGATCGGTCCGCCAATCGAGAACGGCTTCTACTACGACTTCGACGTGGAGATTCCGTTCACTCCAGAGGACTTGAAGGCGCTCGAGAAGGCCATGGAGCGGATCGTCAAGTCTGGCCAGCGGTTCTCGCGTCGCGTTGTCACGGAGGACTCTGCGCGCGAGGAGCTGGCCAACGAGCCCTACAAGCTCGAGCTCATCGGGATCAAGGCGTCCCCCGACGAGGCAGCAGATGTCATGGAGGTCGGTGGCACGGAGCTCACCATCTACGACAACCTCGACGCCAAGTCCGGTGAGCGGGTGTGGGGCGACCTGTGTCGCGGCCCGCACCTGCCGACGACTCGTCTGATCCCGGCGTTCAGCCTGATGCGCACGGCCGCCGCGTACTGGCGTGGCAGCGAGAAGAACCCGCAGCTCCAACGCATCTACGGCACGGCGTGGCCCAGTCGCGATGCATTGAAGGAGTACCTGGCGCTGCTCGCGGAAGCGGAGAAGCGTGACCACCGTCGGCTAGGGACCGAACTCGACTTGTTCTCCTTCCCGGAGGAGATCGGCCCAGGCCTAGTCGTGTTCCACCCGAAGGGTGGGGTCATCAAGCGCGAGATGGAGGATTACATCCGTCGGCGTCACATCGAAGAGGGCTTCGACTACGTAGGCACGCCGCATGTGTCCAAAGAGGGTCTCTTCCACACGTCAGGCCATCTGCCGTACTACGCGGACACGATGTTCCCGCCGATGCACATGGACTCCTCGGACTACTACCTCAAAGCCATGAACTGTCCGATGCACAACCTGATCTTCAAGTCGCGCGGCCGGTCGTATCGAGAGTTGCCGCTTCGCTTCTTCGAGTTCGGCAGCGTGTACCGATACGAGAAGTCCGGTGTCGTCCATGGCCTGACTCGGGTGCGCGGCATGACTCAAGACGACTCGCACTCGTACGTGACCGCCGAGCAGGCGCCCGACGAGATCAGACACTTACTCAACTTCATCCTGGGCCTGCTCAAGGACTTCGGCCTTGAGGACTACTACCTCGAGTTGTCCACTCGCGATGCGACCTCGGACAAGTTCATCGGCAGCGAAGAGGAGTGGCAACAAGCCACGAACGTGCTGGAGCAGGTTGCCATCGACTCGGGACTTGAGTTGGTCGCCGACCCAGGAGGCGCTGCCTTCTACGGTCCGAAGATCTCGGTGCAGGCCCGCGATGCCATCGGTCGCACGTGGCAGATGTCCACGATCCAATACGACTTCAACCAACCGGCGCGATTCGAACTCGAGTACCAAGCGGCCGACGGATCGCGGCAGCAGCCGGTGATGATCCACTCGGCGAAGTTTGGCTCGATCGAGCGTTTCTTCGCGGTACTGGTCGAGCACTACGCGGGAGCGTTCCCGCCATGGCTCGCGCCCGTGCAAGTCGTCGGCATCCCGATCAGCGACGACCACGTGACCTACTTGGAATCGGTGGCGGTTCGGTTGCGCGAGCATGGCATCAGAGTCGAGGTCGACGACTCTGGCGACCGGATGCAGAAGAAGATCCGCACCGCGCAGAAGCAGAAGGTGCCCTACATGCTGATTGCGGGGGATGAGGACCTCGCCAAGGAGGCGGTGTCGTTCCGCTACCGCAACGGCGAGCAGAGCAACGGTGTGCCAATCGACGAGGCCATCGCACAGATCGTTGAAGCGGTGAGGACTCGAGTACAGGTGTGACGAGCGGCCACGAAGAATCAGAGGGTGACGGGTTCCAGCGACTGTGGAGTCCCGAGCGGCTCGCGTACCTCCAGGGCGAGAACAAGCCGGCGGATCAAAAAGCCGGCCCGCAGTGCCCGTTCTGCCGAGCACCCGGGCTGCCCGACGAGGACGGTTTGGTGGTCCACCGTGGAACCGTGGCCTTCGTGATGCTGAATCGGTATCCGTACAACACGGCGCATCTGTTGATCTGTCCCGTTAGGCACGTGGGCGACTTCGGCGACTTGGATGCCGGTGAGCGTTCGGAGATGACCGACCTGCTGGTCGACTCGTTGGTCGCGGTTCGTCTCGCGTATGACCCGCAAGGATTCAACGTGGGCATGAACCTCGGATCGGCCGCAGGGGCTGGCATCGCCGGGCATCTGCATCAGCACGTGGTGCCGAGGTGGAATGGCGACACTAACTTCATGCCCGTCGTGGGCTCGACGAAGGTCTTGCCCGAACTGTTGGATGACACCCTGCGTCGCGTACAGGAGGCTTGGAATTCATGACCACTCAGAGCCCAACTCGACGGCGCCTTTTGATCTTCGATGGTGACTGTGCGTTCTGCTCCAGCGCCGTGCGGTGGATGCGCAACATCCTGCCGATCAGTCCGTATGTGGTCCCGTGGCAGTGGGCGGACTTGGTCGACCTGGACCTCGACGAGGCGGAGTGTCGGGACGCAGTGCAGTACTTCGATGACCGTGGCAGCCGCTGGTCGGCCGGCGCTGCAGTTGCGCACGTCCTGTCCGATCAACCGCGACTCTGGGGCGCGATCGGCCGGGCACTCGACTCGCGCCCATTGCGCGAGATCAACGAGCGCGCCTACCGCTGGGTTGCAGCAAATCGCTATCGCCTGCCAGGAGGCACGGCCGCGTGCGCGCTCGCGCCAACCCGGTCCACAAGTCCCGAGGCGCGACCTATTCGTTAGTCGCGCTGACCAGTTTCGTAGCCAACTGCGGTGGCATGGGCTCGTGCCCGCGATACGCGCGGGTAAAGGTCCCCGTGCCGTGTGACAGCGACCGCAAGTCGATTGCATAGCGCGTGATCTCGAGTTCCGGCACCTCGGCTCGGATCAACGTGCGGCCGTTGCCGACCGGCTCGGTCCCGGCCACGCGACCGCGTCGCGTGGACAAGTCGCTCATCACAGCGCCCACGTACTCGTCGCCCACGAGAATCGTCATCTCGTCCACCGGTTCAAGCAGGTGGATCGTCGTGGCTTTGGCCGCTTCCTTTAAGGCCAAACCGCCGGCCGTCTGGAACGCCATGTCGGACGAGTCGACGGAGTGCGCCTTCCCGTCCGTAAGCGTCACGCGGATGTCGACGACCGGGTACCCGGCGGAGACGCCTCGCTCCATCTGAGTGCGCACGCCCTTCTCCACTGAGGGGATGAACTGCCGGGGAACCGAACCACCCACGACCTTGTCGACGAACTCGAACCCTGCGCCAGATTCGAGCGGCTCGACCGTGATGTCGCATACGGCGAACTGACCGTGGCCACCTGACTGCTTCACGTGCCGTCCGTGTCCTTGGGAGGGTGCCGCGAACGTCTCGCGCAGTGACACTCGTAGCGGAACGCTGTCGACGGCGACGCCATAGCGGGACCGCAGCCGGTCGAGCAGCACGTCGACGTGGGCCTCACCCATGCACCACAGCACCAGTTGGTGCGTCTCGGGATTCATGTCGAGCCGAAGCGTCGGGTCTTCCGCAACCAAGCGCGCCAGACCCTGCGAGAGCTTGTCGTCATCGCCCTTCGAGTGTGCGACAACCGCCACCGGAAGCAACGGATCGGGCATCATCCACGGCTCCATGAGCAGGGGCTCGTCCGCGCTCGACAAGGTGTCGCCTGTCTCGGCGTGCGTGAGTTTCGCGACGGCACAGATGTCGCCTGCGATGCACGCGTCCATCGCTCGTTGAGTCTTGCCGAGTGGCGAGGACAGCGCACCGATCCGCTCATCGATGTCGTGGTCTTCGTGACCGCCACTGTGCCCGTCGCCAACGAAGGACGAGAAGTGACCCGAGACGTGCACCTTCAGGTCCGGTGTCAGCCGGCCGGAGAAGACCCGAACGAGACTGATCCGCCCCACGTAAGAGTCGGTGGTGGTCTTGACGACTTCAGCGGCCAACAAGCCATCGACATCCGCAGAGAGTGGCTCGCGCGGCTTGCCCTCGGGTGTGGTGATCGGCGGGACCGGGTGCTCCAACGGAGACGGGAACGCGCGAACCATGACCTCTAGCAGCTCGGCCATGCCCAAACCAGTGGGCGACGCGACGCCCACGACCGGATAGAAACTGCCCCGAGCCACTGCTCGTTCGAGGTCTTCGATCAGCGTCTCGATCGGAATGTCGGCGCCCTCGAGATAACGATCCATCAGCGTCTCGTCTTCGCTCTCGGCGATGATCCCTTCGATCAACGAGTTGCGCGCGGACTCGATCAGCTCGGTGTGCTCTGCTTCCGGGGCGCGTTCGACCCGCGTGCCCGACGAGTAGTCGGACACCCGCTGGCTGAGCAGCCCGATGAGTCCGGCTGCCTCGCCGTCGTCGGCGTGCAGCGGCAAGTAGAGCGGCAGGACGCCGTCGCCGAATATCCGCTGCGCGATCGCCACCGTCTCGTCGAAGTCGCCGCGCTGATGGTCGAGCTTGGTTATCACCACAGCACGGGGCATCCCGACGGTGGCGCACTCCTCCCAGAGCATGCGGGTCGAGCCGTCAACGCCGTCGACCGCGGACACCACGAACAGAGCCGCATCGGCAGCCCGTAAACCGGCTCGGAGGTCGCCGACGAAATCGGCATAGCCGGGCGTGTCCAGCAGGTTCACCTTGATGCCGTCGTGCATGAACGGAGTCAAGGCGAGTGAGACAGAGCGTTGCTGCCGGTGTTCGGCCTCATCGAAGTCGCTGACGGTGCTGCCGTCCTCGACGCGACCGGCGCGAGGGATCGTCCCGGTCGCCACGAGCAGGGCCTCGGCCAATGACGTCTTGCCAGCCCCTGAATGGCCGATCAGCACGATGTTGCGGATGTGCCCAGGCTGATCGACCGATGGTGCCCTGCCGCCGGCGGCTCCGCCGGGTGCTGATTTCTCTGCCATCTGCGTCTCCCCACGGTTAAGCCGACTCTTCCGCGTGGCGTGCGTCTCGGCAAGGGGTTCAGGCCGCGTGTAACCCGTTCATGGCTGGTCGCTGACTACGATTCCGCGCAGCGCAACGTGTCGTGCGCATCGAGGACCGCGACGATGAGGACGTGGATGAGCAGCCCGGCTTGGCGAGGCTTCTGGACCCGCGTGTTCACCCCGATCGCCCGCGGCCTTACTCGCATGCACGTCAGCCCCGACGCGGTCACAATCGTCGGCGTTATCGGAGTGTGTGTGGGGGCGTTCGCCTTCTATCCGCGACACGACTTCCTGATCGGCACGCTGGTCATCACGGCCTTCGTCTTCAGCGACACGATCGACGGGACCATGGCCCGGATGACGGGGCGCTCAAGCTCGTGGGGTGCGTTTCTCGACAGCACCCTTGACCGCGTGGGCGATGCGTCCATATTCGTTGCCTTGCTGTTTTGGTTTGCAGGCCGCGGACATGAGACCGGGCTGGCCATCGCGACGACCATCTGCCTCATCGCGGGGATCGTGATCTCCTACGCGAGGGCGCGCGCAGAGAGCCTCGGAATGACCGCATCGGTTGGCTTTGCCGAGCGCACGGTGCGTTTGGTGACGGTGCTGGTCGTCACTGGCCTTGACGGCATGGGGATTCCGTACGTGCAGGCATGGGGTCTGTGGGCGCTTGCTGCAGCGAGTGTCGTGACGGTCGTGCAACGAATGTGGTTCGTGCGGGGTCAAGCGATCGCAGGCGGCGCACACCTGTGAGGGACGAGTTCACGGCTTGGGCCTACGGCGTCGGCTGGAACGCCGTCAAGCGGCTGCCGGACCGAATGGCTCGCGGTCTGTTTGAGCGCGCTGCGGACGCGGCCGCGGCGCGGAACGGGCGCGGCGTCCAACAGCTCGCCCGCAACTACCGCCAGGTTCTTGGCGAGGGCGCCTCAGACCACGAGTTGAAGCGCGTGGTGCGCGCTGGCATGCGGTCGTATGCCCGCTACTGGTGCGAGGCCTTCCGGCTGCCCACTTATTCGACTGCGGACCTCGAGCGGCTCTGCGTCGACGACAACATTCACATCCTCACCGATCTCATCGATGCCAGGCAGGGCGCCATCGTCGTTCTTCCGCACCTGGCCAACTACGACCTGGTGGGTGCGTGGATCGCATCACGTGGATACCCGTTCGCGACGGTGGCCGAACGGTTGGAGCCGACCGACCTGTTCGACAGGTTCGTTGCATACCGCGAGTCTTTGGGCATGGAGGTTCTGCCTGCCGATGGTGGCGCTCACGTGCTCGTCACGCTGGCCAAGCGGCTGCGTGCCGGTGGCCTGGTGTGCCTGGTGGGGGACCGCGACCTGTCGGCCAGCGGCGTTCCGGTCGACTTCTTCGGTGCACCGACTCGGATGCCCGCGGGACCTGCGTCCCTTGCGTTGAGTACTCAGTCGCACCTGATCACTGCCGACCTCTATTACGACGGTCCGTTGATGCGCGTGCATCTCGACGAAGTCGTCGTGCCGGTCGCAGGAGACCGCCGTGCGCTCGTGCAGAGCCTCACTGAGCAGGTGGCGGCCAACTTCGAGCGGTACATCGCGTCGCATCCGCAGGACTGGCACATGCTGCAGCACTTCTGGCCGGGCGATCGCGAGGCCAGAGTCGACGACGTGGACGAGGTGGCCTCATGAGGGTCGGTCTGGTCTGCCCGTACTCGTGGGATGTGCCGGGCGGCGTCCAGGTGCACATCCGCGACCTCGCAGAGACACTCATCGGGCTCGGCCACGACGTGTCAGTGCTTGCGCCGGCGGACGAGGAGGGGGATCTGCCGCCGTATGTCGTGCCTGCGGGTCGCGCGTACGCGTTGCCCTACAACGGATCGGTTGCGCGCCTGCTCTTCGGACCTGTGTCGTCGGCGCGAGTGCGTCGTTGGGTACGCGAAGGCGACTTCGACGTATTGCACATACATGAGCCCATGGCACCGAGCGTCGGGCTCATCGCGGCCTGGGCGGCTTCTGGCCCGTTGGTGGGGACCTTCCACATGTCCAGTGAGCGCAGCCGCGCCTTGCTGGCGACCTCGCGAATCCTGCAACAGGTACTGGAGAAGCTCAGCGCTCGCATCGCGGTCAGCGAGTACGCGCGCGCGACGATGGAAGCGCACGTCGGCGGCATGGCGACGGTGATTCCCAACGGGGTCCAAGTAGACGTCTTCGCGAAATCCGATCCACTGCCCGGCTGGGCGGATGGGCGCCCAGCCATCGGCTTCCTGGGTCGGATGGACGAGCCGCGCAAGGGACTGCCCGTGCTGATGAAGGCGCTGCCGCTGATTGTCGAGCGACATCCTGACGTGCGGGTGCTTCTCGTGGGCCCAGGTGACCCCGAGGAGGCCCTCGACGGGCTACCCGACCGATACCGGGCTCACGTCGAGATCGCGGGCCGGGTCAGTGAGGCGGACAAGATCCGCGCCTACCACTCGGTCGACGTCTTCGTCGCTCCGAACACCGGCGGCGAGAGCTTCGGCATCGTGCTGTTGGAGGCAATGGCCAGTGGCGCGCCGGTCGTTGCCAGTGACTTGCCTGCCTTCCGGGAGGTCGCGCGAGACGCCGCGGTGCTGACACCTGTCGGTGACGTGGTTTCGCTTGCCGACGCCGTCAACAACCTGCTCGCCGACAACGCTGACCGGTCCCGTCGCCGCGAACGAGGTCTCGAGGTCGTCGGGCGTTACGACTGGAGCCGAGTCGCGGTCGAGATCCTTGAGGTCTACGACATTGCCCGTGCCAACGGCGACAAGGTGACCGAAGATGCACGCGGTCAGACGCTGGGACGCCTCGAGCAAACTGACTCGTCTCGGTGAGACCACATGACCGTCGCGATAGTGGCCGCGATCCTCTTCGTTGTCCTGATCGGCTTGTATCTGAGTCAGACAGCGGGTCGGCTCGACCGACTGCACATTCGCGTCGACCTTGCGCAATCCACTCTCCGCCAAGAGCTTGCGCGCCGTGCGGCTGTGTCGGGCGAGATGGCTCAGTCGCAGCTGCTCGACCCGGCCACCAGCATCGTGCTCGCCGAGACGGCTCATGCCGCTCGTTCGGAAGGCACCGCTGGGCTCGGCGGTAGACCAGACCGCTTTGACGCAAGCCCTCGAGATCGCATTCGGCGAACCCGAGCAGGTCGACGTTGTGCGAGTAAGCCCAGGAGGATCGGATCTGATCGACGAGCTGGCCTCCTCGTGCCGGCGCACCCAGCTAGCCCACGGATTCCTCGACGATGCCGTTCTGGCGTGTCGACGCCTGCGTGGCCATCGAGTGGTGCGCCTGTTCGGTCTGGCGGGAACCGCGCCGTGGCCAAAGTCGATCGACTTCGATGACAGCCTGCCCTTCGCGGACGCTCTCGACGCGGCCGGGGGGAGTACGGCTTCGCATTAGAATCGGTGGCGTTCCCGACCGATTCCGGTAGGTCGGGCAGCCGTTACCGAACACCATTTGCCGGACGTCGTTTGAGAGGGCCATCGTGAGCACCGCGCAGTTCGACGAGTCAATCGAGCCAGCACCGTCCGACCTCAGCACCGGCACCGCCCGCGTCAAGCGCGGCATGGCCGAGATGCTCAAGGGCGGCGTCATCATGGACGTCGTCACACGCCGAGCAGGCCAAGATCGCCGAGGACGCCGGCGCCGTCGCCGTGATGGCGCTCGAGCGCGTTCCGGCCGACATCCGGGCGCAGGGCGGCGTCGTCGCGGATGAGCGACCCCGACATGATCGACGGCATCATCGAGGCCGTCTCGATCCCGGTGATGGCCAAGGCCCGCATCGGGCACTTCGTCGAGGCGCAGGTGCTGCAGGCGCTCGGCGTCGACTACGTCGACGAGTCCGAGGTGCTGACCCCGGCCGACTACGCCAACCACATCGACAAGTGGGCATTCACCGTCCCGTTCGTCTGCGGCGCGACCAACCTCGGCGAGGCGCTGCGGCGGATCGCCGAGGGTGCGGCGATGATCCGCTCCAAGGGCGAGGCGGGCACCGGCGACGTCGTCGAGGCCACCACGCACATGCGCCAGATCCGGGCCGAGATCCGTCGGCTCGACGCACTCGATCGAGGACGAGCTGTACGTCGCGGCCAAGGAGCTGCAGGCGCCGTACGACCTGGTGCGCGAGGTGGCCGCGCGCGGGCAAGCTGCCGGTCGTGCTGTTCACCGCCGGCGGCATCGCCACGCCCGCGGACGCGGCGATGATGATGCAACTCGGCGCCGAGGGCGTGTTCGTCGGCTCCGGCATCTTCAAGTCCGGCAACCCGGCGCAGCGCGCCGAGGCGATCGTCAAGGCGACCACGTTCTTCGACGACCCGGACGTGATCGCGAAGGTGTCGCGCGGGCTCGGCGAGGCGATGGTCGGCATCAACGTCGAGGACGTGCCGCGCCGACGCAGCGCTTCGCCGAACGCGGCTGGTGAGCTCGGCGCCGGCGTACTCCGTCGGTGTCCTCGCGCTGCAGGGTGACGTGCGCGAGCACGTGGCGCGCTGGAGGCGGCCGGTGCCGCGGCCGTGCCGGTGCGCCGAGCCGAGCGAACTCGACCGGCTCGACGGGCTCGTATTGCCCGGCGGCGAGTCGACGACGATCGTCAAGCTGGCGCGTCACCTTCGAACTGCTGGAGCCGCTGCGCGAGCGCGATCGCGCGAGGGGCTGCCCGACCTACGGCTCGTGCGCCGGGATGATCCTGCTGGCCGACCGCAGGTGCTCGACGGGCGGTCGCCGATCAGCGAGACGATCGGCGGGCTCGATGTCGTCGTGCGCCGCAACGCGTTCGGCCGCCAGGTGGACTCGTTCGAGGAGGACGTGGACGTCGACGGCCTCGCCGGCGGCCAGGTGCGACGCGGTCTTCATCCGCGCGCCCTGGGTCGAGTAGGTCGGGCGCGGACGTCGACGTGCTCGCGACCGTCAGCGACGGGCCCGCCGCGGGTAGGATCGTGGCGGTTCGGCAGGACCAGCTGCTGGCCACGTCGTTCCACCCGGAACTGAGCGGGGACGCCCGCCTGCACGCACTGTTACTCTCGATGATCGGCACGACGGTCGAAGGAGGCCTGAGCGCATGTCCGGCCACTCCAAATGGGCGACCACCAAGCACAAGAAGGCGGTGGTCGACGCCAAGCGCGGCAAGCTCTTCGCCAAGCTGATCAAGAACATCGAGGTCGCGGCTCGGACGGGCGGCGGCGATCCCGCACGGCAACCCGACGCTGTACGACGCGATCCAGAAGGCGAAGAAGTCCTCGGTGCCGCAACGACAACATCGACCGCGCGCGTCAAGCGCGGCTCCGGCGCTCGAGGCGGCGGCGCCGACTACCAGACGATCATGTACGAGGGATACGGCCCGAACGGCGTCGCGGTGCTGATCGAGTGCCTGACCGACAACCGCAACCGCGCCGCCTCCGAGGTCCGCATCGCGATGACCCGCAACGGCGGCTCGATGGCCGACCCCGGCTCCGTGTCGCTACCTCTTCGCACGCAAGGGCGTCGTCATCGTGCCGCACGGCCGACCTGTCCGAGGACGACGTGCTCGCCGCGGTGCTCGAAGCCGGCGCCGAGGAGGTCAACGACCTGGGCGAGGAGTTCGAGGTCGTCTCCGAGCCGACCGACCTCGTCGCCGTGCGCACGGCACTGCAGAGTGCGGGCATCGACTACGACTCCGCCGAGGCTTCGTTCGTGCCGAGCGTGCAGGTCGAGCTCGACGAGGACGGCGCGCGCAAGGTGTTCCGACTCATCGATGCGCTCGAGGACAGTGACGACGTGCAGAACGTCTGGGCCAACTTCGACGTCGTCCGACGAGGTCATGGAACAGGTCGGCTAACCCTTTGCTGTTCGTGGTGCTCTATGCGCCCGTTAACGCACTTTGCCAGCCGCAGGCAGATGGCAAAGTGACCGCCGGCTAGCAGGGCGCGCCAGCGATAGCAAAGGTTGGGTTCGGCGCGTCGCTGCCCGCGCCTCCTCAGGCGGCCGGTACGGTCGGGCATCGAACACATGTTCGGTTCGACGTCCGGGGTCAATCGGGATCACGGGCATCCGCGGAGGGCGGGGTTGCGCGTGAAGGTGCTCGGGGTGGACCCCGGCCTCACTCGTTGCGGCCTCGGCGCCGTCGAAGGCGCACCTGGTCGCCCGTTGGTCATGCTCGACTACGCAGTCGTGCGCACGCCGCCGAGCATGGATCTGGCGGAGCGGCTCTTGCAGATCGCCAACGAAGTGGCCAGCTGGCTCGACCGGCTCGAGCCCGATGTTCTCGCCGTAGAGCGGGTTTTCAGCCAGCACAACGTGCGGACCGTGATGGGGACCGCGCAAGCCAGCGCCGTGGCCATCCATGCAGCGGCTGTTCGGGGAATCCCGGTCGCGCTGCACACACCAAGTGAGGTGAAGGCGGCGGTCACCGGCAACGGTCGAGCGGACAAGGCACAGGTGACCGAAATGGTGACCCGACTGCTCCATCTTGAGACGGCGCCGAAACCGGCCGATTGCGCGGACGCACTCGCGCTGGCCATGTGCCAGGCCTGGCGCGGCGCGGCCAACGCACGACTGAACGCCGCCAGAGCGCAACTGATCGCATCGCGCGTGGTGCCAGCATGATCGCCCACGTCACCGGTGAAGTGACCGCAATCACGTCGGACTCGGCTGTGCTCGAAGTCGGCGGCGTGGGACTTGTCGTCCTGTGCACCCCTGCCGTGTTGGCGACGCTTCGCGTCGGCGAGATCACGCGCGTTTCCACCTCGTTGGTCGTGCGGGAAGACTCACTCAGCCTGTACGGCTTCGCCGATGACGACGAACGAAGCGTCTTCGAGATTCTGCAGACGGCAACTGGCGTCGGCCCCAAGCTCGCTCAAGCCGTACTCAGCGTGCATCGGCCTGATGCGCTGCGGGCAGCGGTTGCATCCGATGACCTCGATGCCCTCATGCTCGTGTCGGGTGTCGGGCGAAAGGGAGCCGCACGCCTCGCACTCGAGCTCAAGGACCGCCTGGGTGCGCCCCATGGCACGACCATCACCCTCCCGTTGGCGCGCGAGTCCGGGTGGCAAAGCGACCTGCAGTCGGCCCTGGTGGGGCTTGGCTGGTCCGCACGTCAGGCCGAGCAGGCGGTGATCGCCGTGTCTCCGCTCGCCCCCGAGCCCCCCGAGCAGCCGGACCTGTCCACCATGCTGCGCGCCGCGCTCCAGACTCTGAGTCACGCATGAGCGAGAACCCGATCGACCTCGGGAGCGACCTACCGACCCAGATCGTGTCCACCGATGCCGGCGACGCCGAACGCGCCACCGAGGTGATGCTGCGCCCTCGCGACCTCGACGAGTTCGTGGGCCAGACCCGCGTCCGGGAACAGCTCGGCCTGGTCCTCGAGGCAGCGAAGTCGCGTGGCAGCGTGGCTGATCACGTGCTGCTCGCGGGCCCGCCAGGCTTGGGCAAGACGACGCTGGCTTTGATCATCGCCAACGAAGTCGGCATGCCGATGCGCATCACCAGTGGTCCGGCGATCCAGCATGCAGGTGACCTAGCCGCCTTGCTGACCACCCTGCGCGAGGGCGAGGTGCTCTTCCTCGACGAGATCCACCGGATGTCGCGCTCGGCCGAGGAGATGCTCTACATGGCCATGGAGGACTTCCGCGTCGACGTGATCGTGGGGAAGGGCGCGGGTGCTACCGCGGTGCCGCTGGACATCCCGCGCTTCACGTTGGTGGGGGCGACCACGCGAGCCGGGATGCTTCCGGCGCCTCTTCGGGATCGCTTTGGTCTGACTGCCTCGTTGGACTTTTACCAGGCAGACGAACTCGATGCGATCGTGCGCCGCTCCGCCGGCCTGCTCGACGTCGCGATCCCCGGCGATGCCGCCCGCGAGATCGCGTCGCGCTCTAGGGGGACGCCCCGCATCGCCAATCGGCTGCTGCGTCGGGTGCGTGACTACGCCCAGGTCCGTGGTGACGGCACCCTCACGCTTGAGGGGGCGCGCGCGGCTCTGACGTTGTTCGAGGTCGATGAAGCCGGTCTTGATCGTCTTGACCGCGCCGTCCTGGACGCATTGTGCGGTCGCTTTGGTGGCGGTCCGACCGGTCTGAGCACTCTCGCTATCGCCGTGGGCGAGGAGTCGGAGACCATCGAAACGATCTCGGAGCCGTTCCTGGTTCGTGAGGGGCTGCTGGAGCGCACACCTCGCGGTCGGATGGCTACGGCGGCCGGGTGGCGGCACACGGGCCGCGTGCCGCCCGCTGCGACGCCGGGCAGTGGGGGTCAGGTCGAGCTCGTTTTGGATCTTGAAACGACGGAGAGCGCGACCGGACGCGGTTAGACTCGCCTTTTCGTTCGCGCTTCGGCTGCGATTGCCTCCAGTGTCAAGGACCTCCCCGTGAAGAGCCTGACCACGTTCCTGCCCCTCGTCCTGATCGTCGGAGTCGGCTACCTCCTGATGGTGCGCCCGCAACGGGCCCGCGCCCGCGCGCAGCAAGAGCGGATGAGTTCGATTGAGCCAGGCACGAAAGTCATGACCACGGCCGGCCTGATCGCGCACGTGTACTCGGTAGAGGACAACGAGGTCGTGCTGGTGGCCGAGGACGGCCAGAAGCTGCGTTTCGTCCGTCAGGCCATCGGGAAGATCTTCCCTGACGAGTCTGAGGGCGAGAACGAGATTGAGGAGCACGCATCCACGGAGCCGGCCGCGATCGAGGCGGCGGAGGAGCCCAGCGAGGCACACCCCACCACCGAATAGACCCCGGCGGGCGACACCACCGACCACCTGATCGGTTCCGGCAGGTGGGTCGTGGATACTGCCTCCTCGGCCCTACGGCTCGCCGATAGGCGGGCTGTTAGTCCGTGAGCGCGACCAGACGTACATATACAGACGTACAGACAGACACGATGTGAGGACGACGTGGCGACACAAAAGCAGTCCCGGCCCGGGCGTGCCCTGGCCGTTCTCGCCATTTTGTTGGTCGTGATCTACGCGTGGGCCTTCTGGCCGTTCGCGAGCGGTCGGTCGCACACTCCTCGTCTCGGGCTTGACCTGCAGGGTGGCACGAGCATCACGTTGCAGCCCCAGGCCGAGCCGGGCAAGCAGATTCAGAACACCGACATCGACCAGGCCGTCACGATTATTCGTAACCGGGTCAACGGTCTTGGTGTGTCGGAGGCTCAGGTCACCACTGAAGGCAGCGGGACCTCGCGGGCGATCGTTGTGTCGATCCCTGGCGCTACTGCCAGCGATCTCCTTGCCGCAATTGGTCAGACCGCGGTCCTGAACTTCCGACCGGTATTGGCCGAGGATTCAGGGGTTCCGACCCCGACGACGTCCGCATCCGCGTCGGCCAGCCCCAGGGCCACCGCATCCGCGAAGGCGACCGCCTCGTCCTCGCCCAGTGCCTCTGCTACTGGGAACGGTCGTCCGTTGTCAGCCGCAATTGCGCCAGCCGCTGCTAGTTCCCCGAGCCCCAGCGCCACACCGAGCGCGACGCCCGCGGCATCGCCCAGTCCCATCTCCTCGGCGGGCGCGAATGTGAGCCAACCGCTTCAGTCAAAGACCGAGGCGGGGCTGGTGCCCCTCTACAACAACCTGAACTGCGCCACCCATGGCACGAACGTCGCCCAAGACGATCCGGCCCAGTACCTCGCCACGTGTTCACGAGATGGCTTGACGAAGTACGCGCTCGCACCAACGGCGGTGTACGGCAAGAACATCAAGGGCGCCACGGCCGGGACGATCTCCACCACGGGTGAGTGGGTCGTCAACCTTACGTTCGACTCAAAGGGCACGAAGGACTTCGCCACCACCACCTCCAAGCTGGTCAGCCAGACGGCACCCACGAACCAGTTCGCGATCGTCCTCGATGGCTTGGTCGTCAGTTCGCCAACCGTTCAATCGGCGATCACGGACGGAAACGCGCAGATCAGTGGATCGTTCACGTCGTCCACCGCAACGGATCTCGCGAACGCATTGAAGTACGGAGCCCTGCCGCTGACGTTCACGAAGGCGGACGTGCAGACTGTGTCGCCGACCCTCGGAAGCGACCAGCTTCGCGCCGGCCTGATCGCAGGTGCGCTTGGTCTGGCGCTGGTCGTGCTCTACCTATTGATCTACTACCGCGCACTGGCGCTTGTCGCCGTCGGGTCGTTGGGAATTGCGGCCGCGATCACCTACGGCATGATCGTGGGGCTCGGGAACGCAGTTCACTTCACGCTCTCGCTCGCGGGTGTCACCGGATTGATTGTGTCGATCGGTATCACGGCGGACTCGTTCATCGTGTTCTTCGAACGATTGCGTGACGAGGTGCGCGATGGCCGAACTCTTCGCGTCGGGGTCGAGACCGGGTGGGTGCGAGCGCGGCGCACGATCATCGCGGCGGACTCGGTGTCACTGCTTGCGGCCGCCGTTCTGTACTGGCTGTCGGTGAGCAGCGTGCGTGGATTTGCCTTCACGCTCGGTCTCACCACTCTGGTTGACCTCGTTGTCGTGTTCCTGTTCACCAAGCCGGTCGTGACGCTGCTGGCCCGAACGAAGTTCTTCGGCCAAGGCCACCGCTTCTCCGGCCTCGACGCGGGTCGATTCAGCAAACAGAAGCCTCCGGCACCTGAACCTGCCCCGGCGGCTCGCCAGCCCGAGCTGAAGGAGGCCTGATGTCCAGGGAGAACTCGCTTGGAGGTCGGCTCTACAGCGGCCAGTTGTCCATCGACTTTGTCGGGCGTCGCAAGCTCTGGTACACGGTCTCGGCCATCTTGATCCTGGTCTCGATCACCGGACTTCTGGTGCGCGGCTTGACACTCAGCGTCGACTTCCGCGGCGGCTCGGTCTACTCGGTCCAGACGACGACCGGCACAGTCGATGAGGCACGAACAGCGGTCAGTGGCGCCGGCGTCGACAACGCTGTTGTCACCAAGACGGGCAGCGACCACATCAACGTCACGACCGACCCGCTGACACAGGAGCAGTCCGACAAGGTTCGGGCGGCCCTCGCGGCGAAATTCAACGTGAATGAGAACGACATCAGCGTCCAAGCAGTCGGCGCGTCCTGGGGTCGTGACATCACCAAGAAGGCCTTAACGGGTCTGGTGGTGTTCGTCATCCTCGTGGTCATTTTGCTGTCGTTCTACTTCGAGTGGCGGATGGCGCTGGCCGCGGTGATCGCGCTCGCGCACGACCTGATCATTACGGCGGGCGTGTACGCGATCGTCGGCTTCCAGGTCAGTCCGGCCACGGTGATCGGCTTCCTGACCATCTTGGGTTATTCGCTGTACGACACCGTCGTGGTCTTCGACAAGGTTCGGGAGAACACGGCGGGCATTGAGAAGACAAGTCGAATGACCTACTCCGAGGCGGCGAACCTCGCGGTCAACCAGACTTTGGTGCGTTCGATCAACACCTCGGTTGTTGCGTTGCTGCCGGTTGCCTCGATCCTGTTTGTCGGTGCCGGTCTACTCGGCGCCGGCACGCTTGAGGACCTGGCGCTGGCGCTGTTCGTCGGTATCGCGGTGGGCACGTACTCATCGATCTTCGTTGCAACCCCGGTTGCTGCTCAGCTCAAGGAGCGCGAGCCAGCCATGCAGGCACTGGCTCGCCGGGTCGCTGCGCGTCGGGCTGCTGGAAAGGACCAGGGCGCGGTCGCGGGCAGTTCGGCCGATCGTTCGAAGGTGGCCGCAGGTCAGTCGAGCGATGGCGCGGACGCGTCAACCGAGGACGATCCAGACGTTGCAGATGCCCAACCGGTTGGCGCCGGTACGCGTTCGGCCGCCACAACTGCTGCGGGGCAAGCAAAGCGGGTACAGCCCAAGGGCAAGAAGCGGACCGGCAAGCGTCGTTGATCGCGGGTTCGACCCGTTCGATTCACCCGCGCGCCGCGCGCAAGGCGGCAGCACGCCCGTTGCTCGTTAGACTGATCACTCCGCGACACCAGGGAGTGATCGGGTGGCCGACGACGTAAGTGTCGCCCCTGCCGTCGAGCGTGAAGCGCCGACATCTGGCGGGGGAGTACTTGCGCGTCTGAGCCGCCGACGTCCTTCTACCGGAGTTCCCGAGCTCGCCACTGTCGTCAAGTCGCTGCGCGAGCACCATCCCAAAGTCGACATCTCCCCGCTTGAGCACGCCTACGTCGTCGCTGAGGAGATGCATCGAGGGCAGACCCGCCGTTCCGGCGAGCCATACATCACGCACCCGGTCGCCGTGGCCGAGATTCTGGCCGAGCTCGGGATGAACGTCTCCACTTTGTCGGCGGCCCTGCTCCACGACACGGTCGAGGACACCGCGTACAGCATCGATGCACTGCGGGTGGACTTCGGCGACGAGGTCGCCGATCTGGTCGACGGTGTGACCAAGCTGGACAAGGTCACCTATGGGCAGGCCGCGAAGGCCGAGACCGTGCGCAAGATGGTCGTCGCGATGGCCCGCGACATTCGGGTCCTGGTCATCAAGCTCGCCGACCGGTTGCACAACATGCGCACGTTGCGCTTCGTCCCTGACGCCAAGCAGCAGGAGACGGCGCGAGAGACGCTTGAGATCTATGCGCCGCTCGCGCATCGGCTCGGGATGAACACGATCAAGTGGGAGCTCGAAGACCTGTCGTTCGAGACCCTGAATCCGAAGATGTTCGAGGAGATCAAACGGCTCGTGGCCGATGGGTCACCCGAGCGCGATGTCCAGTTGTCGGCCGTCATTGAGCAAGTGAGTGAGGACCTGGCCGCATCGAGCATCAAGGCGAAACTGACCGGGCGTCCGAAGCAGTACTACTCCGTCTACCAAAAGATGATCGTGCGGGGTCGCGACTTCACTGACATCTACGACCTCGTTGGCGTGCGTGTGCTCGTGGACTCGGTGCGTGACTGCTACGCGGCACTCGGAGTCATCCACTC
Source organism: uncultured Actinomycetota bacterium (assembly GCA_963850215.1). Lineage (GTDB taxonomy): Bacteria > Actinomycetota > Actinomycetes > UBA12327 > UBA12327 > CAWKKI01. The sequence goes on from CAWKKI010000001.1 coordinate 193,180, forward strand.
GCGATGGAACCCGATCCCTGGGCGGTTCAAGGACTACATCGCGATGCCCAAGCTCAACATGTATCAGTCGCTGCACACAACGGTGATCGGACCTGAAGGCAAGCCGGTCGAGCTGCAGATCCGCACCCATGACATGCACCGACATGCCGAGTACGGAGTCGCGGCGCACTGGAAGTACAAGCAGGACGCGACGAATCCCGCCGATCGTTCGGCCGACCTCTCATGGTTGCGCCAGCTGCTCGACTGGCAGGCCGAGACCCAGGACCCGGGAGAGTTCCTTGAGTCACTGCGGTTCGACCTTGGCTCCAGCGAGGTGTTCGTCTTCACGCCAAAGGGCGACGTCATGGCGCTGACGTCAGGAGCGACCCCGGTCGACTTCGCGTACGCGGTGCACACCGAAGTTGGTCATCGCTGTGTGGGTGCTCGTGTCAACGGGCGGCTCGTGCCACTTGAGAGCGTGCTGCAGAACGGCGACGTGGTTGAGGTCTTCACGTCCAAGGCGCAGAGCACGGGGCCGAGCCAGGACTGGTTGTCGTTCGTAGCGAGCGCTCGGGCGCGCAACAAGATCCGTGCCTGGTTCTCCAAGGAGCGGCGCGAAGAGGCCATCGAGGCGGGGAAGGAAGCCATCGCGCGCGCGATGCGAAAGCAGGGACTTCCGCTGCAACGACTGATGTCGACCGAGTCCTTGCTCGCGGTCGCCTCGGACCTCCGGTACGCGGACATCTCGGGCTTGTACGCGGCCGTCGGTGAGGGACACGTGGCCGCAGCGACCGTCGTAAGCAAGCTGGTGCAGACTTTCGGCGGCGAAGACGCGACCGCTGAAGAGGTCGCCGATGTGTCGACCCCGTTGGTCGAGCCAGCCAAACGGCGTCGGCTGGTCGGAGATCCCGGGGTAGTCGTCAAGGGGGCCACCGACATCTGGGTGAAGTTGGCCCGTTGCTGCGCGCCAGTCCCTGGTGATCCGATCATCGGCTTCGTGACCCGCGGCAGTGGCGTTTCGGTGCATCGAACCGACTGCTCGAACGCGAAGGCGCTGCTGGTCAACGAAGGTCGGACGGTCGAAGTCGAATGGGCGCCGACCTCGACCTCGGTGTTCCTCGTCAACATTCAGGTTGAGGCACTCGACCGCGCGCGCCTGCTCTCAGACGTGACGCGGGTGCTCTCAGACCAGCACGTGAACATCCTGTCTGCTTCGGTGTCCACATCTCGTGATCGGATCGCGCTGAGTCGGTTCTCATTCGAGATGGCCGATGCGACCCACCTCGGCCACGTGTTGCGCGCGGTTCGGACAGTTGAAGGGGTCTACGACGCGTATCGCGTCGTGCCAGGTGGTGCCCCGACTCGCGCGTGAGGTCAACGTGATGCGAGCGCGATGAAGATCGCGATGTGAAGCCAGGGTCGACTTAGCGACTGAACTCTTCCAACGTGCGCGCCGCCTCGGCCAGCCATGAGCGACGTGCCTCAAGTGCAGCCTCGATGTCCTGCACCTTCGCGTCGTCCCCGCTCGCCTGCGCGGCCTCCAACTGGCCCTCAAGCTTGGCGATCGCGGCCTCTAGCTGGCTCACCGCACCCTCGGCGCGTGCGCGTGCCTCAGGGTTGGTCCGATGCCACTCGGCCTGCTCAGCTTCGCGCACCGCATCGTCGACGACGCGCAGGCGAGCCTCCAAGCGATCACGGTCGGCACGCGGCACCTGGCCGGCCGCAGCCCACCGATCGTGGATGGTTCGCAGGGACGCACGTGCGGCCTTCAGATCTGTGACGGGCAGGATCGCCTCGGCGTCGACAAGAACTGCTTCCTTGCGTTCGACGTTGACCGTCAGGGCTTTGTCGCGCTCGTCGAATACAGCGCTGCGAGCCTCAAAGAAGTTCTGTTGCGCAGAACGCATCCGGGCCCAAAGCTTGGCCTCGTCTTCGCGCGAGCCACGCGGAGCGGCCTTCCACTCCTCCATGAGCGCGCGCATACGCGCGGCCGTCGGCGCCCAGTCGGTCGAGGTCGCGAGGGTCTCAGCCTCCGTGACGATCTCGGTCTTGCGCGTCTTGGCTTCCTCGCGCTGTGCGCCGAGTGAGGCGAAGTACGCGCGGCGACGTCGGTCGAACTGGGTGCGCGCGGTGCTGAACCGCTTCCACAGCACCTGCTCGGTCGGCCGATCGATGCGCGGAGCAGCCTTCCACTCGTCGAGGAGCGTCTTGAATCGTTCGCCCGTCGCTTTCCAGTTCGTCGCCTCAACGAGGCTCTCGGCCTCGGCGACGATGCGCTCCCGCTCATTGATGGCGGCTTGCTTGGCAGCCGCTCGCCGCTCCGCGTTCTCCTGCTTGCGGGCCTCGACCAACGGGCCGAGCCGGTCGAGGCGAGCGAGCAGTCCCTCGAGGTCACCGACCGCGGCGGCGTCGGTGATGCTGGGGCGCAGGCGGTCGATGCTTCGAGACACATCTGCGGCGGAGACGTCGGTCGTCTCGAGTCGGCGTTCGAGCAGGTCGACCTCGGCGGCCAAGGTGTCGTAGCGACGGGCGTAGAAGGCAAGAGCCTCGTCGGGGCTGCCAGCCTGCCACTGGCCGACCTCGCGCTCGCCCGTTGAGGTGCGCACGAACACCGTGCCGTCGGGGGCCACTCGGCCCCAGGCGTTGTGTGTCGTCGACTCGCTCACGGACTCTCCTCGATCAACCGACAGGGAACGTCAGCATGAATCATGCAAGGTGACTGTCTAGCGTGTGCCAGAACTACCCGACCTTTTGGGTCTGGAATGACAAAGCTTTGGTGATCACGATGGGTTGGGCGGGACTGCCGTCCGTCCCACCGCCAGACACCCCAGCGGCGGCAACCTTCTGCACGATGTCGAGACCTTGCGCCACGGTCCCGATCACCGAATAGCTGGGGGCCAACGGGCTGTCCTTGTAGACGATGAAGAACTGGCTGCCGTTGGTGTTAGCTCCCGAGTTGGCCATGGCGACCGTTCCAGCCGGGTAGATCACGGCCCCGCTGCCTGCCGACTTGAACGAGGTCGTCGGCAGGTTCTCGTCGTCCAGCTTGTAGCCAGGGCCGCCGCTGCCGGTGCCAGTCGGGTCACCGCACTGCAGGATGTAGATGCCGGACGTGGTTACCCGGTGGCATGCGGTGTGGTCGAAGTAGCCAGTTACCTGGACCGTGTTGCCGGTGGGAGCCGAGCCACCGCATTGCGCGCCCTTCGGCTGGCAGATCGGTGCGCCCGTATTGGCGAGGAAGACCATGTTGTCCGAGAGCTGGGGTGCATTGGCGACATCCAGGTTGATCTTGATCAAGCCGCAGTTGGTCGTGAAGTTGATGCCGTACGTGATGTTGGCGGCTGGCTGCAGGTTGACCGCCTTCTGCATCTCCGCGGCGGTGTACGTCCCTTGGTCTTGTCGAGGGCCGGTGCTTGGTGCAGCTGCCGTGGAGGCCGTTGAGGAAGCAGACGGGGTGGCCGAGGTGGGAGGCGTGGCTGCGGCATTGGCCGAGCCGGAGTGCTTGCCGATAGCGAATGCGCCCACGACGATCAGCAGGACGACGACAGGCCGGAGACGCCGGCGATCCATAGATTCCTCGTTCGGTGCTGCTCCGCTTGACGCTGGGCCTGCCGGGCCGCCTTCTGACGCGCGAGTTCACGCTCTCGCTTGCTGCTTGCCACCATTCCTCCTGCGTTGTGCTCGACCGGTCGCGGTCTGGTTCTGCGTCCGGCCGTGCGGACACGCTGCGGAATCGGACGCTCAGTGTAGGTGCCGCTCGGCGAGCGGTCCGGGGGACCGTAGGCCGATAGCCTGGGACCTACCTCGGAATGACCCGCTCACGTGTGTGCGCCCGACCTCTCGACCGGGGTTGGATCTCACGAGATGGTCATTCCGCGACCGGTCACCGTTCAAACCCGTTGGGGGCTTTGTGCTCGTCGTTGGCTTCCCGGCTGGCGCTTGGGGCACGAACTGTTATGTGATCGCAACCGGCCAGCGCGAGGAATGCGTGGTCGTGGACCCGGGGGTCGATGCCGCGTCTGGAGTTCAGGACGCCGTGCGTGAGCATGGCCTGCGACCGGTCGCCGTTCTGCTCACTCATGGGCATATCGATCACACCTGGTCGGTGGTTCCGGTCTGCGAGTCGGCACGGGTCCCCGCGTGGATCCACGCCGAGGACCGGGCCATGCTGGCCGATCCGATGGTGGGTCTGTCGGACGCGACCCGCTCGGCAGTCGTGGCCATGACGGGCGGGACCCTGCCAGTGGTCGAGCCATCGGACGTCAGGGAACTAACGGACGGCACCGCGCTGCACCTCGCGGGTCTGGCCATCACGGCTAGACACGCGCCGGGGCACACGCCGGGCTCGGTGGTGTTCGAGATACCCGAAGCCGACGCGCCCGACATCCTTGTTTCCGGTGACGTCTTGTTCGCCGGATCGATCGGCCGCACGGATCTTCCCGGCGGTGATTCTCAGGCGATGTTGACCAGTCTCAGCGCGGTGATCCTGCCGATGCGGGACGAGACACGGGTCCTGCCTGGACATGGACCGACCACGACGATCGGGCGGGAACGCGGTACCAACCCGTTCCTTCGCTCATTGATCGACGCGACGGGCACATCACGGACAGTGAGTGAGGGCTGATGGCGAGCAAATTTCAGGCGCCCAAGGGCGTCGCCGAGTACGTGCCACCTGAGTCGAATGCCTTCCTAGCGGTCCGCGACGCATTGACTGAGCCAGCCCTGAGAGCGGGTTACGGCTACATCGAACTGCCCACCTTCGAGGACACCGCCCTGTTCGTCCGCGGCGTGGGCGAGTCAACCGACGTGGTGTCGAAGGAGATGTACACCTTCGATGATCGCGGCGGTCGCTCGCTGTCGCTTCGGCCCGAAGGCACCGCCGGGGTGGTGCGGTCTGTGATCGAGCACGGCCTCATGCACAAGGAGGTGCCGGTCAAGGTCTGGTACGCCGGTCCGTTCTTCCGAGCCGAGCGTCCGCAACGAGGTCGCTACCGACAGTTCAACCAGGTGGGGGTCGAGGCAATCGGCTCGGAGGATCCAGCGCTTGATGCCGAGGTCGTCGCCATCGCCGATCAGGGCTACCGCGGCTTGGGACTCACCGAATATCGGCTTGAGCTGACGACGCTCGGGGATGCAACGTGTCGTCCGGCGTATCGCGATCTGCTCACTGACTTTCTCAATGGTCTCGACCTCGATGAGCCCACTCGCGAACGAGCTCGCATCAACCCCTTGCGGGTTCTCGATGACAAGCGACCAGAGGTCCGCGCCCTGACGGCCGAGGCCCCGCTGATCAGCGACCACCTGTGCGACGAATGTCGTGCGCACTACGACGCGGTACGCCAGGCGCTGACCGCTTTTGACGTGACGTGGACCGAGGCGCCGAGGATGGTTCGAGGTCTGGACTACTACACCCGCACTACTTTCGAGTTCGTTCATGACGGCCTCGGGGCGCAGTCGGGTATCGGTGGTGGTGGTCGGTACGACGGACTGATGGAGGCGTTGGGCGGCTCGCCGGTGTCTGGCATCGGATTCGGACTTGGCGTTGACCGCACTCTGTTGGCGTGCGAGGCCGAGGGGCTCTCCGTCGGCGCTACCAATCGCTGCGACGTCTTCGTCGTCCCGATTGGTGAGCAAGCAAAAGCGCGGACACTCGGTCTGGTGGCGCAGCTGCGTCGCGATGGTCTACGCACCGACATGATGTTCGGTGAACGCGGCCTGAAAGGCGCAATGAAGTCTGCCGACCGGAGCGGGGCATACTTCACCGTTGTCGTCGGTGCGCGTGATCTTGAGGCTGGCACCGCAAACGTCAAGAACATGTCGACCGGCGATCAAAGCGACGTGGCATTGGACTCATTGGGAACTTGGTTGAAGGGGCAACTCACGTGATTCGCGGCGACGACGCAGGCACTCTGCGAGCCTCCGATGCCGGACGCGAAGTCGTCCTAGCGGGATGGATCGCCCGGCGCCGCGATCACGGGGGCGTCGCCTTTCTGGACGTGCGCGATGCAAGCGGAGTCGTCCAGGTCGTCGTGCGAGACGAGAAGGTCGCACATCCGTTGCGCAACGAGTTCTGCCTGCGGGTCAGTGGCACGGTGTCGTTGCGCCCAGAAGGCAATGCCAACGACGGGCTGCCAACTGGCGAGGTCGAAGTGGTCGCGAGCGACGTGACGGTGCTCAGTGAGTCGGCGCCGCTGCCGTTTCCGATCGATGACCACATCGATGTTGGCGAAGAGGCGCGCCTGCGCTGGCGCTACCTCGACCTCCGGCGTAGTGGTCCGGCGCGTGCGCTGCGGATGCGCTCGGACGTCAACCGGATCGCACGCGAGGTCCTGTTCGACCGGGGCTTTGTGGAGATCGAGACGCCGACGCTGACTCGCTCGACACCCGAGGGAGCCCGCGACTTCCTCGTGCCGGTGCGACTTCAGCCGGGCAAGTGGTACGCACTGCCGCAGTCCCCGCAACTGTTCAAGCAACTTCTGATGGTCGCGGGCATGGAGAAGTACTTTCAGATCGCGCGTTGCTACCGCGACGAGGACTTCCGCAAGGACCGCCAGCCTGAGTTCACTCAGCTCGACATTGAGATGTCCTTTGTCGAGCAGTCCGACGTCATCGATGTGGGCGAGGCGGTCGTTCGTGCGCTGTGGCGAGGCACGATCGGCTACGAAATCGGCGACATGCCGCACATGACGTTCGACGAGGCGATGCGCCGCTTCGGATCGGACAAGCCGGACTTGCGCTTCGGCTGCGAGCTCGTGGACCTGACCGAGTACTTCGCGCAGACACCGTTCCGAGTCTTCCAGCCCGGAGCGGGCGGGCACGTAGGCGCAGTGGTGATGCCCGGCGGCGCGAGTCAACCCCGCAAGACGCTCGATGCCTGGCAGGACTGGGCCAGGCAACGTGGTGCGAAGGGCTTGGCCTATGTGCTCTTCGGCGAAAACGGCGAGCTCGGCGGTCCGGTCGCAAAGAACCTCTCCGAGTCTGAGCGGGCTGGACTGGCCGAGGCGGTGGGAGCCGCGCCTGGTGATTGCGCGTTCTTTGCCTCAGGACCGCGCGCCGACGCATTGGCACTCCTTGGCGCGACTCGGCTCGAGATCGGGCAGCGTTGTGAGCTGATCGACGCGTCCGAGTGGTCGTTCCTCTGGGTCGTCGATGCGCCGATGTTCGAACCGCTTGACGGGGGCGGCTGGCACGCGGTGCACCACCCGTTCACGTCACCGAACTCGGACTGGACCGACACGTTCCAGGAGGACCCTGAGCACGCCTTGGCGTATGCCTACGACATCGTCTGCAATGGCAACGAGATCGGCGGTGGATCGATTCGTATTCACCGCGCGGAGATGCAGCAGCGGGTCTTCAGCGTGCTCGGCATCGACGAGGCCGAAGCCAACGACAAGTTCGGCTTCCTGCTTGAGGCCTTCAAGTACGGGCCGCCGCCACACGGTGGCGTTGCCTTCGGCTGGGACCGGATCTGCATGCTTCTCAGTGGCGCGGAGTCTTTGCGCGAGGTCATCGCGTTCCCCAAGACCGGCGCAGGCTTCGACCCGTTGACGAGCGCACCGACACCGATCACGGCTGAGCAGCGCGCCGAAGCGGGCGTGGACGCTACCCCTGACGCTGGTCCTGATGCTCCCGAAGGCGCCCAGACCTGAATCGGTGCCCGACCCTGTAACCAAGGGCGTCGTACACCTTCCGCGCGGTGTGGTTGTCCGAGTACATGCCAAGGGTGACGACAGGCGAGCCGTCAGCGAGGAGATGATTGGTCGTCCAGGCAGTGAGGTCGCGGGCGAAGCCACGGCCGCGGTGGTCGGGATGAGTGGCGACTGACGCGAGACTCGGGGTGTTGGTGCCGGTGCGGGTGACGGCCAGGCACGAGACGATTTGTGTGGGCTGGTCGGGCGTGACGCTCAGTCGCAGGGCCGCCCATCGCTCCGCACGCTCCTCACCCGGCTCGACCGAGCGCCAGTCGCTGGCAGCGTGCAGGACAGCCCGAAGGTCGTCGAAGACGGCCTCTTCCGCCCAGTCGATCGACACCCGGGGGTCCTCCCGTTGGGGCGCACGCGACGCGGTCGAGAACCAGTCCCAATCCCACGAATCCTCGAAGATGAGTTCAGTCGGCAGTGGCGTGGCGCGCTCGTGGGTGAGCCCGCCAAAGGCGTCAGGGTGCGTGGCGCGAATCTCAGCGATGAGATCGGCGGCGGCCTCATGCTCGCCGAGCAGCACCAGCCAGGGCCGTCCAGCGAAGTGGTGTGTCGTGATCCAGGCGGCCGCACGGCCCGAGTCGTCGGACCACACGTTCGCAAGCGCAGCTGGATCGACCGAGTACCGGACGTACTGACTGTCCGGGAACATCGACGTCACCTCGTACCACTGTGCAGCGCGCATGTTCACACCGTCTCATCTGGTCCGCGGACGATCCGAATCGCCAGCCCTGCCCGGTTAGGGTCACCGGGTGAGCGATGACTTGTTCACTGCCGCCGCCGAAGAACGGGTTCGGTTGCCGCTCGCTGCCCGGATGCGGCCCACGACGCTCGACGAGGTGGTTGGGCAAGACCACCTCTTGGCACAAGGCTCCCCGCTACGGGTGTTGGTGGAAGGCGACGCCGAGACGGCGCCTTCCTCATTGATCCTCTGGGGGCCACCCGGCACTGGCAAGACAACACTTGCTCAAATCGTGAGCTGGTCGCATCAGCGCCGCTTCGTTGAGCTTTCCGCGGTGAATGCAACGATCAAGGACGTGCGCGCCGCGGTCGACGAGGCTCGCAGGGCGCTCGGGTCCGACGGCCGCGAGACGGTGCTCTTCATCGACGAGGTCCACCGCTTCTCGAAGACGCAGCAGGACGCACTGTTGCCAGCCGTGGAGAACCGTTGGGTCGTCCTCATCGCGGCCACCACGGAGAACCCAGGTTTCAGCGTGGTGTCGCCGTTGTTGTCTCGTTCGTTGCTGCTGACATTGCGACCGCTCGACGACGCGGCTATTGCCACCTTGGTGACCAGGGCGGTCGTTGCACCCGAAGGTCTCGCCGGTGAGGTTGACCTTGATGAGGACGCGCAAACCGCAATCGTTCGGCTTGCTGCTGGAGATGCGCGCCGCGCGCTGACCGCCCTCGAGTCCGCTGGTGCTGTAGCGCGCGAGCGGCATAAGGACCGCATCGACACCAACGATGTGCAGACCGCCGTCGATCATGTGGTCGCGCAGTACGACCGTGCAGGTGACCGGCACTACGACGTCATCAGTGCCTTTATCAAATCGATCCGGGGGAGTGACGTCGATGCGGCGATGCACTACCTCGCCGTCATGGTCGAGGCCGGGGAGGACCCGCGCTTCATCGCACGCCGTCTCGTGATCTCAGCCAGCGAGGATGTCGGAATGGCGGATCCGACCGCGTTGCTCACGGCCGTCGCTGCCGCCGATGTCGTCGCATTAGTGGGCATGCCGGAGGCGCGAATCGCACTCGCCCAAGCCGTCACTCATCTGGCGACCGCGCCCAAGTCCAATGCCGCCTACTACGCGCTTGGCGCAGCCATTGAAGACGTCCGCGCGGGGCGCACGGGTCCTGTGCCAGTGCATGTGCGAGGGACGGGCTACGCGACCGCCGAGCGGCTTGGGCACGGCGCGGGATATGAGTATCCGCACGATGACGTGCGTGGGATCGTCACCCAGCAGTACGCGCCGGACGTCGTTTCCGATCGTGAGTACTACGTGCCGACCGAGCACGGGGCGGAGGCAGCCATTGCCGCGCGGTTGCCCAAGATCCGCGCGATCCTGCGTGGCGAACCGCCGCAGTCACCGCCCGTCGCCGAGTGAGGGCTTAGGTAAGGTCGGCAGACCGCTTGGGGAGATGGCGCACCTCGGGCATCGTTAATGGGCCGAAGCAGTCAACGAAGGAGCGCGCGCGATGCTGTCCGCGGACATCCGCAGCCGCTGGCTGCGCTTCTTTGAAGAGCGCGGGCACACCGTCGTCCCTTCGGCGTCCCTCGTTGCCGACGACCCGACGCTGCTGCTCATCAATGCGGGCATGGTGCCCTTTAAGCCCTACTTCCTCGGTGAGTTGCGGCCTCCGTGGCAACGCGCGACGAGCGTGCAGAAGTGCGTGCGCACCCTCGACATCGATGAGGTTGGCAAGACCGCGCGCCATGCATCGTTCTTCCAGATGTGCGGCAACTTCTCCTTCGGTGATTACTTCAAGGAAGGCGCAATTCCGTTCGCGTGGGAGTTGCTGACCACGTCGGTGGCCGATGGCGGGTTCGGTCTTCCCGAAGATCGGCTTTGGGTGACGGTCTATCTCGATGACGATGAGGCTGCCGATATCTGGCATAACTCGGTAGGCATACCTCGCGATCGGATTCAGCGGCGCGACAAGGCCGACAACTTCTGGTCAATGGGCGTGCCTGGTCCTTGCGGCCCTTGCTCTGAGATCTTCTACGATCGGGGTCCGCAGTTCGGCGCAGAGGGCGGTCCGATCGCCGATGAAGAGCGCTACATCGAGATCTGGAATCTGGTCTTCATGCAGTACATCCGTGGTGAAGGCGATGGAAAGACCGACTACCAGATTCTCGGAGACCTCCCGCAGCCGAACATTGACACGGGTCTCGGCCTGGAGCGGACTGCGATGGTGTTGCAGGGTGTCGACAACCTGTACGAGATCGACACCACTCGTCGCATCCTCGACCGTGCGTCCGAGATCTCGGGCAAGAAATACGGCGCTGACCCCGACGACGATGTGCGGCTGCGCGTAGTCGCCGACCATGCTCGGACCGCCGCCATGCTGATCGGCGATGGCGTCACACCGGGCAACGAAGGGCGTGGCTACGTCCTGCGTCGGATGATGCGCAGAACGATTCGTGCGATGCGGCTGCTGGACACGCCGGCGCACTCGATGCGCGAGCTCACCTCGACCGCGATCGACGTGATGGCCCCGCAGTACCCGGAGCTCGAGAGCGACCGCGCGCGCATCGAGGCGGTGGCCCAGCGCGAGGACGAGGCGTTCAGCCAGACCCTCAAGGCGGGCACCGCGATCTTTGACACCGCGGTGAAGAACGCCAGGGACGAGGGTCGGACCAAGCTCGGTGGCGAGCAGGTGTTCGCCCTGCACGACACGTTCGGCTTCCCGATCGATCTCACGTTGGAGATGGCGTCCGAGGAGGGGCTGAGCGTCGACGAGTCCGGGTTCCGCGAACTCATGCGCGAACAACGCGACCGGGCAAAGGCGGACGCCAAGGCGAAAAAGGCGGGTTACGGCAGTTTGGCTGCCTACCGCGAGCTCGCCGACGATGCGGGCGCCTCGACGTTCCTCGGCTATGAGACGACCGCGTCGGACGGAGTCGTGCGTGGGTTGCTGCGCGACGGTGCGGTCGCGCAGACCGCGTCCGAGGGTGACGAGATCGAGCTCGTTCTCGACCGCACCCCGTTCTACGCCGAATCCGGTGGCCAGGTCGCCGACCGCGGCCAGATCGCCTTGCCAAACGGCACGGTCATCGAGGTTCTTGATGTTCAAAGCCCGGTGGCTGGACTGATCGCGCACCAGGCAATCGTTCGCAACGGCGAGGTAAGTGTCGGCGATTCGGTCCTCAGCGAGGTCGACGTGTCCCGCCGCCATGCGACGTCCCGCGCACACACGGCTACTCACCTCGTGCATGAGGCGCTACGTGAGGCCCTCGGCGAGGGTGCTACCCAGGCCGGCTCGGAGAACTCGCCGGGCCGATTCCGTCTCGACTTCAACTCTCCCGGTGCGGTCAGTCCGTCCGCGTTGCACGACGTCGAGCAGCGGGTCAACGAGATCCTTGCCGAGGATCTCGGGGTCCACACCGACGTCATGACGCTCAGCGACGCGCGAGCCAGCGGTGCCATCGGCTTGTTCGGTGAGAAGTACGGGGACGAGGTCCGAGTTGTCTCCGTTGGCGACTTCAGTCGTGAGCTGTGCGGTGGCACGCACGCCACCCGTAGCGGACAGCTCGGAGTCATCACGCTTGTGGGCGAGTCCTCCATCGGGTCGGGGGTCCGCCGGGTCGAGGCCCTCGTGGGCATGGATGCCTATCGCTACTTGGCGCGCGAGAACCTGCTCGTGCACCAGATCGCCTCTCTGCTCAACGGTCGACCCGACGAGATGCCCGAACGCGTCGCTGGCCTGATGGATCGGCTTAAGGACGCCGACCGAGCTCTCGACCGAATCCGAAGTCAGCAGCTGCAGGAGCAGGCCGCAGCGGTGGTCGACGCGGCGCGCGAGGTCGCGGGGGTCCGTGTCGTGACTGTGCGCGCGCCCGACGCGACCAATGGCGCATCACTGCGCGAGCTGGCGCTCGACGCGCGCAATCGGCTTGGCACTGATCGCCCGGTGGCAGTGGTGGCAGGCGCGGTCGATGGTGCGCGCGTGAATGTCATAGCCGTGATCAACGAAGCAGCGGCGGCCGCCGGTCAGTCAGCGCACGCGCTGCTCACCACGGCGCTCGCGCACGTCGACGGCAAGGGCGGCGGGAAGGGCGACATCGCCCAGGGCAGTGGCGCCCGCGTGGAGGGCCTCGACGAGGCGCTCGCTTCGGTTGATGCAGCGATCCTCACTGCCACACAGTGACCGTGCGATCGGGCGTAAGGATTGGCGTGGATGTCGGCACTGTCCGTGTCGGGATAGCCAGGTGCGATCCGGAGGGAATGCTGGCTACCCCGTTGGAGACCGTTCCACGCGACAAGGATGCAATCGAACGGATCGCATCCATCGGTCATGAGCTCGGAGTCATCGAGATCGTGGTCGGGCTGCCCCTGACCCTGGCCGGCAAGGACTCGGCCTCCACCGCAGACGCCCGCTCTTTCGCCGCGGATCTTGCCCGCCGCGTTGGGCCGTTGCCTGTGCGTCTCGTCGATGAGCGGCTCTCAACGGTCAGCGCAACGCGGGCCACGCGCGCTTCTGGGGTGAGCGCGAAACGCTCGCGAGCCTTCATCGATCAGGCTGCGGCATTGGAGATCCTGCAGAGTGCCCTCGACGTCGAGCGGTCATCGGGACGGGCGCCTGGCCACATCGTGAAAGGGTCGCAACCGTGAGCGCCTCGAACCGCGCAGATGCGCGCCGTCAGGTGCGTCGCAGACGTAAGCGCGCCAGTCTGATCTTGCTCATACTTGTAGTAGTGCTTGCTGTGCTCGCGGTTCTTGGCGGTATTGCGGTACATAACCGACTCGCGGGGCCTGGCGACTATGCGGGGCCCGGTTCCGGCAGCGTTGTGGTCGCCGTCGAACCCGGCGACTCGGCGAGTGCGATCGGACAGACACTCGAGACCGCAGGTGTGGTGAAGTCGGCAAAGGCATTCGTCAACGCGGCCAAGGCAGATGCTCGCTCGTTGACGATCCAACCCGGCGGATACCGGCTGAAACTGCAGATGAGCGCAAAGGAAGCACTCGACGCGATGCTCATGCCTAGCTCGCGGGTCGCTCAAGTGACGATCCCCGAGGGCACCCGGGTGCCGAAGACGCTGGCCCTGATCGCACAGGGGACGGACATCAGCCTGACGAGTCTGCAGGCAGCGGTGAAAGACGGTGCAGCGATCGGTCTGCCGGTCTACGCGAAGGGAAGCGCAGAGGGCTACCTCTTCCCGGCTCGATATGACTTTCTACCGGGCATGACCGCGACAACCGCGTTGTCTCAGATGGTCACGCGCTTCTCCACGACGGCGGACTCAGTCGACCTCGTGTCGGGGGCAGCCGCACTTAAGCTCACGCCCAACGAAGTCATGACAGTGGCCAGCATCGTCCAAGTGGAGGTGGCCCCAGGCGACTACGCAAAGGCCGCGCGGGTCATCTACAACCGGTTGGCCGCGGGCATGAAGCTGCAGTTGGACTCGACGGTCCTCTACGCCTTGGGCAAGTCGGGCACCCTTTCGGTCAGCACTGCAGATACCAGGGTCGATTCGCCGTACAACACATATCTGCACACGGGTCTACCTCCTGGTCCGATCAACTCTCCAGGTGAAGCGGCCATCAAAGCCGCGCTTTCGCCGGCGAGCGGCGACTGGCTCTACTTCATCACCACGGACCCCGCGACGCAGACAACCGTGTTCACGAATAGTTATTCGGAGTTCCTCAAACTCAAGGCTCAATCGACGTGACCACGTCAGGGGCGACAATCCGGCGAGCCGCGGTCATCGGGTCACCGATCGAGCACTCTCTCTCACCTGTGTTGCACCGTGCCGCCTACGCCGAACTCCGGCTCGACTGGACCTACGACGCGATCGAACTCGCTCCGGGTGAGCTTGCCGGCTTTGTCGCAGGGCTCGACCCAGCCGAGTGGGCGGGTCTGTCAGTGACTATGCCGTTCAAACGGGAAGCCTGGGCGCTGGCCGGACAACGAAGCGACATTGCAAACCTCATCGAGGTGGCCAACACTCTGACCTTTGCGCCGGATGGCACGACAGTCGCGGACAACACTGACGTGCCTGGCCTGGTTAACGTGCTCAACGAGCATGTGTCCACGGCCCCGCTCTCGGTCACGATCCTTGGAGCGGGTGCCACGGCAGCGTCGAGCATCGTGGCGCTAGGCCAGTGGCTGCGGGCACCGACGCCAATCGTCGTGATCGCACGTCGCCCCGATGAACAACGTGACTTGATCTCGCTCGCTGGAAGCCTTGGGCTCAGCCTCAGGGTCGCGCCCTGGTCGCAGGCACAGGAGGGTCTTGACACTGATCTCGTCATTGCCACCACTCCCACCGGAGCTACGGACACACTCGAGCCGCCGCGTGATCGCGCTCGCCCGGCCACTCTCATCGACGTTGTCTACGCGCCGTGGCCGACCATGCTCGCCACTCGTTGGGAACTTGAAGATCTGCCCGTAGTCGGCGGACTCGAGCTCCTGGTCGCACAGGCGTTGCTTCAAGTGAGGCTGATGACGGGCAGGACCGCGTCGGAGCAGACGTTGCGCCAAGCGGGTGAAGCGGCGCTGGCTCATCGCGCGTTCTGACTCGTCCGCAACACCGCGATGTTCGCAGCAATCGTTGAAGAAGCGTCGTCGACGGTGCGTTGATCGGCTCTTCAGCTGTGCAACGACGACAGACGTGCGCGTCTCAAGAGAGTGACCCTCGCGGCCGATGGGCAACGGAGAGGTCGCGGGTACCTCTGTGCCTTCAGTGACGAGGTGTTCCATGTCGGAAGTTGTCGGTCGGTCGGTGCGTCTTGAACGCGTCTTGACAGGTCTGCTGCAAACAGCTCCAGAAGTACAAGCCGCCGCTGTCGTCTCGTTCGACGGTTTGCCTATGGCCTCTGTGCTTCCCCCCGGATTCGACGAAGATCGAGTGGCCGCTATGAGCGCTGCGCTGCTCTCTTTGGGTGAACGCGCAGCCCAAGGCCTTGGCCGCGGCGACCTGTCCCAGGTCTACGTCGAGGGCGAGCACGGGACGGTATTCCTGGTCTCGGCCGACGACGAGGCGGTGCTCGTCGCGGTCGCTGAGGAACGAGCCAAGGTCGGCCTGATGCTCTATGAGGTCCGCCGCGCTGCCGAACAGGTGGCTGCGGCCCTTCGCCTCGATGATGCCGAGAGCCTGCTCGCCGCGTCCTACTTGGCGGCTGATGAGGCTGCCGCGACGGTCGGCGCCCTGCCGCCCATGAGCGCGATCCCTGGGCTTGGTGGCCCGCCTCCTGGCGCGTACCCGGCCGAACCGGTTGCCGATGTCGGCGAGCCCGCGTGGGCCGAACCTGTGGCGGCCGACTCCCTTGAACCGCCGGTCGCTGAACCAGAGCCGCAGCCGGTGGATGCGTGGGCCGCAGCCGTCGAGGCATGGCCGACGTCACCAACCTGGTCCTGATCACTCGCACGAAGGGAACGGACAGCACGCCGTGAACCTCGAAGGTTCGCTCGACTCCTTCAGCCTGCCGGACGTCTTCGCCTTGCTCAGCCTGACGAAGAAGACCGGCGGGCTGTCTCTGCACGGCCAGAGCGGTCGCGGTGTGGTTTACCTCTGCGATGGGCTGGTCACGGGCGCAGTGACGGACGCCACTCGTCCGACCTTCGTCGAAACCGACGATGACAGTGGCGAGATCGAGATTCAGGCACGTGCGCGCGAGCACATCGTGGATGCGGTATGCGAAGTGCTTGGTTGGGCCGACGGTGCCTTCGCTTTCGTAGTCGATGACGTGAACCCGCACGATGTCGGTTTGCGGCTGCCGGTCGATGAGGTTCTGACGCAGGCCGAGGCCCGTAAGTCCCAGTGGGATGAGCTCGCCGACGCGTTGCCCAGTCCCGGCCAAGCCCTCGTGCTCGCAGAGTCGATCGCCGCAGATGCGACCCTCACCCCAAGTCAGTGGCGGGTGTTGCGACTCGCGGACGCCCGCCATTCGCTTGGCGATCTGGTCGACGAGATTGGCGCAACTCGCTTCGATGTCGTCCGCGATGTCGCAGCGTTGATGGGGGCTGGGCTTCTTGAGGCAGTCGAGATGGCGGTGGCCGCCCCCGAAGTCACCGAAGTGGGCACCGGACCTGGCACCAACACGGCGGCCGACCCTGCCGCGCCGGACCTGCAGGCGGCGCCCGAGTTGGCGGCTACGCCGGATCCGAGCGAGCGTGTAGAAGCCCCGGCTCCGGCGGCCTCGAACGGTCATGCGCCGCGGCCCTCTTCACGGGGGCCCGAGCCCGAAGGCGTTATCCCGGCGCGGCCCGAGCCGTTCATCCCGAACCGCGAGCCAGACCATGCCGAGCCCGTTCGTTCGACGGTCGGCATGCCCGTCGGTGGGATGTCGCACCACACGACGATGGGGAGCGCCGCCATCGCGAGCGAACCCGATGATCGAACGGGATCCAAGTGTCAACCGCAGCCTGCTGCTGCGCCTCATCGCTGGTGTGCGGGGGTTGTGATGGCAGGCAAGTTGCGTCGGCGCGGGGGACAGGCGGTGAAGATCGTCGTCACGGGCCCGTTCGCGGCCGGTAAGACGACGCTGATTCGAACGATCAGTGAGATCACCGTGCTGTCCACCGAACGCAACATCACCGACAGCACGAAGGCGCGAAAAGCCGAAACCACGGTGGCGATGGACTTCGGTCGGATCACCATCGACCGCGAGCTCGTGCTCTACCTGTTCGGCACGCCTGGCCAGGATCGTTTCGACTTCATGTGGGAGATCCTCGGTGAGGGCATGCTCGGCTACCTCGTGCTCATCGATGCCGATCGCGAGGACTCGTTGGCAGAGGCGATGACTATCTGCCAGGCCTTCCGCCGGATGGCTCGCGTCCCGTTCGTGGTCGCGCTCAATCGCGCCGACGACCTCGATGAGGCTGGCCGCGAACGCATCAGGGACGTCCTCGATCTGCCGATGGACGTGCCAGTTCTTCCATGCAACGCCACTGACCGTGAGTCGGTCAAAGAAGTGCTGCTCGCGCTTCTGTACTGCGTCCTCGACGAGCTCGAGGCCGAAGCGGTCAGGGTCTAGGAGGTCCCGTCATGAAACTTCGTACCCATGCACCCGAAGGTGCCGTCGAGACCGCGGCCGCGCCGCAGGCCTTCGGCCGGGTCAACGTGCTGCCGGGCGGAGCTCCCCCGCCAACGCCCTGGGCGCCTGCGCCTGACCCTGAGCCGGTCGCAGCCGAGGTCGTGGCGCCGGAGCCTGCGTCGGTCGAAGGCATGCCGGTTGAGCCGGTTTCCACCGAGGCGGCTATCGCCGAGAGCGTCGACCTGCTGACTCCGCCGGACCCGAGCGAGATGGTTCCCGTCGACGTTGCACCGCCCAGCCCGTTCGCGCCTGCGGCGGTCGTGCCGGAACCGGCCTTCGCGGCCCCAGTCCCGGCCGAGCCCGCCGTATCGCTGCCCGAGCCGGTGGAGCAACTGCCTAAGCCGGCGGCTCTGCCTGAGCCGGTCGAACTTCCCACTCCGGTTGACCAGTTGCCTCCGCCCAAGGCGGCTCCGCTGGTTGCCGAGGGACCGCTGCTTCCTGCGCCCAATGTGATTCCCGGCCAGCCGCTGGTTGTCCCGCTCGGTTCGGTGACTCCATTGCCCGGCTTCTTAGACCCAAGTGACCCCGCCTGGCCTACCTCGTTGCCCGCCCACAGCGGCCGCCACCTGCGCAGCGCCGACGAGGTCGCCGCCGCTGCGCAGGATGTCTTCACCGATCCGTACCCGATGGCTGCCGCCACCGCGGCGAACCAGGCAGGTCTGGTCTTCTCAGACGGCTCAGGAGCGCCGGCGGACGCGGCCGCCGCGACCGGTCTGCGTTCTCTGGCGAATCGGATGCTGCATCGCTCGTGACCGCCTGAACACGCTCCAGGACGAGCGGGCGTTAGCCCTTCAAGGTGACAGGCATTTGTCCCGATGCGGTTGTAGGTCGCGTGTTTCGGAGCGCATCCAGGCGCGCCGAGCAGATGGCTCGCGCTGAAGGGGACAGGTGTGAAGCAGCTCGGCGAGATCCTGCTCGATGACGGTCTGCTCCTCGAGGAGCAGCTGGCTGCGGCATTGCAGGAGCAGACGGAGACCGGCCGCAGCCTTGGTCGCGTGCTGGTCGACAACGGGATGCTCACCGAGTCGCAGCTTGTCGCCGCACTGGCCAGTCAGATCGGCCTGCGCTTCGTGGACCTGTCCGACTTCCCGGTAGACGGTTCAGCGGTCGCGCGGGTGCCTGGCGCACTGTGCCGACGGCACACCGCCCTGCCGGTCGCCTTCGACGAGGGTCGGCTGCTCGTCGTCATGGCCGATCCGGCCAACGTCGTGGCCGTCGATGACTTCCGCACGATCAGTGGGTACGAGGTCACGACAGCGGTCAGCACCCGCGGCGACGTGATCGCAGCGATCGATCGCTTCTACCGCGCCGACTCAGACCTTGACGACCTCACCACGGTCATGGACGTCGATGACGAGGCCGACGATCTCTCCAGCGTCAAGGAAGTCGTCGAGGACGCCCCGATCGTCAAGTTCGTGAACCTGCTGATTACGCAGGCCATTCAGGACCGTGCGTCAGACATTCACCTCGAGCCCGGCGAACACGACCTTGCGGTCCGGTATCGCATCGACGGCGTGCTGCACGAAGTCATGCGCTCGCCCAAGTCGATCCAGTCCGGCGTCATCAGCCGCCTGAAGATCATGGCCGACATCAACATCGCCGAGCGCCGCATCCCGCAGGACGGGCGCCTCTCGGTCACAGCCCAGGGCAAGAAGATCGACCTCCGCGTCGCCACCCTGCCAACGGTGTGGGGCGAGAAGGTCGTCATGCGAATCCTGGACAACTCGACCGCGCGTCTCGACCTGGCCGACCTGGGGTTCTCGGAGTCGAACTTCGAGCGCTACTCACGAAGCTTCACCAAGCCTTACGGGATGATCCTCGTGACCGGCCCGACCGGCTCCGGCAAGTCGACGACGTTGTACGCAACGCTGAACATCGTCAATCGACCCGAGGTCAACATCATCACGGTCGAGGACCCGGTCGAGTACCGGCTGGCCGGCATCAACCAGGTGCAGACGAACGTGAAGGCGGGGTTGACCTTCGCCTCTGCGCTTCGTTCGATCCTGCGATCCGACCCGGACATCGTGCTGATCGGTGAGGTTCGCGACCACGAGACCGCACAGATCGCGGTCGAGGCCGCGCTCACCGGTCACCTCGTGCTCTCGACCCTGCACACCAACGATGCCCCGAGCGCGATCACGCGACTGACCGAGATGGGGATCGAGCCCTTCCTCGTCGGGTCGGCTGTCGACTGTGTCCTGGCCCAACGTCTGGCCCGGCGGCTGTGCACCAAGTGTCGGGAGTCGTACACGCCCACCCCTGAGGCGCTCATCCAGGCCCGGTACCCATGGCAGGACGGTGAGCCCGTGCCGGAGCTGTTCCGGCCCGTTGGCTGCTCGGTGTGCGCAAAGACCGGCTACAAGGGTCGCCTCGCGCTGCATGAAGTCATGCCAGTGTCGGAGGAGATTGAGCGTCTCGCAGTCGAGCACGCTTCGGCGACGACCATCACCAAGGTCGCCCAGGAAGAGGGCATGCTCATGCTCCGCGATGACGGCATGCGCAAGGTGGCGCAAGGCGTCACCACGATTGATGAGATTCTTCGCGTCGTCGCCTGAGCCCGGGCCGGCCCGCGCCCCGGTCGCCTGAGCCGTTCGGGTGGCCCGCAACCCTCAAGACGACTCAATCCCGTTCCGATGCTCCCGTGAAGACATTTCATGTCTGGCTGGCCGTCGCGTGCAGCCACCTTCGGAAGGGGCGTCGTGGAGACCTCTGGATTCAGCGGCTTCGGCACCATCCCGGTTGAGCCGGAGCAGGTCGAAGTACCGCTCGGTGCGGTGGTCACGCCGGCCGCGTGGCAGTACGCGACCACGCCCGATGGGCAGCTCGTCACAGAGACTGCGCTCCTGCAGCCCGAGACGGAGCCGGAGCCGGCACCGTTCGTCCCCATCGGCCGTGCAACCACCGAGGACCGCGGCAACGCCGACGACATCAACCTCAACGAGTTGCTCATCCAGGTCCTCGAGATGGGCGCATCCGACTTGCACGTCACAACTGGTGCTCGGCCGGTGGTGCGCATCCACGGTGAGCTGCACGAGCTCAACGCACAGCCAGTGCTCACGCCCCCGGTCATCCAGCGGGTGCTGTACGCGATCCTCACGCAAAAGCAGCGCGAACGGTTCGAAGAAGCACTCGAGCTTGACTTCGCGTACTCAGTGCCAGGTCGTGCCCGGTTCCGTGTGAACGTGTACCGGCAGCGCGATGCGCTCGGTGCAGCGTTTCGTTTGATTCCCTACGAGATCCGACCGCTTGAGGAGCTCGGCGTTCCGCCGAGTGTGGCCAACTTCGCGATGCTGCCTCGCGGCATCGTGCTCGTCACCGGTCCCACTGGTTCCGGTAAGTCGACCACGTTGGCGGCTGTCGTCGATCTCGCCAACCGCAACCGCAAGGACCACATCCTCACGGTCGAGGACCCGATCGAGTTCTTGCATCGCCACCAAGGCTGCATCGTCAACCAGCGCGAGGTGGGGGAGGACACTCACTCCTTCGCAAGCGCGCTCAAGCATGCGCTGCGCCAGGACCCCGACATCATCCTGGTCGGTGAGATGCGTGACTTGGAGACGATCTCCGTTGCCCTGACTGCAGCTGAGACCGGCCACTTGGTCTTCGCCACGCTGCACACACAAGACGCGGCCCAAACGATCGACCGTGTCATCGACGTGTTCCCGCCGCACCAGCAGCAGCAGATCCGGGTGCAGCTGGCCGCGACGATTCAGGGCGTTGTCTGTCAGACCCTTTGTCGCACCTACGACGGTCGCGGCCGCGCCGTGGCTACCGAAGTGCTTGTGGCCACGCCTGCGATCAGGAACCTGATTCGTGAGGGCAAGACGCACCAGATCTATTCAGCGATGCAGGCCGGCGCGCAATACGGCATGCACACGTTGGACCAGCACCTCGCCGACCTCGTCCTCAAGGGCCGGATCTCGTACGAAACCGGTGTGGAGAAGTGCCACCACATCGAGGACTTCAACCGACTCACTGGCAAGGCATGAGAGGCCGAGCATGACCGCGACCCTGACGTACCAGTACTCCGTGCGAGACCGCGCCGGAAAGATCGTCACCGGCACGATAGACGCAGACTCGCCTGCCGCAGTCGCAGGAAAGCTGAAGAGCATGGGCTACGCGCCCGTGAGCATCTCGCAGTACAGCGCCGGCATGAAGCGCGAGATCAAGCTGCCCAAGATGGGCGCAAAGGTGAAGCTGAAGGACCTGGCCGTCATGTCGCGACAGTTCGCGACCATGATCAACTCAGGTCTGTCTTTGCTGCGAGCGTTGGACATTCTTGCCAACCAGACCGAGAACCCAGAGCTTGCGCGCGTGCTCGGTGATGTTCGCCAGCAGATCGAGACCGGCCAGTCGCTGTCTGCCGCGATGTCACAGCACGTCGATGTCTTCCCGCCGCTCTTTGTCAACCTGGTGCGCGCTGGCGAGATCGGCGGCTTCCTCGACCAAGTCCTGCTGCAGGTTGCGGAGAACTACGAGGCTGAGGTCAAGCTGCGCGGCAAGATCAAGTCCGCCATGACCTACCCGGTCGTCGTCTTCGTCATGGCGATCCTGGCCTGCACGGGCATGCTGCTCTTCATCGTTCCAATCTTCGCGAAGATGTTCGCTCAGATGGGCGCCAAGCTGCCAGCGCCGACGATGGTGTTGGTATGGATCTCGCACGTCATGCGGTTCATGGCCCCGTTGATCATCATCGGGCTCATCGTGTTCGCATTCGTATGGCGCAAGATCCGGCATGAAGAGCGCGTGCGTCGATTCGTGGACCCGCTCAAGCTCAAGCTTCCAGTTTTCGGCAAGCTCTTCCAGAAGATCGCCCTGAGCCGGTTCGCCCGCAACCTCGCCACGATGCTCAAGTCCGGTGTCCCGATCCTGCAAAGCCTGGAGATCGTCGCGGATGCGTCAGGCAACGTAGTTGTCTCGGACGCGGTCCGTGACGTCGAAGAGAGCGTGCGCCGCGGTGAGTCTTTGAGCAAGCCGCTTGAGAACCACGACATCTTCCCGCCGATGGTGGTGCAGATGATGGCCGTCGGTGAGGACACCGGAGCGCTCGACACGATGCTCTACAAGATCGGTGAGTTCTACGACCAGGAGGTCGAGGCCACCACGGAGGCCCTGACGGCTCTGATCGAGCCGATCATGATCGCCGTCCTTGGCGGCATCGTCGGCGGAATGATCATCGCCCTCTACATGCCGATCTTCACGATCTTCAACGTCATCTCGAACAGCAACTGAGCTGACCAAACGGCCGACTGCCGTTCGGGTGATCCGGCGAGATTGCCCGCCTCAAGAGATCAAGTTTTCGGGGGCCACGCCCGATGCCTCATGTGTCATAGGGACCGTCCGTCCGGGAGGGTCCGTCTTCGTCCGGAAAGGACACACTGCGATGCTCGCTCGCATTCGTAAGGCCATGGAGGAGAGCGAGGGCGGCTTCACCCTCATCGAGCTCCTGGTCGTCATGATCATCATTGGTATCTTGGCCGCGATCGCAATCCCGGTCTTCCTGAACCAGCGCAACAACGCCTACGACACGGCCACCAAGTCGGACCTGCACAACGCAGCGACCGCTGAAGAGTCGTACTTCGTGGACAACAACACGTACACGAACACGAGCACCGTTGGCCTGGCCACCGAGGGCTGGAAGGCGTCGAAGAACGACACCGGCCAGAACTTCGCGATGACGGGTACGGCACCGAACTACACCGCCTACACCCTCACCTTCACTTCGCAGTCGGGCAAGTTCTGGTGCTACAACTCGGCAGCTCGGGCAATGGCATCACGAGCGTCGCTGCACAGCGACAACGGGCTGCTAGTTCCACCAAGCAACCGGAGAAGGGGGCCCCTTGTGGGGCCCCCTTCATCCATTTGGGCGGCACCGAAATTTGCGCTTCCATCCGACACCTAATGGGAGGAGGTAGCGATGATCCGCATCAGACCCCCAGACCCTGAGGCGGACGCAGGTTTCACGCTCATCGAGTTGCTGGTCGTCATGATCATCATTGGCATATTGGCGGCGATCGCAATCCCGGTGTACCTGAACATGCGTCAGCAGGCATGGGATGCCACGAGCAAGACCGACGTTGAGGCAGCGGCCAAGAGCGAGGAGCAGCTGTTCGTCGACACCGGCTCCTACGGCGACACGGCCGCGCTCAGCGCCGACGGGCACGCGATCCGAGCCCGTCACACACCGACACGGTGACGATCGTCTTCTACAACGGCGCGGTCGGATATTGCCTGTCGGCGAATGCGCCGGGTTCGCCGCGAACCTGGTACTACGACAGCGTCGGTGGCGGCATGCAACCAAATGGAGTCAACTGGTTGTTCGGTCACTACAACCGGCACCGCCGGCGGCTCGGTGACTGGCTAGCCGTTGCGCACGTCAGGTCCGGCAGGCGCGATCGTCCACAGGGGCCGTCGCGCCTGCCGCTGTTTTCCGCCTCACACAGATAGGTTCCCCCCGTGCTTGCGGTGCTCGTCGGTCTCTGCTTCGTCTTGGGCCTGCTGATCGGCTCGTTCCTCAACGTCGTGATCTGGCGGGTACCTCGCGGCGAGAGTGTCGTCTCACCACCGTCGCACTGCCCGCGTTGCGACGCCGAGATCAAGCCGTACGACAACGTCCCGGTCGTCTCGTGGCTCATCCTTCGCGGCAAGTGCCGCAACTGCGGTGAACCGATCAGCGTTCGCTACCCGCTTGTGGAGCTGGGTACCGGATTGCTCTTCGCAGTGTTTGCCTGGCACTTCGGCTACTCCTGGCAGCTGCCAGCCTTCTTGTACCTCGCGGCTATCGGGATCGCGCTCTCGCTCATCGACCTGGACACGAAGCGGCTGCCCGACGTGCTCACGCTCCCGTCCATTGCCGTGGGTGGCGTTCTCCTCCTGCTGCCCGCCGCGATCTACGGCGACTGGGGGGACTACGCGCGGGCCTGGCTGGGGGCTCTTGCCCTTGGCTTGTTCTACTTCATCACCGCGTTGATCTATCCCGCCGGGATGGGTGGAGGCGACATCAAGCTCGCACCCTTCCTCGGCCTGTATCTGGGGTGGATCGGATGGGGAGCGCTCGTGGTCGGTGCGTTCTTGGGCTTCTTGCTCGGCGCTGTGGTCGGCGGCGGCCTGATGATTGCCCAACGAGCCACCCGAAAGTCGAAGATCCCTTTCGGGCCCTTCATGGTGGCCGGCGCGCTCATCGCGGTGTTCGTGGGCGAGCACATCGCGCACGCGTATAACTCCGCGGTCTTCCACTAGCTCGACGAAAGCAAGCCACCGTTGGCGCTGCTCCAAAGTTGGTGACGAGCGCGTTCTGCCACCAATTCGTTCCTGATTGCGCCACCCGAGTGATGGCAATTCACCCGTTGGCCTCAAGGCGTGGCCTCTGGCGTCCGACCACTCTTCAGAACCCGAGCATCCGGCTCGGTCGCGGCTACGTGCCGCACGTCGAGGGGAATCGTCGTGGCAGGACGAACGTCCGTCGGTCTCGATATCGGGACCTCGGGAGTACGCGCCGCCGAACTCTCGTTCGGTAAAGGCGGAGTCACGCTCGAGAAGTTTGGACAGGTGGCGCTGCCTGAAGGCGCTGTCCATGACGGTGAGGTCGCCGATGTTGCGGCCGTCGCCGAGGCTGTCCGCCAGCTCTGGGCGCACACAAAGTTCACGACCAAGAAGGTCGTCATCGGCGTCGCGAACGCGAAGGTGATCGTGCGCCAGGTCGACCTGCCCTGGCTTCCGCCGGACGAGATGAAGGCCGGCCTGGGATACCAGGTTGCGGACTTCCTTCCGATTCCGGTCGACCAAGCAGTTCTCGACTTCCACACACTTGAGGAGTACGAGAACGAGCAGGGTGGACGACTCGTTCGCGGTCTGCTTGTTGCCGCGTCGCGCGACATGGTCATGAACTCGGTGCAGGCAGTGCAAGACGCTGGCCTCACGCCGACGATGGTCGACCTTACGTCGTTCGCGGTGTTGCGCGCGCTTAGTGCGCCCGACTCGCTCGGCATCGATCACAACGTTGAAGCGCTCGTGGACATTGGCGCCAGCGTCACCAACATCATCGTGCACCAGGGCGGTGTACCTCGCTTCGTCCGAATCCTGCTCATGGGTGGACAGGACGTCACCGAGGCAGTCGCCGACCGCATGGGTGTGCCGGTGGAGCAGGCCGAGGGCGTCAAGCAAGAGCTCGCGTACCAGCAGCCTGACTCCTCGTTGCCGGAGACGCAGACCATCTCCCGTGCGGTTGACCAAGCGGTCAACGCGTTTGTGGACGAGGTTCGCGGATCCCTCGACTACTACCAAGCGTCGACCGGTGGCATGCCGATCTCACACATCCTCGTGTCTGGCGGTGGCGGTCGCCTCGGTGGCCTCATTGACCGACTCGCGGCAACAACCCGGCTCAGCGTGTACCCGGCAAACCCGATGCAGCCCCTCGATATCGGTAAGACCGGGCTCTCGCCCGAACAGCTCACCTACGTAGGACCTCTCGCCGCTGTGCCGGTGGGACTCGCGCTTGGAGCCGTGTGATGGCTGGACTGACATTGACACGACAGAAGAGCGACAAGGACCAGCTGGTCGCAGCGCCTCCCGCATTCGAGGTGGCTCGGGTCAACCTGCTGCCACCGGAGATCGAAGAGGAAGCCAAGTTCCGTTCGCTTCGGTTGGTGCTGGCGGCAGTCGTCGCCGGCGCCGTGGTGATCGTGATCCTGCTGACGGTCTGGGCCGGTTCGGGCATCGCTTCGGCACAAGACGCCGTCGCGCAGCAGCAGGCAAAGCAGGTTGTGCTGCAGAAGCAGCTGGCCACGCTCTCCAACGTCCCTGCGACGTTCGCAAAGGTCGCCAGTGCACAGAACTCGGTCTCGTCCGCGCTGGGCGCCGAGGTTCTCTGGTCCACGTACCTGGCCGATCTGAGCCTGACCATCCCTGACGGCGTGGCGATGCAGACCGATGACCATCACGCAGACCTTGCCGACCGCGTCGCCCGTCGGTGTGACCTCGTCGGCCAACAACGGTTCCCACGGTTCTCGGGCCGGTTGGAACTGGTGGAATCGCCACGATCACCTTCACTGGCCAGGCAATCGACCATGGCCACGTGGCTGACTTCCTCGACTCGTTGGCCAAGACCATCAACTACGCCGACCCGTACTTCTCGGTCGCGACACAGGTGCTAGACACCCGCTCCAACAGGTGTTGGACAGCTTCACCGCAACGGTGACTGTGACGCCCAAGGCGTACTCGAACCGCTACACCATCGGGAAGGTTGCCACGCCATGACCAAGAGCCGTACCTGGACAGTGGGTACCGCGGTACTCGTCGTCCTGATCCTGCTTGCGGGTTGGTTCCTGCTGGTGACCCCCAAGCGCTCACACGCCGCTGACCTGCAAGCGCAGGCGGCACGGCGGCAAAGGCGGCCAACGTAGCCACCGCGGGTCAGATCAAGTCGCTGCAAGCCCAGCAGCAGAAACTGCCGGCGGCCGAGAGCCAGCTCTCACAGTTCAAGGTGCAGATCCCCGCGAACCCGCAGTTGCCAGCCTTCATCCGGACCTCTAGAGCGCAGCGACGGCGAGTGGCGTGTACTTGACGTCGATCTCCCCGGCGAACCCGCACAGCGATGACGTCGGCGGCGGCTGCGCCGGCGCCTGCTCCTACGGCAAGCGCGAGCGCCGCTCCGGCTACTGCCGCGGCGACGCTCCTGCGGCCGCACCGCAATCGACCGTCGTGCCCGGACTCAACTGCGGGCGTCTATGACATCGAGGCTCAGATCGTTGTCGCCGGCTCCTACGCGGGCCTTGAGGCGTTCGAGCACCAGCTCGAGGGCATGCACCGTTCGGTCCTCGTCCACACCATCTCAATCACGTCCTGCACCAACGGGGCTCAGGAGGTACCGGCAGGCTCCGGGCTCCGGCGCAGGCTGGCGGGCGGCTTGTCCTGTACGGCTGACGCGGTTGCCGCATAGAGCAACCCGTTGGCCATGATCGATCAGTGCGCGCATCTTCCTTGACCCGAATCTCGGTCAAGGCGGCGGCGGTTCGGCCACGGCGCCGGACTCGGAAACTAGAAGGGCACCCCGATGAGCAACGTTTCCACGCCCCCTCCCATGGGCCAGCCGATGGAGTCGGCTGAGGCGCCACTGACCTTCGATCCCGATCCCGTTGACGATGGGAAGCGTCGCCGCATGCTGCTGCTCGGCGGTGTCGGACTTGCTGTCCTGGTGGTTCTGGTTGGCAGCTACTTCCTTTTCCTGAAGCCCTCCAGCAGCGCTGGCAACACGTTCTCGGTCCCAGCCGCGACGCACCACGCGAAGGCGAAGGCGACGCCCACGCCGACCGCTTCGGCACACCCGACGACGGCGGCGCAGTCAGTGCCGACCACCGCCCCGGTGGGCGTCTACCGCGACCCGTTCGAGCCGATCTACCCGTCGGTCGCGGCAAGTCCAACCGCCACTAGCGCTCCGGTCGACACAGCGCCGGCCACTGTGTCTGGCGGAACGCAGTAGTACCGACTCGATTCGTTCGAAGCCCGTCGTCCCATCTGGGGTGGCGGGCTTCGTCGTTGACCAGACCGTGAACGTGGTCTGGAAGGATGGCCGCATGGTGCGTTGGCTGACGGCGGGTGAGTCGCATGGGCCGTCCCTCGTTGCGATCCTGGAAGGCGTGCCGGCCGGCGTCGCTATCACGACGGACGAGGTGGCCAACGAGCTCGCGCGTCGGCGGCTTGGTTACGGCCGCGGCGCTCGCATGAAGTTCGAACGCGACGACGTGTCGTTTCGCGGGCGGCGTGCGTCATGGGAGCACGTTGGGCAGCCCCATCGCGATCGAAGTCGGCAACACCGAGTGGCCCAAGTGGGAGCAGGTGATGTCGGCCGATCCGGTCGATCCCGAGATCCTCGCCGGCCTTGCTCGCAATGCGCCGCTGTCGCGGCCGCGGCCCGGGCATGCCGATCTGGTCGGCATGCAGAAGTACGGACTCGACGACGCGCGACCCATTCTCGAGCGATCGAGCGCCCGCGAGACCGCCGCGCGGGTCGGGCTTGGTGCAGTGGCCAAGGCCTTCCTGGCGCAGGTCACAGGTGCTGAGGTGCTCAGCCACGTCGTGTCCATCGGGTCGGTGCGGGTTCCCGACGATGTGGCGCCGCCCGTGGGTCTCGATGAGCTCGCCCGCATCGACGATGACCAGGTGCGCTGCGCGGACCCCGCGACCGCTGCGGCGATGGTCGAGGAGATCGAGACGGCCAAGAGAGAGGGCGACACACTGGGCGGCGTTGTCGAGGTCGTCGTTCATGGATTGCCGCCGGGTCTTGGCAGTCACGCGCACTGGGACCGACGCATCGACGCGAAGCTCGCGGCCGCACTCATGGGTATACAGGCGATCAAGGGCGTTGAGGTTGGTGACGGGTTTGCTTCAGCCGCACGACGGGGCAGCCTGGCGCACGACGAGATAGTCGACGATGGCGGGCGGGTCCGTAGGCTGACGGGTCGAGCCGGCGGCACTGAGGGCGGCATGACAACGGGGGAAACCCTGCGCGTACGCGCGGCAATGAAGCCGATCTCCACCGTGCCGCGCGCGCTTCGCACCATCGACGTGAAGACCGGGGAAACCGCAGAGGCGATCAACCAGCGCTCCGACGTGTGCGCGGTCCCGGCGGCCGGCGTGGTAGCCGAAGCGATGGTGGCGCTGGTGCTCCTCGACGCGATGTTGGAGAAGTTCGGCGGGGATCATGTTGCGGAGACTCGTCGAAATCTCGAGGGCTACTTGTCCAGCCTCATCGTTCGTTAGTCGTGCGCTCGATAGCGTCTGCGCATGTCGCCGACTGATGCGCCGGTCCAACGGGTCGTGCTCGTCGGACCGCCGGGAGCCGGGAAGAGCACCGTGGGCTCGGCGCTGGCCGAGCGGCTCGGGCTTCCGTTCGCCGATACTGACGAACTCATCGAGATCGTTGCGGGCATGAGCGTGAGCGACATCTTCGTGACCGAGGGCGAGAGCGGGTTCCGCTCACGGGAGCGAGCGACCGTGGTCAAGTCGTTGGAGTCGGCCGGTGTCGTGTCGCTGGGTGGCGGGGCGATTCTCGACGCGGAGACTCGCGCAGACCTTGGCGACGAGCGGGTGGTGTTTCTCGATGTGGATCTCGCGCACGCTGCTTCTCGGGTCGGGCTCAATCGCGACCGTCCGCTTCTTCTCGGCGATGTTCGCAAGCAGCTGCGCGCACTGATGGCCGAACGCCGCGAGCTTTACGTCGAGGTCGCCGACATCGTCATCGACACCAACGATCGCGAGCCCGAAGTGATCGTCGACGAAATCGTGACCGCGTTGGCTGCCGCATGAGTGAGTTGGCGCGTATTTCGATCGGGCCACGTGACGATCGGTCGGCCGCCGACTCGTATGACGTTGTGCTTGGTCACGAACTCATGGGTGAGGTCGGCGCGCTCCTGCCGGCAGGTGTCGAGCGGGTGGCCATCATCGCGGACCCCGCGGTCGCGGATGCAGCCGCGCGGATTCGACGGTCGTTGGGCGCGTCCATCAGTGTCTTGTCGTTGGACGTCTTGAGCGGTGAAGCAGCCAAGACCGTGGCTGGCGCGGCGGCGTTGTGGGATGCGCTCGGTGCGGCTGGCTTCACGCGCAGCGACGCGATTGTGGCCGTCGGCGGGGGAGCGACCACTGACTTGGCCGGCTTCGTCGCAGCGACCTGGCTGCGCGGCGTGCCGGTCGTGCATGTCCCGACCACGGTGCTTGGCATGGTCGATGCCGCTGTCGGGGGCAAGACCGGTATCAACATCGCGGCCGGCAAGAACCTGGTTGGGGCCTTTCATCCGCCTGCGGGTGTCCTTTGCGACCTCGATCTGCTGCGGTCGCTGCACGAGGCCGAACTTCGCGCTGGTATGGCTGAAGTCGTGAAGGTCGGCTTCATTGCCGACGAGCAGATCCTCTCGATCGTGGAGCGCGATGCGGTCAACGCAGTCGACATCGATTCGGATGACTTCGCCGAACTTGTCCGACGCGCCATCCAGGTGAAGGCGGAGGTCGTCACCGACGACCTGCGCGAGAAGTCCTCGAACGGCATCGGCCGCGAGATGCTCAACTACGGGCACACGCTTGCGCACGCCATCGAGCGAAACGAGTCCTATGGCTGGCGCCACGGCGATGCGGTGGCAGTCGGGATGCTCTACGCGGCCAAACTCGGTGAGCTCGCGGGAAGGCACGACGCCGCGCTGACACAGCGGCATCGCCATGTCGTCGAGATGGTGGGGTTGCCGACGGGCTACGACGGCGCCTTCGATGAGTTGTTGCCCGCGATGCGCGTTGACAAGAAGGCGCGTGGCTCGCGACTTCGATTCGTTGTGCTTGAGGGGATCGGTCGACCTGTCATCCTGGACGACCCGGACGAATCGCTTGTCCGTGCCGCGTACTCGGAGGTCAGCAGATGAGCCGTGTGATGGTCCTCAACGGACCCAACCTCGGTCGTCTCGGCGCCCGTGAGCCTGAGATCTACGGCACGGCCAGCTGGGACGACCTGGTGCGTGGGTGCGAGGCGTGGGGGCGCGAGCTTGCGATCGACGTCGACGTGCGCCAGACCGACCACGAGGGCGAGTTGATCGGTTGGTTGCATGAAGCAACGGGATACGTCAGCGGGGTGGTGCTGAACCCCGCCGCCTTCACCCACTACTCCTACGCGCTGCGCGACGCCTGCGCGATGCTTGAGGTCCCGTTGATCGAGGTGCACTTGTCCAACCCGCACACGCGTGAGGAGTTTCGACACACCTCTGTCATCTCCGGCGTGGCCACTGGGGTGATTGCAGGCTTCGGCACTGACTCGTACCGGCTGGCGCTCGAGGAGATTGCACGCCTCATCGCGTCCTAGGGTGAACCGTGTGAGCGACCAGCACGCGCGCCGACGCAATCAACTCAGAGAGGGCCTGCCCGCCCTCGAGGTCGAGGCAATGCTCGTAACTCGCCTGGTCAACGTCCGGTACCTCACCGGATTCACTGGCTCGAACGCAGCCGTGCTGATCAGCAGCGATGCTCACTCCGATCGGATCGTCAGTGACGGCCGGTACACGACGCAGATCTCGGAACAGTGCCCCGATGTGACGGCACTCCCGCCCTCGCGCACATGCCCAGAGGCCGCTATCTCTTTCGCGTTGGCTGGCCGGATGGATCGGCTCGGTTTCGAGAGTCGCGATGTCACCGTCGCGCTTTTCGGCACCCTGCGTGGACTTGCCGGCGAGGAACGACTCGTTGCTCTGGAGGAGCCAGTCGAGATCCTGCGCACCAACAAGGACCCCGCGGAGATAGAACTCGTGAGACGTGCGTGCGAGGTCTCCGACCTTGCATTCGCACGGGTGTGTCAGCAGGTTCACGCTGGCCAGACTGAGCGCGACATCGCCTTCGCGTTGGAGATCGCGATGCATGACGCCGGCGCGGAAGGGCTCGCGTTCGACAGCATCGTCGCAAGCGGACCCAACTCGGCGATCCCTCATCACGAACCCACCGAGCGCGTGGTCGAGGAGGGCGACTTGCTAAAGATGGACTTCGGGGCGCGCGTCGACGGGTATCACGCGGACATGACCCGCACCTGCGTGATGGGACCTGCAGCCGACTGGCAACGCGAATTGCACGCGCTGGTCGAGCACGCACAGGCCGAAGGGCGCGCGGCACTGCGAGCGGGCATCGCGACCCGTGAGCTTGATGAGATCGTTCGTTCGGTGATCGATGTCGCTGGCTACGGCGAGCAATACACACACGGTCTGGGCCATGGCGTGGGGCTCGAGATCCACGAGGCGCCGTTCGTCGGACCCGCGTCAGCCGGTAGGATTCAGGCCAACTCGCCCGTCACCGTCGAGCCCGGCGTCTACCTGCCGGGTCGAGGTGGAGTGCGAATCGAGGACACCGTCTTGGTCGGCGATTCCCTCGTCGAGAGCCTCACCACCAGCCCCCGTGACCTACTCGAACTCGGCTGACGTCGAGTGCGCCTGCATCTGGAGACATCCGCGTGGCCACAACGAACGACTTGAAGAACGGGCTTGTCCTCAATCTCGACGGGCAGCTCTGGACCGTGGTCGAGTTCCAGCACGTCAAGCCGGGTAAAGGCGGAGCATTCGTCCGCACCAAGCTCAAGAACGTGCTGACCGGCAAGGTCGTCGACAAGACGTTCAACGCGGGCGTGAAGGTGGACACCGCCAACGTCGACAAGCGCGACATGCAGTACCTCTACAAGGAATCGACCGACTTCGTCTTCATGGACAACGATTCGTACGACCAGATCCACGTACCTGTCGAGGTTGTTGGCGAGTCGGCGAAATACCTGCTGGAGAATCAGTCCGCGGTCATCGCGCTGCACGACGGGTCCCCGTTGTATGTGGAGTTGCCGACCTCGGTCGAACTGACCATCACCTATACCGAGCCAGGTCTGCAGGGTGACCGATCCACCGGCGGTACCAAGCCAGCCACGCTCGAGACGGGCGCAGTCGTGGCCGTTCCGCTGTTCATCACGCAGGGCGAGAAGGTAAAGGTCGACACTCGCGATGGCAGCTACCTCGGTCGTGTGAACGGTTGACCGCTCGCGGCAAGGCTCGCAAACGCGCGCTCGACATCCTCTACGAGGCGGAGATGCGCGGCTTGCCCGCGACCGACGTGCTCGCCGCGCGTGCCCCTGCACTCGCCGCGGATGACTACGCGCGCCAAATAGTTGGTGGAGTCGGTGAGCACGCGCAGCGCATCGACGATCTCCTGACCTCGTACTCGGTGGGCTGGACCATTGACCGGATGCCCAGCGTCGATCGCAACATCTTGCGGATCGGCATCTACGAGATCGTGTACAACGACGATGTGCCCGACGCCGTGGCTGTGTCTGAGGCGGTTGAACTTGCGCAGTCGCTGTCCACCGACGACTCCGCGGCCTTCGTCAACGGCCTGTTGGCGCGGGTGATCGAGATGAATCTGGCTCCCTGACGGGCCAGTATCTGTACGAGTACCCCGGGTGGGATTCGAACCCACACTGGATGGTGTTTGAGACCATTGCCTCTGCCGTTGGGCTACCGGGGCGTGCGGCGAGCGCTCACTGTATCGAGCGAAATTCGCGAGCGAAATTCGCGAGCCAACTTGTGAAGGGGCCGATATGAGCAACCGCCGAGTTGTACTGGCCGAGGACGAGGCGTTGATCCGCCTCGATCTCGCGGAGATGCTCAACGAAGAGGGCTACCTCGTCGTTGCAGAAGCCGGAGACGGGCAGGAGGCCATCGAACTTGCGCGCGAGCACCGACCGGACCTGGTGATCCTGGATGTCAAGATGCCTCGACTCGATGGCATCAGCGCCGCCGAGGTCATAGTCGGCGAGCGACTTGCCCCGGTGCTGATCCTGACGGCGTTCTCTCAGCGCACCCTGGTCGAGCGTGCTCGGGACGCAGGTGCCATGGCGTACGTGGTCAAGCCCTTCAGCAAGGACGACCTGGTGCCCGCGATCGAGATGGCGATCGCCCGGCACGAGCAGATCTTGACGCTTGAGCGCGAAGTGTCCGACCGCGATGAGCGACTGGAGTCGAGGCGGTTGGTGGACCGCGCCAAGGCCGTGTTGATCGCCGAGGGAATGTCCGAGGCTGAGGCATTCCGGACGATCCAGAAGGTGGCCATGGATGCTCGAATCTCGATGCGCGAGATGGCGACGCTGGTTCTCGAGAACGGGTCCGAGGCATTAAAACCTTCGCTGTCGGAGGATTCCGCAACGTAATTGCGCTCAAATTCTCATGTCTCGCGTTATTACATCCTGGTCACTTTCCGCGCGCGGTCCGTGCTTTGAGCGCGTGCCGCGGTCTAGGGTCGCTACGTCGCGGGCAATTGCTGCGACTCGCGCTCCGGAGCGGAGACGCGATTGGTTCGCGCATATTTAGGGAGTTCGCGTGCTCAACCGACGGCTCATCGCACTCGCGCTGCCACTGGCAGCCGGCGCGTTGCTGGTCACCGCCTGCGGCAGTAGCAGCAGCGGGTCAAGCAGCAAGCCGACCTACACGATCGGCTATCAAGGTCCGTTGACCGGCGACAACTCCGCACTCGGAATCAACGAGGCCAACGCGGTT
Organism: uncultured Actinomycetota bacterium; assembly: GCA_963850215.1. Lineage (GTDB taxonomy): Bacteria > Actinomycetota > Actinomycetes > UBA12327 > UBA12327 > CAWKKI01. The sequence goes on from CAWKKI010000001.1 coordinate 227,665, forward strand.
CAGCTCGCCATCAACCAGGCCAACGCGACGGGGAACCTCCCGTTCACACTCGCCTACAAGTCGGCAGACGACCAGGGCGACCCGGCGCAGGCTCCGGCCGCGGCGCAGCAGTTGCTCGGTATCTCGAACCTCGTTGCCGTTGTCGGCCCGGCCTTCTCTGGGGCGACCAAAGCTGTTGGTGCCACCTACGCGGGCAAGAGCGTGACGCTCGTCAGCCCGTCGGCAACCAACCCGACGTTGACGTCGCTCGGCTTCACTTCGTTCTTCCGCGTCGTGCCGCCTGACCAGGACCAGGGCTCGCTCGCCGCTGACTACTTGGTCAAGGCGCTGAAGGCCAAGACGGTCTACTCGGTCGACGACAAGTCCGATTACGGCACCGGCCTGTCGGGTGTCCTCGACACTGAGTTGCAGAAGGACGGCGCCACAGTCACCCACCAGGGCATCGCGCCGACCAAGAACTACCAGTCCATCGCAGGAACCATCGCGCAGGCCAAGCCTGACGCCGTGTACTACAGCGGTTACTACAGTGACTACGCATTGTTCCTGAAGGCGCTGAACTCGGCTGGTTACCAGGGCATCAATGCATCCGGCGACGGCTCGAACGACGACAAGCTGATTCAGCTTGCCGGTCAGGCCGCGACCAACGCCTACCTGACCTGCCCGTGTGCCGACCCCAACGTCGACCCGAGCCAGGCCACGTTCGTCAGTGCCTACACCGCACTGGCGCACCAGCCTCCCGGCACGTACTCCGCTGAGGCGTACGACGCCACCAACGCACTGATCTCGGCCATGAAGGGCATTGGCGCCACTGTCACCCCGGCGACCTTGCTGGCCGCCTTCAAGACGGTCAACTACACCGGTATCACCAAGGACATCAAGTTCTCCGCCAACGGTGAAGTTGTTGGCGAAGCCGTGTACGTCTACCAGGTATCGAACGGCCATCGGAAGCTACTCGGTCAGATTCCGACACTGCTCGCAAGTGGTGGCTGATCCGCACAACTAGCAACGATCGCGCAGACGGTCAGACGTTTCGACGTCTGACCGTCTGCGTTTGTCGTTCGAGGACCTGGATTGCAGACTCGTCTTTCGAGGGCTTCATTGCAGGGGAGTGTTTGCCTGCGCGCCATGCTTGACCTACGTGCTGTTTACCCGCGAGGCTGACGCCGCCGAAGGACATTGAGCAGACCGGGGGTCGCCAGGTGTGCTTTACCGAGAACTTCTGGCGGTTGACCGTCAGCGGTTTGACCGCGGGCTTCATCTACGCCCTCATAGCTATCGGTTACACACTCGTCTACGGCGTCTTGCAACTCATCAACTTCGCGCACAGCGAAGTGTTCATGATGGGCGCGTTCGTTTCGCTCTTCGTGATGCAGGCATTCCTAGGTGTCAGCGGCTCGGCGCACGGGTTCGCGGTCGTCGCGTTGGTGGCGCTGGGGCTGCTTGCGGGCGCCGCGGGTAGCGGTGCAACAGCCTTTGGTCTTGAGCTCGTTGCATATAGACCCTTGCGTCGGCGAGGCGCTCCGAAGCTTGCGTTCCTGATCAGTGCGATCGGCGCTTCGCTGTTTCTCTTCAACTTCGTGGGCAAGGAGTTCGGCCGCGACCCGATTGCGTTCCCGGGGATCTTCCACGACAAGACGCTCTTTCACATCCACGGCGCCCCGGTTTCGGTTTCTCAGGTGCTCATCGCGGTTACAGCAATTGTGAGCATGATCGCGCTCGACCTCGTGGTGAACAAGACTCGTCTCGGGCAGGGCATCCGCGCAGTTGCGCAGGATGCTGATACCGCGAAGCTGATGGGCGTGAACATCGACCGGGTGGTGTCTCAGACGTTCGTCATCGGCGGCATCCTGGCCGGAATCGCAGCGTTCCTTTACGGCGTCGCCTTCAACGTGCAGTTCAACATGGGCTTTATCCCCGGCATCAAGGCCTTCAGTGCAGCCGTTCTGGGCGGGATCGGCAACATCCGCGGCGCCATGCTGGGCGGTCTCCTGCTCGGGCTGGTCGAGAACTACACGGTGGCCTGCATCGGCGCACAATGGATCGACGTCGCATCATTCGTGGTCCTTGTCGGTGTCCTGCTCATCCGGCCGACCGGCATCCTTGGCGAGCGCGTGGGGAGGTCGGCATGAGTACCACGGCTTTGACCACGCCGCCGCCGGCGCGCGACCACGAGCGTCGTGGCATCAAGGCACCGTTCGGTGCGACGTGGAAGAACCTAGGCATCTGGATCGTCGCGATGCTGGTGCTCTCGATGCTGAGCGGGCCATCGGGAAACAGCTCGCAGGAGTGGTACGGCGTCCACCAAAGCCTCTTCACGCCTCGGGCCCTGGAGTTCGCGGCTGTTGGCGTCGTGCTGTGGCTCCTGTCGGCGTTGGTGGCCGCTTACTCACAACCGCTTCATCGGGTGATCGCGCCAGTGACCGGGATTCGCGCGCGCATCAACTCCGACCAACGACTCAAAGTGGGCGTCTTCACCGCGGCGTTCTTGGGAGCCATCTTCATCCCGCCGCTGTTGAGTCAGTTCTGGCAGGAAATTCTGGTCGACCAGATAGCGATCTACGTACTGCTGGCACTCGGACTCAACGTCGTGGTGGGCTTCGCCGGCTTGCTCGACTTGGGCTACGTGGCGTTCTTTGCTATCGGTGCGTACACGGCGGCCTACTGGACTGGTTCGTTGCCGGCGAAGCCGCCGTTCGTCATCAACATCTGGTTCACTTTTCCGTTCTCGATGGCTGCGTGCGTCGCCGCAGGCCTTTTACTGGGTGCGCCGACGTTACGACTACGCGGCGACTATTTGGCGATCGTGACTCTGGGCTTCGGTGAGATCGTTCGTATCTTCGCGACGAACGCGTCCAGCATCACCGGTGGTCCGCAAGGGGCCGTGAACATCCCGCACTTCAGCCTGTTCGGCCACAACTTCGCTTTGAACAACCTCGACTACTGGTATCTGATCCTCGCCGTCATCATCATGGTCATCGTCTTCTTCTCCAGACTCGAGGACTCGAGGGTCGGACGATCGTGGACCGCCATCCGCGAGGATGAGCCAGCCGCCGAGGCGTCCGGGGTCCCCCTGGTGAAGTACAAGCTGATGGCTTTCGCGATTGGCGCTTCGACATCCGGCTTGGCTGGCGTGATCTATGCCAGCAAGATCGGCTACATCAACCCCGGAAACTTCACGCTGAACGTGTCCATTCTTGTGCTCGCCTGCGTGATCTTCGGTGGCATGGGCTCCATCTGGGGTGTCGTGATCGGCACAGCGATCGTCGAGTGGTTGCCGAACTTCCTGCGCAACTATGTGCCCCCCGAAGACCGCATCGCCTATTTCGGCGCCCTGCTGGTCCTGATGATGATCTTCCGTCCGCAAGGTCTCATCCCGTCGCGGCGCAGGACCCGGGAGATCCAGATCGAAGAGGAAGAGAAGGCGCTCGCGGGGAGGACGGTCACGTGAGTGTCGCTACTGAAGTCACTCAGCCGCCGCCCGCTCCCGCCGCCGGCGATCACATCCTCGATGTCGATGACATCACCTTGCGGTTCGGTGGTGTCACCAGCCTGTCTAACGTCACGATGCACCAGACGCGTGGCGAGATGCTCGCTGTCATCGGTCCGAACGGTGCCGGCAAGACCTCGCTGTTCAACTCCATCACAGGGGTCTACTCGCCACAGGAGGGCGAGATCCGCTTCACGCCGTCAGGCAAGGTCCCGACAGTCGTCTCCGGGCGCAAGGTGGTGCTCAACAACCGGCTAGGTATCGCCCGGACGTTTCAGAACATTCGCCTCTTCAAGGCGCTTACTGCTCTGGAGAACGTGAAGATCGGAGTCGAGTCACGTCATCGCACCGGCCCGTTCTCGGCGATGTTGCACCTGCCGCTCAACCGTCGCGAGGAGCGCGAGGGTGACCAGGAGGCCGCAGAGCTGCTCGACTTCGTTGGGCTGCGGCAACGAACGAACGAAGTGTCGGGTTCGTTGTCCTACGGCGACCAACGTCGCCTCGAGATCGCGCGTGCGCTGGGGACCAGGCCTGAGCTGCTGCTCCTCGATGAACCTGCGGCTGGCACGAATCCATCCGAAAAACTTGCGCTGACGGAGCTGATCCGATCGATCAACGTGCAACGCGGAGTCTCCGTACTGCTGATCGAGCACGACATGGGCCTGGTGATGTCGCTCGCGCACCGCATCATCGTGCTCAACTTCGGCCAGATCATCGCTGAAGGTACTCCGGCCGAAGTGCAGCGCAATCCTGCGGTGGTTGAGGCATACCTCGGTGTGGCGGAGGACGCGGAGTCCGTGTCACCGTCGGTCGCGCCAGAGACCGCGGCGCAGCTCGCGGGCGAGGAAGAGCCGATCCGGGAGCCGGGTCTGGACCCGGATTCTGACCCAGGCGAGGAGCGCTGAGATGGCGCTGCTTGAGCTGCACAGTCTGAAGGTCAAGTACGGCAGCATCGAGGCGCTGCACGGAATCGATCTCACAGTTGAGGACGGTGAGATCGTCGCGCTGCTCGGTGCCAACGGAGCAGGCAAGACGACCACGTTGCGCTCGATCTCGGGGCTCGTGCCAACACATGAGGGCGCGATCGTGTTTGAGGGTCGACGCATTGACGGAGTTGCCGCACACACCATCGTTGGCCGCGGCATCGGCCACTCACCCGAGGGTCGACGCATTTTCCCGTTGATGTCTGTGCTTGAGAACCTTCAGATGGGCGCCTATCGGTTCGGGAAGGTCGATCAGGGCGACCTCAAGCGGGTGTTCGAACTGTTTCCGCGACTGGAGGAGCGCAAGGGCCAAAACGGCGGCACGTTGTCGGGCGGTGAGCAGCAGATGCTCGCGATCGGTCGGGCGCTGATGACGCGCCCCACCCTGCTGCTGCTGGACGAGCCGTCGATGGGTCTGGCTCCGATCATCGTCAACCAGATCTTTTCGATCATCAAGGAGATCAACGAGCAGGGCACCACGGTCCTGCTGGTTGAGCAGAACGCCACGTCCGCGCTGAAACTCGCAAATCGCGGCTACGTGTTGGAGACCGGTCGCGTCGTGATGAGTGACCAGGCGGCGAATCTGCTCGCCGATCCGCGTATTCGGGAGGCCTACCTCGGCGAAGGTGCTGCCTGACCGAGCAGGTGCGCGAGGCCGGACTCGTCGTCGGCCGTGAGACGCTGGGGTGTGACAGGGAGACGCCAGGCGGTACTCACCGCATGGCTGATGGCGCCGTTGCTCCTGACGGTTGCATGCAGCGCCCATGCAGGTGGCGCGCATCCTGCAACTCCGCAACCCACCGCGGCTCTTGGCGTTCTCGCCCCGCTGAGCGGGTCCGATGCTCAACTCGGCATCGGCGCACTCAATTCGGTGCAGCTGGCCGTGAATGAAGCCAACGCATCGGATTTCGTACACGGGTGGAAGCTGACCGTGCAGGCGTTCGATGACCAGAGTGACCAGAGCGTGGGTCAGCAGCTTGCCACCAGGCTCGTCAGCGATCCATCGGTGATCGGAGTGGTGGGTGGGCTGCGCTCGAGCGTGGACGAGGGCGTTCAACCGATCTTCGCAGAAGCCGGTCTAGCGCAGATCTCGCCAGGCAGCGTGGATCCTGAGTTGACGCAGCGCGCGGTCAACGATGTGGTGATGCGACCGTTTGCCTCGTACATGCGAGTCGCGCCGAATCTGAGTTACCAGGGTGAGGCCGGCGCGAGATTCATCGCCAATAACTTGCGATCCAACCGGGTGGCCATCGTCAACGACGGGCGCGCCTCAGGCCGCACGACCGCCGCTTCAGCGGTGCGCGAACTGCAGGCCGATCATGTGACGGTGGCCTGGATCGAGAGTGTGGCTCCGGGCTCGACGCCGGCGCAGCTAGCAACCGCGGTCGCGCACATCAAGGCGGCGAAGGTCCAGTCGGTCTACCTCGCTGCTGACGTCGACGTGGCCCGTCCGTTCATCGATGCCCTTCACGCCAGCCTGCCTGCGGTGGGCGTGGTGGGCACGTCCTCGCTCTTTGAGCAGGCCTTCTGGGGCGCGGGGCCGATCGACGGCATCTGGGCTACGTACCCCGGGGCTACGCCCCAAGTGACTCCGACCGCGCGCGATTTTCTCGCCCGCTACGCAGCCGCTAAGCCTTCCGTCCCTGCGGGCAATGACGGGCCAGCCGCGTATGACGCCGCGTGGGCGTTGATCCGCGCATTTGCAGTCCTTGACCCAGGCACCCCCACGGTGACCCCAGCCGAACGGGGTCTCGTCGCGATCGGCGCCTCGGCTGAGACGTTCGCTGGCGCCAGCGGCCCGGTCGCCTTTGACGCATATGGCGACAATCGAAGTCAGAACTATTCGTTCTACCGATCCTCGGGGGTCACCTGGGTCCCTGAGACATTGCTACGGATCGCTGTCACTGAGTCGCCCTAGGATCGCGAACGTGCCCGATCCCTCGCCTTCGCCATCGGGAAAGCGACCGCCAGCCGCAAAGCGACTGCTTCTGCTGGATGGGCACTCGTTGGCCTATCGGGCGTTCTATGCGCTGCCGGTTGAGAACTTCTCTACGAGTACCGGCCAGCCGACCAACGCGGTGTACGGATTCACCTCCATGTTCATCAACATCGTCCGCGACGAAAATCCCACGCACGTTGCCGTCGCGTTCGACGTCTCACGTTCGACTTTCCGCAGCGAGCAGTACAGCGAGTACAAGGCCAATCGGCAAGCCACCCCCGACGCCTTTCGACCACAGGTCGGTTTGATCCGCGAGGTGCTTGCGGCTCTGAACGTCACGACGCTCCAGGCCGAGGGTTTCGAAGCAGACGACGTGATTGCGACTGTTACGACGCGCGCCGAGGCCGAAGGGTTCGACGTCTTGATCGTCACGGGGGACCGCGACGCGTTTCAACTGGTGGACGGCGCCACGACGGTCCTGTATCCGCGTAAGGGTGTGTCGGACCTCGCGCGGATGACTCCCGCGGCGGTCGAAGAGCGATACGGCCTCACGCCTGCTCAGTACCCCGACTACGCGGCGCTGCGTGGTGACCCAAGCGACAATCTCCCGGGCATCCCCGGGGTAGGCGAGAAGACCGCGGCCAACTGGATCCGCCAGTTCGGTTCGCTGGACGCGTTGGTAGATCGGGTGGATGAGGTCAAGGGCAAGGTAGGGGACTCGCTACGGGCAAACCTCGGCTCCGTACTGATGAATCAACGGCTCACCCGCTTGGTGCGCGACGTACCAATCGAGCAGCAGCCCGACGATCTGGAGCGGGTGGACTGGGACCGCGAAGCGGTGCATCAGCTTTTCGACTCGTTGGAGTTCCGCATCCTGCGCGACCGCCTGCTGGCTCTCGACGCCACCCAGAGTGACGAGACGAGTGTCGTCGACGCGTTGCCCCTCGATGGCGAACTGCTCGCATCCTCCGACCTCGAATCGTGGTTGACCACGCATGCCACAGCTGCGGTCGGGCTGGTCGTGGACGGATCATGGGGCCGTGGCCGCGGCGACGTAGTCGGACTGGCTGTTGCGGCCAGTGATGGCGCCGCGGCGTATGTGCTGGTTGACGAGCTAGACAGTGCGGCCGAGGTCGTCCTGGGCGCATGGCTGGCGTCAGGCGAGCGGCACAAGGCCATGCACGACGCAAAGGGGCCGCTGCATGCATTGACAAGTCGTGGCTGGATTCTTGGCGGGCTCACGGTCGACACCGCTCTGGCCGCGTACCTGCTGCGTCCGGATCAGCGCTCGTTCGACCTGTCCGATCTCGCGGTCCGTCATCTGGGGCGGTCCCTGGACGTCGAGGAAGGGGAGTCGCAGCAGCTGACTTTCGACACCGAGGGACCTGGCTCACGCGCTCACGATGCAATGGTGCGCGCTCGGGCAGTGCTCGACCTCGCGGCGGCACTGGCTGAGCCGCTCCGCGTACAGAACGCCCAGGCGCTGTTAACCGATCTGGAACTGCCGCTGCTGCACGTGCTCGCTGACATCGAGCGGACCGGCATCGCCGTGTCCAGCGAGGCGCTGCGGGTACTTGAGTCTGACTTCATCAGCGCGGAGAAGGCGGCGATCGAGGAGGCCTGCCGGATCATCGGTCACGACGTAAACCTCGGCTCCCCGAAGCAGTTGCAGGTCGTGCTGTTCGACGAGCTCGGCATGCCGAAGACGAAGCGCACAAAGACGGGTTGGACCACGGACGCCGAAGCACTGCAGTCGTTGTACGCGCAGACCGAGCACCCGTTCCTCGAACAGGTCCTCGCGTTTCGGGATGCGGCCAAGTTGCGAAGCACGGTCGAGGGTCTGTTGCGCTCGGTCTCCGATGACGAGCGCATCCACACCACGTTCATCCAGACGATCGCCGCGACGGGGCGCCTGTCGTCCACGGACCCGAATCTGCAGAACGTACCCGTCCGAACCGAACAGGGAAGGCGGATCCGCCAGGCGTTCGTCGCCGGTCCGCAGGCGGACTGCTTGATGACGGCCGACTACAGCCAGATCGAGATGCGGATCATGGCGCATCTATGTGAAGACGTCGGTCTCATAGATGCCTTCACCTCGGGCGAGGACCTGCACACGACTGTCGGCTCGCGTGTGTTCAGCGTGCCCCCAGAGCAGGTGGATGCAGAGATGCGCCGACGGATTAAGGCAATGTCGTACGGACTCGCCTATGGACTTTCGGCGTACGGGCTGAGCCAGCAATTGGGTATCGGTACCGACGAGGCCGCCGGGTTAATGGACGAGTACTTCGCGCGGTTTGGTGGGGTACGCGACTACTTGGCCGAAGTGGTGCAGCGTGCCCGCGCGACCGGGTACACCGAGACCCTGCTCGGCCGCCGCCGTTACCTGCCCGATCTCACGAGTGACAATCGAGTGCGCAGGGAGATGGCTGAACGGATGGCCCTCAACGCACCCATCCAAGGGTCGGCCGCCGACATCATCAAGCTGGCGACCTTGCGCGTCGACCGTGCGATCCGCGAGCACGCGCTCGCCTCCCGAATGGTCTTGCAGGTCCACGACGAGTTGGTGTTCGAGATCGCGCGTGGCGAGGCCGACGTGATGCAGGAACTGATTCGAACGGAAATGGGCAGCGCCTATCAGCTTTCAGTCCCGCTCGATGTATCAGTGGGTCGCGGCGACAACTGGGACGAAGCCGCGCACTGAGTCATCCGCGGGCAGTCGCCAGCGTTGTCAGACCGTTGGCTTCTCGCACACAAAGATCGCGGTGCCCGGCAGCTTCCCTCCGCGCAATGCACTCCAATGACCCCAGATTCGATCGAGCCCGTCGGGCCATTCGGGCTCGACGATGTCGATGAGCCGAAAGCCCGCGCCGACGATGTCGCGCACACGGTCCCCGATCGTGCGGTGATGTTCGACATATGTCGGGACTGAGTCGTCGTCGACCTCGACGTAAGGCTCACGCGAGAAGTAACTGTAGGTAGCGACGAGACCGTCGGGGCCGGGGTCATCGAGAAACACCCAGCGCACCGGGTGCGTGACGGAGAACACCCAACGACTGCCGGGGCGCAGCACCCTGAACACTTCGCACATGACTCGCTCCGGGTCGCCCACGAACTGCAACGCACCGAAGGAGGTGAACGCGCAGTCGAAACTGGCATCGGCGAACGGCAGCGCACGCGCATCGGCGACCGCCGCGCTGACGGTGATACCGGTCCGTGCGTCGAGCTGCGCACTGTGCGCAATCTGACGGTGCGAGATGTCGATCCCGACGACGTTGACCCCCTGCGACACCAGCCAGCGACCACACTGCGCGGCACCACAGCCGACCTCAAGTACTCGTTGGCCGCTCAAATCTGCGATCGGACCGAGCAGGTGTGCCTCTGATTCCTCGAGGTCCTCGGGGCACCAGACGAAACGAACGGACCCGAGGTAGTCGGCGTGTTCAGCCTGATAAGCGGCCGCGTCGGCATCCCAATGTCGCCTGCTCGCCCGTGCCGAATCGTCAGCATCGACGTCCACGTGGGCTATGAGCCCGCGCGGATTGTGCTCGAATTGACCCCTCAACCATCGTTCCCGTAGCCTTGCAGACGCGCTGTGGGCCTGCGCGACCTCGGACGGAGCAGGCTCGCGATCGTCATGTCGTTCCTCTGCTTGGTCACTTGCGCCCTCGCGTGCCTGGACCCCCGGACCTTCGGCACGTCGAAACGGGCCTGCAGAGCATCGTCTACTCCTAAAGGCCCACGACTACATGACCAGCAGCACCGACGCCCTCGAGACCCGCACCATCCCCCAGGTCGCCATCAATGACATCGGCAGTGTCGAAGACTTCCTCGCCGCCATTGACGAGACCATTAAGTACTTCAACGACGGCGACATCGTTGACGGCACTGTTGTCAAAGTTGACCGCGACGAGGTCCTCCTCGACATCGGCTACAAGACCGAGGGTGTCATCCCCTCGCGTGAGCTTTCGATCAAGCACGACGTCGACCCCAATGAGGTCGTCTCCCTCGGCGACAAGGTCGAGGCGCTTGTCCTGCAGAAGGAGGACAAGGAAGGTCGGCTGATTCTCTCCAAGAAGCGCGCACAGTACGAGCGCGCCTGGGGCACGATCGAGGCGCTCAAGGAAGCCGACGACGTCGTCACTGGCACCGTCATCGAGGTCGTTAAGGGCGGCCTCATCCTCGACATCGGGTTGCGCGGCTTCTTACCCGCGTCGCTCGTTGAGATGCGCCGCGTGCGTGACCTGCAGCCCTATGTCGGTCGCGAGCTCGAAGCGAAGATCATCGAGCTGGACAAGAACCGCAACAACGTTGTGCTGTCCCGGCGTGCGTGGCTTGAGCAGACGCAGTCCGAGGTTCGCCAGACCTTCCTCACGACCCTGCAGAAGGGTCAGGTTCGCAACGGTGTCGTGTCATCGATCGTCAACTTCGGGGCGTTCGTTGACCTAGGCGGTGTCGACGGTCTCGTGCACGTCTCCGAGCTTTCCTGGAAGCACATCGACCACCCGTCCGAGGTTGTCGAGGTCGGCCAGGAGGTCACCGTCGAGGTTCTTGACGTCGACATGGACCGCGAACGGGTCTCGCTGTCGCTGAAGGCGACGCAGGAGGACCCGTGGCAGCAGTTCGCGCGCACGCACCAGATGGGCCAGGTCGTGCCCGGTCGGGTCACGAAGCTGGTTCCGTTCGGCGCCTTCGTTCGCGTGGATGAGGGCATCGAGGGTCTGGTCCACATCTCCGAGCTGGCCGAGCGCCACGTGGAGATCCCGGAGCAGGTCGTCCAGGTCGGCGACGAGATCTTCGTGAAGGTCATCGACATCGACCTCGAGCGCCGCCGGATCTCCTTGTCGCTCAAGCAGGCCAACGAAGGCACCATCGGTGAGGCGGTCTCTGACCACTTCGACCCGAGCATGTACGGGATGCCCGCTCAGTACGACGAGTCGGGCAACTACATCTACCCCGAGGGCTTCGACCCCGACACCCAGGAATGGCTGCCGGGCCACGAAGCTGCTCAGGAGGCATGGGAGCGTCAGTGGGCCGAGGCTCGCGAGCGTTACGAGGCGCACATGAAGCAGGCAGCGGAGGCCAAGGAGGCCGACGAGGCCGCCGCATCCGAGACGCCGGTTGAATACTCATCCGACGGTGATGTCGAGGAGTCCGGTTCGCTGGCCTCCGACGAGGCGCTTGCAGCACTTCGCGAGAAGCTCACGGGCACCTCCGAGTAAGCAGATCGGGGCTACTCCGCCCGAGCCGCATGAACCACGGCCGTCCGTGGATTCGCGACCACCGAGTCGCGTTTCCACGGACGGTTCGCTTTGCCGTGGACAGGTGCGCCGCCAGTGGGACCATGTGCGCGTGCTGATCGTCGCGTTAACCGGAGGGATCGGTGCCGGTAAGTCGACCGTGGCGCAGGACCTTCGCGGGTTCGGCGCGGTCGTCATAGACGCAGATGAGAGTGCGCGCTGGGTGGTGCGACCTGGTTCCTCCGGGCTTGCGGAGGTCGTCGAGGGGTTCGGCCCTACGGTGCTCGATGGCAGGGGCGAACTTGACCGGGCCGCACTTGCGAGCACAGTGTTCGGCGACCCGACGGCTCGCAAGCAACTCGAGGCGATCATCCATCCACTGGTCCGGGCGCACATGCAGGATCTGACCGACCAGGCGGATGAGCGCGGTGCTCGTCTCGTGGTGCATGACATTCCGCTGCTCGTTGAGTCACGGCTAGACCTCGACTATCCGTTGGTCATCACTGTTGAGGCCGACGAGGATGTCCGCATCCGTCGACTCGAGCGGCGTGGGTTGCCAGCCGGCCAGTCGCAAGCTCGAATGGCCACCCAGGCAGCCGTCGGGCTGCGGACGTCCGCTGCCGACGTCGTGATCGACAACAACGGTGACGAGGCGCACCTCGCACGAGTGGTCCACGATCTGTGGGCCCAACGTCTGAGCCCGTTTGCCGATGACCTTGCACACCATGTCGGCGCCCGGCTGGAGGGCCCTGCCCTCAGCGAATGGCATCGAGGGTGGGCGGACGAGGCGGCGCGGGCGCTTGCTCGCATCGGCCATCGGCTCGGTCCCGATGTGTCGCTGCACCACATCGGGTCGACTTCGGTTGTGGGGCTAGCGGCCAAGGATGTGATCGATCTCCAGATCGGTGTGTCCGATGACGCCGCGATCCAGTCCGCCCTGACTGCGCTTGACCCTGATCTTGGCTACGTGAGATCCGAGGATGAGTTGGTGCCGGAGAAGTCCTACGGCCCGGGTGTCGTGTCGGTGCAGGGATTCCTGCGCTCGGCCGATCCCGGTCGGCGCGCACACGTCCACATTCGTCCACTTGGCAGCCAAGCCTGGCGGTTCAACCTGTTGCTACGGGACTACTTGCGCGCCAACGATGACGATCGGCTTGCCTACGAGGACGAGAAACGTCGCCTGGTGCATCAGCACCCTGAGTCGACGCAGGATTACGCGGACGCCAAGACGGCCTTCATGGCTGCGCTGCACCCGCGTATGGAGGTCTGGGCCGGAGAGTCGGGTTGGTCTGCCGACCGAATCACTAGCGATGTGACCGGAGGGTCGCTCGCTGGCTGGGGCTAGAAGGGTGCGCTCGTGGTGCTAGTCCGGGTCGTACGGGTCGACGACGCCGCCGCTTGACGCATAGCCCCACGCGAAGGTCGGCATCAGCGCCTGGAGTGCGCCAGTGGCGAGGGGTGGCTCACTGTGCGACGGATGGGTCGCGCCGAATCGCGGTTGGGTGAAGTCGCGCAGCACGTTGTCTGTGATGGTCTGTGTCTCGAGGCTGGACTCGTAGGGAGTCGTGTACTCAGGGCAGCTCATGTCCAAGTTGCAGTTCCAGTCGGTGGTGCCGGCCGCGAAGACGGCCGCGCCGGACGGGGCGGAGTAGTAGGACATCGTGGCCGAACCCCATTCGCCCTTTCGCTCGACGACGAGGCTCTGGGCCAGGGTTTCAACGTTTGGCGGCTCGGCGGGATCTCCGGGCCTGATCTCGTCGACCTCGTTGCCTACCACCTTCGGCATCACGGAGCCGCCGACGAGAACGCTGTTGGCAGTCAGCCAACTTGGTACGTCATAGGCGAGGCGATAACCGCCGACCGTGTTCAGCGTTCCGTACGTGTTGCCCATGAGCTCGGCTTGGTCACGATCGAGCGGTGCCTGTCGCCACTGGACGGTCGCGTTGTCCGGATTGGTCGCGGTCTGCGGGTCCTCGCTTGCGACGCGGTACACGATGAGTTCTCGCTCCGGATGACCAGCGCTGTCCGGTGCCAAGCGGGCTTGCCAGTAGATGCTGTTGGCTCCCATGAAGGCAAGGTTCACACCGTGGTTGCGCGCGGCCTCGACTCCGTCATACATGTCCCGGGTCCAGTACTCGTCATGCCCATCGAAGACGACCTCGGCATGGTTGAGCAGCAGTCTGGGGCGATCGTTGATGTCGATGTCGGTGGTGAAGCCGACGTCGATTCCTAAGCGCTCAGCCTCGCGAACCAACGGTAGGTACGCGCGGAACAAGTGGATGTATCCGGCGCCGATGATCGGACGATCCATGCTGTCCATGCGGCTACGAGTTGCCTCAGCCGCTGCATGAGTCGAGCCCGGGCCGTGATACAGGCTGCGGCCGCCGTAGTCGTTGTATGCGGTCCACGTAAGCACCGACGCATTGAGCAAGATCGGATCGTTCGCTTCGTCGTCGCGCACCACGAGCGGGATTGCGCTCTGCGGACGTCCGTTTGCACCGGTGGGCTCGAGCAAATAGAAGCCGGGCACCCAGGCAGGAGTAATCGGAATAGAGAGGCTGGTGGGCCACGCTTCGTTGATCGTGCTGGTGGATCCCATCGGCTTGGCCTGCTTCTGCGGGTGGACCACCAGCGGCCGCGAGGACCAGACCAAGCGTGCGCCAGCGCCTCCGTACCAACCGATCCGGTATGCCTTGACCGCGATGCGCTGCTTAGGGCCGGTGAGATGCAGGCCCACTGAGTTTCCGCATGTCGTGCTGAAGGTGTCTAGATACCCCCGGGTCGGGCCTTCCGTTGTCCTGGTGACGTCCCAGGCTGAGGTCCCCGGAAGGGCGTTCTCCCGTGCAGTCCAGCCATGTGCGACCACGGCCGCGCAGGCTGAGGAAACCGGAGGAATGGGAGCGTCGGTCAAGCGCAGTGATTGCAACGAGTCGGCGAAGGGACGTTCGCTCAAGCCGGTCACCGAGGCTCCGTGCGGAGGGCCGCCACCTGCGACTCCAGCGTTCGGCCGAGACGTGGACCCGACTCCTACCGTGGCCGCGCAGCCGCCCATGACCAGGCTTGCTACTAAGAGGCCGTACAGGGCCCACGTCGGACGCTTCGGTGCCCTGTGTGCGCGAGGCATCGCTCGACTGATTCGCTGGAGCATGAAGGTGGGTCCGGTTTTCCTGTTCTCCGCGGTGCCTCGGATCTGACGCTCCGGCTGGAAGGAAGATTCCCACGTCGGGTTCCCGGGCAACCGACGACACGACGAAAGCCACCCCACCGGGTGAGCCGCCGGTCCGGTGTGTCAGCCCTGGGACGTAAGTTCGACTCGTGAGAGCCGTCACGGACCTAGAGCGCCGAGTTGCACCATTTCGCGTCATCAGTGACTACACGCCGTCCGGCGATCAGCCTGCAGCCATCGAGGACTTGGCGCAGCGGATAACGGCGGGGGAGCAGGACATCGTCCTTCTGGGCGCCACCGGTACGGGTAAGTCGGCGACGACTGCGTGGTTGATCGAGCGATTGCAAAGACCGACGCTCGTGATGGCGCCGAACAAGACGTTGGCGGCGCAGTTGGCCAACGAGTTTCGTGAGCTGCTTCCCGACAATGCGGTTGAGTACTTCGTCTCCTACTACGACTACTACCAACCTGAGGCGTATGTCCCACAGACGGACACGTACATCGAGAAGGACTCGTCGATCAACGACGAGGTCGAGCGACTACGGCACTCAGCGACGAACAGCCTGCTTACTCGACGCGACGTCATTGTGGTCTCGACCGTGTCGTGCATCTACGGACTCGGCACGCCGCAGGAGTACGTCGACCGGATGGTGCGGCTCCGAGTCGGTGAGTCGATCGACAGGGACGCGTTGCTTCGTCGCTTCGTTGAGATTCAATACGCGCGCAACGACATGGCGTTCACCCGTGGCACATTCAGGGTGCGCGGAGACACCATCGAGATCTTCCCTGTGTACGAGGAGCTGGCGGTACGGATCGAGTTTTTTGGCGACGAGATCGAACGACTCATGACGTTGCATCCCTTGACCGGCGAAGTCATGACCGAGGACAAGGAGCTGCACGTCTTCCCAGCCACCCATTACGTCGCCGGCCCGGAGCGGATGGAACGAGCAATCGCTGGGATCGAGACGGAGCTCGAAGACCGGCTCGCGGAGTTCGACCGACAAGGCAAGCTGCTGGAGGCGCAGCGACTTCGAATGCGCACGACTTACGACCTCGAGATGATGCGTCAGGTCGGATTCTGTTCGGGTATCGAGAACTATTCGCGCCACATCGACCAGCGTGAGCCAGGCAGCCCGCCGAACTGTCTGCTCGATTACTTTCCCGAGGACTTCCTGCTGGTGATCGATGAGTCGCACGTGACCGTGCCGCAGATCGGCGGGATGTACGAGGGTGACATGTCGCGCAAGCGCACCCTGGTCGACCACGGTTTTCGGCTCCCGTCGGCGATGGACAACCGCCCTTTGCGCTGGGACGAGTTCGTCGAGCGGATCGGCCAGGCCGTCTATCTGTCCGCGACTCCGGGCAGCTACGAGATGGGCAAGTCCGACGGAGTCGTCGAACAAATCATCCGCCCGACTGGATTGATCGACCCGCAGATAGTGGTCAAGCCCACCCGCGGACAGATCGATGACCTGGTGCACGAGATTCGGGAACGGGCCGAGCGAGGTGAGCGGGTGCTCGTGACCACCCTCACCAAGAAGATGTCCGAGGACCTCACTGACTACCTGCTCGACCAGGGGATCCGGGTGCGCTACCTGCACTCGGAAGTCGACACCTTGCGCCGGGTCGAACTTCTGCGTGAGCTGCGGATGGGTGTTTACGACGTGCTCGTCGGCATCAACTTGCTGCGGGAGGGTCTCGACCTGCCCGAGGTGTCGCTTGTCGCCATTCTCGATGCCGACAAGCAAGGGTTCCTACGTTCATCGACCTCGTTAATCCAGACGATCGGACGAGCCGCGCGCAATGTCTCCGGTGAAGTCCACATGTATGCGGATGAGATCACCGACTCGATGGCCAAGGCGATCGACGAGACGAACCGGCGGCGTTCGAAGCAGGTGGCCTACAACACGGCCAACGGGGTGGACCCGCAGCCGCTTCGCAAGAAGATCGCTGACATCACCGACATGCTTGCGCGCGAAGACGCGGACACCGAGCAGCTGATTGGCGGTTCGGGTCGTGCGCGGTCGCGCGGCAAGACCCCCGTTCCTGGCCTGTCGTCCACTGTCGAGATCGGGATGCACACCGGTTCGTTGACCGAGCTGCCCGCTCGCGATCTGGCCGACTTGATCGGCCAGCTGACCGATCAGATGCACTCAGCGGCGGCCGAGCTGCATTTCGAGCTGGCGGCTCGATTGCGCGACGAGATTCACGAGCTCAAGCGCGAACTACGTGCGATGCAGTCGGCCGGCTGACGTGAAGGTGGACGCGGTGCTCGCCTACGCGCTGACCAAACCTGGCGCATGGCTCGACCATCCGTGGGACGAGGACCACAGCGCGGTGAAGGTTGCGGACAAGATGTTCGTGCTCGCCGGTGCACGGCAAACTCCTGCGAACTTCTCGGTGCGGCACCAGGACATGGAGTCTCGCGAGGTCTGGCACGGACGCTTCCAGGACCTCATCGGGCCGATGAAGTACATGCCCAACAAGCCCTGGAGCAACGTCAAGTGTTCGAGGGTCCCGGCCGACGAGATCCGTGAGTTGGTCGATGAGTCGTACGCCTCGGTGGTGTCCAGGCTGGCGAAGAAGCGTCGACCCGAGGGCTGGGAGACGGCCGTCTCGGTCGTCTGAGCTCGCGGGCTGTCCGGCTACCAGCCTCGTGCTCGCCACTCACCGAGATGCGGTCGCTCGCGGCCGAGGGTCGTGTCATCGCCATGCCCGGGATACACCCAGGTCTCGTCGGGGAGCGGGTTGAAGATTCGTTGTTCGACATCGTCGAGCAACGATGCGAAGTTCTCGGGAGAAGAGGTCTTGCCCACGCCGCCCGGGAAGAGCGAGTCTCCGGTGAATGTGTGGGGCTGGCCCTCTGGGTCGTCGTATAGCAGTGCGATGCTGCCTGGCGTATGCCCCACCAGGTGAACTACCTGCAGGGCAAGACTGCCCACGGCGATCTCATCGCCATGCCCCACCAGTTCGGTTGGGTGCGGCAGGATCCCCTCGGCGTCGTCTGCGTGCGCGATGGTGCGCGCGCCGGTGGCTTTGGCAACTTCCGCTAGCGCTCCCCAGTGGTCACGATGCTGGTGCGTGGTGATGATCGTGTCGAGGCCCGATTCTCCGATGACGCCGAGCAACGTGTCCGGTTCTGCGGCGGCATCGATGAGCACCTGACTTCCCGTGATGCGGCATCGGAGCAAGTAGGAGTTGTTGTCGATGGGCCCCACAGCGACCTTGGTGATGATGAGTCCAACGAGCTCTCGGACCGCAGCCGGTCCACCAACCGAAACGTGACCGCTATACGTCATGACTCGTCCTCACGAAACGCTCGTCATTACCAAGGGACCGGAGCCGGCACGGCTTCGCCCGACACCGTGCTGAGGCTGGTCATGTTCCCGCGCCCAACGAGCCATTCGAGCAAGCGGGCTGGATGTCCAACGATCGTGGGTCCGTCAGCCGAGCCGCACACCCACTCTGACCCATCGACGGCAGATCGGACCGCGGCCGCGGGGAGCTGATCCGCCTTGGCTCGGCCGCGCGAGACGCGTCCCAGCGCCGTGAGGACGAAGTCGTCGGGCCAGTCCGACGGCTCGTATCCCAGTCCAAGGTCGATGAGGTGGATGTAGACCTCCTGCGTCCGGAAATAGGGCAGCGAGTGCCCGGAGATCGGTCGGCCGCTGCGCAGTCGGATCGTTGCGGTAAGCGCCGACGGAGGCATCGCACCGAGTTCGGCCCGTAGATCGCTGGCCGTGGTCCGGAGGTCGTCGAGGAGCTCGGCGCGCGACCTGTCGGCTCCGGCCTCGATTGCCTCATCTCGCGCCTCCCCGGAGGGGTACATCGGGGTCTCGACCCCGCTGCTGGCCCATACGGCCAGGTTCCGGACTGCGTCGGCATTTCGAGCGAGGTGGGTGAGCAGGTGCCCCAAGGTCCAGCCGGGCAGGGAGGTGGGTTGGGATTGTTCGTCCGGCCCGGTCCGGTCCGCGACATCGAGCAAGGTGGCCGTGGCTTGATCGAGGCGGTTTAGAGACTCCCTAAAGGCCTCTGCCCGCTGTTCGGGGGATTCGGTTGCCGGGTGATCGGTCATGCCCTGACGCTAGCCAGAAATCGCCGGGAAGCCGATGTCGGTGTTGCTGGTTAGCCTTGGCGGCTGGTGCGGGGTGACGTGCGGCGGCGTTATGGCTGAGTGACAAGCGAGCGAGGGTTCCGAGTGAGACAAGATGGGGCATATCCGGTGACCGACCGGCTTGTGGTGCGCGGGGCGCGCGAGCACAACCTCAAAGACATCTCGCTCGACCTGCCGCGCAATGCCTTTGTGGTCTTCACCGGCCTGTCCGGATCGGGCAAGTCCAGCCTGGCCTTCGACACGATCTTCGCCGAGGGTCAGCGTCGTTATGTCGAGAGCCTTTCGGCCTACGCCCGCCAGTTCCTCGGTCAGATGGACAAGCCCGATGTCGACTTCATCGAAGGCCTGTCACCCGCCGTCTCGATCGACCAAAAATCCACGTCGCGCAACCCGCGCTCGACGGTCGGCACGATCACCGAGGTCTACGACTACCTCCGCCTGTTGTACGCGCGGGTCGGCCACCCGCACTGTCCGATCTGCGGCCAATCGATCAGCAGGCAGACACCGCAGCAGATCGTTGATCGTGTCCTCGACTTCGAGCGGGGGACTCGCTTCCAGGTCCTGGCACCAGTCGTGCGAGGTCGCAAGGGTGAGTACGTCGATCTCTTCCAAGAGCTGCAGACCAAGGGCTTCTCCCGGGCACGCGTCGACGGGGTCGTGCACTCGCTGACCGAACCGCCGACACTGAAGAAGCAGGAGAAGCACACCATCGAGGTGGTGATCGACCGGCTAGCCGTGAAATCTGACGTCAAACGTCGGCTGACTGACTCAGTTGAGACGGCGTTGGAACTCGGCGGCGGCCTCGTCGTATTGGACTTCGTTGATCTGCCAGAAGATGACCCGCATCGCGAGCGTTCGTTCTCTGAGCACCTAGCCTGCCTGGACGACGACGTGTCGTTCGAAGAGCTTGAGCCGCGCTCGTTCTCGTTCAACTCTCCGTTTGGCGCCTGTCCCGAGTGCACCGGGCTTGGCACCAAGCGCGAGGTCGACGAGGAACTGATCGTTCCCGATCCCGCGCGCAGCATCTCCGAGGGTGCCTTGCAGCCATGGAACAACGGGCACATCGGCGGCTACTTCGAACGCATTCTTGAGACGCTTGGCGAAGAGATCGGCTTCAGTACCGATACGCCGTGGCGAAAGCTGAGTGCGCGTGCGCGCAAGGCCGTGTTGTACGGCCATCCGGACCAGTTGCACGTGCGCTACAAGAATCGATACGGCCGCGAGCGGTCGTATCACACAACGTACGAGGGCATCGTCCCGTGGATCGAGCGCCGCCACGCGGACGCAGAGTCCGACGGAGCACGTGAGCGCTTCGAGGGATACATGCGCGAGGTGCCGTGCCCCGCATGTCACGGGAAGCGACTCAAGCCGGTGATCCTCGCGGTGACGGTCGGTGACAAGTCGATAGCCGATGTCGCCGGCATGCCGATCAGCGAGTGCGCTGAGTTCCTACTAGGGCTGGACCTGCCACCGCGCGAGATGCAGATTGCGGAGCGGGTGCTCAAAGAGGTCAACGAGCGACTGCGCTTCCTGCTCGACGTGGGCCTGGACTACTTGTCGCTGGATCGCGCGTCGGCGACTCTTGCTGGCGGCGAAGCGCAGCGGATCCGACTTGCGACCCAGATTGGCTCCGGCCTGGTCGGCGTCCTCTATGTGTTGGACGAGCCGTCCATCGGGCTGCACCAACGCGACAACCATCGGCTGATCGAGACGCTCGTTCGGCTGCGCGACTTGGGCAACACGTTGATCGTCGTCGAGCACGATGAGGACACCATTCGCACAGCGGACTGGGTTGTCGACATCGGGCCGGGAGCCGGGGAGCACGGCGGTCAGGTCGTCGTATCAGGGACGGTTCAGGATCTGCTCGATCATCCCGACTCGTTGACCGGCGCCTACTTGACCGGACGCAAAGCCATTGAGGTGCCGCCCATTCGTCGTCCCGTTACGCCAGGTCTTGAGCTCACCGTCGTGGAGGCGCGCGAACACAACCTGCATGACGTCACGGCGTCCTTCCCGCTCGGTGTTCTGGTCGCGGTGACCGGCGTATCTGGATCCGGCAAGTCGACACTCGTCAACGACATCCTCTACACGGCGCTGGCGCGGGAACTCAACGGCGCCCGAGTTGTGCCAGGTCGACACACACGAATCGATGGCACCCAGAACGTCGACAAGGTCGTTCACGTCGACCAGAGCCCGATCGGTCGTACCCCGCGATCCAACCCGGCGACGTACACGGGAGTCTTCGATCACATTCGCAAGCTCTTCGCGGAGACCACAGAGGCGAAGATCCACGGCTACCTACAGGGCAGGTTCTCGTTCAACGTCAAGGGCGGTCGCTGCGAGACGTGCGCTGGTGACGGCACCATCAAGATTGAGATGAACTTCCTGCCCGACGTGTACGTCCCTTGTGAGGTGTGTCACGGGGCGCGGTACAACCGCGAGACGCTTGAGGTGCACTACAAGGGCAAGACGATCAGCGAAGTTCTCGACATGCCGATCGAAGAAGCGCTCGACTTCTTCGAGGCGATCCCGCCGATCGCACGACACCTGCGCACTCTGGTCGATGTGGGTCTCGGATACGTGCGGATGGGTCAACCCGCGCCGACCCTGTCGGGTGGTGAGGCGCAGCGCGTGAAGTTGGCGAGTGAGTTGCAACGGCGATCGACGGGACGCACGGTCTACGTTCTCGACGAACCCACGACCGGACTGCACTTCGAGGACATCAGCAAACTGCTTGGTGTGCTCACCTCGCTGGTCGACAAGGGCAACACCGTCATCGTCATCGAACACAACCTCGACGTGATCAAGACGGCCGACTGGGTCGTCGACATGGGTCCGGAGGGGGGCGTGCGCGGCGGTAACGTCATTGCCGTGGGCACACCCGAACAGATCGCGGACAACGATGCGAGCCACACCGGTCGCTTCCTGCGCCCGCTGCTCGGCTCCGCACCGGCGACCCGCATAGCCAAGGCCAAGCGACCAGGAGCCGCCAAGAAGCCGCCCCGCGCCACGGGCGCAGCCGCCGCCGGCAAGGGCAGCGCGCGCCGCGGGGCCGCGAGTTCACCGTGACGGCGCGATCACCCGCGGGCCAACCCTCCCGTCGAGACGCGTTGCGGATCGGCGCGGTCGCTGGCATCGCGGTGACGGGCGCCACGATTCTGACGGCCTGTCATGCGGGCACGCCGCTGGCGCATGAGAGTGCGACGCCAACGCCTCCGCAGGGAGATGCGTTGCAGCAGCCAACCGGCACGATCACCAAGACGAACAGCGTGCCCGTCGCGGGTGGCACCGTCGTGACCGTCGCGGGGGAAAAGGTTGTCGTCACGCAGCCAACCAAAGGCGATTTCGTTGCGTTCAGCGCGATCTGTCCGCACGCGGGTTGCGCCGTCGTGGGCGTGCAGAACGGTGTAATCGTCTGCCCATGCCACGGGGCGACTTTCAACACCTCGACAGGAGCCGTGCTGGGCGGTCCGGCGCGGGCACCACTGGCCACGATCCCGGTCACCGTTCAAGACGGCGCCGTTGTGTTTGCCTGACGATGGCAAGCCCCGCCTCCTACCGCCCGGCGCCTGGTTCGGTGCCGGACGCTCCCGGCGTGTATCGCTTTCGCGATGACGAAGGCCGTGTCATCTACGTGGGCAAGGCGAAGAGTCTCCGCTCGCGTCTGCAGTCGTACTTTGCCGACCCGTTGACCTTGCACGCTCGTACGCACGCGATGGTCACCAGCGCGGCCAGTGTCGAGTGGACGGTCGTGGGCACCGAGGTCGAGGCGCTGCAGCTCGAATACACCTGGATCAAGGAGTTCGACCCGCGCTTCAACGTGCGCTATCGCGACGATAAGAGCTACCCGTACTTGGCGGTCACCTTGCCCGACCAATACCCGCGCGCACTGGTGATGCGAGGGACCCGCAAGCCCGGTGTCCGCTATTTCGGCCCCTATTCGCACGCGTGGGCGATCCGCGAGACGTTGGACCTGCTGCTTCGGGTGTTCCCTGTGCGCACCTGCTCTGAGGGGGTGTTTCGGCGGGCGCATCGATCTGGGCGACCGTGTCTGCTCGGCGACATCGGAAAGTGCTCGGCGCCGTGCGTCGGTCGCGTCGATGAGATCGAGCATCGCCAGATCGCGGAGGATCTGTGCTCGTTCCTCGCCGGTGGCACCGCTCGCTTCCAGCGTCAGTTAGAACGCGAGATGCGAGATGCGGCTGAAGACGAAGAGTTCGAGCGCGCGGCCCGACTGCGGGACGACCTGCGCGCCGTGAACCAGGCGGTCGAACGTAATGCCGTGGTGCTGCCTCCCGGCACGGATGCAGACGTCGTTGCCTTCGCCGATGACCCGCTTGAAGCGGCTGTGCAGGTCTTCTTCGTTCGCGATGGTCGTGTCCGCGGTCAGCGCGGCTGGATCGTGGAGCGAGTAGAAGACATCGGCCTCAGCGGCCTCGTTGAGCAGTTCATTCAACAGACCTACGGCGCCGGGCTCGAAGTGCCGCGCGAGGTGCTCGTGCCTGAGCTACCGGCTGATGACATCGCCGTGCGCGAGTGGTTGTCGGGGATGCGGGGGAGTCTTGTCGACATCCGCATCCCGCAACGAGGCGCTAAGCGAGACTTGCTTGAGACGGTTCGGCGAAACGCCGAGCAGTCCCTGACGTTGCACAAGGTTCGGCGGGCTGGTGACCTCACGTCTCGCAGCGTGGCTCTGCGCGAGGTGCAGGAGGCGC
This sequence comes from uncultured Actinomycetota bacterium, assembly GCA_963850215.1. GTDB lineage: Bacteria > Actinomycetota > Actinomycetes > UBA12327 > UBA12327 > CAWKKI01. Next base: position 251,306 of record CAWKKI010000001.1, read on the forward strand.
TGGACCTCGAGTCGGCGCCGCTGCGCATCGAGTGCTACGACATATCGCATCTGCAGGGCCAGGACGTGGTCGCCTCGATGGTCGTCTTCGAGGACGGTTTGGCCAAGAAGTCCGACTATCGACGCTTCAACATCCACGCTCCTGGCGGAGACGATGTGGCGGCGATGCAAGAGGTCATCACGCGCCGCTTCAAGCGACTCGCAGATGCCATCGCCGCTGGTGAACTCGGTGCGGGAGACATCGGCGTCGAATCTCCTGCCCCTGGCGCGGTGGATGACGATGACACCACGGTCCGTCGGCGCTTTTCGTATCGACCGAACTTGGTCGTCGTGGACGGGGCCACGGCCCAGGTCGAGGCTGCGATGCAAGGACTCCGCAACGCTGGCGTCGATGGGATCGCGGTCTGCGGCCTCGCCAAACGGCTCGAAGAGGTGTGGCTGCCGGGCAACCCGGACCCGGTGATCATGTCCCGGACCAGCGAGGGCTTGTACTTGCTTCAACGGGTGCGCGACGAGGCGCATCGCTTCGCCATCACGGGGCAACGTGCGCGACGCACGCGAAAGATCTCGACCAGTGTGCTTGAGGAGGTTCCGGGGCTTGGTCCGAGCCGGGCGAAAGCGCTGATCAAGGCGTTCGGTTCGGTTAAGAAGTTGCGGGCCGCTTCGGTTGAACAGATTCAGTCCGTGCAGGGCATCGGACCCTCGATCGCCGTCGCAGTGCACGACGCTCTCGCATCGCAGCCACCGCCTAGTGTCATCAACACAGCAACCGGCGAAATTGTCGATGCAACGGCTCCGGTAGACGCGCCGGACGGTTCGCCAAAGGAGGCCAAGTGACCGCCACGCCGCTCGAGCTCGCGGTGATCACTGGGATGTCGGGCGCCGGTCGGAGCACCGCGGCAGACGTGCTTGAGGACCTGGGCTACTTCGTCGTCGAGAACCTCCCGCCCGACCTGCTCCCAGTCCTGGTTGATTCGGAGAGTGCGCGTGGCGACGCGGCTCCTGCCAGGTTGGCAGTGGCGGTCGACGTGCGCGGCGGCATCTTCGTTGACCGACTGCGAGTCGCCATCGATGAGCTGACGCGGCGAGGCATCGTGCCGCGTGTGCTTTTCCTTGAAGCCGACGATGCCGCCCTAGTGCGCCGATTCGAGATGTCGCGACGCCCGCATCCGCTCCAGCCGACCGGCCGCGTGCTCGATGCGATCGAACGAGAGCGCGAGATTCTTGGCCCGCTGCGTGCGGATGCGGATGCGGTGATCGATACGTCGGTGCTCAATGTGCACGAGCTCGCGGCCAAGGTCAGAGCGCTGTTCGGTGACAGCGTTGACGAGATGCTGCGGGCGACCGTGGTGTCGTTCGGTTTCCGCTACGGCTTGCCGGCCGACGCTGATTTTGTGTCGGACGTGCGGTTTCTGCCCAATCCACACTGGATCCCCGAGTTGCAGCCACAGACGGGCAAAGATCCTGCGGTCGCGGCTTACGTCTTCGAGCACCCAGAGGCGCAAGAGTTCCTCGACAACCTTCAAGCGACTGCTCGGCGCGACCGCCGAGGGCTTCATCGGCCAGGGGAAGTACTTCACGACGATTGCGATCGGCTGTACCGGCGGAAGACATCGCAGCGTGGCGATGGCCGAACGCCTCGCCCAGATGCTGCGAGACACCGGTATCGAGACGCTCCTCGTGCACCGAGATGTGGATCGCGGATGAACCTCGAGGCACCGGCGCCCCGCGTGGTCGCACTCGGTGGTGGGCACGGTCTGGCCGCATCCCTCACTGCGCTGCGCCACGTGACGTCGTCGCTGACTGCCGTCGTCACGGTCGCGGATGACGGTGGATCGAGCGGCAGACTGCGCCGTGAGATGGGAGTGCTCCCTCCGGGGGACATGCGGATGGCGTTAGCTGCCCTGTGCGGCGACGACGAGTGGGGTCGTACCTGGAGCAGCGTCTTCCAGCACCGGTTCGGGGGCGGCGGATCGTTGCACGACCATGCAGTCGGGAACTTGATCATGGTTGCGCTCGACGAACTGCTCGACGATCCGGTAGCAGCACTCGACTGGATGGCGAAGTTGCTGAAGGCGCACGGTCGCGTGCTCCCGATGTCGACAACACCGCTGGACATCACCGCCGAAGTGGTCGGCGTAGACCCTGACGACCCACGCGCGGTGACGCACGTCGTCGGACAGGTCGAAGTGGCAACCACGAAGGGCCGAGTCGCGACCGTCGCGCTTGAGCCGACCGATCCGCCAGCGTGCCCGCAAGCCATCGAGGCGATCGATGAAGCGGACTGGGTGGTGCTCGGCCCCGGCTCCTGGATGACCAGCGTGCTCCCGCATCTTTTGGTGCCTGAGCTGGCTCAGGCCCTGACCCGCACGCATGCTCGCCGCATGGTGACCTTGAATTTGGTGCCGCAACGCGGTGAGACCAGTGGTTTCACGCCCGAGAATCACATCGAGGTGCTGGCGGCGACCGCTCCGTCATTACGGGTGGATGTCGTTCTCGCAGATCCCGGCAACGTGCCTGATCCTGACTCGTTGCGTCGCTGTGCAAAGGCGATTGGAGCAGAACTTGTCCTCGCGGAGGTGGCGTCGAAGGAGGAACCCTCGCGTCATGATCCGCAACGACTGGCGGGTGCGTACGGCGATCTGATGTTGCGTGGCAGGATCGCCGCATGGCAATGACGGCTGCGGTCAAGGACGAACTCGCACGGGTCCCAGTCACCAAGGCATGCTGTCGAAAGTCGGAAGTCTCGGCGCTGCTGCGATTCGGCGGTGCCATCCACCTCGTCGGTGGACGCATCGTGCTGGAGGCGGAGCTAGACACCGGGGCGGCCGCTCGACGATTGCGTAAGGACATCGCCGAGGTGTACGGACATTCCTCCGACCTGTCGGTCGTGGCCGCCAACGGGCTGCGCAAGGGCAGCCACTACGTCGTGCGCGTGACGCAGGACGGTGAGCAGCTAGCGCGGCAGACAGGTCTGGTTGACGCGCAGGGCCGTCCGGTCCGAGGTCTACCGCCTCAGGTCGTGGCTGGCTCCATCTGCGACGCGGAGGCTGCGTGGCGCGGAGCGTTTCTCGCGCACGGCTCATTGACAGAGCCGGGGCGCGCAGCGGCATTGGAGATCACCGCACCCGGTTCCGAGGCGGCGCTGGCCCTGGTGGGGGCCGCCCGGAGGCTGGGCATACCCGCGAAGGCGAGAGACGTTCGGGGGGTGGACCGAGTTGTGGTCCGCGACGGTGATGCAATCAGCGCACTGCTCGCGCGGATGGGCGCACACGAATCGGTGCTTGCCTGGGAAGAGCGTCGGATGCGCCGCGAGGTCCGCGCCACCGCGAATCGGCTGGCCAACTTCGACGACGCCAACCTCCGCAGATCGGCCCGAGCCGCTGTGGCCGCAGGGGCGCGCGTCCAGCGGGCACTGGAGATCCTCGGTGACGATGCGCCAGACCACCTGGTTGAGGCTGGTCGGATGCGCATCGAGCACAGCCAGGCCAGCCTTGAAGAACTGGGTGCGCTATGCGATCCCCCCATGACGAAGGACGCGATTGCCGGTCGGATCCGCCGCCTGTTGGCCCTTGCCGACCGCCGGGCCAAGGAGCTTGGCGTGCCTAACACTGAGGCCGGGCTCACTGCCGAGATGCTCGGGGACTAAGCCCCGCGGACTGTTCGGTCGCGCCCGGGGTTGGCGACCCGCTCATATCGGCGTGTCGGGTAATGTCGAGCCGTTCGAGAGCGCGAACTGGCGCGCTTGCGAGTCGGCTGGGGGGCTGGGGTCGTGACGATCCGCGTCGGGATCAACGGGTTCGGACGAATCGGGCGCAACTTCTATCGCGCCCTGCTGGACAGTCCCGAGGCTGCGGCCGAGATCGAGGTAGTTGCCTTCAACGACCTCACCGACACCAACACCCTCGCGTACTTGCTCAAGTACGACAGCATCCTCGGCCGGCTCGGCGAGGAAGTCGCGCACGACGAGTCCTCGTTGACCGTCGGTGGCCACCAGATCAAGGTGCTGGCCGAGCGTGACCCGGCGGCGTTGCCCTGGGGCGATCTCGGAGTCGACATCGTGATCGAGTCCACTGGTCACTTCACCAAGGCCGGGGCCGCCAGCAAGCACCTCGACGCGGGGGCCAAGCGCGTCATCATCTCGGCGCCTGCCTCTGACGAGGACATCACGATCGTGATGGGGATCAACCAGGACGACTTCGACCCGGCGAAGCACCGGATCATCTCCAACGCATCTTGTACGACCAACTGCGTGGCACCGATGGCGAAGGTGCTGCTTGATTCGTTCGGTATCGAGCGCGGACTGATGACCACGATCCACGCATACACCAACGATCAAGTCATCCTCGACTTCCCGCACAAGGACTTGCGCCGGGCCCGTGCCGCGGCAATCAACGTGATCCCGACCACAACCGGTGCTGCGAAGGCCACCGCGCTCGTGCTGCCCAAGCTCAAGGGCAAGCTCGACGGCATCTCGATGCGGGTTCCGGTACCGACAGGTTCGGTCACTGACCTGGTCGTCGACTTGGAGCGAGAGGTCAGCAGGGACGAGGTCAACGCGGCGTACAAGGCTGCCGCCGAGGGTTCGTTGAAGGGCTTCCTTTCCTACACAGACGACCCGATCGTCTCCTCTGACATCGTGCACTCGCCCGCCTCCTGCACGTTCGACTCGTTGCTGACCATGGCACAGGGCAACCAGGTCAAGGTCGTGGGCTGGTACGACAACGAGTGGGGTTATTCGAACCGCTTGATCGACCTCGTTCGCCACGTCGCCGCGTAGGTGCTCACCTATACCGATCTCGACGTCACCGGTCGCACGGTGTTCGTGCGTTCGGACCTCAACGTTCCGCTTGCCCTGGATGACGACGGCGAGCAGCACATAACCTTCGATGGGCGCATCGCGGCTGCACTTCCAACCATCCAGGACCTGATGGAGCGGGGCGCGCGCGTGTTGGTCGGTTCGCATCTCGGTCGACCCAAGGGGCAGGTCGACCCGGCGCTGTCGATGGCGCCGGTGGCGGCGCGGCTTGGCAAGCTGCTCGGAAGCGAGGTTCAGTGCGCCGAAGATGTTGTGGGTCCGTCCGCCCAATCAGTCTCCTCGTGGCTGGCCGACGGCTCGGTGGGGATGATCGAGAATCTTCGATTCGATCCGGCAGAGACGTCCAAGGACACGGCCGAGCGTCGGGCGTTTGCCCAGAAGATCGCCAGCATGGTCGACCTGTATGTCGACGATGCGTTCGGCGTCATGCACCGGATGCACGCAAGCGTCTACGAGCTCGCGCAGCTACGGACGCATGCTGCCGGCCGATTGGTGATGACCGAGGTCGACGTGCTCAAGCGGCTGACCAAGGATCCACAGCGTCCCTACACAGTCGTGCTGGGTGGATCGAAGGTCTCGGACAAGCTCGGCGTCATTCGGGCTTTGCTCGATCGCGTCGATCGCCTCGTCGTCGGTGGCGGGATGATGTTCACGTTCCTCGCCGCGCAAGGGAAATCCGTCGGCAAGTCGCTGCTTGAGCGTGATCGCATCGATGAAGTGAACGCGCTGCTGGCTCGGGCAGCAAAGCAGGGCGTCGATGTCGTGCTCCCGATCGATGTCGTGGTGGCGCAGGCCGTGCGCGATGACGCCACCGCCAGCATTGTCGAGGCGGACTCAATTCCTGACGAACAGATCGGCCTGGACATCGGTCCCCGCAGCCGCGAGATCTTCGCTGAGAAGATTGCTCAGTCGCACACCGTTTTTTGGAACGGCCCGATGGGCGTATTCGAGATCGACCAGTTCGCCGCAGGCACCAAGGCGATCGCGCAAGCGCTACGTGAGGTGACAAGCGACGGCGGCATGGCGGTTGTGGGCGGCGGGGACTCGGCGGCCGCGGTGCGGGATCTCGGATTTGCCGACACAGACTTCTCACACGTATCGACTGGCGGGGGAGCCTCGTTGGAGTACCTCGAGGGCAAGTCGTTGCCCGGACTCGAAGTATTGGAGCAGTGAGCTTGTCCACCACCCGAAAGCCGCTCATCGTCGGCAACTGGAAGATGAACCTCAATCATCTTGAGGCCATTGCGATGGCGCAGAAACTCGCCTTCGCCTTCAGGGCGAAGGACTACGAAGCCACGGACATCGCGATTTTGCCGCCGTTCACGGACCTGCGTTCAGTGCAGACCCTGATCAACGGGGACAGGCTGCTGCTGGCCTACGGTGCCCAGGACCTTTCGCGGTTCGACTCCGGCGCCTACACCGGCGATGTGTCGGGCCCCATGCTGGCCAAGCTCGGCTGCACCTACGTGCTGGTTGGTCACTCCGAGCGGCGCCAGCACCATCAGGAGACCGACGAGGTCGTCAACTCCAAGCTGCTTGCGGCGTTGAGGAGCGGTCTCACACCAATCCTCTGCGTCGGTGAGTCCGCTGAGCTTCGAGCCGAAGGACGGGCCATCGAGACCACTCAGGCTCAGTTGCGCGACGGACTCGCTGGCGTGCCTGCGGACAAGGCTGCGACAGTCGTGCTCGCCTACGAGCCGATCTGGGCCATCGGCACCGGTGACGTTGCGACCGCCGAGGATGCCCAAGAAGTCATCGAGGGACTGCGTTCGGGGTTGGACGAGCTCTATTCGAGTCGAACTCGCCAGCAAGGCCCGGATTCTCTACGGCGGCTCGGTGAACATGGGCAACACTCCGCTCATGATGGCCAAGCCGGACATCGACGGAGTGCTGGTCGGCGGCGCCAGTCTCGAGCCTGATTCCTTCGTTCGGATCGCCCGCTACCGTGACGAGATCGTCACCACGTCCTAACTTTCTCGCCCGGCGGCGTATCCTCTGTCCAAGCCCGTTGGCCCTGGGCACTCGCGCGTCGCCGCGCAACCCAGGTCCCCGATCCAGACAGGACATCTCGACGTCATGGTTCTCACGCTTGCTGTGCTGCTCAACCTCGTGAGCGTGCTGCTGATCGTTCTTGTTCTGCTGCACAAGGGCCGTGGTGGCGGTCTGTCGGACATGTTCGGCGGTGGCGTCAACTCAAGTCTTGGTGGCTCATCGGTCGTGGAGCGAAACCTCGACCGGATCACGATCGTGCTCGGCATCCTCTGGGTAGCCGGCGTCGTCACACTCGGCTTGTTGCTCAAGTAGTCCACGGCTCGTCCGCCGCAGAGGCGTCGTCAACAGGAGGTCTGGTGGCCGGAGGCAGTGCGATCCGCGGAAGTCGCGTGGGTGCAGGTCCGATGGGGGAGGTTGAGCGGGGCGAATCAGCACCACGTATTCGCATCGCCTTCTGGTGCGCGAACGATCACGAGACGCGCCCGTCCTTCGCTTCCGATGCCGCAGTGCCTGAGTTGTGGGACTGCCCGCGTTGTGGTCTACCCGCCGGGCGGGACAAGACCAATCCGCCAGCAGCACCACGCAACGAGCCCTATAAGACGCACCTGGCCTACGTGCGCGAGCGACGCAACGACGAGGACGGCGAGCAGATCCTCACCGAGGCGCTTGAACGCCTTCGCGCAGATCGCGGTCGCTAGTCCGTCTTGTGGTTTTGTTGTTAGCGCCGGCGGCCGACGAGTTCAGTTGGCGGCGGCCTTGATCGAGGCACGGGCGGCTTCGACCGCAGCCTCGGCCGTGATGCCGAACCGCTCGTAGAGCACCTCCGCTGCCGCAGACGCGCCGAAGTGTTCCAGGCTCACGGCGCGACCGGCATCGCCGATCAGTGCGTGCCACGGCTGCGCGATCCCCGCTTCGATGGAGACCCGAGCACGAACACTCGGCGGGATGACCGAGTTGCGGTAGGACTCGTCCTGCTCGGCGAACCATTCGAAGCATGGCAGCGACACGACCCGTGCGCCGATCCCTTCGTCCGCGAGCGTCTGGCGTGCCGCCATAGCCAACTGGACCTCTGACCCTGTCGCCATCAATACGACCTCGCACGTGTCAGTAGGCGTGTCGGCGAGCACATAACCGCCATGACCGACCTGCGCGGCGAGGTCAGCCGCGTGCTCGAGAACCGGGACGTTCTGCCGGGTCAAGCACAGCCCGACCGGACCGTTGCGGCGCTCCAGCAATACCTGCCACGCAGCAGCCGTCTCCGGGCCGTCAGCGGGGCGCACAACCGCGAGACCGGGGATTGCTCGAAGCGCGGCCAGGTGCTCCACCGGCTGGTGGGTCGGGCCGTCCTCGCCGAGTCCGATCGAGTCATGTGTCCACACGTACGTGACGGGCAGGCCCATGAGCGAGGCGAGCCGGACGGACGGGCGCATGTAGTCGCTGAAGACCAGGAAGGTCCCGCCGTAGACACGCGAACGTCCGTGCAACGTAATGCCGTTGAGGATGGCGCCCATCGCGTGCTCGCGGATGCCGAAGTGCAGGAGCCGCCCACCAGGGCCGGAGTTCGGCACGACCGACCCGGCGGCTTCGAACGACAGCGCGCCCTTGATGGTCGTGTCGTTGGATCCGGCCAAGTCGGCCGAGCCTCCCCACAGCTCGGGGAGCACATCCGCCAATGCGTTGATCACGTTGCCCGAGGCGCGGCGAGTGGCGATCGACGTGCCGGTCTCGAAGGTCGGGATCGATGCCGCCCAGCCGTCGGGCAGCTCGTTGGCTTGCAGTCGGTCGAAGAGGGCCGCCGGCTCGCCGTTGGCCGCGCGCCATGCATCCCAACGTGGCAGCCAAGCGGCGTGCGCTGCCGCGCCTCGCTCTTTGACCTCGCGAGCGTGCGCCAGCACGTCCTCGTTGACATCGAAGGTCTTGTCGGGGTCGAAACCGAGGATCCGCTTCGTCGCCGCGACTTCCTTAGCGCCGAGCGCTGCACCGTGGGCTTCGCCGGTGTTCTGCGCGTCTGGCGCGGGCCATCCGATGATCGTGCGCAACCGGATGAAGGTCGGCGAGCCAGTGTGCGCGCGGGCTTCGATCAAGGCCGCATCGAGAGCGGGCAGGTCGATGTCGCCGTCGGCGGCCAACGCGACATCGATGACGTGCCAGCCGTAGGCCGCGTAGCGCGCGGTGACATCCTCGGTAAAGGCCACATCGGTGTTGCCTTCGATGGAGATGTGGTTGTCGTCGTAGACCACGACGAGGTTGTCGAGCTTCTGGTGGCCCGCAAGCGAGGACGCCTCGCTGGAGATGCCTTCCTCGAGATCGCCGTCCCCGCAGAACACGAAGACCTTGTGGTCGAACACGCTCTGGCCGGGGGCGGCGTCGGCATCTAAGAGATTGCGCTCACGCCGACCCGCGAAGGCCATCCCGATGGCGGTGGCGATGCCCTGGCCCAACGGGCCGGTGGTGGTCTCAACACCGATGGTGTGGCCATGCTCAGGGTGGCCGGGGGTGAGGCTGCCCCATGTGCGGAAGTGCTTGAGGTCATCGAGGGTGAGCCCGTAACCGCTGAAGTAAAGCTGGATGTAGAGCGTCAGGCTCGAGTGCCCGTTGGACAGCACGAACCGGTCGCGGCCGATCCAGCCTGGGTCTGCCGGATCGTGCACCAGGTGGCGCTGGAAGAGCAGGTACGCAGCGGGCGCCAGGCCCATGGCGGTGCCGGGGTGGCCGTTGCCGACCTGCTCCACGGCGTCCATCGCCAGCACGCGCACGGTGTCCACCGCCCTCTGATCGAGGTCGGTCCAACCACCTGAGATCTCGGTCGCTCCCACGATCCATGGCTCCTCTCGGCCGCAGGGCGAGCCTACCCGCGGGATACAGTGACGTTGCTCGAGCAGTTGTCGGCTCCCGCATCGACCAGAGGTGTACGTGACGTCCGTGGATCCGCGTCCGGCGACGCTGGCTGATCCCTTTGTCGCCTCGCGTCCGGCGCACGTTGTGCGGTCCTACATCGCACTGACCAAGCCGCGCATCATCGAGCTCCTGCTCGTCACGACCGTGCCAACGATGATCCTTGCGCAAAACGGCTTACCGTCGGCCTGGCTCGTCATCGCCACATTGATCGGCGGCACGCTGGCCGCTGGCAGCGCGAACACCTTGAACTGCTATCTCGACCGCGACATCGACGCCGTCATGACTCGCACCGCTCACCGACCGCTCGTCACCGGCGCTGTCAGTCCGCGTGGCGCACTTGGCTTTGGTCTCGTCCTCGGTTGCGCGTCCACGATGTGGCTGGCGGCCTTCGTCAATCCGCTCAGCGCGGCACTCGCGGTCGCGGCGATCCTGTTCTACGTCTTCGTCTACACGATGGGTCTGAAACGGCGCACGCCACAGAACATCGTCTGGGGCGGAGCGGCCGGCTGCATGCCGGTGCTCATCGGTTGGGCCGCGGTGACGAACTCATTGGCCTGGGCCCCGTGGGTGTTGTTCGCCGTCATCTTCTTCTGGACGCCGCCGCACTACTGGCCGTTGTCCATGCGCTTTCGTGACGATTACTCGCATGCGAGCGTCCCGATGCTTCCGGTCGTAGCCGACAACGTCACCGTGGCCAAGAAGATCGTCCTGTACTCCTGGTTGATGGTCGCTGCCTCGATCGCGCTGTGGCCGGTCGCGCACACGGGTGCGTTCTACGGCGTTGTGGCAATCGTGCTGGGAGTCGCCTTCTTGGTCGAGGCGTACCGGCTGTTGATTGGCGCAAAGCGTGGGCTATCAGAGCGGGAGCTCAAGCCCATGCGGTTGTTCCACGGGTCCATCACTTACCTGACCTTGCTGTTCGTGGCTGTCGCGCTGACGCCCTTCATCCGTTTCTAGAGCATCGACTTCTGCAGCATCCGCTTCTCGAGCGTTCGCGAGCGGCGTGTAGGCGCGGGTTCGAAGCGAGAACCACACCCACAGCGTCGACAGCCACACCAGACAGGCACCGAGTACGTGTATGGCCACGACATACCAGGGCAGGCCGGTGAAGTACTGCACATAGCCGACGACACCTTGCGACAACGTCACGACCAGAAGCGTGATGGTGCGGACCCGTGGGGATCGTGGCGCATTGACGACAGCCAACGTCACGAGCATCCCGACCGTGAGTCCGATGAAGAGCAGAACGAGGTCGGCGTGGACCCACGCCACGTTGCGAACATCGAACGGATAACGCGCAACGTGGGTGGAGTCTCCGGAGTGCGGCCCGCTTCCAGTCACGATCGTGCCCATGGTCAGCACAGCGAGCGCGTTTGCGATCAGGCCGATGGCGAGCCAGCGAACGGGCTTGGGCACGAGATAGATGGGCGAGTCATCGCCTTCGTCGTTGCCGCGCTGGCACAGCGCGATCGCCGCGGCGAGCAGGCCCATGGAGAGCAGGAAGTGCGCTCCGACTAGTACCGGGTTCAGATGCGTCAGCACGGTGAACCCGCCGAGGACCGCCTGCGCGATGACGCCGATCGGCCCAAGGGCGCCGAGCCAGACCAACGGGCGGCGGCGGTGACCGTCTACCCGGTGCCGCACGGCGGCGACGAAGGCGGCGATCGCCACGAGGACGACGACGAAGGTCAGCATCCGGTTGCCGAACTCGACGTACTTGTGCCACCCCTGCTCCTGATACGGCACGGGGGTCAGCGACGAGCCAGTGCAGTCGGGCCAGGTCGGACACCCCAGGCCCGACGAGGTCAGGCGAACGAGCCCGCCCGTCACCACGATCAGTACCTGCACAACGAGGTTGGTTGCGAACACGCGAGCGGTCGCGGGACTCACTCGCCCCGAGACACGGGCCGCGCTCTTCGGGCCTGCCGTCACGTGCTCGTTGGTGGTCATCCTCATTCCCACTTGAAGGTACGCGAGGTGGCGATGACCCCGACCGCCGTCCACGCGACGAGGACCGCGAGCAGATTCCATGGCATTGGGGCGCCGTCGAGGAGAATGCGACGCAGGCCTTCCGCGAGCGCACCGGACGGAAGTGCCTCGATGAGCGGTTGCACCGCCGACGGCATCTTGTCGACCGGGATGATGACGCCGCCGCCGAGCAGCAGCAGCACGTAGATCAGGTTGGCGGCGGCCAGGGTCGCTTCGGCCCTGACCGTGCCCGCGAGCAGCATCGCTAGCGAGGCGAAGGCGGCGGTGCCAACGATTATGAAGATGGCGGCCTCGACGGCGCCGAGCGCACCACCCTTCGGGTGCCAGTGCAGCCCCAACGCAACCAGGCACAGCACCGCCACTTGCCCGACTTCTACGATCACGACGCTCGCGGTCTTGGCGGTTACCAGCATCGGTCGACTCAATGGGGTTGAACCGAGTCGCTTCAAGACGCCGTATCGGCGCTCGAAGCCGGTGGCGATCGCGAGACTCGTGAAGGCCGTGGACATCACGGCCAACGCGAGCACGCCCGGCGTGACGATGTCGATCCGGCGACCTTCGCCAAGCTCAACGACGGTCGAGGCTGCTGCACCGATGAGCAGCACGATGGGAATCACAAAGGTGAGGGCAAGCTGCTCGCCGTTGCGCAACGTCGTGACGAGCTCGGATCGGGTGTGCGCGCGGAGCATCCGGCTGACGGGCGCTGCGCCGGGGCTCGGCGCGAGAGTGCTCATGCGCGCAACTCGCGTCCGGTGAGCTCAAGGAAGACGTCCTCGAGGCTTCTGCGTCCAAGCGACAGACCATCCGGCATGACGCCCTGCTGGGCACACCAGGCGGTCAAGGCGGCGATCGCGTGCGTGTCGATCGGCCCAGTCACGATGTACTGGCCCACTGGTTCTTCTGCGACGGCGCACCCGTTGGGCAACACGTTGGCGATAGCCACGCGATCGAGCCCGGAGCGAGCGGTGAAGCGAAGACTCTCCTGCGCACCCGTGAGGTCCGCGACCGAACCGGACGAGATGACCCGGCCATGATCGATCACGTAGACCAGGTCGGCCAAGGACTCGGCCTCGTCCATCAAGTGCGTGGTCAGGACGACCGTGGCGCCCTGCGCTCGCAACTCGGTGATCAGGTCCCAGGTCGCTCGGCGCGCCTGCGGATCGAGGCCCGCGGTGGGCTCGTCCAGGAAAACGAGCTCGGGCCGGCCGATCACTGCGAGCGCGAGGGTCAGCCGTCGTTGCTGGCCGCCCGACATCCGGCGATAAGGGGTCCGCAGGGATGCCGCCAGTCCGAGACGCTCGGCCAACTCGTGCGGAGGCACGGGATTGGCGTAGAGCGCAGCAGCGTGGCGGAGGGCCTCCTCGGCGTGCATTGCGGGGTAGACGCCGCCGTCCTGCAGCATTACCCCGACGCGAGGCTTGAGCGCGACAGCGTCGCGGATCGGGTCGAGTCCGAGCACTGCAACCGTGCCTTCGTCAGGGCTGCGATAACCCTCGCAGGTCTCGATCGTGGTGGTCTTGCCGGCTCCGTTGGGGCCGAGGACGGCGCAGACCTGCCCCAGCGGAATCTCCAGATCCAAGCCGTCGACGGCCACGGTCTGCCGATAGCGCTTTACCAGCCCACGGATCGAAACAGCGGAGCCGGTCATGAGGGCGATCCTAGAAAGGACGTAGCCGAGCAAACTGCGCGCGGTCCCGGTGGCTGTGCGTTGGCCCCCCGATTGGACCCGGCTGGCGAATTAGGTAACATTCATGTTGTGAAATCCGCCGTGTCCCGACCTGCCCCCGCGGGCAGTCGACGAGATGCCAAGCCTCGGGTCGTCGCGCACCCAGAGATGGCCTCCGACGCGCACGGCACCCGTGAGCGGGTGCAGCGTTTCCTGCTCGAGACCGGACCGTCCACGGCGGGTGACCTGGCCTTCGGGCTTGGCCTGACGACACCTGCGGTACGGCGCCATCTTGATGCGCTGGTGGCTGAGGGAGCGCTTGAGCGTCGAGACAGTCCGCCGTTCGGTCCGTCCCGCGTGCGGGGACGCGGCCGACCGGCCGCCATCTTCAGCGTCAGCGAACGCGGCCGTGAGCAGTTCGGTCAGGCTTACGACCTGCTTGCCAAAGACGCTCTGCGATTCATGGTCGACGAGTTCGGAGAGCAAGCCGTCGAGTCGTTTGCGCGTCGGCACGTCAGCACGATCGAGGACCGCTACCTTCCGCTGTTGCCTGGCGGGCCCCCTGAGGAGCGGGCATATGCGCTAGCGGACGCCCTGTCCGCGGACGGCTATGCGGCGTCGGTCACGGAGGCCGGAGGCGCGGTGCAGATGTGCCAGCATCACTGTCCGATCGCGCACGTGGCCGCTGACTTCCCTGAACTTTGTGAAGCCGAGACAGACGCCTTTGCGCGGCTGCTCGGCACCCACGTCCAACGGCTCGCGACGATCGCGCGAGGCGATGGTGTTTGCACCACGCACATCCCGCACTCGTCAATCGCGGCGTCAGGCACTACGACGTCAGGCACAACCACCACCTCACGCGCCAACACGGCACGCACCACCGCAGCACGACTGGGAAGGACGAACTGATGAGCACTGTCGCGCATCCCGAACTCGAAGGCCTCGGCCGATATGAGTACGGCTGGTCCGACTCGGACGCGGCGGGTGTCGACGCTCGCCGCGGCCTCAACGACGATGTCGTGCGCAACATCTCGGCCTTGAAGAACGAGCCCGAATGGATGCTCGACCTGCGGCTCAAGGGCCTGCGGCTCTTCGACCGAAAGCCCATGCCCACGTGGGGTGCGGACCTGTCGGGGATCGACTTCGACAACATCAAGTACTTCGTTCGTTCGACCGAGAAGCAGGCCCAGTCGTGGGAGGACCTGCCCGACGACATCCGTTCGACGTATGACCGGCTTGGCATCCCCGAGGCGGAGAAGCAGCGCCTCGTCGCCGGTGTCGCTGCTCAGTACGAGTCAGAGGTCGTCTACCACGCGATCCGCGAGGACCTCGCCGAGCAAGGCGTCATCTTCCTCGACACCGACAGCGGTCTGCGTGAGCACGAGGACTTGTTCCGCGAGTACTTCACCTCGGTGATCCCGGTGGGAGACAACAAGTTCTCCGCGCTCAACACGGCAGTGTGGTCTGGCGGTTCGTTCATCTATGTCCCCAAGGGCGTCAAGGTCGAGATTCCGTTGCAGGCCTACTTCCGGATCAACACCGAGAACATGGGGCAGTTCGAGCGCACTCTGATCATCGCTGACGAGGACTCGTACGTGCACTACGTCGAGGGCTGCACCGCGCCGATCTACTCGTCGGACTCGTTGCACTCCGCAGTGGTCGAAATCATCGTGAAGAAGAACGCGCGCGTGCGCTACACGACGATCCAGAACTGGTCGACCAACGTCTACAACCTCGTCACCAAGCGGGCGGCCGCCCAGGCCGGTGCGACGATGGAGTGGATCGACGGCAACCTCGGATCCAAGGTCACCATGAAGTACCCGGCGGTCTGGATGCTCGGTGAGCACGCCCATGGCGAGACGCTGTCGGTGGCCTTCGCGGGCGCGGGTCAGCACCAGGACGCGGGCTCAAAAATGGTTCATGCGGCACCGCACACCTCGAGCACGATCGTGAGCAAGTCCGTTGCACGCGGCGGCGGTCGCACGTCCTACCGCGGGCTCGTGCAAGTGCAGGAAGGCGCGTACGGATCCAAGTCGACAGTGAAGTGCGACGCGTTGCTCGTGGACGACATCAGCCGCTCGGACACCTACCCGTACGTGGACGTTCGCGAGGACGACGTGTCGATGGGGCATGAAGCGACAGTGTCGAAGGTGAGCGAGGACCAGCTCTTCTACCTGATGAGTCGCGGACTCAACGAGGACGAAGCGATGGCGATGATCGTGCGCGGCTTCATCGAGCCGATCGCGCGTGAGCTGCCCATGGAGTACGCACTCGAGCTGAACCGCCTGATCGAGATGCAGATGGAAGGGGCAGTGGGCTGACGCATGGGCGCATCTCAACTAGTTGCGGAGGCCGTGGAGTCGCCGCACACGCTCAGTTCACTGGCCGGACGTATTCGTTCGACCGACCCCGAAGCGCATGGAGTGCCAAAGGGGCGCGAAGAGTTGTGGCGGTTCACTCCGCTTGATCGGCTGCGCGGCCTGCACGATGGCACCTTCACACCAAACGGATCGGTGAGCCTCACCGTCGAGGCGCACGAGGGTGTCCAGGTCACAACCATCGCAAGCGATGACCCGCGTCGGGGCGACACGCAACCATCTGATCGGGTAGCGGCGCAGGCATGGGTGTCGGCCGACAAGGCGACCCTGGTGGAAGTGCCAGCCGACTCCGAGCTTGCCAGCCCGGTATACGTGACGGTCCGCGGCGACGACATCACGCATGCAGCATTCGGCCATCTCATCGTTTCGATTGGCGAGAACTCGCGCGCCGTCCTGATCGTCGACCACGTCGGCTCGGCAACCTACGCGGACAATGTCGACATCAGGATCGGTGACGGCGCTCAGGCGACCGTCGTCTTTCTGCAGGACTGGGACGACGACGCCGTGCACGTCGGCCACCACCGGTACCTGGTCGGTCGCGACGCGCGGGTGTTGTCAGTGGTCGTCACCCTCGGCGGCGATCTGGTGCGGCTGGTCCCATCGGTCGACTACTCGTCCACGGGGGGAGATGCCGAGCTGCTTGGGCTGTTCTTCGCCGATGCGGGTCAGCACCTCGAGCACAGGCTGTTCGTCGACCACGACATGCCGCACTGCCGCAGTCGGGTCTTGTATCGCGGTGCACTGCAGGGCGAGGGTGCCCACACGGTATGGATCGGTGACGTGCTCATTCGACCCAACGCAGTCGGCACCGATACGTACGAGGTCAACCGCAACCTGCTCCTGACCGAGGGCGCGCGCGCAGACTCCGTGCCGAACCTCGAGATCGAGACTGGTGAGGTCGTCGGCGCGGGCCACGCAAGCGCGACCGGTCGATTCGATGATGAGCAGCTGTTCTACCTGCAGTCTCGCGGAATTCCGGAGGACGAGGCCCGGCGCCTGGTCGTGCGCGGCTTCTTCCACGAGATCCTGCGCCGGATCGGCATCGATGAGATCGAGGCGCGGCTTGCCGCCAAGATCGAAACCGAGCTCGACCAGCACCTCGGGTTCGCCCCCGTGGCGGCGACATGAGTTTCATGCGCGCCTGCGCGACCGCTGACATTCCGAAGACCAACGTGATCGCCGCGGTGGTCGACGGCGTTGAGCTTGCGATTGTGCGTGCGGATGGGCAGTACTACGCCATCGAAGACATGTGCTCGCATGCGGAGATCCCGTTGTCCGAAGGCGAGATCGAAGGAACGACGATCGAGTGCTGGCTGCACGGATCGCGCTTCGACCTCCTGACTGGGCACCCGACCGGCCTGCCGGCCACCCGTCCCGTCCCCATCTACCCGGTAAAGATCGACGGCGAGGACATCCTCGTCGACGTCACGTCACCCCTGGAGCAATGAGCATGAGCACCCTTGAGATCCGCGACCTGCACGTCAGCGTCGACGCCGACGGCACCCCGCGCGAGATCCTGCGCGGAGTCGATCTGACGGTGAGGCAGGGCGAGACGCACGCAATCATGGGGCCCAACGGATCGGGCAAGTCGACGCTCGCGTACTCCGTTGCAGGTCACCCCAAATACCTGATCACCAGCGGCAGCGTGACTCTCGACGGTCAAGACGTGCTCGCCATGAAGGTCGATGAGCGTGCACGCGCTGGCATGTTCCTTGCAATGCAGTACCCGGTCGAAGTGCCAGGGGTGTCGGTGTCGAACTTCCTCCGGACTGCGGCCACTGCGGTTCGGGGCGAAGCACCGAAGTTGCGCACGTGGGTCAAGGAAGTACGGGTGGCGATGGATGCCCTGGCGATAGACCCGGCCTTCGCCGAGCGCAGCGTCAACGAAGGGTTTTCCGGCGGCGAGAAGAAGCGACACGAGATCCTGCAGATGGAGTTGCTCAAGCCGAAGATCGCCATCCTCGACGAGACCGACTCGGGACTCGATGTCGACGCGCTGCGAGTTGTGTCCGAAGGTGTCAATCGGGTGGCATCGACGGGCGAAGTCGGAGTGCTGCTGATCACGCACTACACGCGGATCCTGCGCTACATCCACCCGGATTTCGTTCACGTGTTCGTCGACGGTCGGATCGTCGAGGAGGGTGGACCGGACCTGGCCGAGCGGCTTGAGGCCGAGGGCTATGAGCGGTTTGTGAAGGCATCCACATGACCGCCTCAGCGCCCCAAGCCGCGTCCGGTCTGCTTGACGTCGCCTCGATCCGGGCTGATTTCCCGATCTTGTCGCGCACGGTTCGGGGCGGACACAGCCTGGTGTACCTCGATAGCGGCGCGACCTCGCAGAAGCCGCGCCAGGTGCTCGACGCCGAGCGCCACTACTACGAGCACTCCAACGCTGCAGTGCACCGAGGAGCCCACCAGCTGGCCGAGGAAGCCACTGACGCCTACGAGGGTGCACGGGCCACGGTCGCGGCGTTCATCGGCGCTGACACCGACGAGATCGTGTTCACCAAGAACGCCACCGAGGCGATCAACCTGGTCGCGTACTCGATGTCCAACGCGACCACGGCCGGACCTGAGGCTGCGAGATTCGTTGTCGGTCCCGGTGACGAGATCGTGGTCACCGAGATGGAGCACCACGCGAATCTGATTCCCTGGCAGCAGTTGTGTCAGCGCACCGGAGCGACGCTGCGTTGGCTTTCGCTCACTGACGAAGGTCGCCTGGATCTATCCGATCTCAACGAAGTGATCAACGAACACACCAAGTTGGTCGCCGTCGTGCACCAGTCCAACATCCTGGGCACCGTCAATCCGATCGATGTCATCGGCGCCCGGGCCCATGCGGTCGGTGCGCTTGTCCTGGTCGACGCGTGTCAGTCGGTGCCGCACGCGCCGTTTGACGTGCGCGCGCACGATGTGGACTTCGTTGCCTTCTCCGGACACAAGATGCTCGGTCCGACTGGCATCGGGGTCCTCTACGGACGCCGCGATGTCCTTGCCGACCTGCCGCCATTCCTCACGGGCGGCTCGATGATCGAGTCCGTCTTCATCGATCACACGACGTTCGCCGCGCCGCCCGCACGGTTCGAGGCAGGGGTGCCGATGATCGCGCAGGCGGTTGGGCTCGGCGCCGCGATCGACTATCTGAACGCGATCGGCATGGACGCTGTCGCTGCCCATGAGCATGAACTGACCGGTTACACGCTTGATCGCGTGGGCGCCCTGACCGGCGTGCGGATAGTTGGCCCTTCGACCAACGAAGCCCGCGGCGGAGCGGTGTCGTTCGTGGTCGACGGCATCCACCCACACGATGTCGGTCAGGTGCTCGACGACGGCGGCGTGGCTGTGCGGGTCGGGCATCACTGCGCCTGGCCGGTGTGCAGGCGCCTTGGCGTGCCCGCGACGACGCGAGCGACCTTCTACATCTACAACGACTTCTCCGACATCGACGCGCTGATCGACGGCATCGTTCGCGCTCAAAGTTTTTTCGGGGTGGCCGGGTGAACCTGGAATCGATGTACCAGGAGGTGATCCTCGATCACTATCGCAACCCGCGACACCAGGGCCTGCGCGAGCCGTTCGACGTCGAGGTTCATCACGTCAATCCCACCTGCGGGGACGAAGTGACCTTGCGTGTTCGGCTCGAGGACGGTCGTGTTGCCGACGTCTCCTACGACGGTCAGGGCTGCTCGATCAGCCAAGCCTCGGAGTCGGTCATGGCCGAGCTACTCGTGGGCAAGGCAGTTGACGACGCCTTTGCGGTCGAGGGCGAGTTCGTTGCCTTGATGCAGAGCAAGGGTGAAGGCACAGGGGACGAGGACGTGCTTGAGGACGCAGTGGCGTTCGCTGGCGTCTCGAGGTTTCCAGCACGGATCAAGTGCGCACTGCTTGGGTGGATGGCGTTCAAAGACGCCACCCTGCAAGCGTTGGAAGCGAAACGAGTTGCGGGAGGATCGAAGTGACTGCAGCACCCACAGCAGCCGAGGTCGACGATGTCCTAGAGGCGATGCGCGATGTCGTTGACCCCGAGCTTGGAATCAACGTGGTGGACCTCGGGCTCGTCTACGGCGTGACCGTGAACACCGACAACAGCGCAGTGCTCGACATGACGCTGACCAGTGCCGCGTGCCCGTTGACCGACGTCATCGAGGACCAGACCCGAGTGGCTCTCGAGGGCCTCGTTGGCAGTTTCGTCATCAACTGGGTGTGGATGCCGCCCTGGGGTCCCGACAAGATCACTGACGATGGGCGCGAGCAGCTGCGGGCGCTCGGCTTCAACGTCTGACCCTTTGCTATTGGGCCCTTTGCTATTGGGGCCGTTCATTGCGCCCGTTGACGCTCTTTGCTACCTGCGGGCCGATAGCAAAGAGCGATTCAGGTAGCAAAGAGACATCTGGATAGCAAGTGGAGGAGTGGGCTAGCTCGTGTAGGCGGGCGGCACGTTCGAGTACTGGATCGGCACCCACGCAGCGGCATTCGGTTGCAAGAACTGCGGCGGCGACAGGTAGTGCAGACGCGGGTCGTAGTTGTAGTCCTTGGCGTAGCCAGTCTTGATCGTTCCGCCGCTGTTGGTACCAACTGGACCGCGGAAGTCCTGGGCGATGCTTCCGTTCAGGATGAGTGTTCCCTTGACCACGCCCTTGTCGTAGTTCATGACATTCCATGAGTGCGCCACCGACATGAACGCGCCGTCAAACGTGGGGTTCTGCATGCAGGGGTTCGCGCAGAGTTCGGTGCCCGACGAGTTGACTGGGTGGTAGATGCGGATCTGGTTCTGCGCTACCACGCCTAGGACGTCGGTGCCAGTTAGACCGTTGGCGTAGAGCAGGTTGCCGGTCAGGATCGTGTCGTCATCGGTGGCAACGGTCAACTGGCCCTTGAGGGTGCCCTCAATCCAGAGGTCGCCGTCGTGGCAGTCGTAGTTGGCCGTCAACCTGTCAGCGGCCAACGGGTACTTCGTGCCGCCGCTTGTGCTGTCCGTCGTGGTGGGGTTCGTTACCCACGGGGCGGTGCAGTGATTCGCGGTGGCATTCGTGTACGCGGCCGTCCCGGCGGGGATGTTCTGCACGAACAGCACCCCGTTGGCGGGCAGTGGCACGCTCGTTCCGAGCGGGCAGGCGGAGGTGGCCGTCGTGTTGGGACTCGAGACCGACATGTTGCCGCTGGCGAGCAGCACGATGCGGGTCGGGCCGGTGTAAAGGCACCCACCGCTCTGCGCGGCAGCCTTAAGCGCCGTGTTGGAGGTTGGAATCGGAATGCTCAGACTGCCCACGGGAGTGGTGGCGAAATTGGGCGCTCCGCTTCCGTTGTTGATCCAGATCTGGTGGTAGCACGGGTCAGTCGTCTTAACGTTCGGACAGGCGGTGCTGACCTTGCCGTTGAAGGTCGGGCTGCCTTGAATGAACAACCCGTCCTGGCTGTGCAAGTCCCCGTTGATGGTGTCGGCGCTCACCCAGTTCAAGTTCACGCAGGGCGATCCACGGACACTCGCGCTCAGAGTCGTGGCGGTGTAGTCGTATTTGTCACAGACACTCGGGTTCGAGATGCCGTACTCGGGAATGGCGGGGTCGCCTTCCTCGTAGTTGGAGTAGTACACGAAGTCGATGTAGGTGCCAGGACGAATCAACGCAACAAGTGTGCGGATCGACGTCCCCACCTTGCCTGAGGACTGGAGCTTGACGTAGCCGTCGTTGAGGATTGTGCTCTGGTTCAGAACCGTGTAGCGGAAGTACGCGCTGCTTGTGCTACCCAGCGGCTTCCAGGTCACCAGGGCCGCGTTGTAGTTCGGGCTCACCGGATTGGTTGTCGACGAGTCAGTCCAGTAGTTCGTCTCAGCGTTGAAGTGCGCGACATAGTCGTCCACCCCCGCTTGTGCAGCTGACAGCGCGCCGTTCCAGTTCCCGTCGCGCGCGGCTTGGGTCTGGTGATTCAGTGCGATCCCGAGTCCCGCAACGAGTGAGACAGTGAGGACCGAGGCGATACCCAGCACCAAGATGAGCACAAAGCCGCTCTCGGACTCGATCCGCCGCATCCGCGTTCGTAGCGCCTGCAAGCACATAGTCACGTCAGTCTCCGTTCAGGCAACGATCGCGTTGGTGCCGTTGGTCATGGCTAGCCGTTCGTGCAGGGTTGTCTGCCCGGCAAATGCGTCGGTCTGGGTGCGGAATGTGACGTCCACAGAGTCCAGCGTCGGCGCCGTCGTCGCGGTGAGCGGCGCGGCGATGGTCGTCGCGCATGGCGAAGGCGGAATCGTGTAGTCGGCGCAGATCGGGCCGATCGAGTCGTTCGTCGTATTCAGGAATCGGAAGATCGGTGGGTTGTTGTCATCAACGATGTTCGGCATATACATCGTCGAGGTGGTCGGGCTAGCGGTCGGCCACGTGTGTGGAGCGGATGCACCTACCGGGTTGATCGAGTCACGCCATAGCTGGGTACCGGCGGCGGTCGTCTTCGCGTACCAGTGCACCAGGATGGGCGCTGCGAGGCCGCCCTCCTCGCTGTAGAACCAGATCGAGTCGTTCGTGCTCTGCTGCGGGCTCGTGTACAGGAATGCCGCGTTATTGCTTGAGACGCCGATGGCGAACCGCACGTCCTGACCAAGCTGCTCCATGGCGGCCGTCGCATACTCACTGTCGTTGCCACGCGCCTGCTGCGACCCGTTCTCGCGTTGCACCAGGGTGAACCAGGTCGTGAACATGCTCATGAAGACACCAACGATGAGCATCGTGACGACGAGTTCAATCAGGGTGAAGCCAGCGTCATCGCGCGCGGCGTCGAAACGACGGCGCAGGGCGGCGATCATGGCATGACCAGCCCGAACGTCGTGGTGCCGGTGGTCGAGGCGGTGAACGTCTGGACGGTGGCCGTCGAGGAACCCTTGGACGAGGTCGCGACGAAGCTCCACTTGCCAAAGGGCAAGGAGAACTGCATGGCGGCAGCTGTCGCCGACGTGATCGTGTAGGACTCGCCCGACGTGCAGCTTGTGTCGGTCGCGTGGGTGGCCACGACCTTCCATGCGCCGGCGGAGCCGTTAGTCGTGAAGGTGGGGTTGATCTGGACCGGGAGCACGTGAACTGTGCCAGTCGAGTTCGCGGCAGGAGTCATGGCCACTGCAGGAACGCGCGCGGTGGTGGGGTCGGCGTCCGCGCACGAACCGGCCCAAGGCACGTAGCCCGAGGTGGCGGGGAAGAGGCCGGAGATCGTTCGGGGGAACCCACTGCCCGTGTAGATCTGGGTCTTGGTCGAGTTGGCGAAGTTCGTGTTGTACAGAGTGAATGGGATCGTGTTTGGGACCGGGAAGCTTGCCGAAGCGTCGGTGCTCAGGCTTAATGACGCGGCCTTGTCGTAGGTGAACGAAAGCGACGAGGTGTTGCCGGACGTCAAGGTCACGGTGGACGACGGCTGCGCGACTCCGAGCGGGTTGACATAGCCGGGAGTGTTCAGCCACGGGGTGTATGTACCAGTCCCGAGGTAGGCGAAGAAGGCACAGCCGTCAGCGCCCGTGGTCAAGTTCGTCCCTGCTACTCCGCCGGTCGAACCGGTGGGCGCGACGACCGCGATGCCCGAGACGGGGTTGCCATTGCGATCGACTACGGAGACGCCCACGTTGCCGTAGTTCGCGTTCACGGTGCCTGCTATGGGGGCGTCGATCGTCGAGTTCGTCACCGGCTGGATCGAGCCCATGTTGGGCCAGGTGACGGACACGACGGTGCGCAGGTAACCCGTTGTTGAGGGTCCGGACTCGCTACAGGCACTGCCCGAGTTGTTCAGCTGGGTGAACTCAGTGTTCTGGGCGACTCGTGTACGTCACCCCGTTCACGGTCTGAGTGGAGGTGGTCAGGCCGTTCGGGATCGACAACGGGTCGCTGGCTCGCACCAAGTCGATTTGGCGGACGGCCAGTGCGGCAGCCGTGACGCGAGAGCGGTTGTGAGCACTGAGCGCGTAGGCGGTAGAGGCCATTCCAAGCAGACCGGCGGAGATGATGGCAAAGATCACCAAGGTGACGATCAACTCGACAAGCGTCAGGCCGTCCTCAGCCTTCGCTGCGGCAAGTCGCCGGCGAAACCAGCCCATCACGTGGCCCTTCCCATGGGTCGCCCACAAGACCGCACAAGCGATCAAGGAGTTCTTCGTCTGAACCCGGTCACTCCCTTTGGGCCAAATGGGTGACCGGGCGCGCGCATTCGGGTGCCGTCGCGGGACCACCTACGCTCAGATCCCGTGATCACCGCCCATGAGGTCGAATTGCGCGCCGGCTCGCGCCTGTTGCTCGCAAACGCGACCTTTCGGGTCGCTACCGGCGACCGCGTAGGCCTGGTGGGTCGCAACGGGGCGGGTAAGACGACTCTCACCAAGATCCTCGCGGGAGAGGGAACACCCGCGTCCGGGTCTGTGGTGAGCAGCGGTCCGGTCGGCTACCTGCCCCAGGACCCCAGAACTGGCGATCTAGATGTCCTGGCCCGAGACCGGGTTCTGTCCGCTCGTGGACTGGATGTGACCGCTGCCCGGATGCGCGAGACGGCCCACGCGATGGCCAGCAGCGATGACGAGATCCGGGACCGGGCCATGCGCCGCTATGCAAACGCGGATGCTGAGTTCTTGTCTCGCGGCGGATACGCGGCCGAGGCGGAGGCCAACTCGATCGCCTCGAGTCTCGGACTGCCCGATCGGGTCATGGAACAACCCTTGCGGACGTTGTCCGGTGGTCAGCGTCGCCGAGTCGAACTGACCCGGATCCTCTTCTCCGGCGTCGAGACACTGCTCCTCGATGAGCCGACCAACCATCTCGACGCAGACTCCATCGTGTGGCTGCGCGACTTCCTGCGGGCGCATCGAGGCGGACTCGTCATCATCAGCCACGACGTGGCCCTGCTTGAGACAACAGTCAATCGGGTGTTTCACCTCGATGCGAACCGCACGGCGCTCGATGTGTACAACGTCGGCTGGCGCGCGTACCTCGAGCAACGTGAGACCGATGAGCGTCGACGCCGTCGCGAGCGCGCTAACGCCGAACGCCAGGCGGATACGTTGCAGAAGCAGGCCGACCGGATGCGCGCGAAGGCGACGAAGGCGCGCGCCGCGCAGAGCATGGACAAGCGAGCCGCTCGAATCCTGAGCGGCTTGGAGGCGGTGCGCGCGAGCGACAAGGTTGCGCGCCTGCGTTTCCCCGAGCCAGCGCCCTGCGGCAAGACGCCGTTGATGGCGCGCGAACTCTCGAAGTCCTACGGATCCCTTGAGGTTTTCACGGATGTCGATGTGACAGTGGACCGTGGCATCTCGCGTCGTGATCCTCGGTCTGAACGGTGCCGGCAAGACGACGTTGCTGCGCATCCTTGCTCGTCTGGAGCCGCCGGACACCGGAGAGGTCGAGTCCGGCCACGGGCTCAAGCTCGGTTACTACGCGCAGGAACACGAGACGCTCGACCCGAAGACCTCTGTGCTGGCAAATCTGCTCAGCTCAAGCCCGTCGTTGGGGGAGCAAGAAGCGCGCAACGTTCTCGGCTCATTCCTCTTCAGCGGTGACACCGTTGACCAACCCGCTGGCACATTGTCCGGAGGCGAGAAGACTCGGTTGGCGTTGGCGGCCTTGGTCGTATCGAGCGCGAACGTGCTCCTGTTGGACGAGCCGACCAACAACCTCGACCCGGCGAGCCGCGAGGAAGTACTACGGGCGCTGCGGACCTACGCCGGCGCGATCGTGCTGGTCAGCCACGACGAGGGAGCCGTCAGCGCGCTCGAACCGGAGCGGTTGATCTTGCTGCCAGACGGTGTCGAGGATCTATGGAACGAGACCTACGCGGATCTGATCGCACTTGCCTGACCAGCGGGATTGGTCTTCCACGGCTCGAAGGATGATCATGGTGCCAACGGACATCGCTCGACCGAGGAGTCGCCGTGGCTGAGGTATCCAAGGGTCGCCGGATCACCGGTCCGGACCGGGACAAGCTCGCCGCAGAGGTGAAGAGGAAGTATCGCGACGGCGCCAGCATTCGCACGTTGGCGGCCGAAACGGGGCGGTCGTACGGCTTCATCCACCGCCTGCTCAGCGAGTCCGACGTGACCTTGCGCGGTCGCGGGGGCGCGAACAGAAAGCCGGCCTCCTGACGACGCAGTCGGCCTATCCCGGTGGTGTCGAGCTCACCCTCGACGGGCCTAAGGCCACGCTGACGCTGACACGACCAGATCGGCACAACGCGCAGACACCGGCGACCTGGCGCTCCATTGCCCAGATCGGCCGCGACCTCACCGGCGAGGTGCGAGTCGTTGTCGTACGGGGTCAGGGTCGTTCGTTCTCCTCCGGTCTCGACCGACGGCTGGGCGATCCGGCGGCCGCTGCGCAGATCGCCGACGAGGGCCCCACGTTCGCCGAGCTCAGGGCGATGTCGGCCGACGGTTTTGACCAGGCTGTGGCCGAGTTTCAAGAAGCCTTTCAGTGGCTCGGACGCCATGACCTGGTTTCAGTCGCTGCGATCCAGGGGTACGCCCTCGGGGGCGGTCTGCACCTGGCACTGGCCTGCCACGTGCGCTTCATGGCCACGGACGCGGAGATCGGCTTCCTCGAAGCCACCCTGGGCATCGTCCCTGATCTCGGTGGTCTCGGGGCCTTCGTGGACGCGCTCGGAAGGTCTGCGGCACTTGAGGCGTTGCTCACGAGTAGAAGGATTGGCGCTGTCGAGGCGCTGCGTACCGGGCTGGTGACGCGAGTCGTCGAGTCCAGCCAGTTGGCGTTGGACGTGGACGCGTTTGCTGCGACAGTTGCCGATCTGCCACGCGATCTGACAAACGAGATCGTGGCGCTGGTGTGGTCGTCGCCCGATTTGAGCGCGGCACAGCAACGAGCGGCACAACGAGCGGCACAGGCAAGACTCCTGCACAGTGGGGAGCGAGACTAGGAACGATTGAACGAAACAGGGAGCAGCACGTGTCGATGCACCATGGCGGCGGTGGCGGGGGCGGCGCCAGGAGCGCAGTTCGATCCTTTCAGCGGGACTCGTCTGTCGTCGGTGCCCAGCTGGCTCCCGACACCCGTCGGCGGATAGCGCGTTTCGCTCGCCCTTACTCGGCGTGGATCGCTGCCTTTCTCGTGACCGTGGTGATCGACTCCGTTGCTCTTGTCGTGACGCCACTGCTTTTCGGCTACCTCGTTCAGCACGGGATCGTCGATCAGGACCCGCGGGTGGTCACCGTCGTCGCGATCATCGTTGGATTGGTCGCAGTCATCGACACCGGCGTGAATCTGATCGGGCGCTACTACTCGGCCAAGATCGGCGAGGGCCTGATCTACGACATGCGCACCAAGGTCTTCTCACACGTCCAGCGGATGCCCATCGCCTTCTTCACGCGCACCCAGACCGGCGCGCTCATCTCACGGCTGAACAACGATGTGATCGGCGCCCAGCAGGCCTTCACGAGCACGCTGTCAGGCGTAGTCAGCAACACGTTGAGTCTCGTGCTTGCGGCGATCGCGATGTTCTTTCTCTCGTGGCCGATTACGTTGATCACGTTGATCTTGCTTCCACTCTTTCTGTTGCCAGCGAAGTGGGCAGGCCGTCGCTTGCACGCGCTGACGAGCGAGGCGGCGAACGTCAACGCGTCGATGAGCACGGTGATGACCGAGCGCTTCAACGTGTCTGGCGCGTTGCTCGTCAAGCTCTTCGGCCGACCCGATGAGGAGGATGCGAACTTTTCGTCGAAGGCAGGACGCGTCCGTGACATCGGCGTACAGATCGCCTTGAACAACAGGTTCTTCTTCGCTGGCCTGACGCTGGTCACTGCACTGGCCACCGCGCTGGTCTATGGCATCGGCGGACATTTGGTCATTTCCGCCGCGATCACGTTGGGCACGTTGACCGCGCTCGCCGGACTTCTTGCGCGCCTCTACGGCCCGATCACTTCGTTGGTCAACGTGCGCGTCGACGTGATGTCTGCGCTCGTGAGCTTCGAGCGGGTCTTCGAGGTGCTCGATCTCGAACCGATGATCAAGGAGACCGAGGATCCATTCACCTTGGCTAGTGGGCCGGCGTCGATCGAGTTCGATCATGTGGGCTTCCGGTACCCGACGGCTGACGAGGTGTCCCTCGCGAGTCTCGAGTCACTTGCATCGTTGAACGCGTCTGCTGGCAGTGCGGTCTTGCACGAAGTCAGCTTCCGAATCGAGCCAGGGCAGATGGTCGCGCTCGTCGGGCCTTCGGGCGCGGGCAAGACGACGATCACTTCCTTGGTCTCGCGGCTCTACGACGTAACGGGCGGGGCCGTGCGGGTCGGTGGCCACGACGTGCGCGACGTCAGCCTGGCTTCGCTGCATGCGGCGATTGGTGTGGTGACGCAGGACTCGCACATGTTCCACGAGACCATTCGCGAGAACTTGCTCTACGCGCGCCCCGGCGCCAGCGAGGCCGAACTGCTTGAGGCGTGCGCGTCCGCGCAGATCGCCGAGCTGATCGACGCGTTGCCCGACGGTCTTGACACCGTGGTGGGGGAGCGCGGCTATCGCCTGTCGGGTGGCGAGAAGCAGCGGCTGGCTATTGCACGTTTGCTGCTCAAGGCCCCGGGCGTGGTGGTGCTCGACGAGGCGACCGCGCATTTGGACAGCGAGTCAGAAGTCGCTGTGCAACGTGCATTGGCCGAGGCGTTGATCGGGCGAACGTCGCTCGTGATCGCTCATCGCCTGTCGACGGTTCGCAACGCCGACGTCATCCTTGTCGTGGACGACGGCCAGATCGTCCAACGTGGTCGGCACGACGAACTGCTCGCCATGGGGGGCTTGTACAGCGAGCTGTACGAGACGCAGTTTGCGCCAGGGGCAGGTGACCAGGAGGACGTGCCGGTGCATGGGGGCAGACCAGACGGGTTGTCACGCACGGACGCAGGCGTGGGCGCGAACTCCCGGAGTTAGGGCAGGCCGAGTGCTGCGCCGTCGATCGGTACCATCGCGCCGCTGACATACGAGGCGGCGGGGGACAGCAGGAATGCTGCCACCTGCGCGAACTCCTCGGGGTGGCCATATCGGCCCAATGGAATGCCCGCGATACGGCGGGCCCGGACTTCGTCTGCCGGGCCCCGAGCCGCGTCGAGTTCTCGGATCCGTTCGGTATCGATGCTTCCCGGCAGCATCGCGTTCACACGCACACCCTGTGGCCCCAGGTCCTGCGCCAGCATCTCGGTGACCATTGCCAGCCCGGGCCGCAGCCCATTTGACGTTGCCAAGCCGGGGATCGGCGCGCGCACGCTGATAGAGAGGACGAAGACCAACGAGCCACCCTCACCCAGGGCCTGGCCAACTTCGCGCCCAGCACGGACGGCACCGAGAAAGACGGATTCGAAGGCCTGACGCCACTGCTGGTCGGTGACCTCCAGCACTCCGCCTGCCGGTGGCCCACCGACACTGATGAGCGCCCCGTCAAGTCGACCGAAACGGGAATGGGCGGTCTCGATCAGACGCGAAGGCGTGTCGGAGTCGGCAAGGTCTGCGACAAGTCCCACTGCTCGTTCGGGCCCGCCGAGATCCTTCGCGGCCTGCTCGATCGACCCGCCCGACCGACCGGACAGGACCACCCGCGCGCCCTCGGCGGTAAGCATCTGTGCGGTCGCCCGGCCGAGCCCTCGACTGGCGCCGGTGAGGAGGAAGACCTTGTCAGTTAGCTCCAGATCCACTGAGCCTCTCCTCGGCTTTGGTGGGCTCGGGCCCGTCGGCTTTCCAGACGATGGGTGCTTCTTCGACCGGGAACTCGTCGTCGTCCAACTCATCCATCGGGTTGATGCCGTCGCCGTCCTCGTCATCGTTCGCTGTTTCGGCGTCCTCAAGTCGATTGCGCGCTTCCGCCCGGATCAAAATGACGTAGCCGACGATGGCCACGCCGATGAAGAGGATCCACTCGACTGCATAGGCGCGGTACGGGCCTTCGTCGATGTCAGGCGGTGGCTGCGGCGTCGGAGCGTTGAACCCAGGCGGGGTCTCGGTCATCAGTTCGACGTAAGCGTCGTACACCGGGTAGCTCAGGCCGCTAGCGATGGACTCGACGTCGAGCCGGTTGACCTCATTGTTCGGAAGTCCGGTGGCGACCTTCGATCCGGGCTCGTCTGATGCCTCACTCGTTCGCAGCCGGCCGGTAACCGTCACCGTGCCGGAAGGTGCTGCGGGGATGGCCGGGACAGTGGTCGAGCTCGCCGTGTGATTGAGCCAACCGCGATCGACAAGGAGCGCAGTGCCCTGATCTGTGACCAGCGGCACGATGACGTCGTAGCCGACCTGATCTTCGAACTCGGTGTTGCGCAGCAGCAGGGTGTGGGCGGTGTCGTAGTGCCCAGTGACGGTGATCGTGTGCCACAGCTTCTGTGGGTCGAAGGGCTGCCCGACTTTGAGGATCTGATCCGCCGGAGTCGGGGTGCTGTTGAGGTTGGCCGCGATGACCTGGTTGACCGCTCGCCGTTGGGTGTGCCGGTCCCACTGCCAGTGCGAAAGACCTGCGAAAGCCGTGCAGAGCAGGATCGCCACGAACGTGAATGCGATCCAGCGCGGAGTCAGGACGAATCGGTACACCGCATCGAGGATAACGGCCGCTTAGCCACCTAGTTGCTGGCGGTGGTCGTCGGGGAGCATGTCCAGCGGCTCCTCGCGATCGACCCGTTCTCGACCCGCATTGGCCATCACGACGGCCACATACGGAAGTCCGATGGCGCCAACGAGCAGGACACACCCGACGATGGTCCAGTGCAAGACGCTGATCACGAATACCGAACCTAGGAAACACAACGTCCTGATGCCCATGGAGATCGCATAGCGATGCATCCGGCCGTCGACGTCTTTGGACAGTCCGGGCTGGGCGGTTGTGATGCGGTGCACATCCGGCTCTTCACGCATCGGGCCACCCCCTTGGCTGTTCACCTCCACCGTACGTCGCTTCGCGCCCGACGGCTATGCAAGAGTGCCGGTCAGGTGTCACCAACGACGAGGAGCGCGAGATGGCCAACCGCACATATCGGGTCAGCGAGATCGTGGGCACGTCCAGTGAGGGGATCGACGACGCAGTCCGCAACGGGATCGGTCGAGCGTCTCAGACCTTGCGTCATCTCGACTGGTTCGAGGTCACCCAGGTCCGTGGTCAGATCGTGGACGGAGAGGTCGAGCACTTCCAGGTCGGGATGAAGATCGGCTTCCGGCTCGAAGACTCCTGACCCCAGTCGGCTTTCAGTCGCCGGCGAGCCGGCGATCAGCTCGCCGGCGACACCGTCGACATGTTGAAGTCGGACACGCGCACGGGTGGCATCGCGCAGCGTGCGTAGTCATCGGCCCACTCGCGCGGCTGGGTGACGGTTGTCGCGCCGACGGCATCGAACCGGTTGAGCATGTCGACCGGGCTCTCGTTGAAACGGAAGTTGTTGACCGCTCCGGTGACTTCGCCGTTCTCGATGAGATAGACGCCGTCGCGGGTCAGCCCGGTGAGCAACAGCGTGGTCGGATCGACTTCACGGATGTACCAGAAGGTCGTCACCAGCAGACCGCGTCGAGTGGACGCCACGATGTCGTCGAGCGATCCAGTGGCTCCGGGCTCTTCCAGGATCAAGTTGTCTACGAATGGCGTGTATCCGCGGCCGAACTGCGCGGCGGTGTGCCTGGTCTCGACCAGGGCCTTCAGGGTTCCTCCGTCGATCCACGAAGTGGTCGGCAACGTAAGGCCGTTGTCGAAGACCGACGTGAACGCGCTCGATCCGGTCGTGGACACGAAGGGTTGACACGTGATGCCCGGGTAGTCAGGGTCCGAACGCATCGACAGGGACCGTCGGCTGAACGCCTCGCCGATGCGGACGCCTCCGCCTGGCTTGCTGAAGACTGTCTGACCTTCCTCGGCATCGCGTGATGAGGAGTACCACAGCAGCATGAACATCAGGTCGGCCAAGGCCCCGCCAGGGATCACGACGTCATAGCGCCCGGGGTCGACATCGACGGTCCGGTCATGCCATTGCAGCCGCTGCCGGGCTTCGTGGTCGATCGCTGCGATGTCGACGTCGCGGAAGTGATCAGTGCGTTGGGCGACGTAGGTCGAACGAGTCCGATCGTGGGACTTCACGGTGAACTCGATGCGGCCCTCGGGCTGGTCGTGACGCAGCCGCGCACCTGCCGTCGTCCCGAGCCAGGTGGTGCTGAGCACGTGTTCGGCGTAGCCGAATACCTCGCGCTTCTCGCCAGCACCGGCGCGCAGCATCTGGCCGAGATCCGGCGCGACCGCGTCGAAGACTGAGGCACTGGTCCCAGGTGCGTCCTCGCTCCAGGTCAGGCTCAGCGGGCCAGCAGCACCGAGTTCGGCCGCATCCTCGGCAGGGACCGCGCTGCGGGCCGCCGCCTCGGCTGCCTCGACCACCGCCCGCACATCATCGGCGTCGGCGATAGGTCTAGTCACTGAACCGACCCGGGGCCCGTCGATGGCCACTACAGACAGGGACGTTGATTCCGAACGCCCGTTGGTCGTGAGTGTGTTCACGGCCCAGCGCAGGTTGACCGTGCTCTGTGCTTCGGCGATCGCGACCATGGTCCCTGTGGTGGACAGCTCAAGCGCGCGCTCAACTGCTTCGTTGCCCCTCATCGGTGTGAGCCTTCGCCACGAGTGTTGAGGATGTTGACGTTCTCGAAGACCGCGGCTGGGGCGCCGTGACTGACCGGAGCCACCTGACCGGGCTGGGCTTTGCCGCAGTTGAACGCACCACCGAGGACGAACGTGCTCGGCCCGCCGACTGCGACCATGGAGCCCCAGAAGTCCGTGGTCGTCGCCTGATACGCGACGTCTCGGACCTGATGGGTCAACGCACCGTTCTGGATTCGGAAGAAGCGCTGACCGGTGAACTGGAAGTTGTAGCGCTGCATGTCGATCGACCACGAGCGATCGCCGACGATGAAGATGCCGTCCTCGACCCCGCCGATAAGCCCATCGAGATCGGGCCCGTCGTCGCGAGGCATCAACGAGACGTTGGCCATCCGCTGGATCGGCATGTGTCCGGGCGAGTCGGCGAAAGCGCAACCGTTGGACCTCGCCGCACCCGTGCGCGCGGCAGTCACCCGGTCGAGCTGGTAGCCGACGAGCGTCCCGTCCTTGACGAGGTCCCACGCCTGGGCCTGCACGCCCTCGTGATCGAACCCGACGCTGGCCAGGCCGTGCTCACGGGTGCGGTCTCCGACGATGTGCATGAGGTCGGAGCCGTAACGTAGCGTGCCCAACTTGTCTGGCGTCGCGAACGACGTGCCCGCATAACTTGCTTCGTATCCAAGCGCGCGATCGAGTTCAGTCGCGTGCCCGATCGACTCGTGAATCGTGAGCCACAGGTTCGACGGGTGAATCACGACCGTGTAGTGGCCAGGATCGATGCTCGGCGCCCGCAGCTTCTCCTGCAGCATCTCGGGAAGCTGGGCGATCTCGCTGTCCCAGTCCCAGCCGTCACCGAGCACGTACTCCCACCCGCGCCCGACTGGTGGCGCGATCGTGCTCATCGAGTCGACCAGACCGGTGTCAGCGTGCGACCCGTAGATGTGGATGTCCGGGCGCAGTCGCACGCGCTGCTGCACAGTGCTCGTGCCCGTCAGGTCTGCGTAGTAGGTCTGTTCCTTGACCTGGTACAGCCCAACGTTCGCATGGGTTGCGCCTGCATCCATGAGTGACGTCGCACGGCTGTGTAACAGAGTCACCTTCTGGTCGGTCGCAACCGTGAAGGGATCGATCTCGTAGTCAGACACCCAGGTCTGGTCGGCGTGCACCGGCTCGTCTGCAAGCTCGACCCGTTCGACCGCAAGCGGTTTGCTGACTTTGGCGAGCGCAACCGCTTCATCGACGAGTGCGCGGACTGTGTCTGCCGTCAGGGTCGTCGCCGCCGCGAAGCCCCACGCGCCGTCGTGGACAACTCGGACACACACGCCGGTCTCGTCAGAGGACTCGACATCCTCGACGGAACGGTCGTGGATCGAGATCGCCTGATGCTGGATTCGTTCGACTCGAACGTCTGCGTGCGACACGCCCAGCTCGCGAGCGCGGGCCAGACCGGCGTCCGCCAGGGCTTCGCGTGGCATCGCTAGGAAGTCGGCATCGACGCTGTGGGCCACGTCTTGACCCTAGGGCAACGGCGGCGGCTGAGCAGGAATGCACAGTCGACCGGTAGCGTGCCGCACGGACAAGTTCAACGAGAGGACGCACGTGGGTCGATCAGTACTCGTCACGGGCGGCAACCGCGGGATCGGGGCCGCCATCGCGCAACGGTTCGCGGAGGCGGGCGACCAGGTCGCCATTACGTACCGCACCGGCGATGTGCCGGACGGTTTGTTCGGCGTCGTGTGTGACGTCACTGACTCGCAGGCAGTGGATCGCGCGTTCACCGAGGTCGAAGAGCATCAGGGCCCCGTTGAGATTCTGGTAGCGAACGCTGGGATCACCCGCGACACACTCATGATGCGGATGACTGACGACGACTTTGACGTGGTGCTTGATACCAATCTCGCTGGTTCCTTCCGGGTCGCGAGGCGCGCGTCGAAGGGCATGCTCAAGCTCCGGCGCGGCCGCATCATCTTCGTGTCGTCGGTCGTGGGTCTGCTCGGCTCGGCAGGACAGGTCAACTACGCGGCGTCAAAAGCCGGTCTCGTGGGCATGGCTCGTTCGATCTCCCGCGAGTTGGGATCACGCAGCATCACGGCCAACGTTGTCGCACCAGGATTTGTCAGCACGGATATGACTGACGCGCTCGGTGAAGAACGCAAGGCGCAAATCCTTGGCCAGATTCCGCTGGGTCGGTACGCAACATTGGCAGAGGTGGCAGGTGTCGTGGAGTTCCTTGCGGGTGACGCCGCGGGCTACATCACCGGTGCAGTCATCCCGGTGGACGGTGGATTGGGAATGGGGCACTGATGGGTTCGTTGCTCGAAGGCAAGCGCCTTTTGATCACGGGTGTGCTGACTGACGCCTCGATCGCCTTTCATGTCGCGAAGCTGGCTCAGCAAGAGGGCGCCCAGGTGGTGCTGTCCTCCTACGGACGGGTGATGAGTCTGACGACGCGTATCTCACGTCGGCTTCCCGGCGAAGCGCCGGTAATCGAACTTGATGTCACCAACCCCGATGACCTTGCTGCGTTGCCCGAGCGGGTGGGCGAGCACCTCGACGGGCTCGACGGTGTCCTGCATTCCATCGCGTTCGGCCCCGAGGCGGCTCTTGGCGGGAACTTCCTCAACACGGAGTGGGCTGACGTCAGCACCGCGTTGCAGGTTTCTACCTTTTCGTTGAAGTCGTTGACGATGGCTGCTCTTCCCATGATGAGCAACGGGGGCTCGGTGGTCGGCCTCGACTTCGACGCCCAGGTTGCGTGGCCCAAGTACGACTGGATGGGCGTGGCCAAGGCAGGCCTGGAGTCCACCACTCGCTACCTCGCGAAGTACTTGGGCGAGAAGCAGATTCGGGTGAATCTCGTGGCGGCTGGGCCGATCAAGACGATGGCGGCGAAGAGCATCCCCGGCTTTGACGAGTTTGAAGAGGTGTGGTCGACGCGAGCGCCACTGGGTTGGGACCTCGCCGACCCAGAGCCAGCCGCGCGTGCCTGCGTCGCGCTGATGTCGGACTGGTTCCCCAAGACGACCGGCGAGATCGTGCACGTCGACGGGGGTGTGCACGCAGTCGGTGCGTAGTGCGCGCGCAGCTAGGTCGAACGATCAGGGGACCGGTGGTGCCGGTGTCGGTGTGCCTGCCTCTTCGTCAGCGGCCTCGATCTCCTCTCGGGTGATCCCGAGCAGATACATGATCGCGTCGAGGTAGGGCACGTTCACCGTCGCGTCAGCGGCGGCTCGCAAGGTTGGTTTGGCGTTGAAAGCGATACCTAGACCTGCGCGCGCAATCATGTCCAAGTCGTTGGCGCCGTCACCGATTGCGACCACTTGAGACAACGGCACCTGGGCTTCGGCGGCAAAGCGCTCAAGCGCGCGCGCCTTGCCTTCGCGGTCGACGATGTCACCGACGATCCCTCCGGTGATCTTGCCGTCGACGATCTCAAGTTCGTTCGCGGCCGAAAAATGGATGCCGAGCTCTTCGGCCAACGAATCAGTGATCTGCGAGAACCCGCCACTGACGATTGCGAGCTGATAGCCCAGGCGAGACAACGTGCGACACAACGTGCGGGCACCCGGCGCAAAAGTGACCTCGCCGCGCACCTCGTCGAGGACTGACGCATCCAGACCGGCCAGCAACGCGACTCGTTCGTGCAGCGATTGGGCGAACTCGATTTCCCCGTTCATGGCCGCTGCGGTGATTACAGCTACCTGTTCGGCATGCCCGGCATGGGCGGCGAGAAGCTCGATCACCTCGTCCTGGATGAGCGTCGAGTCGACATCCATGACGACGAGTCGCTTGGCTCGGCGTTGAAGGCCCGCTCGCTGCACCGCGATGTCGAGCCGGGACGCGTTCGCTTCCCGCGCAAGCACCTCACGCAGGATGTCCGGTTTGGCTCCCGACACTTGCAGCTCGATCGCACTTACTGGATAACGGGCGATGCGCAAGATGCGGTCGATGTTGCCGCCACCTTCAGCGATCCGCGCCGCTACACGCGCCACCGCCCCCGCCGAGAGCGGCTGGCCGATGACAGTCACATGCGCGCGATCACGCGGTCGCCGGTGCGAGTCACCAGTGGTCGCAACGGCTTCGCACTCCATCTCCAGCGCCGCCGCCGTCTGCTGCACCGCCGCGATCGTCGCCGCCTCAACCGAAGCACCTGGCGGTCGGGTGACGAGTACGGCGAGGATCAACCGGCCGTGAACCACGACCTGCTCGATATCGAGGACGTCGACGCCGAACGGCTCGAGCGAGCCAAAGAGCTCAGTGGTGACGCCCGGCCGGTCGCGACCCGTGAACGTCAGTAGCAGGGTCGGGACAGGAAGGGTTTCGGCGGCCATCGCCCGCACACGCTATCGGGACATGCGATCGATCAAAGCGGCCGATGCAGCGGTTCGCGCGATCTGGTCCAGGCGGGTCAACGCGTCGTGCCGCGAAGTCACCTCCCGTGCGCTCACAGACGCACCGAAGGTGCGCAGGGCTCGGTCGGTCACCGCCAGCAGCCACATGGCCGTGGCGAGCACAGACTGCGAGTCGCTGGTGGCATCAGGGGTCAAGGTGTGCGCCACGCGATCGGTTGCCCGTTCGAGTCCAGAACGGGAACTCGGGTCCGCGGCCACATCAAGACTGGCCAACTCGTCCGTGGCCTCACGCATCGCTTCGCGCAGTTCTTGGCGGGCCACTGCGAGAGGAGGTACACCCTGCACATCGAACTCAGCCGGTAAGGCTTGCCAGGTGGCTGCTTCGTCGGGCACCAACGCGATGGGCGAATCGCCGAGAACGATGACGGCGCCGCCGCGCGAGCACGCCAAGCCACTGGCCGCCCCGGCGAGGCCAAGCGGGAGTCCCGGAGCGCAGAGCACCCCGCATGCGTCGCGCCCGCCATCTGCACGAAGGGCAGGAAGCGCGGCCGTCGCCACCCGAACCCGTCCGTCCAGACCGTGGACCTTGGTGTCGATGAGACCGGACTGATTCGTGGCCCGTTCAAGGTCGGCGCAACCGCGAAGCCACGACCCCAACCAGGCCGCGGCTTGCACGACGCGCCACTCGTCTTCCACGTCTCCAGGGTATGCAGAAGCGTGTCGTAGGTTTCTACCGACGCTGCGCGGGCTTGCGCGGGTCCACTTGGCCAGGCGCGAACGGAGACCGATGACCGAGGTTGTCGCACTCGAATCGGTCAGCATCATCCGCGACGGCCACGTTCTTCTGGACGGCGTGGACTGGCTCGTCGAAGAGGGCCAGCGCTGGGTGATCTTGGGGCCAAACGGCGCGGGCAAGACGACCCTGCTGCGCGTCGTCGCCGCCTTAGTGCACCCGTCGAAGGGCTCGGCCCGGCTGCTCGGCGATCAGTTGGGTCGGGTGGACGTCTTCGAGTTGCGCCCGCGAATCGGACTCGCGTCTGCAGCTTTGGCCGAGGCGTTGCCCAACGGCGAGCGGGTGGCCGACGTAGTGGTCACGGCTGCTTACGGGGTCGTGGGCCGTTGGCGAGAGCAGTACGACGCAGCCGACCATGCGCGCGCGATGGCTCTGCTCAACCAGCTCGGCGTCGCGCATCTGGCCCAGCGCAGGTACGGCACGCTCTCCGAGGGCGAGCGCAAACGAGTGCAGATCGCGCGGGCGCTCATGACCGACCCCGAGCTGCTGCTGCTCGATGAACCCGCGGCGGGGGTCGATCTGGGCGGCCGTGAAGATCTTGTGAGCCGACTGGGAAGGATGGCTCGGGACCCGTCCGCGCCCACGACAGTTCTTGTCACTCACCACGTCGAGGAGATTCCAGCGGGCTACACCCACGCGCTGCTCCTGTCCGGGGGGCGGGCAGTGGCGGCTGGACCGCTCGGGGAGGTGCTGACCCCGCCTTTGCTGTCCTACGTCTTCGGCATCCCGCTCACAATCGTTCGGCATGGTGAGCGCTGGTCGGCCCGTCTTCTCGTCTGAACGCCCGCGAACTCTCTACGATCAGGCTCATGTCGCCGAGTGATGAGACCCCGTCCTCACAAGAAGTCGAACAACTTCGAGCCGAGGTGGATGCACTGCGCCAGCAGAACGAACACCTTGAGAAGGATGTGCATCGACGCCGGTTCCCAGCGGTTCGTTCGTTTGCGGCCGGACTGGTGCTGATCATCGCATTCATCCTCACACCGGTCGGCATCCTCGGCACCTGGGCCAACCGCACGGTGGTCAACACCGATCGCTACGTGGCGACCGTTGCACCACTCGCCAGTAACCCCGACATCCAAGCCGCAATCGGTCAGCGGGTCGTTGACGAGTTGTTCGCCAACGTTGACGTTCAGTCCTACGTCGATCAGGTGCTCCCTCCCAAGCTCGACCAGTTCTCGGGGCCTATCACGTCCGGCATCCGCTCATTCGTGCAAAGCCAAGTCAACTCCGTTCTCGCATCGCCGCAGTTCGCGGCGGTCTGGGCCAACGTCAACCAGCTCGTACACGACCAGCTGATCAACGCGTTGAAGGGCGATAAGAACGGTGCCCTCACCGTCACGAACGGCAATGTCGTGCTCGACACGGGACAGTTGTTCACTCAGGTTCAGCAGGCGCTCGTCGCTCGGGGGCTGACGATCTTCGAGAAGGTGCCGCTCCCCGCCGCAGCCGATCGGCGAGATCGTGCTCTTCACATCCCCGCAGCTGGCCAAGGCGCAGGGGATTTATGCGATCGCCGAACCGATCTCGGCATGGCTCGGATTGGCGGCTCTTGTCCTGTACGTCATCGCAGTGTTGCTCGCGATCGACCGTCGGCGGATGGCCATCTACTCGGGTATTGGCCTTGTGATCGGTGCGGCCGTTGTCGGCATCGGAATCACCATCGGGCGCTCGGTCTACCAAAACGAGTTGCCATCGACCACGAGCGGGCCGGCCGCTCTAGCCCTCTACGACACATTGATCCGGTTCCTCGAGGACGAGGTCCGAACGGTGCTCGTGCTCGGGCTACTCGTCATCATCGTGGGGTTGGCTCTTGGGCCCTCCGTCTTCGCGAAATCGATACGGGGCGGATCATCAAGGCAACTAGGGCGACTCGGGGCCAGCGCTGGCGGCGCTTGGGAACCGCTGGCTCAAGCCGGAGCCTGGGTGCATCAGTGGCGGCACGTGCTGCGGCTCATCGTCATCGGGTTGGGCGCGGTGTATGTCGTCTTCGCCGCCCGCAGCGGTCTGTCGTTGGTCGTGACCTTGATCCTCGTCGTCGTCGGGTTGGCGATCATCGAGATGCTCGCGGGCGCCGCACCGCCTGCGGAGGCGCTGACTGATGGAAGCGATCTGGCTGGGGAACCTGTCGCGGTCGGCACTGCTGCCGCCGTGCCAGGTGTGCCGCACGAACCGACGCTCAGTAACTCCCCACCAAGCCAACCGACGTCAGGTGAGTCGTCCGGGGACGCCTGACGCGTGCAGATCGTTGAGATCGAATCCGCAGACGATGAGCGGGTACATGACTTCACTCGCCTGACCGACGTCGAGTTGCGGGTTAAGCGTGAACCGACCGAAGGGCTCTTCATCGCCGAGAGCGCTCGGGTAGTCCGGCGGGCAATCGATGCGGGTTATTCACCGCGAGCAGGTCTGAGCCAATCGCGTTGGGTGGCTGGTCTGAGCGAGACTTTGGCGCCGTTCGACATCGAGATGTACGTCGCAGACGAGCATGTGCTGCGAGCGATCACCGGCTACCGCGTGCACCGCGGCGCGTTGGTGTCAATGCAACGTAAGGCCTTGCCGTCGCTGGATGAGGTGCTGGCCGACGCGCGACACGTACTCGTCCTCGAAGACATCGTGGAACCGACGAACGTGGGGGCCATCTTTCGTTCGGCCGCAGCCCTCGGAGTGGATGCCGTGCTTGTCAGTCCCACATGTGCCGACCCGTTGTATCGGCGCGCGGTGAAAGTGTCCATGGGCGCGGTGTTCACTCTCCCGTGGACGCGGATAGCTCCGTGGCCGCACGCGCTGGAGAAGGTGCGTCGGCACGGCCTTCGAATCCTGGCCCTTTCGCCTGGGACAGACGCGACAGACATTGCAGTAATCGACGCAGGTGACTCCTGGGCACTCCTGTTGGGTACTGAGGGTGACGGCCTAGCCCGGGCCACCATGACGCGATCGGATGATGTCGTGCGAATACCCATGCATCACGGCGTGGATTCGCTCAACGTTGCCGCAGCAAGCGCCGTCGCCTGCTTCGCCCTGCTCAATCGCGGCAATTCGTTGTAGCGTCGCGTCGAACGAGGGTGGTTGCGCGGCGAGCGAACCAACGATGGGGGAGAGGCAGTGGCCAAGAAGCGCGTATTTCTGGTGGTCGGAGTGATCACGGGGGCCGCGATCGGCGTGGGACTCGCCATGCGCGCACGCACAACTGCGCTTCGCGAGGCTTCTGACGACTGGATGGATGCGGTACGGGACGCAGCCGAACGGGCCAAGGGCGTCGTTCCAGACGACGAACTAGGCGAGGAGATCCTCGATCTCCGCGGCTACGACGAGATGGTCGACGAGTCCATCGGTGACATCGGCGAAGACTCCGACGAGCAGTAGACCTGCGGCGCGCGGGTCTAGTTCAGGTGATCGCAGGGCCTCTCTATCCCAGCGCCTCCCTACTCGGCCGCGCTTTGCATCGCTCCCTCGACGCCTTGCATCGCGCAGTGCTGCCTTGTGTCTGTTGGGAGGTGCGCGGGGTGTGACCGCGCGATGCAAAGCGGGGTAGCGAGCAGCGTTTGGTCCTATCGCCTGCGTGTGGCTTACTCCACCAGAAGGGCCCAATCGCGCTTATGCGATAGAACTCCCGGACTAGAACTCCCAGAGCAACGAACCGAATCCGGGGATGCGATCACGGATTCCGTTGGCGCGTAGCGCGTGCCAGAACGTGATCGTGTTGATGGCGAGCACCGGCTTGCCGAGCTGCGCTTCGAGCACACCGGCCAAGGGTGTGAAGGGCAGGTTCGTGCCGGCTTGAAGGATCAGGTCAACGTCGTCACCATCGACTTGGCGCACGATGTCGCGCGTCTTGCCGTACGACTCGTGTGCGATCTCGACAGGTCCAGGCGAGGCGTGTCCGGCCATTCGAACGACCTCGTAGCCGATGTCACCCATGAACTTCTTCACCATGTCGTTGCCGACGGGCATGTACGGGCTGATGACCCCGATCTTGCTGATTCCCGGGTACAGCGTCAGCGCGTCCTGGATTGCCTGGGCGCCGAAGGTGATCTGGCAGCCGCCCACCTCCTGCGCGATGTCGTTGTACTTGTTGAACTCGCGATCAGAGCGCTCCTTGCCGTCCCAGAAGGTCTCGGCGGAGTAGCCGAAGATGACGTGATCGGGCTTGACCGTGAGCGCGTCGCGCAGGCCTTGCTCGGTTGCGTCGCCGATGGCCTTAACCATGGCAACGAACTCGTCCTCGTTGGTCACCTCGAATGGCGGGATGACGGCTCCGCGGGTCGCCAAGGCGACTCCTGCGGGCTTCATGAGGTGGTACTCGTGCTCGACCGCGGTGTTAGTCGAGGGCACCAGTACGGCAAACTTCTTGCGGTAGCCGTAGTAGTCGGTGCCGTAGCCGTATTCGCCGAGCATCGCGCGCTCCTCGTGGTCTGAACGTCCCAACATCGCCGCGCCACGCAAGTGTGGCAACCGCACGCTACTAGCCACTGTTGCTTCGTTCACGCGAAGATGGGTCAGTGACGACTTTGGTCCCTAGCGAGCAGCCAGCCACCCCCACCGAGATTGCGATCGGGGTCGGCTCCGTGGCGCTGGAGTCCGCGGTGTGGATGGTCGGTCTCGGATTTCGCGCGATACGGCCCGTTGTGGGCTTCGCCTTCGCCCCGCCGTTCCTGCCCAAGCCACTGCAGCCCGTCGTACTCCTCGAGCCGTTTGCTGTCCGGGGACGCGCAGACAGGCGGCTGGCCATGGTCAGCCTCGAAGCAGTGCTGGGTGCCGTGGTGCCGCGGGTCATCGACGCGGTCTTGAGTGAGGTGGACATCACGGCGATCGTTCGCGACCACGTGGACCTCAACGCGATCGCCGATGGCATCGACGTCAATGCGGTAGCTGCCAAGATCGACGTGAACTCGATCGCCGAGAACATCGACATCCCCGCCATCCTTGATCGAATCGACTTGGCGGGGCTGGCGCAGTACGTGATCGAGGAGATCGATCTCCCTGAGATTGTCCGAGAATCGTCGAGCACGATCACCTCCGGTGCCGTGCGCGGCGTCAGGATGCGCAGCATCGAAGTGGACGAAAGGGCAGCGCGCATCGTGGACAAGGTGATCCGACGCTCGCGCCGATCGCTGCAGGTCTCAGGCGAGACACCGTCGGTCGATACTGATGCCCCGTGAGCACTCCGCGTCCGACTGAACCACATGAGCAGGGAAGCGAATTCATCGAACGTGTCACTCTGCCTGCTGAGATCAAGCCATACATGGGGCTACGCGCTGGTCTTGTCAGCCGCGGGATTGCGTGCGGGATCGATCTCGTCGCCATCGCAGTCATCGTCGCGGCGATATTTCTTGGCATCGTGGGCGTGCGGTTTGCCATTCGACCGGCCGCCTTCACGATGCCGGACTTCCCGCAATGGTTGACGGTGGGTGCACCTTTCGTCGTGGCGATCGTGTACTTCGCCGTCTTATGGCGGGCGTCCGGACGAACCTTGGGGGATCAGGTCCTTGGACTGCGCGTGGTCAACCGTCATGGCCGGAGGCTGGGTGGCTGGGTGGCTTTTGTGCGCGCAGTCCTGTGCGTGTTCTTTCCCATCGGCCTTGGCTGGACCGTGGTGAGTGGGCAAAACCGCTCAGTCCAGGACCTGATCGTTCGTACATCGGTCGTTCACGACTGGCGCACCCGCGAGGACGTCACGACTCCTCGCGCCGCGACGTGATGCGCGACTGAGTTCTCTCATCTGCGGCCTCGACCGTCAGGCCGAATGCCTGACCTTCTCCTTCGCGAACTGGCTCGTCGGGCGACGGCTGCAGCTGGGCGGCTAGCACGATGCCAGTGACAGCAGTCCAGCCTGCAACAGTCGTAAGAAAGATCTTCTCCGAGAGACCGTGCCACTGCTGTCCGACGGTAACGAGGAACCAGTACACGCAAGGCAGCGCGATTGCTTCGGCGACCAACGAGCCGACAGCAAGCGGATGCAGGTCCTCACGCGGCCAGGCCGCCCACGCGAGCAGCAGCATGGCAAGTAGTGCCGAGATGAACCCGATGCTCGTGCCGATTCCATGTGCCCACTGTGCGTCGGGGTACGCGGCGTGTGACAGCGGCGTGCACCACGCTCGGTCAGTGTCCGTGCAGATTGTGCGCTCCAGGCTGAGCACGGCGGTTCCCACAGCAGTCAGCAGGAGAAGGATCACGGCTGGGATTCCGCGGCGTCCCAAAGATCTCCACACCAACCACGACAGCGCGACGAACGCGACCACGAATGCGAACTGGCCGATGAGTACGACCCAGGCGGCACTCGCATCATGCGCGGACAGCGCGCTAATGGGCTCCGCAGTCAACGAGTAACCGCGATGCGCCCAGCCGTCCAACACCCAGTCCAGGGTGAAAAGGAGCGGCCCCGCCACGCTCAGGGCCGCGGCGAGCCGAACCTTGCCCTCTCGATTCATTGCCCACCACCCACCGCGCGTCCGTCGGCTAGTTCCAGTTCGGCGTGACACAACTCGGCGACCTCGCGGTCGTGCGTTGCTATGACAACCACGGCCCCGCGACGAGCGACGCCGAACACAGCATCGAGCACCTCGCCACGCGAATCTGCATCAAGTTCAGCGGTCAACTCGTCGGCGAGCAATACGCGCGGCTCGATAACCAGCGCTCGGGCGATCGCAACGCGCTGTTGCTGTCCGCCCGATAGCTCCTCAGTCAGATGGTCCGCGACATCCGCGAGGCCGACATTCACAAGTGCCTCGGCCGCACGGCGACGCACCTCGGCGCGCGAGCGGCCCGACTCCTGCAACGCGATTTCCACGTTCTCCGCCGCTGTGAGAACTGAGACCAGACCGTAGGCCTGAAGGACCAGC
The DNA here is from genome assembly GCA_963850215.1 of uncultured Actinomycetota bacterium. GTDB lineage: Bacteria > Actinomycetota > Actinomycetes > UBA12327 > UBA12327 > CAWKKI01. The sequence goes on from CAWKKI010000001.1 coordinate 295,609, forward strand.
CCATATCCCGGAGGCACCTGGTTCGCCACCTCGATCCCGTCGACGTAGGTCGCGCCGCTGTCCGGGACCTCAAGGCCTGCAAGGCAGGCAAGCAGCGTGGACTTCCCACTGCCCGAAGGGCCTGTGACCGCCAGCGTGGCTCCAGCGTATGCGCGAAGTGAGACATCTTCGAGAATCGTTCGACCGTCCCGCGCAAACCCAACGTGGTGCGCGCTGATCTCCGCTACGGCCGGCCACCGTGGCTCTTCGTTCAATTCCGCCAAAGTCATCCGCCCACCTCCGGCGAGTCCTCGCGCAGCAACTCCACCCCGGCAGCCTTTCGTACCAACCGGGCTCGACTGCCAGGCGGGAGTACGCCTTCGACCACGTCCGCCGGAAGCTGGACGCGCCCTTGGCTGTCGACGTCGACATGCTGGTCGCGGTGCTGTTGGGTGTCGGTCACCTCACCCTCAACGATTGTGATGGTGCGCCCCACTGCTGCCGCGACATTCGCGTCGTGAGTCACCGTGATCAACGTGGTCCCAAACTGCGACCCGACGGTCCTCAGCAACTCGACCACGCGATCGCGGTTGGCTCGATCAAGCTGGCTGGTCGGCTCGTCCGCCAACAAGAGGCCAGGTGCGTTGGCTAAGGCCACTGCAACAGACAGCCGTTGCTGCTCGCCTCCTGAGAGCCGTCCCGTGGCGCGACCAGCGAACTCCGAAAGGTCGAGCCGACCGAGAAGCTCGCGAGGTGTTGGCAGTTCACTGCGCCGAAACCCGCGCACGCCTCGCTGGGCGAATCTGATGTTGTCCTCGGCCGTGCCGTAGGGGAGCAGATTCCGCGATGGACCTTGTACGACGATGCCGATGCGTTGAGCACGCAGCGCGATGAGTTCGCGCTCGCTCATCTTCGTTGTGTCGTCCCCACCCACATATAGCCGGCCGGTCGTCGGGCGCATCAGGCCGGCCAGGATCGTGAGCAGTGTCGACTTTCCTGAGCCAGATGCACCGAGTAACGCAACGCTCTCGCCGGCCCGGACTGTGAGATCAACCTCATGCAGCGCAACGATCTGGCTCTCATCGCCACGGTAGATGTGTCCGAGGTTGTCGCACTGGACGCCGAGTCCGGTCTCGAGCCTGCGTTCGGCCACGGGGCTTGTGGTCATTGCGCGCCTTCCCGCAACTTGATCGGCACCGCAGTTCGCATGAGCGAAGCACCGGCGAGGACCGAGACGAGCACCAGAATCACGGCCACAACCAGCGTAAACAGCGCGACTACGCCGAAATTGGGTACGTACCGCAGAGGGATCGCGCTCGCCACTGACGATTCAGGGATGGCGGGCAACGCGATCCACGCAGCAACTAGCCCGGCGGGGATGCCAAGTAGGAGGCCCGCACCGAGCAAAGCAATCTGCTCGCCTACGCATGACCTGAGCAAGGCTCGCCGCGAAACTCCGATCGCAATGAGGGCGGCCAACTCGAATGAGCGGCGGCGACCATTCACTGCCACGGCAAGAACCGTTGCTCCTGCGGCCAACACAGCGCCGGCGATCGCGCAGGCGACTAGCAGCAGCAGCGCAAGCGACGGACCCTGACGCGCAAGTTCCGCTTCGCGGGCGGATTGCTTGTCGATGCCCTGGACTATCAGCCCTGCTGAAGCAAGCCTGGCGACCGCGTTGGAGGGGGCGTTAGGCGCCAGCCACACCTGCCACTGCGCTTCGTCGCCGAAGCCGGGGAGTTGTTGGGCGACGGCGGTGAGATCGACGAGCGCGCCGCTATCGAGTGCAACGGGAAGAAGCGGGACGGTGGCCGCCACTGTGACGAAGGTGGACTCAGATCCGATGTCCTCGACTGTTGGGGGTTGCGGCGCGTCTGTGACAATTCCACCGGCAGTTGCGACGACAGGGAGCGGAGTGGGTGTGTCGGCCCGGGCGATGGCTGGTGATGCGCCGTCCTGACTGGTGAATGTGGTCCGCAGCCCGTTGCCAACCACCGTCAAGCTGTCTTTTGCGTTGCCCTGCGCGCCGTCGCGCCAGTAGGCCGGCTGGGTGAAGCCCGCGTCCACCGGTGCCCAACCTGTTGCCGTACCGCGATCGATTCCCGTGAAAATTGCTGAGCCACTCAGTTCGCCTTGGTACCCGCCGGGTCGTTGCAGGATCAAGCGGCGAATGTCGCAGCCGCGCGCACAGGGGACCCCGACGTCGTACGTGTGCGGACCAAGCGCAACGACGCCCGGCGCTTCAGGGTCTTGCAGGACCTGACCCTTTGGTGCCAACTCGATCCGCACGATCGGGGCCTGGGTCGAAGGGGCAAAAGACTCAACGTCGAGATGGATCCGTAGCTGCGTGGCGGTGACCATCAGCGCTGGTGCGGTCGGTGGCGCGAGAGTGCTGGCAACTTGTTCTGCCGTGACTTGGTTGCCGGAGGGCCAGTTGGCGACTGCGCTCAGCCGCGCTGATTGCACGGCGACGACCTCACCAGTCAGCGCGCCGCCGTCTGGTTGCCACTGCGCGACCGCCATCGCCCACTTGCCGCTGGGGTCAGCTGCTGCAACTGCACTGCGCGGGTCATGCGCGGTCGAATACTGCACCGAAACAACCTGAGCAGCCCCCAACTCCAAGCCTGCACGCGCCTCGCGGTTCTGGGCAGCCACGCTCTCGCCGTCCACCGCGAACACTGCCAGCCCGATGGCGACGGCGAGCAGTGCGGACAACCGAAGGCCCGCCGGTCTGCGGGTCACCTGGCGGACGGCTAGAAAGGCGCCAACACGCCGTGAGGCACGGGTGGGGCCCATCAGTGCATGGCCGACAAGCGGCACGATCCGAACGCCCACCAGGGCAATCGTCAAGATCAGAAGCCCGGGCGCGAGCAGACTGGCCGGGCGAGGCTGAGCCTGAGACGAGCCCGTCGCTCGCAGGAGAATGAGGCCACCAACCGCTGCGAGGACTAGCACGAGGTCGAGGGCGACCAGCCACACGCTGGTGCGTCGATGCCCCGGGGTCCGGCGCCATTGCTCGAGAATCGATCGAGTCAGGACGCGCCATGACGCGAGCAGCGCAGCTACGCCGCCGCCAGCGAGTCCGATGAGCGCCGCCACAACGGCACCCCAGGTCATCACGACCGGGGTACCGACGAGGAAGAGCATGCTGCGCGAGCACCTCGGTGATGGCGAAAGCCCCAACGAGCCCGAACGGCACCGCAATCACAAGGATCGTGAGCGGCTCACCCAAGGCGAACGTGATGGTCCGCAGCGGGCCGATTCCGCGCAACTTCGCCAACGCGATCTCGTTGCCTCGAGACTCGGCCGAATCCGTCATCACCTGGAACAGCACCAACCAGGCAAGCAGAGTCAACTGCAACGTGACCAGGATCGTTGAGGCTTGCAGGATCGATCGTTCATGATCCGCAGCGTCGAGCACCGGTCCCAACGCTGTGGACAGGACCAACTGCTGCGGCCCGGCCGTGGCGTCGGCATCGGTCGCGGCATATTGCGTTTGCAGCGATGCCAGCTGCTCGCGCATCTGTGGTTCGTTGGCCAGACGCACTTCTCGGGAATCGAGTGGGTAGTCAAGATTGAACGTGACGTTCGTCCCCGGAGTCAGCGTCTGGAAGAGGCTTTGGTCGATGAAGATCGAATCGATGGTGTCCGGTCCGTCGCCAGCACCTTGATAGAGGTGGGCATTGAAGTACTGCCTTCCGAACCAGAAGGGATCGTTTGTGTTCACCGGCTGGTAGATCCCCACGACCTTCACCGTCGCGCCAGCCTCTATATCCGTGCCACCGGGACCCAGGTTGCTTTTGTCGAGACCACCCAACGAAAGCGTGCTGCCCAGCTTGATTCCATAGCTGTTTGCCACCGTCCGCGACGACACCATCGCGTCTTGTGGTCCCGTTGGGCAGCGACCGCTCAGGATGCGCACGTGAGCGCACGCGCCTTGACGCCAGACAGCGCGCGCGAGCACGGCTTGAGGCCCAGAGTCGGTAACTCGTACGTTCTGTTCCATCTCCGAGATGCGCGTCGGGTAGCCGAGCAGGGAGCCGGGTGCGGGTGCGGTGCCTTGAACACTGGTCAGCGACCCGCTGAAGGTTCCGTCGGCGGTGGCTTGGAAGGACAAACCGGTCGCCTCGGCTGGCGCTTGGTTGAGTTGGTCGCGCAGCGTGGACTCGCTAGCAGACCGCGCATACAACGGTCCGAGAGCGGCCGACGCAGTCGTCACGATGGCGACGGCGAGCAGGGTGATGGATGCACCCCGACGCCACCAAGCCGCTCGAAGGCTGAGTCCCGCCTGGGGCACGGTTCGCGTCCTTTCGGGACTCGGTGCGGCGTGATCGCGGCCGATGGTCGCACGCTACCGTTCGATTGTGCCCTCGTATGCTGCGTTGCTTCGCGGAGTCAACGTGGGCGGGCACAACCGCGTCGCAATGGCTGACTTTCGTTCGGTCCTTGCCGGGCTCGGCTACGCGGAGGTCGCGACCTACCTGCAAAGCGGCAACGCGGCCTTTCGAAGTACCGCGCGCAGCCCCAAGGCGCTCGAGACCGAGATAGCGACGGCACTGACGAACGAACTGGGCCTTGATGTCGGCTGCGTGGTGCGTTCGCACGGGGACCTTGCACGCGTGGTGAACGGCAATCCATTTCCGGCGGCAGTCGACGAACCGAAACGACTCGCGGTGGTGTTCTTGTCGGGGAAGGTCAAACCTGCGTTGCTGCGCGATATCGACCCAGGCAAGCACGCGCCGGACGAGTTCGCTGGGGGAGCGAGCGAGATCTATGTCTGGTACCGACGAGGTGTGAACGAATCGAAGTTGACACACGCACTGTTTCAAAAGGCACTTGACGTGCCGGTGGCCACCGGGCGCAACTGGAACACTGTGACCGCGTTGGCCGACATGACCGCATGATCACCGCGCCGCGCGCAAGCGAGCCTAGGGTCACCCGGTCTAGCGCCGAAGATCTCGAACCATGAACACCTTGTCGTAGCGACGCGATCCAACGGCAACGAAGGCATTGAGGCGGCCGTACTCGACGAAGCCGAGTGAGTTGTACAACTTGAGCGCGTTGCGATTGTCGCCTCGCAGATCCAGCGTCAGTTGTTCAATCTCTGCCTCGACGGCTGCATCGAGCAGTTGGTGCAGGAGGTCCGTTCCCACTCCGCTCTTCTGCGCTTTAGGGTCCACCGCGAGCTTCTCGAGGTCGGCGTTCAAGGCTGTCGTTTCGCGCTGGTATCTCCGCCACCAGCCCACCCCCTGGAGTGTGGGGCCCTGGACCGCGACCGCAAGACACGCCTGCGTGCGGCCGGACTGTGCGACGTCGACCAGCATGCGCTCTAGTTCCGCGTGGGTCGGCGGATTGATCCAACCGAGCGCGGCTCCGTCAGAAACGAGTCTGGTGATCAACTCGTGGGCGGAATCGATGATCGCCGTCACGCCGTCCCGCGACCCGATCCGCATGATCATGAAGTCGATTTAACCTCGACTGCGTCAGCCGCGGGGGAAGAAGCCAGCATCCAGATCGCCAGGCAGGCCGCAGCGATCGCCACCAGCGCGGGAATCGTCCAGCCGCTGCGGATCGAGTCGCCCAGCCACCAGATTCCGACCGCGGTCGGAACCACCACCTCGCCCGTCCACAGCACACCCGTGATGGGAGCGACCTCGCCCACTTGGAGGGCGCTCGTGTAGACGAGCATGCCGGTGATTCCGTAGGTGAGCAGCGCATATGACAGAGGCTCGTGCAGCAGGTGGGTGAGGGTCAGAGGATGTGCCGTCTCGACCGACCGCGCGCACAGCGCAAGGCCACTGAAGGACATCGTGGCCACGATGGACTGGGCGAGCCAACTGGTCCGGCGGGTAACGGCAACGCCGGCGACCACCGCGACGACCGCGAGGATTCCGATCACGAGGACGAAAGCATCGGAGGTGTGGTTGGTCCCGTCAGGGCCAGCGGCGGCCGAGAGCACCACCAAGGCGACAACAAATAGCGCAATCGCGAGGAAATCGATTCGCCGGATCGGTGCGCCCAGCATCACGTGAGCAAGCAACACAAGCACGGCTAACGAACTCGCAGCGATCGCCTGCACGGTGAAGATAGGCAACGCGAGCAAGGCCAACAGGGTCAGAACCCAGGCGACCCCGTCGATCACCAAACCGGCCAGATACGCGGGAGTGCGGACGGCCCCGAGGGTGGTCTGAGCGCTGGCCGCGCCCTTGGCCTGCAATACCGAAGCCAAGCCGTAGCCGAAGGACGCCAGGCAGGCGACGAGCAGCGCGAGCACCGAGCCCGTTGACATGGTCCTACTGCTTGATCAGTGACACGGCTTGAGCCACGACGAGAAGCGACAGCAGCAACGCCTCGATCGACTGGATTGCCATGAGGACCTTGGCTCGGGTGGTCAAAGGCATGGTGTCGGTGGGGCTGAATGCGGTCGAGTTGCTGCAGGACAAGTACAGGTAGTCGATGAAGGCTGGCCGCCAATCGCTCTTCTCCGACGAGCCGCTGGCGACCTCAACAACTACGTCGCCGTCCTCATCCTGCGTGAAACGAAAGTCCGCGGGCTCGAGCTGACTGCGGGCCGCCCTTGCGCGAAGCAAGGGACCGCCGCGGTCGATCTCCCAAAAGATGAGCGCGAACGTAATCATGTTGGTCAGCCAGATCTGCAACGCAGCGAGCAGCAGCGAACCTGCCTGCTGAATCTCGCCGGTGACGATCTTGTGGATAAGCAGGATCAAGGCGACGGTATTCACCGCGCCGATGAGGATGACCAGCACGATCGCGACGATCCGCCAACCACGTGAGCGCTTGGTGTCCTTGCGAGTCGACGCAAGCGCTAGCGGGACCAAGAGCAGGGTGGCAAGAATCGGCACGGCGAGCCGCGGTCCCACGATGAGGGCCGACGGCAACGTCGCGTAGAGCACGATCTCGACTGCCACCGCGATCAGCGCGGGCGCTCGGGCGCGTCCCTCGTGAGCGTGCTCATCGGTCGCACGCCGAGCCGTTCGACGGGGTTTCGGAGCACTGTTGGCGGACACGCTTCGTTCATACCCCACAATTGCGGCGAATGAGCCGCGACGGTCGTCGTGGCCGCCGTGTCGTTGGGAAGCAGGAGCACGCGTGTCAGAGCCAACTGGATTCGACGAGGACCCGGAACAGCTGTCGGTTTCGGAGACTGCGCCCCGGCCGGTCGAGCCGACCGCCGTGGTGCCGGGGACTCCGGTCGGTTTCGGCGAGCCGCACGCACCCTCGACCTACGGTTTGCCAGATCACCCTGTGCCCACCTCCGAGCCGACCCGGCCTTGGTACCGGCGCCCGGGCACGATCGTTCCGATCCTGATCGTGGTGGCCTTGGTCGTGGTGCGGCTTGTGGCGAGCACTGAAGCACAGCACGGTGCGCATTGGGGCGTGTGGCTTGCGGTCGGGGCGCTGATCGTGTCTCTGGTCGTTCGGTTCGGGATGGGCGGTGCCCGTCGTCAGGGGCGCAATCCGCTGCGATTCATTCTCATCCCGGTGGCGATCGTGGTGGGTGTGTTCTTCGCGATGACTCAGCACAGCAGCAGCAACGCGTCGCCAGGCGTTGGCTCGTGCTGGCAGACCAACTCGCAAGGCGAGGTACGCACGGTGAGCTGCAGCTCACCGGATGCGGCTCTGCTGGCATACGCCCAAGTCACTACCCAATCGGCATGCGCGCAAGGTTCGGGCGCGGTTGGTGCGGTCGAGGTCTCCGGTGGCACTTATCTGTGTCTGAAGAACCGCTGAACAACTACCGGATTCACGTCCGCTACCGACTACGTTCATGGCGTGCGCATTCTGGGACTTTATTTCGCAGGTACCGCCACGACTCAACGAGAGTCCATGACGAGTTTTGTTCAGGAGATGTTGGGCCTTGAACCGGTAACGGTCGAGTGGGGTGAGGCGGACCTGTTCAGGCTTCCCGACGGGAGCCAGTTCGCGGTCAGCGCTCCCGGTGGGATGGGCGACACGGAACGATCGCTGGGATTTCTGGTTGACCATCTCGACTCGGCAGTCGAGGAACTCCTGTCGGTCGGAGTCGAAGTCGGCGAGGTGCACGTGAACGGTTCCGATCGTTACGCCCATTTCTGGGCTCCTGACGGAAACCTCTACGAACTCGTTGAGCGACTCGAACCTCAGGACTAGGTCAAGGGTGTGAGGGCGGAAGCGGCACCCAGCTGGGCTGCGCGCCTTGAGCGCACACGGGTCGGTCCCTTCATTACGGCGGAACTGCTCGAGCTCCCCGACGGCACTCTGCATCGTTGGCAGTCGCGTCGGCAGCGAAAGCACCACGCGGGGCCCGTCGAGCACACGTGGCTGGCACTGACCGCCCTCGGTTGGTGGATCGGCGTCCTGTTCGCGATTGGTTCAGCCTGCTTCGCCTTAGCCGCATTGCCGTTGTACGCCGACGCAGTGGGTGCGCATACCGACAACGTCACGTTCTTCGTTGGGTCCATCTTCTTCACGACAGCGTCGGCCCTCCAACTCGTTCAAGTTGTGCTGGTGGCCCCGCGGCCCAGTCGACCGGGCAGGCGGCGACTGGTCGAAGTCGACAGCATCGACTGGTGGGCGGGAGCGATTCAGCTTGTCGGCACTGTCTTCTTCAACGTCTCGACCTTGCACGCGATATCCGCCTCGGGCGATTCCGCTGCGGTAAACCACGCCGTGTGGCGCCCGGACGCTCTCGGTTCGATCTGCTTTCTCGTCGCGAGCGTGTTGTGCTGGCTTGAGGTGTGCGACGGTTGGTGGACCTGGCGGCCGCACAGCTTCGCGTGGTGGATCTGCGCACTGAACCTCGTTGGGTCGATTGCCTTCGGCATATCGGCGATCGCAGCGAAGACGCTTAGTTCCGGCGACCTGCGCAGCGAGGCTTGGACGAACCTCGGGACCTTCGTTGGTGCGATTTGCTTCCTCATCGGTGGCCTGCTGCTCCTTCCCGAGCGCACGGCCGCTGACGGTTGAGGTGAACGCCCGCAGGCTTAAGGGGCGGGCCTAACGGGTGGTTACCATGCCTCCACATGGCGACCTTCAAGGCACCTTTGAAGCTCAACGGCAAGACCGCAACGGGTATCGACGTGCCGGAGAAGGTCATCGACGCGATGGGCGCCGGAAAGCGACCGCCAATCGTTGTGTCCTTTGCCGGTCACTCCTACCGAACCACGATCGGTGTAATGGGCGGTCGGTACCTGATCCCCGTAAGCGCTGAACAACGAGCTTCTGCCGGCGTCCAGGCGGGCGACATGCTGTCGGTGACCGTGCAACTCGACGAAGCTCCGCGGGAGGTCGAAGTGCCTGACGATCTGGCGGCGGCTTTGAAGAAAGCGAAACTGCGTGCGGACTTCGACAAACTCTCCCCGTCGAATCAGAAGCGCCACGTCGTGCTGGTCACGGGCGCGAAGACCGACGAGACGCGACAGCGTCGAATCGAAAGGGTGATCGCGGAGCTCGGGAAGTAGCCCGCTTCGGTGATGGCCCCGGATCCGGGTGCGGGCCGTGCACCGCGACCTCTCCCGATCTTCAGCAGCCCCGTGGCTGGCTCTGCCGGGATACGACAGACTCGGTTCATGACGCCGAAGCCAGCCATCCAGCGGTCCGTCCTCCCAATCCCGAAGAACTCCCTGTCGGGGCTTACCACCTACGACGCACGTGACCCGGACACGAAGTTCCCGGCGATCGAGCCGTTGCGGCCGCCGGAGGGCGCACCGAACGTTCTCATCATTCTGCTCGACGACATTGGCTTCGGCGCGTCGAGTGCGTTCGGTGGCCCCTGCCCGACCCCCAATGCCGAACGACTCGCCACCCGTGGTTTGAAGTTCACCCGCTTCCACACGACGGCACTGTGCGCTGCAACCCGGCAGGCACTGTTGACCGGGCGCAACCATCACTCGGTCGGTATGGGTGCGATCACCGAGATAGCGACTTCCTCGCCCGGCTACAGCTCGGTTCGTCCGAACAACGCGGCGCCGCTCGCGCAGATGTTGCTGCTCAACGGTTACAGCACCGCCCAATTCGGGAAGTGCCATGAGGTTCCGGTGTGGCAGACCAGTCCGATGGGGCCGTTTGACCAGTGGCCCACCGGGAGTGGCTTCGAATACTTCTACGGTTTCCTCGGTGGGGAGACGAACCAGTACTACCCGGCTCTCTATGAGGGCACGACTGCGGTGGAACCGTCGAAGACTCCTGAGCAGGGTTATCACCTGACTGAGGACATGACGGACAAGGCCATCGGGTGGGTTCAGCAGCAGAAGTCGCTGATGCCGGACAAGCCGTTCTTCATGTACTACGCACCGGGAGCGACCCACGCGCCGCATCACGTGCCCGAGGAATGGGCCGATCACCACCGTGGGCGATTTGCTGCTGGTTGGGACGCCTTGCGCGAAGAGATGTTCACTCGGCAGAAGGAACTCGGCGTGATTCCTGCCGAGGCAGAGCTGACGGCGCGTCATGACGAGATCCCGGCGTACGACGACATGCCAGCCGAGCTGAAGCCCGTTCTTGAGCGCCAGATGGAGGTCTATGCCGGCTTCCTTGAGCACACCGACCACCACATCGGTCGCCTGCTCGACACCCTCGAGGACCTAGAGGTGCTCGACGACACACTCGTTTACCTCATCATCGGGGACAACGGCGCGAGCGCTGAAGGAACCATCAATGGCAGCTTCAACGAGATGTTCATCTTCAACGGTGCGGACCAGTTGGAGACTCCGGACTTTCTGATCTCGCACGTTGACAGCATCGGCAGCCCCGCGGCCTACAACCACTACGCGGTCGGTTGGGCGCACGCGATGTGCACGCCATACCAGTGGACGAAGCAGGTCGCTTCGCACTGGGGAGGGACACGAAACGGCACGATCATTAGCTGGCCCAACGGGATCAACGCAGTCGGTGAGATCCGCCATCAGTTCCACCACGTCATCGACGTCGCGGCTACGGTCCTGGACGCTGCGAAACTCCCAGAGCCCGCATTTGTCAACGGACTGCAACAGATTCCGCTGCACGGTGTCAGCATGACCTACTGCTTCGACGATGCAGACGCGGCAGAGCGCCGCGAGACGCAGTACTTCGAGATCATGGGAAACCGCGGCATCTATCACCGCGGATGGTCGGCTGTGACCAAGCACCGAACGCCGTGGGAGATGACGTCAGCCACGCCATTCGATGACGACGTGTGGGAGCTTTACGACGGCAGTTCGGATTGGACTCAGGCCCGCGACCTCAAGCGTGAGCAACCGGAGAAGCTGCGATACCTGCAGCGTCTCTTCATGCTCGAGGCGACCAAGTTCGGCGTCTTCCCGCTCGATGACAGGACCGTTGAGCGCTTCAATGACGAACTCGCAGGTCGTCCGTCGCTCATCCACGGGACCTCGCAGCGACTTTTCTCAGGCATGGGTCGGCTGACCGAGAACTCTGTGCTCAACCTGAAGAACAAGTCACACAGGGTGAGCGCGGAAATCACCGTGGGCGAGGGTGGAAGCAACGGCGTCATCGTTGCTCAGGGCGGAGCCTTCGCCGGCTGGTCGTTGTATCTGCACGAGGGCCGGCTCACCTACTGCTACAACCTGCTCGGACTGACTCGCACGAAGGTTGCAACCGCGGAGCCGCTCGCCGCTGGCACCTGCCAGGTACGGATGGAGTTCACCTACGACGGAGGGGGACTCGCTAAGGGCGGCGAGGTGCGCCTGTTCGTTGACGGCAACGAAATGGCAACGGGGCGACTCAACGCAACCATTCCGATGATCTTTTCGGCCGATGAAACGTGCGATGTTGGTCAGGACACTGCCTCTCCGGTCAGTGACGACTACGCGGGGGAGTCCAGCCGATTCACCGGAGTCATCGGATGGGTCCAGCTCGACATCGGTGACGACGACCACGACCACCTGATCACGGATGAGGATCGCTGGCGGGTCGCGATGTCACGCCAGTAGCGGCGTCGCTGCACCGGAGGCGGTCAGCAAGGGGTCTTAGCGTCGGCGGAGGAGCCACACCGTTGCGCCCAAGAGAATCAGCGACAGACAGGCGAGCCAGCCGAACTCGATCCATTGGAACGTCCAGAAGCGACTGGCCGGTTGGTAACTCGTGACCTGTTGAAAGCCGTGTTGGAGCAGGTACTGGTTGGGGTCAATCGACCCGCCGGGTCCGGGCGCTACCTGGTAGCCGTTCTGGCTGCCGTTGGTTTGGATTCCAATGGCTTGCAGAACTGAATTGAGCTGAGAGGTACTGGCCCGCACCCCGCCCTTAGTCCACCAGTTGGACACCTCGAAGTCGTTGATACCCAGTTGCGGATTGGTTGTAATCAGCGGTCGGAGGTAGTGGTACCGGCGGAACGTCGAGACGATGGCGGCGAATCCGAACCAAACCGCGAATGAGACACCCAACGCGGGCAGGACGCGCCGGAATAGTCGGCCGGCAAAGGCTCCGAGAGTGAAGCCAAATATGGCCCATCCGGCGATCGCGATTCCGGTGATGGGGAAGGCGCTGGGGTCGAGGCGTTGTCTCATCCCGGCGCTAATGAGTGGTTGCGCACTCCAGGTCACGAGTGCGCCGAGGGCCAGTCCAGCGACCGCCACCCCGATGGCACCGGACACCAGTACGGCGATGGCCCATCGCATCCGTCCGGCGCCCTGGGTCCACGTGTACCGGAAGGTGCCGGTCTCGAACTCTCGAGACAGCATGGGTGCTCCCGCGAACACGCCGATGATCCCGGGCACCAGCACCATGACGATGGTGAACACCCCAGGTTGATTGCCGTACGTATTGCGGAAGTTATTGAGCCCAAAGTGGCACGCCTGCGAATTGGCTGGCGTGCATGCGAGAACCGTCGCGTAAGCCGCGCGCGCCTGGTGACCCGTGATCAGGAGGTAGGCCGCGATGACTGCCAGCAGCGCGGTGATTGCGAGCACAGTGGTGCGATAGCGGCGCCACACCACCCAGCCGAGGCGTCGCCAGGGGACTGGTCTGACGTTGCTAGGGGCCAGGGACAGCGTTGTCATCGGGGTACTCCGGTCAATGTCCGCGTTTCGCTGTTGGTGTCACGCAGGTAGGCGAGGGTGAGTTCCTCAAGCCCGACGGGCCGACTTTCGAAGGCCTCCGGGGGCGTCGAAGACCGCGAGAGCCGCACGAGTTGATGCATTTGCTCGCCTGCCATGTTCGATTCGATGACCTCGCCGGGTGTGTTGGCTGCGAGCGTCACCGGCCCCGTGAGCAATCGATGGTTCGCAAGGATCTCCTCGACCGGTCCATCGACTCGGACTCGTCCGTGCGAAATGAGCAACAGGTAGTCGGCTACCCGTTCTAGTTCGGCGATCATGTGCGAGGACAACACAACCGAGACACCGTCCTCGACCATCGCCGTCATGACCGTGGCCATGAAGTCGTGTCGGGCCAGGGGATCCAACGATGCGGTCGGTTCGTCCAGAACCAGCAGTCGTGGGCGTCGGGCTAGGGCCAAACTCAGCGAAAGCTGCGCCTGTTGACCGCCGGACAGCTTGCCCGCTTTTGCCTTCGGATCGATGTGCAGGTCGCGCAGTCGCTGATGGGCGTACTCATCGTCAAACTGCAGGTTGAGGTTCTTGGTGAGGTGCACTAGGTCGTTGGCCGACAGGCTTCGAGGTAACGCCATGTCTTGGGCAACAAACGCGATGCCATTCAAGGCTGCGGTCGAACCCGCGACCTCACCTCCGAGGACGTGCACGTCACCGACCGTTGGCGCGATGAGTCCGACAACGAGATTGAGCAGCGTCGACTTACCGGCGCCGTTTGGTCCGACCACGGCGACCAGTTGACCCTCCGGGAGGGCGAGGCTGCAATCGCGCAGGGCCCAGGTATGACCGAATCTGCGGCCCAACGCAGTGCTTTCGACGACGTTCACGCCACGCCTCCTTTGGCTCGCGTGCGCGTTGTCGGGACACGTGCGCCGCGGACGGTCTCCCCATCGCGGCGGCTAGAGAAATCCCGCATCGTGCTGGTCACCAGAGCGACAATTGCGTTCTCGTCGAGGCCGGCCGCGTCCGCTTCTGCCATCCATTCACGCAACGAACGCTGTAGCCCCGTCAGATTCAGCAAGGTCACAGACCCCAGGGATCCGTCGATGAACGTGCCCAGGCCGGGACGGCCGGACGCCAGCCCTTTCTGCTCGAGATCCTTGTAGGCCTTGAGGACGGTGTTGGGGTTGATCGCAAGGGAGGCAACAACCTCGCGCACCTTGGGCAGCTGGTCGCCGGTCTTGAGGTAGCCCAGCCGCAGTGCGTGTTCGACTTGCTGGACGAGCTGCAAGTAGGTGGGCACACCCGAGGTCGGATCGAGTCTGAACTCGATCGGCGAGCTGGTTTGGTTCGCCCCATTTACCGCTTTATCTATTGCCATAGTTAAAGCGTACCTAGCGGCTTGCGGTCGCGCAAGAGGCGCGTCAAGAGCCTCGGGACGACAGTGCATGAACCGAGTCGTGCAGAAGCAGGGCTCGCACCAACAGGAATCCAGGTCGTGGCTCAGGAAGTTGTTCTCTGGCCCACATGAATCCGGTCGCCGTCACTAGGGCCGCCACTAGCCAGGCGACCATGCCAATGGCGAGGATCCACGGCGTAACGCCCGTGGCTAGGAGGATCAGGCCCGCGAGCACCACTGCAAGCGCGCAGTAGCCGATTCGGAGAGCCCAGATGGCCATCCGCCAGTGCTTGTTGTGCTGCAGCTCGGCGAACTCCCTCATGGCACTGATTGTGCGCCTAGACCCGAACTGGTCGCGCGCTTCATACGGGAGGCGAGCCGTGCGGGGAAGGCAAGTCGGCGGGCTCTTGGCCTGCCGGACTCATAAAGTGCGCGGTTGAGACAGCGCGCAGGATGTCTGTCACAGTCACGATCCCAACCACGTCCCCGTCGTCGCGCACAACGGGAAGCGCGTCGGTCCGCTCTTGGAGCATCGCAGCAGCCGCATCTTGAAGCGGCGTATCTGCGAGCAGCCACCGCACTCGCTCACCGACCAGCGCTCCCACGGTCGTGCGGTGCGGCCCGACCGGTCCGATTGGCCACTCGGCCATGATTCGTCGGTCGTCCAGGATGGCCACGCAGCGAGATCCGTCCAGCACGACGAGGTGGCGCAGGCGCGACCGCAGCAGCAGCCCCCACGCGTCCGAGAGAAGGTCGTCGGGGGTCACGGCAATCACCGGGGCAGTCATCACCTCAGCAAGGGTGATGACACGCTCAGTTGGCCCCCCGGCCGACTGCCCGGCAAGGGTGACGCTCGCGGACTCGATCATGAGATGCTGCCTTTCCGGGCTTGCTACGAGCGTGATCCCCTGATGCAAGGCCGGGCAGAGTCGTTAGACCTCGTGCAGCCGGGTCCTACGTCGAGTCGCACGGGGCTGTTCTTACGCGGGCGGGGGCTATGGATCCGGACGCTGGTGGGATCCGTCCCCAGCTGCACCTCGATGAGTTGCTCGAGCAGCTGCAGGGCAGTCTCGACCAAGTCCGGTCGGCGCGAGATCGGCTACACGCACTGCTCGATGCCGTCATGGGGATCGGCGGGGCGCTCGACCTGCAGACGGTGTTGCGACGAATCACCGAGAGTGCCGTCCTTCTCGCCGGTGCGGAGTACGGCGCACTTGGAGTCATCGGTGATCGCGGCCAACTCGTGCAGTTCCTCACCGTTGGGGTCGACGATGAGACGCACGCACTTATCGGACCGCTGCCGACTGGCAAGGGCATCCTGGGCTTGATCGTCGAGCATCAAGAGTCGCTACGACTCCCGGATCTCACTGCCCACCCCGCGTCCTACGGATTCCCCCCAAATCATCCCCCCATGCACTCCTTCCTGGGTGTCCCTGTACGCGTGCGCAACGAGGTATTCGGCAACCTTTACCTGACGGAGAAGCAGGGCGGGGGCCAGTTCGACGACACAGACGAAAGCATCGTGTCCGCGCTGGCCGTGGCGGCGGGCGTGGCAATCGAGAACGCGCGCTTGTTTGCCGAGGCGCGCCGACGCGAGGGATGGATGAGGGCCTCGGCCGATGTCACGATCGCACTGTTGTCCGGTGACGAACCCGAGATGGTCCTGGAGCTGATTGCCTCGAAGGCTCGTGAGTTGTTGGACGCAGACATCGCGACAATTGCTCTTCCGTCACGCGAGGACCTTGTGGTGGAGATCGGCGTTGGACCCGGTGCCGAAGAGTTCCGTGGCTCACGCGTCCCCATACTGGGCTCGCTGCTGGGTGACATCTTCACATCAGGTCGGCCCAGCATCGTCGACGACGTCGCCGAACACTCGGGCCCTTCCCCCTCCGTTCGCAGGGACGTATCTGGTCCCGCATTGCTAGTACCGCTACTCGACGGTTCGCGGGTACGTGGGGTCCTTACGGCTAGCAACCGGCGCGGAGGCGCCCGCTTCAACGCCGAAGCCCAGACCACTCTTGAAGTATTCGCAGGGCAGGCTTCGGTTGCTCTCGAGCTCGCGCAGCGGAGGCGCGAAGCCGAGCAGCTGAGCATTCACGGGGATCGAGATCGCATCGCGCGCGACCTGCATGACCTCGTGATTCAACGCCTTTTTGCCATTGGGATGCGACTTGAAAGTGTCATTCCGTTAGTTGATCAGCCACTCGTCTCGGAGTCGATGCACACGGCGGTGGAAGATCTCGATGTGACGATCAGGGACATTCGATCGACGATCTACGCGCTGCAGCGAGTCGATGACCGAGCCGACCGCGCTCCGCGACTGCGATCTCAAATATTGGCCGTCGCCGAGGATCTGACCACGCCGCTCGGCTTTGCTCCCACCGTTCGCTTCGACGGCCTCGTCGACACCATCGTGCCCGAACCCATTTGTGCGCAGATCCTCGTGGTCTTGCGCGAAGCCGTCACCAATGCTGCGAAACATGCGAGGGCCAGCCGGGTTGACGTTGCGTTGTCTGTTACAGAGCACGAAGTCGTGCTCCTCGTTGAGGATGATGGGGTTGGCTTTGATCCAGCCGTAACGCGTCGAAGTGGTATCGACAACATTTCGCGCAGGGCGACAGAACAGGGCGGCACATGCACGCTCAAGGTCGCAACGACCGGCGGCACGATTGTCCGGTGGTGTGTTCCGCTCGGCTAGTCCTCGGCCTTGCGGATCTCGGTCGCAAGGATCGCGGCCTGGGTGCGCCGTTCCATACCGAGTTTGCCGAGCAAATTCGACACGTAGTTCTTCACGGTCTTTTCGGCCAGGAACATGCGTTCACCAATCTGCCGATTCGTCAAACCTTCCCCGATGAGATCCAGAACCTTTCGCTCCTGATCGGTGAGGTCCTTAACAGGATCATCAGGGCGATTGGCGTCGTCCCTGAGTCGCTGCATGATCCGCGCGGTCGTGGCCGGGTCCAGCAGAGAACCCCCCGCACCAACGACCCGCACGGCGTTGGTTAGGTCGCTGCCCCGGATCTGTTTGAGCACGTAGCCCGAAGCGCCCGCGAGAACCGCGTCATACAGCGCGTCGTCATCGGCGAACGAGGTAAGCATGAGGCAGGCAAGCTCAGGCATGAGCGAACGAAGTTCACGGCACACCGCAACGCCGTCCCCATCGGGTAGACGCACGTCAAGCACCGCGACCTTGGGCCGAACCACCGGGATGCGCGCCTTGGCTTCGGCCGCCGACGACGCCTCGCCGACAACTTCGATGTCAGGTTGCGCGTCAAGCAGCATCTTGACGCCGCTGCGCACAATCTCGTGATCGTCAAGTAGGAAGACGGTGATCTTCTCCGTCGTCGTCTCGGTCATCTCCACGCGCTCCGCCCCGTTCATACCCGATCACCGTAGTCGGGTCTGAGCAATCAACGCCGAGCCTGCGGCACGGGTGGTGTGCCAGGAAGGGGCGACGTGCTCGGTTTGCGTGTGACAAACGGCCCTGTCGTCGTGGCGGTAACGGTAGAGCCTGGAGACATCAAGCTTTGCATCGACAGGAGGACGTCATGAAGGCTCTCGTTTACCACGGTCCCGGAAACAAGTCCTGGGACGACGTGCCGAAACCCACCGTCATCGACGCCACCGATGCCATCGTCAAGGTCGACGCCACGACCATCTGCGGCACAGATCTGCACATCCTCAAGGGCGACGTTCCCGAGGTGACTGCAGGCACAATTCTTGGCCACGAAGCGGTCGGCACCATCGAGGCGATCGGCCCGGGGGTCAAGAATCTTCACGTAGGTGACCGGGTCTTGGTCTCCTGCATCACGGCCTGCGGAGCCTGCCGCTACTGCAGGCAGGGAAGTTATAGCCAATGCCAAGGAGGCGGTGGATGGATTCTCGGCCACTTGATCGACGGCACCCAGGCCGAGTACGTACGCGTGCCCTTCGCGGACACCTCCACCTATCCAGCCCCCGAGGGCGTCAGCGACGAAGAATTGTCGATGCTTTCGGACATTTTGCCCACCGGCTATGAGGTCGGCGTCCTGAACGGTGGAGTTCAGCCCGGGGACGTAGTGGCGGTCGTTGGAGCCGGCCCGATCGGCCTGTCGGCGATCAGCGGTGCGCGCCTGTTCAGCCCTAGTCATGTCGTGGCGATCGATCTATCGGCCGCCCGCCTCGATGCAGCTAAGCGCTTCGGTGCCGACGTGGTCGTCGACAACAGCCATAGCGATCCGGTAGCGGTGGTGCGGGAGCTAACCGGCGGACTCGGCGCCGACGTCGCGATCGAGGCCGTCGGAGTGCCAGCGACATTCGAACTCGCGGCCGAACTTGTCCGCCCCTGCGGGCGCGTCGCCAACATCGGGGTACATGGTGCACCAGCCACGTTGCATCTTGAGACGCTCTGGTCGCGAAACGTCACGATCCGCACGGGACTAGTTGACACGTCCTCAACGCCAACGCTGCTGCGACTGTTGGCCGAGCACCAACTAGACACGGCCCGCTTCGTCACGGACCACTTTGCGCTGGATCAGTTCCCGGCTGCGTATGACGCGTTCGCTGACGCTGGGACCACGGGCACCTTGAAGGTCGTACTAAGCAACGAGTAAGGGAACCTTATTCGGCCGCGACCTTTCAGAGACAAGGTCGCGGCCGCCTAGTGCAATCAGCACCGGATTCAGTCCCACCGATTCAGTCACGCGCGCGGTCAGGTGAAGATGATCTCGCCGCCGCCTGCCAGGCCATAGAACTCACCAACCGTGATGATGTCTTTGACCTGCGGGATCAAGTCGTCGCGGTCCAACCCGAACAAGTCGACCGAGGCTTTGCATCCGTAGAGGCCTGCGCCAGTGTCCGAGATCATCTCGATGAATTCGGGGACCGCCGGGATGTCGAGCTTGTCCATCTTCTTGTTCATGTAGTGCGTCATCACGGATGACATCCCCGGGAGAACTCCAACGAGAGACGAGACGTGCAGTCCGGGGTTACCTACAGTCGCCAACTTGATGTGATCCTGGTGCGCCTTGTAAATGGCATCTAGGCCGAAGAACGTGAAGAAGAGGTTCGCCTCCATGCCTTCGGCGCGAGCGCCGTTGGCCATGATGAGCCCGGGGTAGACACCCTCGAGAGACCCCTTGGAAATGACGATCGAGACCTTCTCAATCTTGTCGGACATGCTGTGCTCCTTATGCGATTCCTGAGTCTTTGGACGTACATTCGGGGGAGTTTCAGGGCGATCAGATGCAGCCGTGCGGCTTCGGAATGCCAGCGATTTTGGCGGCGATCTTGGCCGGACCCTTCGGGAAGATTGCGTAGAGCTCCTTGATGGACACGCCTGACGCCTTCGACAGCGCACGAACGTTCGGACCGTCACCTTTCGCCTCGTAGGCCTTGCGCATGAACCGGATGATTTCCCACTGGCGCTGCGTCAGGTCGGTGATGCCCTCGTTCTTGGCAATCTCTGCGGCCATCGCTTCGTTCCATTGCGTTGGGTCAAGCAAGAAGCCTTCGGCGTCCACCTGCACGTCGGTTCCAGCGAATGTCATTGTTGCCATAAGGTCTCCTAAGGAATTTCAGCCGGTTGCGGCGCTGACTGTGGCGTAGCGGCGTCGATGTCTTTGCCGATCGTGGGCATGTTGTGACCGATCAATGGGATGTCACGCCCGGGTAGAATCGCGTGCCAGTAGAGCTTTTCGAAAGCGAGCTTGCCCACATGGTTTAGTCGCGACTCCTTGAGCAGAGGTAGTCCCAGCCGACTGGGAAAGTGTCCGGGCACGGGCTCTAACTCGTAGTTGAAGTCGATGAGTAGCGCCTTGCCGTTACCAGTTTCGATAAAGCAGTTCGTGTGCCCGTCGAAACTGGCGTCGAGCGGTAGGTCCTCTAGGAAGCGAACGACGTTGCGTTCCACGACAGCGCCCTCGAAGTGCGCGACAGAGCCAGCCTTGGAAGCGCGCACATCCGTCGCATCGCCGATTGCGAAGATGTTTGGCTTCACCTTGGACTGCATGGTGTTTTCGTTAGTCGGAATGAATCCAAGCTCGTCGCCCAAACCCTTCGATCGAGACACGTATGCGGCACCGCCATGAAGGGGAATGACAACAGCGAGGTCATAGGGCACCTCGCGCTGGTCGTATGAGATCAACTTGCGCTTTTCATCGTCGATCTCGCCTGTAGCAAAGTCTGTGACGACGTGGATGTTCTTTCGCGTGAGTAGACCAGCGAGTGCCCGACTCGCGGCAGGCTTGGTGAACGCGCCGTCTAACGGAGTCACAAAAGTGATCTCGACGCGGTCTCGAATGCCGCGCTTGCGCATGTACGAGTCGGCGAGGAAGCAGAACTCAAGTGGCGCAACGGGACATTTGATCGGAAGGTCAACCATGTTGACCACCAGACGACCGCCGTTGAATTCGGCAAGAGCGCCTGCCAGGTGCGACGCGCCGCTCAGCGAGTAGAAGGTGTGGACCGTCTTGCCCCATCCGGGGCCGGTCAACCCTCGGTCTCATCAAGGAGCAACGATGCACCGCTCGCGATAATGAGCACGTCGTAGTGGACAGCCATGCCGTTCGCGAACATGACCGCGTCATCGTCCACGTCGACTCGTTCGACTTCACCCTGTGTGAAGGCAATGCCTTTGGCCAACTGCGCAAGTCGCGAGCGGACGAGGCGTTTCGCGGGAGCCAGACCGAACGGCACGAACAGCAGTCCCGGTTGATAGACGTGAACGTCGTTCGAATCGATGACAACGATCTCATCGGTTGCGGGCAGGTGCCGACGTAGACGGTTAGCCACGAGGGTCCCACCGGTGCCCCCACCGAGGATGACCACTGTTCGCCCCATGTCCCCACGATCTTCGAGGGGGCTACGAGAGCACAGGGTCAAAGGTCCGATCCGGCTAAGGGCCTTCGGCTTGAGCCTGTGGTCCTGACGGGGACTTGGTCCCGAAGGCGCAGGGCCCTTCCGCGGCGAAGAACAGGACGTGCAGCACTGAACAGGCAGCATGCGGTGGCGCGACGCTGCAGATGTCGGCTTGTACTAAGTCAATTAGGAGAAATCATGAAGCGTCGCACTCTCGACATCGTTCTCAGTATTACCGGGGTCGTAATGGCCGTGACTGTCGGCGTTGCTGGCGGCCTGCTCCTGTGGGGTCACAACTACGTGACCAACCAGGTGCGCGACCAGCTTGTGGCCCAGCAGATCGTTTTCCCGGCTGCCAACAGCCCGGCCATCTCTGCTCCGGAGTTCGCTCCCATGAAGCAGTACGCCGGCCAGACGATGAGCACCGGTGACCAAGCACGTGTCTACGCCAACTACTTCATTGCCAACCACCTCCAGGCAATCGGCGGCGGCAAGACCTACTCGGAGTTGTCGGCAGAGGCTCAGGCGAGCCCGAACAACGCAGCACTGGCCGGTCAGGTACAGACCATGTTCCGCGGCGAGACTCTGCGCGGGCTGCTACTCAACGCATACGCGTTCGGCACGATGGGCAAGCTGATGGGCTTTGCGGCCCTGGTTGCCTTCGCAGCCTCTGCGCTCCTGCTCGTCCTGAGCATTCTGGGTCTCTTCCACGCCAGCCGAGCGACAAAGGAGAACCAAGTCGGTCAGGCCGAGCCGACACTTGAACCAGCGACGGTCTGACTAGGTCGGGATTCTCCACCTCGGCCGACCGGTGGCCACGGGTTCGCTCCGACAGGGGCCCGTGGCCATCGGCGTCTGAATCAAGTCGCCCCAAGAACGCTCTGGTGACCACCCGATAGCGTTTTGGGCATGGAGATGCGGACGCTTCCCGGTGACAGCGGAATCGAGGTGTCGGCCGTCGGGCTCGGATGCTTGCCCTTCGGCCTGATGGTGGATGCCGACGGCACGACGGCGGTGGTGCATGCAGCCCTTGAGGATGGAGTCACGTTTTTCGATACCGCCGACATTTACGGCGGGCCGCTCGGGCAGGGCGAAGAACTACTGGCCAAGGCGTTAGGTCCGCGCATCGATGAGATCGTGGTCGCGACGAAGTTCGGCGCGCAACACTGGCATGAAGGCGGCGGCGCACGTCCCGGTGCGGGCGCGCGGGACAAGGTCATCGGCTATGCCGAAGACAGCCTGCGTCGACTCGGCCGGGATCACATCGACTTGTACCAAGTGCACTTCCCGGATCAGGTGACGCCGATCGAAGAGACGATGTCAGCGCTGGACGCCCTCGTCACTTCCGGCAAAGTGCGCGCGATCGGCTGCTCGAATTTCGCGGCATGGCAACTCGTCGATGCCATGTGGATCGCGCGCACGAATGGCTGGTCGCCGTTCGTCACTGCGCAGAATCGTTACAGCGTCCTCACCCGTGATGCCGAACGCGAGCTAGTTCCAGCCGCTATCGCGCACAGCACCGCGCTGCTGCCGTATTTTCCGCTCGAAAGTGGATTGCTCAGCGGCAAGTACCAGCGCGGCCAGGCGGCGCCCGGCGGCACCCGGCTGGCGATGTGGGGCGGATTCGCCGACGACGCGAAGTTAGCCCAAGTCGAACAGCTCGAAGACGCGCTCGAAGGTGTCACTATCCTGCAGGTCGCGATGGGCTGGCTCGCCTCGAGACCAGCGGTGGCCAGTGTGATCGCCGGTGCAACGCGTCCGGAGCAAGTCACTGCCAACGTGGCGGCTGCGCGGTGGCGGCCTACACCGGAGCAGGAGGAGGCCATCGACGCGATTTGCCTCGGACCGGGCGGCCAGCCGCGCTAGTCAAACCTTGAGTGGCCTGCGCAAACATGTAATAGCGGATGCCGAGCACTAGCCGGTGTGAGTACGCCGAGAGACCTTGCGGGGCACCGGCGAGACGCGCCCTTGCTCCCACGCGCGCAATTGCCGACCCGCGGACGCATGTCCGAACGCCTGCCGGCAGTCGGAAAGTGGACGCGTCAGATGGCTCGTAGTGCTACCGATAGTCGCGATCAGAAACTCAGGGCCGTGGGACCGAGCGAGCAGACTAGCGGTGGCTGCCCTTAGGAGAGGTCACAACCAGCAGGGCAATTCCGAGCGACGCTGCCAGCAACCCGAGGATTCCGATGAGGCGCAGCGAACTGTCGGCGCCGGTTTGCGGTAGCGGCGACCCTGCGCTTGAGGCCTCGATCTTTTCGCCCAAGACGCTCGCGCCGACAGATGTCGACGCGGTTCCTGTTTGGGTCGTACTCGGCGCTACCGACGGCGAAACCGATGCTGACGGCGATGAGGTGCCATGGGTTCCCGCCGACGGTGACGGCGAGGTGGTCGTTTCGGTTTCCGACGGTGACGGCGAGGTGGTCGTTTCGGTTTCCGACGGTGACGGCGAGGTGGTCGTTTCGGTTTCCGACGGTGACGGCGAGGTGGTGGTCTCGGTTTCCGACGGTGACGGCGAGGTGGTGGTCTCGGTTTCCGATGGCGACGGACTCGGCGACTGCGTGCAGCCGCACGAGTGCGTTGGCGAAGGAGGTGGGGTTGGTGACTTTGTGCAGCCGCACCCAGGTGTCTGACTATGTGCGGTTGCGCTATGGCTCACGCTGTGGTGATTGGCCGGGAGGTTGCCGTTCGCCGATGCCGAGCCAATGCTCACGAGCACGGTGGCACCGACCGCGACCGTCGCGATCGCAACTGCTGTGGCAAATCGCACGCGATGCACAAGAACTCCCCGCCGCTGTCTCCCCAGACAAGAATGTGCGCATTACATCACGAGACTGGGAAGTGATCTTGCTGCGTCGTTGATTCTTGCGAGACGCGTCGGGACGGTGGAGATTTCCGCAGGTCAGCGGCTAGGCACTTTTGGTGCCCGAGGAGGGACGGCGCAGGTCTGCACGGGCGTTGATTGGCGGTTTGATCCCTGGCCAGGACTGGCCTGAGGAGCCTTGGTTCAAGGGGGGCCCGCCTTTGGCCCTCTTGCTCATCGGAGCTGCTGAAATCACCGGACTTGTCTCGTGAGCGATTGTTGGAATCGCGGTTTTCCTCGCGGCTGGCCTTGCTGATCGCTTGGGGCGGGTCAGGAACGGGGCCCGAACCATTTTGTTCTAGGCCACGACCGCGTGCTCACCACCTCCGAAAACAGCGACACGACCAAGATCCACCCAATACAGGGCGAACTCAGAGCTTCAGCCTCGGGATCGACGTTCCATCCGGGTCAACCGGTGACTCGCCATCCCCGGCCCAGTAAGAGTTGTCCGGGTCCCATTCCGGGCGAACAACGATCCACGTAGTGCGCCCGCGAGCCCAGCCAATTGCACCCGCGAGATCAAGACCTTCAGGCCCCATCTCGTAACGCGCTCCCTGGACGTGCACCGCGTAGCCCGTGCCAACCTTGGGTGTCATCCATGCGATGTATGCGCGCAATGGGTTCATACCGGTCCCCAATCCCAGGAGACGGAAACCGCGTTGTCCGGAATCTTGTCTGCGAACTCGCAAACCGTTGTGCGCTCATGGTCGCGGTACATCAGTGCGGACGCGACAGAGATTGTCCAAGAGCCAGGGAACACCGGGTCGTACCAAGTCACCGTGCTCCACAGAAAGCGCCAACCGTCATCGCCGTGGTACACACCCGGGTACGACGAGGTAGTCCAGTGCACCGTGACACCTCCAACGACAGTGCCCCAACTGCTGTCGATGTAGCTATCGGGGTCCTCAGTTTTGGCTCCCGTGGTGCCGTTGTAGAGATAGATCGCCTGTGATGGTTCGACCGGGCTCTCGGTGCTTGTGCTTTGCCAGTACTGCGTATCTTGCACCTGATCGCCGTTCGTGTTGTGGTAGTTCGACTCCTGCACCGAGCCGATCAACGTGTCGCCATAGCCGTAGGCGATGTAATAGAAGTTCCATTGAGCCCTCGTACTCGTATTTACCGTCCAGCAGGGGTTCCCGGTTGTGTAGCACCAACCGGTTCCGGTCGCAGGCGACGCTGACTCACTGGTAATGCAAGCCCAGCCGCCAACACGGTCCGCCTGCGGAGCAGAGCATTGATCACCGGAAGCAGGCGACGGGCTCGAAGCACGGCTCGCACTCGCGAACGAAGGACCAGCGGACACGGCCTGCGCTTCAAACGGACCACCGGCCACCGTGATCGCCAAGGACAGCAAGCCCACGGGGACCGTGAATCGGAGCAGTCTCGATGCCATCGACTTTGGCCCTCCGAGGTGAGTATCTCCCCACCGGATGAATGGGTTTTACCACTCAGATCCACGGCCGTAAAGGCTTGTCGTCCGCAAGGCGAGGAGAACTGAGCTCGCGATCGAGGGTGCGCTTCCTGTAATACAGCACCCTCAAAATACATGGACCCTTCCCTGCTCCTTCTGCGAGTCATTTATGAGAGGCTGGCAACATGGTTCAGAAGCAGGCTAAGAAGGCGCAGCTCGATCTCTTCCGATACATGCTGAAGGCGGTTGGCCCCAGCGGGTCCCGCAAGGTCATGGGCTTCATGTTCGCCTGGGCCGCCGTGGAGGAGGACTTGGGCCGCGAGCCGTCCATCGAGGAGTACGCCGCTTGGTGGAAAGAGTCGGCCGCAACGGCATACCGAGAGAAGTCACTCTTCCGGAAGTGCTTTCCAGGGGAGTCGTCTCCGTCGCGACTGAACGCCCTTGGGGCGCAACGGGTCGGGCGCACGAAAACGAAGAAGCTTGGCGACGTGTACCTGATCGCTTCACTTCGTGAATCTGACTTGCAATAACGACTTGCAATATTGCGAGTCATCGTTCATGCTTCGCGCATGACTACAACTTCTGATCGTCGTTCGGGGCCGCTGCGCGAGCTGGCGTGTGGCGTTGATGGCCTGTACCTGACCAGTCCGGATCGCCTTGCGTATGAAGTATTCGCCGATCTAGTCGAACTCAAGACTCGAGCGTCGAAGGAGCCAGACGACCCGGTGCTGCTTGAGGTGGGTGAAGTGTCCCTGCGAGTGGCTCCGCATGCGTTCAACCGCTACCCGATCTGTTTGAAGAGCCCACACGCCCAGATAGGTCTCAGCGCAAGCAAGAACATGCCGCCGATGTACGTGCAGCTCCGAGCGAGGGCACTGCACGGAAAGGGTGTTGAAGAGTCGTTGGCCTGGCTTGACGCGGTGGCCTCCCTCTTCGGCGTACCTGGAGATTGGCGACCTAGTCGGGTTGATCTCTTTTGCGATGTCCAAGGGTGGAACCTGACGCCTGAGGATCGCTTGGCGTTCGTGTGTCGAGCCAGCGCCCAGACCATGTACGAAACACGCGGGCAACTGACTGGATTCACGTTCGGCAAGCGCGGCAGCGATGTTTCCGCGCGCGGCTACAACAAGACCATCGAGCTCGAGCACAGCGACGCCAAATGGTGGCCGGAGCTTTGGGGTTCGGCATACAACCCGGCGGAGCCGGTTTGGCGCATCGAATTCGAGTTCCGCCGCGAGTGCCTGGCCGACTTCCGCATCAATGACACCGAGACTCTGCTCGAATCTCTCGGGGATTTGTGGGAGTACGGAACAAGGTGGCTGTCTCATCGTGAGCCGGGACTCGACTCCAACAGGTCGAGATGGCCACTGTCCGAGGAGTGGGCCTTCGTTGCGGAATCAGGGCTTCGTCAGGCGACCCTTGAGCTGTCTCGTATTCGCCGCGCCGAACGGGCTGCACGGCTCGAGGCGCTTTTGCCGCAGTTCCGCGGCCTACTCGCAAGCGTCGGAAGTCGCCTTGGTGCCCGCACACTGGAACAGGCCTTGTACAAGTCCGGGCAGTTCCTTCGTCAGGACGAAATGAAGTCGGGCATCGCCTTCGCGCAGCGCCTGGCTGATAAGGCGGTGCAGGCTCAATGGGCGTGACGAAGCCTGACTACGCGCGAGTTGCCCAGGTTCTGGTGTCGATTGGGTTGAGGATTACGACCGAGCAACCAACCGGGAGGGTTGATGCTGACGATCGCTTATTGCCGAGTCTCGACCGAGGAGCAGGCGGAGGAGGGCTACTCGATCGCTGGGCAGGCGGACAAGCTCCGGGGGTATGCCCAGCTACATGACCTCGGTGAGGTTGTCGTCGTCACCGATCCTGGTCGATCGGGCAAGAACCTCGAGCGCCCGGGACTGCAGCAGATGCTCGAGATGGTCCGGCGAGACCATGTGGGTCACATCCTGGTTTGGCGGCTGGATCGGCTCTCGCGCAATCTGAGCGACTTGATCCTGCTCGCTGATGAGTTCGGTCAACGCGGAATCGCGCTTCACTCGTTTACGGAGAAGATCGATCTATCTACCGCGACAGGGCGAATGTTTTACAACATCCTCGGGTCCTTCGCGCAGTTCTACCGAGAGCAACTCTCGGAGAACGTTCGCCTCGGGATGCATCAGGCAGCGAAGCAGGGGCGTTGGATCAATCGCCCCAAGACCGGCTATGACCTCATCGATGGGCTTCTGGTTGCTAACGCCGATGCACCCCGAGTGCGAGAGGTGTTCCGCCTTCGGGCGGCGGGGCTGAGTTTGCAAGCGATCGAGAATCAGACGGGCATCAAGTTCTCAACTGCCCGCGTAATCCTCGCCTCAAGGATTTATCTCGGTGAGGTGTTGTTCTCGGGGAAGTGGTTCCCCGGATTGCATGAGCCGTTGGTAACTCAGGAGGAGTTCGACGCAGCGCACCGACACTTCGTCCCTGGGCGTCGCCGATTGAGCAGGCAGGTGTTGTCAGGGCGCGTCCGATGCGGGCTTTGTCAGCGACTCGCCGCCGTGGAGTACACGCAGGATGGACGGCCGGTCTTTCGATGCAAACACCGCGGCCAAGGTTGCGCCATGCCGCGGCGTCCAGCGGTCGCTCTTGAGAGAGCCTTTCTACTCGGCCTGGATCTCGTGGGCACCGATGCGGAATTGCGCGCGGCCATCCGAGACGAGCTCGAGCGGGCCCGTGGCGCGGGAGGCCTAGGGGGCCCAGCGACACAGACCGCCGAGCACCCTCTGTCGTCGTCTGCAGACCTGGAACGGCGGCAACGCAAGCTCCTCGAGCTCTACTACGCCGAGAAGATCAGTCCTGAGCTATTCGAGGTGGAAGAACGTCGCCTCCTCGATGCCCAGCGGCTCGAGTCCGAGGAACAGGAACGGCGATCGGCACGGGTTCAGGAGGTCGCCGAGTTGTCAGAGCGGTTCGAGTCAGTCGCCGAGGCACTCGCGTCCATCGACGCGTCAACTGCTTGGGCGATAGCGACGGAGGGGGAGCGAAGGGTCCTCGTGGACGAGCTACTTCAGGAGTTGGCCATCTTCCCTGACCATCTTGAGGTGGCTCTTCACGGCGTCCCCAGGCTCAATGTCACGCTCGAGGAAGTGGGCGTGCAATCTTGTGGTGTCCGAGGGGGGACTTGAACCCCCATGCCCTTTTGGGGCACTAGCACCTCAAGCTAGCGCGTCTGCCAATTCCGCCACCCGGACAGGGTCTCGCAGGCTGCGCCTGCAAGGCGGCAAACGATACCAACCTCCCGCACCCGCCGATCCGACCCGCAGACGGGCAGGATGGACCTCGTGGAAGAGACAACGAACACCCGCGATCTCAGCCGAGCCGAGGACGAAGCAGTCGACCTCTGCCGGGACTTAATCAGGATCCCGAGCGTCAACTTCGGCGACGGTAGTGGAGACGGCGAACGCACAGCAGCGGAGTTCGTTGCAGGCAAGCTTTCCGAAGTCGGGATAGAGCCAACGCTCTACGAATCTGCGCCAGGTCGCACGACGGTCGTCGGGCGCGTCGAAGGCGAGGACACGACTCGCGACGCGCTGCTTATCCATGGTCACCTCGACGTGGTCCCTGCCGACGCCAAGGACTGGACCTTCGATCCGTTCTCGGCCGAGGTGCGTGACGGCTGCATTTGGGGTCGCGGGGCCGTCGATATGAAGGACATGGACGCGATGTCGTTGGCGGTCATTCGTGAGATGGCCCGCACGGGACGCAAACCACCGCGCGACATCGTGCTGTGTTTCCTTGCCGACGAAGAGGCGGGCGGTGTCTACGGCTCGCATTGGATCGCGCAGAACCATCCGGAACTCTTCGATGGCGTGAGCGAAGCCATCAGCGAGGTCGGCGGCTTCAGCGTCACGGTCAGAGACGACCTCCGGCTTTACCTCGTGCAGACAGCCGAGAAGGGCATCGCGTGGCTCCGCCTGACGGCGCACGGCCGCGCCGGTCACGGTTCGATGCGCAACAACGAGAACGCGGTCGTCCGGCTCGCTGAAGCAGTCGAACGGATCGGGAAGCACGAGTTCCCGATCCACATGACGAAGACATTGCGCGCCTTCTTCGAAGCGCTGAGCGACGTCTTGGGCGTGGACCTCGACACGACGGACCTCGACGAAGCGGTCGCCCAACTCGGGCCGGTCGCCAACATGCTCAGCGCCGTCCTGCGAAACACCGCGAATCCGACCGGGCTGATGGCGGGCGGCAAGGTAAACGTCATTCCGGGCGAGGCCACCGCCCTCATCGACGGCCGCTTCCTACCGGGCTACGAGGAGAACTTCCTCGAAGAGATCGATGCGTTGCTAGGGGAGCACGTCACCCGCGAGTTCGAACACCGTGACATCGCCGTCGAGACATCCTTCGATGGTGCAATCGTTGAGGCGATGGTCGCGGCGATCGAGGCCGAGGACCCAGGTGCACGCACCGTGCCCTACCTGATGTCAGGCGGCACCGACGGCAAGGCGTTCTCGCAACTGGGCATCAGGAACTTCGGCTTCTCCCCGTTGCAGCTGCCGCCGGATTTGAACTTCGCCGGCATGTTCCACGGCGTCGACGAGCGTGTCCCGATCGAGGGGCTCAAGTTCGGCGTGCGGGTGCTCGACCGCTTCATTTCGATGAGCTGAGCATTTCAACGAGCTGAGCATCACCTAAGGCTAAGACGGATTTGTGCGGTGCGTTGCACTCGCACGATCCGCCGCCGCAACCACACCCGTCGCGTGCCGTCGGGATAGAGCCGCAGTCGGGCCAACTCCCAGTGGCCGTACTCGGCCTGCTCCGTCAGCATCCTCCGCGCCACCGAGCGGCTCGTGCCGCGCGGCAACGTCATCTGGGTGAACTCGTACTCAGCCATTGCCGGTCATTGTGCGCCGGTTCACCTCGATAGGGGAGCGGACGCACCGATAAAGCCATCCTTAGCGAGCGCCGTACGCCCGTTCGGGATAGCCAGCTCCGGGCACCGAGACCTCGTCCAGCGCACTGGCGATCTCGTCGGGTACGAGTACGTCCTCGGCCGACAGCGCGGCCCGCAACTGCGCCGCGGTGCGAGCCCCGACGATCGGCGCAACGACGCCGGGCCGGTCGCGGACCCAGGCCAGCGCGAGCTCCAGTGGCGACACACCGAGACCATCGGCGGCGGTGCATAGTGCGTCGACGATCCTGCGCGGCCGCTCCTCCAGATAAGGAGCAACGAAGCCGCCATAGTCCGCCGAGGCAGCCCGCGAATCCGAAGGCGTCCCATGCCGGTACTTGCCGGTCAGCACGCCGCGACCGAGCGGCGACCACGGCAAGATGCCGATGCCCAACGATTCTGCGGCCCCTACCACCTCGCGTTCGATGCCTCGTTGCAACAGCGAATACTCCATCTGCGTCGTGGCAATCGGCGCACGTCCGGGCACGGCCGCCTGCCACGTTGCGGCACGTGCGGTCTGCACTCCGTTGTAGTTAGAGACGCCGACATAGCGAACGCGACCGCTCGTGACCGCGGCGTCAAGGGTCGCCAACGTCTCATCGAGGGGCGTTGCCGGGTCCCACGAATGCAGCTGCCAGAGGTCGATGTAGTCCGTACCAAGCCGCGCGAGCGAAGCGTCGAGTGCAGCCAGCAGATGCCGACGTGATGCATCGCGGCGGCGCTCGCCCGACACACTGACGGCCTTGGTCGCAAGCACGAGGTCTTCGCGGCGCGCGACGTCACTGAGCAGCGAGCCAACGATCCGCTCGGACTCGCCGTCGCAGTAGACATCGGCCGTGTCGATGAAGTTGCCGCCGGCCTCGACGAAGGCTTGCAACTGCTCGCGCGCCTCGTGCTGGTCGGTGTCGCGGCCCCAGGTCATCGTTCCCAGGCACATCCGCGATACCTGTGTGCCGGTCGGTCCGAGAGTTCGTCGCTCCATGGCAGCGGACGTTACCGTCAGTGCCATGCGGCTCGGCTTGAACCTCGGCGTTGACAGCGCAAACGACCCCGCGGGCACGCTCCGCCTGGTTCAGGAGGCCGAACAACTCGGCTTCGACTCTGTGTGGGCCGCTGAGGCCTACGGGTCCGACGCCGTCTCGGTCCTGGCGTGGCTCGCGGGCCAGACCTCACGGATCGAGATCGGCTCGGCCGTGCTGCAGATCCCAGCCCGTTCACCCGCTATGACGGCGATGACGGCTGCGACGCTCGATGCGCTGTCGGGACAACGATTTCGCTTGGGTCTGGGCGTTTCCGGTCCGCAGGTGGCGCGCGGCTGGCATGGCGCTTCCTTTGCCGATCCGCTTGGACGCACCCGCGAGTACGTGGCGATCGTGCGGCAGGCCCTGCGCCGCGAACCGCTGGCCCACGAGGGCCAGCACTGGTCGCTGCCAGGAGCCGGCGGCAAGCCTTTGCGGCTGGCCATTCGTGCGCCCCGAGCCGATATCCCGATCTATCTTGCAGCGATCGGACCCAAGAACCTCGAACTCGCTGGCGAGATCGCCGACGGCTGGCTTGCGATCTTCTTCGCGCCCGAGCACGCGCGCGAGCCACTTGACCGCATCGCGGCCGGGCGTACCCGACGTGATGACTCACCAAGCGCCGGCTTTGATGTCGTGGCCTCCATGCCCCTTGCCGTCGGTGATGACAAGGCCGCGTGCACAAATGTCATCAAGCCCCACACCGCGCTGTACGTGGGTGGCATGGGAAGTCGTGAGACCAACTTCTACAACCGCATCGCAATCTCAATGGGGTACCCGGAAGCGGCGGCTCGGATCCAGGACCTTTACCTGTCCGGCAACGTGCGCGATGCCGTGGCGGCGGTGCCGAATGATTTGGTTGAGCAGACATCGTTGATCGGCGACGAAGCCAGCATCCGAGCCCAACTGAGGGGGTGCGACCAAGCCGGCGCAACGACAGTGTCGGTACGGCCATTTGGCGAGACGTCCGACCAACGGATCGAAGCACTGCGCGTCGTGGCCGCAGCCCGCGACGGTCTCGCCCCTACAGTGACCGCGTGACGACGGTTCTGCTGATCCGGCACGGACGCACCGCTGCCAACGGCTCGGGCATCCTCGCGGGCTGGACGCCGGGCGTGACCCTAGATGACAAGGGCCGCGAGCAGGCGCAGGCACTGAGCCAACGGATGGCTCCGGTGCCCCTCACTGCGGTGGTGTCCAGCCCGTTAGAACGATGCCGAGAAACCGCAGCGGCAATCCTCGATGGTCGTGACGCCATCGCGCTGCACACCGACGACCGCGTGGGCGAAGCGAAGTACGGAGACTGGACCGGCAAGCCGCTCAAGACGCTCACCAAAGACCCGCTCTGGAAGGTCGTGCAGCAACACCCCAGCGCCGTGCAGTTCCCAGGCGGTGAATCCCTGCGCGACATGCAGGCACGCGCGGTCGATGCCGTGCGCGAGTGGAACTCCAAGCTTGGTGACGGCGCGATCTACGCGATCGTGTCGCACGGCGATGTCATCAAGTCGATCGTCGCCGACGCGTTGGGTGCACATCTCGACGAGTTCCAGCGCATCGTCATCGACCCATGCTCGGTGAGCATCGTCACGTACACGACTACCCGTCCATTCGTGCTTCGCGTCAACGACAACGGGGGAGACCTGTCCTTCCTCAAGCCGCCGAAGAAGCGGCGTTCGCGCAAAGCATCAAGCGACGCCGTCGTGGGTGGCGGTACCGGGAGCGGCAAGTAGGCTCGAAGCATGCCTCGCAACGTCTTCGTCTTCGACCCGCCCGAGCGGTTCGTTGTCGGCACCGTGGGCGAGCCGGGGCAGCGAACGTTCTACCTGCAGGCCCGCGGGAACGGTCGGGTCGTTTCAGTGGCGCTGGAGAAGGGCCAAGTCTCACTGCTGGCCGAACGCGCAGCGGATCTGCTCGACGAGTTGCTGCGCCAGACAGGAGGAGCCACGTCGGTACCGGCTGTGGCACCCACCACGGTCAACGATCTCGATCCCCTGGACGCGCCCATCGAGGAAGAGTTTCGGGTGGGGACCCTCGGACTGGGCTGGGACCTGGAAGACGAGCGATTGGTCATCGAGGCGCAGGCCATCACCGATGACCCAGACGCGCCCGAGCCGATCATCGGTGACGATTCACCCGATGGGCCCGATGTGCTGCGCATCCGGATCACCGGTGCGATGGCCCGAGCGTTCATCGCCCGCGCCGAGGCGGTCGTCTCCGCGGGCCGACCGCCCTGCCCGTTCTGCTCGCAACCGCTCGACCCGTCCGGGCACATCTGCCCGCGCGCCAACGGCTACCGGCGCTGAGACTGGTCAGGTGAGCCCCGCCCTTACCCGCGCCGACGCACTAAGTCTGCTTGCCCGCGGTCAGTTGGAAGTGGAAGGTCGTCTCGTCGATGCGTCCAACACGACGCTGTACGCGCGAGTCGAGTTGGACGGCATCACCAACCACTGTGTGTACAAGCCTGTGGCTGGCGAACGCCCATTGTGGGACTTTCCTGACGGCACCCTCAGCCAGCGCGAGGTCGCCGCATTCACCGTGTGCGAGGCGATGGGTCTTGAGCTCATCCCGCCGACAGTGTGGCGCGAAGAGGGGCCGTTCGGTCCGGGCATGGTCCAGCTCTGGATCGAGACCGATGACTCAGTCGAACTCGTTGACATCGTTGAACGAGGGCGGAAGCGACGCGACTGGCACACGGTGTTGCGCGCCTACGGCAACGACGGTTCGCCAGTGGTCTTGGTGCATGCGAACGACCCGCGACTGCAGACGATGGCGCTCATGGATGCTGTCATCAACAACGCCGATCGCAAGGGCGGCCACATCCTCGTTGACGGCAACGGTGATGTCTTCGGGGTCGATCACGGCGTGTGCTTCAACCTGGACGAGAAGCTGCGCACGGTCCTGTGGGGATGGGCGGGCGACCCGCTGCGAGCTGAGGACGCCGAGCGTCTGATTCGACTGGCCGAGGCACTACAGGGGAGCGCGGGAGGCGAACTTTCCACGTTGCTCGAGCGCCGAGAGATTCGGGCCACGATGCAACGCATCGCGCGGATTCAGGCCGCCGGTGCATTTCCGCTGCCGGCCGAGGGTTGGCCACCGATCCCGTGGCCGGCGTTCTGACCGTGGTCTCCACCTCGCCAAGAAGTGAGGTTTGACCCCTTTCTACGGATAGGGTCCTGCGCATGCACGCGTGGAGCGCGCCCGAAGTGCCGACACTTGCGGGCCAAGGACCCGCACTGTCGGTCTACGACACGTCCTACCGCGACATCGTTGTGACCCAGCCCGGGCCGACCGCACGGATGTACGTCTGCGGGATCACGCCGTACGACGCGACCCACATGGGCCACGCGGCCACCTATCTTGCGTTCGATCTCGTACAACGAGTGTGGCGAGATGCCGGCCACGAGGTGCACTACGTGCAGAACGTGACCGACGTCGACGACCCACTCCTCGAACGCGCACTGCAGACGGGCGACGACTGGGTCGAGCTCGCGGCCCGCGAGACGCAGCTGTTCCGCGACGACATGGCGGCCCTGCGCATTCTTCCGCCGGACGATTACGTAGGAGCCGTGGAAGCCATCCCCCTCGTGGTGGAGCGAGTCAAGGCGCTGCTCGACGCGGGCGTCGCATACCGCGTCGATGACGACATCTACTTCTCCGTGCACAGCGATCCTTCGTTCGGTTCGGTCTCCAATCTCGATGACGACGACATGCTCGCCTTGTTCGCCGAACGCGGTGGGGACCCGAAACGTCCAGGCAAACACCATCCGTTGGACTGCTTGCTGTGGCAGGCGGAGCGACTCGGGCGAGCCGTCGTGGCACACAGACCTTGGCCCGGGTCGTCCTGGCTGGCACATCGAGTGCGTGGGGATCGCGCTTAACCACCTTGGCATGAGTTTTGACGTGCAAGGTGGGGGATCGGACCTCGCGTTCCCGCACCACGAGATGGGAGCGAGCGAGGCGCACCTGATCACCGGGCAGCGACCTTACGCGAAGGCCTACGTGCATGCAGGAATGGTTTCTCTCGACGGCGAGAAGATGTCGAAGTCGCGCGGCAACCTGGTGTTCGTCAGTCGCTTACTCGCGGACGGCGTCGACCCGATGGCGATTCGGCTCGCGCTGCTCGACCACCACTACCGCAGTGACTGGGAGTGGACCGAAGACGAGATCCCGATTGCGGACAAGCGACTCGACGCGTGGCGTGCTGCTGCCGAGAAAGGCTCTGCAACGATCTCCGCGCCAGTGCTAAGCGCTCTACGCGAACACCTCAGTCAGGACCTGGATGCACCTGGAGCGTTGAAGGTGATTGACGCGTGGGCGGACATGTCTGCTGATGCGACGGGAGCCAGTGACGCAGCTGCCACTCGCGAGATCGTTGATGCGGTGGATGCGTTGTTGGGCATCGATCTCCGCTAGCCCCGAGATGTCAGCGGTCTCCGTCGCTGGCCCGACGCCGCAAGTACCGCTCGAACTCACGCGCGATCGCCTCGCCGCTTGCCTCAGGCAGATCCGCCGTATCGCGGGCCTCCTCCAGCTGGCGCACATAGTCGGCGACTTCGGGGTCCTCCTCCGCGAGCTGGTCGACGCCGTGCTCCCATGCGCGAGCCAGCTCGGGGAGATCGCCCAGCGGAATCGCAATGTCGAGGACGTCTTCGACCTTGTGCAGCAGAGCCAACGTGGCTTTCGGGCAGGGTGACTGGGCGACGTAGTGCGGGACGGCGGCCCAGATCGACATCGCGGGTACTCCAGTGCTGTCGCAGAAGGTCTGCAGAACGCCGACGATGCCGGTAGGTCCCTCGTAGGTCGACGGCTCCAGATGACAACTCGGTGATGAGTTGGTCATTGTTCGAGGTTGCGGTGATCGGGATGGGTCGCGTGTGCGGGGTGTCGGCCATGAGAGCGCCCATGGTCACCACCAGTTCCACGTCGAGTTCATCGATGAGTCCCATCAACTCGCGGCAGAAATGGCTCCACCGCATCGACGGCTCAACGCCGCGTACGAGCACCACGTCTCGTGACTCAAGGGGGATCCGAGCGACTGATAGAGACGTCGTTGGCCAAGTGAGTTGGCGGCGGCCTGCTTCGTTGATGTCGACCAACGGTCGATTGACCTGGAAGTCGTAGTACTCCTCGGAATCCAGAGCCGTCACCTCGACCGCAGACCATTCGTCGCGCAGGTGGTCAACTGCGCCGGATGCCGCTTCGGCCGCATCGTTCCAGCCCTCGAACGCGCACAGCATCACGGGACGCTCGAGGCGTGGCAACTCGAGAGGGGTCGCTGCGTCTGACGTGCGGTTGGACTCACTCATCTCCTTCACGCTACCGCCTGCGACCGACTCGGTCCGTCTCGCCGTCCTGAGCATCCACCCCGCGCCACTACGCTCGTTGTGATGAGCGACGAACTCGCGGCCGCGCCCACCGTGGCGACGCCGGACGCGGTTCGGGAACTGCGCGCCGCGCTGGCCACACGGGTCCTGGTTGCTGACGGCGCAATGGGCACGATGCTGCAGGCTTCCGACCTCGCGCTGGTGGACTTTGACGGCCTCGAAGGCTGCAACGAGATTCTCAACGTGACCCGCCCCGACGTCGTCGAGTCCATTCATACGGCCTACTTCGAGGCCGGCGCTGACCTCGTCGAGACGAACACCTTCGGTGCCAATCTTGCGAACCTGGCGGAGTACGGCATCAGCGACCGGATCTATGAGCTCTCGCGGGCGGCAGCGAAGATCGCGCGCTCGGTATCGGATCGGTACAGCACCAACGCACACCCGCGCTGGGTGATCGGATCGGTCGGGCCGGGGACGCGACTGCCGACCCTCGGACATGTTCGCTTCTCAGAGCTGCGCGACGCCTATCAGGATCAGGTCGCCGGCCTCCTCGACGGTGGGGTACACGCCATCCTGGTCGAGACCGCGCAGGACCTGCTGCAGGCCAAAGCCGCGGTGATCGGTGCTAAACGCGCCCTGGCCACGGCCGGTCTCGACCTGCCGGTGTGGGTGCAGGTCACGGTAGAGACGACCGGCACGATGTTGCTCGGCAGCGAGATCGGGGCCGCGCTCACTGCGTTGGAGCCGTTGGGCATCGAGATGCTTGGGCTCAACTGCGCCACCGGGCCTGGCGAGATGAGCGAGTATCTGCGCCACCTGGCCAAGCACGCGCAGGTTCGCCTCTCGTGCATGCCAAACGCCGGGCTCCCCGTGCTGGGGCCAAACGGCGCGCACTACCCGCTGTCGGCCGAGGAGTTGGCGCGTGCTCAGGACTCCTTCGCGCGCGATTACGGCCTGTCACTCGTGGGCGGTTGCTGTGGGACTACGCCGGAGCACATTCGTGCGGTCGTCGAACGAGTCGGCGGGCGCCCGATCGTTCAACGCGATCCGGCACCCGAACCTGGCGTCGCATCGCTCTACCAACACGTTCCGTTCCGCCAGGACACGACGTTCTTGACGATTGGCGAACGCACCAACGCCAACGGTTCCAAAGCCTTCCGTGACGTGATGTTGGCCGGGGACTATGACGGCTGCATCGAGATCGCTCGCGCCCAGATTCGCGATGGAGCACACCTGCTCGACGTGTGCGTTGACTATGTGGGCGCGGATGGCGTCGCATTGATGGACGAGATCTCAGGTCGGCTCGCGACCGCTTCAACGTTGCCCCTCGTCCTCGACTCGACCGAGCCTCCGGTGATCGAGGCTGGCCTTGAGCGCCTCGGTGGTCGCAGCGTCGTCAACTCCGTGAACTTCGAAGACGGTGATGGCCCAGAGTCGCGGCTCGCGCGGGTCATGCCGATCATTCGCGAGCACGGTGCAGCTGTGGTCGCCCTCACCATCGACGAAGAGGGTCAAGCCCGCACGGCGGACACCAAGTTCGCCGTCGCCTCGCGACTGATCGATCACCTGACGACGCGTTGGGACATGAAGGTCTGCGACATCTTGGTCGACACGTTGACCTTCCCGATCGCAACCGGACAAGACGAGACTCGCCGCGACGCCATCGAGACCCTTGACGCGATCCGTCGAGTGAAGGCGGCCTATCCGCAGGTGCAAACGACGTTGGGCGTTTCCAACGTGTCGTTCGGACTCAAGCCCGCAGCACGAGTGGTTCTCAACTCGGTGTTTCTCACCGAGGCGGTCGAAGCAGGGCTCGATTCGGCCATCGTGCACGCGTCGAAGATTCTCCCGATCTCCCGCATCCCCGAGGACCAGTACCAAGCCGCGATGGATCTGGTCTACGACCGTCGTGAGTATGACGCCAACGGCGACTGCATCGTCGATCCGTTGCGTCGCTTCCTCGATGTGTTTGAGGACGTCGACACCACCATGCTCAGCCGAGAGCGTGGCCGAATCGCTGGCCGCGATGCCAGTGGGGCCACGCTTGCAGCGACGGATCGTCGACGGCGAACGGATCGGCCTTGAAGCCGATCTCGACGAAGCACTCGACACAAGCACTGCGTTGGCGATTGTCAACGATGTGCTGCTTGAGGGCATGAAGACCGTCGGAGAGCTGTTCGGCTCGGGCCAGATGCAGCTGCCCTTCGTGTTGCAGTCGGCTGAGGTGATGAAGTCGGCTGTCGCGTACCTCGAGCCGCACATGGACCGCACAGACGAAGCCGGCAAGGGAACGATCGTGCTAGCCACCGTGAAGGGAGACGTACACGACATCGGGAAGAACCTCGTCGACATCATCTTGACCAACAACGGCTACAGCGTCGTCAACCTCGGGATCAAGCAACCGATCGGTGCGATCGTCGACGCTGCCGTGGACCATGACGCTGACGTAATCGGGATGAGCGGGCTGCTGGTCAAGTCGACAGTGGTGATGAAGGAGAACCTACAAGAGCTCAATCAACGTGAGCTCGACACCCGTTGGCCGGTATTGCTTGGCGGGGCAGCGTTGACTCGCGCTTACGTAGAAGACGACCTATCCGATCTGTACGACGGTGAGGTCCGTTACGCACGTGATGCCTTCGAAGGTCTGGCCCTCATGGACGCGCTCGTGGCTCATCGTCGCGGCGTGCCTGGTCCGGAGCTGCCAGCCTTGCGCAAGCGCCGGGTCCGCGTAATCGAGCACGGTCAGCAGGACGCGTCTGCCGACACGCAACGGTCGGATGTGGCTACCGACGTGTCGATCCCGGCCCCTCCGTTCTGGGGCGACCGGTTGGTTCGCGGTGTCGCGCTCGCCGAATACGCCTCGTACCTCGACGAGCGAGCGACTTTCATGGGTCAGTGGGGACTGCGCTCAGCGCGCATGGACGGCCCGACTTATGAGGAACTTGTCGAGACAGAGGGTCGGCCACGGCTGCGTGAGTGGCTGGACCGTGTGCAGACCGAAGGCTGGCTCGAGGCCGCCGTCGCGTATGGCTACTTCCCTTGCTACAGCGAGGGCAACGATTTGGTCATTCTGCATGGCGAGGGCCCAGACGAGGGCAAGGAGCGAGCGCGGCTGACTTTCCCGCGCCAACGCCGTGATCGTCGACTGTGCATCGCCGACTTCTTCCGGCCGCGCGAGTCTGGGGATGTCGACGTCGTTTCATTCCATGTCGTCACCATGGGCAACCGCATCTCGGAAGCAACTGGTCAGCTCTTCGCGGCGAATGCCTACCGCGACTATCTGGAGCTGCACGGACTGTCAGTCCAACTCACCGAGGCGCTGGCGGAGTTCTGGCATGCGCGCATCCGTGGTGAACTCGGCCTCGCGTCGGATGACTCGAACGAGCTCGACGCGATTCTGGCTCAGGGATATCGCGGATCGCGTTACTCGTTTGGCTATCCCGCTTGCCCGGATCTGGAGATGCAGACCGTTGTGGTCGATCTGCTGCATCCCGAACGAATGGGAGTGACGTTGTCCGACGAGTTCCAACTCCATCCGGAACAGTCGACGTCGGCGATCATCGTTCATCACCCGGAGGCCAAGTATTTCAACGCCCGCTGACCGGCCCTAGGCCCAGGTAAGCCGGCCATGGGTCTAACCGGGACGCCGGGGCAGAACAACCGACGCGAATACCGCCTGATGCCGGGAAGTTAGCCGCAGAGCGAAAAAATCGGCTGTATCATCTTGGGCAAATCGGACTTGCTGCCCCTTGAGGATCTAATGAAGCGTAGGGCCCTTTTTTTTGGCCTCTTGAGTTTTGGACTGGTGCTGACTTCGCTGGCCTTTGGCGGTCAATCTGCCTCGGGTACCACCGCTTCGCGAGCGCAGGGCTGGGTCGCCACCCACATCACGCCCCAGTACTTCGAGTATCAGCACGTTCTCCCGGTCGGCAACGGCGATGCCTACGTATGGCCCAGCGCCCCGAATGTGCCGTCTGTGGCCGAGATCAATTTGAGTACCGGCCAGGCCGTCAACGCGTTCATTCCGATCGGCCTGTACGGCGTATATGACCTGGCCCTGGACGGGCAGGGGCATCTACTCGTTGCCTTCGGCCGCACGAGCACCTATGGCGGTGGAGGGGTCGAGCGGTTCGATGCTCTTACGGGGGCCGTGTCAGGGGGATTCAGCATTCCCACCGGTTATGAGTACGTCAGCATGGCCGTCGACCCGGCGTCGCAGGTTCTTTACCTCGCCAACAATCTCCAAGGTGGCCCGGAGATCTCGAAGTTCAGTTTGGTGGACGGCTCCGCAATCTCGGGCTTCGACGCCTCGGGAGATGGCATCGGTCCGATCCAGCGCGCCGCGGTTGGGCCCAACGGCGCCTTATACGTCGATGTGGCCCACGCAAATGGTGCCGGGCGCGCTGCGTCGCCGGTATTTGAGTTGGATCCGACAACCGGAGCAGTTGTCAACACCTTCAGCAGCAGCGCCATCAGCGCATACGTGCCATTTGAGATGGCGGTGGACAACTCGGGGCATCTGTTCATGACCGACAGTGACGAGATGGACCCGGCGACACCACACGGCACGGTGTACGAACTGGATGCCAGCACCGGCGCGATCATGCCGGGTTTGGACACGCTCGCTTCCTCGCTTCTGATCTCACCAACCAACATCGCGACCGACTCAAGTGGCGATGTACTTGTTTACGACTCATACAACGGCCTTTACGAGTTCAGCCCCGCGCTCTCACCTGCGGCCCCAACGGCAGTCTCAGCGCAACAAGGTGACAGTCAAGCGACCGTGTTCTGGCAGCCGCCAACAGATAACGGCGGTGCTCCGATCACCTCATTCACTGCGACGTCCGCCCCTGGCGGCAAGTCGTGCACGGCTGCCGCGACCGCGACATCGTGCACCGTGCCCGGCCTCACGGATGGCACGCCGTACACGTTCACCGTGACAGCGAAAAACAGCGTTGGGATTGGCGATCCTTCGGACGCGTCATCCCCTGTGACCCCGATCCTTACTCCACCAGTAAAAGTCGCCGGACCAACCCTTAGCGGCACGCATGTGGTTGGCGGCACGCTGACCTGCACGATTTCCTACAACAAGGGTGCGACGGTTTTCTACAAGTGGTTACGCAATGGTTCCCTGATTACATGGGGCACTGGGACGTATCACCCGACGATTACGGACTATGCCCACGGGGTGAGCTGCCAGTCCTTTGCGCGAAACGGAGCCGGTGACTCGGTCACCTCGACAAGCGCGGCGTTGTACATCGAGCCCGGCACCCTTAAGGACACGGTGCGACCGACGATGACCGGTTCCCGCAAGGTCGGATACACACTGTATGCACACGTCGGCACATGGACTCCGACACCGACGACCTATACGTATGAGTGGGTCCTCAACGGGCGGGCCATCCGAGGTGGCGTTCACTCCTCGCTCAAACTCACCTCCTCGACTCGGGGCGGGCACATCTACCTGATCGTCACCGTCTCCAAGGTTGGCTACGCCTCGACCCACGCAGAGAGCCTCACTTACACGGTTGCCAGCACATGAAAGCGCCCATTCGCTTGCTGCCGGCCCTTGTCGCTTCGGCGGCGGGCTAGCGTTCGACAGTCGCAGTTAAGTCAGCCATTCGGAAGGGGACACCTATGCCAGCGACTCTTCGCGGCCGCCTGGGTCTTGGGGCAGCGCTGGCATTTGCCGTTGGACTGATTTCTCACGTGTTAGCCGCCTACATCGCCAACAGCCATCTAGGCGGCCCGATCAGCAGCCAACACATCACGCGACGCCAAATCCTGTTCGATTTCTTCGCCGTCTTCGGCGGCATCGCGATCGCCCTTGGCGTCACCCTGTTCGCTGGAGTCGTCGCTTCCTTGGTGATCGAGGAAGGACTGAAGCGGCGAATCGCGATGGCCGCTGAACTCGAATACGTGAAGGGTGCTAACAATGTTGCCCCGGAATCCGACTGACGCTTGTGGGCTCCGAACGAACTATCTCAAGGCCCGATGAGCCCATCGCTGCACTGCTCGTCGACATGGACGGGCTGCTCGTCGACACCGAAGGTAGCTGGCTGATTGCCGAGCAACAGGTGATGGCCTCGCTGGGCGGTGTCTGGACTGAAGATGATCAACGATCCGTGGTCGGCGGCCCGTTGACCAAGATGGCGCGGATCATGCTCGAACGCACTGGCAGCGCGCTGAGCGACGACGAACTCATCACGCAGGTCGTCGACGCGGTGGTGCGAGAGCATCGCGCGGGTCCGATCCGGTACATGAAGGGCTTTCCACGGGTTCTGGACGAGGCACACGATTTTGGACTCCCGGTGGGGCTGGTTTCCGCGTCGGATCGGGTCATGGTGGATGCGGTGCTTGAAGCAGTCGGGGCTCACCATTTCGACGTGATCGTGAGCGGTAGCGATGTGACCGAGCGCAAGCCACATCCTGAGGCCTACCTACTGGCGGCCGACCTGTTGGGTGTTGCCATCGAGGACTGCCTGGTCCTGGAGGACTCGCCGACTGGAGTCGCCGCCGCCATCGCGTCGGGCGCGAAGGTCGTTGCGGTGCCGAGCCTGCGCACCATCGATCCACACGAGCGGGTTCGGATCTTCTCAACCTTGCACGAGGTCACCCTCGATCACCTGATTCGCGCCCACGTCACCTGATCGGTCATGCCTGCGCGTCTGACGCCGGTCACTCGGTAGTGATTGCTCGCAGTACATCCAGCTTCGCCGCCCGCCGCGCCGGCCAGATCGCCGCGAGCACGCCCACGAGTGCAGCGATGACCAGGAAGATAAGGAGTTGCACGATCGGCACCCGCAGCACGTTGATTCCCTGCGATGCCAGCGATCGCTGGAAGGTGATTCCAACCGCCAGTCCCACCACGATGCCGAGCACAGCTCCAAAGACCGCCACCACGACCGACTCAATCCGGATCATGCGCCGCAGTTGCCTGCGCGACATGCCAACGGCCCGGAGCAGCCCGATCTCGCGCGTGCGCTCGACCACCGACAGCGCAAGCGTGTTGACGATGCCCAGGACCGCGATCACCACTGCCAGGGCGAGCAGCCCGTAGATCAGCGCGAGCAGCCCGTTGATCGAGTTGCTGATCGATGCCTTGTATTCGGCCTGGTCCTGCAACTGAACGGTTGGGAATGGCTCCAGAGCCTTTTCGATCGCAGGACGGACCTCGTCGGTAGTGGTGCCCGGGGCCAGCTTCACAAAGACGTTGACGTCTTGATCCGTGCCGCCCACCGTGAGTGCGTAAGCGCGTGAGATCACGCTGCCGGTAAAGCCAGACTCGCCCTTGTAGATCATGACCAAGGCAACTTGTCTCTGGCCCGTTAAGAACGTGATGGGCACCTTCTGCCCGACGGTCCAGTGGTTCTTGCTTGCAGTCTTGTCGTCAGTGCCGAAGGCGTCGGTCGTGAGGGCACTTGCCGATCCCGCGACTACTTCAAGATTCACGACGTCGAAGACCGTGTCTGGCTGGATCGTGGTCAGCGAGGTTGTCTTGCCGTTGAACTGCGCCGGCATCTCGCCCACCTGCGACGTGGTCTGCACTCCCGGCACTTTGGCCACCGAGGCGGCGACCTCCGGCGAGAAGAGTGCCTGGCTGGTCGAGGAGATGATGAAGTCTGCGTTGTTTACCTGGTCGAGAGTCTCGCCCACAGATGCCTTTGTCGACGTCCCGAGAATCCCGAACGCGGTCACCAGGGCGAGGCCGACCATCAGTGCCGAGGCCGTTGCCGCGGTACGCCGCGGATTGCGCCGTGCGTTGTCCACAGCCATTCGTCCGACGGGACCGCGACGAAATGGCGTCCCGATCGCGCGCGAGAGCCAACCGCCGAGCCAGGGAGCAAGCGTCACGACTCCGCCGAAGAGCAGCAGGGCTCCGATACCGACCAGCGATACCGGTCGATCGCCGCTGCCCGCGTCCACGATCACGAGGCAGATGACGCCGATGCCGACTGCGACGGCACCGATGATGGTGCGACGCCGCAAGGACTTCGCCGGCAGCCCGACATCGTCACGCATGGCCGCGACCGGAGGCACTTTGGCAGCCCGTCGAGCGGGGAGGTAGGCGGCAACCAATGTCACGACCACACCCACCACAACAGCGACGACGATCGTGC
The DNA here is from genome assembly GCA_963850215.1 of uncultured Actinomycetota bacterium. GTDB lineage: Bacteria > Actinomycetota > Actinomycetes > UBA12327 > UBA12327 > CAWKKI01. The sequence continues at coordinate 340,474 of CAWKKI010000001.1, forward strand.
GGGGCTTGATGATGAGTCCGCCGCTCGGTAGATCGACCCCGACGGCGGACAGCAGTGCGTGCAAGCCGAACGCGATGAGCACACCCAGCAGCAGCCCGAGAGCGGCGCCGACGATCCCGACTGCGATCGCTTCGCCCATGACCGACGCAGTGACCTGACGTCGCGATGCGCCGAGTGCGCGCAACAGCGCCAGCTCTCGCGCCCGTTGGGCAACAAGCATCGTGAACGTGTTGAGGATGATGAACGCCCCCACGACCAGGGCAATGAACGCGAAGACGAGCAGGAACCCGTTGATGAATCCGAGTGCTGACTTGATCTGCGCGGTTGCATCGTCGGTGGCCTGTTTTCCGGTCTTCACGGTGTAGTCGGGACCCACCGCGGCGGCCACGCGAGGTGCGAGGACTTGCTCCGAGACCCCCGAGTCCGCATACACCCGAATCGAGCTGAACTGCCCCGGCTTGAGCAACAGTCGCTGCGCGGTCGCCATGTCGAACGCGGTGAGCGACGCACCGGCGAGATTGCCGGACGATCCGTACTTGAAGACACCGACGATGGTGGCGGTGACCGGTGTCGTCGGAGTCACGATGTGAACGGTCGACCCGATCCTGAAGTTGCCTTTGGTGAAGGACTGCGAGTCGATCGCGACCTCAGAAGACCGGGTCGGGCCAACTCCCTGCACCAGCTGAAGCACCGAGTCCGCGCGATCCGTGCTCCAGCCGAGCCCGAAGGTCGGAGCTCCAACCGACCCGACGGGCTTGTTGTCAGCAGCAATCAAAGTGACACCGGGCGTCTGAACTGCTCCGTTGGCCGACTTCACGCCAGGGACCGCGCGGACGGTGTCGACCACTGACGCCGGCAGGCTTGCGGCTTGACTTCCCGCGCCCGATCCGAGGTTGGTCGTGAACGCCTGAGCAGGTGTGACGACCACGTCTGGCGCGCTTTGCCCGAAGACGCTGTTGAAAGTGCTCTGCAACGTGTCGGTGAACATGAATGTGCCCGTGACAAACGAAACCCCAAGTAGCACCGCGATCGTCGACAGCAGCAAGCGGACCTTGTGCGCGCCGAGATTGCGCAATGTTGTGCGAGTGACGGTACGAGCGGCCATCGCCGGAACCTCAGGAACCCGTGGACTCGAAGCCGCGCATGCGCGCCAGCACCGAGTCTGCGGTGGGTGAGTCGAGGCGGTCGACGACCTTGCCGTCGGCGAGGAACACGACGGTGTCCGAATGCGCGGCCGCAGTGGGATCGTGGGTAACCATGACGACGGTCTGGCCGAAATCGTCAACAGCACGGCGCAGCAGCCCGAGGACCTCGACACTCGAATGTGAATCGAGGTTGCCCGTTGGCTCGTCGGCGAACACCAGTTGCGGCCGCGAAACCAAGGCACGCGCGCACGCAACACGTTGCTGCTGGCCACCGGAGAGCTCGGTGGGGCGGTGGGTGAGGCGATCACGGATGTCGACTGCATCGACGATCGTGTCGAACCAAGACTGATCGACCTTGCGGCCCGCAAGGTCCATGGGCAACGTGATGTTTTCCCGGGCCGTCAAGGTGGGCACCAGGTTGAACGCCTGGAACACGAAACCGAGGCGATCCCGTCGCAAGGTCGTCAGTGCTTTGTCCGACAAGGTCGACAACTCGGTCTCGCCGATGAAGACCTGACCCGAGGTCACGGTGTCGAGTGCGGCAAGGCAGTGCAGCAATGTCGACTTACCCGAGCCGGAGGGGCCCATGATCGCGGTGAAGCGGCCGGCTGCGAACTCAAGGCTCACGTCATCCAGGGCGCTCACCGCGGTGTCACCCTGCCCATACCTCTTGGTCAGGGCCACAGCGCGCGCTGCAGGTCCATTAGAGGCCGCGGTCTTGGCGTTGGCGTTGTCGGGCGTCGGCTCGACGTCCACGGGATCTCCTCGGTTGCCAGCGTGAGTCAGCTGTTCCGGCTGCTCAGTCGTCCTCACTCGGCACTTCGGCCGAGGTCTCCGTCGCGACCGACTCTATTGGTGGCCAAGGCGGTGGAGTGCCACCGAATGCCGGGCACAACGCCTGGTGCGGGCACCAGTCACACAATCGTGACTTGTTCGGCCGGAAATCGCCCTCCTGGGTCGCGCGCATGATGGCCGCCCAGAGCGCCTCTAGCTTGCGCTCGGTGGCAGCCGCATCCTCGGCCGTCGGCTCATGTCGCACGACCTCGCCACTGCCGAGGTACAGCAACTGGAGCAGCTTGGGGAGTCGACCGTGGATGCGCCCGAGCACGAAGGCGTAGAAGCGCATCTGAAAGAGCGCCTTGGCCTCGAAGCCCGGTGAGGGGGCCCGGCCGGTCTTGTAGTCGACGACTCGCATGTCGCCATTGGCCGCCACGTCGAGCCGATCAACGAACCCGCGCAGGACGAGCCCGGTGTCGAGAACCGTCTCCACCAGCAGCTCCCGCTCCGCCGGCTCTAGTCGGGTCGGATCCTCAAGTGCGAAGTAACGCTCCAACAACTCATCAGACCCGGTCAACCACTCCTGGCGCATCAGGTCAGGATCGCCGTCGAACGTCTCGATGTAGTCGGCCAACCGCTCATCGTCCTCGACGGTGGCCGCCCAAGCGTCGTCGACCATCCCGACTGCCGTGGTCAAGGTGCGCTCGGTGGCGGGCAAGTCGAAGAGCCGCTCAAGAACGGTGTGAATCACTGTGCCGCGGGTGGCAGCGGGCGAGGGTGGCTCAGGCAGTCGATCGATCACTCGCAACCGGTACAACAACGGGCACACCATGAAGTCGCTGACGCGCGACGGTGACAGCGAGGCAGGCAGCACGGACCGGACTTTAGGCTGATCCTCAGACATAACGCCTACCCTGGCCCACATGAGCACCCCGGCTCCGAACTTGCCGCCCCGCGGCGCGGCAGCCGGTGCCCAAGAGGAGCAGAGACGGCCCGGGACACCCGCCGGATGGCCCCTAGGTCAGGTCTTCGGCATCCCGCTCTTCGTTTCGCCGACTTGGGTAGTCGTCGCAGCGTTCATAACCATCAGTTTCGGCCCGGTGATGCAGGAGCGGGTGCCCTCCCTCGGCAACGCCGCCTACCTCTTCGCGTTCATCTTTGCGGTCTTGCTCTGGCTGTCGGTGCTAGTTCATGAGCTCGCACATTCCCTGACCGCCCGCGCATTCGGGCTGCCGGTGCACCGGATCATGCTCAACCTCTTCGGCGGCTACTCGGAGATCGACCGCGAACCGACCAAGCCTGGACGCGAGCTCGTAGTGGCTCTCGTCGGACCACTGTCCTCGTTGGTTCTGGGTGGGGTGTGCCTGCTCGCGGGAAGCGCAGTCCGGACCGACACGTTGATCGGTGTCCTCGTCCTGCAGCTGACCTGGGCGAATCTGTTCGTCGGCTTCTTCAACTTGTTGCCCGGACTGCCACTCGACGGCGGACGTGTAATCGCTTCCGCAGTTTGGTGGCTGACCAAGAACCGCGAGCGCGGCACTATTTTCGCCGCGCATGCGGGCACTGTGGTGGCCGTCATGGTCGCGGTGGCGCCCGTGTTGCTGCGTCAATCGCTGGGCCTGAGCACCACGAGCGTTGTATGGGGGGTGCTCATCGCGATCTCGCTCTTCGGCGGTTCACAACAAGCACTTCGACAAGCCAAGGTCGAGGGCATGCTCTCGCGCGTGACGGCCGGGATGTTCGCGCGCTCGTTCGTGACCGTCCCCGGCGACTCGCCCCTGTCTCTCGCCCTTGTTCAGCTCGCCGATCAACGAGCCGGAGCAATCGTGATCAGTGACTCCTACGGCGAGCTGACTGGCATCGTTGATGAAGCCGCAGTGTCTGCCGTGCCTATGGACCGGCGCCCGTGGGTGTCGGTGTCGTCGCTGAGCCGGGGACTGGATCGCACCATGCACGTCGCTTCGTCCTTGAGCGGGGAGGATCTGCTGGAAGCGCTGCGCAGCGCCACCGGTCGCGAGCTGCTTATCGATGACGCGTCGGGCGCCCCGGTAGGGGTCCTGTCGATTCGCGATGTCGAACGTCGGCTCGCCTCCGGCATGTGACGCTGCGTAAGTCACTCCCATGACACTGACTAGCCTCCAAGCGTGAGCACCCCTCCGAATCAGCGCGCCACCCGCAGCCGCAATCTCGACATAGGCGATCGCGTCCAGCTCACGGATACCAAGGGTCGTGTCCATACCGTCGTGCTTGAGGCAGGCAAGAAGTTCTTCACGCACCACGGTGCCATCGCGCACGACGACCTGATCGGCGCGCCCGAAGGCAACGTCGTGACGAGCGACCGCGGCATGGCGTACCTCGCCTTCCGGCCGCTCTACGCAGACTTCGTCTTGTCGATGCCGCGCGGCGCCACGGTCGTGTATCCAAAAGACGCGGCACAGATTCTGGTCGCGGCCGACGTCTTCCCGGGGTCGCGGGTGCTTGAGGCCGGTGCCGGATCTGGCGCACTTACCTGCGCGTTGCTCCGCGCGGTGGGGGACGGCGGTTCGGTCTCGTCCTTCGAGCGGCGGGAGGAGTTCGCCGAAGTCGCCATCAAGAACGTCACGACCTTCTTCCGGCAAATGCCGTCCAACTGGTCCATCACCGTCGGTGATCTGGCGCCGGATCTAGCCGCATCCGAGGTGGACGAAGTCGACCGAGTGGTGCTGGACATGCTCGCTCCGTGGGAGTGCATTGACGCGGTCGCACGAGTCTTGATCCCCGGCGGGGTGCTCTGCTGCTACGTCGCGACCACCACTCAGCTCTCGCGGCTAGTCGAAGACGTCCGCTCGGATGGTCGCTTCACCGAGCCGGTGTCCAACGAGACGATGGTGCGCGGCTGGCACGTCGAAGGGCTCGCCGTGCGTCCCAACCACCGCATGGTGGGGCATACCGGATTCATCATGACAAGCAGGCGACTGGCTGACGGTGTTGCTGCGCCGGCTCGACGTCGCCGACCGGCCAAGTCGGCGGTCGGGGAGGCAGTGGTCGCGCAGCGCCTGGTCGATGACGCCGCAAGCCCCGAGCCGACGCCGGCGGACTAGATCATTTGCTGGAGCGCACAGCGTCAGGCCCGGCGATCTCCACGCCTGTCGCATCGACGACGTGGATGCAGTTTCCGGGGCACTCGCGAGTCGCATCGAGGACATCGCGGACAGATCCCTCAGGCACGGCGGTGCGTTCCCCTTGTGCGGTCAGCAGCTCGCCGTCGGCAGCTTTGACGTAAGCCAATCCGTCGATGTCGAACTCGAAGACATCGCGCTCGTACTGGACGCAGAGCCCATCCCCGGTGCAGAGATCCTGGTCGATCCACACCTGCAGGGAGCGGCGCCCCTCGGCAACGGGCCGGGCATCTGACTCGTTCGACATTGTCTCGGCACGATAACAGGGGCTCAAAAGGGTCACCTCCTCCGACGTTCGTGCCGAGAAAGGGGACGACACACCTAGTGCCAGACGCGCTGACGCTTTGACAAGGTCACGCGAGGGTAGGGTCGAAATGCAGGTGAGGAGGTGCTGACGATGTCACCCAACGACGCTGCGTCCGCGCGCGGAAGCGCAGAGCGCGACGATTCTCGTGACGCTGCCCCGGAGCGTCGCGTCGCCGATCTTCAGGAGCGCCTCGAGGCCGCTACCTCCCAGAACCATCGTCTCGTGACGACCCTCACCGAGGCGCGCGAGCAGATCGTGACGCTCAAAGACGAGATCGACCGCATGGCCGCGCCGCCGGTGGGCTTCGGTGTGTATCTGAGCACCCACGAAGACGACACGGTGGATGTCTTCAGCAACGGTCGCAAGATGCGCGTGGTCGTCAGTCCTGAGGTCGACGCCGAATCTCTGCGCCCCGGTCAGGAGATCCTGCTTAACGATGCGTTGAACGTTGTCGCCGCACTCGAGTTCGAACAGGTCGGCGAGATCGTCATGCTCAAGGAGATCCTCGAAGACGGCGAACGCGCACTGGTAATCGCACACGCCGATGAAGAGCGCGTCGTTCGCCTTGCCAATCCACTCCTGGACGCGCCGCTGCGCGCTGGGGACTCGCTGCTGATGGAGTCACGCTCGGGCTACGTGCTTGAGCGCGTGCCCAAGGCCGAGGTCGAGGAACTCGTCCTCGAAGAAGTTCCAGACATCGACTACACGCAGATCGGTGGTCTGCGTGGGCAGATCGAGGAGATCCGCGACGCCGTCGAGTTGCCGTATCTGCACCCCGATCTGTTCAAGGAGCACCAGCTCCGTCCGCCCAAGGGGGTGCTGCTCTACGGACCCCCAGGGTGTGGCAAGACGTTGATCGCCAAGGCAGTCGCGAACTCGCTGGCAAAGAAGGTCGCCCAGGTCACCGGTCGTCCCGAGGGCAAGTCGTACTTCCTGAACATCAAGGGCCCGGAGCTGCTCAACAAGTACGTCGGTGAGACCGAGCGGCACATTCGCCTCGTCTTCCAGCGGGCGCGAGAGAAGGCCAGCGAAGGCACGCCGGTCATCGTCTTCTTCGACGAGATGGACTCGCTGTTCCGCACTCGGGGATCCGGGGTCTCAAGCGACGTCGAGAACACGATCGTTCCGCAGCTGCTGTCGGAGATCGACGGCGTGGAAGGACTCGAGAACGTCATCGTCATCGGTGCATCGAACCGCGAGGACATGATCGACCCGGCGATCCTTCGACCAGGTCGCCTCGACGTGAAGATCAAGATCGAGCGCCCAGACGCAGAGGCCGCGCGCGACATCTTCAGCAAGTACCTCGTGCCCGAGCTTCCGTTGCACAAGGACGACCTCGCCGAGCACAAGGGCGATCGCGAAGCGACGACGGACGCCATGATCCAGCGCACGGTCGAGCGGATGTACGCCGAAAGCGAGGAGAACCAGTTCCTCGAGGTCACCTACGCCAACGGCGACAAGGAGACCTTGTACTTCAAGGACTTCAACTCCGGCGCGATGATCCAGAACATCGTCGACCGTGCGAAGAAGATGGCGATCAAAGACCTCCTCGAGCACGACCAGAAGGGTCTGCGGATCAGCCATTTGCTCGCTGCCTGCGTTGACGAGTTCAAGGAGAACGAAGACCTGCCGAACACTACGAATCCCGATGACTGGGCGCGGATCTCGGGCAAGAAGGGCGAGCGGATCGTGTTTATTCGCACGCTCACCCAGGGCAAGCAGGGCACGGAGGCCGGCCGATCCATCGACACGGTCGCCAACACCGGCCAATACCTCTGATCGTTGTCCGCGCACCGGTTCGAGGAGCGCGTCCCGACCCGTTGAGGGCATTGCCGATCTAGGCTCGTCATATGACCGCGCAACGGGTGATGGGCACGGAGACCGAGTTCGGCATCTCCGCGCCAGGGCACCCGGCCGCCAACGCCATGGTGCTGTCGTCGCAGGTGGTTACCGCGTACGCGATTGCCAACGGTCGCGGTAACAAGGTGCGGTGGGATTTTGAGGAGGAGAACCCGCTGCGCGACGCACGCGGCTTCGACCTCGCGCGGGAGGTCGCAGACGCGAGTCAGCTCACCGACGAGGACACCGGTCTGGCCAACATCATCTTGACCAACGGCGCCCGGCTCTACGTCGACCATGCGCACCCCGAGTACTCAAGCCCCGAGGTCACCAATCCGCGCGACGCAGTGATCTGGGACAAGGCCGGCGAGATCGTGATCCGCGAGGCGGCACGCGTCGCCGCCACGCTGCCTGGATCGTTGCCGGTCAATCTCTACAAGAACAACACGGACAACAAGGGGGCGTCGTACGGCGCGCACGAGAACTATTTGATGCGGCGGGAAACCCCGTTTGCCGACATCGTGCGGCACCTAGTGCCGTTTTTCGTCTCACGGCAGGTCATGTGCGGGGCCGGCCGCGTCGGCATCGGACAAGACGGCAGGGAGCATGGCTTCCAGATCAGTCAGCGCGCCGACTACTTCGAGGCAGAAGTAGGGCTCGAGACCACACTGAAACGGCCGATCATCAACACGCGCGACGAGCCGCACGCAGATCCGTCGCGATACCGCAGGCTGCACGTCATCATCGGCGACGCGAACCTGTCCGAGATCTCGACCTTCCTCAAGCTCGGAACCACCGCGATCGTCTTGGCGATGATCGAGGACTCGTTCCTGCCCGAGGACCTTGTCATCGACCGGCCGGTTACAGAACTTCGCAACGTGTCGCACGATCCGACTCTGAGGCACCTTGTGCGGCTGCGTGATGGCCGTTCGATCTCGGCGGTCGACATCCAGCGCGAGTACGCGGATCAGGCCCGCAAATACCTAGAGGACCGCTACGGCAATGACGTCGACCCAGTGACGGCCGACGTCATGGCGCGCTGGGAGAGCGTGCTGGACCGGCTGGCCAGCGACCCCATGTCCTTGTCACGCGAGCTCGACTGGGTGGCGAAGTATTCGCTCATGCAGTCTTACCGCGAGCGCGACGGCTTGGACTGGGACGCACCGAGACTGCACCTCGTTGATCTGCAGTACGCCGACGTGCGTCCGGAGAAGGGGCTCTACCACCGGCTCGTTGGCTCTGGGCGCTTCGAGCGCATAGTGAGCGCACAAGAGATCGCGCATGCAGTGACCTTCCCGCCCGAGGACACCCGCGCCTACTTCCGCGGCGAGTGCCTTCGGCGCTATCCGGCGCAGATCGCGGCTGCGTCGTGGGACTCGGTGATCTTTGACGTGCCAGGCCGCGACTCGTTGCAACGAGTGCCCACCCTCGACCCGCTCCGAGGCACACGCGCGCACGTCGGCCATCTGCTGGATCGCTGTGAAACCGCTAGCGACTTTGTGGACGCCTTGGCGGAGGCATGACCCGCCGCTAGGGGCTTATTGGGGCTGCGGCGCGCGCCGACACCATTAGGGTCGTGGTCAGCGGCAGAGGAGGCGACATGGCGACCAAAGACACCGGTGGACAGCACCAACGTTCCACTCGGCACGATGACCAGGAAGAAGCGGTCAACGCGCCGGAAGCGAGCGCCAGCGACACCGAGGCCCGCGAACAGCTCGACGAGGACGTGGACGCGATTCTCGACGAGATCGACGAGGTCCTCGAGACCAATGCGGCCGAGTTCGTTGCCGGCTTCGTCCAGAAGGGCGGGGAGTAGGCACGCATGGCCGGTCCACTTGACGGTGCAGGAATACCTCCTGCGTTTCTCACCGTTGGCAACTCCTCGTTCGCTGAGTTCCTGGGCTGGCAGTCGCCGGACTTGCTGCCGGGCGCTCGTGGCGTCGAGCGCGGTGCAGTGCCTCTTGATGTTCCGCACGGCACCACGATCGTCGCGGTCAATTTCTCCGACGGGGTAGTGATAGCCGGCGATCGCCGCGCCACGATGGGCAACCTCATTGCACAGCGACACATCGAGAAAGTCTTTCCGGCAGACGAGCATTCGGGCGTAGGCATCGCAGGCACCGCGGGGCTCGCGATTGAGCTGGTCAAGCTGTTTCAGGTCGAGCTTGAGCACTACGAGAAGATCGAGGGCACGCTGCTCTCGCTTGAAGGCAAGGCGAATCGACTCTCGACATTGCTGCGCGGGAATCTCTCGATGGCCATGCAGGGACTGTCGGTGTTGCCGCTGTTCGCTGGCTTCGATCTCGACCAGGAGCGCGGACGCATCTTCGCCTTCGACATCACGGGCGGGCGGTACGAGGAGCACGAGTATCACTCGGTGGGCTCCGGCTCGATGTTCGCGCGTGGCGCACTGAAGAAGACCTATCACCAGGGCATGGACGGCGACGACGCTGTGCTGGCGTGCGTTCAGGCGCTGTACGACGCTGCAGACGACGACTCGGCCACCGGCGGACCCGACCTGACTCGCCGCATCTTCCCGGTCGTTGCAGTCATCACCATCGACGGTTATCGGCGCATTGGCGATGACGTAATCGGACCCGTGGTTGAGTCGGTCGTGGCCGAGCGCATGAGCTCACCCGGCGGACCGCAGGCACCGCTGCGATGAACCAACACGACTGGCTAGATGAGCCGACCGTGCTGACAGACGGAGCCGCCCGATGAGCATGCCCTTCTACGTCTCGCCTGAGCAGGTGATGAAGGACAAGGCCGACTACGCGCGCAAGGGCATCGCGCGCGGCCGCAGCGTCGTGGTCCAACAGTTCGCCGACGGCATTCTCTTCGTCGCGGAGAACCCGTCGCGTGCGTTGCACAAGGTCTCCGAGATCTACGACCGAATCGCGTTTGCTGCTGTTGGCAAGTACAACGAGTTCGAGAATCTCCGAGTCGCTGGAGTCCGACTCGCCGACATGCGCGGCTACTCCTACGACCGTCGCGACGTCACCGGTCGTGGGTTGGCCAATGCTTACGCGCAGACCCTCGGCACGATCTTCACCGAGACCGCCAAGCCGTACGAGGTCGAGATCGTGGTCGCTGAGGTTGGACTCACGCCCGACGAGGACCAGATGTATCGGCTGACGTTCGACGGGTCTGTGGCCGACGAGCACGGATTTGTGGCAATGGGTGGCTCCGCCGACACAGTCTCGGCTGGGATGAGCGAGGACTACCGAGCTGGCATGGCACTCGACGAGGCTGTTCAACTCGCCGCTCGGCTGCTGGGCGGTTCGACGGACCAGGGGACACCCCGACTGCTCGGGCCCTCACAGCTCGAGGTTGCCATCCTCGACCGGACGCGACCGCGTCGAACCTTCCGGCGGATCACAGGGGAGCGGCTGGCCGCACTGCTCGGAGTCGATGAAGATGAGGACGCACCAGCCGGGCAGTCCACTGCCCCCGACGTGCGGTCCGTAGACGAGATCACTGCCGATGTCCCGGATGAGCGCTCCGCGGACGCCGCCGAAGCGTCTGATCCCGACGCGCCTGGCGAGGACTAGGCCGCTGCAGGCTTAGCCTCGGGACATGGACCGGCGGATTCTCGGAATCGAGACCGAGTACGGAGTCACCTGCACTGCGGCTGGTCAACGACGCCTCTCACCCGACGAGGTGGCCCGCTATCTGTTTCGCCGGGTGGTCTCGTGGGGTCGCTCGTCCAACGTCTTCCTGCGCAACGGTGCGCGCCTGTATCTCGATGTCGGCAGTCACCCGGAGTACGCGACTCCGGAGTGCGACTCGTTGGACCAGTTGGTCGTGCACGACAAGGCAGGCGAACGAATCCTCGAAGGGCTGCTCGTCGACGCCGAGAAGCGGCTGCGCGACGAAGGCATCCTCGGTGAGGTCTACCTCTTCAAGAACAACACCGACTCGGCCGGTAATTCCTACGGCTGCCACGAAAATTATCTCGTTGGTCGGCACGGCGAATTCGGCCGGATCGCCGATGTCCTGATTCCGTTCCTCGTCACTCGCCAACTCATCGCGGGCGCCGGCAAGGTCATGCAGACCCCACGCGGTGCGGTCTACTGCTTGAGTCAGCGCGCGGAGCACATATGGGAGGGCGTCTCGTCTGCGACCACGCGCTCGCGTCCCATCATCAACACGCGCGATGAACCGCATGCCGACGCCGAGCGATACCGCAGGCTGCACGTGATTGTCGGCGACTCGAACATGTCAGAAGCGACAACTCTGATGAAAGTGGGCACCACGGAGTTGCTGCTGCGCATGCTCGAGGCAGGCGTGGTCATGCGCGACATGACGTTGGAGAATCCGATCCGCGCGATTCGCGAGATCAGTCACGACGTCACCGGGCGCCGGACCGTACGACTGGTCAACGGACGTGAGCTCAGCGCACTCGACATTCAGCGCGAGTACTTGACGAAGGCAACCGACTTTGTCGAGCGCCGGGGCCTCATGACTGGATCGACGAAGCGAGTGATCGACTTGTGGACTCGCACTCTCGATGCGATCGAGCGCGAGGACAGCGCGGGCATCGACCGCGAGGTCGACTGGGCGATCAAGCTCCGACTCATCGAGCGATACCAGGCCAAGCACGGGCTGGCCATGTCCTCGCCACGCATCGCCCAACTCGATCTCGCCTATCACGACATCCGCCGCGACCGTGGTCTCTACTACTTGCTGGAAAAGCGCGGAATGGTCGAACGGATCGAGCGCGACCTCGACATCTTCGAGGCCAAGAGCGTGCCGCCGCAAACCACTCGCGCCCGCCTGCGAGGCGAGTTCATCAAACGGGCTCAGGAGCGCAGGCGCGATTTCACCGTTGACTGGGTGCATCTCAAGCTCAATGACCAAGCCCAACGCACCGTGCTGTGCAAGGACCCGTTCCGCTCGGTAGACGACCGGGTCGAACGGCTCATCGCGGGCATGTGATCCGACCGACACCACATTCGGCCCACGCTCGCTAAGGCGATTCTGGGCACGGGTTAGGGTCTGCAGACACCCCGGCTTGGAGGACTAGTGCGTCGACGTGTGCCGTTTGCCTTGATTGCAGCAGGACTTGGGGTCGTGCTGCTGACCACCGCCTGTGGCTCGTCCTCTGGATCGTCATCGGGGACCTCGACTTCGCCCTCCACGAGCGCCAGTGCCCCCTCTTCTTCTAACCTGCCTGCTGTGACGGGGGAAGCTGGCCACGAGCCGACAATCGCCAAGCCGGTCGGAGACCCGCCGACTGAACTGGTTACCAAGGACCTGATCGAAGGCACCGGTGCCACCGTGACGTCCGCGGACACTGTGACGGTCCAGTACACGGGTACTGCTTGGTCCACTGGCCAGACCTTCGATTCCTCCTGGTCGCGTGGCACACCGGCGACGTTCCCGCTCTCGCAGGTGATCCCGGGCTGGACCCAGGGACTGGCCGGGATGAAGGTCGGCGGCCGGCGCGAGCTGGTCATCCCGCCGGAGCTGGCCTATGGCAACAACCCGCCGACCGGATCTGGGATCAAGGCCGGCGAGACACTGGTCTTCGTTGTCGACATGCTGTCCACTCAGTCCTGACCGAGAGCGCGAGGCCGCCCACGTTGTCTGCGCGACGCACCGAACGGCTGCTGAACCTCGTCATCTGCCTGATGTCGGGATCGCTGACCCGCGAGCAGCTCCAGCAGGTCATCGTCGACTATCGGGACAGCGACTCACCGCAGGCCTTTGAGCGCATGTTCGAGCGGGACAAGGAAGCCCTGCGCGACATGGGCGTGCCGCTGACGGTCGACAGCGAGACTGAGGCATACCGAATCGACCCGGCGGCGTACGCACTGCCCAGCATCGAGGTAAACGCGGAGGAACTGACCCTGATCGCGCTTGCAGCAAGGGTCTGGCAGGACGCGACTCTGAGCGCCGCTGCGACCGACGCGTTCCACAAGATCAGCGCGTACGGCACTGATGTGAAGGTCGATCCCACCGAGCTCGGGATCGAGCCCGTGGTCAGCACCGACACAGCCTTCGGGTCGTTGTATGAGGCAGTGCGTGACGCAATGCCCGTGAGCTTCGACTACCGGCGGCCTGACGAACGTGAGCCGCAAACGCGCCACGTCGAGCCGTGGGGGATCGTCAGCTGGCGTGGACATTGGTACCTCGTTGGCCACGACACCGACCGGGTGGACACACGCGTCTTCCGGCTCAGTCGGATCGAGGGCGAAGTGAAGCGCACCGGACCGAGCGGCTCGGTCGTGATACCCGACGGCGTCGATGCGCGTGTGCTGGTTGCCAGCTCAGGGGAGCAGCCTTCTGATCACTCCGCCCGGCTCGAGGTAAAGACCGGTTCTGCGCAGGCGTTGCGCACGCGAGCGACTTCGGTCGCAACGGGATCACGTCCCGACACGGACGTGATTGAGGTCGCCTACTCCGACACCAACGCATTCGTTGGTGAAGTCCTTTCCCTGGGCTCGGCGGTCGTGGTGCTTGACCCTGGTGATTTGCGCGACGCCGTGGTGCGTCGACTGCGTCAGCTGGTCAACGCGTGAACCGACAGGACCAACTCACTCGCGTACTCGCGCTGCTGCCGTGGCTAGCGGCCCGTCAGGGCGTGACGATTGAAGAAGCCGCAGCTGCCTTCGACGTGTCGGTCGACCAGATCACCAAGGACCTCTACCTCCTCATCGTCTGCGGCACCTCGTACGGCCATGGCGGCGACCTGATAGACGTCGACTTCTGGGGCGACTCCGCCGACGACGACTCCGACTTCGACGATGACGACGCATCCGTCCCCACGCTGAATGCCAAGAACCCGATTCGCGTCAACGACGCGAAGACACTGACTCGCCCGATGGCGCTGCAGCCCAACGAAGCAGTTTCACTGGTCGTCGCGCTGCGGATGCTGCTGGATCTCCCGGGCCCGCACGACACGAGCACCCTCGAGGGGCTGATCACGAAGATCGAGTTGGCGGCTGGGGAAGCCGCAGCGCCCGGGAGCCGGGTCAGCATCTCGACCTCGGTTGCCCCTGACGCCGCGGCTGATGTCGCCCGCGCACTGGATGAGGGCAAGCGTGTCCACCTCAGCTACCTGGTCCCGTCCCGCGACGAGATCACCGAGCGTGACGTGGATCCGGGCCGCATCGTGGTGGCCGATGGGCGGACGTACCTGGAGGGCTGGTGCTACTCCTCGGATGACGTGCGGTTGTTCCGCCTTGACCGCATCGTTGCCATCACGGTTCTCGACATCGATGCATCAGCTGCCGTGGCGTTGACCGACCGCGACCTCTCACGTGGCGCCTTCATCCCGAGTCCCGACGACGAGCTCGTAACCCTTCTGCTGGCCCCGCAGGGGCGTTGGTTCATCGAGACCTATCCGTGCGAGTCCTCGATTGAACAGGAAGACGGATCGTTGCTGGTCAACGTGCGAACGCCGGACACCAGGTGGGTCGCACGGTTGGTACTCCGAATGGGTGGATCCGCCCGGGTGCTGCAGCCAGACACGCTCGCTGAGCAGGTCAGACACGAAGCGGAAGCCGCTTTGGCGCAGTACGAGCCGATTTCCTGATCAAGCGACCAGCGCAATCTGCCGAACCCTCCCGGGACGACATCCACGCATAGTGGAGGGAGGGAATATGACCACGATCAAGGCCTCGTGTCCGGTCTGCGGCGACGTGTCGCTGACCCCACAGGACGTGAGCCTGGTCGTCTGCTCGCACGACGAGTGGTCCTACTACGCCTTCTCTTGCCCCACGTGCCAGGACGAGGTCCGCAAGCCCGCTGACGACGAAATCATTGCTCTTCTCATCTCCGGCGGGGTGAAGGCCGAGAACTGGCATGTACCGGCAGAGGCACTCGAGGTGCACCAAGGCGGCAGCCTGACCTACGACGACCTGCTCGATTTCGCGCTATGGCTGGACTCCCATGACCGGGTGACAGCCGAACTGGTTCCCGCAATCAGTAGTTGATCTTCACAAGGCCACAGACCCCCTCAGGCGTAACATGAGGGGGTCTGAGCCATGAAAGGGCCGGTCGCTCCAGACCGGGCAGTGAAGCAGTCAACGAGAGGTCCACATGTTCCGCAACGGGCTCGAGCCGTGGCACATCATCGTCCTGGCCGTCATCATCATCTTGCTGTTCGGCAGCAAGCGACTCCCAGACGCGGCGCGCAGCGTCGGCCGTTCGATGCGGATCTTCAAGGCCGAGACCAAGGGTCTGACCGAGGACGGCACGCCAATCGTTGATACGCCGGTTCAAGCACCTGCTCCCGCTGCTCCTGTGACCCCTGTATCCACGACGGCGCCAGTCGCGCCACAGCCGCCAGTGTCAGCCACCGCGCCCGCCCCGGCACCGCCGCCCGCCCCGGCCGCGGCACCAGCGCCCCCCGCTGTGCCAGCCGCAGAGCCTGAGCACCAGGGCTGACCCCAGGCCTGTGAGCGACACCAGCCGCCCGCGCGGCCGGTTCGGTCGGCGGAAGAAGAAAGAGCCAGAGGGCCGGATGACCCTCTCCGAACACCTGCGCGAGCTACGTCGCCGCATGTTCGTCGCGGCGCTAGCGATCGTCGTCGGAGCCATCGTCGGATGGGTGTTCTACGACCAGATCACCAAAGTCCTCAACCGGCCCCTCACGCATTACGCCCAGGTGGCAGCCGAGCACGGCCATCAGGTCTCGTTGATCCTTACCGGCGTCACCGATCCGTTCAGCCTCAAGCTGTCGGTCGCGTTCTTTGCCGGCTTGCTGCTTGCCTCACCGGTGTGGATCTACGAGACCTGGGCGTTCGTCGCCCCTGGACTGCGCCACTCGGAGCGCAAGTGGACAGTTGTATTCGTCGCGGCAGCGACTCCGCTCTTTGCTGCCGGAGTGGCCCTCGGCTACTGGATCCTGCCCAAGACGCTTGATCTGCTGCTCGGGCTGAGCCCGCCTGGGGTCGCCAACCTGGTGACGGTTGACGCGTACTACTCGTTCTTGCTCCGCCTGATGTTCGCATTCGGGCTTGCGTTCCTGGTGCCGCTGTTCGCAGTAGGCCTCAATGCCGTCGGAATTCTGTCCGCAGATCGGATGCGTCGCTGGTGGCGCGGGGCAGTCCTGGCTGTCTTCGTGTTCGCGGCGGTCATCACGCCGACTCCCGACCCGTGGAACATGACGCTGCTTGCCACGCCCATCCTCGTTCTGCTTCTCGTCGCTTATGTCATCGCTTTGCTCAACGATCGTCGGCGCGCGCGTCGCAGGGCCGAACAGCCGGAGTGGGCCGATGACGAGACCTCGCCGGTCGACCCGAACCCATCACCGCTCGACGAGCCCGACCAATCCGTGGACGACCCCGGTCGTCAGCGCTGAGAGGGCCCACAGGGCGGGGGCCGTAACCTGGGCGCATGAGTTCGCCTGCGCAGCGATACGCGGCGTCTCGCCGCCGATCTGGTGCGCCTTCACGTGGCTTCGACGCGTCGGCCTCGTTGGACTCCTTCCGCGCGGACTACGACTTCGATCTCGACGACTTCCAGGAGCTGGCGTGCATCGCCCTTGACTCCGGCAACTCGGTGCTGGTCGCGGCGCCCACCGGTGCCGGCAAGACGGTGGTCGGCGAGTTCGCAGTGCACCTGGCGCTGAGTCGCGGCCAGAAGTGCTTCTACACGACGCCGATCAAAGCGCTGTCCAATCAGAAGTACAGCGACCTCGTGCGACGGTACGGACCCGCACGCGTCGGACTGCTGACCGGTGACAACACGATCAACGGTGAAGCAGACGTCGTCGTCATGACCACCGAAGTCCTGCGCAACATGCTCTACGCGGGCTCCTCGACGCTGGATCGACTGACCTTCGTGGTCATGGATGAGGTGCACTACCTCGCTGATCGGTTCCGCGGTGCCGTCTGGGAAGAAGTCATCATCCATCTCCCCGAGTCAGTGCAGCTGGCCGCGTTGTCCGCGACCGTGAGCAATGCCGAGGAGTTCGGCGACTGGCTCGGCACGGTCCGTGGCACCACCGAAGTCATCGTTGATGAGATCCGGCCCGTGCCGCTCTGGCAGCACGTGATGGCGGGCAGCAGGCTCTATGACTTGTTCGTCGACGACGAACAGCACGAGGTCAACCCCGAACTGGTTCGGCTTGCGCGTGATGAGTTACAGCGGGTCCGCTTCGGTCATCAGCGGCCACAGCGAGGTGGGCGTCGGCCGCGCGCCTATCTCGAGCCCAGTCGCGTGGACATGGTCGAGCGGCTGGACTCCGAGGCCCTCTTGCCAGCGATCGTCTTCATCTTCAGCCGGGCTGGTTGTGACGCTGCGGTGATGCAGTGCGCCAGGACGGCATTGCGGTTGACCACACCCGAAGAACGTGACGAGATCACTCGGATCGTCGAGAAACGGTGTTCGGACATCCCAGAAGAAGACCTCGCCGTCCTCGGCTATCACGACTGGTACGACGGGCTCTTGCGCGGCGTGGCGTCGCACCACGCAGGCCTGCTGCCGGCGTTCAAGGAAGTTGTCGAAGAGTTGTTCACCCGTGGCCTCGTCAAGGTGACCTTCGCGACCGAGACGCTGGCGCTGGGCATCAACATGCCGGCCCGATCCGTCGTCCTTGAGCGGCTGACGAAGTGGAACGGCGAGTCGCACGTCGACATCACGCCGGGGGAGTACACCCAGCTCACCGGACGGGCTGGACGGCGTGGGATCGACGTCGAAGGACACGCAGTCGTGGTGTGGCATCACGGTCTGGACCCACGGTCGTTGGCGGGTCTGGCATCGACGCGCACCTATCCGCTTCGTTCGTCCTTCCGTCCCTCGTACAACATGGCGGTCAACCTCGTTGGACAGGTTGGCCACGACCAGGCACGCGAGATTCTTGAGACCTCGTTCGCGCAGTTTCAAGCCGATCGGGCCGTGGTCGGTCTCGCGCGACAGATCCGACGCAACGACGACGTACTCAGCGACTACAAGTCGCACATGACGTGCCATCTCGGTGACTTCCAGGAGTACGCGGCGCTTCGTCGTGAGCTTTCAGACCGCGAGGCGGACCTGTCCCGCACGGCAGCCTCCAGGCGACGGGCGGCAGCGCATGAGTCATTGATGGCGCTCAAGGTCGGCGACGTCATCTTGGTTCCCGGTGGCAGGCGCGCTGGACTCGCGGTGGTCGTCGATCCAGGCATCGCCGGCGAAGAGGCTCGACCCACGGTCTTGACCGTGGATCGACAGGTGAAGCGGCTCTCGCTCGTTGACTTTCCGACCCCTGTCGATGCGATCACCCGGCTCCGAATCCCGAACTCCTGGTCGCCGCGTCGTCCCAAGGATCGCAACGACCTCGCTGCGCAACTGCGAACGAAGGTGCCAGAGGTCCCGCCACGGCCACGACGGGCTGGCTCTGGTGCCGCGGACGACACGGAGATCAACCGGTTGCGTGCAGCCCTTCGCCAACATCCGTGCCACGGCTGCTCCGATCGTGAAGAGCATGCGCGCTGGGGCGAGCGATATCACCGCCTAACTCGGGAGAATGACGCCCTCCAGCGGCGCGTCGCTAGCTCGACCCACACCATCTCGCGCACCTTCGATCGCGTGTGCGCGTTGCTGGAGGCGCTTGGGTATCTGGATGGCGACACCGTTGCCGACGACGGCCGACTGCTCGCTCGGCTCTACACCGAGAGCGACCTGCTCGCCGCCGAATGCATCCGCACTGGCGTATGGGACTCTCTCGCGCCCGCGGACCTTGCGGCATGCGCGTCTGCGCTGGTCTTCGAAGCGCGCTCGAGCGATGACGACGACGCTCCGCGCCTGCCCACGGGTCAGGTTCGCGAGGCGCTCGCGCAGATGGTGCGGCTGTGGGGACGCCTTACCGAGCTGGAAGCTGAGCACTCGCTGTCGTTCATTCGCGAACCCGACTTGGGCTTCGCGTGGACGGTCCATCGGTGGGCGTCAGGGCAGCGCCTGTCGGCAGTACTCAGCGACGCGGACATCACCGCCGGTGATTTCGTCCGATGGATGAAGCAGGTCATGGACCTGTTGGGTCAGATCGCCGACGCGGCTGAGGACCCGGCACTTCATGCAACGGCGCACCGGGCGATCGATGCGATCAATCGCGGTGTCGTCGCCTACTCATCCGTCGCCTGAATCGCGGCCACGCGCCGGCCTCAGGGTTTGGGCAGCACACTCAACACTCGCCGAATACTCGACTCGATGCCCCAACGCTCCGCTAGTGCCTCAAGCGCATCTGGGTCAGCTGGCTCCTGAGGGAGGTCGAGCCCGTCGTGCGGCACATCCAGATCCGTGGCGACGCGCACGACCTCAGGGGCCACGGCGAGGTACTCGCGCGCGGCATCCAGCTTGCGTCGCTCGGGCGCACTCAAGGACGAGGAAGGGTCGTCCATAGCGGCAAGAATCCCGTCGAGTGAGCCGAAGCGGGAGATCAGGGAGGCGGCCGTCTTGTCCCCGACGCCAGCAACCCCTGGCAGTCCGTCGGACGGATCGCCGCGCAACGTCGCGAAATCTGCATATGTGCGCCCGGGTATCGAATACCGCTCGGTCACCGCGGACTCATCAAGTACTTCGTTGCGAGCCACTCCGCGAGCGGTATAGAGCACGACCACGTCGCGCGCGTCATCGATCAGTTGGAACAAGTCCCGATCACCGGTCACCACATCGACAGGCGTCGTGCTGTGCGTGGCGTATGTGCCGATGACGTCGTCGGCCTCGTAGCCGTCGACACCGACCGCCGCCATGCCGAGCGCCGCCAGCGTCTCGACGATGATGGGCACCTGCGGCGAGAGAGTGTCCGGCGTCTCCTCGATCGACACGTCGTCCACGACCTCGACAACGCGATGCGCCTTGTATGTGGGCAGCAGCGCGATCCGGAAGGCTGGACGCCAGTCGTAGTCCAGGCAAGCGACGAGACGCGTCGGCCGGCGAGTCTCGACCAGACGAGCCACGAAGTCCAGGAAACCCCGAACCGCGTTTACCGGCGTGCCGTCGGGTGCCGTCATCGTCTCCGGCACCCCGAAATAGGCACGGAAGTACAACGAGGCGGTATCAAGCAGCATCAGTCGACCTGGATTCGCGGCTGCTGCGGCGGAAGCGGGCACTTCGGGAGCATGGCACGGCACCGCGACTGAAGCGTTTCAACCCGCGCGGGTCATGCCTGGATGGCGCTCAGCGGATCTAGATTGGGGGCGTGAGCGAGTCCACCCCAGATTGGTTGATCCCAAGCCTGAATCGTCGTCTGTCGGGCCTTCGGGCGGGGATGGACGAGCACGGCCTTGATGCCATGGTCATCACGCCGGGCGCGGACCTTCGATATCTGACGGGGTACGACGCGCTGCCGCTTGAGCGACTCACGGCGCTCGTCATTGCGGCTGGCGCGGATCCGCTCGCAATCGTCCCCGCGCTTGAACGTCCCGCGTTGGAGGCCTCCTCGCTCGGACGACTCGGAGTCGACGTGGTGGCCTGGGATGAGACCGACGATCCGTGGCGACACTTATTCGACCGGATCGGGTCCGCCGCCAGGATCGGCGTCGATGACCACATGTGGGCAGCGCGGGCGCTCGCCCTGCAGTCTCGATCGTCTGGTGCCCAGGTGGTGGCTGCAAGTCATCTCGTTGATCGGCTTCGGATTGTGAAGGAACCCGCGGAGATCGAGGCGTTGGCGGCTGCTGGGGCAGCGATAGATCGCGTTCACGCTCGCGTACCTGAATGGTTGGCGGTCGGACGGACCGAGCGAGAGGTAGGACGCGACATCGCGACCGCCATCATCGAGGAAGGCCACGAGCGAGTGGATTTTGTCATCGTCGGCTCAGGCCCCAACAGCGCCAATCCGCACGCTGAGCTCTCCGACCGGGTCGTGGCGCCCGGCGACCTCGTGGTCGTCGACATCGGCGGCACGAATCGCGACGGCTACTGCTCGGACAGCACGCGAACGTACGTCATGGGCGCAGTGCCGGATGAGTTTGTCGACGCATACGACGTACTCCAACGCGCGCAGAACACGGCATGCGCGGCGATCAAGCCAGGTGTTACCGCCGAGTCGGTCGACGCAGCCGCTCGAGAACCAATCGCAGGCGCGGGGTACGGCGACGCCTTCATCCACCGAACCGGTCACGGCATCGGGATGGATACACACGAGCAGCCGTACATCGTTGAGGGAAACGAACTCATTCTCGAAGAAGGCATGACCTTCTCGGTCGAACCTGGCATCTACTTTCCCAGTGGCATGGGTGCACGAATCGAGGACATCGTGGTCGTGACCGAGTCAGGAGTACGTCGCCTCAATCAGAGCCCGCGCGATCTCGTCGTGCTTGCGGGCTGAGCAGCCACATGCCCTTGGCGCGAGAGTTGCCGACCCCCGAAGCGGAGACTTTGCTGGGGCTGGCCGAAGAGATTGCCAACGACGCCTTGGCCCCCGCAGCGGCAGCCGCCGAGGAGGCCGCCGCCTTCCCGTCGGAAGCCTTCGCGTTGTTGGGTCAGACCGGACTGCTGTCCCTGCCTTACCCGGAGTCCTATGGGGGAGGCGAGCAACCGTATGTCGTCTACCTCCAGGTGCTCGAGGTCCTCGCACAGGCATGGTTGAGCGTGGCGATGGGCGCGAGCGTGCATGCACTGGCCTGCTTCCCACTGGCGCTGTTCGGTACGGACGAGCAGCGGGCTGCCTGGTTGCCGGACATGCTCAGCGGTTCGCAGCTCGGCGCGTACTGCCTTTCGGAGCCTGAGTCGGGTTCGGATGCCGGTTCGTTGCAGACCCAAGCCACCCAGACTCACGACGGTTTTGAGATCTCTGGCACGAAGGCGTGGATCTCGCACGCAGGGCATGCCGACTTCTACTCAGTGTTCGCGCGCACGTCAGACACTGGCCCACGCGGCATCTCGTGCTTTCACGTGCCCGCGAGTACCCGCGGCGTCAGCGCACAGACACCTGAACGCAAAATGGGTCTGCGGGCATCACACACCGCACAGATGCTCTTCGAGGCAGCGCCCGTAGCCACAGAACAGCTGGTCGGCGAGCGGGACGGCGGATTCACTATCGCCCTCGCCGCTCTCGATCACGGTCGGCTCGGCATCGCGGCCTGCGCTGTTGGACTTGCACAGTCGGCTTTCGACATCGCGTTGGGATGGTCGCAAGAACGCGTGCAGTTCGGCTCACCGATCGGCCGGTTCCAGGGGATCGAGTTCATGCTCGCCGACATGGCCACGCGCATCGACGCGGCTCGGTCGCAGTATCTGGCCGCCGCACGACTGAAGGATCGCGGCCTGGACTTCGCGATGCAGGCAGCGATGAGCAAGCTCAACGCGACCGACACGGCCATGAGCGTGTGCACCGACGCAGTCCAAGTCCTCGGTGGATACGGCTACGTGGCCGACTACCCGGCCGAGCGCTTCATGCGGGAGGCAAAAGCCTTGCAGATACTTGAGGGGACAAACCAGATCCAACGAGTTGTGATCGCCAGGCATCTGCGGCGCAGTCATGGCGCATCGCGATAGCCTCGGCGCCTGATGGACGACGACCTGGATCGCCGGATCGCGGCGCTGCTCGCGGAAAACGGGCGAATGAGCTACACCGAGCTCGGCAAGGCCACGGGCCTGTCGACCTCGGCGGCGCATCAGCGTGTTCGGCGCTTGGAGCAGCGTGGCGTGATCAAGGGGTACCGCGCCCTCATCGACTTTGAGGCTGCAGGGCTCCCCTTGACGGCTTTTGTGGCCGTCAAGCCGATCGATCCGGCCGCGCCCGATGACACTGCCGAGCGGCTGGGCGAGATCCCCGAGATCGAGTCCTGCTACAGCGTCGCTGGCGATGCCAACTACCTGCTCAAGGTCCGAGTGGCCACGCCGACTGCGCTGGAGGGTCTGCTTGCCCGAATCCGCTCGATCGGCAGCGTCTCGACCCTCACGACGATCGTGCTGTCGACTCCGTTCGAAGCCCGCCCACCGCACCTGGGTGAGGTCCAGGGCGACTAGGTCGGGCGGGCGGTTCGTCAGTCGTCGGCGATGTGTGCGCCACCACGCCTGACCCGTGCTGGGCAACGTGTCGATCGGGTCGTAGTACTCGTAGCGTCGCGTCAGCGCGTCCGGGTCGGCGGACTCGATGGAGGTGCGGTAGTTCTTCGTCCAGTACGAGATGCCGCGCTCGCGGTCGTACTCGGCGACCTGGTGCACCCAGCGCTTGCCGACGAACGGCACGTCGCAGACGATCCGCGGCGTGGCGAAGCCGGGCAGGTAGCCCATGATGTCGTGCTGGAGCTGCTGGGCGTGCCCGACCGAGCACCCGCCAGTGCTCGGCGTTGGGGATCATGTCGCACATGTAGAAGTAGTACGGCATGATCCGCGCGTCGTCCATGCAGCGCGAAGCACAGGTCGAGCAGCTGCTCCGGCGTGGTCGTTGACGCCGCGCATGAGGACGCCCTGGTTGCGCACGTCGCGGACGCCGACCTCGAGCAGCCGCGCGCGGCCTTGGCGACCAGCGGGGTCACCGAGTGCGGCGTGGTTGACGTGGGTGTGGATCGCGAGGTCGACGCCGCGTGCGCGCGCGACGCTCGGCCAAGCCGCTCCATGCCCGCGACGCACGTCGTCCTGCAGCCAGTGCTGCGGCAGGCCCATCAGCGCCTTGGTCGCCAGCCGGATGTCGCGGATGTTGTCGATGTCCAGCAGGCGCGTCAACGAACGACTCGAGGCTGCGCCATGGCAGGTTGGCGACGTCGCCGCCGGAGACCACGACGTCGCGCACCTCGGGGTGGCTGCGCAGGTACTCGATGATCGCGTCGTGCCGGTCGACCGGCTTGCAGGTCGAACTTGAGCTTGTCGATCGGCGGCGTCGAGTTGCCGACCAGGTCCATGCGCGTGCAGTGGCCGCAGTACTGCGGGCAGGTGGAGAGCAGCTCGGCGAGCACCTTGGTCGGGTAGCGGTGGGTCAGGCCCTCGACCACCCACATGTCGTGCTCGTGCAGCGAGTCGCGCGATGCGTGCGGGTGGATGGCCAGTCGGTGCGAGCCGGTCGCGAGGCGACCGGGAGCATGTAGCGGCGGATCGGGTCGGCGTAGAACGCCTCGGTCGCACTCGGCCGGGGCCGACGCACCGGCGGGCACCATCGTGTTGATCATCTGGGGCGGCACCAGCATCGACATGGTGGCCATGCTGCTGCTGGTCGCGTTCGAGGTCGGCGTAGAAGCGGTCCTCGAGCAGGTCGCCCATCAGGCCCTGCAGCTGCGTGAGGTTCTTGACGCAGTGCGCGCGCTGCCACTGCGCCGAGCGCCAGTCCGACTCGGTGACCCCGACCCACCCGGAAGTCGGGTCCAGTCCGGCTCGACCAACTCCGGTCTGCGGTAGGCATAGGGCTGATCAAGAACCGTCTCCGCGCCCGCCGGGGCGAGGGTGTCGGTCATGAAGGCCTCCTGGGTCATCTCGGCGCACCGAGCCGCAGCGGTTTCTGCGGTAATCGAGGGAGTCTACCCAGATTCATTCGGTTTCAAGGCCCCTACACCGTAGGATTTCGTCTTCATACGGCTTTTAGGGACCAGGAGGATCGAGGCATGACGTCCACCAAGGGCCCGGCCTCGCCGATCGGGCTACATCGGGTCCTCGACCCCGCCGGGGCGCTTCCTCAGGCCGCCCAACGACTCGACACCCGCCGGGAGATCTGGCCCGACGAGACCCGGATCGCGGTCGAACGACTCAATCTCGACGCCGCGTCGTATCGCCAGCTCGTTGAGTCCAACGGTGGCGATCCCGATGCTGTCCGCTCGGCCGTCGGGTCGATCGTCCAGGAGCGGGGCAAGATGCAAAACCCCGTCACCGGCAGCGGCGGCATGTTGGTAGGCACCGTCGAGGAAATCGGACCGGAGTCGCCACTTGGCTTCGAGGTGGGGGACCGGGTCGCAACCCTCGTCTCGCTCACGTTGACCCCGCTGGTGATCTCTGGATGGCCTGGCCGCCTGGGACGCGCGGTCGGAGCAGGTGCCCTGCACCGGCTACGCGATTCTCTTTGGCCGGTCGGTCGCGGCACGACTGCCTGACGACGTGCCCACCGCGCTGGCCCTGTCCGTCCTCGATGTCTGTGGCGCGCCGGCACTGACCCACCGTCGCGTCGAGCGGGCGATCGACGCAGCACCGGAAGACGACGTCGTGGTGTGCGTCATAGGTGCAGCAGGCAAGAGCGGATCGCTGTCGTGCGCGGCGGCCCGAGAGGCAGGAGCCACGCGAATAGTCGGCGTCGTTCCCAACGAGGCTGAGGCCGCGCGCCTTCACGCCAGCGGATTGACTGACGCGATCTGTGTGGTCGATGCGCGCGACGCGGTGGCCATGAGCCAAGCCGTCACCGAGGCCGGGGGTCCAGCGCACGTCACCGTCGTCTGCGTCGATGTGCCCGGCTGCGAACACGGCGCGATCCTCGCGACCCGCGATTCCGGCACGATCGTGTTCTTCTCCATGGCGACCTCCTTCTCCGGCGCAGCACTGGGCGCCGAAGGCTTGGGGGCCGATGTCGAGATGCTCATCGGCAATGGCTACACACCCGGACACGCCGCCTACGCGCTCGAGTTGTTTCGGCGCAGCGACGGCGTGCGTAGCCTGTTCGAAGCGCGAGAAGGGCTGGTCTCGTGACCACGCTGACGTTGGACCCGGTTGCGGTTCGTAAGGCGCGCTCGCTTGCCCGCAAGGCCGGGGCACCCGTGGTCAAGTTGGCCAAGACGCACACGACACTCGCCGTCGAACGGGCCACCCTGCGGCTCGCGGGCCTGTCCGGGGCAGACGTCGAAGGAATTCCCTGGGTGAATCGACTGGTCGACGCGGTGGTCGAATCCGTGGGTCTGGAGCACGGCGTCTCGCTGCCCGTATGGGATGCCATGCGACGAGACAACGCGACCGATCTGCTGGCCTTCGCCCAAAAGGTGGCCGCCGGCGGGGTGTCCTTTCAGATCCCCGAAGGCAGCGATGCCAAGCGCGCAGCGACTGCATCGCGTAGGGCGGTCACGGCGGGCCTCAAACAGATCGACAAGCAGCGCAAGGCGCGCGAGCGGCTCATCACCAAGTTCGGTGAGCCCAAGCGGCCGTGGATCTATCTCATCGTCGCGACCGGCGACATCTACGAGGACATCCCGCAGGCGCAAGCCGCTGCGCGCGAGGGCGCCGACGTCATTGCCGTCATCCGCTCGACCGGTCAGTCCTTGTTGGACTTTGTGCCCGAAGGTGCGACTCGTGAGGGTTACGCCGGCACGTACGCCACCCAAGAAAACTTCCGCCTGATGCGGGCTGCGCTCGATGATGTGTCACACGACCTCGGTCGTTACGTGCGACTGACGAACTACGCGTCCGGGTTGTGCATGCCCGAGATCGCAACCCTGGCCGGCCTCGAACGCCTCGACATGATGCTCAACGACTCGATGTACGGAATCCTGTTCCGAGACATTAATCCGATCCGCACATTCGTCGACCAACGATTCTCGCGACAAGTCCACGCGCGCGCAGGAATCATCATCAACACCGGTGAGGACAACTACCTCACCACTGCCGATGCCATCGAAGCGGCACACACCGTCACGGTGAGTCAGTTGCTTAATGAGTTCTTCGGCAAGGAGGCGGGGCTCGAGGACTGGCAACTCGGCCTTGGCCATGCCTTTGAGATCAATCCGGAGATTCATGATTCGTTCAGGCTGGAGTTGGCACACGCGCTGCTGGCGCGCACCCTTTTCCCCCAAGCTCCGTTGAAGTGGATGCCCCCAACGAAGCACATGACCGGCGACGTCTTCCGCGGCTACCTGCTCGATGGCTTCTTCAACTTGGCGGGGGCATTGACCCAGCAGGGCATCCTCTTGGTGGGCATGATGACTGAAGCCGTGCACACGCCGTGGTTGTCTGACCGCGACCTGGCTCTGCAGAATGTTCGTTACGTCCTTAACGCGGCCGGTGGACTCGCGGAAGACTTCAACCCGCCGCGCGACGGCTTCATCGCCCAACGTGGACGACAGGTCCTGGCCGAGGCCATCGAGTTGCTCGAGCGCATTGTCGACGACACTCTGCTCGACGCGATCGCGGACGGAACTTTCGCCAACATGTCGCGCCCGGCGGATGCGGGTCGTGGTCTGAGTGGGGTCGCCCGACGCGCGCCCGGCTACGTGAACCCCGCAGTCGAGATCTTGGACGCGTCATGAGTCCTCGTCAGCTCAAGACCGGACCAACACCTGCGCCTGCCCAGATCGTTCGCCCTTACGGCGACACCACCGGCGACGGTCGCGTTCAACTGTCCTTCACGCTGCCGGTCCCGCATGACAAACGCGCGGAGGCCGCAGCACGAGAGCTGGTCGAGTCAATGGGCTTCGACCCGGTCTACGTGGCACACGCCAAAGCGATGGGCCCGGACTACACGTTCTTCGTCGTGTTCGGCACCACCCCGAAGGTCGTCGACGTTTCGAAGGTGCACGTACTTGAGCGCGACTACCCATTGCTGTCCCCAAAGGAGATCAACTCCGCGATCAAGACTCGTCTGCATCGACAGTTGCGAGTACTCGGCGCATGCATCGGCACCGATGCGCACACCGTCGGGATCGACGCGATCCTCAACATCAAGGGATTCGCGGGCGAGAAGGGGCTCGAGTCCTATGGCGCCTTCGAAGTGACGAACCTCGGCGCGCAAGTGTCGGTACCGGACCTAGTCGAGGAGGCGCTTCGTCGAAAGTCCG
Organism: uncultured Actinomycetota bacterium; assembly: GCA_963850215.1. Lineage (GTDB taxonomy): Bacteria > Actinomycetota > Actinomycetes > UBA12327 > UBA12327 > CAWKKI01. The sequence goes on from CAWKKI010000001.1 coordinate 368,312, forward strand.
ACGCGGTACTCGTGTCGCAGGTGGTCACGCAAAAGGATGCGCACCTGCACAACGCCAAGGAGATGTCAGCCGCCTTCCGCGAAGCCTTCCCTCCCGCGAAGCGTCCGCTCCTGCTCGTGGGCGGACCGCGCTTCGACGAGCACGCGACCGGCGAGATAGGCGTTGATCGCATCTTTGGCAAGGGCACGACACCGGGCGAGGTCGCCAGTTACCTCGTCAGCGCATTGGTTCCGGCAGGGAAGGCCACCGCATGACCGAGCAGCCCTTGGGCTTGACCGTTACGCACCGCCGCTACGTGACCGCGGCTGACGCGCACTACGCGGGCAGCTTGGTGGATGGGGCATACGTGCTCGCACTCTTCGGCGACGTAGCCACCGAGATCTGCATCCGACTCGACGGCGACGAAGGACTCTTCGCCGCCTATGGGGACGTGCAGTTCCTCAGTCCGGTGCGCGCGGGCGATGTCATCGAGGCATCCGGCACGATCTCGCGACTCGGCACACGTAGCCGAGAGATTCAGTTCGAGGCACACGTCACGTGCCGTGGAGCCCCGGAACGCGGGGAGTCAGCGGCCGATGTCTTGCAACCGCCGCTGCTGGTGACGACCGCGCGCGGGACGGTCGTCGTACCGGTATGAGTTCGTAAGGGCTGGGAGTCCCAGCGTCGCGCGGCTGGCTAGGGTCGCGACATGGCAGATTCGTTCACAACGCTCGGTCGGATCGTTGTCGCAATCCCGACGTACAACGAGGCGGAGAACCTCACCGGCATCGTTCGCCGCGTCCGGACCTCTGTACCCGAGGCCGATGTGCTGGTGGTCGACGACAACAGCCCCGACGGCACCGGTCGGATGGCCGACGAGATGGCCGCGCAAGACGAGCAGGTGCATACGCTGCACCGCCCCGGTAAGAACGGGCTGGGAGCCGCCTACCTCGAAGGCTTCGCGTGGGCGCTGGACGCCGGGTACGACGTCGTCGTGGAGATGGACGCGGACGGTTCACACCAGCCCGAGCAGCTCCCGCTGCTGTTGGCCGCCCTCGATGGGGCCGACCTCGTAATCGGCTCGCGCTGGGTGGCGGGTGGGTCGGTGGTCAACTGGCCGCGCTCACGCGAGGTGATCTCGCGCGGGGGGAGCCTCTACTCACGCATCGCGCTGGGCACGCACATCCGTGACATCACGGCCGGCTATCGAGCCTTCCGCGCGGACACGTTGAGGGCGATCGGTCTCGACAGCGTCCAGAGTCAGGGCTACTGCTTCCAGATCGACATGGCATGGCGCACAGTCGAGCACGGATTGCGAGTTCGGGAGGTGCCGATCGAGTTCGTCGAACGCGAGGCCGGTGTGAGCAAGATGAATCAAGGCATCGTGGCCGAGGCGCTGTGGCGAGTAACCAGTTGGGGCGCGGCAAAGCGAAGCGCGCAGATCAAAGACTCGATCGAGGACTACAGAGCAAAGCGCGCGACCAAGCGCTGAGCCGGCCTGACAGGGAAGCTCAGGCCGAGCGGCGCGTCGTCGTAGCGCGACCCGCACGAAGCAGGTCCAGTCGCTCCTCGAGAAGTTCCTCGAGGTCAGCCACTGTGCGGCGCTCCATCAACATGTCCCAGTGGGTGCGAGCGGGCTTGACGGCCTTTGGCTCAGCCACCTCACCGTGCCGCTTCTCCGCGACAGCGCCGCACGTGCGGCACTCCCAGCGGTCTGGAACTTCAGCCTCGATGGAGAACGGAACCGTTGTGGCGTGCCCACTAGGGCAGTCGTAGGTGACCGGCTGACGCTCGGCTACCTCGACGCCAGCATCGGTCTCGTAACTGGTCGCGCCAAGACGCGAGCCACGCAAAGACCGGTCGGCCATGAATCCCACCTCAAGACGTCGTACTCACTGGATAAACGCGGCGAATGCTTCACCGGGTTCACCCGAATCAACGGGCGAACTGCAGTACTTGTTCCCCCACAGAGTGGGGTTCAAACGTCAGAGTGTGACGAGAGTCACCTCGGAATCGCCTGGGAAAAGCCCAAGCGCCTGTTCTGGACGGGCAGCGACGCCGACTCAGCCGCGTCTGCCTTCAGCCAACGCCCACCATGCTCGGGTCCACCTGCGCCAGTTGCTCCTTGGACGCCCGGATCATGATCACGGAAACGAGTGCGCCGGCGAACATGAACAACGAAGCCACGAGGAAGGCCGTCGTGTAGCCATGAACCAGGCCGTTCTGAATCGTCTGGGGCGACTGGCCGTGGGTGACGAACCAGCCAGTCGTGGCCGTCAGTGCCACCGTGTTCAAGAGGGCGGTACCCAGTGAGCCGCCCACCTGCTGGCTCGCGTTCACCATTGCACTGGCAACACCTGCGTCGTGCTCGCCGATCCCCACCAGAGCGGTGGAGGCGAGAGGAACGAACACAAAGCCCAGACCGAAACTCATCACGATCTGGCTGGGCAGGATGTACGTCACATAGCTGGTGTCCACACCGATCTGGGTGAGCCACAAGAGCGCAACGCCCGCGGCAACAAAGCCTCCAGTCATCAGCCAACGCGGGCCGAACTTCGGGAGCAACTTGCTGCCTAATCCAGCCGAAACGATCACGCCGGCACTGAACGGCAGGAAAGCAAACCCTGCCTTTAACGGCGAATAGCCGAGCGTGGTCTGCAAGTAGTAGGTCAGGAACAAGAACATGCCCAGCAGACCCATCGCCACCAGCAGGCAGGACAGGTAGGCGCCACCGCGGTTGCTGTTGAGCACAACGCGCATCGGCAACAACGGATTTGCCGAACGAAGTTCGATCACGACGAACGTACCGAGCAGAACAACGGCGATTCCGATGAAGGTCAAGGTCGTGGACGAAGACCAGCCGTCAGTGCTTGCCTTGGTAAACCCGTAGACAAGCGAGACCAAGCCGAGCGTGACCGCGAAGGCCCCCGGCAGGTCGTATTTCGTGTCGCCATGCGCGCGGCTCTCGTGAACGAACTCGACGGCCGCGACCGCGGCGAGCAGTGCAAACGGAACGTTGATCAGGAGGCACCAGCGCCACGAGGCGTATTCGGTCAGAATGCCGCCGATGACCAGACCGATGGCTGCACCGGCGCCGGCGACCGCCCCGTAGACGCCGAATGCGGTAGCTCGTTCTTTGGCGCTCCTGAACGTCACGGCAAGCAACGACAGTGACGCTGGCGCCATCAAGGCGGCGAAACAACCCTGGAGCGCGCGCGCTCCGAAGAGCATGGCCTGGTTGACTGCCGCACCGCCAAGCGCGGACGCGAAGGCGAAGCCGATCAAGCCGATGATGAAGACCTTCTTGCGCCCCGAGTAGTCGGCGATTCGTCCACCCAGCAGCAAGAGACCGCCGAAGGTCAGGGTGTACGCGGTCACCACCCACTGCCGATCAGCCGACGAGATCCCGAGGTCGACCTGCGCGCGGGGAAGCGCGATGGTGACGACGGAGGCATCAAGGACGATCATTAGCTGCGCGGCCGCGATCACGGCCAGCGCCCACCAGCGCCGGGGATCGGGCGCTTCGTCGATATCGGCCAGCAGCTTGTCCGGTTCGGCACTCACAATGAAGTCCCCTCATTGCTTTATATACAAACCGTTTTATTACTAAAACCATTCGAGCGGTATTTGCTTGCTTCCCGAATCCTCTCAACACCTACTGACATGACGCCAGGGCACACCGCGCAGGCAAACGCCAAGGACGCGAGAAGTCGATCGGCATCACAACCACGTGGCACGATCGATCTCGTGAACAGTCGCAGCGTGAGCGAGCAGCGACTGCGGGACCTCGCACTGTTGCGACAGGTCCGCGACCGTATGGATCGCGAGTACCGACAACCCTTGGACGTTGAGGCCCTAGCCAGGGGAGTGGGGATGTCGGCGGGACATCTCAGCCGACAGTTCAAGCTCGCTTACGGCGAGTCGCCCTACGCATACCTGATGACGCGTCGGATCGAACGAGCGATGGCCCTGCTGCGCCGCGGCGACCTCACGGTGACCGAAGTGTGCTTCGCGGTCGGCTGCTCGTCGTTGGGGACCTTCAGCACTCGCTTCACCGAACTCGTTGGCATGCCTCCGAGCATCTACCGCGAGCAAACTGCGGGCGCGAACGCAGAGATCGCCTCGTGCGTGGTCAAACAGGTGACCAGACCGATCAGGAATCGAGAAGCGCGCGTCGCGACCACGCGACTAGCGTGACGCGCATGGACCTAAACATCTACACCAGCTTCCTTCCACACAACGACCCGGACGAGTCGATCGCCTTCTACCGCGACACGTTGGGCTTCGAGGTGCGTCAAGACGTTCGCTACGGCGGCATGGCGTGGATCACCGTCGGGCCGGCCGATCAGCCGGGCACATCGATCGTGCTTGAGCCGCCAACAGCCAATCCGGACGCGACTGACGACGAGCGACGCACCATTGCCGAGATGATGGCCAAGGGGAGTTACGCGCGAATCATCCTGTCCACCAAGCATCTCGATGACGTGTTCGCGAAGCTGCAGGCCAATGGCGTCGAAGTCGTGCAGGAGCCTGCCGAACAGCCTTACGGCGTGCGGGATTGCGCGTTGCGTGACCCGGCAGGCAATCTGATTCGGATCAATCAAGTCGACTAGGTCGACGGGGTCGTCAGTACGCGCCGAAGATGACCAACGAGACGGCGATGAACTGAAGCACAAAGCCGGCGATAGTCAGAGCGTGGAAGACCTCGTGGAAGCCGAACCACTTCGGCCATAGATCGGGACGCTTGCGCGCGTAGACAACTGCTCCGAACGAGTACGCGATGCCGCCGAGCAACAGCAGCATGACCACACCGGCACCGGCCGCGTGCCAGAACACCGGCAGGTAGAACACGGCAACCCAGCCGAGTGCGATGTAGGCGGCAGTCGACAGCCAACGTGGTGCGGTGACCCAGAACACCTGGAAGACGAGACCTGCAAGCGCGCCGCCCCAGACGAGGGCGAGGAGCGTGCGGGCCTGATCAGGAGGCAGCAGAACCACCGCGAACGGTGTGTAGGTGCCGGCGATGATCAGGAAGATGTTCGCGTGGTCGAGCCGCTTGAGCATCGTCTGGGTCCGCGGGCTCCAGTTGCCCCGGTGGTAGAGCGCGCTCGTGCCGAACAGCATTACTGCGGTCACGCTGTAGATGGCGGCGCACACCTTGTACTGGGCCGGGGCAAGCAGGATCAGCATCAGCCCAGCGACAACAGCCACCGGCGTCATTCCAGCGTGCAGCCAGCCCCGCAGGATGGGCTTGACCACGACCTTCGCCGTGGCTGGCGCCTCGTCGACGACCCGGTGGGTTGCCTCGGCCTGATTGGACCTCACCTACGGAAGCGTAACTTACCAAAGCGTAGGTTCTGACAACCCGGCCGTGACAGCGAGGGACAACTACGCTCGACTCGTGCCGGCCGCAAGGAGGGCGAGCGCCCGCTCGACCACTGTGGCGCACGACGTGATTCGGGTGCATGGCGCCCGGGTGAACAACCTCAAGGACGTCAGCGTCGAGATACCCAAACGTCAGTTGACGGTGTTCACGGGAATCTCGGGTTCAGGCAAAAGCTCGTTGGTCTTCGGCACTATCGCAGCCGAGTCACAGCGATTGATCAACGAGACCTACAGCTCGTTCCTTCAGGGCTTCATGACGAGCATGGCGCGACCCGACGTCGATGTCCTTGAAGGCCTGACGACCGCGATCATCGTTGACCAACAACGCATGGGCGCCGACACGCGCTCGACCGTCGGGACGGCGACTGACGCAAACGCGATGCTGCGCATCTTGTTCAGCCGACTCGGCAAGCCACATATCGGATCGCCCAACGCGTACTCGTTCAACGTCGCGAGCGTGAAGGCCAGCGGCGCGATGACGGTGGAGCGCGGGAATCGCAAGGCGGAGCGTGTGACGTTCAATCGCACCGGCGGCATGTGCCCTCGGTGCGAAGGGATGGGCGCGGTCACTGATATCGACTTGACGCAGCTTTACGACGACACGAAGTCGCTTGGCGAGGGCGCGCTGACCATCCCCGGTTACACGGCCGGGGGATGGAACTACCGGCTCTATACGTCCTCGGGCTTCGTCGAAGCAAACAAGCCGATCAACAAGTACAGCAAGCGGGAACTGCACGACTTCCTGTACCACGAGCCGGTCAGGATGAAGATCGAAGGCATCAACATGACCTACGAGGGACTGGTGCTTCGTATACAGAAGTCGATGCTCTCGAAGGATGTCGAGTCGATGCAGCCGCACATCCGGGCCTTCGTTGATCGTGCAGTCACCTTCTCGACGTGTCCCGACTGCAAGGGCACTCGACTCAGTGCCGCCGCGCGCTCGTCGAAGATCAAGGGCATCAACATCGCCGACGCGTGCGCGATGCAGATCAGCGACCTCGCCGACTGGATCCGCGACGTGGACGAGCCTTCGGTGGCACCGCTGCTCGACTCGTTGCAGCACACGCTCGACTCGTTCGATGCGATCGGGCTTGGCTATCTGTCGTTGGACCGTCCGTCGGGCACGTTGTCAGGTGGCGAGGCGCAACGAGTCAAGATGATTCGGCAGCTCGGATCGTCACTGACCGACGTCACCTACGTCTTTGACGAGCCGAGCGTCGGCTTGCATCCGCATGACATTCAACGAATGAACGAACTGCTGCTTCAGCTTCGAGACAAGGGCAACACCGTGCTCATCGTCGAGCACAAGCCCGAGATGATCGCGATTGCGGACCACGCCGTCGACCTCGGACCGGGCGCAGGCGGCGCCGGGGGAGAGATCTGCTTCGAAGGTGACGTCAAGGGCCTGCGGGGGAGCCAGACCACCACCGGACATCATCTCGATGATCGTGCTTCGCTCAAGGACTCGACACGAACGCCGGCTGGTGCAGTCAAGATCCGCGGAGCCAAGACGAACAACCTGCGCAACGTCAGTGTGGACGTGCCGCTCGGCGTCCTCGCGGTGGTGACCGGGGTTGCCGGATCTGGAAAGAGTTCGCTGATTCACGGGTCCGTCGCCTCGCGAGACGGCGTGGTCAGCATTAACCAGGACCCGATTCGCGGCTCGCGACGGAGCAACGCCGCCACGTATTCCGATCTGCTCGAGCCGATCCGCAAGGCCTTCGCGAAGACCAACAACGTCAAGCCAGCGCTTTTCAGCGCCAACTCCGAGGGCGCGTGCCCTGTCTGCAACGGCATCGGGGTCATCTACACAGACCTCGTGACCATGGCGGGCGTCGCAACCACCTGCGAGGAGTGCGAAGGCAAGCGCTATCAACCGTCGGTGCTGAAGTACAAGTTCGGCGGACGCGACATCAGCGAGGTTCTCGCGATGTCGGTCGATGAGGCCATGGACTTTTTTGGATCTGGGAAAGCGGCTCTGCCGGCCGCCCACGCGATCCTTTCGCGACTGAGCGAGGTCGGCCTTGGCTACCTGAGTCTGGGACAACCGCTGACAACGTTGTCCGGCGGCGAAGGCCAGCGGCTCAAGCTCGCAGCGCAGATGGCGGAGAAGGGTGACGTGTACATCCTCGACGAACCAACCACGGGGCTCCACCTCGCTGACGTGAAGCAACTGCTCGGCTTACTCGACCGACTCGTTGATTCTGGCAAGTCCGTCATAGTGATCGAGCATCACCAAGCGGTCATGGCACACGCGGACTGGATCATCGACCTCGGACCGGGCGCGGGTCACGACGGGGGACTGATCGTCTTTGAGGGCACACCAGCAGACCTGGTCGCAGATCGATCTACGCTGACCGGCCAGTATTTGGCGAGGTACGTCGGTGCGTCACCAAAGCCTCGAAAGAACGCGCCGGGGCGACGTTAGATCCGCAGTGGCGGGAGCGTGGTGCCGTCCGGATCGACTGGCGAATCACCATCACCGGCCCAGTAAGAGTTGTCTGGGTCCCATTCCGGGCGAACCACGATCCACGTAGTGCGCCCGCGAGCCCAGCCAATTGCACCCGCGAGATCAAGACCTTCAGGCCCCATCTCGTAACGCGCTCCCTCAACGTGGACCGCGTAGCCCGTGCCAACCTTGGGCGTCATCCAGCCGATGTACGCGCGCAATGGATTCATGCCGGTCCCCAAACTCTGTCGACGGAGGCCCCAGTCTCGCCTGCGTCAAACGCCGATAAGCGACATTATGTCAAGTAGAGGATCTCCGCACACAGCATGCGCGCTCCCCGCCTCAACAACCACATCCATCGGTAGATGGATCAGTGCGATGCGAAGGCCTCGGGCGGCGGACACGAACAGGCCAGGTTGCGATCGCCGTAGGCCTGGTCGATCCGACGAACCGGTGGCCAGTACTTGTTGGTCCTCACGGCCTCGTTTGGGAAGACCGCAGTTTCACGTGAGTAAGGGTGGTTCCACTCCCCGACCACGGTGGCCGCTGTGTGCGGCGCATTGCGCAAGGGTGAATCCTCGGCGGGCCACGTACCGGCTGCAACCTCGTCGATCTCCGCCCTGATCGCAATCAACGCGTCGCAGAAGCGATCCAATTCATGCAGGTCCTCCGACTCGGTCGGCTCGATCATCAACGTCCCCGCGACCGGGAAGGACATCGTCGGCGCATGGAAGCCGTAATCGATCAGCCGCTTTGCGACATCGTCGACCGTGACGCCTGAAGTCTTCGTCAACGGACGCAGATCGATGATGCACTCGTGCGCGACGAAGCCGTGCTCTCCGGTGTACAGGACCGGATAGTGCTCGGCCAAGCGGTTGGCAACATAGTTCGCCGAGAGCACTGCAACTGCGGTCGCGCGACGCAACCCGTCCGCACCCATCATGCGGACATAGGCCCAGGGGATCGGAAGTACGCCCGCTGACCCCCACGGCGCAGCTGACACCAGACGCCCATCACGAGTGGGCAAGAACGGCGCCAGGTGCGAACGGGCAGCAACCGGGCCAACTCCCGGTCCCCCGCCGCCGTGTGGGATACAAAATGTCTTGTGCAGATTCAGGTGCGAGACGTCCGCGCCGAACTTGCCGGGCCTAGCCCACCCAACCAACGCGTTGAGATTCGCGCCATCGACGTAGACCTGACCGCCGGCGTCGTGCACGAGCGCGCAGACCTCGCTGATGCCGTGCTCGAACACTCCGTGCGTTGACGGATAGGTGATCATCAACGCGGCCAAGTCGTCGGCGTGCTCGGTCACCTTCGCGCGCAGATCGTCGATGTCCACGTCTCCGTTGTCCTTGCAGGCCACGACTACGACCCGCATGCCCGCCATGACCGCCGACGCCGCGTTGGTGCCGTGCGCGCTTGACGGGATGAGGCACACGTCTCGACCGTCCTCGCCATGCGAGCGGTGGTAGCCGCGAATCGCGAGCAGCCCGGCAAACTCTCCCTGCGACCCAGCATTTGGCTGCAACGAGACGGCGTCGTAACCAGTGATCTCGGCCAGCCAGGTCTCGAGATCTCCGACGATCTGCTCAGTTCCCCGGAGTTGATCGGCGGGCGCGTACGGGTGCAGATCAGCGAACTCCGGCCAGGTGATGGCCTCCATCTCCGCCGCCGCATTGAGTTTCATCGTGCACGAGCCCAACGGGATCATCGTGCGATCGAGCGCGAGGTCGGACTGCGCCAGCCGCGTGAGGTAGCGAAGCATCGCGGTCTCGGAGCGATATGAGTGGAAGGTCGGGTGGCTCATGTAGTCGCTCGTCCGGTGCAACGGGGCCGGGATGCGATCCGTACGCGCGGCTTCGCGCTCGGCCACCTCCGAGTAAGTCAGGCCGTCGCGTCCAAGTGCAGCCCAGACAGCCTCGACGTCACGCTCGGTAGTCCGCTCGTCACACGCGATGCCGACCGTCTCCGAGTCGAGGTGGGCGAGATTGATCCCCCGCGCGAGGGCTTCTGCCACAACGCGCGCAGCGTGTCCGTCGACGTGCACAGCGATGGTGTCGAAGAATGTCTCATTCACGACCGCGTCACCTATGCCTGCAGCAAGCACCCGCGCTCGCTCATGTACTCGTTGCGCGATCGCTCGAATGCCGTCCGGTCCGTGGTAGACCCCGTACATCGCGGCCACTACGGCAAGCAGCACCTGGGCCGTGCAGATGTTGCTGGTGGCCTTGTCGCGACGGATGTGCTGTTCGCGGGTTTGCAGCGCAAGCCGGTAGGCAGGTCGACCATCCGCGTCGACCGAGACGCCGACGAGTCGGCCCGGCAGCATTCGTTCGAGACCCGAACGAACCGCCATGTACGCCGCGTGTGGTCCCCCGGCGCCCATCGGGACCCCGAATCGCTGCGCACTTCCCACCGCGATGTCCGCGCCAAGTTCCCCTGGCGAGCGCAGCAGCGCCAGCCCCAGCAGGTCGGCCGCGACGGCGACGAACCCGCCGTTGGCATGCACCTCGTTGATCAGGGACGTCGCATCCAGCAGCCCACCGCTGGCACCTGGGTACTGGAGCAAGACGCCGAAGGCATCTGCAGCGCCCGCCATCGCGTCCGGAGAGGTCGTGTCCACCTCGATGAGCTCGATGCCCAGAGGCTCCGCGCGCGTCTGCAGGACCGCCAGCGTTTGCGGAAGCACATCACGGTCAACCAGGAACCTCGTGTGTTGCCCCTTGCAGGCGCGGCGACACAACGCCATCGCCTCTGCCGCCGCGGTCGCCTCATCGAGCAGCGAAGCGTTGGCGGTAGCAAGGCCGGTCAGGTCTTCGACCATCGTCTGAAAGACGAGCAACGCTTCGAGTCGCCCCTGCGAGATCTCTGGCTGGTAGGGCGTGTATGCCGTGTACCAGGCGGGGTTCTCGACCACATTGCGACGGATCACCGCGGGCGTGATGGTTCCGTAGTAGCCCCGACCGATCATGGACGTCAGGGGCGAGTTCGTGGCCGCGATCTCGCGCAGTGCGCATAGGGCCTCGTACTCATCCATGGCCGGCAGCAGCGCCAAGGGGACATCGTCCTGGATCGAGGCAGGCAGAGCCGCGTGCATGAGCGCCTCAAGGCTTGAAGCGCCGATGCTCTTGAGCATCACGTCAACGTCAGACTCGCGGGGGCCAAGGTGGCGATCTGCGAACGACATGGAGAGCTCCGCCCTCGCCAGCAGCGCTGACGACGCAGCACGACGCCGTCGCGTCGCGCGCTCCCCCTCTGTCGTAGACCTCGCGGATTCGCGCAGGGCTGATGCTGCGCTTGTCGGCTCGGCGAGGGACGTGGGTCCCTGCTCTTCAGAGGTGCCTGCCCGCACGGTCCTTGTGCCTGAGAGGTTCGAGGGAGTGCTTGCCCCTTCGGCGGCCGCGACTGGCTGTTGCGGCTCTCTCCCGCCCGGGTGTTTCGGCTGGGCCAGTCTACGGCGATCGTCGGGCGGTCAGCCCGTACGACGCTCTCGCCGCGCGGCGAGCTCGTCGCCATCGAAGTTGATCATCGCGCCATCGACGCGTTCGGCAGGGAGGTTCGACAAGGTGCCCTCGACCTCGCGCCACACCTTGCCCAGCGCAATACCGAAGACGCCTTGCCCAGCCTGGAGCAGGTCGATGACCTCATCCTGCGACGTGCAGGCGTAGACGCTGGAGCCGTCGCTCATCAGGGTCATGCCAGCCAGATCGTTGATGCCCTGCTCACGCAGATGCAAGACCGCCGAACGAATGTTCTGCAGCGACACCCCGGTGTCGAGCAGGTTCTTCACAACCTTCAGCACCAGGATGTCGCGGAACGAGTACAACCGCTGAGTCCCTGATCCGTGAGCGCCGCGAACGCTGGGCTCGACGAGGCCTGTGCGCGCCCAGTAATCGAGTTGGCGGTAGGTGATGCCCGCGGCCTGGCACGCCGTAGGTCCGCGGAATCCGACGTCTTCGGACGCCGATGCCGGCAGCTGCGACTCGAAGAGCAGGCCCTGCTCCCCCGCCTCACCCACGCCTGGCACAGCAGCCACCGGATCGATCCGTTCGATCATGGGCCTGGCTCCCGTCCGGCGTTGCGATATTGGTGCGAAGTACAGCGGGGAAGTTACACCGCCGAATTTCGTTTCGTAAGCCAGACGGTAAGACTGCCTCCGAACCGGGTCAACGATCCGCCCCGCGTGTCGAGATGCAGAAGTCTCACCCTCAACTAGAGGGTTCTCCTCCTCATGCCGTCCACCCCGGTTTAACCTTCGCCGAGTTGCTCCTCCGGGCCTTGCGGCTCGTCCGGCGGCGAATCGAAGTCATCAGCCGAGATCTGGTCGAGGAACTCCCGGAACTTCTCCACCTCGTCGTCCTGATCGTCTGGCGCCGAGACGCCAGCGGCTTCCAAAACGTCCGGCGAACCGAAGATCGGCGTGCCAGTTCGAAGTGCCAGCGCGATCGCGTCGGACGGTCGCGCACTCACGTGCGTGTCGTCGGCGAACACGAGTTCGGCGTAGAACACGTCGTCGCGCAAGTCGGTGATGTTGACCGCGCGCAGATCCCCGCCAAGTGCCTCAAGCAGATCGCGCATGAGGTCATGGGTCAATGGCCGTGGCGGGACGACTCCCTGTTGGGCGAACGCGATAGCCGTGGCCTCAACTGCTCCGATCCAAATCGGCAGATACCGGCTGCCTTCGCTCTCGCGCAGCAGCACGATCGGGTTGTTCGTCGACATCTCCACTCGCACACCGACGACATCCAACGGGTTCACGCGATTCACACTACTCGCCGGGCGCTGCGGTGCCAGCCGACCGCGCGTCGCCCCGAAACCTCCGCTATTGCAGGAAGTCCCGGTCCAAGGACGACTTCACCAAGGCCGCGTGCAGCCGCACCGAAAGCGCCGCCATCTCGCGCACAGTCTCGGCCGCACGAGCACGTCCGTCTCCGCCGCGCTGACGAAGCATCGGGGTCACGACCTGCTCGACCAGCCCGGCCTCGCGGTCGGCTGCCGCCTTGAACGAACGCAGGTGCCGCGGTTCGAGTCCGAAACTAGCCAGCTCGGCGACGACCTTCCCGATCACGACCGCCGAGGCGTCGTAATGGCGTGCGCCGGCAACCTTGGTCACCAAGCCGAACTGCTCGAGCTTCGACAACTGGTCGTCGTCGAGGCCGGTTGCCTCAAGCACCTCACCCCGAGACAGTCGCATCTCCTTGCGCGCCGGTGCGAACGCGCGTGCGTCCGGCATCGCGGGGCCGGCTGTCACTGACTGAGGAACCTGGGGCCCACCCACAGCTTGTGGCGGCTCGAGTCCGCGATCGAGCGCGTCCAAGTGTTCGCGAATCACCTTGAGAGGCAGGTACTGGTCTCGCTGGACGCCCAGGATGTAGCGCAACCGCTCGACGTCCTCGGTCGAGAACTTGCGATAGCCAGACGCCGTGCGTTGCGGTTCGATCAGGCCCTCGGACTCGAGGAAGCGGATCTTCGACATGCTGACGTCGGGGAAGTCAGAGCGCAGTGCAGCGATCACCTCGCCAATGCTGCGTAACGATCCTGAATGGGCTGGCTCAGTCACGAGCCCTCACCGCCCGCCCCACTGGCAGCCGGGAAGTAGAGCAACCGGAAGCGTCCAATCTGCACCTCATCGCCGCCGGCGAGCTCGAGCCGGTCGATGCGCTCCCGGTTGACGTAGGTTCCGTTGAGCGAGCCTGAGTCGGCAATCTCGTATGTGCTCTCGCTCCGACGGAACTCCGCGTGATGGCGCGAGACGGTGATGTCGTCGAGGAAGACGGTGCAGTCGGGACGGCGACCGACCGTGACCAACTCGGCGTCGAGCAGGAAACGGCTGCCCGAGTTCGGACCTCGCTGCACAACCAAAAGCGCGGTACCCGGTGCGAGCGCCTCAAGGGTCGCGGCGTCGACGATGGCCTCGGGCTCGTCGTCTGTCGTGGCGGAGACCAAGTTGATGGTTCCGGTGGCGTCGGACATTGGCGCACCGCAATTGCCGCAGAACCGATCGTCGTCGGGTACCTGATGCCCGCATTCGGGGCAGATCGCCATAGTCGGGCCCTTCGCAGGGGGAAGTAGCGCGGACCTCCAACCTTCTACTCTTGCTTGAAGGTGAGGGTTTGCATCCTCAACCTAGGCAGGCGGCCAGATGACCGTCAACCGGTTCGGCTCAACTCGACTCGGATGCGATTTGTTGCAGGTACGTCTCCGCGTCGAGCAAGCCTTCGAGCTGGGTCGGCGAGTCCGGACGAATCTCCAGAATCCAGCCCGAACCGTATGGGTCCTCGTTGATCGCGTCAGGACTGTCGTCTAGTTCGTCGTTGCGAGCAGTCACCACACCGCTGATCGGTGCGTAAATCTCGCTCACGCTCTTGTGTGACTCGACCTCGCCAACCGGGTCGCCTTCGGAGACAGTCGCGCCAAGCTCCGGCAACGACACGTAGACGATGTCGCCTAAGGCGTCCTGTGCGTGGTCGGTGATGCCGATGCGCACGGTGCCGTCCGGTGTGGTCCGGACCCACTCATGGTCAGCGGTGTAGTGCAGGTCGTCTGGGTGAATCACTCGGCGACACTAACGCGCCGAACCTGCTCGAGGTAGAGCAAACCGGCCCACCAATACAGGACGGTTCCCCACACCATGAACGCCCAGCCAAAGCACCGCACCACAAGCTCGAAGGCGGAGCCCCCTGTCCCCCAGAGGATGCACGGGAAGGCGAGCAGCAGGTTGAAGGTGGCGGCCTTACCCAGGAAGTGGACCGGCAGCGCGGTGAGACCGCGCCGGCGCAGAATCGGCAGCGTCGCCGCCAGGACCACATCGCGTGCGAGCAGCAGGATCGTCCACCACCACGGGACGATCGACACCAGTGACATCGACAGCAGGACGACCAGGACGGTGAGCCGATCCGCTATCGGATCGAGCAGCTGGCCCAGGCGCGAGATCTGGTGCCACCGCCGGGCAAGCTTGCCGTCGAGGAAATCGCTGAGCGCCGTGACGACAAGCACAAAGGCTGCCCAGCCGTAGGCGTTCGGGCCGAGCATCAGCCACGCGAACACCGGGATGAGGACGATCCGCAGGAGGCTGAGCAGGTTCGGGATTGTCAGGACCCGATCCGTCTGTACGCCTGTCTCCTCAACCTCCACGACGACTCAGACTACTGAGGCGGCGCTACTGCCGGAGGCTCCGATGGCGGGTCCTCTGTCGGAGGTTCGGGCGTGGGTGCACCCGCCTCGGCCACGTCGGCGGGCGGAGCGAGTGTTGGCGGTACGTCGCCTGCATGCGGCGCAATCACGATCTCGCCGCGCGGGCCGCGACGACGAATCAGCACAAGGGTCAGGATGCCGAGCCCAAGGAAGAGCACCCCGACGACCGCGAAAACGATCCCGATCACGAAGGCGTCGTCGGCGCTCAAATCGACCTGCACCGACACCGATACGTTCGCTGCCGCATCGGCCTTCATTACGACCACTGACACCGCCTGACCTGATACGGGCCAATCCACAGTCTCGTTCGTCGTTCCCTGCGCTGACTGCTGCCAGAACGACTCACTTGCCGGCGCGGTCGGGGTCAACGGGCCCGTCACCTCGGTGACGGTCGCCTTTCCACCGCGCACCCGCAGACTGCCCACCAGGCCGTAGGAGGTGCCCGACAGGTAGCGGCTCGCATCGGCTTGCGCAGCCACCCCGACGAACAGTGGCGGGGCTCCCGCCGGCGCGGTCACAATCACGTGCACCGTTCGCGAACCCGCGGCTGCACGGGCGTCGAGACCGCCCGGATCGATGACGAGCGCGCGTCCGCTGCTGTGCAGCGACTGGACTTGGCCGATCGCCCGATCATCGCTGCCGAACGTGACTGCCTGCAGGGCACCGCCGACCAACAGGAAGGAGCCAACGAGCAGCAAGACCACAGCCAGTACGAACAGGAGTACGCGACGCACGGCCATCCCCACGGTGCACGAGTTACCCGGCCAGTTGACCTAAGTATCGTTGGCCGTCCGTCGGCGAGCCGGTCGCCGCGCCACGCGCAGGTAAGGACGTCTCATGAGCTCCTCCCCCGTCATCGTTCGGCACGTCTCGGGTGAGCGTCCCGCTGAAGGCTACGTACGCATAGCCGCGATGCAGTACGGAGTCACGACCGACGTAGAGGCCAACTTGGCCAAGGCGATCGAGATGATCGACCTGGCTGCGGCCGAAAAGCCGGACATCGTGATGACTCCGGAGTTCGTCAACCACGTTTCCTGGTACCCGACCCGTGAAGACGCGTGGGATCGTGCAATCACCCTCGACGGCCCCTGGATAAAGGCGATCGGCGAGAAGGCGCGCGAGCACGGAATCTGGATCCTGATCAACGGGATCGTTAGGCGCGAGGGCGACCGACTCACCGGAAGCAACCTGCTGTTCAACCCTCAGGGCGAGCTCGCCGGTCAGAGCAGCAAGCAAGTCCTCATGGGGTCGGAACGTCTGCACTTTGACGCTGCCGACAGTGTCGGTCCGATCGTTGAGACCCCGTTTGGACCTACCGGCATGTACTCATGCATGGATGGCGTGATCAACGAAACCCCACGCAGCCTCGCATTGCGAGGTGCGCGCGTCCTGCTCAACACTGTCAACTCGTTCGCGCCTGACGAGGCGAGCCTGCATGTACCGGTGCGCGCCGCCGAGAACAAGGTGTGGGTCATCTCCGCCAACAAGGTGGAGTTCCTCGTCAACGACGAGCCTCGCGCGGCGGTCGCGCAGGCCCTGATGTGCGACGAGGACACGCTGCGCGGTGCCGGCGAGAGCATGGCTGTCGCACCGGACGGCACCATCGTTGCTCGCGCCCCGCGTCGTGGCGACGCGATCCTCGTCGTCGACATAGACCCGTCCCTTGCCGAGGACAAGCGTCGCCCCGATGGCACCGACATCGTGAAGGCTCGGCGCCCGGAGATCTACGGCCCGATCGCAGCCGAGCCCAGTGACCGGTCACACCCTGCAGGGGACACAACGGTGTCGACTGCTGTGGTCCAGCTGGCAGCGACTGGCGCAGATGCGATTGCTGAGGCGGCCGAAGGCGTGCACAAGGCGGTAACGGAGGGGGCGCTGCTCATCGTGCTTCCCGAGTTGTTCTGTTTCGCAGGCGGCGTGCTCGACCTGCCGATCGAAGAGGCGGAGTCGCGCGCAACGACTGCGATCACGGCGTTGCAGGAGTCAGTTGCTGGATCCGACGCGGTAGTCGTCACATCGTTGCCCTGTGAAGGCACGCACTCCGGCGTGGTCATCGATTCCACCGGCGTCATCGCACGTC
The DNA here is from genome assembly GCA_963850215.1 of uncultured Actinomycetota bacterium. Classification (GTDB taxonomy): domain Bacteria; phylum Actinomycetota; class Actinomycetes; order UBA12327; family UBA12327; genus CAWKKI01. The sequence continues at coordinate 385,399 of CAWKKI010000001.1, forward strand.
AACCGCAGTTGCACGCAATCGCGCGGCACAGCGCGTGGGTCACGAAGCTGGGCGACGGCATCGAGATCATCGAACGCCCGTGGGGCCGTCTCGCCGTCATTGTCGGCGACGACGCGATTTTCCCGGAGTCGTTCCGGCTTGCGGTGCTCAAGGATGCCGACGTCGTGGCGGTCCCCTTCGCCGTCCAGGAGGCCTGGGAAGTCCAGACCGGCCTCAAGGAGCGTGCGGCGGAGAACCGGATGAACGTGGTGGCAGCCTCGCAGCCGACCGCGTTCGGCGCCAGCTACTTCGTTCCGTTGACGTCGGCCTTCGGCATGTGGCGCCAAGACCGCAGCGTTCGCTTCGACGGACGCATCTCGGATCCGGATGCCATCTCGGTTCCCGCGATCCCTGGTGTGACCCTCGTTGACCTGCACCCAGATCAGGCGATCAATCGCATCGTCACCCGCGACACAGACTTGGTCAGCGGGCGACCCTGGAAACTGATTGACGCGCTGGTCAGTTAGCCCAACTCCTCAATCCTTCGCTCCAACCGATCCGTGCTCAGACCTCGTTGTTGATCAGTTCACGGCGGATGGTCAGCACCGTCGGTTCGTCGAGCAGCCGACCCACGTCGGCCCACACCGGGTCGACCTCAGGACTGAACAGGTTCGACCGAAGTGCGTGGTCGCGATACGGCAGGTCCGCGTCCTTAAGTGACGTCGCGATCTCGTCGGGAACGCCCGCCTTGACCAGCTGGGCCCAGTGGCGCATGTACGAAAGCACGGGTCCGTCCATCTTGGCGAAGGCATCTGCTTCGGCGCGCTTCACCAGCATCCAGGGCGACATCATCGCGTACTGGCGCGGCGTGATGTGGGCTGGCGTAAGGCCATCCCACGCACTCACGTCCTTGTAGATCTCGGTGAGTCCGCCGTACGCCCAGTCCATGTACGGGACGTGGGTCGCGAGTTCGGCGCGCGGAATCATGTCGAGGTGGAAGGCCAGCACACCGTTGGCATGGACCGAATCCAACGTGTAGTGCGGGATTCCGGACTCCGCTGGACCGAACGCGAAGATCATGTGCGTGTCCATCTCGACGTACTCGTTCTTCACAGCGAGCCCGCAGTACACGACCTTTGCGATGCCCTCGGCGGTGAAGATGCGCAGCTTGCCGAGTGGCGCTTCCTGGACTTTCGGGTTGATCAGATCGAGGAACGCTCCCCCGTCGGTTCCGTGGACTTCGGTGGCACCGATCGTCGTAACCAGTTCGGTCAAAGTCTTCTGGGACAAGTCGTCGGGCAGGGTCACGTGAACTCCTGAGCCAATTGTCATATTGCGAGCGTTCCGATTCGGGCGGACGGACAGTAGCGTGCGGTCCAACGGATGCGTTTGACCGCTAACCTAGCAAGTGATAGGTTGCGCCGCAACGCATTCATTCGCCACGTCGGTACCCGACGCGGACAGATCTGAGGACGGAACCCATGCCAGAGACCGTTGCCTACATCGCCGACATGGTCGACGGAGCCGGGACGCTGGATGTCACCGACATCTTCGATCACTCCTGGGCGATCTCGCAGGAGGTGCGCGCCAAGCTCGACAAGCGCTTCCCCGACCTGGTCCGCGACCCGTCCACCGACGACCTGCAGAACTACGGCGTCGACCCAAGCGTTGGCCCAGGCGGCAACCTCAGCGCCTACGTGGGCGAGGGGGTCGACTGGATGGTCCACTCGTGGATCGGTGAGTTCAAGAAGGCGTTCTGCAACGTCCACATAACAGTGTGGCTGGGCCCACACATCGACGTGCCGCACCTCGGTATGGCGTTTGGCACCTCGCCGCGCCCGTGGTTCTACCTCGACCACATGGTGCGCCGCGACTGCAACACATCGATCGACTACTTCGACAAGTACGTCGCATACCGCAACGAGCGGTACCTCGAGCTCAAGACCGACCCGCGCCTGACCACCTTCACCAGCCGTGACCCTTACATCCGCCAAGTGCTTACTCCCACGGCGATGTGCTTCTCGGCTGACAACAACGACGAGATGTGGGCGCTCATGCGCGAGGTCACGCACGAGATGGTCGACCAGTGGCTGACGTGGCTGGATGAGGCGGAGCCGACCCCATTGGAAGATCGCGCTGACCTTGCTGCGCGCGACCAGATCTTGCGTCGCACGATCGTGCAACGCGACCCGGCCAATGTGCTTGCGGTACGTCGTTACCCCGAAGGCATCGAGGAGAAGCTCGTGCGCGCCCTGGCCGGCGATGACCGGGTGCTCCCCCGCCCGAGCATCGACTAACGAGCCACGCCACGGCGAATCGACAACGCACCGCAGGTAGCCCGTGAGCGGCCGCACCGTCCAAGCGCTCTACCGTGCTGTCCGCGTCGAAGGACTCGAGGCACCGCACGACACCGCGCACGTGGCAGTCCACTACCCGGCGCGCACGGATGTTGCTCCCGTCGACGCCATCGGCACCCGGGCGCCAGACGTCAACAGCGGTCCCTTGCCGATCGTGGTGTTCTTCGGCGGTATCAACATGGCGCCGTCGTACTACCGCTGGCTCGCGGCGTCGATCGCCGAATGTGGCTTCGCCTGCGTGACCTTCGGGCTCGTCGGTCAGGTGCCGCCGAACGAGATCGGTTACACGCCAGGCGCGGACATCGATGCCGTGCGCCCAGACACATTCGGTTCGCGGCCGGTCGCGCGCGCCCTTCCTTCGTTGCTCGCTTTGATGGGTGAGCTCAACGACGCAGGGCCACTGGCCGGCTCGTTGGACCTCGACCACCTCGCCCTGGGCGGCCACTCGGCGGGCGGCACCATCGCGCTTGAGTCAGCGGAGCATCGCTTCTTCCCATCGGTGCGAGCGGTCTTCGCCTATGCCGCCCATACCATGGCCTCGACCATCTTCGGCTGGCCGCAGGGCACGGTCCTTCCTCTCAGCGGCGACTGCCCAGTACTGCTACTGGCAGGCAGCGCCGACGGCCTCGTGGCCGCGAGCGCCAAGTGGTACGGCGAAGGCGACGGACGGTTAGATCCCATCCTGCGGACCTTCCAGACCCTGCCCAACACGACCGCCACGGGGGGCTCGTGGCTCGTCAAGGTGGGCGGGGCCAATCACTTCGCGATCGCCTCCCCCCAGGACGGTGGTTGGTCTCGAGGCGATCTGGACTGGCCGCTAGGCGCACCCGCTGAGGAGCTCCAGGCCACAATCTGTCACGCGATAGGGCTGTTCCTGACGGCTCATCTGCGCGACGATCCTGTGGCTGCCACCTCGTTAACGAACTTTCTCGACGACAACCCACTCACCACCGCCACAAGCAACTCCGAGGAGAACCGATGACTCAGGCACCCGAAACCGACTCGGCCCGCTGGCCCGCCTCCCGGAGTCGCGGCCGCTGGCCCGCCCCCCGGCGTAGGCGCAGGCGGTCCCCCAGACCTCAACGCCATCGCCCAGCGCTACATCGAGGGCCACCTGACCGGGGTCGAGGGCCGCGAGGACGAGTACGCGCGCGCGGTCATCATGGTGACGAACACGATCAAGGACCAGGTGCCGTATAGGCACGAGGTCAACGATGCGTTGGTCAAGGCGATCCTCACCGCGATCCAGTTCGCGAAGAATCAAGGCATCCTCGACGCATACGTCGCCCACGACATCGCCACGATGGCTCCGGTCAACAAGCGGATGGGGCAACTCGTCGCGGCTACCGGCGAGCGCGAAGTCGCACTCGAAGGTCTCGCTGGCTACAGCCCCTGCCACTACCACCTCTACCTCGAGACGTGGAAGGAGCCGGGCAAGCGTTCGTGGCGCTCACCCTTTACGACCGTGCTGAAGGCCTCGACCGCGATTGGCCAGTTCGACCTGACTGAGGAAGAGATTCACGACACGTGGCTTGCGCCTCGAATGCACGGTTTCGCCGCCGACATGGGCGTGAAGATCGGGGTGTCCGAATGGACCGGCGATGGCATCGAGTCAATTTGGCTCGAGGACTGATGTGTCGATAGCGGACGTGCCCCCGACACCACTTCCAGTGGTGTCGGGTCGCAGCAGCACACTCACCGGACGGGGCGGAAGCCTCGCGACGTACGAGGCGGCGCCGAGCGCTGACAGGAGTGCGGGGCTGATCATCCTGCACGAGGCATTCGGACTCGACGGACCACATCAGCGATGTCTGCAGGCGAGCGGCCAGCGCTGGCTACTACACGGTGGCACCAGACCTCTTCCACAGAGCCGGCGGCGGAGTAGCTCCGTACGGGGACCTGATGGCGGCGGCGGCCTACTTCCAGTCCGTGAGCGACAACGGGGTGCTTGAGGACCTCGATGCCTGCATCGATCATCTCGTTGGACTTGGGATCCCGACCCAACGCATCGGAGTCGATCGGGTTCTGCTTCGGCGGGACGAGCCGCCTTCCTGACGGCGGTGTCGCGCAAGCTTGGCGCGGTGGTCACGCTGTACGGCGGCGGGATCGTGACGCCGTCGAAGTTCTTGCCGTTCCCCGCGCTGATCGATCGCATTGGCGATCTGGCCTCGCCGTGGTTGGGCCAGTACGGCGAGGACGACATGGGGATTCCGCTCGACGAGCTTGACGCACTCGAGAAGGCCTTAGCGTCCGAGGCGCAGGTGGACTACGAGATCGTGCGCTATCCCGGCGCGAGCCACGCCTTCCACAACGATCAGCTGCCGTCCTACCACGAGGCTTCAGCCAAGGCGGCCTGGCCGCGCGCCCTGCGGTGGCTCGCTGATCACGGCGTCGATCCGGCGAGCTAGTCGAGGCGTTCGTCCTTGGGCGCGCCTCCGAAGAGCCGCTGGGCTGCTGCCGAGTCCGCGTACTCCTCGAATCGTTGAATTCTGCCGTGCGCCACAGTGACAACGAGACATGTGGGCACGCGCACCGACTCACCTGCAGCACTCGTGCCGACGGTGGTTGCTTGCACCAACGAAGCACTCCATCGAAGACCCGGCAACGCGCGTCCTCGATATGCAGATCGGCGCCTGCATTCACCTGACGGGTGCGACTCGGCGTCTTCTTGATGGGCGCTTCCCACTCGCCGACGTTGTGCCAGGTCGTCACGACCTCGGCGTAGAGATCCTCGTCGGCTCGTTTGCCCGCAGCGAAGGACGGGAGCCAACGCTGCGCGACGGCCATGGCCTCGAGCACACCGGCCTCGGTGGAAGCGGCCGGGGCGATATCGACTTGGGGGATGTCCTCACTCACGCGCGACACGGTATCGACATGCGTTCAACGATCAACGCAAAGGCAGCCACACCCGGAAGCAACTGCCACCGCCGGGTGCCGCATCGACCTCGGCCAGACCTCCAGCCGGCTCGAGAGCCGGCCAACGAGCGCTAGCCCGATCCCTGAACCGACCTGACGGACCCCGCGATACCGCCGATTGAGCTCACCCGGCTCGAAGGCCACGGCACGATCGTCGGGGGTGAGCCCAGGTCCCCCATCGACGACCTCGATGGCCGCGTGCGTCGCCTCGGCACGCAGGCGTAGCACGATCCACGACTGTTCTGGCGTTACTCGCAGTGCGTTGTCCATGAGGTTGTCCACGATCTGCCGCACCCGGATCCCGTCGGTGGACACGAGCAGCGCAGCATCGGGGATTTGTGCCTGGAACTGCACGCCGTCTGCGGCGCAACGGGTAGCCCACACCTGCCCGGCCTGACGGACAAGTTCGGCCAGATCGAGGGGCCGCGCCTCGAGTTGGAAGTCCACCGCACCCATGCGAGCCAGGTCCAGCAGGTCCGACACGAGTCGGTCCAGGCGAGTTGCCTCGTCCAGCATGGTCTTGCCGGTCGTGGCGACCTGATCGGGCGCAACAACACCGTCAGCGAGCGCCTCGGCGAACCCGCGTACTGCAGTCAAGGGCGTGCGCAGTTCGTGCGACACCGATAGCAGAAAGTCGCGCTGACGCCCCTCACTCGAGCTGAGCTCGGCTGCCAGGACGTTGATCGCGTCGGCAACTTCGGCCACCTCCGCCGGCCCGTCCGGTTGGATCCGCACGTCGCGATGCCCGACGCCAATGCCTGCGCTGCATCGGCCGTGCGTCGGCAGCGGAACCGACAGCCATCTCGCCAGAAGCACGCCAGCGACCGCCGCGACTGCAAGCCCGACGAGCAACGCTAAGCCGAACCGACGCAGTAGGCCCGCTCTCGTCGGCAGCGCGCGCTACCGATGCCGGTTGGGCAAGCACCACAGCAGTGCCGTCGTCGAGCGGACGCCCCTCAACGAAGCTTCGATTGAGCCCAGCCCGAGTGACTCCCGACACCGATTGGCCGGAAAGCAACGCACTCTGCTGCTCCGAACTGATGGGTGCATTGGCGTCATTAGCGCTGGTGACGATGAAGGTGGTGATCGACTGCCCGCGAAGCACAGCCGCCACCCGTGTGTGCTTTTGCGCAGGAGTCGTTGCCGTGCGGTCGAGGATCTGCTGAACGAGATCGGCCTGGCGCGCCAACGTCGATCGCGCTTGCGATTCGGCGCTCGATCGAATCAATGGCAACGAAACGAGACCCGCGATGACGACGGCCGCCGCAGCCACGAGAGTCGTCACCATGGCGATCCGGCCTGCCAGTGTCGCGCGCCTCGTCATCGGTGGCCGTCAGTCAGGCGTGGTCGCATAGCCAACCCCGCGAACGGTCCGGATCGGTGACGCATCACCAAGTTTGGACCGCAGCGCGGCCACGTGGACGTCGACCGTGCGAGTGCCCGCATCGGCTGCATAGCCCCACACCGCAGAGAGCAGTTCCTCACGGGTGGACACTCGCCCTGGCCGGCGCATGAGATGGGCCAGCAGATCGAACTCGGTAGCGGTCAATGCGATCTCATTCGATCCGTTGAAGGCCTGACGAGTACCGAGATCCAGCGAGACTTCACCGACGCGCAGTCGCCCGTCTGAAATCGGAGGACCGTCGGCACGTCGAAGCACGGTCTTCACGCGTGCAACGAGCTCACGCGGACTGAAGGGCTTCGTGATGTAGTCGTCGGCACCGATCTCAAGACCTAGCACTCGGTCCACCTCGTCGTCGCGTGCCGTGACGAACAGCACCGGCGTCCAGTCCCCCGCCTCGCGCATTCGGCGACAGACCTCGGTGCCATCCATGCTGGGCAGACCGACATCGAGTACGACAGCCACTGGGTGCAACCGCCGAGCGGCCTCGAGCCCGCGGGCGCCGTCGGACTCGGTGTGCACACCGAAGCCTTCGCGGGTCAGATACAGCCGAACGAGGTCAGAGATGGCGGTCTCGTCCTCCACGACGAGGACGAGACCGCGCGCATCTCGTGACCCGGTGGCAACCATGGTCCGAGGCTCCCACGCCTGCATCACAGGATTCGGTAACGCGACCGCGTAGCCGACGAGTCCGCGAATCTGCTTTGCGTCCTTGACAGCCGCCTGCAGCGCGCTCGTACCGGCCAGGATCTTTGATCGAGACCGTTCAACGTAGGCGCATTGCCGGGGTATCCGGACGGCGTCAGTGCCAGGGCAGCACTGCTGACGCCGGCGAAGTCCGACTGAGCAGTCGACACCTTGCTGACTGCATCGTTGTAAAGCCCTTGCGCCTGGGTCTTGTTCGCTCCGGAGGGCATGGCGTCAATCGCCTTCTGCAGTTCTGGCTCCGCGCTGATCAGTTGTGAAGCACCCCACGTACCCGTGTCGCTGGCGACGGTTAGGTGAGTCTGCGGCGCGAGCAGCAAGTAGATGCGGAAGTCAGTGACTACCTTCTTGCCGTCGGACACGGCACTCGCGCACGTTGTATCGGCCTGCACTGTTGCGTCCGCCTGACCGAGACCGGAGCGATCTGACGTGTACAGGTTCGTGAGGGTCGATCGATCAGGGGATGTCACATGCGGTCGCGCGCCCAGGTGCGAGGTGAGCTTGCTGATCTCGGTGTACCGACGACTCGTCGCAAGGTCCACTCGAGCCTTGATGAACGTGAGGCGGTCGGCGCTGCAGGCCTTCGCCGTTGCACCGGCGCTGGTGCTCGGCGTCGATGTCGAATTTGCCAGCGCGGGCAATGCACCGGCGACGACCAACGAGCCGGCCAGGCCAGCGGCGATCAGATAGGTGCGTGCTGTGGTCATTGGGTCGGGTCTCCTTCAGCGGAAGGTGTGGCTTGATCGGCGTCGTTTGCGGCTTGCGACGCGGCAGATTCCGCGTTGTCGATGGCAGTTGTGATCCGCGTTGAACTGACGGACTGGGTCGCGCCGACGGCAGGCCCCGTGCCGGCGAGCGTTGGCACGGTGGTCGGAGTGCTCGAGGCGGTAGTCGAGGCTGTGCTCGGCACGTTGACTGGCGACGCGCCCGAACCCGCGCCGCAGGCAGAGAGAACGAGCACGCTCAGGATGGATCCCCCGATGAGCGCGGCGCGCACTCGAGGGGAACGCGAGACAGTTTTGGCGTTCGTGCTCTGTGTCATGCCGAAAGCATCGGCCGTGCAGGTTAGAACCTGACGAGCACAGTGTTCAGGTCAGGTAAAGATTCGCCACGCACCTCAAACGGCTAGCTACAGGCCGTAACGAGTCAAGACGTCTCGCTTCTTGTAGGACGTGGCGAAGCGTCGGGCGATCTTCGCGTTGGTCAGCCACTGGATTTTGGCGCCGTGCTCAGGATGTGCGAGCAGCTGATCAACGATCCACGGGGTCACTTGGTCGGGCTGATCGGCGAGGATGTTCAACGCCTTGCGCTGCTTGGCGAACGTCTCCGGATCTTCATCGCGCGCCTCGCGAATGAAGCCATCTGTCAACAAGATGCCCGGCCGCACCGAGGCAACCGCCACCGACGTGCCTTTTAGTTCCTTGATCAGGGCCTCGTTGAACAGGCTGAGTCCGCGCTTGGTGGACGAGTACACGGCTTGGCCGGGACGAAGCGACCGTCGCTTCCACCGCCAAGGATGTTCACGATACGACCACCGTGAGCGGCCAGCATCCCGGTCGCTGCGACCTTGGCGCCGTACATCGTGCCGAGCATGTTGGTCGTGACCATTGCGGCGATCTCGTTGGGTGTGTTCTGGACGATCGATCGCGTAGAGACCGCGAGGCCCGCGTTGTTGATCCACATGTCGACACTGGTCATGGACGCGATTGCGTTGTCCCAGAGCGCCTGGACCGAGGCGTATTCCGACACATCCACCGCGTGTCCGTGCACGGCTGATTGCGGCGCGAGGGCGGCGATCTCCTCTGCCACCGCACGTACGGCATCAGGTGAGCGCCCTGTCACCATGACGTTGTGTCCCCGTTTGGCGAACTCGCTCGCTAGCCCGAAGCCAATTCCCTTGGTGCTGCCCGTGATGACGACGTTCATTCCGGCGAACCCCAATGGTCGTGATGCACGAGGTCATGCAGCGGGCGGCGTCGGGCTGCGGTGTCTGTGCGTGGCTGGTCGGCAATGTGTCCGATCGCAACGCCGCCGATGGGTTCGAACTCTTCCGGGATCCCGAATTCCGCCTTCACCACCGGCACCGCTTCCGGATAGATCCCGAAATACAGCGCGCCAAGACCCTCATCGACAACGGTTTGCAGCATCAGCAACGTTGCCATGCCGGTGTCGATGAACCAGAAAGGCACTGGCCAACGTGCTTCGTCCTTGTCGGTCCAGCCCTTGTCGGGTCGCGAGTACCGCTCCAAATAGATGTCCTTGCAGGCGCACGGGAGGACGACGACCTGGGCAGTGCGCACGGAGTCGTCGATCGCGTGACTGGCGATGTCCCAGAAACGCGCTAGAGCGTCACCGCGCAGGACGAGGAACGCCTGCCCCTGCGAGAAGCCCGCTGAGGGCCCACGCCGAGCATTGCTAAGAATGCGCTCAAGGCTGGGCTCAGGGATCGCTTCGTCCGTGAACCGCCGAACCATCCGGCGACGTTGGATCACCTCTTGGAATTCCACGTCCACACGCTAGTGCGAATCGCCCGCACGGTGTCCGGCCACCGATCAAGACGCGGAGGCTAGCGGTTCATGTACTCGGAAATCGACCACAGTCGATCAGCCGCTTCGGGATCGAGTGCATCAGTTGCAACTCCGGCCGCGTCCGTGCCCGCTGCGGTGGGGTCGTCGGGGTCGACCTCCTGGCAGTTCTCGAAGTAGCGACCGACGACGCCAGAGACAAGCGGTGACGTAGCTACGAAGACGCTGGTGGCCGCACCCTGTTCGCACGACTTGTATGCGTAGTGCTGCGATGATTGGCCCAGACTCGAATCGCCAATGACGCCAGGATGCACCGCGTTGACCGCTATACCGTAATCGGCCCAGCGCTGTGCGGCAGCAACCGCGAAGAGAACGTTGGCCGTCTTGGACTGGGCGTAGGCCAGCCCCGAGTCGTAAGGGCGCTGGTCAAAGTCGATGTCGTCGAACATGACCGGTGAATCGAGGTGTGCCCGCGAACTGACCGACACCACCCGGGCGCCGTCAGCGGCACGAAGGTTCGCCAGCAACCCAAGCGTTAGCCGGAAGTGCCCCAGGTGATTGGTGGCAAACTGGAGTTCATGGCCCTCGGGGCTGAGCCGACGCTCCAAGACGGAACTGATGCCGGCGTTGTTGACCAGAACGTGTAGAGCGCCCGTGTACTCCGCAGCTAGCCGGTCGATTGAAGCCCGGTCGAGCAGGTCAAGGTGCATCGCCCTGACCGTGTCGTTGCCCGTGTTGCTTCGGATTTCGGTCACCACGCGGTTGGCGGCTGTCATGTCGCGGGCTGCGATCACGGTCTCCGCACCCGCGGCAGCCAACGCGCGAGCGGTCTCGACTCCGATGCCCCTCGCTGCACCGGTCACCAGCGCCCGGCGTCCACGCAAGTCGATACCAGCGATGACGTCGAATGCGGTGGATGAGAAGCCAAACGGCGATGTGACGCGGGTACTCATGCGGCGTCCTTCCGGCTGATGCAGGCACGAACTCCACCAAAGACCGGACCTGAAAAGCAGCTCTGACCCAGTGCGAAACGTCGGAACGCTCTGTCGGGCTGACAGGATTTGAACCTGCGACCCCTTGACCCCCAGTCAAGTGCGCTACCAAGCTGCGCTACAGCCCGCTGTCGAAACAGCCTGCGTACCTTATCCCAGCAAACGACTAGGACCCGCGCCGCTCGCGCACTCGGACTTGGACATCCAACGGGCTGCCCTCAAAGCCGAATTCCTCGCGCAGTCTGCGTTCGATGAAGCGCACATAGCCGGCTTCGAGATGTCCGGTCGCGAAGATGAGGAACTTCGGCGGGCGGACGTCGACCTGCGATGCATAGAGGATGCGGGACTGTTTGCCGCCGCGCACGGGATGCGGGTGCGAGGCAACGAGATCTGCGATGAAGGAGTTGAGACGTCCGGTCGATACCCGGGTCTCCCATCCTCCTAGGGCCGCGTCGATCGCCGGTACCAACCGATCCATGTGTCGCCCGGTCAGCGCTGACACGTTGGCTCGTGGCGCCCACTGCACGTGCGCGAGATCCCGTTCGATCTCGCCTTCGAGGTAGTAGCGGCGCTCCTCGTCGAGCAGATCCCACTTGTTGTACGCGATGACGATCGCGCGTCCAGCGTCTGCGGCCATCGACAGGATGCGGACGTCCTGTTCAGACAGGACATCGCTCGCATCGATGAGAACGACTACGACTTCGGCACGCTCGATTGCCGATTGGGTACGCAAGGTCGCGTAGTACTCGTGCCCACTGGACTCGCGCGCGCGGCGGCGAATCCCCGCGGTGTCAACGAACCGCCAGGTGCGACCCCCCAGCTCGATGAGCTCGTCAACCGGATCCACCGTGGTGCCCGCAACCGGGTCGACGACGACGCGGTTCTCGCCCGCGAGGCGGTTAAGCAGACTCGACTTGCCGACGTTCGGCTTGCCAAGCAAGGCCACTCGGCGCGGTCCACCTTCCTCGTCGTAAACCTCACTGACCGCGGGAAGCACGTCGACGATGGCGTCGAGCAACTCACCGCTGCCGCGACCATGCAGTGCAGAGACCGGGTAGGGCTCGCCCAAACCCAGGCTCCAGAGCCCCGCGGCATCCGCTTCGGTGTTCTCGTTGTCGACCTTGTTTGCCGCGACGATGACCGGACGACCCGAGCGGCGGAGCACCCGGACAGCCGCCTCGTCGGTCTCGGTTGCGCCGACAGTCGCGTCCACCACGAAGACGATCGCGTCGGACAGATCAATAGCCCGCTCGGCTTGCTCCGCGATGCGCGCAGCCATGCCCTCCGCGTCTGGATCCCACCCGCCGGTGTCCACGAGCGTGAACCGACGGCCTCGCCAGTTGGCGTCGTAGGCGACCCGGTCTCTCGTCACGCCTGGCACATCCTCGACGACAGCCTCTCGTCGACCCAGGATGCGATTGACCAAGGTGGACTTGCCGACGTTCGGTCGTCCCACCACTGCGACTGTCGGTACTCGACCCTCATCAGCACCCAAGTCGTCGACGACGTGGTCAGTCATGAGCGGCGCTCGCGCAACAGCTCGATGACTTCCTGGACGATGACGTCAGGGCCCGCGTGGGTGGAATCGATGACAACGGCGTCGGATGCTCGGGTCAGGGGCGAGACCGCCCGTGAGGAGTCGAGTCGGTCGCGGCGCGCAAGATCGGCAAGATTCTCATGCACGTCGGTCAGCACCCCGTCGGCCTCGGTCGCGTTCGCCATCTCAGCATTCTGGTCGCTGCGTCGCTCCGCGCGCACCCGCGAGTCGGCGGTCAAGAAGATCTTGAGGTCCGCGTCGGGAAGCACGACTGACCCGATATCCCGGCCCTCCATGACCATCCCGCCGACCGCTGCAAGGTCACGTTGTAGACCCGCTAGGCGCGCACGCACGGCTGGTACCGCCGACACCGCACTCACCGACTCGGTGACGGCAGCCGAACGAATTTCGTCAACGACCCGCTTGCCGTCTAGCAGGACGCCAAAGCTATCGGGATCCGTCAGTGGCTCGATCTGCGCTTCGTCGCAACGAGCGGCAACGGCCGCCGCATCGTGGACGTCGACCCCGTGCTCCAGCATCCACAACGTGAGCGCGCGGTACATGGCCCCGGTGTCCAGATAGCGCAGCTTGAGCGCTCGCGCCACTCCCCGCGCGAGCGTCGACTTGCCAGAACCGGAGGGACCATCGATCGCGATGACAGGACCTCGTTGGTGAGCAGTCACTACTGACTCAACGGCCCAGTGCCGGCAGCACGCGCCAACCGGCGTTGGTCAGGAACTCACGCAAGGCTGCAGCCGCATCGGAGGTGACCGCAAGGCTGATGAGTCCGAACTGCGCGCCGGTCGCGTGCTCGATCGTGACGTCCTCCACGTTGACCGAGGCGGCATCGGCCGCAGCGAAGAGTCGGGCAAGCGCGCCAGCCCGGTCATCGATGACCACCGACACGTTCGCGAACTCCTCGTGCCGACCACCGTGTTTGCCCGGGATAAGTGCGTGCCCTTCGCGCCCGCGAGTCAGCAGCGCACGCACCGCCGCGTTTGCGTCCTGGTCACCAGCGGCACTTGCCCGCAGCGCATCACTCAATGCGCTCAGATCGCCCTGCACCCGATCGAGTACGTCCGCCACGTGCGAGGCGTTAGCCGTGAGGATTCCGGTCCACAGGTCTGCGTCGGACGCCGCGATGCGAGTGACGTCGCGCAATCCCTGTCCCGAAACCGCGCCAGCAGCCGTGTCGTTGAGCAGTTGCGCCGCCACTGCACTGGCAGCAACCTGCGGCACATGCGAAGCGGTCGCCACGGCACGGTCGTGTTCGTCCGCATCCATCTCGATGACCGTCGCACCCACCAGCTCGACCATGTGTCGCACCCGAGCGACGGCTTCATCGGACGCTGACTTACTGGGTGACACCACCCATGGCCGGCCTTCGAACAGGTCTACGCGTGCCGCAGTCGGCCCTGAGGTCTCGCGGCCAGCCAACGGGTGACTGCCGACCACCCTGCTCAGATCCACTCCCGCCGCCGCAGCTCCTGCGAGGACGATGCTCTTAACGCTGGCGACGTCGGTAAGCGTCGCACTGGGATAACGCTCTGCAGCCTCAGCCCACACCTGCGCGACCTCGTCTGGCGGGACCGCCGCGACGACCAGATCCACGTCCATCGGGGCGGGAGCCGCAGCCGAACCCGCACCCAACGCTGCCGCGGTTTCAGCAACGCGTGGGTCCGCATCGACGACATGCACCACAATGCCCTCGCGTACCAGGGCCATGCCAAGCGACGAACCGATGAGACCGGCGCCCACAACCACCACGGTCCGCAGCGTCACTGCGCCAGGTCCCGTCGCAAGACCTCGGTCCCCCGCAGGTAGACGTGCACAATCTGGGCGCGCGGGCGATCCACATCGGCGTGGATCAGCACGCGCACGACGCGCGGCAACGCCCCATCGATCGCCAGCTCCTGCGTGCACAACAGCGGGACCTCACCAAGCCCAAGCTCACGCGCGCCCACCGCAGGGAACTCCGAGTGCAGATCAGGGGTGGCCGTCAGCACGATGCTGATCAACGAATCCGTGTCCAGCTCGTTTCGCGCAAAAATAGTGCGCAACAACTCGGGCACGACCTCAAGCATCTCGTCACGGTCGTCGGATTGAAGCATGGTTGCCCCGCGGATCGCGCGCACCGCCATGCCAGCCCTCCAACGTCCCGATTGATGACCGGGACACCCTAGCGAGCGACTACAGGTCGACCGCTGCGTACAACGCGCCGACCTCACCCCGGTTGAGATGGCGCGAGGTTCCGGGCCGCAGCTCGCCGAGCGAAACCGGGCCCACCTTGGTCCTGACCAGTCGCGACACTGGGTGTCCGGCCGCTTCCAGGAGTCGACGCACGATCCGGTTTCGGCCTTCGTGCAAGGTGATCTCCACCAGCGCCCGATTACCGATCGACTGGACGATGCCGAAGGAGTCGACGCGGGCCAGTCCGTCATCGAGATCGATGCCGGCGTTGAGGCGACGGCCCAGATCGCGCGGCACCGGGCCGTCGATCTCGGCGAGATACACCTTTGGGATCTCGTAGCTCGGATGCGTCAAACGATGGGCCAGATCGCCATCGTTGGTCAGCAGGATCAAACCTTCGGTCTCCAGATCAAGGCGCCCGACGTGGAAGAGCCGCTCGGTGCGATCACTCATGTAATCGCCGAGACACGGTCGGCCATCCGGATCGCTCATCGTGCTCACAACGCCCTCGGGCTTGTTGAAGGCCAGATGCACCACGGTGCTCGTGACGTTGATGCGCTGACCGTCGACGCGCACGATGCTTCGCTCCGGGTCAATGCGCATCCCCATCGTGCGCACGATCTTGCCGTCGACCTCGACGCGTCCGCGTGCGATCAAATCCTCTGATGCACGACGACTTGCGACACCCGCTTGCGCCAAGACCTTCTGCAGTCGCACACCGTCTGCAGCCTCGCCTCGCTTGTTCTCGCTCACCCGGTCTGCAGTTCGGAGAATCCGTCGAGGTCATCGAGGTCGGGTAGGAAGTCGGCGATCGGCGGCAGGTCTTCGATCGAGTTCAGGCCCAGTCGCTCGAGCAGGTAGGGCGTCGTCGAGTACAGGATCGCGCCCGTCTCGTGCTCCGTGCCCGTCTCCTCCACCAGACCACGTGTAACGAGAGTCCGCATGACGCCGTCGACACTCACCCCGCGGATTGCAGAGACGCGAGCCCTGGACACGGGTTGGCGATAGGCAACCACGGCGAGCGTCTCCAACGAGGCCTGGGTAAGGCGCGCCTGCTGACCGTCCAGCACGAACTTCTCGACCCAGGGCGCGCAGGATTCGGACGTGTAGAAGCGCCAGCCCCCCGCCACCTCGCGCAGGTCGATGCCGCCGTCACTGCTCGCGTAACGCTCGACCAGATCGCCCAGCGCGTCGCGAACGGCGGGCACAGTCGCCTCGCACACCGACGCAAGGGTCAACTCCGTCACCGGTTGATCGGCAACTAGCAGTATCGCCTCCACTCGCGATGCCACTGGAACGTCCGTGGCTGGAGCGCTCACGATCGGCTCAGTCATCGTTAACCTCCACGGTCTGATCAGCTGGTTCACCGGCGGAAGTGCCCTCGGCGTCCGTGTCGGCATCCGGTTCTGCACCCGCGTCTGCACCCACATCGTCGTCGGGTGCCCGCTCCACGTCGAACTCATCCGTGACGGAGACCTCCGTGCGTTCACCGCCGAGCCAACGCACATTCAGTTCGCTTAGGGCGTCCACCTGGTCGAAGCCGATGACCCCCTCGCGGAAGAGTTCAAGCAACGCCAGAAATCGCGCGACGACGGTCATGGTGTCGGGACAATCCCGCGTGAGACTGCGGAAGCTGGCGGCGCCAGACCTGCGCAGCATGTCCACGATGAACCCTGCTTGCTCCTGCACGCTTACGCGCGGGAGGTGGATGTGGTCGATCGACACGGTCTGGATGGGCTTGGGCCGCAACGCCCTGGCCGCGAGCGCGGCGAACTCGTCTGGACCTATACCGAGCAGGACCTCGGGCAGCAGATCCGCCAAACCGGGGTCCAGACCCACGCTGCGCGGGAACCGGTGCGACTCATCGGCCAGGCGAGCGGCGAAGATCGCCGCGGCCTCCTTGTAGGCCCGGTACTGCAGCAGCCGCGCGAACAGCAGGTCGCGTGCCTCGAGCAACGCGAGATCCTCTTCGTCCTCGACGTCGCCGGCGGGCAGCAGGCGAGCTGCCTTCAGATCCAGCAAGGTCGCAGCGACGACGAGGAACTCCGTCGTCTGATCAAGGTCGTCGGTGAGATCGGACTCCCGCAGGTAAGCGATGAACTCATCGGTGACCTGCGCCAGCGCGACTGTCGTGACATCAAGTTTGTGCTTAGCGATCAACGAAAGCAGCAAATCAAAGGGCCCTTCGAACACCGCCAGGTGGACGTGGAACCCGTTGTCGTCGCCGGATTCAACGATCTCGGTCCGATCGGTCTCCACGGCGCTCACGCACAAACGCTAGCCGACACTGCCGGATGGTCCCGCCTGCCACGCTGCCGTCCGGCGCCGACGCGGACGATTGCGACGCATCGCTCAACGGCCGGTGAGCCGCCTCACCAGGATGCTGGCCTCACCCTTGGACTCAAGGTCCGCGAGGACAACGGCCAAGGCCTCACGCACGATTCGGCCCCGGTCGGTTGACAAGCCGAACTGGCCGCGCAGGGTCAATCGGGCCTGCTCCAGCTCAAGCAACTCGGCCGCCGAGAGATAGACGGTGATCCGATCGTCGTGACGCTGGCGCCCACTGGGGCGCGGCGTTGTGGCGCGTGGCGCAGTAGAGCGGGGCGCCTCCGTGCGCGTCATGACCGCTCCGCCAGCACTTCCTTGGCCAGTTCGCGGTACGCGGTCGCTCCCCCAGAACTAGGCGCGTAGGTCGTGATGGGCTCGCCGGCGACGGTCGTTTCAGGGAACTTCACCGTTCGTGTCACGACCGTGTGGAAGACCTTGTCCCCGAAAGCATCCACGATCGTTGCGAGCACTTCGCGGCTGTGCAGCGTGCGCGAGTCGTACATCGTGGCCAGGATGCCGTCGAGCTCCAGCGTGGGATTGAGCCGACCGCGCACCTTCTCGATGCTGTCCATCAGCAAGGCAACCCCGCGAAGCGCAAAGAACTCGCACTCGAGCGGCACGATGACACCCTGAGCGGCCGTCAGCGCGTTAACAGCAAGCAGGCCCAACGACGGCTGGCAGTCGATCAGGATGAGGTCGTACTCGGGGAGCATCGGCGCGAGCGCTCTGGCCAACGCATGCTCGCGCGCGACCTCGCTGACCAGTTCCATCTCCGCGGCGGACAGCACGATGTTGCTCGGCAGCAGATCCAGACCAGGGACCGCGGTCTTCACGACGACATCAGCGGCCGTCACGTCGGCGTGCAGGAGCATGTCGTAGACGGTCTTGTCGTCGTCGTTGGGCTTGATTCCGAGGCCAACGGACAGCGCACCTTGCGGGTCGAAGTCGACGAGGAGCACCCGACGCCCATACTCCGCGAGGGCGGCGCCCAGGTTGATCGTCGTGGTCGTCTTGCCGACACCACCCTTTTGGTTGCACAGGGCGATGACGCGTGCCGGCCCGACGTGGTCGAGGGGCTTCGGCTCGGGAAATATCGGCATCGGCCGGCCCATGGCGTCCATGCCCGGGCCGACAGGGTCGGTCGACTCGGCCGGATCAACCACGGTCTCCGATGAACCCCCCTGAGTGGCGACAACAGCGTCGGCCGGCGCTCTCGGCCTTGGCTGTCGCGGAGTGCCCGCGCGACTTTCGTCCGCGAATCGACTTATTCACAAGTCGGTTTCCCCTCGTAGCGATATGACGACTTTTCACATCGTCGCACGTCCAGCCTCGGCGAGGATAGGCCCGGGGTCGGTGCCCCACAAGCAGTTCGCAACTGCGCCAGACCGGCGACGGCGCTCAGCCAAGTGCACGCGGGTGAGCCTGCACGTACACCTCACGCAAGTGTTCGACCGTCACCATCGTGTAGATCTGGGTTGTGGTCACTGACGCGTGCCCAAGCAGTTCCTGAACAACCCGCACATCCGCTCCGCCATCTAGGAGATGAGTCGCAAACGAATGACGCAACGTGTGCGGCGAGATCTCCTCACTCAACGAAGCTCGGGCCGCCGCCTCGTGCAGGATGCTCCACGCGCTTTGTCGTGAAAGTCGGCCGCCGCGCGAGTTGAGAAACACAGCTGGTCCCCCAGTGCCCTTCACCGCAAGCTCGGGCCGCCCGGATGTCAGGTAGTCGGCAACCGAGCTGCTGGCGAATGACCCGAGCGGCACGACTCGTTGTTTGCCGCCCTTACCTGACACCCGGACCAGCCTTGCATCGAGATCGATGTCATCGAGATCGAGTCCGACGGCCTCTGAGATCCGAGCGCCCGTCCCATAAAGGAGCTCCAGCAAGAGCTCGATCTCGGCGGCCTAACGACGTGTGGTGCGGGTCGGTGGCCTCAAGCAATCGCATGACGTCGTCGAACGGGATCGCCTTGGGAAGCCGGCGAGTTGCTCGCGGCACGCTCGCAGAGGCGGCCGGATCATCGGTGCGCACGCCTTCGCGGACCGCGAACCGATATAGCCCGCGGACGGCAACGAGCGTCCGCGCAGTGGACGAGGCACTCAAAGCAGGATGCTCATTGTCGCCTTCACGCAACGACATGACGAACTGCGCGATGTCCGACTCTGCGGCGTCCCCGACATCACCAAGCCCGCGCGCCGTACACCAGGCGAAGTAGCGGTTGAGATCACGTCGGTATGCGGCAACCGTGTTCTTCGACAGCCCCCGTTCGATGGTGACGTGATCGAGGTACGCGCGCACGATCGAACCGAGCGATGCAGAGGCCACGGGCCCCAGCGTAAGAGCGAAGTGGCAAGCGGGCCGTCAGCCCGAAAGGGACACTCAGGCGAGCACGGACTCCAACGAGACCGCCGCGAGCCCGTGTGCGTCGGCGACCGGACCGTATGTCACCTGGCCTTCGTGCGTGTTCAGGCCGAGGCCCAGCGCAGGGTCATTACGCAGCGCCTGTCGCCAACCGAGGTTCGCCAGTTCGACGGCATAGGGCAACGTCACGTTGGTCAGGGCATATGTGGACGTGTGCGGTACCGCTCCGGGCATGTTGGCAACGCAGTAGAAGAGCGAGTCGTGCACCCGGTAGGTCGGCTCGGCGTGCGTCGTCGGTCGCGAGTCCTCGAAGCACCCGCCCTGGTCGATCGAGATGTCCACGAGCACGGAGCCGGTCTTCATGCGCGACACCAGCTCGTTGGAGACCAGGCGAGGTGCCTTCGCGCCCGGAATGAGTACGGCGCCGATCACCAGATCGGCGTCGAGGCATGCCCGCTCGACCTCGTAGGTGTTCGAGGCGACCGTCTGCACGTGGCCCTGGTAGATGCGGTCCATCTGGCGAAGCCGTTCGATGTTTCGATCAAGCAGGATGACTTCTGCCTGCATGCCGAGGGCGATCGCCGCGGCATTTGCGCCGGCCACCCCTGCGCCGAGCACGACCACCTTGGCCGCGTACACACCGGATACGCCACCCATGAGCGTCCCGCGCCCACCCTCCGAGCGCATGAGGCAGTGCGACCCGACCTGCGGCGCCAACCGGCCGGCGACTTCGCTCATCGGCGCGAGCAACGGCAACGAGTGGTCCGGCAGCTCAACGGTCTCGTAAGCGATCGCGGTCGTCCCAGAGGCCAGCAACGCGTCGGTGCACTCGCGCGAAGCCGCCAGGTGCAGGTACGTGAACAGCACCTGGTCCTTGCGCATGCGGTGGTATTCCTCCGCGATCGGCTCCTTCACCTTGAGCACGAGCTCGGCGCTGCCCCACACGTCGTCGGCAGTCGGGACGATTCGCGCCCCAGCACCGACGTACTCGTCATCGGTGATTGAGGAGCCGACGCCTGCGTTTTCTTGCAGGATCACCTCGTGGCCGTTGCGCAGCAGTTCGTGCACTCCGCTGGGCGTGATGGCCACGCGGAACTCGTTGTTCTTGACCTCGCTCGGGATACCGACCAGCACCTCGGCCACGTCCTCATCTGGGTCCGGTGCCGACGGTCGTCGGCGCGGGCTCCGTCCCCAACCGTTCGCCAGGATAGGCCGAATCAGGGACGGGGGAAGGCCGTCAAAGTGGCAGCGGCGAGGACGCCGACCACCACTGTGCCGCCCTTGATATCTCCCGCGAGCACATAACGCACGGCATCGGCCAACGGGACCCAGACGTGCGGCATGTCCTGCTCCTCGGCTGCGTCGGTCATGACTCGACCGCCCGCTCGCGCCCTCACTCCGCGCGCCAGGAAGAAGATCAGACTCTCGTCGGAGCCACCAGGCGACGGGTACTCCTCGACTAGCACTGACCAGTCGGCAGCCTCATAGCCGGTCTCCTCGGCCAGTTCACGCTGCGCGGTGGTCTTGGGATCCTCGCCATCCACGTCGCGCAGCCCCGCCGGCAACTCGAACAGATACGCAGCGCGAGGATGGCGATACTGCCGAATAAGCAGGATGCGTTGCTCGTCGTCCAACGCAACAACCGCGACCGCACCGGGATGAGCGACGACGTCGCGTTCGACTACCTGCTCACCGATGAGGACTTCATCCTTGCGAACGTCCCAGATCGGACCGCGGTACTCGATGACCGACGAACGTACGTTGAACTCTGCCGGCTCGTCTCGGATCGGGCCGGCCCAGACCTCTGAGCTCACGCTGACGCGCGCTCCGGCAGCAATGTCTCTTCCTTGGCATGCCCCGAGTCGTCGGGAGCGCCCGCTGCATGGGAGCGCGCGAGACCAGCCGCGATGAGCCCGGAGAACAGCGGGTGCGCGCGAGTCGGGCGCGAACGAAACTCCGGGTGCGCCTGGGTCGCGACAAAGAACGGATGCACGTCGCGCGGTAGTTCGATGTACTCCACGAGTCGCTCATCCGGAGACGTACCGGAAAAGACCAGGCCAGCGTCACTTAGCTGGGTGCGATAGACGTTGTTGACCTCGTAGCGGTGTCGATGACGTTCCTCAACGAGCGGCTCACCGTAGAGCCCGCGCACGATCGAACCTTCACGCAGCGCGGCGGTATAGAGCCCAAGCCGCATCGTGCCGCCCATATCGCGTTCACCTGCCACTACGTCTTCCTGGTCGGCCATCGTCGACACCACTGGGTGCGGCGTCTGCTCGTCGAACTCCAATGAGTTCGCCCCCGAAAGGCCTGCGACATCCCGCGCGAGCTCGATCACCATGCACTGCAGGCCAAGGCACAAGCCAAGGGTCGGCAGACCGTTCTCGCGCGCATAGCGGATCGCGCCGAGCTTGCCCTCGATCCCCCGCACTCCGAAACCACCGGGGACGCACACGGCGTCCACGTCGCCGAGCTCGCGGGCGGCACCAGCCGGCTCAATGCAGGAGTCGCTCGGCACCCACTTGATGGTCACTCGGGCGTCCTGTGCGAATCCCCCAGCGCGCAGCGCCTCCGTCACCGACAGGTACGCATCGGGCAGTCCGACGTACTTACCGACTAGGGCGACCGTGATCTCGTGGGCAGGCCGATGAACCCGACGCAGCAAGTCGTCCCAATCGGTCCAATCGACGTCGCGGAACGGAAGTCCGAGTCGTCGCACGACGTAGGCGTCGAGACCCTCCGAGTGCAGCACCTTCGGGATGTCGTAGATGGAAGGGGCATCGACCGCTGCAACGACCGCCTCATCGTCCACGTCGCACATCAACGAGATCTTGCGCTTGATTTCGCTGGGCACCGCGCGGTCCGCGCGCAGCACGATCGCGTCAGGCTGGATGCCGATGCTGCGCAGAGCAGCCACCGAATGCTGAGTGGGCTTGGTCTTCAACTCGCCACTCGGTCCGATGTACGGAAGCAACGAGACATGCAGGCTGAACACGTTGTCACGACCGACCTCGTGCCGCACCTGACGCACAGCCTCGAGGAACGGCAGCGACTCGATGTCCCCCACCGTTCCGCCGACCTCGGTGATCACGACATCCACGTCGTCGCTGGCCATGGCTCTGATACGAGCTTTGATCTCGTTGGTGATGTGCGGGATGACCTGGACGGTGTCACCGAGATACTCGCCGCGCCGCTCCTTGGCGATCACGTCCGAGTAGACCTGTCCGGTCGTCACGTTGGCCGAGCCGTGCAGGTCCGTGTCGAGGAAACGCTCGTAGTGCCCGATGTCGAGGTCGGTCTCTGCACCATCGTTGGTCACGAAGACCTCGCCGTGCTGAAACGGATTCATCGTCCCGGGATCGACATTGAGATACGGGTCGAGTTTTTGCATCGTGACGCGCAGTCCGCGGGCCTTCAGCAGACTGCCCAAACTCGATGCGGTCAACCCCTTGCCAAGGGAAGAGGCGACTCCGCCCGTGACGAATACGTGCTTGGTCGTCTGCGCTCTCTCTGCGCGTCCCCTGTCCACGGGCTACCAGACTAACAGCGCTGAGGGCCGGCTCCATCGTCGTCGCACCCATTCGGCGCGTTGACGCTAGTCACGGTGATCAACGAGTCGGATAAGGAGCGACCGCTCCAGCGCCGGTCCCGTAGGCGCCAGAGGTCCCCGCGATCGCTGCGGCCGCCCCCAGCGCTAACGCGGTCTGGCCCTGGGCCGTCTCCACGTCATCGACGGTCACCGCCGCATGCGAGGGGCTGGTCGGCCCCCGCAGCACCGCGACCGGACCAACATTCGCCGAACCGGTTGAACCGGCAACAACCGCGGCGTGGCTGTCGGCCGCAAGCCAATGCCCGAGCGCTGCGCCCAGGCCGGCGCTGCTGCTGGTGCTTGGTACGAGCACGAAGGCCGTGGCCGACTTGTTCTGCGGGTTTCCCGACACGGTGACGGCACCGACTTGGGCCAGAGCGGAGAGCAAGGTCTTGCCCTGCGCCACCTGCTCTTTGGACGGCTTTGTTGCGCTATTCGTGACGAGGGTGGCCGCAAGCACGCTCGTCACCTGATCGATCGTCGAGGACTGCGACGGGATGGAGACCCCACTTGGTGCCAGTCGACTAACAATTCCGTTGAGTACCGACTGCTTGTTCGTGGCCAGGCTTGCGGACGTGAGGGTTACCGTGCCGGTCACACTGGCTCCTGCGGCCCTCAGGGTTGCGAGTGTGGTCGCGACGGTGGCCGGCGCGACTCCCGGGAAGATCACGAGCACAGCTGATCGATTCGCAAGCGAGCCGCCAACAAGTACGGGCACCATCTTTGTTGCGAATGTGGTGTCGGCAGCGACACGTTCGTTGAGCGAATCGTTGAGGGCCTTTAGCCGAGTGTTCTCGGCAGCCGTGCTCGACGCGCTGGCCACCGATCCGATCGTGTGCTCCAGCGGTCCGGCTCCGAGGATGACGCCGACCGCGAGAGCCAGGAAGACCGCTGCGATCGACACCGCGTGGTAGCGATACGAGATCAACTCATCCGCCAAACCAACTACGAACGTGGTCGACCAGCGATGTACCCGCGGGCGTTGCGACAAGCGCTACCGCCACCGCGACAGCGGCAGTGAGCGCGATCAATACGCCGGGCCACCACGACGATCTCGGCGCCTCGAGCTCGCCCATCGCATCGGCATCGATCAGTCGACCAGCGGCACGCATCTGCCCCATGAGCGCACGGGCGCCTTGGCCCGCGCCGCGGTCAAGGAGGGCTAGCACACTGAGATCGCAGCCGGTCGTCACGATCACAGAAGGCCGACCGTCTTCAATCAGTTCGAGGGCTAGGTCCTCGTCCGTGCGACTCGCCGTCACTAGCGTTGGGACGATGCCAAGTCGCTCCAAGATTCCGTGCGGATCGGGATCGACGGTGGGTGGCGAGGCGACGACCACTTCGACCGCGTGCGACAGGACCTTCTCCTCAATGGCGTCCGGTTCAGCGATCACGACGTGCGGCTTGATACCAGCTGCGTTCGCGACGTTCGCGTTTGCACCGACCACAACCACGATCGGCTGAACCCGGCGGGCCCAGTCGCGCAGGGACTTCAACGAACGCCCAGCAAGCGGACCACTGCCAATCAGCAGGATCGGCGCGTCCGCCAAATCTGTCGCGAGGGTGGGCGAGGGTTCGAGGGCGACGGGCTTCTGTCGCAACAGTTCCGACGTCTCAGCAACGAGCGCGTCGAGGCGCGCGGACATGCCGGCCTGTCCTTGTGCGAGGGATGAGTTGATTGTCGAATACGACTGCTCGGTCCCCGAGGCGATCAGTTCGCTGCCGCGAAAGACCTCTCCCCCGCTGATGCGAAGGCGCTCGCCGTCACGAATCCGCGTGACGAGGTCTGCGCCCACATGGTCGACCAGTGGGATGCCCGCGTTGATCAGCACCTGCGGTCCGAGGTTGGGATAACGCCCGGAGGAGGCGGTGGTCAGATCGATCACTGCGCTTGCATGCCTAGCCACGAGGGCCTCGGCATCGGCGCGAGTCAGGTCGATCTCGTCAACGACGACGATGTCGCCCTTCTTGATCTTGGGCAGCAACTCGGACACGCGACGACCGCAGCGTGCACTGCCAATGACGCCCGGCTCAGCGGGGGCTCTGCGTTTGAGGAGATTCACTCCCTCATGGTGCCAGTGTGACTGGTGGGGCTTTTGTAGCGACTCGCCGAGCTTCTGCAGCCAACTCAACGAGCTCGTGGGCATGGTCGCGACCCGCCTGAGACTCCTCGAGCCCAGCCATCATGCGGGTGAGCTCCGTGATCCGTTCCTCTTCGCCGGCCGCCGCGGTGACCGTCCTGGTCGGTTGACCGCCCTTGCTGACCACCACGTGCGAGTCGGCGAAGGCAGCGACTTGAGGCAAGTGGGTCACCACCAGTACTTGCGCGTGGGTCGCCAGTGCGGCCAGTCGTCGCCCAACCTCGATCGCGGCTCGGCCACCGACGCCCGCGTCCACCTCGTCGAAGACGAAGGTCGGCAGATCAACAGTCCCTGCCAGCACCACCTCAAGGGCGAGCATCACGCGTGAGAGCTCACCACCCGATGCGCCCTTGTGCAGGGGGCGAGGAGGCGCCCCAGCGTGTGCGACGAGGTCAAATCGCACCGAGTCCACCCCACTTGATTCGACGTGCAGCACACGACCGTCAATCTCGACCACAAAATCGCTCGTCGCCTCCGTTTGCTCGACGACGACATCTAGTCGGGCGTCAGGAAGCGCCAAGCCATGCAACTCTGCGGTGACCCGAACAGCCAAGTCGTCAGCCGCTGCGAGACGTGCGGTCGACAGCGTGCGCGCAGCGTCGGTCAGGGCATCCCGCGCGGTGTCCACCTCGGCGCTCCGCGCGTTCTTGTCGCGTGCCCCGCCTCCGATCGCGCCGAGTCGCCCACCGATGCGAACCATGAGCGCGAGCACGTCATCGACAGAAGCCATCAGCGAAGTCCCAGGACTCACCGATGCGTCACCACTTTCGGCGAGTACGGGCGAGCCCACTTCAGCCAGTTCGGCGCGACGTAAATCGACGCGGCGCACGAGTGCTGCGAGTTCGGCCCGCCGATTCTCCACCCGCTCGAGGCGTCCCGGGTCGGCGTCTAGAGCATCGAGATAGCTCGTGAGTGCGCTCGACGCTTCGTTCAACTCATGGATCAACGAACCGAGCCGGGTCGACAGCGATGACAACTCCGGATCATCCACGACGCCAAGTTCATGACGGGCGCGCGCCACGGCTGCGACCGCGCCACCCTCGGACTCTTCTCCTGTTTCGCCACCCTCCAACGCCAACAGTGCCCCCGAGCTTGCCTCGCGGAGGGCGTCAACTTGCGAGAGTCGACGCGACTCGTCGGCGAGCACGATGTCCTCGTGGGCTCGCGGTCCCACGCGTTCGACGTCCTCTGCCAGAGACGTCAGCACGCCGAGCTCGCGTTGCACCCGAACCTGATCCGCATCAGAGGTCGCGAGCTCGCGAACGGCGGAGCGGTATCGCTCGTAGGCGCCCTCCTGATCGCGACGTAACGTGTCGCGGATTCCTGCGTAGGTGTCCAGCGAGTCACGCTGCCAGGCCGCCGAGCGCAACCGGGCCTGATCGCTTTGCCCATGGACGAGGACCAAGGATGCGATGAGTTCCCCCAGAACACCGACGGGCACCGCCCGACCGCCAACCCATGCCCGCGAGCGTCCGTCGCGATTCACTCGCCGTGAGACGAGCAACTCCCCGTCCTCGATGGCACCGCCGATCTCCTCGACTCGTTCAACCAACGCTTGCTGCTCACCGAGTACCAAGCGACCTTCAACGACGGCAGCCTCAGCCCCTTCGCGAACCATGCCTGCATCAGCGCGCGCGCCCAGCAGCAAGGCCACCGCCGTGACCACCATCGTCTTTCCGGCGCCGGTTTCGCCCGTGACGGCCGTGAAGCCGGGACCGAGCTCGATCAAGGCATCCTCGATCGCAGCGAGGTGCGTGATGTGCAACTCAGTGATCAAGACCGGTCCATCTCCGTCCGGTCAATCCGACTGGTCGGCGCCGCGCGGGATACACGCGGTCGGCGTCAGCGCTGGCGGGAACGCGGCACACCACGCCAACCCTCAACTGGCAGATCGAACTTCGCCACCAGCCGGTCAGTGAACAACCCACGATGAAGTCGAGCCAGACGGGCGGGCGTTTCTGAACGCGTGACCTCGACGCGCGCGCCAGACTTCAGATCGGTGAGCCTGCGACCGTCGCAGAACAAAGTCGCTCCGTCGGTCTGCGGATCGATCTCGATGGCCAGCCGCGAACTGGGGCCGACCACCAACGGCCGCGCGAACAAAGCGTGTGCGCTCAGCGGCACGCACAACAATGCCTCGACCTCGGGCCACACGATCGGTCCCCCAGCCGAGAAGGCATAGGCGGTAGAGCCGGTGGGTGTCGCGCAGACCACGCCATCGCATCCCCAACGCGACAGCGGCCGGCCGTCGATCTCAAGCAACACCTCGATCATGCGCTCCCGTTGAGCCTTCTCGACACTCGCTTCGTTGAGCGCCCAGTCGCGTGCGACTTCGCGTCCGTCTTCACACACGACGACGTCGAGGCACATTCGCTGCTCGATGGTGTAGTTGCGTTCCACGATGGCGTCGACGACGGTCGCTGCGTCCTCCCGCTCAGCTTCAGCGAGAAACCCCATATGGCCGAGGTTGATCCCGAGTACCGGAACGCCGGCGATTCGACTCGCCTCCACCGCACGCAGCAACGTTCCGTCACCGCCGACAACGAGAACGAGTTCGCATGCCGCGACGTCATCGAGAGCGATCGACTCGACGACGTCGGCGAGTTTCGCCTCCTGCGCCTCACCGGCAAGCATGCTGACGGTGAGTCCGCGGGTGCGGAGCAAATCGATCAACTCGCCTGCCACGTCGATCGCATCTCCGCGACCGCCGTGCACGACAAGAAGCACCGTCCGTGAGGTCACCACGAGCCTCCTAGACGGTTCATTGCGGACCCTGTTGGACCGCGCGCATCAGGTCATCTTCGCTCAACGCATCCGCACCGGCACGCAGCCAGACGAAGTACTCCACGTTTCCTGCAGGACCCGGGAGTGGACTTGCGCTCACTCCGACCACGCCGAGCCCCTTCTCCCAGGCTGAATCGGCCACCATGCGCACGGCGTCGGCGCGGTCCGCGGGGTCGCGCACAACCCCACCAGATGGCACCCGCCGTCGTCCCAGCTCGAACTGTGGCTTGACCATCAGGACGAGGTCCGCGTCCTCGGTCGCGACCCGCAGCACGGGACCGATCACTTTCGTGAGCGAGATGAACGACACGTCGGCAACGACCAGATTCGGGGCTGGCTCCAGCGAGCCGTCCTCGATGTCGCGGATGTTGGTCCGCTCGATGACCCACACCCGCTCGTCCTCGCGCAGCGCCCAGGCCAACTGCCCGTACCCGACGTCGAGCGCGACGACATGAGCAGCACCGCGCTGCAACAAGACGTCCGTGAACCCACCAGTGGATGCGCCAACATCCAGTGCATGGCGCCCTGCTATGACGAGCCCTTCGGCGCAGAAGACATCGAGCGCACCGTCGAGCTTGTGGCCACCGCGCGAGACAAAGCGCGGAGCTTGCTCGTCGCTCTCGACGAGCAGAGAAGCATCCGGCCCCACCTGCGTGGCTGGTTTCGACGCGACTACGCCACCGAGCAGCACGCGGCCTGACTTGATCAGAGTGCTGGCCTCGTCACGAGAACGAGCCAGTCCTCGGCGCACGAGCTCCGCGTCGAGGCGGCGCACGTCATCGCTCGTCGAGATCGGCCAAGGCGTCGTGCAAACTCCGGTGGATCCGGTCGAACACATCCGGATGCTCTGCGACCGGTAACTCGCTCAACGACGCGAGCTCGACGGTAACGGCGTCCACCTCGGCCGGCGTGCTCACGTGTCCCCATTCGTCTTGGTATGCGTACGCGGCGCCGCCTTCTTTGCCGCGGTCTTCTTGGCCGCGGTCTTGGTCGCTGTCTTCTTCGCAGCGGCCGAATGCGAGCGGGTGCCGGCGGTCGATCCTTCGGCGCGCAGTTGCTTCTCGATGCGATGTACCTCGCGGCGCAGATCATCGACGTCGTCCATGGAGGCGAGGCCCAGTCGACTCACGGCCCGCTCGGCCTCAGACCGCACCAACGCGGTGAGCAACGCACGATTTGCCTTGCTCGACGCCATCAACTCGTCCGCGAGCCCCTGGACGCGCGAGCGGGCAGCCGCTGTTGCTTCCTTGGCTTGCCGTGCCTGATCGTTGGACTCCTGCCACTGGTCCAGCGCCGCGATCATGGCCTTGGCCTGTGCCATCGCCCGTGCGCGGGTCACATCGCTGAGCCCACCAGCCAGTTGGGCATAGCCCCGAAGTGCATCGAACGCGGCCATAGGACCCCTTCCCTCGGGGGCCACGCTACCGAAGTCGTCGGGCGATAGTGTCGCGGCGTGGCCACCTTCGACGACTGCATACGCGCCCTGAACAGCGTTGCGGACCGGGTCAACGCGAACCCGTCCAAGATCCCCGATCGCACACTCACCGCCACGATCAGCGATCTCGACGTCGTCATCGGCGCCAACCTTTCGGGCGGACGGCTCGTCGACATCGCCGAGACCCAAGACCCTGCGGCCAACATCCGGCTCACGGTGTCCAGCGACGACTTGGTGGAGATGGCGGCCGGCACCCTCAACGCGGCATCCGCATTCGGCTCCGGCCGGCTCAAGGTCAAGGCTTCCTTCGGGGACCTGATGCTGCTGCGCAAGCTCTTCTGATCCAGCTCACGAGGCGGCCTTCGCCGTTCGGCGGGCCTTGATCACTTCGACCTCATAGCGGCTCGCCACTCCGGCTGGCCCGCGCCAGAATCTGCGTCGTAGCTCGCCGGTCAGGTCGACCTCGTCACCGATCTGCCAAGACCCCGCGGTGCGGCGCAGATTCGCACGCCACGCGGCGCAGTCGATGGTGTCCACGCCGGCCTTCCCATCGGGTCGGGCGACCGCCAGCCGGAACGTTGCCACAGTGTCGCCGCTGGGCAACTCCCGTTCCGTCGCGAGAGATGTCACGCGTCCGGCCAGATGCACTTCGTTGATCGGCTCGCTCATCGAGCGGCACCTCCCACTTTCGTTGTTGTCGAGGTCTCGTGGTGCAACCAGACGCCTACGATGCGAGCGAGCTCGGACCAGAACCACTCGTTGATTCGCAACGTGGGGAGGCAACGTGGCTGTGGATGGAACGGTCGACCTCGGCAACGCAGTCATCGGAATCGATACCCGCATGTCCGGATACGACGGGATCACCGCCGCCTATCTCGTCCTTCACGACAAGCCTTGCTTGATCGAGACTGGGACCGCGACTAGTGCGCCACGTATCACGGACGTTCTCGCTGATTTCGGCGTGGGTCCTGACGACCTGGCCACGATCGTGGTCACGCATGTGCATCTCGACCACGCTGGTGGCGTCGGCGATCTAGCGCGGGCATTCCCGCAGGCCCAGGTGGTCGCTCACGAGAAGGGTGCACGCCACCTGGTCGACCCGGAGCGACTCGTTTCGAGTGCACGACGGGTCTTCGGCGACGTCTTGGACAACGTGTTTGGCCCGCTCCTTGCGACACCAGCCGAACGCGTCCGTGCGCTTGCCGATGACGACGAGATCGACCTTGGATCTGGCCGAATACTCAAGACCTTCTACTCGCCGGGCCACGCCTCGCATCACGTTGGTCTGCTGGACCCCGTCACGGGCGATCTCTACGTAGGCGACGCCGCGGGGGTCGTCATTCCGGAAACGGCAGAGCAACGTCCAGCGACGCCCCCACCCGACTTCGACCTCGACCTCGCACTCAACTCGCTCGACGCGTTCGCGGATCGAGCGCCGTCGCGACTGCTGTTTAGCCACTTCGGTCCCGTCGACGAACCTGGCCAAACCCTGAGCGTTGCTCGCGATCAACTCAATCGATGGGTGGAAACGACCCGCGAGGCGCGAGCTCACGGCATGGACATCGACCACGCCCTGGCCATGGTGCGCGAAAAGTCAGCCGCCGATGAGGCGCGGTTGCGGGAGAGCCCGGCCACTTACGACAAGTTCGAACACTTGAATGCCACCAGCACCAACGTCAACGGGATTTGGCGCTGGCTCGAGAAACAAGACGCGCGGCCAGCAGACGAATAACCGACGCGCGCGAGGCATGGATCACGAAACAGCACCGGCGCAGACACCGCCGCCGAACCCTACGACTCCGCAGACTCGTCGACGTCCACGAATGTCACGCCATCGAGGTCCACCAGCCGGTCCGCAGCATCCGTCAAATGGTCGGTGTCAGAAGCGGCGGTACGCCTGAACCACTCGATCGCCTCGTCGCGCCGGCCAAGGTCCAGCAGCAGATCGGCATATGCATAACGAAGTCGAGCCGCCCATGGTCGCTTCGACGTGCGTAGCGTCGCTGAATCGAGAACTGCGAGGGCCGCCGCGTCCTCACCTCGGTCACGTCGGGCCCCGGACTCAACGATGGTCATCTCGATCCGGGCATCCGCGTCGAGCGCTTTCACGTCATCAGAGTGTGCGAGCGCCAGTGCCCGATCCGGGCGTCCCAGTCCCCGCTCGCAGTCGGCCATCACAGGCAGATGCACGGACGAGCCAGTGATTCGTCGGGCAGCGCGCAGTTCGCGCAGCGCGGCTGCGTAGTCACCAGTCGCGTACGCGGCCAGGCCGCAGGCCTCTCGTACCGAACCAACTCGGGAAGCAAGCTCGCGAGCCACGTCAGCGTGTTTCAACGCTGTCTCGGGGTCACTGTCGAGCAGGCGCGCCACCATGACCAGTCGCTGGCCGACGTCGTCGGCCTTGTCCTTGGCCAACGAACGAAGGTCGCGCCGGACCTCGGGGGCAAGCTCAGAGCCTGTGACATCGGGATCAATTGGTGGCCCAACCGGAGTTCGCACCACGGGAGTGGGCGTCGCCCGCGACGCCGACGCTCCCGGACGAGGGCGTCGCTCCGAGCCTGCGGGCGCACCGGACCGGCCGCCTCCCGAGCGGCCACCACCCGAAGACTGCGGACGCCCCGAACTCTTGCCGTATCCGCTGCCCGAACCTTTGCCACCCGAGCCGCTGCTGCCCGAACCTTTACCGCCCGCGCCGCTGCTGCCCGAACCTTTACCGCCCGCGCCGCTGCCACCTGAATGGCCGGAACGGCTGGCGGGGCGCTTACTCGGTGAGCGATCGGAGCCGCCCCGT
The DNA here is from genome assembly GCA_963850215.1 of uncultured Actinomycetota bacterium. Lineage (GTDB taxonomy): Bacteria > Actinomycetota > Actinomycetes > UBA12327 > UBA12327 > CAWKKI01. Next base: position 417,435 of record CAWKKI010000001.1, read on the forward strand.
GACCCACCGTTGGTCTCCGGCACGCCCAACCTCCCGACTAGGCCGCGTATTGACGCGGACCACCAATAAAACACGTAGAGGGCCTGCCCAGTTACGGGAGGCCCTCTACGAGAAAGAATGTCCGGCGGCGTCCTACTCTCCCACGCGGTCACCCGCGCAGTACCATCGGCGCTGAGGGGCTTAGCTTCCGGGTTCGGAATGTAACCGGGCGTTTCCCCCTCGCCATGGCCGCCGAAACTCTATGGAGATTTAGTCGGTTCGACCGTATCTCGGGAACCGCACAGTGGACGCGTAGCATTTTGTGGTCAAGTCCTCGGCCTATTAGTACCGGTCAGCTGCATGCGTTGCCGCACTTCCACTTCCGGCCTATCAACCCAGTCGTCTAGCTGGGGGCCTTACCAGGTTAACCCTGTGGGAGACCTCATCTTGAAGCAGGCTTCCCGCTTAGATGCTTTCAGCGGTTATCCCTTCCGAACGTAGCTAAGCAGCGGTGCTCCTGGCGGAACAACTGCCACACCAGAGGTTCGTCCGTCCCGGTCCTCTCGTACTAGGGACAGCCCTTCTCAAGTCTCCTGCGCGCACGGCGGATAGGGACCGAACTGTCTCACGACGTTCTAAACCCAGCTCGCGTGCCGCTTTAATGGGCGAACAGCCCAACCCTTGGGACCTACTCCAGCCCCAGGATGCGACGAGCCGACATCGAGGTGCCAAACCATCCCGTCGATATGGACTCTTGGGGAAGATCAGCCTGTTATCCCCGGGGTACCTTTTATCCGTTGAGCGACGGCGCTTCCACAAGCCACCGCCGGATCACTAATCCCGACTTTCGTCCCTGTTCGACTTGTCAGTCTCACAGTCAAGCTCCCTTGTGCATTTACACTCGAAACCTGATTGCCAACCAGGCTGAGGGAACCTTTGGGCGCCTCCGTTACATTTTAGGAGGCAACCGCCCCAGTTAAACTACCCACCAGACACTGTCCCTGATCCGGATTACGGACCTAGGTTAGACATCCAGAATGACCAGAGTGGTATTTCAACGTCGACTCCACGAACACTGGCGTGCCCGCTTCAAAGTCTCCCACCTATCCTACACAAGCCATACCGAACACCAATATCAAGCTATAGTAAAGGTCCCGGGGTCTTTCCGTCCTGCCGCGCGTAACGAGCATCTTTACTCGTAGTGCAATTTCGCCGGGCCTGTGGTTGAGACAGCGGAGAAGTCGTTACGCCATTCGTGCAGGTCGGAACTTACCCGACAAGGAATTTCGCTACCTTAGGATGGTTATAGTTACCACCGCCGTTTACTGGCGCTTAAGTTCTGAGCTTCGCAACCGAAGTTGCTAACCCGTCCCCTTAACGTTCCAGCACCGGGCAGGCGTCAGTCCGTATACATCGTCTTGCGACTTGGCACGGACCTGTGTTTTTAGTAAACAGTCGCTTCTCCCTGGTCTCTGCGGCCGAACAGGGCTTCGGGAGCAAGTCCCTACACCCCACGCGGCCCCCCTTCTCCCGAAGTTACGGGGGCATTTTGCCGAGTTCCTTAACCACAGTTCACCCGATCGCCTTGGTATTCTCTACCTGACCACCTGAGTCGGTTTGGGGTACGGGCCGCAATAAAGCTCGCTAGAGGCTTTTCTCGGCAGCATAGGATCATCCACTTCGCCTAATCGGCTCGATGTCCCGTCTCAGACGTGATGAAGTGCGGATTTGCCTACACTTCGTCCTACACGGTTATCCGCGGTCAACCATCGCCGCGGTTGGACTACCTTCCTGCGTCACCCCATTGCTTGCCTACTACCAGTTCGGTTCGCGCGACCCACCAACTCGTCCCGAAGGATCTGCCGGCTTCGCGCGCTTAGCATTACTGGATTCGGCATGGGCGCGTTATTGCGGGTACGGGAATATCAACCCGTTGTCCATCGACTACGCCTGTCGGCCTCGCCTTAGGTCCCGACTTACCCAGGGCAGATTAGCTTGACCCTGGAACCCTTGGTCATTCGGCGGAGGAGTTTCTCACTCCTCTTTCGCTACTCATGCCTGCATTCTCACTCGTGTGCCGTCCACAGCTGGATCACTCCGCTGCTTCACCCGGCACATGACGCTCCCCTACCCATCCACACGTCTGGATCCCGAAGGACCGGACAATCAGTGTGAATGCCACAACGTCGGCGGTACGCTTGAGCCCCGCTACATTGTCGGCGCAGAATCACTTGACCAGTGAGCTATTACGCACTCTTTCAAGGGTGGCTGCTTCTAAGCCAACCTCCTGGTTGTCTATGCGACTCCACATCCTTTCCCACTTAGCGTACGCTTGGGGGCCTTAGTTGGTGGTCTGGGCTGTTTCCCTCTCGACTACGGAGCTTATCCCCCGCAGTCTCACTGCCGCGCTCTCACTTACCGGCATTCGGAGTTTGGCTGATTTCAGTAAGCTTGTAGGCCCCCTAGACCATCCAGTGCTCTACCTCCGGCAAGAAACGCGCGACGCTGCACCTAAATGCATTTCGGGGAGAACCAGCTATCACGGAGTTTGATTGGCCTTTCACCCCTATCCACAGGTCATCCCCCAGGTTTTCAACCCTGGTGGGTTCGGTCCTCCACGACGTCTTACCGTCGCTTCAACCTGCCCATGGATAGATCACTCCGCTTCGGGTCTTGAGCGTGCGACTGATTCGCCCTATTCGGACTCGCTTTCGCTACGGCTTCCCCACACGGGTTAACCTCGCCACACACCGCAAACTCGCAGGCTCATTCTTCAAAAGGCACGCGGTCACAGCCGACCGAAGTCGACGTAGCTCCCACGGCTTGTAGGCACACGGTTTCAGGTACTTTTTCACTCCCCTCCCGGGGTACTTTTCACCTTTCCCTCACGGTACTAGTCCGCTATCGGTCACCAGGGAGTATTTAGGCTTAGCGGGTGGTCCCGCCAGATTCACACGGGATTTCTCGGGCCCCGTGCTACTTGGGATTGATCTCGGGAGTCGTCGATGTTTCGTCTACGGGGGTTTCACCCTCTGCGCCGACCCATTCAAGGCCTTCGACTACAACGACGATTTCTTACTCCCTGTAAATTCGGCAGAATAAACTGAGATGTCCCACGACCCCGTCCACGCAACGCCTGCCGGCTATCACGCGTAGACGGTTTAGCCTCTTCCGCTTTCGCTCGCCACTACTAACGGAATCGCGGTTGCTTTCTCTTCCTGTGGGTACTGAGATGTTTCACTTCCCCACGTTCCCTCCACTCGCCCTATGTGTTCAGGCGAGGGTGACAGGACATTACTCCTGCCGGGTTTCCCCATTCGGAAATCCTCGGGTCACAGCTCGGTTGACAGCTCTCCGAGGCTTATCGCAGTCTCCTACGTCCTTCTTCGGCTCCTGGTGCCTAGGCATCCACCGTGCGCCCTTAATAACTTGGCCACAAAGATGCTCGCGTCCACTGTGCAGTTCTCAAAATACGGGCGGTGAACCGATCTCAACTCGTCGCGTACCGCTCGTAGCGGCCGTCCGACGGTGATCGGCCCCGACACCGTTCACGCCTTCGCGATGTGCGAGGCGGCTCGGTGAGGATCCAGGTCAAAGACCCGTTCCCTCAGGACCCAACAGTGTGCCTGGGCGGCGACGACACGCGCGCTCAGCGTTCCTGCCCGAAGGCTGTACTAGCTGGCGACCGTGCGCCGACGCCTACTGGTCAATGATCCACCCATGAGCTCCATCCCCGAGGCGATTGCTCGAGGCATGGTTCTGGGCACCGACGCCTTAGGCGGGGTGCCAGATGCTCCTTAGAAAGGAGGTGATCCAGCCGCACCTTCCGGTACGGCTACCTTGTTACGACTTCGTCCCAATCGCCGATCCCACCTTCGACGGCTCCCTCCTTGCGGTTGGGCCACCGGCTTCGGGTGTTACCGACTTTCGTGACGTGACGGGCGGTGTGTACAAGGCCCGGGAACGTATTCACCGCAGCGTTGCTGATCTGCGATTACTAGCGACTCCGACTTCATGGGGTCGAGTTGCAGACCCCAATCCGAACTGAGACCGGCTTTTTGGGATTCGCTCCACCTTGCGGTATCGCAGCCCTTTGTACCGGCCATTGTAGCATGCGTGCAGCCCAAGACATAAGGGGCATGATGATTTGACGTCGTCCCCACCTTCCTCCGAGTTGACCCCGGCAGTCTCCTATGAGTTCCCGGCATTACCCGCTGGCAACATAGAACGAGGGTTGCGCTCGTTGCGGGACTTAACCCAACATCTCACGACACGAGCTGACGACAACCATGCACCACCTGTACAGAGCCCTTGCGGACCCGATATCTCTACCGGATTTCTCTGTATGTCAAGCCTTGGTAAGGTTCTTCGCGTTGCGTCGAATTAAGCCGCATGCTCCGCCGCTTGTGCGGGCCCCCGTCAATTCCTTTGAGTTTTAGCCTTGCGGCCGTACTCCCCAGGCGGGGCGCTTAATGCGTTAGCTGCGGCACGGAGAACGTGGAAGGTTCCCCACACCTAGCGCCCAACGTTTACGGCGTGGACTACCAGGGTATCTAATCCTGTTCGCTCCCCACGCTTTCGCTCCTCAGCGTCAGTATCGGCCCAGAGACCCGCCTTCGCCACCGGTGTTCCTCCTGATATCTGCGCATTTCACCGCTACACCAGGAATTCCAGTCTCCCCTGCCGAACTCTAGTCTGCCCGTATCGAATGCAGGCCCAGGGTTGAGCCCTGGGTTTTCACATCCGACGTGACAGACCGCCTACGAGCTCTTTACGCCCAATAATTCCGGACAACGCTTGCACCCTACGTATTACCGCGGCTGCTGGCACGTAGTTAGCCGGTGCTTCTTCTGCAGGTACAGTCACTTTCGCTTCGTCCCTGCTGAAAGAGGTTTACAACCCGAAGGCCTTCGTCCCTCACGCGGCGTCGCTGCGTCAGGCTTTCGCCCATTGCGCAATATTCCCCACTGCTGCCTCCCGTAGGAGTCTGGGCCGTGTCTCAGTCCCAGTGTGGCCGGTCGCCCTCTCAGGCCGGCTACCCGTCGTCGCCTTGGTAGGCCGTTACCCCACCAACAAGCTGATAGGCCGCGGGCCCATCCCTGGCCGAAAAACTTTCCACCCGAAGAGATGCCTCTTTAGGTCATATCCGGTATTAGCCCCGGTTTCCCGGAGTTATCCCAGAGCCAGGGGCAGGTTGCCCACGTGTTACTCACCCGTTCGCCACTGATCCCCAGGGCAAGCCCTGGATCACCGTTCGACTTGCATGTGTTAAGCACGCCGCCAGCGTTCGTCCTGAGCCAGGATCAAACTCTCCATTGATGTCTTGAGTTCATCTCGCCGAAGCGAGCTAAACGACACATGGAACCCGTCCGAAGACGGGTCTTAGTTGATCTGGCAAGAACAGACGTGACGATTACTCGTCGTTCTGTCTTTACCAAAGGAATTCCGCCGTGCGACCCGGAGCAGCCTGATGGCTGAGCCGAAGCCCCACGGACGGGGTTTTTGGCATTGACTTTCGGCACACTGTTGAGTTCTCAAGGAACGAGCGCGCACCAAGCCAAGACTTTTCAGTCCGGATTTGGGGCAACTCTCCTACCTTAGTCGGGGGCGATGAGCGGGTCAAATCGACCCGAATCGCTCCCTCCCACTTCGCACACCACTGGCCGCGGTCGAATCGACCGAGGCGTCTCAGGTGCGAGGAAGGACCACTGCCGGACCGGCCACACGCAGAGCAATCCCGCGCGTGTCCGTTGCTCCTGGCAAGCGGTGCGCCGAGTTTAGGAGGTGCGACTTGCGCGGGTCAAGCCGGGGTCGATCGTGTGCGCCGTCGGGATGCAATCTGACCAGGACGATCCGAAAGCGCGCGAATCAGACGCGACGAACACCCGCCACGGCTCGCTTGCCCCGGCGGAGAACTGCCCACCGCCCATGAACGAAATCACCATCGGCGAGCACCGCGTCGGGGTCGGTTACGCGCACGTTGTTCACGTAGGCGCCACCCTCGTCGATCGTTCGACGCGCGGCGGACTTGCTGGCCACCAGCCCCGTGCTGGCAAAGAGATCCGCGACGCTTGACACCTCCCCCGGAGCGAGATCGACGTGGCCTGCCTCGGTCAAAGCAGCGGACAACGTGTCGACGTCCAGCTCGCCCATGTCGCCCTGGCCGAACAATGCGCGACTCGCGGCTACAACGCGCGTTGTCTCGGCTTCGCCATGCACGAGCGTCGTCATCTCCCCTGCCAGCGCGCGTTGTGCCTCGCGCGCAGCGGGTCGTTCGGTCAGTGCTGCTTCAAGGCCTTCGATTTCCTCGCGCGGCTTCAGACTGCACACGCGCAACAGTGTTGACGCGTCGCCATCCTCGACGTTGAGGAAGAACTGGAAGAACGCGTACGGCGACATCAGCTCGCGGTCGAGCCACAGCGCCCCGTCCGCAGTCTTGCCGTACTTGGTGCCGTCGGACTTCGTGATCAACGGGGTGCCCAACGCGTGCACCCGGTCGCCGGTGACTCGGCGGATCAAATCCACTCCGGCGGTGAGATTTCCCCACTGGTCACTGCCGCCGGTCTGCAACGTGCAGCCATAACGCTCGTGGAGCTCGAGGTAGTCCAGCGACTGCAGGATCTGGTAGCTGAACTCGGTGTACGAGATGCCGCCCGCAGCCAGTCGGGCGCTTACTGCCTCGCGGTCGAGCATGCGATTCACGCTGAAGTGCTTGCCGATGTCGCGCAGGAAGGTGAGGACCGACATCGGACCGGTCCAATCAAGGTTGTTGACGATGGTCGCCGCGGTGGCTTCGTCGCCGTCGAATCGCAGGAACCGCGACACCTGGTTGCGCAGGCGTTGGACCCAGTCGGCGACAACGGACTCATCGTTAAGACTGCGCTCGGAGACGCGTCCACTTGGATCGCCGATGAGCCCAGTAGCTCCGCCGACGACGACGAGCGGGCGATGCCCGGCCAGCTGGAGTCGGCGCATCGTGATCAGTTGAACGAGATTGCCGAAGTGCAGGCTCGGGGCGGTCGGGTCAAAGCCGCAGTAGAACGTCACTGGACCCTGGTCAAATGCCTCGCGCAGAGCGCCGAGGTCCGTGTACTGCGCGAGCAGGCCGCGCCATTCGAGGTCATCGAGGACGTGGGTCACGGAGTCATCCTTACCTACGCGACTTGGCAGGTCGGTACAGACTCACCGTTGGGTCGTCGAGCGAGAAGCGCCATTCGCGAAGGTCGTGCACGCCCACGCGCGGACCCACGTGGACCTCGGATGTCGACCCTCTGGCGGGCCGGATGAGCCGAACCAGTGACTGCTCCGCATACAGATCCGTGCCGTCTTGCGCTCCATCCATGCCCAGCGCACGCGTGAGGCGTGCGGGCCCACGGGCCAGGTCGCGATCACTGCTGCCGAGACGTCGCTCGCGAGCGACCTCGATGCCCTCGACCACCTCGCCTGCACGCAGGAGAACCGCGCCCACCTCACCGTCCTCGTGGGCGACCACATTGGCGCACCAGTGCATCCCGTACGTGAAGTACACGTAGAGATGACCGACCTCACCGAACATGACCGTGGTCCGAGGCGTACGACCTCTGAACGTGTGCGAACCGGGATCGAGGCCCGGCCCTCCGTAGGCCTCGACCTCGGTGAGTCGAACAGTCACCCGGACACCGCCGATGTCCGACTGCAGATGCGCGCCCAACAGCATCGGTGCAACCACAGACGAGTCGGCTACCAGCCAACGACGGGAGGTTGGTCGAGCCATGCCACGACCGTACGGCCGGACCGCCCATAGATGTGGGCGGCTTAACGCAGGCGGCTGGCTGAAGCTAGCGACTCGTGGCCCACGCCGCGTCGAGCGCACACTGCTCACGAGCGTTGGCAATCTGGGCGCGAACCCGGTTGGGCGCAGTGCCCCCGACCGTGTCGCGAGCGGCGATAGCACCGTCGACGTCGAGCACGTCACGTACCTCTGGCGTGAGTTGCGCTGAAATCTGCATGAGAGTCGCGTCGTCGAGGCCGTCGAGACCAACGCCTCGTTCTTCTGCCGCCGCCACGCACAGGCCCGCAATCTCGTGTGCCTCGCGGAACGGCACGCCACGGCGCACGAGCCAATCTGCGATCTCAGTCGCCAGCGCAAAGCCTTCCGGTGCACTCGACCGCATGACATCGGGTTGGAAGGTCGAGGTCGCAACCAGCCCGGTCACGGCTGGCAGCAGCACCTCGAGGGTCGCGACCGCGTCGAACACCGGCTCTTTGTCCTCCTGCAGGTCACGGTTGTATGCGAAGGGCAAGCCCTTGAGCGTTGCGAGCAGGCCGGCCACGTGACCGACCAGTCGGCCGGCTTTGCCCCGTGCCAGCTCGGCAATGTCCGGATTCTTCTTCTGCGGCATGATCGAGGAGCCAGTGGAGTACGCATCGTCGAGACGTACCCAGCCGAACTCCCGCGATGCCCACAGACAGAACTCCTCGCCCAACCGTGACAAGTGCGTTGCCAGCAGGGCGGCGACGAACAGGAACTCCACGGCGAAGTCTCGGTCGCTCACTGCGTCGATCGAGTTGGCCATGGGCGCACGAAAGCCAAGCTCGGTCGCGGTCGCCTGCGGGTCGAGCGGCAACGACGAGCCCGACAGCGCGCCCGCACCCAAGGGCGAAAGCTCGGCCCGGTCGTCCCAGTCGCGCAGCCGGTCGATGTCGCGAGCCAATGCATGGACGTGCTTGGCAAGCTCATGCCCGAAGGACACTGGCTGCGCATGCTGCAAATGCGTGAAGCCCGGTGCGGGATGGTCGACGTGCGTCTCAGCCTGATCGAGCAGGGCCTCCTGAAGTTCGATCGTCAGCGCAGCGACCGTTCTCGCGTGCTCACGCAGGTACATCCGCAACTCGGTCGCGATCTGATCGTTGCGACTGCGTCCGGCACGGACCTTCCCCCCAACCTCCCCGACACGTTCGATCAGGCCGCGCTCAAGGGCGGTGTGCACGTCCTCGTCGTCATCGTTGGGCATGAATGCACCGGAGCGCACGTCCGCTTCAAGCCCGACCAGTCCGGAGACCAACGCGTCGTACTCAGCGTCATCGAGAAGTCCCGCTCGGCTAAGGACACCAATGTGCGCGCGTGAGGCCGCCAGGTCGTAGGGCGCAAGCACCCAGTCGAACTGCACAGAGCGAGACAGTGCAGCGAGCGCATCAGACGGACCGGACGCGAAGCGTCCACCCCACAACCGGGTGGGCTCAGTCACCTACGCACCTGCCGTCGAACTGGTGTCGCCATTCGCCAAGTCGCGCCGCGCCGCAATCTTGCTCGGCATGCCCCAGATGTCGACGAACCCCTTGGCCAGGCTCTGGTCGTACAGGTCACCCTCGTCGTAGGTGGCCAGGTCGAAGTCGTAGAGCGAGTGCGCCGAGCGACGACCCGTGGGCACGGCAGAGCCGCCGTGCATGGTCATCCGGATCTCGCCCGTGACGTGCCGTTGGGATTCGGCGATGAACTTGTCCAGAGCGACCTTCAACGGCGAGAACCACAGGCCGTCGTAGACGAGCTCGGACCAACGCTGCGACACCGTCGCCTTGAACCGCGCAAGGTCGCGTTCGATCGTCACGTTCTCAAGCTCCTGGTGCGCCGTGATGAGCGCGATCGCGCCAGGTGCCTCATAGACCTCGCGACTCTTGATCCCCACCAGACGGTCCTCGACCATGTCGAGACGGCCGATGCCTTGGGCGCCCGCGCGTTGGTTCATCTGCTCAATCGCCTCGAGCACCGTGACTGTGTTGCCGTCGATCGCGACGGGCACCCCCTGCTCGAAGGTGATGGTCACCTCGTCTGCATCGCGCGGTTGTGCAGGGTCCTGGGTGTAGTCGTAGACGTCCTCGATCGGCCCGTTCCAGATGTCCTCGAGGAAGCCCGTCTCAACCGCCCGCCCCCAGAGGTTCTGGTCGATCGAGTACGGCGAGCGCTTGTTGACGTCGATGGGAAGGCCCTTGTCGGCCGCAAAGGCGATGGCCTTGTCACGGCTCATCCCCGAGTCGCGGACGGGGGCAAGCACTCGCAGGTCCGGAGCCAGCGCGCCGATGCCGACCTCGAAGCGCACCTGGTCGTTGCCCTTGCCCGTGCAGCCGTGGGCGACGATCGTCGCGTCGTGCTTTCGTGCCGCTGCAACGAGGTGACGAACGATCAACGGCCGGGACAACGCAGACACGAGTGGATAGCGCTGCATATACAGGGCATTTGCCTGCAGCGCAGGCACGCAATACTCGTCGGCAAATTCGGTCCGTGCGTCAGCGACCTCGGCTTCCACAGCCCCGCACGCCAGTGCGCGGCTGCGGATGACATCCATGTCCTCGCCGCCCTGACCGACGTCTGCCGCGACGGCGATCACTTCGGCCCCGGTCTCTTCGGCGATCCAGCCGATGGCCACAGATGTGTCGAGGCCGCCGGAGTAGGCCAAGACGACGCGCTCAGTCACTGCACTCTCCCTCAGTTAGTTGCTTGGTGTTCGGCCAGCGCCACGATCGTGGCAATGAGCTTCTTGGCACCCGTTGGTGCGCGGGTGATCAGGAGCACCGTGTCGTCGCCGGCAACCGTACCGATCACGTCAGCAAGGCCACCGCGGTCGATGGCGGAGGCGAAGAACTGGGCGGCGCCGGGCGGCGTATGGACCACGACAAGATTCGCCGAACCGTCGACGCTGACCACGAGCTCCTCTGCCAGCTTCGCGAGGCGTTCGGTCGTGGGTTCCTCGCCCGGGGCCGTGTCCGCGCCGAGTGAGTAGACCAGGTGACCCGAGTCTGCTCGAAGCCGTACGGCGCCGAGCTCGTCGAGGTCCCGCGACACGGTCGCCTGGGTGACTCTCAGCCCTTCGCGCGCGAGCAGCGCCGTGAGTTCGGACTGTGACCGAACTTCACGGTGAACCAACGCGTTCGCGATGAGCCGTTGCCTCGCGGTCTTCGTCTGCGGAACGTTCATGCCGCGACTCCCGCCTGCGCCGCCGCGAGAATCGCTGGTAGCGCGTCGAGGAACGACTGCGCCTGCTCGACAGTAAGGATCAACGGCGGTGCCAACCGGATGACGTCAGGCTTGACTGCGTTAATGAGGAAGCCCTGTTGTGCCGCAACTGACTCGACCGCCTTGGCCGAGCCGTCGGCAAGGGTGAGCGCGTGCCACAATCCGACTCCACGAGAGCCCGTGATGAGTTCGCTGCCCTCGGCAATGTCGGCGAAACCGTCGGCCCACAGCGCGCCCACCTCCCGCACATGCGCGAGCAGGTCGTCATGCTCGATCGTGTCAATGACCGCGAGCGCTGCGGCACATCCGACTGGGTTGCCACCAAAGGTCGTGCCATGGTCACCGGGCCGAAAAGCATCCGCGAACTCACCGGTGGCCAGGCACGCGCCGATCGGAAAGCCGCCGGCCAGGCCTTTCGCCAACGTCACGACGTCGGGCGTCACGCCTTGCTCGCGGCTCACGAACCAACAGCCAGTCCGTCCGATGCCGCTTTGCACTTCGTCGACGACCATGACCGCACCCGTGCGATCGCAAATCGCACGCACCGCCTGCAGGTAGCCGTCGGAGGGAAGCACGACGCCGTTCTCACCCTGCACCGGCTCGACAAAGACGGCAGCGGTCTGCGGTCCGACTGCTGCTTCTAGTGCGTCGACCTCGCCGTATTCAACGAAACGAACCGGACCTGGCAGCGGTTCGAAGGGCAGGCGCTTCGCCGGCGAGCCAGTGATGGACAGCGCGCCCAGGGTGCGGCCATGGAACGAACCATCGAACGCGACCATCTCGGTCCGTGTCTTGCGCCATGGGATCGCTGCTGCGATGCCAAAAGGCACGCACAATCTTGTACGCAGCTTCGTTGGCAGTGGCGCCGTCCTGACAGAGGAAGACCTTCGCGTCGACGCCGAGCAACTCAACTAGCCGCTGCGCCAGTGCGATCCCAGGTTCGTGCAGGTAGAGGTTGCTCGTGTGCATCAGGGTCGACGCCTGGATCGTGATCGCCTCGACCACCGCCGGGTGCGCGTGACCCAACGAGGAGACGGCGATCCCACCGACGAGGTCGAGATACTCGCGACCTTCGACATCCCACACCCGCGCTCCTTCACCGCGCGCGATCGCGATCTGCGGTATGCCGTAGTTGTCCATCATCACGCGTGACCAAGCCGTCGCCACGTCCGCATTCGTTGTCATGACGGCACCACCATCGTGCCGACGCCCTCATCGGTGAAGACTTCCAGGAGCAACGCATGCGGCGACCGGCCGTCCAGAACGTGCGCGCGAGGGACTCCCCCGCGCACAGCGCGCAGGCAGGCCTCCATCTTCGGAACCATGCCGGCGCTCAGGTTCGGAAGCATCGCCGCAAGCTCATCCGTGGTCAGCGATGCGATGACCTCATCACTGTCTGGCCAGTTTGCGTAGAGGCCCTCGACATCGGTCAGCACGATCAGCTTCTCTGCCGCCAGCGCAACCGCAAGTGCGGAAGCAGCCGTGTCGGCGTTGATGTTGTAGGTATGGCCGTCATCGCCGCGCGCGACACTGGACACGACTGGCACCAGTCCCTGGTCCAGGAGCGACAGAACGAAACCCGGATCGACTCGTTCGACATCTCCGACCAAACCAACGTCGACCGCTTCGCCGTCGACGGTCGCATGACGTCTGCGTGCCGTGAAGGTGGCCGCATCCTCACCTGACATTCCGACGGCGAACGGGCCGTGCGCATTGATCAGGCCGACGACTTCGCGTTGGACCTGACCTGTGAGCACCATCCGCACAACATCCATGGCTTCCGGCGTCGTGACGCGCAGACCACCTGCAAACTCACTCGCGACACCGAGGCGTTCGAGCATCTGGGTGATCTGCGGCCCGCCGCCGTGCACGACCACCGGCTTGAGGCCCGCGAAGCGCAGGAAGCCGATGTCGGCCGCAAATGCCTCGCGCAAGCTGTCGTCCGTCATCGCGTTGCCGCCGTACTTGACCACGACTGTCTTGCCGTGGAAACGCTCGAGCCAGGGCAGTGCCTCAATGAGCACGCCCGCCTTGTCCAGAGCATCCGAACGCGAGACGGCGCCCTGCTGAATCGGCTTCTCCTGCGCGCTCATGTCGAGTACGCCGAGTTCTCGTGGACGTAGTCGGCGGTCAGGTCGTTGGTCCAGATCGACGCCTGCGCAGGGCCCGCCCCGAGGTCGACCGTCACGATCACTTCCCGGCCAGACATGTCGACGAGCGACCGATCCTCTGCTGGCGCGCTGTCACGGCACACCCACACTCCGTTGATCGCCACTGCCAGTCGATCGGCGTCAAAAGGCGCACTCGTCGTCCCCGCCGCAGCCAGCACGCGTCCCCAGTTGGGGTCCTCGCCATGAATGGCGCAGGTGAAGAGGTTGCTGCGCGAGATTGCGCGGCCCACCTCGACTGCGGCGTCTTCATCGGTCGCGTTGATCACGTCGATGCAGATGTCCTTGGTTGCGCCTTCGGCATCGGCGATCAGCTGGCGGGCGAAATCGGCGCAGACTTCCTCGACCGCGCGCGCGAAGGCATCCGCATCGGGCTTGACGCCCGAGGCACCAGACGCCATGAGGATCACAGTGTCGTTGGTCGACATGCAACCGTCCGAATCGATGCGCTCAAAGGTCCTTGTGGTCGCGGACCTTAGCGCGTCATTTAGTGCGTCTGAATCGATTACCGCGTCAGTAGTCAGGACAACGAGCATGGTGGCCAGCCCCGGTGCCAGCATGCCCGCACCCTTGGCCATGCCACCGACCGTGACGCCGCCGACCTGAGCCATCGCCTGCTTCGCGGTCGTGTCGGTAGTCATGATCGCGTGCGCCGCGCCGTCACCACCCGCACTGTCGTCCAACGAAACAACAGCCGCGTTGACTCCCGCTAACAGTTTCGCCATCGGTAGCCGCTCACCGATGAGCCCGGTGGAACAGACGAGGACATCGATCGATGACACACCGAGGATCTCGGCAGTGTGCTCGGCAGTGGCGTGCGTGTCGGCGAAGCCGTCCGGACCGGTACATGCGTTGGCGCCACCGGAGTTGAGGACCACGGCGTGCGCGACACCGTCGGCCACCGCGGTCCGAGTCCACGCGACCGGTGCGGCGAACACGCGGTTGGTCGTGAAAACCGCGGCCGCCGCGAAGTGCGGGCCGTCGTTGACGACAAGGGCGACGTCGGGCAGGCCCGAGGACTTAAGCCCGGCAGCCACGCCAGCGGCGCGAAAACCCGATGCTGCAGTCACGCTCACGGGGACACTCCAGCCATGGGCAGGCCAAGCCCCTCGTCCAAGCCCAACGAGAGATTCATGCACTGAACCGCTGCGCCGGCAGTTCCCTTTGTCAGGTTGTCGATGGCACAGATGGCGACCAGCCGGTTGGTGCGCTCGTCAACGGTGACCTGAAGTGCAGCGACGTTGCTGCCGAGCACTGACTGAGTGGTCGGCCAGGCGCCGTCAGGTAACAGCGTCACGAACGTCTCGTCGGCGTACGCCTTCTCGTAGGCGGCCCGTACCGCGTCCGCAGCGATGCCCGGCCGAAGTCGTGCACTGGCGGTTGCCAGGATGCCGCGTGCCATCGGAGCCAAGGTGGGCGTGAAAGAAACCAGCACCTGTTCACCTGCGGCGCGCGTCAGGGACTGCTCGATTTCCGGCGTATGCCGATGCACCCCGCCGACTCCATATGGGCTCATGCCACCCATGACCTCACTGGCCATCAGGTTCGAACGCAACCCTCTGCCCGCTCCTGAGGTGCCAGACGCGGCAACGATGACCACGTCATGCGGCTCAACCAGACCCGTTGAAAATGCCGGAACGAGCGCCAACGCCGAGGCAGTCGGGTAGCAACCAGGCACGGCGATCCGCATGGCGCCGGACAGCGATGCGCGTGCACCTGGAAGTTCTGGCAACCCGTACGGCCACGCGCCCGCATGTTCCGATCCGTAGAAAGAGGCCCACGCGTCAGAGTCTTCGAGACGGAAGTCGGCGCCGCAGTCGATCACCCGCGTCGCCGGACCCAGGGACGCGGCAACCGCAGCAGACTCACCGTGCGGCAGCGCCAGGAATACGACGTCGTGGTCTGCGAGCGCGGCCGCCGAAGTCTCCTCGACGACCCGATCGGCCAGTGCATGCAGATGCGGCTGGGACTGACTAAGACTTTGCCCGACGCTGGTCGAGCCTGTGACCGCGCCGACGCTGACGAGCGGGTGGTCGAGGAGCAACCTCAGCAACTCACCACCGACGTAGCCGGTGGCACCAGTCACGGCCACCCGGATCGGGGGCTGGTTACTGCTCATACCGCAAAAGCATACACAGTCCGAGAATCTATGCAGCCACCCGGTTCATGCCGCGCCACCTAGACACGTTGAACGGCTCCGACACGGCGCGCTGCCTCTTCCACAGCAGCGTCACGCGCGGCGGTGGTCTCCTCAACGGTGAGGGTTCGATCGGGAGCGCGGAAGCGCAGGGCGAACGCAAGTGACCGCTTGCTTTGGCCAACCTGCTCGCCGGTGTACGTATCGAACAGCCGGATCGACTCAAGCAGCGGCCCAGCGCCCTCGCGCAACGCTGCCTCGACGTCCGCCGCAGCCACGCCCGCGTCAACGACGAGTGCTACGTCCTGCGTCGCTACCGGAAAGTTGCTGAGATCTGGACCAAAGACCACGTCCTTGCGTGCGGCAATCAACGCATCGAGGTCGAGTTCCATGGCACAAGCGCGTGCTGGCAACTCGAAGGTGCTGACTACTGCGGGATGCAGTTCACCGGCATGGCCGATGGCGGTGTCATTGACGATGAGCTCGGCGCAACGACCCGGATGCCATGGCATCGACTAGCCCTGACGCACATCGAGGTCGGTGCTGATGGCGGCTGCCAGAACGCGAGCAACCTGCGACCGCGTCACCCCATTCGCCACGACGTCCGCTCCCCCACCACCCTGATCGTTCGACTTCGCCAGCAATCACCACGGCCAGATGGCGCGGCTGCTTCGGGAGACGTGAATCAAGTTGGGCCTGCTCGTCGGCACTGATCGGTCGGTCGGTGGTCGGTCGCGGCGCCGGAGTAGTCGGACCGATGCCGAGGAACACTCGACCGATCTCGCTGATACTGACGTCACTCGAACCGCGGCGCACGTTGCGTTGCGCGGTCGCGAGCAGCCCGCCGAGCAGATTCGTGCGCAGAAGGGGCAGTTCATCATTCATGGGATTGAGCAACCGCGGGGCCTCGCGGCGCGGGTCGTCAGCCGAAATCCGCATCGCGTCGAACTCGGCCACGCTCGTGAATGGGTAGGTCAGCACCTCAGTACAGCCAACTCCGGCGAGTACCTCACCCACCATTCGACGCACGTGTTGATCGGCGCTCAACCCCGTGCCTGCCGGTACTTGGGGCAAACGCGAGGGCAGGCTGTCGTAACCCTCGAGCCGCAGCACTTCTTCGTCGAGATCGGCTGGCGCCTCGAGGTCTGGGCGCCACGACGGCGGAGTGACCTGGGCGGCGCGTGCCGCCTTCACCCCCGATCACCTCGCAGCCGACCGCGCGCAGGTGGGCCACGGCCACGCTGTGGCTGACTTCGCGCCCGCCCGATGCGAGTTGGACGGTCCAGGTCGTACACGATCGAGGGCGCCTCGGTCGAACGATGGTCATCCCACGCCAGGCCAGTCGCCCGCCCACCTGCCAACTCGGCGAGCAGTGCGGACGCGCGCGCGCGATGCGACCAACGGAAGTTCTGGGTCGACACCGCGTTCGAAGCGCCGAGACGCCTCAGTCGAGAGCTTGTGCCGACGCGAGCCACGCGCCACCACGACGTCAGTTGAAGTGCGCCGCCTCGATCACCAGATCAGTGGTGGCTTCACCTACCTCACTGATTGCCCCGCCCATAACCCCTGCGACCGCAAGCGGGCCGTCGGCATCGGCGACGACGAGGTCCTCGTCGGTGAGAGTGCGTGACGAGTGATCGATGGTCTCAAGGGACTCACCTGCACGAGCCCGTCGGATCTCGATGCCACCAGACAGTCGCGAACGATCGAACGCGTGCAAGGGCTGACCGAGCTCGAGCATGACGTAGTTGGTGATGTCCACTGCGAGCGAGACTGGGCGCATCCCGCACATCTGCAGTCTGCGCTGCATCCACATCGGCGAGGCGGCGGCTGGATTCGACTCCGTTGACGAGTCGCAACGCAATCCGGTCGCACCCAGCCGGGTCGTGAATCCGGACAACCAAGTCAGTGGCCGCGGCGTCGTCCGCGACCACTGCGAGGGCGGGATCGTTGAACGCCGCCCCGAAGGCAGTCGCGGTTTCCCGCGCCACACCCCGGACTGACAGGCAGTAGCCACGGTCCGGAGTGACTGCAATGTCGAACACGTCGTCGCGCAGATTCAGCAGGCCAGCGAGGTCTTCGCCCACGGCAGCGAAGTCGGCGGGCAGCACGATGATGCCGGTGTGGTCATCGCCCATGCCGAGCTCGCGAGCCGAGCAGATCATGCCGTCGGAAACGTGTCCGTAGGTCTTGCGCGCCGAGATCGCGAAGCCACCAGGCAAGACCGCGCCAGGCAGCACCACGACCACCAGATCGCCTTCGGCGAAGTTGCGCGCGCCGCACACGATTCCGCGCGGTTCGGCCTCGCCTACTTCGACGTGACACCAGCGGATTGTCTTGCCGTTGGACTGCTTCTCCTCGACGAAGGACCAGACGCGGCCGGCCACAATCGGACCGACCAGATCAGCACCGAACGAATCGACCGTCTCGACCTCTAGGCCAGCACGGATCAGGCGTTCGGAGATCTCGCGAGGGGTTGCCTCGGGTGGAAGCGCGACGTACTCGGCAAGCCAGGACAGCGGTACCCGCATCAGGCACCCCAACCGAACGCCTGAGTGAACCGCACGTCGCCTTCGAACAGGTCGCGCATGTCGGAGACGCCGTTGCGGGTCTGCACCGCGCGCTCAACACCCATGCCGAACGCGAACCCCGAGTACTCGTCAGGGTCGATCCCGCACGCGATGAGGACCTTGGGGTTGACCATGCCGCAGCCGCCCCACTCGATCCAGCCCTTCGGATCCGCAGGTGCGACACGGTCGATCCGGGTTGTCTACGGATTCGCCGCGACAGGCGAAGCACTGCACATCGAGCTCGGCAGACGGCTCGGTGAACGGGAAGTAGGACGGACGCCACCGAGTGACGATGCCCTCGCCGAACATCGCCGAGGCGAAGTGATCCAGCGTGCCGCGCAGGTGCGCCATGCTGATGCCGCGGTCGACCGCGAGACCTTCGACCTGCGTGAAGACCGACGAGTGAGTGGCGTCGAGTTCGTCGGTGCGGAAGACCCGCCCGGGACAGATCGCGTAGATCGGCGGCTGCTTGCGCCAACATCGTGCGGATCTGCACAGGCGAGGTGTGGGTGCGCAGCACGATGCCGCTGTCCTCGGGTGCGACGAAGAACGTGTCCTGCATCGTGCGAGCGGGGTGGTCGGGCGCCATGTTCAGTGCGTCGAAGTTGAACCACTCGGCCTCGACCTCGGGCCTTCGGCGACCTCGTAACCCATCGAGACGAAGACGTCCTCGATCTTCGCCTGGATCGTGCTCAACGGATGCCGGGCGCCAACCAAGGCGTCGATCCCAGGGCACCGTGACATCAACGGTCTCCTCGACGAGGATCGCGGCGTCGCGCTGCTCTTGTAGGACGACCTGCCTCGCCTCGATGGCCTGGCGTAACGCATTTCGCGCTGATCCGACCCGTTGCCCAGCCTCGGCCTTGGCCGAAGGCGGAAGCGCACCGATCTCCCGATTCGCCAAGGCGAGCGGCGAACGATCCCCGGCGTGTGCCAGTCGAACCTCGCGCAACTCGTCGAGGGTGCTCGGCACCTGCGATCGCGGCCAGCCCCGCGTCACGCGCAGCATCGACGGATTCAGGCGCCAGCGCGCTCACCTGCACCGGGTCGAACGACGAGTTCGGGGCGGACATGGGCTCCTCGCGGATCGGTTCGCGTGAGTCTAGAGGGAGCGTTGCTCCGGACTAACGTGCGCGCTGGGCGCGCGCGCTGGCATACAGGCAGACTGCCGCCGCCGCGGCGAGATTGAGGCTCTCGGCCTTGCCGTGAATCGGGATGCGGACGGTGCGATCGCAGATCGCTCGCTGGTCGTCGGTCAGGCCCCACGCTTCGTTGCCGAAGACCCATGCGGTCGGTGCGATCAGGGCGTCCGCGTCGAGCAGTCCGTCGAGGTCATCCGGACCCTCGCCGTCGGCAGCAAGCACCTGCATTCCCGCGGCCCGTAGGGCTGCAGACGCCTCCGCAAGCTCGGCACCGACAACAACCGGCACGTGCCAGAGGCTGCCTGCGGTGCCGCGCACACATTTGGAGTTGTAGGGATCTACAGACTCCGTCGTGAACACGACAGCATCGGCGCCAGCAGCGTCCGCCGTTCGCAGAATCGTTCCGGCATTGCCCGGGTCGCGGACGTTGGACAGCACGACCACTAGGGACGGATTCTTGGTCATCGCAGCCGACAACGTGACGTCGACCATCGCGCAGACCGCGACCACCCCCTGCGGCGTCACGGTTTGCGAGATTGCTGCGACTACCTCATCGCCGACATCGTGAACCGTGATGCCCTGTTCGCGAGCCATCTCAACGAGCGAGTTATCGCGGGCGGCGAAGGTAGCGACCGACGAAGAGCTCACGAACCCCGTTTGTGTGAGGCGAGCGCCTCCCGCACGGCCTGCGGACCCTCCGCAAGGAAGGCGCGCTCCCGCTCGCGGAACGCGCGCTTGTGCAGTCGCCGCGCCGCAGTGACGCGGGGTGAGCGAACCGAGGTGACCAGTGCGTTTACCGCGAGCTCAGGCCGCGGCCGGCAGCGCCTCGCGCGCGATGACCACGAGCGCGGCGAAGGTCTCTGCGTCGTTGACCGCGAGCTCAGCGAGCATGCGGCGGTCGACCTCGACATCCGCGGCCTTGAGGCCCTGGATGAAGCGGTTGTAGGTCATGCCGTTGGCACGGGCCGCAGCGTTGATCCGCTGGATCCAGAGACGACGGAAGTCGCCCTTGCGCGCCTTGCGGTCGTTGTACGCGTAGACCAGTGAGTGAGTGACCTGCTCCTTGGCCTTGCGGTACAGCCGAGAGCGCTGGCCGCGGTAACCGCTGGCGCGCTCGAGAGTGGTACGGCGCTTCTTGTGGGCGTTGACTGCGCGCTTGACGCGGGCCATGACGAGACTCCTTGGGAAGAAAACGAGGGCGACGTGCGCCCGTCGAGGGGACGGGTTAGCGGCCGAGCAACTTCTTGATTCGGGCGCTGTCGGCAGGTGCCAGGACGAGGTCGCTCGACAGGCGGCGGGTGCGCTTGCTCGACTTGCTCTCCAGCAGGTGGCGCAGGTGCGTCTGCTCGCGCATGATCTTGCCGGAGCCGGTTACCCGGAATCGCTTCTTGCTGCCGCTGTGAGTCTTGTTCTTCGGCATTGGTCGTCTCCTCGTCTGTGACCGAAAGCTGGCGGTCAGTCCTCTGTGGTCTCGGTATCGCCGACCGCTGGGGCTAGCTCGGATGCGGCCTCGTCGTGCTCTTCGTGAACTACGTGCTCGTCCAGGTCGCCATGGCCGGTCGCCCGCGCCGCTTTTGCTGCACGCGCCTCGGCCATCGCCTCGGTCTTCTTCTTGTGCGGCCCCAGCACCATGATCATGTTGCGGCCGTCCTGCTTGGGTGCGAACTCAACGAAGCCGTCCTCGGCAACGTCTTCTGCGAGTCGTTGCAACAACCGGAATCCCAGTTCCGGACGAGACTGCTCTCGCCCACGGAACATGATCGTGATCTTCACCTTGTCGCCCTGCTTCAGGAACCGGACGACGTGGCCCTTTTTCGTCTCGTAGTCGTGCGAGTCGATCTTCGGTCGGAGTTTCATCTCCTTGATGACCGTGTGGGCCTGGTTCCGACGGGCTTCGCGAGCCTTCAGTGCGGTCTCGTACTTGAACTTGCCGTAGTCCATGAGCTTGCAGACCGGCGGACGGGCCGCGGCGGCTACCTCGACCAGGTCGAGATCTGCTTCCTGGGCCAGTCGCAGTGCGTCGCCGATGGCGACGATGCCGACCTGCTCTCCGTTAGGACCGACGAGACGAACTTCTGGTACGCGGATCCGATCGTTGATACGGGGCTCGGCGCTGATGGGGCCTCCTAGATGAGTACGGGCTGCGAACGCAAAGGGGGCCTTCGCGCACGCGCGAAAGCCCCACCGGTGCAGCAGGCCAACGACCGCTAACGATCGAAAACCGTACTCATCGAGATGCGCCTAGGCGCTTCGATGGACCGGACCTGACGACCCGAGAGACGGCAGGTGGGAGGAGGCCTCCGCTTAGGTGGCCCGGCTTACGCCGGACCGGTCGTGCCTCAAGCCTACCTCAGCCCAGCAGGTCCTCGAGTCGCGCGGCCAAACGGGTCAGGCCGCGGACGGCCGCTCACCCGGAACCGGGGTCTCGTCCTGCGCCACCTTGACAATGGCGTAGACGACCGCGCCGATGACCGAGCCGACCATCGGGGCAAGCAAGAACAGCCACACATGTCCCATCGCGTGGGTGCTGGTCGGCGCCCACAGCGCAGGGCCGAAGGAGCGGGCCGGGTTCAAGCCCGCGTTGGTGAGCGGGATGTCGGCCAGGTGGGCCACCGCTAGCGTCAGCCCGATCGCGAAACCAGCCAACGGGAGTGCGATCTTGGGCGCCGTGACCAGCAGGATGACGAGCACGAAGATGCCGGTGAACATGGCCTCAGCCACGAAGGCACCCCACGTCGTGATCGGCTTTCCAGCCGCCGGATTGGCGAACGTGTTTGTGCCCAGGCCGCCGGTCTGGTCAACGACGTGCTGGGACACGATGAATTTGATCAGGCCTGCAGCAAGGATCGCGCCGATGAACTGCACGATCCAATAGCCCACAGCCAGCGTCGCGGGGATCCGACGGGTCAGCAGCACGCCGAAGGTGACCGCTGGGTTGACATGACAGCCGGAGGTCGGACCGATCGCATACGCGAGGGCGGCCAGGGTGAAACCAAATGCGAGCGCCACTCCGACGGGACCGAGCTCATTGAAGCCAAACACCGCACTGCCTACGGCGACGAAAACCAGAATGAACGTCCCAAAGAACTCTGCCGCCAGTTTGCGACCCATCGTCCCCTCCAAGCCACGGGGCCATCACTGACCCGTTGCCGACCGACAAGACCGCTCCACTTTGGCAAACGTGTCACAGCCGCGCACCTCACCGCGCCGGTTTTGCGGAGTTGTCCGATTCGCGTGGAAAGGGGGACTCAGCCGTTTAGTCCGGGAAATGGCGAGCTAGTGCTCGTCGTGTAACAACGCGGGGTCGACGATCAAGAGTGCGCCGGGCGGGGCCTGCCCATGGGCCACAAGAGCGATATCGAGTCCATCGCCGAGGCGGTCACGCAAGACATCGTCATCGGCGAACGCGTTGCCTAGCCGCTCCCCCAGGGCACTTAGTTCGGTGACACCCAGGTTGTCGGTGACCTCGATCGACACGATCGCTCGTTGAGCGCCATCGCCGGTATCGGGTGCCTCCTCGACCCACGCGCGAACAACCGATGGCTCCGGATCGAGCACGTGGACCAACGCGTGATGGATCACGTCATCGGCTGTGACGCTGCAGTACGAGCGACCAGCAGCCAAGGCGCGCAGCAACGACCCCTCAACAGGGCGCAGGCTGCCGGAGCCATTGTCCAGCAGGATCGCCGCGCATCCTTCGTCGAGCGCGGCGAGCGCGGCGCGGCGTGAGGAGACCGGCACCGGCCGCGCCTTCGCATCCCAAGCGCCCATCGCGTCGGTGGAAGTGAACGCGAGCAGTCCTCGACGTTCGTCGCGACCGGTGAGGATCACCGTGGCCATGTCCACCGCTGAGCTCTCCTCGCCCACCGCAACGATCGGCACGATCAGTCGAGCATGTTCCAACGCGTTGTGCAGTGCCGCTCGCGATACGGCGGGGTTCGTCAGCGCACCGGCGAGGGCAGGATCCGCGGCCCCATCGTCGTCGGGGAACTCAGGCTGTGGGATGGATCCGCCGTGCGAAGTCACAGACGACACGCGTGAATGTCCGTGACGATGATGCCCCGCGCGCCAAGGGCCCAAAGGTCGTCCATGACGCGATGGGCGTCGCGACGCAGCACCATCGCGCGCACCGCCATCCAGCCGCGGTCGTGCAACGGAGACACAGTTGGCGACTCGATACCTGGTGTGAGTTCGCATGCCTGGTCAACGAGGTCAGCGTGAATGTCGTAGTCCACCATCACGTAGGTGCGTGCGACCAGGACTCCTTGCAGGCGACGAACTAGTTGGTCCACCGCGGGGTCGGAAACAGCGCCGGACCGCCGCACGAGCACCGCTTCCGATTCCAGGATCACTTCGCCGACCACCTCAAGGCCGGCCTGGCGCAATGTCGTGCCCGTCGCCACGACGTCGGCCACGGCGTCAGCAACGCCGAGTCGCACCGCGTTCTCCACCGCACCATCCAGAGCGACGACTTCGGCCGAGATGCCGTGGGTGGCGAAGTAGCGCTCAACTACTCCTGGATACGCGGTGGCGACCCGCAAGCCATCAAGGTCGGCGATCGTGGCGCCAGCCGCCGCGCGATCAGCAGGCAGCGCGAGCCGGAACGTGGACGCTCCGAATCCGAGCGCCAGGATCTCGTCGGCCTTGCTCCCACTGTCGAGCAGCAGATCCCGCCCCGTGATTCCGACGTCGAGCTGCCCTGAGCCGACATAGGTCGCGATGTCGCGCGGGCGCAGGAAGAAGAACTCGGCGTTGTTCTCAGGGTCGCGAACCACCAGCTCGCGCATGCCAGGACGGGGCAGGTAACCCGCATCGCGCAGCATCGCGGCCGCACCTTCGGCCAGCGTGCCCTTGTTGGGGATCGCGACGCGCAGCATGAGTCCTCCGGGAGACGAACGGACCTACAGTCTGGCGTACACGTCCGCGAGGCTGAGTCCGCACGCCAGCATGAGCACTTGGGTGTGATAGATCAGCTGGGCGATCTCCTCCGCGGCGCGCTCAGAGCCCTCGTGCTCCGCGGCCATCCACGACTCTGCCGCCTCCTCGACGACCTTCTTGCCGATCTCGTGAACCCCAGCATCGAGTGCCCGCACCGTGCCGGAGCCCTCCGGGCGCATGGCGGCGCGGCCCTGTAGCTCGACGAACAACTCGTCGAAGGTCTTCACTCGTCGTCCTTCCCGCGCAGTTGGCGCAGCGTGACCGCAGTGTGTACCGCAGCCTCGGCTGCCTGGTATCCCTTGTCCTCGGTCGAGTCGGGAAGACCCGCTCGGTCGTGCGCTTGCTCCTCGTTGTCACACGTGAGGACGACCAAAGCCAACAACTTTGCTTGTACTCAACGCGACGGATGTAAGTCCGGTCGCGACTGATTGGCACACGTAGTCGAAATGGGGTGTACCGCCTCGAATGACGACCCCGAGGGCGATGACAACGTCGTGGTCCGTCGCCAACTCCTGCGCCAGGATCGGCAACTCGAAGGCGCCCGGCACCCGCACAACGTCGGGGACCAAGCCCCACTCACCGAGTCGTGCGCAGGCGCGTGCAAGCAACGAATCGGTGATATCGGCATGCCATTGAGACACGACGACCCGATCCGCAGCCCCGCCACCTCATCGACCGACAACTCCGGAAGCGTCGCGGCTCCAACACCGCTCACGTCGGCCCGGCGGACGAGTCGGCGTCATCGCCCAACGACGGCAGGTCGTGCCCCATCCGGTCACGCTTCGTGCGCAAGTAGGCAAGGTTATGCGGGGTCGTGATAACCGGTAGAGCCACCCGCTCCACGATGGTCAGGCCGTAGCCCTCAAGCCCCGCGCGCTTAGCGGGGTTGTTGGTAAGCAGCCGCATCGACCGCACCCCAAGGTCGGCAAGGATCTGGGCGCCCGTGCCGTAGTCGCGCGCATCGGCCGGCAGGCCGAGCTCGAGGTTGGCGTCGACGGTGTCACTGCCGCCGTCTTGGAGGTGATAGCGCCCGAAGCTTGTGCAGCAGGCCGATGCCTCGACCTTCGTGGCCGCGCATGTACAGCACAACGCCGCGACCTTCGGCGGCAATTCGTTCTATTGCGGCCTGCAGCTGTGGGCCGCAATCGCAGCGTGGGATCCGAAGACGTCACCGGTCAGGCACTCGGAGTGGACCCGCACCAGAACCGATTCACCGTCAGCGATCTCGCCGCGCACCAGAGCCAGGTGCTCCTGACCATCGAGTGTGCCCTGATATCCAAACACCTGGAACTCGCCGTGCTCGGTGGGCAGAACGGTCTCGACAACGCGTTCAACGGTGCGCTCGGTGCGACGGCGGTAGCGATCAGGTCAGCGATCGAGATGATCCGAAGGTCGTGCTCGCGCGCGAACACCACAAGATCTGGCAAGCGCATCAGCGATCCATCGTCACGCACAAGCTCACACAGCACTCCTGCCGGTGAGAGGTGTGCGGCCGAAGCCAGATCCACGGCCGCCTCGGTGTGACCTGGGCGTACCAGCACGCCACCGTCAACCGCACGAAGTGGGAACACATGGCCAGGGCGAGTGATCTCCCACGGCTCGGTGGCCGAGTCACACAACACCTTGATGGTGCGCGCACGGTCCACCGCGGAAATGCCGGTACTGATGCCGTCGCGGGCGTCGACGCTCACCGCATATGCCGTCTTCTTGCGGTCTTCGTTGATCGCAGTCATCGGTGGAAGCTTGAGGCGGTCGAGATCGGGTCCCCGCATCGAGACGCAGATGACACCAGACGTGTGCCGGATCATGAAGCCAACCAGCTCGAGGTGTGGACTTGCTGGCAGCGAAGATCAGGTCGCCTTCGTTCTCCCGGTCTTCGTCGTCGACGACGATGACCGCGCGTCCGGCCGCGATGTCGCGGATCGCGTCCTCGATGGAGTCAAGGGCGAAGTCCGGCACGAGGCGCGCGGGCGGTTGCGGCTGCACGCTCACTCGGACCTCCATGCCAGTTGGCGTTCGACGTACTTGGCGATGACATCGACCTCGAGATTGACGCGGTCCCCAACCGCGCGCAGTCCCAGAGTCGTGCGTTCCAGTGTCTCAGGGATCAACGAAACACTGAACCAAGCCGGACTTTCCCCTACCTCACTCACTTCGACGACGGTGAGCGAGACGCCGTCGACCGTGATCGAGCCTTGGTCGACGACATACGGGCTGAGATGGTCGGCCAAGCCGACCCGTACCACGGTCCAGTGCGCAGACGGCTCACGGCGCAGGATCTGGCCAACAGCGTCGACATGCCCAGAGACGATGTGGCCGCCGAGCCGACCGGTCGGCTGCACAGGGCGTTCGAGGTTCACGTGATCCCCCACCGCAGCCGCATCGAGGGTGGAGAGGTCGAGGGTCTGGCGCATGACGTCGGCAGTGAAGGACTCCCCATCGCTGTCAACGACCGTGAGACAGACCCCGTTGACCGCGATCGAGTCACCGGGGTGAGCGTCGGACAGCACAAGCGGTGCTCGAACGCTGAGTCTCGCTGCGTCGGGCTGGTGCACCACCGCGACGACTGAGCCGAGCTCCTCGATGACTCCGGTAAACATCTCGCTGCTCGTTACTCGTCTACTCGGCCCGCGGCCGGCCGCTGATCCGGATGTCCGGTCCAAGCGGTGTGACATCGTCGAACTCCAGTTCAAGCGCACCCGCCAGCGTCGACACTCCCAGATCTCCGACAACCTGCCGACCGCCGCCAAGAACGAGCGGCGCTACATAGACCACGACGCTGTCGACCAGACCGGCACGAAGAAACGCAGCGCTTACCTGCGCGCCCCCTTCGACGAGCAGGCTGGTGCCACCACGCGCACTGACCTCCGCGAGAACGTCGCGCGGATCGTGACTGCGCACATGAGCGAAGGGCGCAGCCTCGTCACTGATGTGCGCGCCCTGGGGGACCTCCCGCATCCCCATGGCAATCCGTACGGGCATCCGCGTGGTCGCGTCCAGTCGCACCGTGAGATGGGGATCGTCCGCAAGAACCGTGCCCATTCCGACGACGATCGCGTCATGATGCGATCGCAGTCGCTGCGCGTCATCGCGCGCCTCTCCTGAGGTGATCCAACGACTTGATCCGTCTGGAGCGCTGATCCTTCCGTCAAGAGTTGTTGCAAGCTTCAGCGTCACGAACGGTCGACGCAGCCGGGTCGCAGTCAGCCAAGCGATGTTGACCGCCTCGGCTTCGTCCGCGAGCACTCCGCCTTCCACGTCATGCCCCTCGAGCGCAGCACGTCGGCGCCCCACCGGCCGCGATCGGGTCGGGATCATCAACGGCATAGACGACACGCGCGATCCCAGCCCCGGTCAGTCCTTCGGTGCAGGCCGGCGTGCGCCCCACATGCGCGCACGGTTCAAGGCTGACCACTGCGGTCCCGCCCTTGGCCCGAATCCCAGCCTCGCTGAACGCGACAACTTCTGCGTGCGGTCCACCGGCCTGGGTGTGCCAGCCTTCACCCACTGCCCGCCCGTCGCGGTCGAGAACCACGCAGCCGACCACAGGGTTGGGGCTGGTCGTGCCAAGACCGCGCGCGGCGAGTGAGATGGCGCGACGCATCGCGTCGACTTCGATGGGCGATGCCATCAGTGACGCGCCGTCCTTGCTGGCTCGGGTCGCGCGATGAACATGTGCGCTTGCGCTCACTTGCGCAGGGACTCAACGATCGCCGCGGGCTCGTCGGCGCCAAATACTGCCGAGCCAGCTACAAACACATCGGCGCCGGCCTCGGCGCAACGTTCGATGGTCTCCAACGAGACTCCGCCATCGACCTGTAGCCATACTTCGCCACCGCGGCGGTCGATCGCGTCGCGGACCCGACGAACCTTGGGCAGCACGACGTCAAGGAAGCGCTGCGCGCCGAACCCTGGCTCGACCGTCATCAGCAGAACCATGTCGACCTCGTTGAGCAGGTCATCAAGCGCGTCGGCCGGAGTCGCCGGGTTGAGCGCGATTCCGGCACGCGACGCCGAGGCCCCGCAGTGTGCGCGCCAATCGAATCGGTGCGTTTGCCGCCTCTATATGGAACGTGACGCTGGCTGCGCCCGCTTCGGCGTAGCCAGGAGCCCAACGATCCGGATCATCGATCATCAGGTGGCAGTCCAGGGGCAGATCTACTGCCTTGACCAACGACTCCACGACCGGCAGACCCAAGGTGAGATTCGGGAACGAAGTGGGCGTCCATGACATCGACGTGCACCCAGTCCGCGTTTTCGACGCGAGCGATCTCGTCAGCAAGGCGAGCGAAGTCCGCCGAGAGGATGCTCGGCGCGATCTGCACGTCCATGCGGGCGAGACTACCGACGCCATCGGTGTGCTCGGGCGACTCCAGGGCGATCAAGCCGCGTCAACGCGCAGCATGGCCAGGAACATCGCATCCGTGTCGTGCCGGTGCGGCCACAGTTGCACAAACGGACCCTCACCCAGATCAGTGAGCTCGGGCAGGTATTCGCGGGCGTCGAGAACCGTGACGTGCGACTGGCGCTTCATCACGTCTGCGATGACGGCTCGGGTCTCGGACAGGTGCGGCGAGCAGGTGACATAGCCAACAACTCCCCCGGCCCGCGTCGCCCTGATGCCAGCAGTGAGCAGCTCGCGTTGCAATGTGCCCAGGCCCCCGAGGTCGCTGGGCTGACGCCGCCACCGCGCCTCGGGACGACGACGCAGCGCACCCAACCCGGTACAAGGTGCATCAACGAGCACTCGGTCAAACCCGGCGTTGGCGAAGCGGTCATCGCGCCCATCCGCACAAACCACCTCGTGGGCACCGCTGCTCGGACTCAAAGCATTGCGAACGAGATCGGCTCGGTGCGGCTGCACCTCCACCGCGGTCACAGTTGCTGGCGACTGACGCCGGTCCCCTTCGGCCGCTAGCAACGCGCTCTTGCCGCCCGGACCGGCGCACAGATCGAGCCACCGCACGTCGGGACCCTCGATCGGCACGCGAGACAACGCAGTCGCGACCAACGCACTGCCCTCGTCCTGAACGCCGGCTCGTTGGTCGCGCACCGCCGCCAGCTGGCCGGGGTCGCCAGTGATCCGAACCGATCTAGAGAGCCAACGACTGGGTGTCGCGCCCGCCGCGAGCAACTCATCCGCGTCGCACCACCGTGCTGTGAGAGTCACGGGTGCTGGTGCGTTGTCCGCTTCAAGGAGCAATGCCGTGTCGTCGAGCGAACCGCCGAGGGCATCGCGAAACGCGTCAACCACCCAACGAGGGTGGGAGTGCTCGACCGCCATGGCATCGGACTCGTTCATGTCTGCAGTGACTTCAGCCACCCAGTGGGCGCGGTCATGCTCGGTGACTCGTCTCAGCACCGCGTTGACGAAACTTGACCGTCCCTGTCCCACCGTCGAGCGCGCCAAGTCGACGGTCGTTGAGACAGCCGCGTGTGACGGCACTCGCATCTCCAGCAACTGGTACGCACCAAGGCGCAAGACGTCGAAAACGTTGGCGTCGATCTCGTTGACTGGACGATTCGCGCATCGGCCGAGCACCGCATCGAGCAGGCCTCGCATGCGCAACGTGCCGTACGTCAATTCAGTCGCAAAGGCGGCGTCGCGACCAACGATGCGCCGCTCACGCAGCAGACCAGGCAGCACGAGGTTCGCGTAGGCGTCGGTCTCATCCACCCGACGCAACGTGTCGAATGCTGCGCGTCGGGCCGGATCGTTGACCGGTCGGCGCGACTGCGGACCGCGTGGCCTACTCGAAGAACTCACCTGACTCGATGCGCGCGCCGTTGAGCCAATCGCGCGCCGACATCATGCGCTTACCGGGCGGTTGCACTTGCTCAAGTGAGAGCAACGATGCAGACCCGGTCCCGACTAGCGCGCTCCCGCGCTCGACCTGAACCTGCCCAGGTGCGAGCGCGGGCGCGTCCGCTGCCGGCTCGACGGCCGAAGCCAAGCCAACCTTCACCCGCTCGCCGCCCAAGGTCGTCCAAGCACCCGGTGCTGGATTGCAGCCCCGTACGAGGCGGTCGATCGCGAGTGCTGGCGACTTCCAGTTGATCCGGGCGTCCTCAACACTGATCTTGGGCGCCAGGCTGATCCCATCCGCGGGCTGTGGCTGCGCAACCAGCGAGCCGTCCGCGATGCCATCGATCGTCCGCACGAGCAGATCCGCGCCCGACCGAGACAGCCGACCGAGCAGATCACCCGATGTGTCGCGGGGACCGATGGTTTCGGTGACCACGCCGTAGACAGGCCCGGTGTCCAGACCCTCTTCGAGCAAAAACGTGCAAGCGCCGGTGACCTCATCGCCGGCGATGACCGCGTGCTGCACCGGAGCGGCCCCGCGCCAGGCGGGCAGCAGCGAGAAGTGCAGATTTACCCACCCGATCCGCGGCACGTCGAGAGCCACGCGCGGCACGAGCGCGCCATAGGCAACCACCGGGCACACGTCGACCCCGAGGGCACTGAGCCGGGCGAGAAAGTCCTCCTCGCGCGGTCGCTGCGGCGTCAGCACCTCAATGCCGGCTTCGCGGGCGCGAACGGCCACAGGAGACGACTCCACCTTGCGCCCTCGCCCACTCGGGGCGTCGGGTCGCGTGATCACTGCGACGACGTCGTGTCGACTTGCAATCAATGCATCAAGCGAGGGCACCGCCACGTCCGGCGTACCCGCAAAGGCGAGTCGCACTAGAGCGCACGCCCGTTGGTCGCGTGCGGACTGACCTTCACGAGCGGCGCCTGACCATCTGCCCACTCCGCCTCGCGAATCGCCTTCATCGCCAGCTTTCGAGTCTCTCGGTCGAGCCGATCGATGAACAGCACTCCGTCGAGATGGTCGGTCTCATGCAAGACGCAACGGGCAAGCAACTCGGATCCTTCGATGGATACGGGATCGCCGTGCATGTTCATCCCGCGCGCGACCACACTGAAGGCTCGTTTCGTCGGGAAATACAGCCCCGGGAAGGACAGGCAGCCCTCGTCGTCGTCCTGCTCGCCATCCGTGGAGACGATCTCGGGGTTGATGAGATGACCTACCTCATCGTCGATGTCGTAGACAAACACGCGCAGGCCGACGCCGATCTGGGGTGCGGCCAGACCGACCCCGCCAGCCTCGATCATCGTCTCGGTCAAGTCGCCGACCAGAGTCCGCAATTCCTTGTCGAAGTCGACCACGGGTGTCGCGGGGGTCCGCAGCACGGGGTCGCCAAACAGGCGGATCGGTTGAATCGACACGGGTCGAAGTCTACGGCCGTGCACGACATGAGCAGTTACCCGTGAGGATGGACCCCATGGACCGGCGCAGATGACTGAGTGGCTGCAACAGCACGGAACGGCAATCGGCCCCTGGTGCTACTTGTTGCTGGGCGGGCTCGCCTTTGGCGAGGCTGCATTCCTGCTGGGCATGGTGCTGCCCGGCGAAACTGCGCTGCTGGTCGGGGGCTTCCTGGCTGCGCACGGGGTATTGAACCTCCCGGTGATGATCGTGGTCGCGGTTGTGTGCGCGATTGCTGGCGACTCCGTTGGTTACGCAGTGGGGCACAAGGTCGGCCCGCCCTTGAAGGTGTCGTGGGCCGGGCGTCGGGTGGGTCCGCATCGTTGGGCCAAGGCCGAGGCGTTCTTGCACAAGCACGGCGGCAAAGCAGTCTTGCTTGGTCGCGCAGTCGCGGTGATGCGCGCGCTCGTTCCCGGACTGGCCGGCATGAGCCGCATGCCTTATCGCACGTTCTTTCCATGGAATGCCCTTGGCGGTCTTTTGTGGGGCGCCGGGTGCGTGCTCGTCGGCTATTTCTTCGCGCAGTCGCTCAGTGCGGTCGAGCATCTGCTGACGTACGGCGGCATCGGACTGGTGCTCGTTGTGATTGCAGCGATGGTGGGGTGGCACTTCGTTCAACGGTCCCGTGAGAAGCGTGAGGAACTGGCCGAACAGGCCGAAACGCAGGACGAGCAACTCTCGGACTGAGCAGCCACCTGCGCAGCCGACACCGGAGCCGCCGGGCTAGCCGACTCGCACCGGATCAAGTCGGGCGGTCACGTCACGTTCGCCGCGCGCCGAGCGCGCGCGCAGCACCTCACCGATGCGCAAAGCGAGAATCGCCGCGTCATCGCCGCGGACGAACGTGCGCACCCGCTCGTCGTCCACGGGCAACGGACCCATGACGTCCTGCGGTGCGATCCCTAGCTCATCGATGAACGACGTGACCGCCGCGGCCGGGCCGACGAGCGAGGCCATCCGAACACTCGGAGGTAACCGAAGGTGCGCGCGCTCCTCCCACTCGCGGGTGGCGAAACCGACCGGGTCCCATCGCACCAATGCTGCAATCGCGGGGTGCTCGGCCTCGCCCACGATGACCACCCGACCGCCGTGCGATCGCGCACGCACCAGCGAGGCCGCCGATAGCCACCGGTGCAGGGCCCATTCAGCCGCCCGCAGGTCCGGCACCCACAACGGCAACGCCGCGTCAAGCAAGAGGGCCGCGGCATAGCCCGCTGGGGTTCTGGGCTCTGCTCCTGGGGTGCTGATGATCAGGGCAGGCTCATCGGCCACCTCATCCAGAACCCCATCAGGTCCGGAATCGCGACCGGACAAGCGGACCGCAACCCCGGGAAACGCCCGCCCGAGCTCGTCCGCGGTGCGACGTGAACCGACTGATGTCGCGCGCCACCGATGAGAGCCGCAGGACGGGCAGGTCCAGGCCGCCAGCGGACGCGCGCACCAGCCACACGAAGCGATCGCGTGCGCCGAACGCAACATCACCGGACCCGAGCAGTACTGGCACCGCGCCGGCCGTCGACAGTCCTGACACGCCAATGAGGGGACGTAGCCGCGGCGGGGCACCTGCACGAGGACAGGCCCAGCGCCAAGTCCATCGCGCAGGGCTTGCCAGGCCACCGTGGGCAATCGAGCCGAGCGTGCGGCAGGATCGGACTCCATCTCATCATCGGAGCTTCCCGCCACCACCACTCGTGGTGCGTGCGTGCGCACGACGGCCCGCGGGGAACCAAGGCCGCGTGCCCAGCCCGACTGGATCAGTCGCTCACTCTCGACACTGCGCGCGACCCCGGCGACCAGAAGCCCGGCGCCGGTCTCCGCAGCGCGCATGGCCAGCACGTCACGGGTATTCGGGTACGGCGCGCGGCGCTCGTTGTGTGAGTCATCGATGTCGTCCCACACCACGAACAGCCCAGGGTTCGCCACTGGCGCGAACATGGCCGCGCGAGTTCCGATAACCACCCGGCGTTGGCCACTGACCACTTCCAGAAACCGTCGGTAGCGCGTTGCAGGCGGAAGTTCGCCAAGGAGGACCGCTACAGCCTCTGCGCCCACCCGATCCGCCATGAGCGGCTCGAGTCGACGGATGTCCCTGACATCGGGCACGACCACGAGGGTCCCTGCGCCACGCTCGAACGACTGACCGCACGCCGCGACTAGCGAGACGAACGGATCGATGCCCGGAGCCGCGGTCCATACAGCCCGAGGCGCGCGGCCCGCCCGCAACGCATTAAGAAAGGACGCACCATTCGCCACGTCCTCCCACGCGGCGCGATCGGGCTGAGGCACCTCGCCGCCGATGTCTGTTCGAATACCCGACCTTGCGGTCTTGGTCTGGTTGGACTCGGCGGAAGCTCGTTGGTGGTCTCGTTGCCCCGCTGGCTTTCCTTGCCCTCGTCGCGCATTGACGCGCGCTGCTTTTCGACGCTGGCATGACGCGGCGGCACGGCGAGGCGAAGAACGTCAGACATCGTCCCGGCCCAACGATCGGCCACCGCTCGCGCCAGCCGCGCAATCTCGGGAGTCAACACAACTTCGGTCGATGACACGCGGACGAGCGGCTGCAGCTTGTCCACAGGACCGTGCTCGGAGGTGGCGCGACGCTCGAGTACGTAGCCGTCAACGAGTCGGCCGTGAAAGCGGACACGAACCCGCACACCAGGGCGCGCCGTGTCTTGGGCTTCCAGCGGTACCGCGTAGTCGAAAAGTCGATCCAGATGTGCCGGTTGCAGATCGAGGGCAAGGACGGCAACGGGATCGTCGAGAGCCAAGTCCATCGCCCGACCCGCTCCGCCCATGCGACTGGCAGCAGGTCCGGCGACTAGACGCCCGCCGCGACGCGCAGCGCGTCGGCCCGTGACGTGCTCTCCCAGGTGAAGCCCTCGCGGCCGAAGTGACCGTAGGTCGCGGTCTCCAAGTAGATCGGACGCAGCAGATCGAGGTCGCGGATGATGGCCGCCGGACGAAGGTCGAAGACCTGGGTGATCGCGTCCTGGATCGCGTCGTTGTCGACCACTCCGGTCCCGAAGGTCTCGACGAACAGGCCGACTGGCTGCGCCTTGCCGATGGCGTACGCCACCTGAACTTCGCAGCGTCGTGCCAGGCCCGCAGCTACAACGTTCTTTGCGACCCAGCGCATCGCATACGCAGCTGAACGGTCGACCTTCGACGGATCCTTCCCGGAGAACGCTCCGCCACCGTGTCGAGCCATCCCGCCGTAGGTGTCCACGATGATCTTGCGGCCGGTCAGCCCGGCGTCGCCCATCGGACCGCCGACTTCAAATCGACCAGTCGGGTTGACGAACAGCGAGTACCCCTCGGTGCTCAGCCCCAGGTCCGCGATCTCAGGCTCGACGACCGCCTCGCGGATGTCAGGCGCCAGAAGCGTCTCGAGGTCGATGTCCGGGGCGTGCTGGGTGGACACGACCACCGTGTCGAGCCGGACCGCCTTGTCGCCGTCGTACTCAATAGTCACCTGCGTCTTTCCGTCGGGCCGCAGATAGGCGATCTCGCCCTTGTGCCGCACGTCAGCGAGACGACGAGCCAGTCGGTGCGCCAGCGCGATCGGCAGCGGCATCAGCTCAGGCGTGTCGTCGCACGCGTAGCCGAACATCAGACCTTGGTCGCCGGCGCCCTGCTTGTCCAATGGGTCGGCACTGTGACCAGCGCGCTCTTCGAAGGCATCGTCCACCCCCTGGGCGATGTCTGGCGACTGCGCGCCGATCGACACCGATACACCGCACGACAGGGCGTCGAAGCCCTTCTTCGACGAGTCGTAACCAATCTTCTCGATGACACCGCGAACGATGCCCGGGATGTCCGCGTACTCCTTCGTCGTGACTTCACCTGCCACATGCACCTGACCAGTCGTGATCAGGGTCTCGACCGCCACGCGCGAGTTGGGGTCAAGCGCGAGCAGCGCATCGAGGATGGCGTCGCTGATCTGGTCAGCCATCTTGTCCGGATGACCTTCGGTCACAGATTCCGACGTGAAGAGGCGACGCGCCACAAGAACTCCCGGGGTGAGGCTCAAACGGTTGCCGTGAGTGTAGTCAGCGGGGCGGACTCACCCGTCCCAGCGCGCCACGACCAGGTCCCACACACGATCGGCGATCACGGGCTTCGGCGCCCGCTCAACCACGGTCTCTGAGCCGTCGGACCCAAGGATCACAGCGGCGTTCGTGACGGACTCGAAGGCACCCCCGGGTCCGACGTCGTTGACCACCAAGAGGTCAGCACCCTTGCGAGCCAGCTTGGCGCGGCCATGATCGAGCACGCTGCCGGTCTCATCGCCCGTTTCAGCGGCAAAGCCAACGATCACTCGCGCACCCTTGTCTCCGGCGGCCCGCACGGATACTGCCTCTGCGAGCACATCGACGGTCTCAACGAGTTCGATGGACGCGGGCGCACGGTCGTCGTTCTTCTTCATTTTCTGGTCTGCCAGAGAAGCCGGGCGCCAGTCGGCAACGGCCGCGGCCATCACAAGCGCGTCAGCCCCCGGCGATTCCGCGAGCACCGCGTCGCGCATCTGCGCCGCACTGGTCAGCGAGATGAGCCGCACGCCCGCCGGGGCCGGGAGGGAGACGTTGGCCGAGATGAGCACGACTTCGGCGCCCCTGGCAACGGCAGTGGACGCAAGTGCGTAGCCCTGGCGACCCGATGAGCGGTTTCCGATGAAACGGACTGGATCGATTGCTTCGCGAGTACCGCCGGCGGTTACAACCACGCGGCGCCCGCGCATGTCAACCGTCATGGGCTGATCGCGGGCAAGCACCACATCAAGAACATCGAGGATCGACGCTGGCTCCGGCAACCGCCCAACGCCCGAGTCACTGCCGGTGAGCCGCCCCACAGCTGGCTCAAGGACCACGGCACCTCGTTCGCGCAGAGTTTGGACGTTCGAGCGCGTAGCCGGGTGCTCCCACATCTCGGTGTGCATCGCGGGTGCAAATACAACTGGGCAACGCGCAGTCAGCAGAGTGGCAGTAAGCAGATCGTCAGACATCCCGCGCACTGCCTTGGCCAGCAGATTGGCGGTGGCGGGAACCACTACGACCAGGTCGGCTTCACGGCCGAGGCGCACGTGCGGCACCTCGTGCGCATTCGCAAAGAGGTCCGTGGCTACTGGGCGACCGGACAAGGCCGCCCAGGTCGTCTCACCGACGAACTTCAATGCCGACTCGGTCGGCACGACCGTGACGTCGTGACCGCGCTCAGCCAGGCCGCGAAGAACCTCGCAGGCCTTATAAGCGGCGATGCCGCCGGAAACACCAAAGACGACGCGCCTCTGGGCGGAGGCGGATTGCTGCGCGGGCGGTGCCATGAAGGCGTTGGCCGACGGGCGCTGCGTGCGCCGGGTCAGTCCTCTGGATTCTCGGCGAGCGGCTCGATCGACAGCAGACCACCGTCGATCTCGCGCAGCGCGATCGACAGTGGCTTCTCGTGTACGTGCGTCTCGACCAGCGGGCCGATGTACTCGAGCAGTCCCTCATTGAGCTGGGAGTAGTACGCCTGGATCTGGCGGGCGCGCTTGGCCGCAAAGATCACCAAGCTGTACTTGGAGTCCACCCGGTCGAGCAAAGCGTCAATCGGGGGGTTGGTGATGCCTTCGGGGGTCACGGTGACGGACACGCGCACGCCTTCGGTTGAGGGTCAGATGACTCGGGCCGGACTCGAAATCCTCGAACAAATGCTGGGTTCAGTCCGCTTCGAGACCTAATAAGGCTACCAGTCGGTCCGCCACGAACCCGACGTCGCGATTCACCACCACGAGGTCGAACTCCCCTTCGGCGGCCAACTCCACCTCCGCCTGGGCCAGCCTTCGCGCCCGCTCGTCCTCGTCCTCAGTCCCGCGCCCGACGAGTCGTTCAACCAAAACATCCTTGCTCGGGGGCGCGAGAAGTACGAGGAACGCGTCCGGCCGGGCCGCTCGAACCTGGCGAGCCCCCTGGATCTCGATCTCGAGCAGGACCGGATTCCCTGTGGCCAGGTGCGCGTCCACTGCGTCTCGGGGAGTTCCATAACGGTGCCCTGCGTACTCGGCCCATTCCAACAGCTCGCCGTCGGCGATCAATCCATCGAAGGTCCGATCATCGACGAAGCGGTAGTG
This sequence comes from uncultured Actinomycetota bacterium, assembly GCA_963850215.1. Taxonomy (GTDB): domain Bacteria; phylum Actinomycetota; class Actinomycetes; order UBA12327; family UBA12327; genus CAWKKI01. Next base: position 454,739 of record CAWKKI010000001.1, read on the forward strand.
GTCGCCTGCGACCTCGTCTGGTCGCGGAGCCCTAGTGGTCACCGACACCGAGCGCCACACCGATGGGTACCGCTCGCGCAGCGAATCGACGACCGTGCTCTTGCCGACTCCCGATGGTCCGGACAGGACCAGGAGTCGATGGGCCTGGCTCAGGCCGACCCTCCGAACTCGCGCTCTAGGGCCGCAACCTGATGCTGACCGAGTCCCCGTACCCGACGACTATCAGCGATTCCGACTCGTTGCATGATCTCGCGGCTACGCGCCTTGCCAACTCCAGGCATCGCCTCAAGCAACGAGACCACGCGCATTCGGCCAACGATGTCGTCGGTGCGGCCCTCCTTGAGAACCGCAACAAGTGACGTCTGGCTCTTCTTCAGTTGCGCACGCACTTCTGCCCGTGCTGCGCGCACGGCGGCAGCCTTGACGAGGGCGTTGGCGCGCTGTTCAGGCGTCAGCGGCGGAACAGCCACGCGAGTCACCTCTTGCGTTCGAGTGTGTGGAGGTGAACCTAGCGAACGATTGCGTTAGCCCACAACGGAAATCGATGCAGCAATGTCGCGCGCTGTCGATGCAATGTCGTCGGCAGCGGTGATTGGTCGACCAATCACAAGCAGATCGGCACCGTCTGCCACTGCTGCTTCAGGAGTCGCGACGCGTGATTGATCGTTCTGATTAGCCCCAGCAGGCCGCACGCCCGGCGTAATGAGAACGATGTCGTCGCCAGCTACTTGGCGAATCCGCCGAACCTCGTGCGGCGAGCAAACCAGCGCTCGCGCGCCCGCATTCACCGCGACCTCGGCCAACCGCAGCGCAAGATCGGCCGCACGCAGATCACCGAAGACGGCAAGATCCGCCTCGGTCAACGAGGTGAGGACGGTCACTCCAGCGATCAAGGTGTCAGGTAACGCGTCGGCAGCAGCAGCGATCACGGCAGCCCCGCCTGAGGCATGGACGGTCAAGTACGTCGGAGCGAGTGACGCCACACTTCGGGCGGCGCCGGCGACGGTCGCGGGGATGTCGTGCAACTTGAGGTCGAGAAACAGGTCACGGCCCGGTGCAGCGTCGCGAATCGCCTCAACGCCTGCTCGGCCATCGCGCAGATACACCTCAAGGCCAACCTTGAGGGTGCTCACATAAGGGCTGACTGCTGTGGCCCATCGGCACGCGGTCTCAAGATCCGGTGCATCGAGGGCGACTGCGATTGGAGCCAGGTCAGTCATTGGGACCTTCTCGTCGACCACCGTCATTGCTGCGTCATCTCCCCCAGCTCAGCCCTCGGCGCCGGCGCGCAAAGAGTCGGCGTCGAGCTCGGTAGTGACCGCGCCCTCCAACCGGTAGTCGTCTGGCTCCTCCACCGGATGCACACCCTGCTCGAGCCCCTGACCCGTGGCGGTGTCGCCGTCTAGACCCGCATCGTCTCAGCTCGGCACTGACGTTTTCCGGGAGGGCTGGCTCGGGCGCTCGGTGCGCGTACCCCACCGCGTCGCTTAGTCGGTGAAAACCCCGGTCTGAAAGCGCCAGCTTTAGCTCGTCGAGTATGCGCATCGGCGCCGAGGGGTCATGGAAGATGACCGTCCCGACGGACACCGCACTCGCACCCGCCAGAATCAGTTCGAGTGCGTCGAGACCAGTGCGCACGCCGCCCATGCCGATGATCGGCACCTCCGGCATCGCCTGATGCACCTGCCAGATGCAGCGCACGGCGACGGGCCTGATCCCTGGACCGGACAACCCCCCAGTCACTCCCGCCAGGGCAGGTCGCAGGGTGTCTGTGTCAATGACCATGCCGAGCAACGTGTTGATCATCGACAACCCGTCGGCGCCCGCGTCGACGCAGGCTTGGGCGATCGACACGATGTCGGTGACGTCCGGCGAGAGCTTGGCGAAGACGGGTGTGGCAGGCGAGGCCGCACGTTTCACTGCCGCGATAACCGCGGACGCCATCCTCGGCTCGCACGCGAATACCTGTCCGCGGTCCTCGACGTTCGGGCAGGAGATGTTGACCTCGATCGCACTCACACCGGTGGTGTTGCGGAGCTTGGACGTGAGGCGGGCGTACTCATCGATGCTCGACCCAGCGATCGACACGATGGTGCGCGCGTCGTGATCGCGCAGCCAGGCCAGGTCACGGTCGATGAATGCGTCGATACCGGGCCCTGCAGCCCGATCGAGTTGAGCATGCCACTCGGCGTCTCGGCCATGCGCGGCGTCGCCCGACCGGATCTCGGGGCCAGCATCACCGACTTCGTAACGACCGCTCCGAGCCGCGCGACGTCGAAGAACTGGTGCAGCTCACGACCCGATGCGGCGCAACCCGAGGCGGTCATGATCGGGTTGGTGAATCCGACTCCGGCCAACGTGGTGCGCATATCGACATCGAGCTCAGGTCTGCGCGGTTCCGGCTTGGTCGTCAACGTCATGCGTGTCATGCGTTCACCGCCTCGGCCATCGCTGGTGCGCCGACTGCCTCCTGCGGGATGGTGCCTACGTCGGCCCATCGCACCGCATCTCCGTTGAAGACCGGCCCATCAACGCACGCACGAGACATTCGAGTCTCGCCGTCCTCCCCGATCACGGGCAGCACGCATGTCATGCAAACGCCGACGCCGCACGCCATCGACTCCTCGACCGCGCACTGGCTGTGCAGACCGTTCGCGCGCGCGTACTCGGCAACGGCATGGAGCATCGCCATCGGTCCACATGCGTAGATGACTGCGGCACCGGCGCGTTCGACCGCCGCATCGAGCACATCGGTCACGCGGCCTTGATGGCCGACGGAGCCGTCCTCGGTCGTCACCGAGATCGAGGCCGACATTCGCTTCCCTTCGAGTGCGCCGAAGATCCGGTCCTCGCTGGATGCGCCGAGAACGAAGTCCACCCTGCAGTCCCGTCCGCGCAAAGCGTCACCCAAAGCGAACAGCGGCGCGGATCCATACCCGCCGCCGACGAGAACGCAGCCGACTGGCTCGCGCGGTAAGGCGAACGGGCGGCCAAGTGGACCAACGACATCGATCTGCGCGTGCCGGCCCTGCTGGGCAAGCCACGCGGTGCCCTTGCCCTTGACGGCCAAGACGATGTCGACGGTGCCGCCATAGATGCCGCGTTCCTGCACTCGGTAGATGGAGAACGCGCGGCGCAGCATCATGCCGGTGTTGTCACCGCCGACCGCCAGCGCAACGAAGTGCCCAGGGCGGGTGTGTTCGGCGATGCCGGGCGCCACGATGGTCATGACGTTGTACGCGCCGGATCGTCGGACGTCGAGAACCTCGCCCCTGACCTGGACCGCCATCAGCTCTCCCCGTTGCCTTCGCCTGCCCGCGCTTCATCCAGCGATGCCGCGTACTCCTGCAGGGACCGTACGCCGATGTCGCCGGCCTGGAGAGCCTCGATCGCCTGGACCGCAGCTGCCGACCCCTGGATGGTTGTGATCGACGGCACACCGGCAGTGACGGCGGCGGTGCGGATCTCGTAGCCGTCCAGGCGCGCTCCGACGCCCTACGGCGTGTTCACGATCAACTCGATCTGGCCGGCCAGGATTCGCTGTACTGCGTCTGGAGTGCCGTCGTCGGGATTGAAGTGCTTGCGCGTGACGTCGGCGGCACTCCGTTGCGCCGCAGCACATCCGCGGTTCCGGACGTCGCGACGATCTCCCAGCCGAGGTCGGCGAGCCGCTTGACCGGGAAGACCATCGCCCGCTTGTCGCGGTTGGCGAAGGACACGAATGCGCGTGCCCTTGGTCGGGAACGAGCCGTACACGCCCGCCTGCGACTTGGCAAAGGCGGTGCCGAACATCGCGTCGATGCCCATGACTTCGCCGGTCGAGCGCATCTCCGGGCCAAGCACCGTGTCGACTCGCCAGGAACCGACCGAACGGCAGCACGGCTTCCTTGACAGCGATCGGTGCATCGGCCGGCAAGCGTGCCGCCATCGCCCACGCGCGGCAAGCACGCCGTTGGCGCGCGAGTTCCGCGATGGTCGTACCCAGCATCACCAGCGCCGCCGCCTCGGCGAGCGGCACCGCGGTGGCCTTGGACACGAACGGCACGGTGCGGCGGCGCGAGGATTCGCCTCGAGCACGTAGAGGACGTCGCCGGCGAGCGCGTACTGGACGTTGAGCAGGCCGAGCACGCCCACGCCCGCGCCAGCGCTTCAAGGTCGAACGGCGAATGTGTCGATGTCCCACTCGCCCAAGCGTGATCGGCGGCAGCGCGCAGGCCGAGTCGCCCGAATGGATGCCCGGCCTCTTCGATGTGTTCCATCACGCCGCCGAGGTACAGCTCGATGCCGTCGTACAACGCGTCGACGTCGATCTCGATCGCGTCATCGAGGAATCGGTCGACGAGTACCGGATGATCGGGCGTGATCTCGGTCGCGCGGCCGATGTAGATCCGACAGGTCGTCGTCGTCGTAGACGATCTCCATGCCGCGTCCACCCAGGACGTAGGACGGGCGCACCAGCACCGGATAACCGATGCCGTCCGCCACCGCTTTCGCGTCGTCGAAGGAGACGGCAATGCCGTGCTTGGGCGAGGGCAGTCCGGCCGCGTGCAGCACCTCGGCCGAAAGCGCCGCGATGCTCGGCGAGGTCGATCGCCTCGGGCTGGGTACCGAGCACGGTGACGCCGGCGTCCTTCAAGCGCTGCGCGAGGCCGAGCGGTGTCTGGCCGCCGAGCTGCAGATGACGCCGGCGACGGGCCCGACGCCTGCTCGGCGTGGACGACCTCGAGCACGTCCTCGAAGGTGAGTGGCTCGAAGTAGAGCCGATCGGCGGTGTCGTAGTCGGTCGACACCGTCTCGGGATTGCAGTTGATCATGACGGTCTCATAGCCCGCATCGCGCAAGCGCCATGACCGCGTGCACGCACGAGTAGTCGAACTCGATGCCCTGACCGATCCGGTTCGGCCCGCTGCCGAGGATGATCACCTTCTGCCGGTCGGGTCTGCGGCTAGCACCTCGGTCTCCTCGTCGTAGGAGGAGTAGTAGTACGGCGTGGTCGCCGCGAACTCGGCCGCGCAGGTGTCGACAGTCTTGTAGACCGGTCGGATGCCCGAGCGCAGGCGGAGCAACCGCACCCCGTCCTCGCCGGCCAGCTCGGGACGTAGTGCCGCGAGTTGCCGGTCAGAGAAGCCGTGCCGCTTGGCCCGACGGAGCAGCCCCGGCGTCGAAAGCCGGCGCGCGAGACCAACTCGGCGCGCAGCTCGACGAGCAACTGCGATCTGGTCGAGGAACCAAGGGTCGATGCCACTCGCCTCAGCGACGTCGGCGACGCTCACACCGGCGCGTAGGGCCTGTTCGACGCGATACAACCGTCCGTCGGTCGGCGTCGCGACGGCCGACATCAACGCCTCGGGCCCGAGCACGGGGTCGGGTGTCGTCCAGAAGCCGGCCTGCTTGGTCTCCATCGATCGAAACGCCTTGCCGAACGCTTCGGTGAAGTTGCGACCGATCGCCATCGCCTCACCGACGACTTTCATGTGCGTGGTCAGCACCGGGTCGGCCCCGGGAACTTCTCGAACGCGAATCGCGGAACCTTGACGACCACGTAGTCGAGCGACGGCTCGAAACAGGCCGGCGTCTTCTTCGTGATGTCGTTGCTGATCTCGTCCAGGGTGTAGCCGACGGCAAGCTTCGCCGCGATCTTGGCGATCGGGAAACCGGTCGCCTTGGAGGCCAGCGCCGACGAGCGAGACACCCGGGGGTTCATCTCGATCACGATCATCCGCCCGTTCGCGGGATTGATCGCGAACTGGATGTTGCAGCCGCCGGTATCGACTCCGACCTCGCGCAGTACGTCGATGCCGACATCGCGCATGTGCTGGTATTCGCGGTCGGTCAACGTCATCGCGGGGGCGACGGTGATCGAGTCGCCGGTATGCACGCCCATCGGGTCGATGTTCTCGATCGAGCAGACGACCACGACGTTGTCGTGCTGTGGTCGCGCATCAACTCCAGCTCGATACTCCTTCCAGCCGAGCACGACTCTGCTCGACCAGAACCTCGTGCAGCCGGGCTCGCCGCAAGCCCCGGCTGACGATCGTCCGCAGTTCGTCGGCGTCGTTGGCCAGACCGGAGCCGAGCCCGCCCATCGTGAACGACGGCCGGACGACGACCTTGTTGTCGACGGTCTCGGCGAAGGCGACCGGCTTCCTCCAACGTTCGGCACACGAGCGAGTCCGCGCACTCCGCACCGACCGAGCGGACGATCTCCTTGAAACGTTGGCGATCCTCGCCGCGCCTGATCGCTTCGATGTCGGCACCGATCAACTCGACGCCGTACTTCTCGAGCACACCGCTCTCGTGCAACGCCACGGCCAGGTTCAGCGCGGTCTGTCCGCCCAGCGTGGGCAGCAGCGCGTCGGGACGTTCGAGGGCGATGACCTTCTCGACGAACTCGGGCGTGAGGGGCTCGACGTAGGTGGCGTCAGCGAACTCGGGGTCGGTCATGATCGTCGCGGGGTTGGAGTTGACCAGGCTGACCCGGAAGCCCTTCCTCGCGCAAGACCCGGCAGGCCTGCGTGCCCGAGTAGTCGAACTCGCAGGCCTGGCCGATGACGATCGGACCGGAACCGATGACCATGAAGTGCTGGATATCCGTGCGCTTGGGCATCAGCGCGCCGGCGTGGCTGCAGCTTCCAACAGCTCGACGAACCGATCAAACAGATATGCGGCATCGTGCGGACCGGCGGCGGCTTCGGGGTGGTACTGCACGCTGAAGCCTGCACATCGTGGGCATTCAGGCCCTCCACGACGTCGTCGTTGAGGCAGACGTGACTGACCTCGACAGCACCGAACTCGGTCGCTGGCCGCGTCGAGAGGAGCGTCGACCGCGAAGCCATGGTTGTGGGCGGTGATCTCGACCTTGCCGGTTCGACGATCCTGCACCGGCTGGTTGATTCCCCGATGCCCGTACCCAGCTTGTAGGTGCCGAAGCCGAACGCCCGTCCGAGGATCTGGTTGCCGAAGCAGATGCCGAACACCGGGACGTCGGCCGAATCAGCTCGCGCACGGTTCGACCGCGTGCGTCGGCCGTCGCCGGATCGCCTGGGCCGTTGGCCAGGAAGACGCCGTCGGCGCTCGGTAGCCCGCAGCTCGGACGAGGACGAGGACGAGGGCAGCACGTGCGTCGTGATGCCCCGCTCGGCCATTCGATGCGGGGTCATCGCCTTGATGCCGTAGTCGAGTGCGGCAACGCTGAAGCGCTGCTCGCCGATCGCCGCGACGGTGTACGCCGACGGCGTTGTCACCTCGGCGGACAGGTCGGCGCCGCGCATCTGCGGCGACTGCGATCACCTTGCGCAACAACGACTGTTCGTCGAGATCGGCCGACGAGACGACGCAGCGCATCGCGCCGCGCTCACGCAGGTGCTCTGGTCAGTGCGCGGGTGTCGATGCCGCTGATTCCGACAACGCCTTGGGTCTGCAGGACGTCGTCGAGCGATCGCCGCGAGCGCCAGTTGGACGGGCGAGGAGCAGGGTCGCGCACGACATAGCCCGCCACCCAGATGCGTCGCGACTCGTCGTCCTCGTCATTCATGCCGGTGTTGCCGATGTGCGGCGCGGTCATGCACCACCACCTGCCGGTGGTAGGACGGGTCGGTGAGCGTCTCCTGGTAGCCGGTCATCCGGTCGAGAAGACGGCCTCACCGAACGTCTCGCCGCGGGCGCCGAATGCCTCGCCACGGAAGGTCCGCCCGTCCTCGAGGACGAGGATCGCCTCGGCCCGACTCATGCACTCCTCCGTTGGTCGTCTTGCGTCACTGCACCCTCAAGCACAGTCGGTCGGCCACGCAAGAAGGTGGCGATGCAACGAGCCGGCAGCGTGCGCCCTGCGAACGGGGTGTTGCGGGACCTTGACGCGCTGTCCGACGGATCAACGACGTAGTCGGCCGCCGGATCGATCAGGGTGAAGTTTGCGGGAGCGCCGACGGCGATCGTCTGTCCGTGGTCGGCCAGCCGACCGATGCGGGCAGGGGTGATCGACATGCGTTGGGCCACTCCCGCCCAGTCCATCAGACCGGTCGCGACCATCGCTTCGGCCACGACGCCGACGGCGGTTTCAAGGCCGAGCATCCCAAACGCTCCGGCGTCCCACTCGCAGTCCTTATCCTCGGTCGGATGCGGAGCGTGGTCGGTCGCCACCACGTCGATCGTTCCGTCCGCAAGTGCCCCGCGCAGGGCCATGACGTCCTCCTGCGTGCGCAGGGGTGGATTGACCTTGAAGATCGGGTCGTAGGTCGCGGCCAACGAGTCGGTGAGCAGCAGGTGGTGTGGAGTGACCTCAGCGCTCACGTCGATCCCCCGTGCCTTGGCCCAGCGCACCACCTCGACCGATCCGGCCGTCGAGACATGGCACACGTGCAGGCGCCCACCGGTCTGCTCAGCGAGTGCGACATCGCGCGCGATGATCGACTCCTCGGCGACGGCGGGCCAGCCCGCGCAGCCCCAGACGGGCCGATGTCGAGCCTTCGTTCATTTGTGCGCCCACCGTGAGCGCTGGATCCTGTGCATGCTGAGCGATCACCCCGTCGAATGCACGGACGTACTCCAAGCGCGCGGCGCATGATCAGCGGGTCGTGCACGCACCGGCCGTCGTCGGAAAAGACGCGCACCCGGGCCGCCGAGTCCGCCATCGTGCCGAGATCCGCAAGGTGAGTGCCCTGCAGGCCTACCGTGACCGCACCGACCGGCGCTACGTCGCAGTGACCTAGCTCGCGGCCGAGCCGCCATACCTGCTCGACGACTCCTGCTGTGTCAGCGGTGGGATCGGTATTTGCCATGGCATGCACCGCGGTGAAGCCACCCCGAGCCGCAGATCGGGTGCCCGACTCGACCGTCTCGGCATCCTCGCGGCCGGGCTCGCGCAGGTGCGTGTGCAGATCGACAAGACCTGGCAGGGCAATCAGGCCGTCGGCATCTAGGACCTTGGCCGTCACGAGCGGACAAACCCGAGTCGATCGCGGCGATCACGCCGTCCTCAATGAGGATGTCCACGCCATCGCGGCCGAGGATCTGCGCACCACGCACAAGCCACGACCCCATCACGCACTCACCTCGGTCACCGCGGGGGCCACGGTGGTGGCGATCGCCGGCGCGAAGGCGGCGCCCTCGAGCCCACCGAGCATGAGGTACAGAACAGCCATGCGAATGCTCACTCCGTTGCTCACCTGGGCAACGATCTGGGACCGCACGCCGTCAGCGGCCTCAGCGCTGATCTCCAGACCGCGGTTCATGGGACCGGGATGCAGCACGAGCGTGCGCTCGCCGAGGCGTCGCACGCGTGCGGCGTCGAGTCCGTACCGGCGGCTGTACTCGCGTGCGCTGGGGAAGTACGCGCTGTCCATCCGCTCACGCTGTACGCGCAACATCATCACGACGTCGGCCTTCTCGAGGGTGGAGTCGAAGTCGTAGGCCACCGCGCACGGCCACGTCTCAACACCGGCCGGAATCAACGTTGGCGGGGCCACCAGGGTGACGTCAGCGCCGAGGGTGTCGAGCAGCCAGACGTTGGACCGAGCGACCCGGCTGTGCAGGATGTCGCCGACGATGACGACTCGCGCCCCGGCGAGATCGCCCAGCGCCCTGCGCATGGTGAACGCATCGAGTAAGGCCTGGGTCGGGTGCTCGTGGGTGCCGTCGCCAGCATTGATGATGGGCGCCGATATCCACCCCGCATGAGCCAGCCGGTGTGGTGCGCCGCTTGATGGGTGGCGCACGACGACCGCGTCCACACCCATCGCCGCAAGTGTGAGAGCGGTGTCCTTGAGGCTCTCCCCCTTGGACACACTCGACCCTTTGGCCGAGAAGTTGAGGACATCCGCAGACAGCCGCTTGGCGGCCGCCTCGAAGGACACCCTGGTGCGGGTCGAGTCCTCATAGAACAGATTGACGATCGTGCGACCGCGCAGGGTGGGGAGCTTCTTCACGGGGCGATCAGCGATCCGGGCCATTTCCTCGGCGGTGTCGAGAATCAGGTCAGCATCGGCGCGCGAGAGATCCGCCGTGCTCAGCAGGTGACGATTCACCGCGTCTCCCCCTCATCGGCGGACCCGGCCGCTGGCCCACCGAGCAACACCGCGTCGAACCCGTCGACGGCCTTGACTCGCACCTGCACCGACTCGCTGAGCGACGTCGGCAGGTTCTTGCCGACATAGTCCGCCCGGATCGGCAACTGCCGATGACCGCGGTCAACGAGCACTGCGAGCTGCACCGCTCGAGGACGACCGATCTCACCAAGGGCATCAAGCGCGGCCCGGATGGTGCGGCCCGAGAAGAGAACGTCGTCGACCAGCACGACGATGCGATCGTCGATGCCGTCGGCAGGAATGTGGGTCCGCGCCAACGCACGCGGCGGACGCAGCCGCAAGTCGTCGCGGTACATCGTGATGTCGAGGGAGCCGACCGGCACTGGGACGCCCTCGATCTGCCCGATCCGCTCGGCCACCAGCTCCGCCAGCGGCACACCACGGCTCGGGATGCCGAGCAGGACAAGGTCCACGGCACCGCGGTTGCGTTCGACGATCTCGTGGGCGATGCGCGTCAACGCACGCGAAACTGCGGGGGCATCGAGGACCTCGCGGGTCGAACCACGGGTCGACTCGGGCCCGGTGGCCGCAATCGCGCCACCTGCCTCTGGCGTCGGGCCAGGCAAAGACATCCAGACCCCCTTCCCCGCCTCACCGGACGGGTCGTTAAAGGACGTCGTGCAGCGCCGAGGTTAGCAGCCAGTGCGACCAGTCCGACAGCCAAGACCAGCTCCTACTCACCGCGTCACCAGCGTGGGCCGCCTCACGCTGCCCACGCTGGTTTGCCTGGGACCTGCCCCCAGTACGCCATCTGGGTACATCCGGGCTTGACGGCACAGGCAGTGACCGTGACGCTACTGACTGTGAGCAGCAACGATCGACCGTACGCGCACGCTCTAGGCGCTCGGCTGCGCTCGATCCGCCAACAGCAGGGCTTGTCCCTCAATCAGGTCGAAGAGCGTTCGCGCGGTGAATGGAAGGCCGTCGTCGTTGGCTCCTACGAGCGCGGCGATCGGGCCGTCACCGTCCAGCGGTTGTCCGAGCTCGCCGACTTCTACGGCGTACCGGTGAACGAGCTGCTGCCCGAGCCTGCGCCCTCAGCGGCCGGCCCCGCACCGTCCGAGCGAATGGTTCTCGACCTCGAACGCCTGTCGTCCGTGCCGTCCGAACGTGCGGGCCCGTTGGCCCGATACGCGCGTGCGATCCAAGCCCAACGTGGCGACTACAACGGCAAGGTGCTCTCGATCCGCCGGGAGGATCTACGAACGCTGGCCGTCATATACGACGAGGGCCCAAGCATCCTCGCGGACACGTTGGTCGCGTGGGGCGTGCTAAGTCCGCAGTCGCGTCAAGCACTCGACGAATAGCGCAGGTTCGCGCTTACTGATCGGCCTGAGCTTCGCGCTTTTCCTGCTTGTACGCCGGGGTGATTTCGGCAACCGCGTCGCCCATGCGATGGATGCGCATCGCATTGGTTGAACCAGGAATCCCAGGCGGAGATCCAGCAACGATCACGACGGTGTCGCCGGTTGCGAGGCGGCCGAGCTCAAGCAGCGCAGCATCCACTTGTCGAACCATGTCGTCGGTGTGCACGACATTTGAGACTGGGAAGGTCTCCACCCCCCAGGTCAGCGCAAGCTGATTGCGCACCAGCCGCTTGGGTGTGAAGACAAGGATCGGGATCGGTGAACGGTATCGCGCGACCAGGCGCGCCGAGGTCCCTGTCTCAGTGAAGGCAACCAACGCTTCTGCATCCACCGCGCCGCCAACCACGGTGGCGGCCCGCGCGATCGCGCCGCCTCGGCTGCTCGGGAGCCGTTCGAGGACGGGAAGGTCATCGAGCGCATGCTCTTCAACACTGACGATGATGCGGGCCATGGTGGCGACGGCGGCAATCGGATATACGCCCACGCTTGTCTCCGCGGAGAGCATCAGCGCGTCCGCACCATCGAGTACGGCGTTAGCGACATCTGATGCCTCCGCACGTGTTGGCCGCGAGATCGACACCATCGACTCGAGCATCTGAGTCGCAACGATTACGGGTTTGGCTGCGTCTCGCGCGATAGTGATTGCGCGCTTCTGCACTAGTGGAACCTCTTCGAGCGGAAGTTCAACGCCGAGGTCACCTCGCGCAATCATGATCCCGTCGAAGGCGTCAACGATGTCGCTCAACCGCTCGACGGCTTGCGGCTTCTCGATCTTCGCGAGGACCGGGAGCCTGACACCTTCCTCTTCCATGACCTTGTGGACAGCGAGAACATCGTCTGGACTACGCACGAAGGACAAAGCGATCCAGTCGACGCCTGCGCGCAAGGCCCAACGCAAGTCCTCGTGGTCCTTCTCGGTCAGCGCTGGCACAGAAACCGCGACACCGGGCAGGTTGATGCCCTTGTGGTCGGACAGCCGTCCACCTTCCACCACCTGGGTCACGACTCGCGGCCCCTCGACTCGCAGAACTCGCAACGAGATCTTGCCGTCGTCGACAAGAACGCGATCGCCAGGGACGACGTCGGATGGCATGCCGGAATAGCTTGTTGAGACGCACGATGCGTCCCCAGCAACGTCCTCGCTGGTGATGACGAATTCCTGTCCGGCCTCGAGCAGGACTGAACCCGAGGAAAACGTTCCCACCCTTATCTTCGGGCCCTGCAGGTCGGCCAAGATTCCGACGCCACGACCTAGTCGCTCGGCGGCCGATCGCACGTGCGCCAGGGCAACGGCATGCTCGGCGTGAGTGCCATGACTGAGGTTGAGCCGCGCGACGTCCATGCCCGCTTCAACCAAGGCATCGACCTCGTCGGATCCGGCTGTGGCCGGTCCGAGAGTGCAGACAATCTTGGCGCGGCGCACGTTGTCGACCCTACGCCGTCACCCTTGCCTCCCCACGAATGCGATGGAGGTGGGTTGCGTGACTCGCGAACTGTTTGATTGCTGGTCGCGGGATGTTCAGATAGATCAAACGGTGAGCGGCCGAACATCTGACGTGATTGGACTCGGCAACGACGAACTGCCGGTGAGATACGCGTCGACTGCCGCCGCCGCGGAACGCCCCTCGGCGATCGCCCACACGATGAGTGACTGGCCGCGACCTGCGTCACCTGCGACGAAAACTCCGTCAACGTCAGTGGAATAGTGGCGAGTGCGATCGAAGTTGCCGCGAGCGTCGAGTGGTAGGCCTATCTGCTCCGTGCGCCGCCTGCGTCTCAGGTCCGACAAACCCCATGGCCAGCAACACCAGGTCGGCAGGGATCATCGACTGCGTGCCTGGCACCGACTCGAATCGGCCGTCGATCATCCGGACTTCGGACAGCTCAAGCCCACTCACGTGACCGGAGTCATCTCCAACGAAACGGGTCGTCGACACCGAGAACATCCGTTCGCCGCCCTCCTCGTGCGCACTTGAGGTGCGGTAGATCAGCGGCCAGGTCGGCCACGGCGTCGTGTCTGGCCGGTGCTCCCCTGGGCGGGTCATGATCTCCAGCTGCGTCACCGAGGCCGCACCCTGGCGGTGTGCGGTACCGAGGCAGTCCGCGCCGGTATCACCGCCACCGATGATGACCACGTGCTTGCCCTCGGCGCTGATGGGCGTGACCTCGAGGTCACCTTCGCAGACTCGATTGGCGAGCGGGAGGTAGTCCATCGCCTGATGGATTCCGGCGAGATCCCGGCCCGGGATGGGCAGATCGCGCGCCACCGTCGCGCCGACGGCAACGACGACGGCATCAAATCGCTGGCGCAACGCCGGCCAGGAGATCCCAACGCCGACTTCGACCCCGGGGCGGAACTTGACCCCCTCGGCACGCATCTGGTCAACCCGTCGGTCTAGGTGCGCCTTCTCCATCTTGAACTCGGGGATGCCGTATCGCAGCAGTCCCCCGATACGGTCGGCGCGCTCGTAGACGGCCACGGTGTGTCCGGCTCGCGCGAGCTGCTGCGCGGCGGCCAGCCCGGCCGGACCTGAGCCGACGACAGCCACGGTGCGGCCGCTGATTCGTTGCGGCGGCTGTGGCCTAACCCAGCCCTCATCCCACGCGCGATCGATGATCTCGACTTCGACCTGCTTGATCGTCACCGCTTCTGAGTTGATCGCAAGAACGCATGCGGACTCGCACGGCGCAGGGCACAGCCGACCAGTGAAGTCCGGGAAGTTGTTGGTGGCATGCAACCGCTCGCTGGCCGTCGACCAGTCATGGCGCCACACCAGGTCGTTCCACTCGGGTATGAGATTGCCCAACGGGCAGCCGTTGTGACAGAACGGGATTCCGCAGTCCATGCAACGACCCGCCTGCGCTTCTAGTTCGGCGGCGGGAAAATCCCGATAGACCTCGCTCCAGTCCTGGATGCGCACGTCGACGGGGCGACGCTGTGGAACTTGGCGCGATGTGGTGAGAAAGCCCTTGGGGTCAGCCATGTGAGGCCTCCATGATGGCCACCGCCACGTCTCGGCCCTCGATCTCTGCGAGCGCGCTCGCCTCAAGCACCCGCTTGTAGTCGCGCGGCATGACCTTGGTGAATCGCGCGGCGCTGGCCTCCCAGTCATCGAGCAGCGCCTGCCCGACAGCGGACTCGGTGTTCTCGACGTGCCGCTTGATGACGCCGTAGAGAAAGGCACGGTCCGCTGTGTCGAGCTCGTCGAGGTCGACCATCTCTTCGTTGACCCGAACCGTCGGCAGGTCGATCACGTAGGCAATCCCACCGGACATGCCGGCGGCCAGGTTCCGGCCCGTCGCACCGATGATGATGACGCGACCACCCGTCATGTATTCGCACGCGTGGTCGCCTACACCCTCGACGACCGCTGTTGCACCGGAGTTGCGCACTGCGAACCGCTCGCCGACGACACCGCGAATGAACAACTCCCCCGACGTGGCGCCATAGAGGCTCACGTTGCCCGCGATGACGTTGGTCTCCGCCGCAAATGTGGCCGCCCGATCAGGCCGCACTACTACGCGCCCACCTGACAAACCCTTAGCCAGGTAGTCGTTGGCGTCGCCCTCGAGTCGCAGGGTGACACCTCGCGGAAGGAAGGCGGCGAAGGACTGCCCCGCCGAACCCACGAGAGTCAGGTCGATCGTGCCGTCTGGAAGACCGTTGCCGCCGAACCGCTTGGTGATCGCGTGGCCGAGCATCGTCCCAACGGTGCGGTTCACGTTGCGGATCGACAATCGTGCGCGCACCGGCTCGGCGTTGCTCAGCGCATCGGTGGCGAGGATGAGCAGATCGTTGTCCATCGCCTTCGCGAGACCGTGCTCTTGCGTCGTCGTCGCGCGCCGCGAGGCACCCTCGGGCACATCCGGCACCGCAAGAATCGGCCTCAGATCGAGACCACTTGCCTTCCAGTGATCGATCGCGTCACGTGTGTCCAGCAACTCGACCTGACCGATCGCTTCATCAAGGCTGCGGAAGCCCAACGCGGCCAGATGCTCACGCACTTCCTCTGCGATGTATTCGAAGAACGTGACCACAAACTCCGGCTTGCCCGTGAACCGCTTGCGCAACTCCGGGTTCTGCGTTGCGACGCCGACCGGACAGGTGTCGAGGTGACAGACCCGCATCATGATGCAGCCGCTGACCACAAGTGGTGCGGTCGCGAAGCCGAACTCCTCGGCCCCCAGCAATGCGGCAATCACCACATCGCGACCGGTCTTGAGCTGACCGTCGGTCTGCACGACGACGCGGTCACGCAAACCGTTGAGCAAAAGTGTCTGCTGGGTCTCGGCCAGACCGAGCTCCCACGGACCACCCGCATGTTTCAACGAGGTGAGCGGTGCGGCGCCAGTCCCGCCGTCGTGACCCGATATCAAGATGACGTCAGCGTGCGCCTTGGCCACGCCTGCAGCGACCGTGCCGACACCGACCTCGGCGACCAGCTTCACGTGAACGCGCGCATCAGGGTTGGCGTTCTTGAGGTCGTGGATTAACTGCGCCAGGTCCTCGATCGAGTAGATGTCGTGGTGCGGCGGCGGCGAGATGAGACCAACGCCTGGCGTCGAGTGCCTCGTCTTGGCGACCCACGGGTAGACCTTGTGGCCCGGCAGCTGCCCGCCCTCGCCGGGCTTCGCGCCTTGCGCCATCTTGATCTGGATGTCATCGGCGTTGGTCAAGTACTCACTCGTGACACCAAAGCGACCACTGGCCACCTGCTTGACCGCCGAACGCTTGGAGTCACCGCCCGGCAGCGGCACATAACGCTCGGCGTCCTCGCCGCCTTCACCGGTGTTGGACTTCGCCCCCAACCGGTTCATGGCGATGGCCAGCGTCTCGTGCGCTTCCTTCGAGATCGAACCGTAGGACATCGCGCCCGTGGAGAAACGCCTGACGATCGATGCGACCGGTTCGACCTCGTCGATCGGAACCGGTGGGCGCTCGCCGACCTTGAAACGCAGGAGCCCGCGCAAGGTCATGAGCCGCTCGGACTGCTCGTCCACCGCCGACGTGTACTGCTTGAAGATGTCGTAACGCCGTGACCGGGTGGAGTGCTGCAGCCGGAAGACCGTGTCGGGGTCGAACAGGTGCGGCTCGCCCTCGCGTCGCCACTGGTACTCACCGCCGACGGCCAGGCGACGATGGGCGGGGCTTAGGCCACTGGGTGGGAACGCGGCCGCGTGCCGACCAGCAACCTCATCGGCGATTGTGTCGAGACCGATCCCACCAAGACGCGACGACGTCCCGGTGAAGTAGGCGTCAACGAGATCCTGCGAGAGCCCGATGGCCTCAAAGACCTGCGCCCCGCGATAGGACGCGACGGTCGAGATGCCCATCTTGGACATCACCTTCAGCACACCCTTGCCCAGCGCCTTCACCAGATGACGAACCGCTTCGCCGCTTTGGATACCCGTGACAACGCCGCGCGCGATGAGGTCCTCAACGCTCTCCATCGCCAGGTACGGGTTGACGCACGCCGCGCCAAAGCCGATGAGCAACGCGACGTGATGCACCTCGCGAACATCGCCGGCCTCGATGATCAGACCGACCTTGGTGCGCTCTTTGTTGCGCACAAGGTGATGGTGCACCGCAGAAGTGAGCAGCAAGGAAGGGATCGGCGCGAGCTCGGCATCGGAATCGCGATCGCTGAGGACAACGAAGCGCTTGCCTGCGGCAATGTGACGCGACACCTCCGCGCAGATCTCCTCCAATCGACGCCGCAACGCTTCGCCGCCGCCGTCGACCTCGTAGAGACCCGACACGCGCTCGGAACCGAAGCCGGGCAGGTCCCCGTCTGCGTTGATGTGCAGGATCTTCGCGAGCTCGTCGTTGTCGATGACTGGGAACGGCAGCACGACATTGCGGCACGACGCAGGCTCGGCCTGCAGCAGGTTGCGCTCCGGACCCATCGTGCTCTGCAACGACGTCACGAGCTCTTCGCGGATCGCATCGAGGGGCGGGTTCGTCACCTGCGCGAACAGCTGGCTGAAGTAGTCGAACAACAACCGCGGACGGTCGGACAGGACCGCTAAAGGAGTGTCCGTGCCCATCGACCCGATCGGTTCTGCTCCAGCGCGGGCCATCGGCGCGACCAGGACGCGCAGCTCCTCCTCGGTGTAACCGAACGTCTGCTGGCGCCGCAGGACCGACGACGTGGTGTGCACGATGTGCTCGCGCTCGGGCAGATCGTTGAGACTGATCAGACCCGCGTGCAGCCACTCGCCATAGGGCGCGGCAGCCGCGAGTTCTGCCTTGACCTCGTCGTCGTCGATGATGCGCTGGTTGACCGTGTCGACAAGAAACATCCGGCCCGGTTGAAGCCGACCCTTGCTGACTACGCGCTCAGGCGCGATGTCGAGCACCCCGGACTCGCTGGCGAGCACGACCAGCCCGTCATCGGTCACCCAGAACCGACCTGGGCGCAGACCGTTGCGGTCAAGGACAGCACCTATGACTTCGCCATCGGTGAATGCCACCGATGCTGGCCCGTCCCATGGCTCCATCAGGGTCGAGTGAAACTTGTAGAACGCACGCCGCGCTTCATCCATCTCGGCGTGGTTCTCCCACGCCTCGGGGATCATCATCAACACTGCGTGCGGCAGCGAACGGCCGCCAAGATGGAGCAGTTCAAGCACCTCGTCGAAGGACGCGGAGTCGCTGTGGCCAGGGGTACAGATCGGGAAGAGCCGATCGAGGTCACCCGGGATGACGTCGCTTGCGAGATTGGCCTCGCGTGCGCGCATCCAGTTGCGGTTGCCCATGACGGTGTTGATCTCACCGTTGTGTGCGATGAAGCGGTACGGATGCGCCAGCGGCCATGACGGGAAGGTGTTCGTGGAGAAGCGCGAGTGCACCAACGCAAGCGCCGAGGTGAAGCGCGCGTCGGACAGATCAGGGAAGAACGGCTCGAGCTGGGCAGTCGTGAGCATGCCCTTGTACGTGATCGTGCGCGAAGACAAGCTCGCGAAGTAAGCACCTGCCCGCTCGGACCGCTTGCGCACGGCGTAGACGAGCCGGTCCAACTCGATGCCGTTGCGCTCACCCTTCTCGTCGGCAACGAAGATCTGCGCAAAGCGCGGCATCACGCTGCGAGCTGTGTGACCAACCAGGTCGGGAACCACGGGAAGGTCGCGCCAGCCGAGGACACGGACGCCCTCGTCGTGCGCAATGTCGTCGATCTGCGCGCGCAGGGCCGCAGCCTCGTCCTCCTGTTCGCCACCGGGAAGGAAAACCGTGCCGACCGCGTACTGACCGGCACGAGGCAGAGCGAAATCGACGACCTCGCGGAAGAACGCATCTGGAATCTGCACCAAGATGCCGGCGCCGTCTCCCGAGTCCGGCTCAGCACCAGAGGCGCCGCGGTGCTCGAGATTGCGCAGGGCGACAAGTGCGTCGGCAACGACGCCGTGTGATTTCTCGCCGGACAGTCGAGCAACGAAGGCAACCCCACACGCGTCGTGTTCGAAGCGCGGGTCGTAAAGGCCCTGTGGGGCTGGCGATTGCGAAGTCGCACGCATGGGCACCCCTCGTCGTCGGCGCACGCATTGGCGCGCGCGGGATCTGCAGATGAAAAGAGCAGATGGATGTCGGGACGACGTTGGCCCGCGAGGGGAGAGTACCGGGAGTGCGGCTCGTGGTCACTACCTGGGACGATCCGTCTCGGAAACCGAGACGATTCGGCCTCAAAACGGACATTGCAGGTGCGCCGCGCGCGGACCCATCGCACGAAGCGAGCAGGTCAGCCGATCACCGCGCCCACCCAATGTCCGATCAGGAATGTGACGCCGGCGGCCACCGCTCCGATGAGTGCCTGCCGCGTGCCGCTGTACCACCACGAGCGCGTGGTCACTCGAGACACAGCCACACCGCAGGCGAACAAGCCGATCATTGAGGAGATGACCGAAGGCCACAGCGACGTCACGCCGAAGAGGAACGGCAAGAGCGGAATCACCGCTCCGATGGCGAACGCCACGAACGAAGAGACGGCCGCAACTACCGGCGAGGGCAGGTCGTTCGGGTCAACACCAAGCTCCTCGCGCACATGAACTTCGAGCGTGCTCTCCGGGTCCCGCGAGAGTGCCTGTGCAACTGCCATCGCGAGCTCGGGTTCGAGGCCGCGCGCCTCGTAGAGCTCGGCCAGCTCTTGCATCTCGGCGTGAGGAGCGCGTTCGAGCTCGATCCGCTCGGCCTCGATCTCCGCGCGCGCCAACTCCGTCTGCGACGCGACCGATACATACTCGCCGGCCGCCATCGATGTGGCGCCACCGACCAGTCCGGCGAAACCGGCAAGAAGGATGGTGGTCCGCGCCACGTTGCCACCCGCCACACCACTCATGACGGCGAGGTTGGACACCAGTCCGTCCATCGCCCCGAACACGGCCGGGCGCAACCAGCCGCCCGTCACGTCACGGTGGTGATGGTTGATGTCCGGGTGCGGCCGAGGACGCTCGGTACTCAAGGACCACCCTTCCCATCAATCTGATCCGCGCCAGCATCCAACTGGGATGAGCCAGCAGAAGGATGTAGCGATTCGGCAGGCGGATCTGTTCCCGACTCGTTGATCTGCTCGTCGGTCGAGTCCGCGGAAGCGGTCGCAACTGGATCGGCATGCGAGCCGTCATCGTCGACCGGATCTGCCGGTGGCCAACCCGGCTCCACGACGGCCTCGCGGCCGGGACGCAGCCGTGCCGACACGATGATGTAGACCACCGCGCCGATGAACACGACCAGGGAGACCCAGTCGTTCCAGCGCAGTCCGAAGATGCGAGGCACATCGTCGATGCGCAGGTACTCGATCCATGCACGCCCCGCGGTGTACGCCGCGACGTATAGCGCGAAGGCGCGGCCGTGCCCCATCTTGAAGCGACGATCCGCCCAAATGACCAGGATCGCGACCCCGACGTCCCAGATGGACTCGTACAGATAGGTCGGCTGAAAAGTCGCGTACTGCTCGAAGCCCGGCGGTCGATGCGCAAGGTCGATCTTGAGTCCCCATGGCAACGTGGTCGGACGGCCGAAGAGCTCCTGGTTGAACCAGTTGCCCCAACGACCAATCGCCTGGGCCAGGACCAAGCCGGGCGCGACGGCATCACCGAAGGCAGGCAACGGGATACCGCGGCGATGGGTGACGATCCAGGCGCCCACCCCGCCAAGCACGACTGCGCCCCAAATGCCCAACCCACCGCGCCAGATCTCCACTGAACGTAACCAGGATCCACCGCGGCCGAAGTACATGTCCCACGCGGTGAGCACGTGGTAGAGCCGACCGCCGATGATTCCGAACGGGACGGCCAGGACAGCCACGTCCATCACCGTGCCCGGACGCCCGCCACGCGCAACCCAGCGCTTCTCCCCGAGCAGGATCGCGACGACGATTCCGGCGACAATGCACAGCGCATAGCCACGAACCGGGAACGGCCCGAGATGCCAGACGCCGTCTGCGGGGCTTGGAATGTAGGCGCGCATCACCCGCGGAACGCTACCCGTCGCACCGACTCAGACCGTTCAGGCCGCATTGCGGCGCCGGACCCCAGCCGCCAAGTCGCGGGCAAGTGCCGCGACTGCCTCGACACCCCGCTCGTCGTCGGGTGCCTCGAGAATTGCGTTGACAAAGGCCGAGCCCACGATGACGCCGTCGGCGAATGCGGCGACCTCAGCGGCTTGGGCACCGTTGGACACTCCAAGACCGACGCACAGGGTCCGATTCGTGTGAGCGCGCAAGCGGCCCACGAGTGTCTGCGCCGCGCCGCTCACGACCGGTCGGGCGCCCGTAACGCCCATGGTCGACGCGGCATAGACGAAGCCGGTGCTCACGTCGCTCACCATGGCAAGGCGGGCGTCCGATGATGAAGGAGCAGCGAGAAAGACCGTGTCCAACGAGTATGAGCGCGCAGCGGCCAACCAGTCCCCCGCCTCTTCGGGCGTGAGGTCGGGGGTGATGACTCCGGCACCACCGGCGTGCGCGAGTGCTTCGGCGAAGCGGATGACGCCGTAACGCTCGATGGGATTCCAGTACGACATCACCAAGGCGGGCGCCCCAGTCGCGGCGACGGCGGACACCGTCCGCATCACGTCTGCGATTCGCGTCCCTTGACGCAACGCAATCTCTGCACCCGCCTGAACCGTCGGTCCGTCGATCACCGGATCCGAGTACGGCAACCCCACTTCGACCGCATCGACTCCTGCGTCAACCATCGCGGTGAGAGCAGCGATACACACATCGACAGTCGGGAACCCGGCCGGCAAGTAGCCGATCAGTGCAGCCCGATCCTCTGCACGAGTGCGTTCGAACAGATCGGCGAGGGCGGTCACGGCGCGTCCTGATCGAGACCGAACCATCGCGCCGCGGTATCCACGTCCTTGTCGCCGCGTCCGGACAGATTCACGAGCACCACGCTCTGCGGTCCAAGCGATTTGGCCAGCGTCGTTGCGCCCGCGATCGCATGCGCACTCTCGATCGCCGGGATGATGCCTTCGGTGCGACACAGCAACTCGAACGCATCCATCGCTTGGGCGTCAGTGATGGGCGTGTAGGTCGCGCGGCCGATGTCGTGCAGCCACGCGTGCTCGGGCCCGACGCCGGGGTAATCGAGGCCAGCCGAGATCGAGTGACTCTCGACGGTCTGTCCTTCGTCGTCCTGCAGCAAATACGAACGCGTACCGTGCAGCACTCCCGGAGCGCCACCGGTGATTGACGCCGCATGCCGGCCAGTCTCCATGCCGTCACCTGCGGCCTCGAAACCGTGCAGTGCCACGGACTCGTCACCAACGAAGGCGTAAAAAATTCCCAAAGCATTGGACCCGCCACCGACACATGCAGCCACCGCGTCGGGAAGGCGCCCGACCAGATCGAGCACCTGAGTTCGCGCCTCTTGGCCGATGATCTTCTGGAGTTCGCGGACCATGTACGGAATCGGATGCGGTCCACCGACAGTCCCGAAGACGTAGTGCGTGTCGTCGACACTGGCCACCCAGTCCCGCATCGCCTCGTTGATCGCATCCTTCAAGGTTCGGCTGCCACTCGCGACCGGCACGACCTCGGCGCCGAGTAACCGCATCCGGGCCACGTTGAGGGCTTGGCGCTGGGTGTCGAGTTCGCCCATGTACACCGTGCAACGAAGCCCCATCAGTGCCGCCGCCGTGGCAGTAGCCACGCCGTGCTGTCCGGCCCCGGTCTCCGCGATTACTCGGGTCTTGCCCATTCGTTTCGTCAGCAGCGCCTGGCCGAGGACGTTGTTGATCTTGTGCGAACCGGTGTGGTTGAGGTCCTCGCGCTTGAGCAGGATGCGCGCTCCGCCGATGTGCGCGGTCAATCGCTTTGCATCGGTGATCGGCGTGGGCCGACCGCTGTAGGTACGCAGCAACTCATCGAGCTCGGCGACAAACGCCGGATCGATCTGGGCCGAGTGAAACTCCTCGTCCAGCTGGTCAAGTGCTGCGATCAGGGCTTCAGGAACGAAGCGTCCGCCGTAGAGCCCAAAGTGCCCGCGTTCATCGGGCAACGTCGATTCGTCGACGGTGGTGCGTTCGGCGAACGGCGCCACAGGTTCGGTCGCCGCCGTCGAGGCTTCGGGGCTCATGTTCGTCCGTGTCGCAGAGCCGGATGCGCTCCCGCGGTAACGAGGTCGGCAACCGCGGCCCGCGGGTCCTTGCCCGTAACCAGGCTCTCGCCCACCAGCACTGCGTCAGCACCCGCATTCGCATAGGCGATGAGGTCACGGGGCTCGCGAACCCCGGATTCGGCGATCTTCACGCAATGGGAAGGGATCATCGGGGCAACCCGGCCAAAGACGCTGCGGTCCACTTCGAGCGTGCGCAGGTCCCGGGCGTTGACACCGATCACGCGGGCGCCTGCAGCGATCGCGCGTTCGACTTCGTTCTCGTCGTGGACCTCGACGAGGGCGGTCAGACCGATCGAATCGGCCCGCTCGACCAAGGAGACCAGGGCGTCCTGCGTGAGGGCAGCGACGATCAGGAGTGCGAGGTCCGCGCCAAAAGCGCGTGCCTCCCACAACTGGTAGCTCGAGACGATGAAGTCCTTGCGCAACACCGGGATGTCGACTGCAGCGCGCACAGCGGCAAGGTCGGCGAGGGTGCCGCCAAAGCGGCGTTCCTCAGTCAGCACGCTGATGGCGTGGGCCCCGCCTGCCTCGTAGTCGCGCGCGAGTGAGGCCGGGTCATCGATCGCCGCCAGGTGACCGCGCGACGGACTGGATCGCTTGACCTCAGCAATCACTGTGACGCCGTCAGTGCGGAGCGCGGACACGGCGTCGTGGGCAGTGGGCTGGCGGGCGGCACGCTCCTTGAGCTCGTCCAGGCTGACGGACTCCTGACGCGCCGCGAGGTCCGCGCGCACACCGTCGAGGATGTCATCGAGATGACTCACACGGTGCTCCTCGCCAACCAACCCGCTGAATGTTGCTTGAAGGATACGAAGGGTGCGCAGTGCTCATGTTTTGGGGCTCATGTTTTGGGGCCTATGTCCCGGCCTGCGTCGCCCTCAGGACGACCCGAGGAAGGGCATGCCAGGGATGTTGCGCACGATCATGAACACCGCAAGAACGCCGATTCCGACCATCCACCAGGCGCGGTTCGGCCGCCAGGGAAAGGCTTTTCCATGCGCCGCAGTGACCAGCCACACGATCCAGGCTGTGGCCAAGAAAGGCACGGACAGCACGAAGAGCAAGTTGTGATCGGCGGCGCGCAACACGTGGCCGCGAACGAGCGCGTGCACCGAGCGAAGGCCGCCGCAGAACGGGCAGTCCAAGCCAGTCAAGGCTTTGAACGGACACACTGGATAGTGGCCGGGTGTATCAGGGCTCACCAAGCCAACGAAAGCGGTAGCTACCGCAAGACCACCCAGCACGATCAGTGGTTGCTTGACGCGGCCCAGAGCTGCGGGCAGGTCGCTTCGGTCCTCGGCTGTGGGGACCGCGAGCGCACACATTGCGAAGCGACCGGCCTTAAGAGACGTGTGCCTCAGGCGTATCCGCCTGTGCATGTCGGTCGTATTGACCCATACCCATCATCTGCATGACCTTGCCGACGATGCCACCCAGCACTACGACGCCGATGCCGACGTAGACGACAACTGGCTGGGCGAAGATGAAGCCGAAGCAGCCGATCCCGAAGCCGACTATGAGAAATACGACTGTGGTCCACGCCGCCGGTGTGTGACCGTGTTCGTCTCGCCGATTGCTAGTTCCTCCGGAGGTCATGCTTCATTCTGGCAGGTCCTCCCCCGTCGGGTCTTCACCCCGGTCAAGTGCGTCCCACATCGAGGTCGCGCCAGCCGGTCGGGGCGCTGCCTCGGAGCCGCGCGCGTCGGTCGTTGCAGCGCGGTTGGATTCTCGTTCGTATCGCGATGACAGCCCCGGCCAGGCCCACCCACGAGCAAGTGCGTAAGCGCCAGAGCCGACGATGAGGGCGCCGCCAAACGCCGCAATCCACGGCCAGATCGTGCCGGACACCGACGTGGCCGTCACCTGAGTGCGCCCGATGGCGTCGGCCAACGGGCCCGCCGTCGCGCGCAGCGTGTGGGTGGCGGCGTTGACCGACTCCACCACGATGATCGCGCCGGCAAAGACGATGACGACCGCGATCAACGCACGCACCCATCGACGGGTGGCGTACAAGGCAAGGCCGGCGGCAAGCGAAAGGATCGCGAGGCCTGGCACCTCTGCGGCGATTGCGCGCCCTGAGGGATTCACGACCAGTCGGGGGAATCCAGACTCGACCACCACGGCATGTGCCCACGCGCGCCCGGACGCGACCAGAACGATCAGCGCCCCAACTAGGCACAGCAGCACGGCCAGCACGCGTCCGCGGGACGCAGAGTTCACGCGCCTACCTCGGCCGCCGGGGTCAGCGCTTGCGCGGCAGCGATTGCACGCAGGACAGCTGCGGCCTTCGCGCGAGTTTCTGCCTCTTCATGGGCTGGATCGGAGTCCGCGACGATCCCGGCACCGGCCTGCACGTATGCGATGCCGTCACGAATGAATGCAGTCCGGATCGCAATCGCCGTGTCCACGTCGCCAGCAAAGTCGAGATACCCCACACATCCGCCGTAGAGCCCGCGGCGGGTCGGTTCGAGCTCATCGATGATTTCCATCGCGCGAGGCTTGGGAGCACCGGACAACGTGCCTGCGGGAAAGGTCGCCCGCAGCACATCGAAGCCCGTGCATTCCGGACGCACGTCGCCAATCACGGTCGACACCAAGTGCATGATGTGGCTGTAGCGCTCGACGTTCATGAAGTCGATGACGCCCACAGTTCCCGGCTCGCACACCCGGCCGAGGTCGTTACGCCCAAGGTCGACAAGCATCAGGTGCTCGGCTCGTTCCTTCTCATCAGCGAGCAGGTCTTCAGCAAGCTGCGCGTCCTCCTGCGGCGTCGCGCCCCGGGGCCGCGAGCCGGCGATCGGATGCATCAATGCGCGATCACCAGTGACTTTTACCAGTGACTCGGGGCTTGATCCCACGACATCGAAGTCGTCGAAGCGCAGCAAGTACATGTAGGGACTTGGGTTGGTCCGACGCAGCATGCGATAAACATCGAGCGAGTCAACGTCGACTTCGAGCGCGAAGCGTTGACTCAACACGATCTGAAATGCGTCGCCGGCCTTGATGTGCTCCTTCGCGGCACGTACTGACTCCTGATACTGCTCATCGGTGCGGTTTCGGATCGGGTCAGGAGCGATCTCCTCACCGATCAACGCAGCGCTTCCGTGAGCGGCCTGCATCAGATCAACCGTCATCGCCTCGAGCCGCCGCACCGCATCAGCCCACGCCTCGTCGACGCGCTCATCAGTGTCGTCGTGATTCACCGCGTTTGCGATGAGCAGGACCGAGCCGTCCGAATGGTCGAGTACTGCAAGGTCGGTAGCCAACATCATCGCGATCTCCGGCGCCCCCAGATCGTCCGCGGGGTGACCTGGCAAGCGCTCCCAGCGCCGAACGGCGTCGTAGGAGATGAAGCCGACCATGCCGCCAGTGAGCGGGGGTAGATCGGCGAATCGGGGGGTGTGTAGGGCCTCGACCGTCTCGCGCAGGGCGACGAGTGGATCGCCGCCCATTGGCAATCCGACCGGCGGCTCGCCGGTCCACACCGCTTGGCCGCCATGCTCTGTGAGCGTGGCCGAGCTGCGAACCCCAACGAACGAATACCGGGACCACACGCCCCCATGCTCCGCCGACTCGAGCAAGAACGTGCCGGGTCGACCGGCCGCAAGTTTGCGATAGAGGCTCACCGGGGTCTCGCCGTCGGCAAGCAGCCGACGAACGACTGGGATCACCCGCCGGTCACGAGCGCGTTCCCGGAAAGTCGCCAGATCGGGGCTCGGCACGCTGCGGCTCATTCGCCGAAGTTTGCCGCAAGTTCCGCCACCTGGGTTGCGGGGGTCGCTAGCGTCAGCGCCAACAACACTTGGGAGGGGACCCCATGTCCAACGACGACGTGACACCGGCGCCTGCCAGCCCGAGCAGCCAGGGGGAGCCGACTCCCGGCGCGCCGCAGACGCCGCCGGCTACGGGACACCACCGCCAGCGGCGCCCACACCTCCACCGACGGCGCAGCCTAGGCCGCCCCCCCTGCGGCCCGGGATACGGGACACCGCCGCCCGCGGCGCCCGGGTACGGAACTCCGCCGCCCGCGGCCCCTGGGTATGGCACGCCACCACCGGCGGCGCACCCGGCTACGGAGCACCCGGCTACGGAGCACCCGGCTACGGCGGGCCGCCGCCGGGCTACGGCGCGGCACTCGGGTCTGGCCAACCACGTTCCATCGGATTTCCCGAGGCGATTAAACGAGCGATCAACGGCTACGTCGATTTCGCGGGGCGTGCGATGCGTCTGAGTATTGGTGGTGGTTCCTAGCCACGTTCCTCGTCTACCTGGTTGCCGACATCAGCTTCGCGGCCGCAAAGGTTCCGGCATTGGCGCTGTTGGTGGCACTGGCGCTCATTCTGCCCAGCATCGCTGTCGGCATTCGGCGCCTGCACGACCAAGACAAGTCCGGTTGGTTCATCCTGATGGGGTTCATTCCCTTTGTGGGCGGCATCATCTTGATCGTGTTCTTCTGCCTACCGTCGACTCCCGGCGACAACCGCTACGGACCGCTAACGACGTAGCAGGATTGAGGTCGTCACGGGTTGCCCGTGACGACCTCAAGCACGCCTGCGTCGAAGCAACTGCGCGTGCCTGTGTGACAGGCCGGTCCCTCTTGGTCAACGAGCAGCAGGATCGTGTCGCCGTCACAGTCGAGTCGCGCACCTTTGACCCACTGCACGTGACCGGACTCATCACCCTTGCGCCAGTACTCGTTGCGGCTTCTGCTGAAGTAGGTAGCTCGTCCGGTCGTGAGCGAGCGATGCAACGCTTCATCGTCCATCCACGCCAACATCAGCACCTCAAAGCTGTCGTGTTGTTGGACGACAACCGGGACCAACCCTCGCTCGTTCCGGCTCAGTCGCTCGGCAAGCTCGGGTGGAAGTGGCGAGTTCTCGACGACGTCTTTGGACATGGCGCCATTCTGCCCTGAGTGTCGGTTCCATAGGATCACGCGCATGAGCGAGCCCGGATCGACCCGCCCACCGAACTTCTACGCCCGCCTCGAGCGCGCTGAGATCTGCGCCGACTTCGACCGACTCGGGCCAGATGCCCCGACGCTGTGCAAGGGATGGCTCACCCGCGATCTCGCTGCGCATTTGGTGATCAGGGAGGGCCGCATCGACGCCTCCGTCGGTATCCAAGTCAAGGCGCTGGCCGGGTACACCGCTCGCGTGCAGAACAAGAAGGCGGCGTTACCGTGGCCACAACTTGTCGACAAGTTGCGCAACGGGCCGCCGCCTTGGTCAGCGTTTCGCCGAGCCAAGCTCGATGGTGAGGTCAACACAGTTGAGTTGTTCGTGCACCACGAGGACGTGCTGCGAGCGCAGCCTGGCTGGACACCGAGGGTCTTGGATCCTGGCCTTACGGCCGAGTTGACTAGCCGGCTCGAGCGAACGGGCAAGTTCACTCTCCGCAAGGTGCCGCTTGCTGTGTCGGTTGCGTTGCCCGACGTGGCGCAGATGCGGCTGACCACAGCCGGTCCGGCCGTGACCATCGCGGGCAACGTTGAGGACGTACTGATGGAGATCTTCGGTCGGACCAACGATCGAGTCACGGTCACTGGGGAGCCAGCGGCCGTCGCCGCGTGGCGAACGCGGAATGGGACTTAGATGTCAGCGAATGCGAACGACGCATGGTCCGATCTGTCCGAAAGCGTTTCGGAGGACTTCGACCGCCTCTCGGAGCGTCAGGTGCAGTTCGCCGAGACCGAGCTGAACAAAGGCCACCCCGTCTTCCCGCTCGCCGCACTGCTCCTGCATGACGGCTCGTTCGACGTCATCGACTCGCACGTCGCGACGTCGATTCGAGTCGCCTTGGACGAGCTCTGGACAAAGTGCACGCAAGGCGCAGTGAGTTCCGCGCGGTTGGAGTCGTCACCGAACTGACCGTCGAGGCCAAGGCGAACATCCGCGTCACCCTCGAGCACGAGAGCGGCGAGGCGTTCGAGATGTTCATGTCGTACCACAAGACGCGGTTTCGCAAGCGAGTTGAATGGCAAGACATCCGGGTTGCGACTGCCCGTCCGTTCGTCGGGCAACGATTCAGACCCGGGCGCGGCCGACGCCACGCACTGACGGAATCGTCGGAGGTGTCATTGCCTTACGACGTGGCCGCTTGCTGCGAGCGACTCCTTCACCGCACCGATCGTGATGTCGCCGAAGTGAAAGACGCTTGCGGCAAGAACTGCATCGGCGCCAGCGTCGATGGCCGCAACGAAATCATCGACAGTGCCAGCGCCACCGCTGGCGATGACCGGCACGGTCACGGCCGCTCGCACCGCCTTGATCAGTTCGACGTCGTACCCGCGCTTCGTGCCGTCGGCATCGATCGAGTTGAGCAGGATCTCGCCGGCACCGAGGTCCGCAGCCCTGGCAGCCCAGACGATTGCGTCCCTTCCGGTTGCGTTGCGCCCTCCGTGAGTCGTGACCTCGAAACCGGACTCGCACGAGGGATCGGTGCTTCGTCGAACGTCCATCGACAAGACGATGCACTGGTTGCCGAAACGATCGGCAGCCTCGGTCAGCACTCCGGGTCGAGACACCGCGGCCGTACTTATACCGACCTTGTCAGCTCCTGCACGCAGCAGTCGATCGACATCGTCACTAGTTCGCACCCCCCCGCCGACGGTCAACGGGATGAAGACTGACTCCGCGGTGCGACGCACCACGTCGTAGGTGGTCTCACGATTCGAGCTGCTGGCAGTGATGTCGAGGAAAACGATCTCATCGGCTCCTGCGGCGTCGTATGCGTGCGCAAGCTCGACCGGATCGCCTGCGTCGCGCAGGTTCGCAAAGCGAACTCCCTTGACCACGCGTCCGTCGTCGACATCTAGGCAGGCAATCACGCGGACGGCCAGCCCGCCTTCGTCGCTCATTCCGCACCCTGTGCACTCTGCTCGGCCACGACGGCCAAGGCGTCCTCGAGGGTGAATGCCCCCGCGTAGAGAGCCTTACCCACGATCGCACCCTCGACGCCCTGGGGCACCAAGCCCGAAAGCACCCGCAGATCGTCGAGGCTCGCCACGCCACCACTCGCCACGACCGGGCGGGAGGTGGCCGCGCATACATCGCGCAGCAAGTCCACATTGGGACCGGTCAGGGTGCCGTCTCGGCTGACATCCGTCACCACGTAACGCGCACAACCCTGCGAGTCCAGCCGGGCGAGCACGTCGAAAAGCTCGCCGCCTTCACGAGTCCACCCCCGTGCCGCCAACGTGGTGCCTCGCACATCCAACCCGACAGCGATCCGGTCGCCGTGCCTCGCGATTGCGCGGGCACACCAGTCCGGATCCTCCAATGCGGCGGTGCCGATGTTGACTCGCGTGCAACCAGTAGCGAGGGCGGCCGCTAGCGAGGCATCGTCGCGAATGCCACCGGACAGCTCCACCTGCACGTCGAGCCCGCCCACGATGGCCGCCAGCTGTTCGCGATTGCTCCCGCGGCCAAACGCCGCATCTAGATCGACGAGATGTATCCACTGGGCGCCGGCCCGCTGCCACGCCAAGGCCGCGTCAAAGGGATCGCCATAGGTCGTCTCGCTGCCGACCGCTCCTTGGACCAACCGGACCGCTTGACCGTCGGCGACGTCGACGGCCGGCAGCAGCTCGAGCGCGGTCATAGGGTCGCCAACCAGTTCTCGATGACGACGGCTCCCGCATCCCCTGACTTCTCGGGGTGAAACTGCACCGCAGACAGGACGGGCGACTCGACCGCGGAGATGAACCGCTGGCCATAGTTTGTCCAAGTCACCAACGGTTCGGTGAAGTGCGGGTCGGGTTTCAGATCCCAGGAGCGGACTGCGTACGAGTGCACGAAGTAGAACCGCTCGTCCGCCACTCCCGCGAACAGCACGGAGCCTCCCGGCGGTTGCACGGTGTT
Source organism: uncultured Actinomycetota bacterium (assembly GCA_963850215.1). Taxonomy (GTDB): domain Bacteria; phylum Actinomycetota; class Actinomycetes; order UBA12327; family UBA12327; genus CAWKKI01. The sequence goes on from CAWKKI010000001.1 coordinate 485,669, forward strand.
CCACCCCATGTGCGGAATCACCTTCGCCTCCAGCGCATCAACCGTGCCTGGCCACTCAGCCAGGCCGTCACACGACACGCCATGCTCAATACCTCGTTGAAACAGAACCTGCATCCCAACGCAGATCCCAAGGACTGGGCGCGAGCCGGCCAGTCGACGTCCCACGATCTCGTGGCCTTTGATTGCACGTATACCGCTCATGCAGGCCGCGAAGGCACCCACGCCAGGAACCACCAGGCCATCGGCTTGCGATGCCGCCGAGCGATCAGCGGTCACCTCAACCTGTGCGCCTGCGCGTTCGAACGCGCGTTGAGCCGACCGAAGATTGCCCGAACCGTAGTCGAGAACGACAACGCGTGGAGCCGTCACAGAACGCCTTTGGTCGACGGCACACCACTGACTCCGTCGAGCGCGCACGCGTCACGCAGCGCTCGCGCAACAGCCTTGAACTGGGCTTCGTTGACGTGGTGTGCATTGCGCCCCGACAGCACCCGCACGTGCAAACAGATCTGTGCACTCGCCGTGAATGACTCCCAGATGTGTCGCGTCAATGTCGTCTCGTACGAGCCGATCAGTTCAACGATCTCGGGCTCCTCATGCACCAGATAAGGGCGACCGGAAAGATCAACAGCGACCTGCACGAGGGTCTCGTCCAACGGAACAAGTGCGTCACCGAAGCGGCGAATGCCGACCTTGTCGCCGAGCGCATCACGCAACGCCTGACCGAGCGCGATCGCGGTGTCCTCAACGGTGTGGTGGGCGTCGACCTCGAGGTCGCCCTCCGTGGCGACCTTCAGGTCGAAGCCCGCGTGCTTGCCGAGCTGGCTGAGCATGTGGTCGTAGAACGGCACGCCCGTGACGATCTCGGCCGGCCCGCTGCCATCGAGGTCGAGGTCGATGACGACACTGGACTCCTTGGTCGATCGTTCGACATGCGCAGTCCGGCTCACCACATGCTCCTCAACTCATCGATTGCACAGACAAAAGCGTCGATCTCCTCCGCCGTGCCCGCTGTGACGCGCAACCATCCGGGCAGGCCGACATCGCGCACGAGCACGCCTCGGTCCAGCAGACCTTGCCAGATGGTCCTCTGGTCGGCGAACTGACCGAACAGTGCGAAGTTCGCATCGGTGTCGAGCACGGTGAGGCCTCGATCGCGCATAGCCGCGATAATCCGGTCTCGTTGCTTCTTCACATCGTCGAGACCCGCTAGCAACGAATCGCGGTGCTCCAGTGCAGCCAGCGCTGTCGCTTGGGTCATCGAGGACAGGTGATACGGCAGCCGAACGAGGTGCACAGCCTCGACCACCGATGCATCCGCTGCCAGGTAGCCCACCCGCGCACCCGCAAGTGCGAACGCCTTCGACATCGTGCGCGTGATTATCAGGCGCGGTCGGCCAGGCAGCAGGCCAAGTGCAGAGGCACGACCGAGAACTCGGCATACGCCTCGTCCACGACGACGAAACCGGTGCTCGCTGCGTAGACCGCCTCGATGACGTCTAGGTCGAGCGCGGTTCCGGTCGGATTGTTGGGCGAGCACAGGAAAACAACTGCCGGATCATGTTCGCGCACTGCAGCGACAGCCGCATCGGCTGCGACCGAGAAGTCAGCGGCCCGAGCGACCCGCACATATGGCGTGTGGTTGATCTCGCAGATCTGTGAGTGCATCGAGTACGACGGCTCGAAGCCCAGTGCGGCGCGTCCCGGACCACCAGCGAGAAGAACTATCTGAGTCAGGATCTCGTTGGAGCCATTCGCAGCCCATACCTGTTCAGCGGCAAGCCCGTGGCCGAGGTACTCGGCGAGCGAGCCGCGCAGTTTCGTCGCCTCTCGGTCCGGGTAGCGATTGAGGCTGCCGGCCACCGCGCGTGCGCTCGTGCCGATGGCATCTATCAACTCGGTGCTCGGCGCGTGCGGGTTCTCGTTGGTGTTGAGTCGCACGGACACGTCAAGCTGCGGCGCCCCGTACGAGTTGCGACCTACTAGGTCCGGTCGAATCGGCAGTCCGCGCTCGTCGCTCACGACTCACCCGCGGGCACTCGAGCGCGTACGGCGGCCACGTGCGCGACGAGATCCTCAGCCGAACCGAGCGCGTCGATCAGTGGCGCTGTCTGCGCCAACGCGTCGCGTGAGTACTCCACGACGTGCACTGAGCGCAAGAACGACTGCACTGAGAGTCCGCCAGTGTGACGCGCGGTGCCGCCGGTGGGCAGGACGTGATTCGAGCCAGCGAGATAGTCACCGAGCGACACTGGTGAATACGCGCCGACAAAGATCGCTCCTGCATTCCTCACCCGCCCTGCTATGTCGACCGCATTGCGGGTGATGACCTCAAGGTGCTCGGCCGCCCATTCATCGACCACGGCGAGCCCTTGTTCGATGTCTCGCACAAGAGCGATCGCCGACTGCCCCGACAGTGCGGCTTGCACTCGGTCGGAGTGCTTGGTAGCGGGCACCAGTCGGTCGAGCTCGCCCACCACCGCGTCGGCGAGTGCCTCGCTGTCGGTTACCAGCAGACACGACGCGTTGGCATCGTGCTCGGCCTGCGCGACGAGATCAGCCGCAACGAACGTCGGATCTGCCGAGTCGTCGGCCAGGATGCCGATCTCCGTCGGTCCCGCCTCCGCGTCAATCCCCACTGCACCCTCAACCACACGCTTGGCGGCGGCCACATAGACGTTGCCCGGGCCCGTGACGAGGTCGACGCGTTCACAGTCTTGCGTGCCATAGCCGAACATCGCGATTGCCTGCGCTCCCCCGACTGCGTGCACCTCGTCAACGCCCAGCAATGCGCAAGCCGCGAGCACAGCAGGGTGCGGCAGCCCGCCTCTGTCACGTTGGGGCGGCGACGCGACGGCCAGTGATCGCACGCCCGCCACCTGCGCAGGAACCACATTCATGACCACACTCGAGGGGTATGCGACCAGACCGCCGGGCACGTAGAGGCCCACCCGCCGAACTGGCAGCCATCGCTCGGTAACCGCCCCCCCGGGGACCACCTGGACCCGGACGTCGTCGCGGCGCTGCGCCTCGTGGACGAGGCGCACGCGCGCGATGGCCTCCTCGAGCGCCTCACGAACGGCAGGATCGAGCGCGTCAAGGGCCGCGGACAGTTCCTCGGCAGGCACGCGGGTGCACGGGACATCTACGCCGTCGAAGCGATTGGTCGCCTCACGAACAGCGATGGCGCCACGCGCGCGCACGTCTTCGCAGACGGGCCTGACGAGCTCAACTGCGGCATGAACGTCCAGCGCCGAGCGAGGAAGCACGCGCGCGTAGTCGTCCACGGACGTGCTTGAGCGCAGGTCGAGCCTGGGGATCATGCGCCGAAGTCTACGAAAGCCCTGCTCAACAGGCGGCCGAGGGCGCGCGCGCCTAGGCTCGCCGCGTGGCCCAGCGCATCCCGTTGTTCCCCCTGAGCGCCGTCCTGTTCCCCGGCCTGTTCTTCCCGTTGCACATCTTTGAGCAGCGCTACCGCGACATGGTCCGAGACCTGCTCGACGGCGAAGAACCGCGAGAGTTCGGCGTGGTCTTGATCCGGCAGGGTCGCGAGGTCGGCGAGGACGGGGTGCAAGCGCTGTACACGACCGGCTGCATCGCCGACGTCCGCGGCATCGACCCCTACGCCGATGGTCGCTGCGACATCGTCACTGTGGGAGGGCCACGATTCGAGTTCCGGGACCTCGATCTCTCAGCCTCCTATTTGCAAGCCGACGTCGATCTGCTAGACGAGCCGCACGGGAACGATGCTGGGTCGCACGCGCTGGCGGTGACCCGCGCCTTCGCCAGTTACCGATCGATTCTGTCCGGCGAAGCCCCGACCGCGGTCGACCTGCCAGGGGACCCAGTCGTTCTCTCTTACGCGGTCGCAGCCGCGATGGTCATCGGCGCCGGGGAAAAGCAGCAGTTGCTGGAGGCGCCAGACGCGACCAGTCGGCTGCGTCGGGAGTACGACTTGCTTCAGCGTGAGAACACGTTGCTCAAGACGATTCCTTCATTGCCTGCCCTGGACCTCACGCAGACGGGGACGTCGCCGAACTAGGTAGCTGGCCCGGGTGCCGCTCGACGGCACTCGCATCAGGATCGATTTCGTCCTCGTCGGGGTCGAGTTCGTCTGGGCCGAGCTCGTGATGATCAAGTCCACGCCGGTCATCTCGCCACGCGGTCACCGCCAGGAGAACGATGAGCACGCCCGCCGGCCACGCCAGAATGAAGACCTCCGAACGAAGTCGAAGTGGCGCGTGCAGGATCGTGCCTAACGAGTGACCCGCCGCGCTCACAGTGGTTGGCCCGAGTGCCTCGCCGACCCACACCGCGATCAGCGAGCCTGCCAAGCCACCAAGGGCGGCCCCCAAGATCACGCCGAGCGGGAGCTTGCGCCATCGCAGGCACACCAGGACTCCGATCAGGATGCCGATCGCGAACCCGATTACCGCGAAAACGCCGTCGGCATCGAAGAACTGCCCCGGCTCGGCGTTCAGAAAGTCCAGCCCGTCGGTGGCGACTCGGACGGGCACTCGTGGTGCAACGACATGCCAGAGGAAGCCGAACGCTGGCGCCATGAGCAGCGAGCAGCCCAGCACCACGAGCCCCTCGGCCCAGCCGAACCGCCAAGGCGGCTGTACCGCGACGCTCTCAGGAGCGTCGGTCACGAAGCCACCAGACGCATGCGCACCTGACTATTCCCATCGGAGCCGGTCCCCGCGGTCAGGCCGAACGCCGTCAGTCCCTGCAGATCGGACGAGCCGCCGTTGTTCTGAGCGTCCGACGCCACGAGCGGACGCAGGTTCACCCAGACCCCCAAGCTGGAGCTCGACACGTCGGGAAGGGCTGTGGTGAAGTCGGGATTCTTGCCCAACGTGCCGTTGGCGGCCATCTCGCTGGCGTACTCGGGCGTTGTCGCCGCGGCGACCCCGTCACTGGTCTGATGTACGGACAGCGCACCCAGCTGACCCTCCTCCACGAGCAGGTGGTTCAGCTTCGCGAGAACCGCAGCGCCCTTGCTCGGGTTGGTTACCGAACGAACGCCGAACTGCGGCGAATCGACAGTGCCGCCCACGGCCACCACGAACTGGCTGCCCAACAGCGTCTCTATGTCGGCCGGGATCGCGATGCCGTACTGCGCCTCGACCTGAGCCAGCTCATCGTTGATGACGGTGCCGAACATGCTGCTGCTGAGATCGGCTTGCAGCTTGGTCCACGCCTTCGCGACTGCGTCACTGCCGCCGTTGATCGACAAGGCACCGATGGTGTCCTCGGGCAAAGTGGAAAGCAACGAGCTGGTCGGTGCGGGCTTCGTGGCGGCCGGCTTCGTTCCGAACGTTCGCGCATCCAGCTCGACGTAGGACGGATCGAAGCGCACGACGAAGGCCTCTCGCCCCGTGATCGCGTTGACGTTCACCAGCCCGCTGGCGTTGAGCGCGTTGCCGACATCGGAGTTGTGCGCCAGGTACGCCTTGCCGAGCTGTGCAAGACCATGCAGGTCGACCCAACCGAGTGCGACGCCGGTAGGACCGAGCGCGGACGTGTCTGACGAGAAGGTGCTCGACGAGGAGAGGCTCGACTTGGCAGCGGCGTCAGAGAGTCGCTGCGCAGTCGCCTTGTCCTTGGCAATGATCGCGTAGCCATCGGTGATGACGAAGCCGAAGCTGGATGAGCCGCCGTCTGCCGCCGCGATCCCCAGCTGGATCTTCGTCAGCTCACCGGACGCCTTGTTGGCATCAGTGACCGCGACGACACCCTCCACGTCCGGGGTGGCGCTGGCATCGACTTCCGGCACGACGGCGACGGCCGCGCGACGACCGAGCCACGGCTTGATGTCGGTCGCGTAGTTGATGTCGTAGGAGTTGTTATGCAGCACGGCGGACAGGATCGAGTCGATCGGGTCAGTCGTCGAGACTTGTCCCTTCACACCGGACAACTTGTTGAGGAAACGAGCCGCGTCGATCTTCTGGCCCGCGGAGGGGTCCGCGTCGATCTTCACAAAGGCAACGGCCGTGGAGGGGACGTGCTCCTCGGGCTGCGAGCCACCACCACTGAGCGCTGAATACGCGGCAAAAGCAACGCCTCCGCCAACGACCAGCACGAATGCTGACACGGCGGCAATGATGATGTTGCGGCGCTTGTGACTGCCGCCGGATCGCTCTGCCACCAAGACATCGCTCGACGCCGGCTCGGCCAGGCCGTAGGCGACGTCCACTGGAACCGCGGGTGTGGGATCGATCGGCCGGTCAGCGGCGAGCGGCTGGGGCGGCTGCTCAGGGTTTGGTACCTGGCCGCTGGGGTTGGTGAAGTCGGACATGTCAGGCTCCGTTGTGCTGCGGGGAAGTCCGGCGAGCGTGACGGGAATCGGCACGACCGGTCAATCGGTCAATCGGACAAAAGGGTAAGCGACCTGAGACCTCAGGCCACAGCTCCCGGGCCTAGCAGCGCCTTCAAGTCGCCGTACAACGCCGGAGTCGGAGAGACGCGAAGCCCGTCATCGAGCTTCATGACGGTCGTGCGCCCCGCCGACAGCAGCGCGAGATGCACTTCGGTGACCCCAGGGTGTCCCGACAGGACGCCCTTAAGTCGATCCACCACCGGCGGGACACATCGAACCGCAGGAAGCGTGATGACGACGGGTCCACGTGGCTTGACCGCCAAATCGGGCGCAGTGATCTCCAACGCGACCAGACGCACCCCGTCGCCACGGCCACCGCCCCGGTCGTCGCGACCCTGTACGCGGGCACGAACCACGACGATCGAGTCCTCGCTCACGAGAGCCGCACTCGACTCGTACAGCGTCGCGAACACCATGACCTCGGCCACACCTTCGAGGTCCTCGAGCGCGACCACCGCGTAGCGCGCGCCTTGTTTGTTGACCTTCACGGCTACCGACGTGATCAGCCCACCAACGGTGACGATGGCGTCTTCGTGGTCCTCGCCGAGACTGCCGATCGAACGTTCGACGATCGCCGAGAGCACGTGCTCGACGCCGAATAAGGGATGGTCAGATACGTACAGGCCGAGCATCTCGCGCTCGAAGCTGAGCAGTGTCGACTTGTCCCATTCCTCGTCGGGGACCGAGGCGCTGATGCCAACCCCGACCACGTCGGAGGCGACTCCCCCGAACAAGTCGAACTGACCCACCGCCTCGGCGCGCTTGGTGTCTAGGGCCGAGTCCACCAGGTCCGCATGAATCGTGAGCAGGCCGCGACGGGAATGGCCCAGCGACCCGAACGCGCCTGCCTTGATCAGCGACTCAACCGTGCGCTTGTTGCACACGACCAGGTCGCAGGCCGCGAAGAAGTCGGCGATGTCAACGAACCGGCCGTGTTCGGCGCGTGCCTTCAGAATCGCCGCGACGACAGTTGTGCCGACGTTGCGGATTGCGGACAGTCCGAACCGAATGTCGCTGCCGCGCGGCGTGAAGTTCGCGTCCGACTCGTTGACGTCAGGTGGCAACACGGTCAAGCCCATGCGTCGACACTCGTTGAGATAAGGCGCGAGCTTGCTCTTGTCGTCCTTGACCGACGTGAGCAACGCAGCCATGTACTCGGCGGGGTAGTTCGCCTTGAGGTACGCCGTCCAATACGAGATCAGCCCGTAGCCCGCGGTGTGACCGCGGTTGAACGCATAGTCAGCGAAGGGCACGAGAATCGCCCAGAGGGTCGAGATGGCGTCCTTGCTGTAGCCGTTTGCCGCCATGCCAGCCTCGAACGTCTCGAACTCGGCGTCGAGGATCTCCTTCTTCTTCTTACCCATGGCGCGGCGCAGCAGGTCGGCTTGGGCCAACGAGTAGCCAGCCACGCGTTGGGCGATCGCCATGACCTGCTCTTGGTAGACGATCACGCCGTAGGTCTCGCCCAAAATGTCCTTGAGCGGATCCGCGAGCTCGGGATGCAACGGCACGATCGGCTTGCGCGAGTTCTTGCGGTCCGCGTAGTCGTTGTGCGCATTCGCGCCCATAGGTCCGGGGCGGTACAACGCGATGACAGCCGAGATGTCCTCAAAACTGTCCGGCTTCATCGAGCGCAGCAGTGCGCGCATCGGCCCACCGTCTAACTGGAACACGCCAAGGGTGTCGCCGCGGGAGAGCAACTCGTAGGCGCGCGCATCATTGAGTGGCAGGTCCTCAAGCACGATGTCTTTGCCGTGAGTGGCGCGGATGTACATCAGTGCGTCATCGAGCACCGTGAGCGTGCGTAGGCCGAGGAAGTCCATCTTGAGCAGGCCCAGCTTCTCGCACACGTTCATGTCGAACTGCGTGATGATCGCGCCGTCCTGCTCGCGGCGTTGAATCGGAAGCACATCGAGCAGCGGCTCTCGGCTGAGGATCACTCCGGCCGCGTGGACACCCCACTGGCGCCGCAGTCCCTCCAGACCGCGTGCCTTGGTGACCACGTCCTTCACGTCGTCGTCCGTGTCGCAGAGCGCGCGAAGGTCGGCAGCTTCCTTGTATCGCTCGTCGCTACGGTCGAACATCGCCGCAAGCGACACGTCTTTGCCGAGTACCGGCGGCGGCATCGCCTTCGTGATCCGCTCCCCCATCGCGTAGGGGTACCCAAGAACTCGCGCGGCATCCTTGACCGCGGCCTTTGCCTTGATCGTGGAGTACGTGATGATCTGCGCGACCCGATCATCGCCGTACGTCTCGGTGGCGTAGCGGATCATGTCGCCGCGTCGACGGTCGTCGAAGTCGAGGTCGATGTCGGGCATCGAGATGCGGTCGGGGTTCAGGAACCGCTCGAACAGTAGGCGGTGGCGAATCGGATCGAGTTCGGTGATCCCCAACGCGTACGCCACCATGCTGCCGACGGCCGAGCCTCGGCCGGGACCGACCCGGATGCCTGCTTCTTTGGCGTGGCGCACTAGATCGGAGACAACGAGGAAGTAGCCCGGGAAACCCATGTGCGCGATGACGCCGAGCTCGTAGTCGGCCTGCTGCTGGTGCGTCTGAGGGATTCCGTCGGGGTACCTGCGGTCCATCCCGCGCTGCACTTCTGCGGTCAGCCATGAGATCTCGGTGTGACCATCGGGCACCGGGAAGCGCGGCAGCAGATCGGCACCAGTGTCGAACGCCATCTCGCAGCGCTCGGCGATGAGGAGGGTGTTGTCGCACGCCTCAGGCAGATCGCGCCAGACCTCGCGCATCTCGGCCGGCGACTTCACGTAAAAGTCGTCACCATCGAAATGGAATCGCTTGGGATCGGCCAGCGTGCTGCCCGACTGCACCGCGAGCAGCACCTCGTGCGCGTCGGCATCTTCCTTGCGGGTGTAGTGCAGGTCGTTGGTCGCTACCAGCGGCAGGTCGAGGTCCCGCGCGAGGCGCAGCAGGTCGTCGCGAATGCGGCGCTCGATGGGCAGGTCGTGATCCATCAGCTCGCAGTAGAAGTTGCCTGCACCGAAGATGTCTCGAAAGTCAGCAGCGGCCGCAACTGCGGCGTCGTAACGGCCGATTCGCAGCAGCGTCTGCACCTCACCTGACGGGCACCCCGTGGTGGCCAGGATGTCCGTGCCGTAGCGCTGCAGCAACTCGCGGTCCATGCGCGGCTTGTGGAAGAAGCCCTCAAGACTGGCCAATGACGACAGGCGAAACAGGTTGTGCATCCCCGCAGTCGAGGACGCCAACATCGTCATGTGCGTGTAGGCGCCCCCACCTGAGACGTCGTCCTCGCCGCCCTCGGCCCACCGCACCCGGGTGCGGTCGAACCGGCTGGTGCCAGGCGTGAGGTACGCCTCGATGCCGATGATCGGCTTGACTCCGGCTGCAGTGGCCTTCGAGGCGAAGTCATAGGCACCGAAGACGTTGCCGTGGTCGGTGATAGCCATGGCTGGCATCTGCAGCCGCGCCGCCTCGGCGACCAGCTCAGCGATTCGGGCGGCGCCATCGAGCATGGAGTACTCGGTGTGCACGTGCAGGTGCACGAACGAGTCAGCCACGCTCAACGATCCCCTTCACCGCACGCTCAGCCATCCGAAATCGCACCGCTTCGGGCAACGTCGATCGGGCCGCACCACCACACGACACTCAAGGTGCGCGACTGTGATGCGGCGACGACGATCCCGGGGGAAGACGGTGCGTTTGACTGTAGTGGCCGCCCCGGACGCAGCCGGTCCGACACGACGAGTGGCAGCACCGATGGCGCACTAACTTCGCCACGACGATCTTGGTCGAGACCGTTGGGCTCGGGGCGCTGCCGGGTGTGGGGTGGCTAGAGGATCTTGGCCATCGAATGGTGTGGGATGTCGGCGTCGAGATATCCGGGTCCGAAGCTCTCGTAGCCAAGTCGTTGGTAGAAGCCGATGGCGTGATCTTGGGATGACAGAAAGGCGATGCGCAACGCGTCCGCTCGCGCGGCGTCTTCGAGAGCCGCCACGAGGGCAACGCCCAACTGTTGACCGCGCCAGCGGGCGAGCACCGCGATCCGGCCAAGGTGTGCAACCCGGCCCAGCGTGGCGTCGAGCCCAGCGAAGCCGGAGTCCTCAATGACGAGGCGGCCCGTGCCCGCGGGTTCGTCGTCGACGAGGAGTAGCAGATGGATTGCCGTGGCGTCGTGCTCGTCGCGCTCGATCTGGACCGGAACAGCTTGCTCGACGACGAACACCCGCTCCCTGATCGCCCAGACGGCAGCGTGGTCCTCGTCCGTCACCGCCAATCGGGTAGTCGCGCTCATCCGTCGCTCACGACATCGAGAGCGTGTTGCAGATCCTGCGGATACTCGGACTCGAAGACGACGCGGCTGCCCGTAGCCGGATGATCGAAGGCCAGCCGCACGGCATGGAGCCACTGGCGGGTCAGGCCGAGCCTGGCCGCCAGCGTCGGGTCGGCCCCATAGGTCAGATCGCCCGCGCACGGATGACCCACCGCTGCCATGTGCACGCGGATCTGGTGGGTGCGACCGGTCTCGAGGTGAATCTCGAGCAACGAAGCCGCGCGGAACGCCTCAAGGGTCTCGTAATGGGTCACGCTGTCGCGCCCACCCGCGACCACCGCCCACTTGTAGTCGTGCGTGGGGTGGCGGTCGATCGGCGCATCGATGGTTCCGCGCGACGGATCAGGGTGGCCCTGCACGAGCGCGTGATATGTCTTGTCGACATCGCGCTCCTTGAAGGCGCGCTTGAGCGATGTGTATGCGCGTTCGGACTTCGCGACCACCATCAGCCCACTCGTGCCGACATCGAGGCGGTGCACGACACCTTGCCGCTCGGCGACCCCGCTGGTCGATACGCGGTAACCCCGAGCGGCCAGTCCACCCACAACGGTCGGCCCGGTCCAGCCAGGGCTGGGGTGCGCGGCGACGCCGACCGGCTTGTCGACCACGATGATGTCGTCGTCGTCGTAGACAACGCGTAGCGCGGACTCGGGCTCGTTGCTCAGATCCACCGACGATGCCGCAGCTGGCACACTCGGCAGGTCAACTTCCAACGACTGCCCCGGACTAACCCGCCCCGACTTGCCGACACTGGTGCCGTCCAGACGCACTCCGCCGCTTTCGGCGAGGTCGGCCGCCTTGGTGCGCGACAGGCCGAACAGTCGCGCCAAGGCCGCGTCAATCCGCTCGCCAGCTAGGCCGTCTGGCACAAGGACGACGCGAGTCTCACTCATCGTTGGCTGGCTCGGGTGCCGGCGCGTCCGTCAAGGGAACGTCCCTGATTGACAGGATCACCATCAACACGGCCGAGCACGTAATGCAGGCATCGGCGACATTGAAAACCGGCCAGTGCGGCAGCTGGATCCAGTCGACGACATTGCCGCGGAACGGGCCGGGAGCGCGAAAAAGCCGGCAGAACAAGTTGCCGAGAGCGCCTCCCAGCAGACCGCCGAACGCGATCGCCCACCACACCGATGTCAATCTCTGTGCCACCCGCACGAGCACGACGATCACCGCGATTGCGATCGCACTGAACAGCACGGTTGATCCAGTGCCGAGGCTGAAGGCGGCTCCCGAGTTGCGCGTCACGTCGAGCGTGAGCAAGCCACCAATGACGCGAACCGGCGGATGACCCTCAAGGGTTGCAACGACGATGGCCTTGCTGACCTGGTCGAGGACCACGACGCCGAGAGCAACGAGCAGGACAACCGGAACCAGACTGCCCCGCCGCCGTTGTGCTGGCGTCGGGGTCAGCGGCGTTCCTCGCGCTGCTTGCATGACACGCACAGCGTCGCACGTGGGAAGGCCTGCAAACGAGCCTTGCCGATCGGATTGCCGCACGACTCGCAGACTCCATAGGTCCCGTGCGCGATCCGCGCGATCGCATGCTCGGCCTGAATCAGCATGTCGCGGGTGTTGGCCGCCAAAGACATCTCGTGCTCGCGCTCGAAGGTCTTGGTCCCGGCATCTGCCTGGTCGTCTCCAGCCCCGTCGCCGCTGTCGCGGAGCAGATCGGCGATCTCCTCCTCGGCATCCGCAACCTCAAGGGTCAAGCGGCGGACCTCGTCTTGAAGTTCGCGCTTGATCTCACTCAGCTCGGTGGGAGTCCACGGCTTCTCGTCGGCCCGAACCACATGACGTGGCTTGCTCGCGGCTTTCGCCGTGGTCTTCGCCGCCTTCGGGGCCGCGGTCTTGGCCGGGGTCACAGCGGCGGCCTTCGTCGAGGCTGCCTTCTCGGGGGCAGGTCCAGCCTTTGCGGACTTCGCCTGTGCAACTGCCTTGACCGCTGGCTTGGTGGTCACCTTCCCATTGCCCGAAGCCTTAGTGGCTTTCGTCGGCGAGACGGTCTTGTTCGCAGACTTGGTGGGGGTGGCGGCGGCTGGCGCCTTCTTCGCGGCCGTGCTGGTCCGCTGGGCAGGGACCCGGACCGCGGCTGCCTTCTTGGTAACAGCCGACTTCGCGCCACTGCCCGACTTGCTCGCCGCGGTTGACTTCACCGCCGACTTCGATGGCTTCGCGGGGCTCGCCGCCTTCTTGGCCGTGCGCGTCGAGGTCGACCCGCGGCTCGTGCTGGAGGCGGTGGCCATGACCGGCACCTCACGATCTTCTCGGTGTTCGTGTTTCTGCGTTGTGATCTTGCTCGGGGGGTCCGGGTGAGGATAGGCCCCATCCCGCACCCCGGCAACGCAGGCGCGCCGAGACCCATTCCCGCAACAGGCTTGGATATCCTGCTCGGCACCTGCACAGCCGTGATGGGACGAGTAGGCCCGCGAGCGGTCATGAGCGACCTGGGGACGGTGCGAGCCCAGGGGCCAGCACGAGTCGAAGATCACCCGGAGCCGCTGGAAGAAACGGTGAGCCAGCCTCGCCGGACTAGACCCAGCCGCAGCGAACCTCAAGCGGACCGGTCCCCAGGGATCGGCCAAGGAGGGTGGTACCGCGGTCCGGCCTACCTGCGCCGGGTCGTCCCTCCGGCCACGCGGCCGTCAGGCCGACGCAACTGCCGGAGCATGCATGTATCGCGAGGTTCCGCCCCAAGTCGATCTTCCTGCCGCTGAGCGCGAGACCCTTGCCTTCTGGCGCGAACAGCGAATCTTTGAACGCAGCACCGCGGCAAGCGTCGGTCGACCGCTGTGGATGTTCTACGAGGGTCCGCCGACCACCAACGGCGTGCCGGGGACGCACCACGTTGAAGCCCGCGTCTTCAAGGACCTGTTTCCGCGGTACCGGACCATGAAGGGCTACCACGTCCCCCGCAAGGCCGGATGGGACTGCCACGGACTTCCGGTCGAGCTCGCGGTGGAGCGCGAGCTTGGCTTCACCGGTGGCAAGGCGTCGATCGAGGAGTACGGCATCGCAGCGTTCAACGCCAAGTGTCGCGAAGAGGTGCTGCGCAACGTCGATGCGTTCGAGGCCATGACCGAGCGCATGGGCTACTGGGTCGACACGGGCGCCGCGTACCGCACGATGGATCCCGACTACATCGAGAGCGTCTGGTGGTCGTTGAAGACGATCTTCGACAAGGGCCTGCTGGTGCAGGACCACCGGGTCGCGCCGTATTGCCCGCGTTGCGGTACGAGCCTGTCAGATCATGAGCTGGCCCAGGGTTACGAGACAGTGGTCGACCCGTCGGTCTACGTGCGCTTCCCCATCACGAGCGGTCCGCTCGCCGAGCTCGGCGCCGCACTGGTGGTGTGGACGACCACCCCATGGACCTTGGTCTCGAACACGGCGGTGGCCGTCAACCCTGCGGTGACCTACGCCGTTGCGCGAACATCTGATGACGAGGTGCTCGTCGTCGCAGAACCGTTGCTGCAACAAGTCCTCGGTGAAGGTGTCACGGTGCTGCGCACGCTGCAAGGCACCGAGCTCGAGCGCACGACGTACCGACGTCCCTTTGACCTCGTCGAGATCCCCGATTCGCACTTCGTTGCCCTCGCCGACTACGTCACGGTCGAGGACGGCTCTGGCCTGGTTCACCAAGCGCCCGCATTCGGCGCCGATGACTTGAATGTCGCGCGTGCCTACGGTCTCCCGGTCGTGAACCCGCTGCGCCCTGATGGTCACTTCGAGGAATCCGTGCCACTAGTCGGGGGGATGTTCTTCAAGAAGGCCGACGACACGCTGGTCAACGATCTTCGAGAACGCGGGCTGCTGTTGCGACACGAGCCGTTCGAGCACTCCTACCCGCATTGCTGGCGCTGCCACACCCCGCTCATGTACTACGCGCAGCCGTCCTGGTACATCCGCACAACTGCGATCCGAGACCAGTTGCTGCGCGAGAACGAGTCGACCAACTGGTTCCCCGAGACCATCAAGTGGGGTCGCTACGGCGACTGGTTGACCAACAACGTCGACTGGGCGCTCTCGCGCAATCGTTACTGGGGCACTCCCCTGCCGATCTGGCGCTGCGCGAACGATCACCTGGTCTGCGTCGGGTCGCTGGCCGAGCTCGGCACGCTGGCACGCGCCGACCTCACTGCGCTCGATCCACACCGGCCCTATGTCGACGACGTGACCTTCGCGTGCGCCGAATGCTCCGAGCCCATGACGCGAGTACCCGAGGTCATCGACTGCTGGTACGACTCAGGTTCGATGCCTTTTGCGCAATGGGGCTATCCACACCGCAACGTCGCGGAATTCGAATCGACGTACCCGGCGGACTTCATCTGTGAGGCGATCGACCAGACGCGAGGGTGGTTCTACACGCTGATGGCTGTAGGCACGTTGGTCTTCGACCGTTCCTCTTATCGCAACGTGCTGTGCCTCGGGCACATCCTCGACGAGCAGGGCCGCAAGATGAGCAAACATCTTGGCAACGTGCTTGAGCCGATCGGCTTGATGGATGAGCACGGGGCCGATGCAGTGCGGTGGTTCATGCTCGCGGGAGGCTCGCCGTGGGGCGCGCGCCGGGTAGGGCACTCGACCATCCAAGAGGCCGTGCGCAAGACACTGCTGACCTACTGGGCCACGGCGTCGTTCCTCTCGCTCTACGGCCGCACGGCCGCCTTCGATCCGGCCCACAACGACGCGAGCCCCGCTGGGCAGCGTCCGGCGATGGACCGTTGGGCGTTGTCGCAGGCCCATCGACTGGTGCGTGAGGTCGATGATGCGTTGGAGGGGTTCGACACCCAACGAGCAGGGCGACTGCTCGCCGAATATGTCGATGACTTGTCGAACTGGTACGTGCGACGCTCGCGGCGCCGGTTCTGGAACGGCGACGCCGATGCTCTCGCGACATTGCACGAGTGCTTGCGGTTGACCACATTGGCGTTGGCGCCCTTTACGCCATTCGTCACCGAACGGGTCTGGAGCGACATCTTCGCGGCCACTGACGAAAGTGGGCCCGAGTCGGTGCACTTGGCGTCGTGGCCCGAGGTCGATGACGCACTCATCGATGATGACCTCGCCGCGTCGATGGCCGTGGTGCGTCGAGCCGCCGATCTCGGGCGCACCGCGCGCGCCACCAGCGGGGTGAAGAACCGCCAGCCGCTCGCCGAGCTGAGCGTTCTCGGCTCGGAGTGGGTCAATGTTCCAGCCGACCTGCGACAAGAGCTGCTTGATGAGCTCAACGTGCAACGCGAGGTGACCATCGATCAGGCAGAACAAGTGGTAACGCTCACCGTCAAGCCCAACTTCCGCGCACTCGGCCGGACGTGGGGCAAGCGCACGCAACGCGTTGCCGACGCCATCAATGCGACCGAACCTCGAAAGATCGTTGACGCCGTGCGGTCGGGTGCGGCTGCCTTCTCGTTGGATGGCGACGAAGTCACCCTCGCCGAGGCCGACATCATCATCAGCGAAGAGCCCACCGAGGGCTGGGTCGTTGCGCAGGCAAACGGGCTGACGGTCGCTCTCGATCTCGCCCTCGATGACGACTTGCGCAAGCAGGGAATCGCACGCGACGCCATCCGATTGATTCAGGACGCACGAAAAAGGTCCGGCCTTGACGTCAGCGATCGGATCGAACTGACCTGGGGTGTGGACTCGACTCATGCAGACTCGCACCTCGTCGTTGCGGCGCTTCGCGAACACCGCGACCTGATCGGCGCGGAAGTTCTGGCCACGTCTATCACCGAGGGCGACTTCGGCGCGCTGCCCGGATCACCGAACGACCTCGGGGTCGGATTCATGCTGACGCGGGACGCTTCGGGCTCGCCTCCATCGGCCAAAACGTCGTTGGCATCGTCCTAACGGCCAAAAGTGGGCGTGATTCACCCGTTCAGCGCAACCACTTAGAGGGGGGTCGTGGTCCGATAACTCAGGCAGACGTTACGTACTCGCTGCAGGAGGCTTCGGTGACTCTGCACCCGGTGAACTTCACCGCCGTGCCGGTGGTGCCTGGCGTTCGGTTGAAGCCGAACGCCGTCGCGGTCCCCGCGCTGGCCAGCCATGTCCGGCCAGCCCTTGTGCTGGCCGAGCGGCAGTCGCGTGACCTGCTCACGCGCGCGGCAGATCACGACGTGACTCGCGGCGGACAGTTCGCAACCAGCCCGGCTTGCATCCAGGTTTGGTCGCAGCCGTGGGAGGCAGACGGCACACCAGGCGAGAGCATCCACCTCGGCTCGGTCGACTGGTCCTATGACACCCCGGTCAAGCACTACGTCACGATCTACCGCGCGATGGTCACCGACAACGGAGTGGCACACGGTGCGACCACCCTGTCGATCCTGTCCGACGTGCTGGCCCTGTCCGGGATCCCAGTCGACGGTGCGCGCGTGACGATGCCGACTCCCCCGACACGCGACCCGTTCCGTCGACAGGGAAACCTGAGCATGGTGTCTTAAGCCACGAACCAGCAGACGTGATGAGGCCCCGGTCCATTTGGACCGGGGCCTCATCAGATGTCGGGGCTGGTTGGCTGGCTATCGCTGTGGTGGGGTCACCGGGCCGAACGGACCTGATGGCGAGCTCGGTGGGAACACGGGCGGCGGTCCTTGCGGTGGACCCTGTGGATTCGGGCTGGGTGCGGTTGGTGGGGGCGACTGCGGCGCCGCCGGTTGCACGGGCTGAGGCTGGATCGGGTCAGGCGCCAATGGCGGAGGTGACTGCGGTGCGGGCGCGGGTGCGCGGGCGCGGGTGCGGGTGCGGGCGCGGGCGCGGGTGCAGGCGCTGGTGCGGGTGCCGGCTCTTGTGCGAAGTGCGACGCGCCTACGGGAGCCGTCGGCGCGGTCGGCGCAGTGGGAGCCGGAGGAGCCGGTGCGGTCGAGGTCTCCGGAGCGCGAGCGTCAAGATCGTGCAACTGGCCCTCGATGTAGGCGCGCAGCCGAGTGCGGTACTCGCGCTCGTAATGGCGCAGTTCCTCGACCTTGCGCTCAAGCGCCTGACGCTCGGTGTCGAGCCCGGACATGGCCTGCCGGTGGGTGGACTCGGCATCGGACACCAGCCGGTCGGCCCTGGTGCGCGCATCGGCGAGGATCCGCTCTGCTTCCGCCCGAGCATTAGCCACGGTCTCGTCTGCCGTGCGCTGCGCCATCTCCAGAATCCGCACGGCCTGGTCGCTAGGAATCGCCGCCGCTGCCGCCACTGGTGCCACTGGCGCGGGCGCCGGGGCCTGGACCGGAGCAGAAGCCTGCGCGGGCGCGGCACTGGCACGCGAGGCGTCCGCTAACCGAACTTTGAGGTCTTCGTTCTCTTTGACCAAACGAGTCAGCTCGGCCTCGACCTCGTCGAGAAAGCCGTCGACCTCTTCTTCGTCATAGCCCTCGCGGAACCGGACAGGCGTGAACTGCTTGTTCCGCACGTCCTCGGGGGTGAGTGCCATCAAGTCACCTCGTCAGAGAAGGGCCGCGCCGCTGGGCGGCGCGAATCGGGTCAAGCCTAACGGGACTGGTCACAACCGACCCACCACGGCTTGCAGGATCACGAGCAGGGCAAACAGAACCAGTACGGAGAGATCCAGGGATACATCGCCTAGCCGAAGCGGCGGAATGATCCGCCGAAGGGCTTTGATCGGCGGATCGGTAACGGAGTACACGGCCTCGACTGCCACCAAGAAGATGCCGCGGGGCTGGTACGAGCGCGCGAACAGGAACACGTAGTCCATCACGATCCGGAAAATCAGTATCAAGAGCAAGAAGAAGATGACGTACTGCAGAACGATCACGACGGTCGTCACAACAGGTCATCCCTCGCAACCGGGTATCTACTGTTCCGTCATCGGACGTGCCCGGCTCTACCTTCAGCCTGCGGCCTAGGACTGATTAAAAAATCCACCCTCAGCGATGCGTGCGCGTGCCTCGGCGCCGACATCTACGTTGGCAGGCGAGAGCAAGAAGACCTTGCTCGTCACTCGCTCGATGCTGCCGTGCAAGCCAAAGACCAGCCCCGCTGAGAAGTCGACGATTCGCTTGGCATCGCCGTCGTCTAGCTCGGTGAGATTCAGGATGACCGGCACGCCCTGGCGAAACTCCAAGCCGATCGCCTTCGCGTCGTTGTAGTTGCGCGGGTGCAACGGCGTGATCCGCGAGAGGTCCCGCGGTGGCTCTGGATACGCGAGGTCCTGTCGGGAGTCATTGCGCGAGTCGTAACGGGACTCTTGTCGCCCGCGCGGTTCGCGGACCGGCTCGCTCTCTCGTGCCGGGACGGAGCGAACGGCAGGCCGCGTGGCGGCACGTTCGAAGTCCTCGTCGGTCTCGTACGCCTCATACCCGTCGTCGGCGTCTTCGGCCAGGCCGAGATAGACCATCGCCTTGTGCATTGATCCGGCCATCAGCCGCGTCCCCTCACCGCCGAGCGCCAGTCATCGGCGGCGCCGACGACGTCCTCGTTGAGTAGTTGCCGCTGCGAGGCTACCCGAGCGCAGGCCGCCGACCGAGGATCGCCGAACCCAGACGTACGTGTGTCGCGCCAGCTTCGATCGCCGCCTCGAAGTCCTCCGACATCCCGGCTGAGATGGCAGTCGCGCCTGGGTGCACCCGTAGGAGCCGTTCAGAGATGCGACGAACCTCGTCGAAGGCTCGCGCCGGATCCCAGTCCAGGGGCGCCACCGTCATCACCCCGGCCAAATCCAGGCCATCTGCAAGGGCGATCGCATCAGCAACGGTGAGCGCCTCGGCTCCGATCGCTCCGCCTCTCCCACGGTCCGCGTTCAACGAGACCTGGACGAAGCACTGCAGCGTGCGCTCTGCGGCCGATGCCGCGCGAGCCAGGGTCGCGACCAGATCGATCCGATCGACGGAGTGCACCGCCGACGCATAACGAACCACCGACTTCGCCTTGTTGGTCTGGAGCTGCCCGACGAAGTGCCATCTAAGGAGGGGCCATCTAGGGACGGGCCACAGGACGGGCCGTATTGAGACGGGCGATCCTGGGACGGGCGATCGTTGCATCGATTGCACTTGCTCCTGGTCGGGAGGCCGTCCGTCCAGCAGCTCAGCAACCCGTTCGAACTTCGGCGCTGCCTCTTGATCTCGGTTCTCGCCCACATCGCAGACACCGAGGCTCACCAAGCGAGCCACATCCTCAGCTGGGTAGGTCTTCGTGACCGCGACCAGAGTGATGTCATCGACATCGCGACCGCTTAGTGCCGCGGCTGCGGCGATGCGGCTACGAACCCGCGCGAGTGCGGACGCAATCTCGGCGGTGCGGATGTCATCGGTCATTAGTCGGTCATCAGTCGCTCACGAGTTCGTTCACGAGTCGAGCCACACGACGCCGGCGAGTCGCCCGGTCACGCCGTCTCGTCGGTATGAGTAGAGATCGGGATTCTCGACCGTGCAGCCTCCGACGCGTTGCACATCAGTGACGTCCCACGCTGCGAGCACCGCCTCGAGGCCCGTCCGAAGATCGATCGCCGGGGTGCCAGCCCGGGTCCTCGCACCCGCGGCGGGAACGGCGGCTGCCACTTGATCGCGCACGCCCTCAGAAACCTCGTAGCAGCCGACGCAGATGCAGGGGCCAAGCCGCGCCGCGACTGCAGAAGCCCCGGCCGAATGCATCTGGCGGAGGGTGGCCGAGATCACGCCGTCACGCAGCCCGCGTCGACCGACGTGGACAGCTGCCACGACACCGGCTTGATCGTCGGCCAGGACGACCGGCACACAGTCGGCCGTCAACACTGCGAGCGCGACGTCCGAATCGGTCACCAGGGCGTCGCAGGATTCCAGCGGCTCCGGCACTGCGGCACTAATGCGCTCGACGCGCACGCCGTGCACTTGATTCATGAAGACGAGCGCACTCACACCGAGCGAATCCGCCAACTCCGTGCGATTGCGCAGGACCGCCCCGGCGTCATCACCCACGTGTTGGCCGAGATTGAACGAGTCGTACGGACCGACACTCATGCCGCCGAGTCGGTCAGTGAAACCGAAGCTCGTTCGAGTCCCGATGCGTCCGCGGTGCAGCGCCACTGACTACTTGAGGAAGTCCGGAACGTCGAGGTCGTCGTCGAGGTCATCGAAGGTCACCGTCGGCCGTGGCGCAGGTGGCGTCGACTCGGCGACTCTCGTCGGCTTCGGGCGCGACTTGGTCGTCACCCCAGCGGTCTCACGACCCGCGGGCAGGTCGACGACGGCATCGGCTTCGCGCGGGCGGCGCGTCGGCGTGCGGGCCGGCCCCGGCGCACCACCGTCGAAGCCCGCCGCAATGACAGTGACGCGCACCTCGTCCCCGAGCGCGTCGTCGATGACTGCACCGAAGATCACGTTGGCCTCAGGGTGGGCAGCATCCGTGACCATCCTGGCGGCCTCGTTGATCTCGAAGAGACCGAGATCCGAGCCGCCCTGAACGGAGATCAGGACTCCGTGAGCTCCATCGATGGAGGCCTCGAGCAGTGGGCTCGAGATCGCCATCTCGGCGGCGTCAAGGGCACGCGAGCCACCGCGCGCCGACCCGATGCCCATGAGTGCAGACCCAGCCCCCTGCATCACTGATTTGACGTCGGCAAAGTCGAGGTTGATCAGACCCGGCGTGGTGATCAGATCGGTGATGCCTTGCACGCCGGAGAGCAGCACGTGGTCTGCCGAGCGGAATGCATCAACGATGCTCACACCCTGATCACTGATCTGCAGCAGTCGGTCGTTGGGTATGACGATGAGTGTGTCGACTTCGTCGCGCAATGCTTCGACCCCGGTATCGGCCTGGGTGGCACGACGTCGACCTTCGAAGCCGAACGGTCGAGTGACAACGCCAATCGTCAACGCACCAACGCTGCGCGCGACACGTGCAACAACAGGTGCACCGCCGGTGCCAGTGCCGCCGCCTTCGCCCGCAGTGACGAACACCATGTCGGCACCCTTGAGGACTTCTTCGATCTCATCGATGTGGTCCTCGGATGCCTTGCGGCCGACATCCGGGTCAGCGCCGGCACCTAGCCCTCGGGTCAGCTCACGACCGATGTCGAGCTTCACATCGGCGTCGGACATCAGCAGAGCTTGCGCGTCGGTGTTGACCGCGATGAACTCCACACCCTTCAGTCCAACGTCGATCATGCGGTTGACGGCATTGACCCCGCCGCCGCCGATGCCGACGACCTTGATGACTGCCAGATAGTTCTGCGGTGCGGCCACGACCATCGCCCTTCGCAAGCGCAAATCCTGCGCATCCCCGAACTCTCAGCCTGAAGTAGAGGCTTAGAGTTATGTCAACCTGTGGTTGCGGCAGAACCTAGGGCAGGTTCGTCGTCTTATCAAGCGAGATGGTCAGGAACCACTCGTCGTTGGCGCATCTGGCGCGCTCACGTCATACGTTTTGGCGTGCTGAGTCATCAACGCCCGAAGCACCAGGGCCTTGTGCGCGTTGTCCGTGGCTGTGCCCCAGATCACCCGCTGGCCGCTGGCCAGGACGAAGACCACGTTGTCCGGCGTGGTCGCCGAAATGGTGGTGACGCCCGCGTGCACTGCGGGGGGCAACGCGGCGAATGCGGTCACCGCCGCGGTGACGCTATCCCCCGCGTCCGCGGTGCCGACCTTGACGACCGGCACTCCGCTAGGCGCCGTTGCAACGGAACCGAAGTTCACACCGTCATTGTCGTAGAGCGCATAGCCATTGTTCGTCTTGACCGCAGCGGTCACATGACGCGGAGTGACAACGATGCGAATGGTGTGCGGCCAGTCGCGCAAGACCGTCGCGGATGCGACCTGCGGCACTTGTTCCACGCGTTGCTCGATCGCGTGAATATCGAGCTTGACCATTGATGCGTTGCTCGGAATTCCAGCGGCCTGCTGCACCTGCGCGTCGACCGCAGTGCTCGCGCCCGTGACCCGAACAGTGTGAACCGAGAGCAACGACGACGTGAGCAACACATACAACGTCGCGCCGGCAAGGCACCCGATCAGGACTGCCCACAAGTACGGCACCCAACGACGTCGGCGGACGGATCTGGCGCGGGCCTTGAAGCGGACGTCAGTTTCGCCAACGTCGTTGCGCCGACTTACGGTGCGAGTGGAGGAGGCCATCATGCGACCAGCTCACGCAGTCGAGCCAGCAGCTCGGGGCCGATCATCGTCACGTCGCCGGCACCCAGAGTCATGACCAGGTCGCCCGGACGCACGATCTCGGCCAGTCGCCCGGCAACCGCCGACCACGACGGCTCGAAGACCACCCGCCCGCCGGCGGCCTCGACCGCCGCGGCGACAGCCGCACCGGATGCCCCCGGCACCGGGTCTTCACCCGCCGCGTACACCTCCATCACCAGTACTTGATCAGCAAGCGTCAAGGCCTCGCCGAACTCGCTAACGAATGCCGCGGTGCGCGTGTAGCGGTGGGGCTGAAACGTGACGACCAATCGCCCACCACCGGCGACCTCACGCGCCGCGATCAGAGTTGCGCGAATCTCCGTTGGGTGATGCGCGTAGTCGTCATAAACCGTGACGCCGTGGGCACTGCCTTTGAGGTCGAATCGGCGGCGGGTGCCGGTGAATGCCTCCAATCCGACCCGTAGTTGGTTGGCCGACTGCCCGAGCAGGATTCCTGCGGTCAAGGCGCCCGCTGCGTTGGTCGCGTTGTGCACTCCTGGGACCTGCAGCCGAATCGAGTCTCCGCGAACGCCCCTGACGACCGGTACGAAGGTCGATCCAGTGCCTTCAAGATCGAGATCTGCGATTCGTACGTCAGCGTCTGCGGCTCGCCCGTACGTCTGCACTCGCCGTCCGGTTGTACGTGCATAGTCGGCAAGCGCTGTCGCTCCCTCGTCGTCAGCGCACACGGCGAGAAAACCATCCGCATCGACGCACGCAACGAAGTCGGCGAATGCCGCCTGATAGGCGGCGACGGTGCCGTAGTAGTCAAGGTGGTCCGGCTCCACGTTCGTCACGATCGCGCCGTGCGGTCTGAGCAACAGGAACGATCCATCGGACTCGTCGGCCTCAGCCACGAAGAGCTCGCCGGTTCCGTTGTGCGCGTTGGCTCCCGACTCATTGAGGTCACCACCGATGGCGAACGAAGGATCAAGACCGCACCGCTGCAGGGCAACCGTCAGCATGGAAGTGGTGGTCGTCTTGCCGTGGGTGCCGATGACGACCACTCCCCGGCGATCGGCCATCACGGCGGCGAGAGCTTCGGCGCGGCGGGTCACCCGCAGGCCTCGTTCGCGCGCCGCGACTAGTTCAGGGTTGGACTCGCGAATCGCGGTGGACACGACCACGACGTCTGCCCCGAGGATATGCGCGGCGTCATGACCCACAAACACAGTGGCACCGAGTGCGCGAAGCCCATCGAGTGCGCGTGAGTCCTTGGCATCGCTGCCAGAGACGGTGATCCCCCGTGCGAGCATGATGCGTGCAATGCCGGACATGCCGGCACCACCAACACCGATGAAGTGCACGTGCTCGTGCGGCTGGAGCCTCATGATCCGACGGTCCCAGCGGCCGCGAGGTCGACCATGTCGGCGAGCCGCTCGTCCCCGTCAGTGATGCCGAAGGTTGCCGCCACCTCCCCCATCTCATCCCGGCGACGCGGGTTGCGGAGCAGCGGCAGCACCTGGCTGCGCAGCGAATCGGCGGTCAGCGAGTCGTCGTCGACCAGAACCGCTCCGCCCGCCCCGACAACGGCAGCAGCATTCTCACGCTGCTCCCCATTGCCGATGGCCAACGGCACATACACCGCGGGCAGCCCCAGAGCACACACTTCGGAGACGGTGAGCGCCCCGGCTCGGCACAAGACGACATCGCCTGCGGCGTAGGCGAGGTCCATACGATCGAGATATCTGACGACCACATGGTGCTCACGCGACTGTGCAGCGTGCTCGTCCGCCCATGCATCCCCCACCGCATGAAGGATCTGACCCCCCGCCTCGATGAGAACGTCGGCCGCGTCGAACACCGCCTCGTTAAGTCGCCGTGCTCCCAGGGAACCGCCGAACACGAGCAGGGTGGGACGCTGGGCGGTCAGCCCGAAGGTCTGCAGTGCGGTGGCACGGGTAGCAGCGCGATCGAGGGTGGCTATCGAACGTCGCAAAGGAGTGCCCGTCAGCTGTGCGTGCGGAAGGCGGGTGCCGCGTAGTCCGATCGCGACGTATGGGGTCGCGCGAGCCCCGAACCGATTGGAGATGCCGGGGTGTGCGTTCGCCTCGTGCACGACGAACGGCACGCGTGCGCGGCGCGCTGCGTAGTAAGCCGGGAACGAGACATAGCCGCCGAATCCAACAACAGCATCGCTTCCTCGCACCACGGTGCTCGCTCGCGAGATGGCTGCACGCAGACCCGACGGCAGGCGAGCCAGTTCCTTGGACGGGCGACGGGGCAACGGCACTCGCGGCATCAGCTCAAGGGCAAATCCGCGCTCGGGCACGAGTCTTGCTTCAAGGCCTTCGCGAGTTCCAAGGGCGACGATCTCGATGTCGCTGTGTCGACGGACGAGTGCATCCGCGAGAGCCAGGGCCGGCTCGACATGTCCAGCGGTCCCGCCGCCTGCGATGACCACGCGCATGGGTCATCGCCCCCGAGCACCCGAACCCGACGACACCGGCTTCTTAGCCGCAGTCTTGCGGTCCAGGTCGATGGTGCGGGCAACCCGGCCCGGAGAGTCACGTTTGGCTCCGGTGGCTTCGCTGCGCGCAAATGACATCAGCATGCCCAGGCCCACCAGCAGCGGCAGCAGCGCGGAGCCGCCGTATGACACCAGCGGCAATGGAATGCCTGTCACCGGTAGCACCCCGACCACGGCACCCACGTTGATGGTGGCTTGCACGGCGACCCACGTCCCCATGCCACCGGCCGCCAGCCGAATGAACGGATCTCGAGTTGTCACCGCGATGCGATACGCCGCGAAGACGAGAGTCGCAAACAGAGCGAGCACACACAACGTCCCGAACAAGCCGAGCTCCTCACCGATGACCGCAAGGATGAAGTCGGTATGTGCCTCTGGAAGGCTGCCCCACTTCTGCCGACTCGCTCCAAGTCCAAGTCCCCACCAACCACCGGATGCCAGCGCAAACTTGCTGTGGACTGCTTGAAAACCAGCACCGGTCGGATCGGAATCTGGATGCAGCCAGCTGGTGATGCGCGCCCGCCGATACCCATGAGTGAGAAGCAGACTCGTTACAGCAGTAAGCAGTACCGCGCCCAGGATGACAAACAGTCGCATGGGCAGCCCGGCGAAGACGAGTAGCGCCGCGAAGATCACCATCAAGACGAGTGAGGTGCCCAGGTCCCCACCGAACAGGACCAGCCCGATCACAACAACGGCTACCGGCAGCAGCGGCACCAGCAGATGCCGGTACTGGCGCAGCAGCTTCTGCTTGCGCGCCAACACATCGGCCCCCCACAGGACCAGCGCGAGCTTCGCCGCCTCCGACGGTTGGAAACGGAACGGGCCGCCGAGCGCAAGCCAGTTCTGGTTGCCGTTGACCCGTACGCCGAGTCCCGGGACCAGCACCAGCACGAGCAACGCGATCGAGATCAGTAGCGCGGGATAGGCAAAGCGCCGGAACGTCGGGGTCTTCAGTCGCGATGCCCACAACATCAACGGGATCCCGATGACCACCCACATCAGTTGACGCAGTGCGATGGCATACGTCGAACCCTGAGTCGCATACGCATCCACACTGCTGGCCGAGTACACCATCACCAGACCGAGCACGGTCAGGATCAACGTGGAGCCGAGCAGCAGGTAGTAGTTGGCCATCGGTCGGTCGAGCAGGTCGCCGATCCATGACTTTCGCGGGCGCGCCGCAGCGCCTGAACTCATGCGGTGCCGCCGAGGGACCGTGCAGCACTGGCGAACAGGTCGCCTCGCTGGGCGTAGTCGACGAACATGTCCATCGACGCGCAGGCTGGCGCGAGCAACACGGTGTCGCCAGGAACGGCCAGGTCGGCTGCGATGCGCACAGCGGTCTCCATCGCACCAGTGTCCGGGTCGGAGACCTCGACAGCCGTGACCTCGGGCGCGTGTCGGGCCAGGGCCTCGAGAATCAGGCCGCGATCCGCGCCGAGCACTACGACCGCGCGAATGCGACCCGCGACAGCCGTGACTAGGTCATCGAAGCGAGCGCCCTTCGCCAACCCGCCGGCAATCCACACCACATGTTCGAAACTTCTCAGCGATGCCAGCGCGGCATGCGCGTTGGTCGCCTTCGAGTCATCGACGTAAGCAACATCGTTGATCCTGGCCACTTGCTCGATGCGGTGATGATCGACGCGGTAACCGCGCAATCCCTCGCGCACCGCATGCGCCGGTACGCCGTGCGACCGGGCAAGTGCAGCCGCCATGAGGACATCGCTTACGAGGTGCGGCGCAGGTGCCATGCCAGCCGGAAAATCGTCGAGGGACGCAAGCTCAGTGGCCTCATCGACGTAGGCCGTTCCGAAGGCACGGTCCACCAGGAGGTCCTCGACCAGGCCCAGTTGGCCCGGGTGCGGGGAAGCGGTCGTGATACCGATCCCGCGGGCTCCGTCGGCCACGTCGGCGGACTCAACGAGCGTCCGCGTGCGTGGCTCGGCGGCGTTGTACACACACGCGACCTGCACACCCGAATAGATGCGTCCCTTGGCACGCGCGTACGCATCCAGATCGCCATGCCAATCAATGTGATCAGGGGCGATGTTCAAGATGCCCGCCGACTCCAGCGCCAGGGTCTTGGTCCAGTGCAGCTGGAATGACGACAACTCGACTGCAATGACATCAAGGCCCACGCGCGTTGCGACATCGACGAGCGGCGTGCCGACGTTGCCGGCGGCGGCGGTCTGCAGTCCTCCGGCGGCAAGCATCGAGGCCAGCAGCTGCACCGTGGTCGTCTTCCCATTGGTACCGGTCACTCCGAGCCACGCCGTCTCGCGTCGTCGCAGCCGCCAGGCCAGCTCCACCTCGCCCCAGATCGCGACTTCGCGGATTGCCGCATCGCTCAACAGCGGATGCGACGGACGCCAGCCAGGCGAGGTCACCACCAAGCGGGTCCCCGAGGGCAACTGGGTTGGTTGCGCGCCGACTTCGACCTCCACACCGGACGCACGCAGTGCCTCTGCGGCGGCGTGCACGCGATCAGTTGTGCCGGCGTCCACGGCGACGACGTTCGCACCGAGGGCAGCCAGTTGCAGTGCGGCCGCCCTTCCGGATACGCCCAACCCGGCGACACAGACTTTGACGCCGCCCCAGTCCTCAGGACCTGCAGGAAGCTCGGACAACGAGTCCGGTCCCGCCACTACTTGACCCACTGCGCGTAGAACAACGCCATCGCAGCGCCGACGCACAGCCCCGCAATGATCCAGAACCTCACCACGATCGTGATCTCGGCCCACCCGCGCATCTCGAAGTGATGCTGCAACGGGGCCATCCTGAAGATGCGCTTGCCGGTGAACCTGAATCCAACGACCTGGATGATGACCGACATCGTGATGATGACGAACAGTCCGCCGATCAGCACCAGAAGCAGCTCGGTTCGCGAGAGGATCGCCAGACCCGCCAGCGCGCCGCCCAGCGCAAGTGATCCGGTGTCGCCCATGAAGATCTGCGCCGGCGCCGCGTTCCACCAAAGGAAGCCGAACGTCGCACCCATGGTGGCCGCCGCCACCACCGCAAGGTCGAGCGGATCTCGCACCTGGTAACACTTGTCCGTGTGGTTGACCAGGCAGGTGTTACCGAACTGCCACACGCCGATGAGGGTGTAGCCGGCGAATGACATGACTGCCGCACCGGCAGCCAATCCATCAAGACCGTCCGTGAGATTCACGGCGTTCGCCGACGCAGTGATGATGAACAGCACCCAGATGATCAGCAGACCCAACGGCAGCACGACGAACGTGTCGCGAACATCGGAGATTGCAAATGACGCGGGGGTCAGACCGTTCGCATCTTTGAAGTGCACTGCGAGAACGGCAAAAATGATCCCGACGATTACCTGGCCGCCGAACTTCGTGCTCGCACGCAGGCCCACGCTGCGTCGCTTGAAGATCTTGATGTAGTCGTCTGCCATGCCGACTGCGGCCAAGCCAGTCATCAAGAACAGGACAAGCACCGCGCTGACTGACGGAGGCGCCCACCGGTATAGGTGCGCACCCGTGTACCCCAGCAGGACCGCGACCACGATGGCCACGCCGCCCATTGATGGCGTGCCGCGCTTCTTCTCATGATCGGGGTACTGGAACTCGCCGCTCTCGCGAATGGCCGGGGAGTATCCGTATGCGCGCAGCACCCGGATCAGCAACGGAGTGCCGAACAACGTGATCAGCATGGCGATGCCACCTGCAACGAGGATGAGCCTCACGCGAGCTGTCCTTCGGCGTCCGCGGCCGCGCTCTCCTCATGCTGCACATCGAGCGCGGCGGTAAGAAGGGCCGCAGCGACCTGTTCAAGCGCGGCGACCCTGGACCCTTTGACAAGCACGACATCCCCGGCCTGCAGACCCTGCATGGCGGCTGCGGTGGCCGCCCCTGGTTCGTGCGTCACAGTCGTTGCATCTGGGCGAAGACCAGCGTCGATCGCACCAGCAACGATCGTGTAACCGTGGGGCCCGTAGCCCACCAACCGAGCCACTCCGACCCGCGCCACGTCTGCCCCCAGCTCGCGATGCGCCACCTCGGTCTGGGGACCCAGCTCTGCCATCTCCCCGAGAACCGCGACGGCGCGCCCCTCGCCAGCGAGCTCGCGTAGAGAGTCCAGCGCGGCACGCATTGAGTCTGGGTTTGCGTTGTAGGCATCGTTGACGACCACGATTCCCGACGACGCCACGGTCACTTCCATCCGCCAAGGGCTACGTGGGCGAGCCTCTTCGAGTGCGGGGACGATGTCGGGCAACCCATAACCACACGCGATCGCGGCAGCAATCGCCGCCAGGGCGTTGGACACCTGATGCCGGCCAACGAAGTTGACTCGCACGGGCGCGGTCACACCTCGGTAGTCGACGGTGAACACGGGACATCCGTCGGCACCCATCGCCACATTGGACGCGCGAACGTGCGCGTCAGGGCTTTCGCCAAACCGCAGAACCGGTGCCGGTGTGCGCAGTGCCATTGCCGCGACTCGTTCGTCATCTGCGTTCAGTACAGCCACACCCCCCGGACCGAGCGAGGAGACCAGCTCGAACTTGGCGTCCGCAATGGCCTCCCGACTGCCGAACTCGCCGATGTGTGCCGTGCCCACGTTGAGCACCACCGCGACATCCGGAGTGGCGATGTCGCAGAGCTCACGAATGTGACCGACGCCCCGAGCGCCCATCTCGAGGACGAGGTGCGCCGCAGTCTCATCGGCACGCAAGATTGTGAGTGGCATGCCGATCTGGTTGTTGAAGTTGCCAGGAGTCGACACGGTGGGACCGAACGACTCGAGCACGGCAGCCAGCATGTCCTTTGTGGTCGTCTTGCCCGACGAACCGGTGATGCCGACGACGGCGGTGTCGGTCATCGCCGCACGGTTGGCGCGCGCCAGTCGCGCTAGTGCATCGACCACGTCGTCGACGAGCACGTGTGGCCCCAACACCGGGCGAGCCACCAGTGAACCGATCGCGCCGAGAGCCAGCGCCTGCTCGACGAAGTCGTGACCGTCGAGTGCGTCGCCAGCCACAGCAGCGAAGAGATCACCGCGTTGCACATCGCGCGAGTCGATCCGCACGACACCTACAGTCCGGGTCTCGGGATCGAAGCCTCCGGACTCGGATAGGCGTCCATCGACCGCGTGCGCGATCTCGGCCAGCGTCAGTGCGATCACCGATTCCGCTCCTCGATCGCACGTCTCAACTCGACCCGATCGTCCAGGTCGCTCACCACTCCTCCTACATCCTGCCCGGTCTCATGGCCCTTTCCGGCGACCACAACCGTGTCCCCCGCCTTCGCGTTCGCAGCCGCCCAGGCGATTGCGTCGCGACGATCACCGATCTCGCGCGTATCTGCGGTGCCGATCCGGGTGCCGACCAGGACCGCTTCACGGATGGCAGCCGGGTCCTCGGAGCGCGGGTTGTCGTCTGTCACCACCACGATGTCTGCGCTCGTGCTCGCGATCCGCCCCATGTCCGCGCGCTTGGCCCTGTCGCGATCCCCGCCAGCACCGAACACCACGATCACGCGGCCAGACGTGCGCGCGCGAACCGCGCGCAACACCTCGGCGATCGCCTGTGGTGTGTGGGCAAAGTCGACGATCGCGACGAAGTCCTGACCTGCGTCCACTCGCTCCATGCGGCCTGGAACTCCCCCGCACTCCGCAATCCCTTTCGCGGCCAGTTGCGGATCGGCGCCGGTCTGGATCGCAAGCGCGAGCGCGAGCGTGGCGTTGGTCGCGTTGAAGGAACCGAACATCGGAGTCGACAGCTCGAGCAGGCCTGCCGGAGTCTGGACCGAGACGCGAGTGGCCACCTCGTCTACGCTCGTGACATCCCCCATGTAGTCGGCCTTACGGCCCGTCATGGACAGCGTGACCACAGGCACGTCTGCTGTGCTGGCCAGTCGACGTCCCCAGTCGTCATCGACGCACACGATGCCTGCACGCGCGTGCGATGGCGTGAACAGCCGCGCCTTCGTAGCGAAGTAGGACTCCATGTCCTGATGGAAATCGAGGTGCTCCGGGCTGAGCATGGTGAATCCGACGCAGTCGTAGGCGAACCCGTCCACCCGTCCCAGCGCAAGTGCGTGGCTCGACACCTCCATGACCACCGAGCCGACACCCCGCTCGCGCATCAGCGCGAGCAGCGCTTGCACGTCGGTCGCTTCAGGTGTCGTGCGAGCCGCCGGAATCGGCTCGTTGCCGATGTGGGTCGAGACCGTGCCCATGAGCCCCGTCTTGCGGCCATCGCCGCGCCATGCCGCCTCAAGCAGGTAGGCGGTGGTCGTCTTGCCATTGGTCCCGGTGATGCCAACCGTGGTCAATGACTGCGAGGGGGAGCCGTAGACAAAGACCGCCGCCTTGCCCAGCAGCGAGCGCGGATCATCGACGATCAAGCCGGGCAGACCTGAACCGGTAGCCAGCTCGGCACCTCGGGAATCGGTGAGCAGCGCGACAGCACCGGCGGCCGCTGCACTGGCCGCGAAGCTGGCACCGTGAGCCTGCGCGCCGTCCAGGGCCGCGAAGAGGTCACCGCCGTGCACGTCGTGCGAGTCGTGAGTGACGCCCGTCAGCGAGACACCGATCAGGTCCCGCGTCGGCACCAATGCGCCCGTGGGGTCGAAGGCAGCGCCCGCCCCAACGACCGCAGCCAGATCTGCGAGCGAGACCGGCGGCACATGAGGCCGTGAGGACACGATCCGAGGCTACCTGTCACCAGGTGAGCTTCAGGCGAGCCGGCGGCGTGCCCGTGGGCGGAATCTTCAACGTCTCCAGCGCGAAGGACATCACGGTGTGAAAGACAGGCGCGGCCAACTGACCTCCGTAGTGCTTGCCTTTGGGGTTCTGCAGCACGACCGACACCACCAGTTGAGGCTTGTCCGCAGGTGCCATCCCGATGAACGAAGCGGTGTAGCCGCGGTAGCAGCCGCAGGTGGGATCGACTCGGTTCGCCGTACCCGTCTTGCCAGCAACGTTGTAACCGGCGATCTCAGCAAGCGGCGCGGTTCCTTGATCACTGACGACGGACTCGAGCATGTTGCGCACTTCGGTCGCCGTGTTTGCGGACACGACCCGGGATGTCGTGGGAGCGGGGGCTGCGGTGAACTGACCGGTTGACGAGGTGTAGCCCTTGATCAGTGATGGCGTGACCCGCACTCCGTTGTTCGCGATCGTCGCGTAGACCGACGTGGCCTGGACCGCGTTGAGCGAGAGTCCCTGACCGAACGCCATCGTGTAGAAGGAGGTGCTCGACCACTGGTTCGGCGCGGGGATCAGACCGCGGCTCTCGCCCGGGAAGTTCAATCCGGTGTAGTCGCCGATGCCGAACTTCTTCAGGTAGGAGTACAGCGTGTTGCCCCCGACCTTCTGGGCGGTAAGGATCGCGCCGAGGTTGCTCGAACGAGCGAGCATGCCGGTCAACGTCAGGTGCCAGATGCCGTGACTGACGTCGTCATGGAAGGTCTTGCCGCCGCGCGTCAATGAGTTCGGGACGGTCAGCCTGGTCGCGGGCGTCACTTTGCCGCTGTCGATGGCCGCGGCCACCGTCATGATCTTGCTCGTTGATCCTGGTTCGTAGATGTCGGATAGGGCTCGGTTACCGCGATTGCTCGGGTTCGCCGCGGCAGGTTGGTTTGCATCGAAGGTGGGTGCAGTCGCGAGCGCGAGGATCTGACCGCTCTGCGCATCCTCAACGACCACCGTGCCGCTGTCGGAATTCGATGCCTTGACCTCGGCCGCAATCTCCTTCTGCGCGATGTACTGGATGTCGCGATTGATGGTGAGCTCGACGCCCTCACCCGGCACGACCGCCTTGCTCGTGGAGTCGCCGGTCGGGATCTGCTCGCCGTCGCCGCCGACCTGGTAGGTCTGGGTGCCGTTCTGACCTGCGAGCTGAGTGTTCAGGCTGTACTCAAGGCCACCGAGACCGTTGCCGTCAGCGCCGACGAAGCCGATCACGTCCGCGGCCAGGTCATTGTCCGGGTAGATGCGCTGCTGCGTCTGCTCGGAGAAGATGCCAGGAAGGTTGAGTGCGTCGACCTCACGCCAAGTCTGCGGCGTCACGTTCTTCACGATGTAGGCAAAACGGTGCGTGCCAGTGAGCTTGGCCCGCAGATCACTCACTGAGCCGTTGACGACGGGAGCTAGCTGTTCGGCCTCGCCCTGCGGGTCCGTCACCAGCGTCTGGTCGGCGGTGATGTTGACCGCCTGCACCGTGGTGGCCAGCACGACGCCATTCGCGTCGGTGATCGCGCCACGTACAGCCTGAATGGTCTGAGTCCGCAGGCTCTGTTCTTCCGCAGTGGTCGCATACGCCGGCGCCTCAACTACCTGGAGCTGGACGAGTCGGCCGGCGAAGAGGCTGAGCAGGACCGCGAACCCGATGAAGATGCGTCGCAGGCGTCGACGGGCCTGGTCGGGCGAATACTTCATCGGGTACCCGGCGAGGGGGTGCTGGTTGGCTGGTTGGTCGCGGGCGAGGTAGCCGCGACGGTCGGGGCCGTTGTCGCGGCTGGCGCAGCCGTAGCGGCTGTCGGTGGCGCCGCCGCAGCGCTTGGGCTTGACGACCTTCTTCCTCGCCGGAGTTGCAACGCCGAGCACCTTGCCGTTGGTCGTGATGAAGACCGGGTTCGGCTCAGGAACCATGCCGAGCTTGCTCGCCTGGGTGGCCAACTGCTGTGGCGACTGGGCGACGGCGACGATCTGTGTGAGTTGTTGCTGCTCGTCGGCGAGCAACGCGCTGCGCTTCTGCAGATCGTTGAGGGTGAACGAGCCCTGAGCGAGGGTCGTGTTGAGAACGAGCAGGCCGATCAGACCAACCACGAGCAGCAAACTGACGACCACGATGAACGGGATGGTGCGACGGGGCGCGGTGCCACCGTGGATGAGCGCCAGCGTTGGCCGCTCGTTATCCTCGCTCGGTCGCGCAGCCTCGCGGATGGCGGCCAACCGGGCGGCAACGCTTTGCGGCACCGCCCACGAGCCCTCACGTGCCGGTGCGGCGCTCATGCGGCGACCCGCAGCCGCTCGGCCGCACGCAGACGGACCGAGGCCGCGCGCGGATTGGCGCGGATCTCCTCGTCGCTCGCAGTCTCGGCACCGCGGGTGAGTTGACGGAGGACCGGCTCGTGGCCAGGAGGGATCACGGGCAGATCGACGGGGACATCGCTCGTGGCAGCGCTACGGAACGCTGCTTTGACGAGCCGGTCCTCCAAAGACTGATAGGCGAGCACCACGATCCGCCCGCCGAGACCGAGGGCGTCGATCGCGGCGGGCAGCGCGCGCTCGAGGACAGCGAGTTCACTGTTCACCTCGATGCGCAGTGCCTGGAAGGTTCGCTTGGCCGGATTACCGCCGGTACGGCGCGCGGGCGCGGGAACCGAAGCCCGCACGATCTCGACGAGACGGGCACTTGCATCGAAGGGTTCGATCTCTCGTTCACGAACGATCGAGGTAGCGATGCGACGCGCGAAGCGCTCTTCGCCGTAGTCGCGCAGTACCCGAGTGAGTTCATCGACCGAGTACGTGTTGAGGATGTCGGCCGCGGTCAACGACATGGACGCATCCATCCGCATGTCCAGCGGTGCGTCCTGCGCGTAGGCGAACCCGCGGGCGGTCTCATCAAGCTGCATCGACGAGACCCCAAGGTCCATAAGGATCGCGGCGACCGCGCTGATGTCGAGGTCGGCGAGCACGTCCGGTAGGTGGTCGTAGACCGCGTGCACGAGGTCGGTCCTCTCGGCAAACGGGTCGAGACGACGGCGTGACTGGGCCAGTGCCTGCTCGTCTCGATCAAGCCCGACCAGGCGCACCTGCGGAAAGCGGCGAAGCACGGCTTCGCTGTGACCGCCGAGGCCCACAGTGGTGTCGACAAAGACGCAGTCGGGACCCTCGAGGGCGGGACCGAGCAGCTCCAGGACGCGTTCGAGCTTCACCGGAACGTGGACTGGAGCCACCATGTCAGGAGATCCGCGCGAGAACGATGTCGACCGCGGCCATGACGCCCGCAGTGAGCGCGATCGCGCCACCGAGTGTCACAGCGATGCGGGCAAAGGACAGGGCGCTGTAGGCGTTGTCGTCGTCGAAGGCCAAGGCGGCCTCGTGACGCGCTGAATCTTGCTTCATCTCGACCCTCACAACTTGTGGTGATTGATGTGACCTGACGTGGTGCGCTGTCGTTGGATGCGGTGCGATGCGATCCGTGCGGCCAGGTCTCCCCCGCGGAGCGGGGGGTGTCTCTCGGCGGAGGGGGTGCTCCAGACACGAGAGCGGGTGAGCCTTCTGACACCGGGGAAGGTGCATCAGATGGACAACGCCCGCGGGCGGAGACCTCACAGCACGGATCAGCTTTGTGGGGGCGCCACCTCCTCGGAGATGTCGGCGAACGCCTGCTCCTGCTCGGCGAGGTACGTCGCCCAGGTCTGGGCGTCCCAGATCTCGACTTGGGTGTTCGTCCCGACAACGACGCAGTCGCGGTCAAGACCCGCGTAGTCGCGCAGCGCCTGCGGAATGGTGATGCGTCCCTGTCGGTCGGGGATCTCGTCAGACGCCCCGGCAAAAAGGACTCGGGAGTAGTCACGAGCCTTCTTCGACGTCACCGGCAGGCCAGCTAGATCGTCGCGGTAGGCCTCAAAGCCGGCTGCGGTCCATAGCGTGAGGCAGCGCTCCTGGCCCTTGGTCAAGACCACGCCGCCCGCGAGCTGCTCGCGGAACTTCGCCGGCAAGATCAGCCGGCCCTTCTCGTCGAGGCGCGGCGAATACGTCCCCAAAAACATGGCCGGCGCGCCCCCTTTCGACCCCTACGTCCACCCAGGCTCCCCAACTCGCGCCACCATACTCCACAACCCTCCACCGTCAACCACTTTTGAGCGCGCGTCGCAACCCCGCTCCCCCACCTCGCGCCCCCAGCCCACGTGGACCCCACCGCCACGGCACAATGACGCCAATTCGCGCACCGGGTTCCACCCGCGCACCACCACATCAAGCAGGGCAGGTCTCAATGACGATCGCCGACGGCGGCGCCGCACTGACCATCGATCACGGACTGCGCGAGTTCGCGATCGCGCGTCCGAATGCGACCGCTGTCATCGATGGCGACCGGTCGCTGACCTACCTCGCACTCGACGAGCGAGCCAACCGGCTAGCCCACGTGCTGCTTACCAGCGGACTGCCAGCCGGCAGTCCAGTCGCGATCCTTTTGGGCAACCGGCTCGAATACCCCGAGGTCGCCGCGGGCATCGCGCGCGCGGGCATGGTGATGGTGCCGCTCAACCCGCGCATGAGCGGACCCGAGGTCGACTACATCGTCGGTCACTCCGAGTCGCGCGCAATGGTTCTCGACCAAGCGCTCGCCGGACTGGCCGCTAACTGTGTGGAATCGCTCGACCTCGTGTTGTCGATCGGCGGCAACGAAGCAGGCCGTGAGTACGAGTCGTCAATCGCTGCGGTCGCGGCTACGAACCCCGGCATCGAGGTCGACGAGCGTTCACCGTTCTGCATCGCGTACACGTCGGGCACCACTGGTCGCCCCAAGGGAGTAGTGATCAGCCATCGCTCGCGTTCGTTCACCTTCTATTGCTCCGCGCTCGAGTGGGGACTTGGCTTCGGCCGTCACTCGATCGCAGTCGCGCCGATGTATCACGGGGCCGGTTTTGCCTTTGGCTACGCGCCCGTCTACACCGGTGGGTCAGTGTCGATGTTGCGTGCGTGGAATCCAGAAGCACTGCTGGCAATGATCGAACGAGACCGCGCTAACTCCGTCTTCCTGGTCCCCACCCACGCGCAGATGATGCGTGAACTCGGCGACGCAGCGATCAGCAAGTACGACCTGTCGAGTCTCGACACTCTTTACTTCAACGCTGCTGCGCTTCCGGTCGCGTTGAAGGACTGGGTCCTTGAGACGTTCCCCACTGTGGGCGTGCACGAGTTGTACGGGTCGACAGAGGGCGGCATCGTCACGAACCTTCGACCCATCGACGCCAAGCGCAAGGCGGGCACGGTCGGTCACCCCTGGTACATGACTGACGTGCGCGTGGTCGACGACGAGGGCGAGCCGGTTCCGGTCGGCGAGCCTGGCGAGCTGTTCAGTCGCTCGCCGTTTCTGATGAACGGATACCTGAAAGACGACGATGCGACCAAGGCGTGCACGACGGACGATGGCTTCCTTACGTGCGGCGACATCGTCATCGTCGACGACGAGGGCTTCATCCGAATCGTTGACCGCAAGAAGGACATGATCATCTCGGGCGGGGTCAACGTGTATCCACGCGACGTCGAGGAGGCGATCGTGACCCACCCAGCGATCGTCGAGGCGGCGGTCATCGGCGTGCCCGACGAGAAGTGGGGCGAATCGGTGGTCGCCTACGTCGTCGTGCGTCAGGGCAACGAACTAAGTCCCGATGAGCTCGACACCCACCTGCGCCCCTTGTTGGCCGGGTACAAGATCCCGCGAGAGGTGGTGACGGTCGACTCGCTGCCCCGCAATGCGGCCGGCAAGATCCTCAAGCGGGACCTGCGCGACACCCACGCTGCAGAGTCATAGGCCGCCTGATCCCTGAGCAGCAGGGATGGACAGGAAACTCGTGGCCAATCGACGCCCGAAGGCCCTTGACACAAAAGGTCTGACCATTCACGCTTTCGTCAGTCCCCCGGGCCCGCATGATCGGGCTCCCCTGCGTCAGGAAGGAACCGCCCGTGCGCCCGCACGTCGAGATCATCGCCGAGGACGACTACGTCTGGCACACCAGCACCCTGCCCGGCTCAACCGGCGAAGCCCGTGAGCGCCGCCTGTCCACCGACGAGGAGGACGGCTCGAGTTCGTTGCGCATCGACTTCGACAGTGACTGGAGCCGTGCCGCTGGAGTTCCCGCCGCCGACACCGAGTTCTTTGTCCTCGAAGGGACAATGAACTACGACGGCACCGAGTACGGCAAGCACGCGTACCTGCACGTCCCCAAGGGCATCGCAATGGGTGCCTTGTCATTCCCCCGGGGCACCAAGGTGCTGCACTACCGCGAGTACGGACACTCCGACTTCGAAGTTGGCGGCTCAAGTCGCGCGGGTGCCACGGGTGAAGTGACCATCCTCGACACCACGGCGATGGAGTACATCGCAGTGGACAAGGAAGGCCCAATGCCCGGCTTGTTCATCAAACTGCTGCACCGCGACTCTGAGACCGGCTTCTATACCCGCCTCATCTACGCGAAGGAAGGCTGGCTGGACCACCGTCTGGCCCACCACCCTTGTTACGAGGAGGCGTACACGATCGCCGGCAACATGACGTACAACTTCGGTCTGGTCGACACCGGTGCGTACTTCTTCCGTCCCGCGCTCGTGAAGCACGGCCACTTCATCGCCCATGAGGGCGGCACCGAGTGGCTCATCCGCTCCGATGGCGAGCTGGTCAACTGGTACACGACCAACGAGTGGATCAAGTGGGGCGGCGAATCGGAGAACTACGGCAAGACCGGCACCTGGGAGACCACGCACAACCACGCGACCGGCGAGGAGCGTGCACACGAGCACTACAACCACGCGTTCCCCAGTGTCGGCGGCAACGAGCAGGACCCGATCCCATCGACCATGCCGGTGCGTTCACGCTCGCGCGGTCGCTGGAACGGCGACGGCATGTAGTTGCTGCACAACGCAGCGTGCGCCGCGCAGTAAGAGTGCACTCGACGAGGGCCCCCACCTTTCGGTGGGGGCCCTCGTCATGTGTCTCACCATCCGCCGCGGGCCCCGGCCCCCGGCGGATGGGAGTCTGTGTCTCCGCCGGGTAGGACCCGGCGGAGCGGGCCTAACTAGTTGCGGGCCTGGTTGCGCGCGAGGTATCTGCCTGCGGGTTCGCC
This sequence comes from uncultured Actinomycetota bacterium, assembly GCA_963850215.1. Lineage (GTDB taxonomy): Bacteria > Actinomycetota > Actinomycetes > UBA12327 > UBA12327 > CAWKKI01. The sequence goes on from CAWKKI010000001.1 coordinate 524,775, forward strand.
CAGCACTTCGCCGTCGCTGTAGTGCAGTCGACCACCGACCACGGTTTTCACCGGCCAGCCCGTAAGGTCGTAGCCCTCGAACGGGCAGTGGTCCTGACCGGACTGGCACAACTCGGTAGTGACGGTCTGTGTCTTGTCCAGGTCGATGATCGTGAAGTCAGCGTCAAAGCCGACGAGCAGGTTGCCCTTGCTGTTGAGGTTGTACGCCTTCGCCGGATTGGTGGAGACGACCTCTGCGATGCGGTGCAACGGAATGTTGCGCTTGTGGAAGCCCTCCGAGATCAGGACCGGGTACAGCAACGCGGTGCCACCGAACCCAGGTGTTGCCGGCCAGAGCTTGTCGCCCTTGAGGGCTTCCATGCAGCACGCATGGTCCGATGCCACCCACGAGATGTCACCTGCGGCAAGGCGCTTCCACAGTGCTTCGTTGTCCTCTGGCGTCCGAATCGGTGGGTTGACCTTGCCACCGAGACCGCCGCGCTCGTCGAGACTCGCGTAGTCGAGACACAGGTGGTGCAGCGTGGTCTCGAAACGCATGTCGATCCACGGGTAGGCCTCGCGCGCCTGCACAGCAGCGGCAACCGCATCAGCGGACGACAGGTGCAGCAGGTTGATGTTCGTGCCGGTGTGGGACGCGATCGTCGCCGCCTCACCGATGGCAACGCGCTCGGTCAGAGGCGGACGCCCGTCGCTGTAGGCCTTGAGCGTCTGCGGGTCACCTGCTGCTCGCACGCGGTCGATGAAGACCCGCATCAACTCGGACTGCTCGCAGTGCAGCGACAACGACAGCCGCAAGTGCGGGTGTTCAGCCTGGACCTCGTTGATCTTCTCCATCATCAGGAAGAGGTGACCGAGGTCGTACTCGTCGCCCATCGTGAACGAGCGCGAGTCGCGGCTGTTCGCCGCGAGGTCGAAGCCCTTGTAGAACATGTAGTACTTGAACGACGTGACCCCGTGCTCCTTGACCAACTGTGGGATCTCATCGATCTGGCTCACCGTCATCGGCGCCAGGTGGAAGCCGTAGTCGGTCCAGGCCTTGCCCTCAACGGCGTCGAGCACCTCGGGGAAGATGTCGCCGTACGAGCCAGTCTTGTTCAGGTAGTGCTGACCGGTGCGGAAGTACGAGACGACGGTGGTCGCGCCACCGACGAGCGAGGAGCGAGTCTCCTCGTACGCATCGAGACCAAGCTCTCGGTAGATGCCGAGGTGGAAGTGCGCATCGACCGCGCCCGGCATAACAGCATGCCCGGCGGCATCGATGACGTCATCGCCCTCTGAGCTCGGGATGTCGTCGGCGATGGCTGCGACCTTGCCGTCCTTTGTTGCGAGGTCGGCACGGATCTCGCCCATCCCTGGGATCACGAGAGTTCCGTCTTTGACGATCAGGTCGTAGCGCGACATGGCGGGCCGGCGGGTGCCGGCTCACCCCCTTCCTTCGTTGCGATCGGTACGGGCTCGGTGTCCCAATCGGGACGAGACGCGAGTCGTGGCCTCCACGACCAGTCCCGCGGCTGAATGCAGATTCTCGCTCATGCGTTCGGCTGGTCCGCACACACTGATGGCAGCAACAGGCCGCCCAGAATGGTCAAAGATCGGCGCAGCCACCGAGGCGGCACCTGCCTGGCGCTCACCAGCCGAGGTCGCGTAGCCCTGTTTGCGAATTTGAGCGAGTTCGCGACGCAGCCGCGTGGGTTCGGTGAGAGTGGTGTCGGTGATCGCGGTCAAGGGACCGCTCATGATCGTGTCGATCTCCTCCTCGCTCATGAATGCGAGCAGCACCTTCGACGAGGACCCGGCGTACAAGGGGAATCGTTGACCCAGCGGAACACTCATGACGATCTCGCGGGGCGGAGTGACCTGATCGATGTAGATACGGCCGCCGCCACTCAGGACGGAGAGCGTGGCGGTCTCGTCAGTCGCGTTGGACAACGAAGACAGTTCCGGTGCGGCGCTGCTGCGAACGTCGATGCGAGCGAGGTAACTCAGACCCAGAGCGAACGCTGCGGGTCCCAGTGTGTAACGACGACTCGACTCGTCGAGCTCGACGTAACCGCGGGTGCGCAACGACGCAAGGATGCGGTGCACGGCCGCCTTGGACAGGCTCAACTGATTGGCGATCTCGGTGACGCCGAGGGTCGGGTCCGAGGAGTCGGCGAAGAGGGTCAGCACGTCCGCCGCGCGTTCGACCGTCGCAATGGTCTGGCTGGCCACCGAGGGGTCCGGAACAGCACGCATCCCACCTGCCACCGGCTGAACACCTCCGCTCACCTGATAGGGAGAAGTGTTCCACAAAGCGGTACGGGGTTCCACTATTTGGGCAGGCCTCCGCCGGGGCGCTCTTCGTGCTAACTTCGGAACGATATTCCACCGCCCGGAACATCCCACCGGGTGGTGCAGGACGAGAAACGGCAGCGCATGACCACTATCCGAGAACCCGGACCCGGGACGGGGTCAGGTCTAGGCGGACCCCTGGCGGGTCTGACCGTTCTCGACGCTGCCACTCTTTTTGCCGGCCCGCTGGCCGCGACGATTCTGGGCGACTACGGCGCAGACGTCATCAAGATCGAGCATCCCGCGAAGGGTGATCCCGCGCGCACGCACGGTCCAAGCAAGGACGGCGTCTCGTTGTGGTGGACGTTGCTTGGGCGCAACAAGCAGGCGATCACCCTCAACCTCGGCCACGACGAAGGTGCGGACCTGTTCAAGCAGCTCGTGTCATCGGCGGACGTGCTCATCGAAAACTTCCGTCCCGGCACGCTTGAGCGCTGGGGTATCGGACCTGAGGTGTTGCATGACATCAACCCGCGCCTCGTGGTTGCGCGCGTGACCGGCTTCGGACAGTTCGGCCCCTACTCCTCGCGCCCAGGGTTCGGCACGTTGGCCGAGTCAATGAGTGGTTTGGCTTCGATCACGGGTTGGCCGGACGGTCCCCCGACGCTGCCGCCGTTCGGGCTGGCCGACGGCGTCACCGCGTTGACCACAGCGCAAGCCATCATGACGGCGTTGTATGCGCGCGATGCCAACGGGCTTGGACGCGGACAGGTCATCGACCTGGCAATCATCGAGCCGCTGCTCACGATCCTCGGCGCGCAGCCGATGATCTACGACCAGCTCGGCCGCATCCAAGAACGCACGGGGAACCGCTCGGTCAACAACGCGCCCCGCAACACCTATAAGACGCGGGATGGCGCCTGGGTCGCCATCTCGACATCTGCTCAGTCCATCGCCGAGCGCGTGATGCACCTCGTCGGCCACGCTGAGGTCATCGACGAGCCCTGGTTCTCCGCTGGCACGGACCGGGCCATGCACGCCGACGAGCTCGACAAGTACGTCGGTGACTGGATCGCCGAGCGCGACAAGGACGAGGTCGTGCAGGCGTTCGAGGACGCCCAAGCGGCCGTCGCGCCTATCTACGACATCGCTGACATCTTCGACGACCCGCAGTACCAAGCCCTGGACTCGATCACGACCGTCGAGGATCCAGCGCTGGGACCACTGCGAATGCAGAACATTCTCTACCGAATGTCGGCCACCCCTGGCAGCATTCGCTGGACCGGTCGACCGCATGGCGCCGACACTCGAGCGGTTCTCTCCGACAGACTTGGTATGCCCGAAGAAGCCCTCGACGATCTCTCTCAGCGCGGTGTCATATGACCGAGCGCGGACAGGACGAAGCTGTGAGCATGACCGTGGGCGAACTCGGCCTGTCGTGGGAGGCGCTCGCCTCGGCACGAGTCATCGACCTGGCTCAGCCGATGCGCAAGGGCATGCCCCAATCGGCCAACCACCCGCCGTTTCGGATGGCCCTTGAGCGGCGACACGGCGACTTTGTGCGCGCTGATGGCGGTTCGGCTGCCAACGAAGTCATCATCACTGGCGGTCACGTCGGCACTCACGTTGATGCACTCGGCCATGTATCGCAGGACGGCATGATCTACGGCGGGTTGCAGGCCAAGGACATCCAGAGCAACGAAGGTCTCATTGCGCACGGCATCGACACCTTCACGCCCTTCGTGGGCCGCGGGGTTCTGCTCGACGTAGCCGCGATTCACGGCGTGGCGACGTTGCCCGGTGGTTACTGCATCACCGCGGCCGATCTTGAGGCCGCGCAGGCCAAGGCCGGCGTGCAGGTCCGTGCCGGCGATGCCGTCCTGATCGGCACGGGCTGGTCGCGTCTATGGGAAGACAAGGACGCCTTCATCGGTCACATGACAGGTGTCCCGGGTCCCGGCGTCGACGCCGCTGAGTGGCTCGCGGCGCGCAAGGTTCGAGTGACCGGCGCAGAGACCATCGCGTACGAGTGCCTAGCGCCTGGAGCCGGTCACGCGCTCTTGCCCGTTCACCGCACCTTGCTGGTCGAGGCCGGCATCAACATCATCGAGACCATGCGCATGGGCGAGTTGCTCGACTCGGGTGTTCGTGAGTTCCTCTTCGTGCTTGCACCGCTGCGGCTCGTTGGGGCGACTGGCTCGCCGGTTCGACCACTCGCCGTCGCCGCGCGCTGAGACGGGAGACCGCATGGACGCTGGCCCCACTGCAGTCCAGGCGCTCGCCACTTTCGCCACTGACACCTATCGCGACGGACTTCCACCGGAGGTCCGCGAGGACATCAGCGGCCGAGTGCTCGATGTGCTGGGAAACTGCATCGCGGGCCGTGCGGAAAGTTCCTCGCCCACCGAACCGGATCAGGCAGTGCTGCGCATGGTTGCCTCATGGGGCGGCACACCTGAGGCGGGCGTCGTGGGGGCGGCCGACCGACTTCCTGCTGGTTCGGCCGCGCTCGTCAATGGCACGCTCGCGCACGCGCTGGACTTCGACGACACGCACCTTCCGTCCGTTCTTCATCCCTCGGCTTCCGTAGTACCGACAGCCCTAGCGGTGGGCGAATCGGTCAACGCATCGGGTACGGACCTTGCCGCCGCAATCGCGGTCGGCATCGAAGTCACCAACCGACTGGGCATGGCGTCCTACGACCGGTCGATCCGAAATTCGACCTTCTTCGAGAAGGGTTTTCACGCCACCTCGATCTGCGGCACGATCGGCTCGGCTGCGACTGCGGCGCTGCTCTACGGCTTGGACTCGGACGCGATCGCGTCCGCGATGGGGATCGCCGCGAGCATGGGTGCAGGCGTCATCGAGGCCAACCGCACCGGCGGCACTGTCAAGCGGATTCATTGCGGGTGGGCGGCGCACAGCGGAGTCGTGGCTGCAGCCATGGCACGCGAGGGCGTGACCGGTCCCCCGACAGTGCTCGAAGGTCGGTTCGGCTTTTTCCAGGCATACCTTGACGGCGTCTTCGATGAGGCCGCGCTGCTCGAGGATCTCGGCAAGCGTTGGGAAGTGCTGCGGACCGTCTATAAGCCCTATCCGTCGAATCACTTCACCCACCCGGGCATCGATTGCGCGTTGGCGCTTCGCGCTGACGGACTGGACCCGGACGACATCGAGCGCATCGAGCTTGGTGTCTCCGCGCCCGTCATCCGAACCATTGGCGAACCTCGGGACCAAAAGGTTCGGCCGGCCTCTCCGTACCACGCGAAGTTCTCCGGGCCCTACACAATCGCCGCCGCGCTGCTCGGCGGCGGCGGCCTTGGGGTGTATCTCGACGACTTCGCTCCGGAGGCGTTCCACGATCCGCGTCGGCTCGCCATCGCCGACCTCGTTGATGTGGTCGCCGACGACCGAGCAACCGAGATCTTCCCTGAAGCGTTCGCCGCCGTCCTTCGTGTGCGGACCAAGGGCGGCTCGATCCTCGAACACCGGGTTGACTCATCGCGCGGGAGCGAAGAGCACCCGTTGACACGCGAGGAACACCGAATGAAGTTCGGCCTCAACGCCGCTCGCGCGCTGCCCACCGAACAGGTCGAACGACTCGACGCCGCAGTGGTCGACGTCATCGACGGACACGGCGATATCGCGTCTGCTTTGGCGCTCACTCGGGCATGAACGACTCGCACTACTACGACATCGTCGTCGTAGGCGCTGGCAACGCCGGGATCCCTGCCGCCATTGAGGCCGCAGCCCACGGCGCACGGGTGCTGCTGGTCGAGAAGGACACCCGGATCGGCGGGACGCTGCACTCGACCGGCGGACACCTGTCCGCGGCTGGCACTGCAATCCAGCGACGCCACGGGATTGAGGATTCGGTCGACGCGCATCTGGCCGACATCAAGCGCATCGCACACGACACCTACCGCGAGGACTTGATGGCGCTCGCGGTCACGAATGCCGCGGACACCATCAACTGGCTCGATGACCACGGCTTCCACTTCGATCCAGCGACGCCACGCATCGTGTACGGACATGAGCCATACACGACTGCACGCTCGTACTACGGCCCCGACGCTGGCCTGTCGATCCTTGAAGTGCTCAAGCCGATGCTCGATGACGTGATCGCGTCTGGAGCGGTGACGCTCTGGACCGACACACCCGTCATCGGGCTGGTGCCGGACCCCGACGACGGCTCCGTAGTGCGCTCGGTGCTGGTACTTCGTCGCGGCGAGGAACTCACCATCGACGCGAAGTATGTCGTGCTCGCGAGTGGCGGCTTTGCCAACGATCCAGAGCTGTTCGCCGAACTGGAGAACGCTCCGCTCGTGTCGGCGGCCCACCCCACATCCACCGGTGACGGCTTGGTAATTGCGCGTGACATCGGAGCCGGCCTCCAGGGCCGAGAAGGCCGCTACCTTCCCGCGTTTGGCGGCCTACCGCACCCGACGACACCCGGACGGGTGCAGTGGACGGATCGGCCGCTGCTCAGCGCCCAGGAGCGACTGCCCTCTGAGATCTATGTCGATCGCACCGGGGCTCGTTGGGTGGCTGAAGACGAGCCGAGCATTGACGTGAAGGAACGGGCGCTTGCCGACATCGCAGATCTGACCTTCTGGATGGTGCTCGACTCCGTCGGACTACACGAGTCGAAGCCACTGGTTGTGGGCTGGTCGGTCGAGGACGTGCAGGCTAAGGCCAATAAGCGAGCCGGTGTCTTCGCGGCCGACACCCTCGACGAGCTCGCGGCACTCACCGGTATCGATTCCAATGGGCTCATCGCCGCGGTCGCTCGTTACAACGACTTCGTCATCGACGGAGCCGATGCGGACTTCGGACGCAAGCACTTGCCGACTCCGATCGCGACACCGCCGTTCTACGCGCTGGAGAATCACGGCATCGCATTGATCACGTTCGTCGGGCTCGACTGCGACGAACAGCTGCGAATCCGCCGCGAGGACGGCACAGCGTTTGCGAATCTCTACGGTGTGGGCGAGGTACTCGGATCACGCGCCGTACACGGCTTTGCCTACCTATCCGGGATGACCGTGACGACCGCGATCACGTTCGGCCGGCTGATCGGCAGCGAACTCGGCGAGCGGGTCAGTCGTTCGTCCTAACCCTCTTACCCGGTCACTGTCTGGCATTCCTGGCGCTATAGCGCCACAAGTGCCAGACAGTCGGAATGGGGAGAGGACGCGCAGGCTAGGCGCGGACCATGCTCAGGGTGCGGCGGGCCTGACGCACGATCGCCTCGTCGACCATTCGCCCGTCCGCATCGACGAACACCCCAGCGCCTGCGGCAAGGGCCGTGTCGAAGCCCTCGACAATCGCCTGCGCCTTCTCGATCTCGGCGGACGTCGGGGTGAAGACTTCATTGATCACGGCGGCCTGTGCAGGGTGGATGCAGGCGCGGCCGAGGTAGCCCATTCGCTTGAGCGCCATCGTCGATTCGCGCAGCGCGTCGAGGTCGCGGAAGTTGGGACTGACCGGACCAACCGGCGGCTCGATGCCAGCCGCTGCTGAAGCCAAGACTGCCAGCGAGCGCGCGTAGAGCAGTTCTCGCTCATCGTCACCGGTCGTCACACCGATGTCGGCACGCAGATCCGCTTCACCCAACTGCAAACGAGTCACCCGCGGGCCCATGGCAATGTCGGGGGCCGACAGCACTGCGTGCGCCGACTCGAGTAGCGGTGCAAGTCGCAATCCGGGGTGAGCGGGGCCAAGGCTGGACTCAATGGTGTCAAGCAGCGACGCGGCATCGCGCACCTCGTCGACGCTCTCGGTCTTGGCCATGCAGAAGCCGGTCAGGGCCGGTGCGACAACCTCGCTGATGTCGTCCAAGCCCATGGCCGCCGGGTTGACTCGCACCCAGATCTCGACGTCGGCCTCGTGCGCGGCCGGCAGAGTTGCCAACCACTCGCGCACGATCTGGCGCGCTTCCTGCTTCGCCGCAGGAGCCACAGCATCCTCAAGGTCGACGATCAGCGCATCGGCACCTCGACCGATTGCCTTCGCCAAAACCTCCGGCTTGTCGCCGGGCACGTAGAGATGACTGCGCGCGCTCATCCGATCGACTCGCGCCCCGAGACCAATGAACGAGCAATGACCATTCGCATGATGTCGCTCGTTCCCTCGCCGATGACGGACAACGGAGCCTCGCGATAGAGCCGCTCCACCACGAACTCTTTGCTGTAGCCGTAGCCACCGTGGATGCGTAACGCCTCATGCGCTGCCTCCATGCCGACCTCGCTGGCAAAGAGCTTGGCCATGCCTGCCTGCATGTCGACGCGCTTGCCGAGGTCGGCCTCCGAGGCCGCCCAGAAGACCAAGAGGCGCGCGGCCTGGATCTTCGTCGCCATGTCGGCGAGCTTGATCTGGACCGCTTGGAACTCGCTGATCGGTTGGCCGAACGCCTCGCGCTGCTTGCTGTACTTCAACGCCTCTTCGTAGGCTCGTTGGGCATTGCCCAGGGCACGAGCAGCGACATTGATGCGACCGGTCTCAAGCGCACCGAGCACTTGCTTGAGACCGACGCCCTCGACACCGCCGACCAAGTTCTCGCGCGGCACCCGGACGTTGTCGAAGACGACCTCGCAGGACTCGGTGCCCTTGTAACCGAGCTTGGGCAGGTCGCGACTGACAGTGAAGCCAGGGGTACCAGCCTCGACCAGAATCACGCTGATGCCCTTGTGCGCTGGCTGCGCATTCGGGTCGGTCTTGCACAGCACCGGCAGCGGGTCGGCGTGGCGGGCGTTGGTGATCCAGGTCTTGGTGCCGTTGATGACGTACTCGTCGCCGTCGAGACGCGCGGTGGTGGAGATGCCCTGAAGGTCACTTCCCGCGCCTGGCTCGGTCAGCGCGATTCCGCTGCGTCGCTTGCCGGTAGCGAAGTCGGGTAGGTACTTCTGCTTCTGCTCCTCCGTGCCGTGCACTGAAAGAATCTTGCAGGCCAACGAGTGCGAACCGAGAGTCCCCGCGACACCGTGCCAGCTCTTTGCGATCTCCTCGAACACGATCGCGTAGGAGACGTAGTCGACTGCGATGCCGCCATACTCCTCGGGAACCATCATCCCGAACAGGCCCATCTCCTTCATGGCCTCGACGATCTCGGTGGGATAGCGATCGGTGGCCTCCCACTCAGAGGCGACTGGCTCGATCTCCTTGGCGACGAAGTCGCGAATGGTGTCGCGGAAGAGCTTCTGCTCGTCGCTGAGGTTGAAGTCCATGACTGGCTGATTCCTTCGTGTGGTCGTTGGGACTGGTGGGCGAGGCTATCCGGAGGAGCCGGAAGGAAGTGCGGCGGAGCCGGAAGGAAGGATGCCGCCGGCGGAGCCGGTGAGCAAGACGCGGCCATCGACCGCAGGTTCGGCGTAGGCGGCTGCCACATCGGCTAAGTCGAAGCTCGCGCGGATGCGTGGAATGTGGCGGCCGGTCAGCAGGTCGTCGAAGGACTGGGCCAGCAACCGTCGCTGATCCGACTCGGAGATCAGGAAGCCATTGACGCCGATGATGCGGTGCTCGTTGAGCATCATCGCGGGAACGGGAAGGGTCGCATCGCGACCAGCCGTGTGTCCCAGCAGCAGGTGGCGCGCACCGGGTCGCGCACTGCGCACCGCACCCGGCAACACGTCTCCGCCCAACGGATCGACGATGATGTCGACTCCCCCGTCGGTCAACTCCTTGACCTGTGCGGCGCAGATCGTCAAGCCCGATCGCATGCACGCCCTCAATGGGCGGGATGGCATCGCGGACGGCGGGCGGCGGCCACCACAACGAGTCCGGAAGCGGCGGCGATCTGCATGGTCGCGGCGCCGAAGCCCCCGGTCGCGCCGAGTACGAGCACTCGCTCGCCTGCGGCCGCCTGAGCGATTTCGAAGAGCACATGTCGCGCGTGCAGGCCGAGCAACGCGCCTGCGGCGATCACTGCTGGATCGAGGCTGTCCGGCGCGTCAACGATCTGGTTGGGTGCGGCGGTGAAGCGATCGGCGAAGCATCCGTCACGCGAGATGCCCTTGCCGGTGAGCTCACCGAGAACGACAACCTGGCGCTCCTCGCACCGCGCAACGGCGGACACACCCGCCACCATCGGCAGCGGACCGCTGCCAGGCAGCGCCCCAGCGGCAATCTGGCGGTCAAGTGGCTGCACATCCGCAGCGAGCAGGTCGAGCAGGACCTCGCCGTCGACGGCAACGACTTCGCGTTGCTCAGGTGCTGGCGCGTTGGCTCCTTCGCGCAGAACTGCCGCACGCGTCAACTGACTCATGGAGTGTCAACCGTGAAGACGGGGAGCGCGCGGCCATCGGCCAGATCACGCCAGGCGACAGTCACTCGCGCGTCGCACGCGAGGTCGTCAATCGGTGACTCGATCTCCAGTGAGCAGAATCGGACCTTCGTCGAGTCGTACCCGCGCCACGACATAGGGCGTGGAAAAGCCAGGCAGCGCGCGCTCGACGACAGTGAAGGAATCGAGCGTGCCTCGGCCGGATACCTCGACGAAGTCGAGGTCATCGGACATGCAGCGGGTGCACAAGGCTCGCGGGTAGTGCTGTAGATGCCCGCACTGCACACATCGTTGAATCGTGAGTCGATGCGCGCGGGTCGCGTCCCACCAGGCCTGCGTGGTCGCGTCGGTTGGTGGCAACCGGATCTCGTCGTCGCTCATGCCACACCCAGCAGCACAGTGGCGTGCGTGGACAGAATGCCACCGGTTCCATGCGCTAGCGCAACTCGGGCATCAGGGACTTGGCGATCCCCGCACTCACCACGCAGTTGCCGTACTGCCTCGACCAGCAGCAGGACGCCGAACTGGCCTGGATGGCAGTAGGACAGTCCACCACCGGATGTGTTGAGCGGGAACGACCCCCCGGGTCGGATGGCCCCACCTGCAACGAAGTCCGCTGCCTCGCCGCGACCACAGAACCCGAGCCCTTCGAGGCTGAGCAGGACCGTGATCGTGAACGAGTCGTACACCTGGGCCACATCGACATCTGCGGCCGTGAGCCCCGACATGGCAAAGGCAGCCCGACCCGACATATAGGCACCGGTGTGGAGCAGATCATCGGGAGTGGCCATGGCCGTGTGGGTCGTGGCTTCGCTGTAGCCGAGCACTTCGACCGGCCGTTTGCGAAGGTCGCGCGCTCGATCGATCGATGTCATCACGATCGCGCCACCTCCGTCGGTCACGAGGCAGGCGTCGAGAGCACCGAGCGGCGATGACAGCAACGGTGCGTCGAGCACGTCATCGACCGTCAGCGGCCCGGCGCCGTATCGATAAGCCTTCGGATTGAGCAGCGCCCACTCTCGCGCCGCCACGGCTACTTCAGCGAGTGCCTCGCGCGACGCCTTCGCCTCGTGCAGGTATCGGGTCGCAGCCATCCCGTAGTACGAGAGCGGGTACAAGGGGCCGTACGGGGCCTCGAACTGCGCCTCGGGGACGTGGTCCTCGTAGACGCCACCGAGTGAGCGTGACTTGGCAGATCGTTGGTTCGAGCCGTAGGAGATAACCACGACTGAGCACTGGCCGGCAGCGATTGCCTGTGCTGCGCGAGCCACGAACATCTCGAACACGGAGCCGCCGGCGAACGTTGAGTCCTGCCAGGTGGGCTTGATCCCGAGGTAGTCGGCCAGCTGGGTACCGGAGAAGCGCGCGACCGACGTGCAGGCGAGACCGTCGACATCGGCCAAGGTCAGTCCAGCGTCATCAAGGGCACGGGTCACCGCCTGCGACTGCAGCTGCAGAATCGACAAGTCGGTGACGCCGAGATCACACTCGGCCACACCGACGATCGCGATCCCGCTTCGACTCATGGCCGCCAGCGAACAGTTGCCGAGGCAGGAGTCACCGCGGGTCGCGCCTTCTCGCCGACGACGTCGAGCGACATCTCCACGCTCAGCAGATACACCGGGTCATCGTCGGTCCACGCTTCGTCGCGAGCGATGGAAGTAACAGTGCCGGTGACCCGGATCGTCTCTCCGGCAAAGACGAGATTCTTGAAGCGAAAACTCAACCCGGTCACGAAGGCCCGCGGTCCCAGCCAGTCCTGCAGCGTCTCGACGAAGTGCGCTCCGAACACCTGGCCGTCGATGACGGGCGCGGGCAGTCGCTTCGACTCCAGGTACACCGGGTCGTAGTGCAGCCGGTGCCAGTCCCACGTCGAGCCGGCGTACGCGATCATGTCCGGCAGCTCGATCGTGCGCTCAAGCGGCTTGACGACAGCACCCTCGGTGATCTGTGGGCCGCTCATGACGTAGTCGCCGATGCAGGTTCGAGTGAGGTGAAGATCAACGTCTCCGTATTTCGCGCGAGCACTTCGTCGCGCTGATTCGTGTAGGTCGCCCGCGACGTGATGATCAGCATGTCCTGTCCTTTGGACGTCTGCCGTTCGGTCATGTCGGCGATCTCCCAGGTCGCAGTGATGACGTCGTCGGGGTGGATAGCCTGCACGAACTCGTACTCGTTGCCGCCGCGAACGAGCCGGGTGTCAGGAATCTCGATCCCCCACGAGTGGCCGATGAAGCCCTCCTCGTTGCGCGCATTCACGACGTATTGATTCGTGTCGCAGATCAACGTGGGCGGGGCGATGACATCGCGGTAGCCCTGAGCCTTCGCAAAATCGGCATCAACGTAGAGCGGATTGAAGTCGCCAACGGCGAAGGCGTAGTAACGAATCGAGGCACGCCCGAGCTCTTCGGGCGCCGTGTACTTCTTCGTCTCACCGATCCGAGCGCGCAGCTCCTCGGTCAGGAGTGTCATGCGAACACCGCCGTCGGCACGACCTCAAGCAGGAACTCATCGCGAAGCAGACCGCCGCACACGATGCCCGTCGAGGCCGGATATGGGTCGCGCAACTTGTCGCGGCGGACATCGGCGACCGCGCGGTAATCGCCGAGCCCGTCGGGGCACACGTACTCAATTGTGGTCGCGAGCGCCTCGGGGCCAAGTCCTGCCGCCGCCATGGTCTGCAGGATCGAGTCATACGTGTACTCGGCCTGGGCTCGCAGGTCGCCTGGGAACAGCGACTTCTGAGTCTCGGGGTCCAGGGCCGCGAAGCCGGACATGTAGAGCGTGTTGCCAGCGCGCACACCTGGGTTGTACGTCAACGTGTCATAGCGCGACCAGCCCGGATTCACCACGGTCATCTCGTGCCGCGAGGCGATCAGGTCGATCGCGCATAGAACGCCAGGCGCGTGCAGCTCGCTCATCAAAATACCGGCCGCACCGCCGTAGACCGGACCCATCATGTCCTTGCGCGCGCGCCCGATCTTCGGGTAGCGATCGCGGGTGGCGGGAGTCGAGTAGTCGATGGTCTGCACCACGTTGGCCAAGGACAGACCAGCGCGCTCGAGCAGCGCACCCGCCCGCTCAAGGCAGGCGAAGTATTGACCCACGATGTCGCCCTCGGCCTTTACCGAGCCGTCATCTGCGAGCGGTAGCACCGTCGGCAGGTAGACCGCGTCGTCGGGGCCGGTTCGAACCGTGTTGCGGTTCCAGGTCAGGTCGTCGCCGACGACCAGCGCCTCGCCCCCACCTCGTTGGGCATGCACTTCAATCTCGATCAGCGCCTGCCGACGGACGAGTCGGTCGACGATCACAGTGCCCACGGTCGGACTGTGGTCCCCGAAGGTCGCGGTGCGAACGTCTTGGGCCTCGGCGTAGTGCGGCATTCCGGCGATCGAGACGTTCTCCACGACTCGCGAGACATCGGCGAAGCTCAGTTCAGCTGCCTCGAGAATCGCCTCGATCTTCGCGTACGCCGTCTGTGCCTGCTCGGCCATGCCGCCCTTGATGGCAGGCTTGCCGAGTTCCTTGTCGAAAGCCGACCCCGAGTGGCCCGAGACCAACGCATCGCCGGTCGCGTCATCGCGTAGGCCCAACGAGAAGGTGTAGCCCTCGTAGTCGTACCAGGGGAAGGACGCGGGCGTGATCGCCTTCATAGTCATGCACGTGCCTCCACGGACTGGTCGATGACAGCTGCTGCGGTGTCGTGCAACGCGGTCAGATCCTTTTGGTCGCCCAGATCGCGAACGATGTCTGCGAGCGCCTGGGCTATCCCGGTATCGCCGCCGCAGTTGCCGAGGAACTTCGCATCGAGCAACTCATCGGAAAGCGGGTTCGCCGGTCCACCGGCACTGGTCGCCACTTCGCCTACGAGCACCCGGCCGTCGCGCAGGCGCACCTCGACCCTGCCCGGCGCGTCCGCGGCTACCACGTCGGCGAGCGCCTCGACCCGCGACTTCACGCGAGCGGCCAGCTCGGCGACTTCGGGTCGCGCGATCGAGTCGAGGTCGTACGTGCTGACCGTGACGTCACGGTCGAAGATCAGCGCCGCGACGCTCCACGGCAGCGAGAACTTTGCGTCGTACACCGAACGCGGTCGCGCCTTGACGTCGTCAGGCTCGCACACGGTCGGCGCGCTGTCGGGATGCACCCACGCGACCAACGACTCGACCTCGCCAGGTGATGCGATCTGGTCCAGGACGGTTCGGGTGGCATCGAGGGTCACATGCATGAGCTGGCACGAGGGGTAGGGCTTGATCGTGATGCGCGTGGTCTCCCACCGATCGCCAAGCCCAGCAGTGATCTCATCGAAGTCGCCATCGCGTGCCGACAACGCAGCGAAGACACCATGCGGGCCCTCGAACACAGTGGCCGGGCCGGTGGCGCCAGCAGCCGCAAGACGCGCGGCGATGATCCCGTTCAAAGACGCGGCGCCGGGATGCAGCTGCTTGGTCGATGCACCAGTGGTCAGGAACTCGAGCAGGCCACCAGCGCTGCTGCCTGCGATACCGAGTGCGTTGACCGTGGTGGCTTGGTCAAGTCCCATGAGCAAGGAAGCAACGATCGCACTGCTGAAGACACCGGCTACTTGGGTCGCATGCAGGCCGCGCGCGTGAAAGCCGTGTGGGCTCGCGGATGCGACCCGGCAGACGGTCTCGTAGCCAACGATCGCGGCCCGCAAGACATCCTCGCCGCTCGCTCCAGCCGACTGCGCGACCGCGAATGCGGCTGGCAGCACGACGGCGGTCGCGTGCACCAGTCCGCCCGCGTGCGTGTCGTCGAAGTCCAATGCATGCACAAGCGCGCCGTCGGCCATGGCTGCCGCGGGTGCGCCGATCCGTTCGCGTGCCCCGAGTGGGGCTGCTTCGGCGAATCCGCCGAGCCCTTCGGCAACCGCAAGGGACGGTGCGGCCGCACCCGAGCGCCGAGCGGCAATCGACAGGCCCACACCGTCGAGCAGGTGACGAGCGGCTGCGGCCTGCACGGCTGAGGGCACCTCACTCAGACGCAGTCCATGCGCCCAGGCGACGAGGTCTTCGGCGACGGTCATGCGGGCTCGGCCGCCACATGCGCCTCGCCTTCGCCGAAGGCACCTTCGGACTGCAAGCGCGTGAGCTGTCCATCGTCGTAGCCGAGCAGTTCCGCGATTTCGGCAAAGTGCTCATTGCGCTGCGGAGCCCGGTGGTAGGTGATGTCAGCGTTGCTGATCCGCACGGGCGAGATCGTGTGTTTCACCGTTCCGAAGCGTGGGTGCTCATATTCGGCAATCAGTCCACGCGCAATCGTGTGCTCGTCGGCCAACGCTTGCGCGACCGTATAGATCGGTGAACAAGGGATACCGGCTGGCATCAGTTCGTCGAGCCATTCCTGCACGGTGCGCGTGAGGATGATGTCTTCGAGCAAGCCAAGTAGTTCTTCGCGATTGGCTCCGCGGGACGCGAAGTTCGCGAACTTCGGGTCGTCCACCCATTCCGGATGACCGACGACAACTGCCAGGCGTTGGAAGAACTTCTCCTTGGCGCAGCCGATGATGATCCAGCCGTCCGAGGCCTGGAAATTCTGAAACGGCACCAACGACGGGTGCGCCGAGTGGTGATAGCGCCCCAACTCATACCCGCGGTTGAGGTGCCAGGTCGCCGGGTAGTTGAGCATAGTGATGGCCACGTCATACAACGAGATGTCACAGTCTGATCCGACCCCATCTCGCCGGGCCGCGTGCACTGCGGCAAGCAGACTCAGCGCCGCGATGAAGCCGCCTGAGTAGTCGACCATCGACAGTCCGGACTTGGTTGGTGGACCATCCGGCTCACCGGTCACGTCCTGCCAGCCGGCAAGGCCCTGCAGCATGTAGTCGTAGCCGGGTTGCTTCACGCGAGTGCCGGTCATGCCAAAACCCGAAAGGGACACGCACACGATCTGCGGATTGATGTGCTTGAGGTCCTCGTAGGTGATGCGCAGTTTGGCCGGCACGTCGCCTCGCAGGTTTGAGAAGACGACATCGGAGACTTTGACCAGATCCTCGAAGACCGAGCGTCCGGCGTCGGTGGTCATGTCCAGCGAGACGCTGCGCTTGTTGCGGTTGAACGACTCGAAGAACAGTGAGTCCTCGCCCTCGGCGAAGGGCGGCACATAACGACCGACATCGCCTCCCACTGACGGGTCCTCGACCTTGATGACATCGGCCCCGAGGTCTGCAAGGTGCACAGTCCCCCATGGCCCCGCCCCGTACTGCTCGAGGGAGACGATGCGGATGTCGGACAGTGGCTTCATGCTGGGCGGCTTCCTGGTGGGCGGCTTCCTGCGGTGCGGCTTCCCTCTGTGATGCCCGCGATGAGTTCGATCAGTTGCTTCTGGGCCCGCCGCGTCACCTCGGGGTCCAGCCCGTGCGTCGGCGGGGTGAGTTTGATGGTGTCGACGAGACCCTCGTACTGCCCGATCTGACTGCGCACGTCATCGGGTGTGCCGGACAACGTGAGTGTGTCGACCATCTCGTCCGTGACTGTGTCGCCGAGGGACTGTGCTGTGGCGCCACCGCGGAACTTCTCGATGACCGCGGCCTGCTGCTCCGCCAGACCGTGGAAGTCGAAGAAGTCCGCATACGTGCGCACCGAGGCATAGAAGCCAACGATCCCTGCGCCCCACCGCCGCGCCTGGGCGGCATCGTCATCCACCGAAGCACAGGCCGACACAACAAGGTCGACGTCGCCGCGTTGTCGAGATCCACGCTTCAGGCCCTCCTCGATCGCGGGCAGGATCGCGTCCTTCACGTACAAGGGCGAGCACAGTTCGTGCGAGATCCAGCCGTCGCCGATCTCTGCAGCAAGCCGCGTCATCGCCGGACCCATCCCCGCGAGATAGATCGGGATCTCGGTTCGCTGCTGGAAATAGGTCCGTTGATAACCGCGCATGTGCATGTGCTCATAAGTACCGTCGATCTGGATCGGATCTCCGTCGCCCGCTCGCGCAACGAACTCCCGGATGATCCCGACCGTTTCGCGCAGATGACCCAACGGTTTACCCCACTGCGCGTTGTGCCAGTCCTCGTTGAGTCGCTGTACCCCGGTGCCGAGTCCCAGGCGAAAGCGACCCTGCGAAAGCTCATCGAGGTCGAGTGCCTCAAGTGCGGTCACCATCGGGCTTCGGGTGAAGGCCAGCGCGATTGCTGTGCCGACACCGATAGTGGAGGTGCCCGCCGCCATCGCAGCCGCAGTGATGGTGGCACTGCGATGCATCTCCGGCGCCCACACCACCTCTGCTCCGGCTGCTTCAGCGTCGCGCGCAGCCTGTACCAGCTCATCGAGCGTCTGGCCCCAGGGTCCGAAGGTGATGCGCAGATTCATGCGCCGGCGCCTCGCCCATGCTCGACGCTCAGCGGGCCAGTCTTTGCCTGCGGGAAGTGGTCATGCGCCGTGCCGGCTTCTCTCTTCCACACCATCACGCTGCGCGTCCACGACACGACCTCGTCGCCGTCCTGGTTGAGCCCGCGAGTCCGCACCGTGATGATCCCTGCGTAGGGCCGTGACTTGGACTCACGGGCGTCGAGAATGACCGACTCCGAGTACAAGGTGTCCCCTACGTACACCGGGTGCGTGAGCGCGATGTCGGTCCAGCCGAGGTTGACGATCGCGTTCTGACTCACATCGATCACGGAGAGTCCGAGCACCATCGCGACAGTCAGACCCGAGTTGACAATGACCTTGCCGTCGGTGACCGGGTTGTTCTCAGCGAAATGCGCATTGAAGTGGTTCTGATTCGTGTTGATCGTGAGCAACGTGAACCACGAGTTGTCGGTCTCGCTGATCGTGCGACCGAACGGGTGCTGATAGACGTCGCCGATCGCGAAGTCTTCGAAGAACTTGCCGATCACGGCCGGATGAACGGTCATGTCGCTGGCACTCCGGGGTCTGGGTGGGTCCGGGTCAGGCCCGGTTGGACGGCAGACGCTTGCTAAACGTCAGACTTTACTGGATGGACGTGATGTTCCGCTTGGCGGGAATGCGTTCCACTTTAGGCTCTGGCGAGCTGGTGAGGTGCAGAGTCGCCCGATCTGGCCCCTCGGCCGACTCAGATTTGGACTCCCGATCGATCAGCTCGTAGGTCGACCGCAGCGAGGCGAGGTGCGCCCGGGTGGCCACTCCGGCCGCATCCGCGTCTGCCCGGATGAGGGCGTCGAGGATGACTCGATGGTCATCGATGATCGCTTCCCAGAAGTCCGGCTGCGCCTCCCCGCGAACAAAGCGTGTGGTCAGAACCCGAAAGACAGGCTGAGCGAGCAGATCGAGCAACGGATTGCGTGCTGCCCGAATCAGCAGAACGTGGAACCGGTGGTTGCACACGTGCATCTCGCCTGGCTCGACATCGGCCGGGTCGACCAGGGTCGCAGCAATGGCCTCAAGGTCGTCGGGGGTCGCGCGCAAGGCCGCGAGCTCGGCAGCGGGTCCCTCGACCAGGTCTCGTACCTCGAGCAGCGAGTCGACCGTGATCGCGTCGTTGACCGTGAGCAGTCCGAGGCTGGCCTCAAGGTAGGTGCTGATCTGCTCGGCCCTGGGGTGCGCGACGAACGATCCCCCGGAGACGCCGCGCGTCGTGCGGATCATGTCCTGACTGGACAGCACCCGCAGTGCCTCGCGGACGGTCGAGCGACTCACGCCATAGTGCTCGGACAACTCAGGCTCGGTCGGCAGTCGCTGACCGGGGAGAAGCTGGCCGGAGAGAATCTGGTCGCGCAACGTCTGCGCCAGCACCTGGTAGGCGGGGACGGTCATCAGGCCGGGCCACGTACGTCTAGGTCGACGCCACCCGGTGCGGTAGCGGTGAACGCCCTGCCGCCATCGACCTCCACGACCGTCCCGACTCGAGCGCCCGCCTGCGCGAGGCGTGCATGCAGCGCATCGACATGCGAGGTTCCGAAGGTCGGCAGGATCGCGCCGGGGCGTAACGGCAGGCTCGACTGATGGGACCCCGGGACATCGCCATAGGCAAGCAGCTCGAACCGCGGCGGGGCGACGTCGCTGCTTGCCATCACAGTCATCCGGATCGGTGCGTGGTGGGCCAGCATCATGAAGTCGGAGACCTCAGGAACGTCGATCGGGAAGCTTGAACGTAGATCAAGACCGACGACATCGGTGAAGAACGATGTCACCGCATCGATTTCGTCAACGCTCCACACCAGGCTGTGTACCTGCGAGTGCAGCAACTCCGGTTGCTCGTCGAGCACGCTGGGCAGCCGATGATCGATCCCGACGAAGACCACCTCGACACCGTCCGGGCCGATGGCCATGGCTTGGGTGAGGTGCACGGGGCCAAACGGGTAGTCAGCGACCGGTCCGACGTGCGCCCCGGAGTCGCTGGCGGCTTGCACGCTGGCGGCCATGTCGCTCGTGTAGAGGTCGATCGCGTGTCCACCTCGACGGAATCCGTCGCGTTCGTGACCCTCGTCGCCGGGCACCTCGACGATCCGCAGGCGCCCGGTCTCGACCCCCGGGACGCCCAACACCACTTCACGGGTCGGGCCGGGCAGGCCGTACAACGCGGCAGCGGTTTCCGCCGTCAACTCCGAGGCTCCGACGGGCACAAAGCCGAGCGCCTCGAAGAAGGAGGTCATGGCAGCAAGATCGCTGGCACCTACGGCTACGTGGTCGACGTGGGTCGCAGGCGCGGAGCCAGCGGTGGAACCAGCTGTGGGGTCAACCTCGGCCATGACCGTCCTCGAGTATGCGCAGTCGTTACTGCGAGCTCACCCCCGGACCTGCCGATTTGGCGCGATCCAGGTCACACTGTGAGGGTGGATTCTCTCAACTCCGACCTAGGTGGTCTGTCTCGGGGCGTCGGTGCCATCCGCGCCGCGGTCGAGGGCGTCGT
The DNA here is from genome assembly GCA_963850215.1 of uncultured Actinomycetota bacterium. Taxonomy (GTDB): domain Bacteria; phylum Actinomycetota; class Actinomycetes; order UBA12327; family UBA12327; genus CAWKKI01. The sequence continues at coordinate 545,185 of CAWKKI010000001.1, forward strand.
CGAAGGGCAACCCGATGCGATCCGACTGGCCATGACCGTACTGCTGGCCGAAGGCCACCTTTTGATCGAAGACGTGCCTGGGGTGGGCAAGACCTTGCTGGCAAAAACGCTCGCGCGGACGCTGGGCTGCACGGTTCGGCGCGTGCAGTTCACGCCCGATCTTCTGCCCGCAGACATCACTGGCGTCTCGGTGTGGAACCAGCAATCTGGCGAGTTCGAGTTTCGCCCCGGCGCTGTCTTTGCACACATGGTTATCGGCGACGAGATCAACCGCGCGGCTCCCAAGACGCAGGCGGCACTGTTGGAGTGCATGGAAGAACGCCAGGTAACCGTCGACGGGATTACCTATCCGTTGGCTCGCCCGTTCACCGTTGTCGCAACACAGAACCCGGTGGAGATGGAAGGCACCTACCCGTTGCCCGAAGCGCAACGCGACCGCTTCATGGCCCGCATCTCGTTGGGCTATCCATCCCCGGAAGCCGAACTCGACATGCTCGATCGACACGGTTCCGAATCACCGTTGGACTCATTGCAGCCAGTCGCCGATCCCACCATCGTTGGCGATTTGATCGACATCGTTCGTCAGATCCACGTCTCCCCGGCGATGCGTCGCTACGTGCTTGAACTCGTAACGGCTACTCGCACCAGTCCCGATATCCGACTGGGAGCGTCGCCGCGGGCAACCTTGCATCTTGTGCGGGCCTCACGTGCGGCCGCCGCGCTCGACGAACGCGACTACGTGCTGCCTGATGACATCCAGGCACTCGCCGTACCCGTGCTTGCGCACCGACTGATCCCGACGCCCTCAGCGGCCATGGCCGGTCGACCGCCCGAAGTTGTCGTCGAGGAGATCGTGTCCCGACTGCCCGTTCACGTGGCCTAGGTAGGCGTCGGCGGTGTCCAGGCTCTGGCTGCTGTTCACGGTCCGCGGTCGCGCATTCATCATCATCGGCGTGCTGCTTTTGGCCGCCGGACTGATCGTCTCGATCCCCGACCTTTGGCGAGCAAGCCTGGTCGTGCTGATCCTGCCGTTTGCCGCCGCGATCTATGTGCGCTCGACCCACCATCGACTGTCCGTGACCCGATCGGTGCGACCTAGTCGGCTGTCAGTGGGTTCGACTGCCGACGTCGAGATCGTGGTCGCGAACGCGGGTCAACTGCCGACCGGGGTGCTGATGGTTCGCGAGCAGGTACCGGCAGAACTTGCCGTGTCGCCGCGATTCGTGCTGGACCGAATCGCGCCGGGCGCCCAACGCGTCATGACGTACACGGTCGAAGGCCGACGACGCGGTCGACATACGTTGGGTCCGTTGGAGATTCGCATCAGCGATCCGTTTGGTCTCGTCGAGCTGCGTCGGTCGTTGCAGACCACCCAGCCATTCACGGTGGTGCCGCGCACGATCAGTCTGCGAACGACTCCGTTGCGCGGTCCAGCCGACGGATCCGGCGAACGGCCGTGGTCCCTTGGTCAAGGTGACGACGACGTGCTCGTCCGCGAATACCGGCAAGGCGACGGCCTGCGCCGGGTTCACTGGCGTTCGACCGCTCGCGTCGGCCAGCTGATGGTCCGTAACGAGGAGCAGCCGAACCGCCCGACCGCAGTGGTCGTGCTGGACGACAGGCTGCGTGCGCACATCGCCGGTGGGACGTTTGAGGACTCGGTGGTGGTTGCTGCTTCGGTCGCAGTCCACTTGGCGAACGCGGGCCACGACCTGCGGCTGTGCACGACGTCAGGCTCCATCGACCTGATGGTCTCCGCGGATGCTGCACTTGATGCTCTTGCCGAGGTCAGTCGCGGGCAAAGCGCCCATCTGGTCAACGGCACCTTGCCCGACGGCGACCTTGTAGTTGCCGTCCTCGGCCAACTTGACCCGCAGGACGCTGAAGCGTTTGCGTCGGCGACCCGCCGCAGTCGCGCGGTTGCGCTGACGGTCGGACCTGTGAGCGAGGGCACGCGGTGGCTGGCCGAGCATGGCTGGCGAGTCGAAGAGTTGCCGACAGCCGACGCACTGCCACACGTGTGGGCCAGCGTCAGCGGCGCACGACGAGCACCGGGGTTGACCCGCTGATGGGTGAACAGACAAAGCGCAGCGGCTTGGTCGCACTAGCCATCGGGCTGGTCGGGCTTGCCTACCTACCTCTTTTTTCCGACCACAAGTGGATCGCACCCACAGCCCTCACGGTGCTCCTAGTACTTGGTACCGGTTGGGCGTTGCGGGTGGCCCGCGCATCGACGGCGTTGATCATCCTCAGTCAGGTCCTCGTGCTGGTGATGTGGGCGAGCATCCGGTTCGCGGACTCGACCACGTTCTTACATGTCATTCCGACACGTGCCACGTTCACCGAGTTGATGTCGTTGGGCACCAATGCCGTGACGTCATCGCTCTCGTCTACCGTTCCGACGGCCACGACGCCAGGCCTTATCCTCGTGACCGCGCTTGGCATCGGCTTGGTGGCCTTCAGTGTCGATGCCTACGCGCTCACCCTGAGCTTCCCGGCGCTGGCCGGATTGCCCCTGCTGGCCATGTTCCTCGTCCCCGCGGTCGCTATCCCGGGCGGCACGGCCTGGCCTTTCTTCGGCGCCGCAGCGGTGGGATTCCTGGTGCTGATCGCCTACTCGCGAGCGGATGCGGTCGCCCGGTGGGGAACCTTGCGCCAAGGCCAAGTGGTGTCCCCGGACGGCGTGCTTGCGCGGCGACTCGGCGCGATCGCGCTTGGCACCGCGTTACTGATCCCCGCACTCGTTCCCATGCCAGGCCTCACCCACAGCTTGTTCAAGGGTGGGCCCGGAAAGGGCGCCTCCACCGTGGCGCGCCAATCGCCCGCGCCCAGCATTGACCCCGTGATCAACCTTGCCGCGTTCCTCAACTTCCCGTCGAACACGCCGGTCTTCAGTTACCGCACGGACGCGACCGAACCGCAGTACTTCCGTCTTTCGGTGCTCGACACGACCGGCGGCGAAGTATGGGAGCCGCTGCCGAGCGGTATTGAACTTGAGGCCAACAAGTTGCCCGAGGGACAGGTGCAGCCGACCGCTGCACCTGCGACTACCCGCGTGCTCGGCAGCGGCGAGATCAACGGACTGCACGAGTTGCCCGCGCCGGACGTGACCATCGCCTTCACCACCAGCGAGTCGGGCTGGTACGTGGATGCGCGCCACGACACCATTGAAAGCAGCGGCAATTCGTTCACCGCGCAGAGTTACACCGTGACCAGCTACGCGAACTCACCGTCAATCGCCGCACTCACGTCCACCAAGCAGGCGCAGACCGCCGCGCTGTCTCCGGATGCACGAACTGCGGACCTACGCGTCCCATCGGATGTGACACCTGGCGTGGTCGGGTTGGCGCACCAGATCGTGTCTGGATCACCGAACGAACTGGTGAGCGCGCTTCGCCTGCAGAACTACTTCCTCAACCACTTCACCTACGACTCGAACTACCACCCGTCGACCAACGATCCGCTAACCGATTTCCTCGCCGCCAAACGCGGCTACTGCCAGCAGTTCGCCACTACCTTCGCGACGATGGCGCGAATTCTCGGGTTCCCCACCCGGGTGGTCGTTGGCTTCACGCCTGGCACCCAAGGTGCAAGCGGTGTCTGGACAGTAGGAGTGCAGGACTTCCACGCGTGGCCCGAGGTGTACTTCCCACAGGCCGGCTGGGTGCGTTTCGAGCCCACCCCGCGCGCGGACGGCCAGGTGGTCCTGCCGACATACGCCCAGCTAACGAGTGTCGACGGTCAAGCCACCCGGGTTGGCGACAACGCACTCACAAAGCTCGCCCAGGTCGACCTGAAGCTTGAGCGCGACCGTCGCGCGGAGGACACCAACTCGGCGGACGTGACCGCACCTCCGGCCATCCCGGTCACACGCCAGGCTGGGACCGAGTGGGAGTGGGTGGTTGGTCTGCTCATCCTGCTGCTGATCGCGCTGACCGCGATCCGCCCGCCGCTGGTTCGCGCGTGGCGACGCAGACGGCGGTTGCATGCAGGGGCGATCGCCGGTTCGGTCGAGCCGTCATGGAGTGAGGTGCGCGACAGCGCCATCGACTTCGGTTATGCGTGGAGCGATGCCGATTCACCGCGGGTAGCCGCCGCCAAGCTTCGCGCCTCGCTCGATGATCCAGTTGCGATGGATCGGCTGGCTGCCGCTGTCGAACGTGAGCGATACACCCAGGCCACGACCAGCAACGTGGAGACCGCCCGCGACGTGCGCACGATCAGGCGCGGGCTGGCTGATCGTCGATTGCCGCATGTGCGAGTGCTCGCGTGGTTGCGTCCGCAGTCGTTGCGCCGTCCCCACTAGGACTGCGACTACAGAGCCAATTGCATCTGCTGCTCGCGCACTCCACGACGTTCCATCATCTCGGTCTGTCCGGTCCTCCGGAATCCGAGACGTCGGTAGAAAGCGATCGCTCGGGGGTTGTCTTCGACTACCCACAACATCAACTGTGTCGAGCCGAGGCTGCGTGCCCAGTCGGCTACCTGCGCGACGAGTTCGGCGGCAACTCCGGCGCCACGTACCGGGGGGGCAACCCACATCGAGATCAACTCGGGCACCGCGCCAGCCGTCGTGCAGTAGCCCGCAGCGATGCCGACCGGCGCAGCCGACTTATCGGTCGAGGGCCACGCGAGGTAATAGGCGAACTGGTCGATCCGGCGTCGCCATTCCGCCTCGTCGATAGCGGTAGCTGTGGCGACGGTTGATCCGAAGGCATCGGGAAAGTCAGCAAGGGCACGCAGTCGAATCGCGCGCAAAGTCTGCCATTCGTCGGGGTCGACCCGTCGAATCTCAGTCACCGTCGCGACGGCGGCGCCAGCGCTCCTCAACCCGGTCCATGAACTTCGCTCGCTGATGGGCAACCTGCGGTGCAGGACCGCCCTGAGTGGGCGCGCTCGGAGCCACTCCCCGGTGACGGAACGATGTGACGACGTAGTAGGAGGAGAGCAGCATGTCGACAAATCCGAAGATGCCGACGAGCCACGCATTGAGGATCACCCCAGCAAGCAAGACGCCGAGGCCGAGCAGGAAGAACAGGACCGCTACCCCGAGGCGACGGCGACGACCGCGCTGCACCCGCACGCCACGCAGGGTCGAGGCAAACTTGGGATCTTCGGCCGAAAGCGCGCGCTCCATCTGCTCCAGCAATCGCTGTTCGTGCTCGGACAGTGGCACCGACCCCACCTCCTCCCGTGTCCTGGCCGCTCGGCGAACCGGGCGGCCCGTGCTCATGCGCCTGTCGCTGTCTCGTCGCATCGGTGCCTGAGGTTGAGTGCACCCCTGACAAACCGGGCTCCTATGACGAGCATAAGCAGCCAGATGGCCCAGCGAAACCCAGATCGACTAAGCGTTAGCCGTGAGTCGCTTCCTAGGGCGGCGACTCACCCACCAGCCTGGCCGGACGAACGGCGTCAGGACCGAATCGTGCGACCGCGCGATCCATGGCCGCCTCGGCGTCACGCCAGCCGAGATTCGGGTCGTCGATCATGAGCTGACGTGCGACCGTCGTGACCGGGACGAGCCCCTCGACCCGGACTCCGACCAGTCGTAGCCGGGCGCGCTGCAGGCCTAATCCCTCGTAGAGCGAGATCGCAGCACCGTAGATCTCACGGGCGATGTCGGTGGGATCGCGCAGGCTGCGCGCGCGAGTCAACGTGGTGAAGTCGGCGAACCTGATCTTCAAACTGACGGTTCGTCCGGCGACTGCGTTGGCCCGCATCCGTGCAGCGACCTTCGTCGAAAGCCGCAGCAACTCGCGCCGCACCACATCTGGCCCGTCGACATCGCGGTCAAACGTCTCTTCTGCTCCGATGCTGCGGTCGGGTTCCGCGGCGACCACCGAACGTTCGTCGCGCCCCCACGACAGCGCATGCAGGTGCTCGGCGACGGCCACACCGAGCGCGCGACGAAGCGTCGGCAACGGGGTGTGCGCGATATCGCGCACGGTGTGCAGCCCGAGCCTTGTGAGCACCTCCTCGGTGCGCGGTCCGACCCCCCACAACGCACCCACCGGCAATGGCTGCACGAACGCGACCACTTCGTCGCGCGGGATCACGAGCAGGCCGTCGGGCTTGCAATGCGCTGAGGCGAGCTTGGCCACAAACTTGCTTGAGGCGGCCCCGACCGAGCACGTGATGCCTTGCTCGTCGGCGATGCGCGCGCGAATGGTCTCGGCAACGTGCGTCGGCGATCCGAGGCGACGCACGGCGCCGGAGATATCGAGAAATGCTTCATCCAGCGACAAGGGTTCGACCAACGGAGTGATGGAGCGAAAGACGGCCATGACACCAGCGGACACTTCGGAGTAACGACGATGACGCGGCGAGATGACGATGGCTTCGGGACAGAGCCTGCGTGCACGCGTCATCGGCATTGCAGCATGTACGCCGCGACGACGTGCCTCGTATGTCGCTGACAGCACAACTCCACGGACACCACCGCCGACGATGACCGGTGTGCCACGCAACTCAGGTCGCGAAATCAATTCGACGGATGCGTAGAACGCGTCCATGTCGACATGCAGGATCGTGCAGGTCGAGTCATCGACCGGCCGCGTGCGCTGCGGCGGTGCGTCGGGAGGTGGCCGTCGGGTCATTGGCCCTAGCGTCCCGCACTTCCTGGGCTGGTGTGCCACAGCTTGCGTGGCGCCGACGCGGCGGCGCTTCGGGTGCCTTGCACGTCGCCACCGGCGGGACGCACATCGGCATAGGGAGACTGGCGGTAGCCACTGGGATGCACGAGTATCCGACGGTAGCCAGGCCCGTTATCCACGCCCTCAGGCCGGTCGGCATCGATCAGGTCGAGAACCGCGCCAGCTCCACCGCTTAGCCAGGTCTCGTGGATCACGCCGAGCTCCCAGGCGCCGGTGGCGCGCAGCGAGATGCCACGGGGACCCGTGCGTCTGATCTCACCCCGGGCAACGATCAGCCACGAGTGAAAGACCGTGGCGGCGTACGGACCTTGCACGTCCTCGAAGAAGGTGAGGTCGACCGGTCCGGTCGTGTCATCCAGAGTCAGGAACACCACTCGGCGACCTGAGCGCACCGGTGGCGTCTGGGTCGCAACCTTCACACCTGCCACCAGTACTTCGGCCCCAGCCCGGCACCTCAACAGCGAGCGCGCCCGAGTCACGCCGATCGCATCGAGCATCGGCGCGTAGAAGTCGATGACATGGCGTGAGGCGTCAAGACCGAGGACGTCGAGTTCGGCGCGCACTCGTTCGGTGTCGGTCATCTCCGGCAGCCCCGCACGCACACCCGCATCGGGCTCGACCAGATCGAGCACCAGTTGCACGTCCTGCGTGCCCTCATCGACTCGCGGGACCGTCTTCATCCGTCGAGTACGGCCTGACCAACGATCCAGATCGGCGACTTGCAACAGCAGATCGCGTCGGGTCATTGCGCCACGACGCACACCGGGTCGGTCGAGGCCGTGGATCGAGTCGAACGCACCGATCGTCACGAGTCGTTCGACCACCGGTCGCGAGACGCCCGCACGATGCCAGAAGTCACCCAGCGATGAGTACGGACGTGCGGCGACGATGCGCTCGACCTCGAGATCGCTGATGCCCTTCACATCCGCAAGCGAGAGTCGGATGCCGTAGCCGGTCGCGGCATCAGAGTCCGCGTCGGAGCTGGTCACCGGCTCGATCCGATACAGCCCGTCGGATCGGTTGACGTCGCACGGCAGCACTCCCACCCCGAACTGCCGCGCGTCCTCAAGGATCAACCGCTTCGGGTACATGCCGGGGTCGTGACTGAGCACACCTGCCAGGAAGGCCGCGCAGTGATGGGTCTTCAACCACGCAGACTGATAGGTGGGCAGCGCGAAGGCGGCCGCGTGCGCTTTGCAGAAGCCGAACGACGCGAAGCCGTGCAGCACGTCCCACATTCGTTCGATCGTGTCGAGGTCATAGCCCTGCGCGAGCGCGCGCGGATAGAACCAGGCCCGAGTCTTTGCCAGCCCTTCGGTACTGCCGAGCGCACGTCGGATCTCCTCGCCCTCGGCGAGTGAGACACCAGCAGCTACCGACACCATCCGGATGATCTGCTCGTGGAAGACCACGACGCCATACGTCTCGGCCAGCGCAGGTCGCAGACTCTCGTGCAGGTACTCCGGCGCACACCATCCCTGCCGCGCGCGCAGGAACGGATGGATCATGTCCGACTTCACCGGACCCGGCCGGAAGAGCGAGATGTCGATGACCAGATCGGCAAACGTCTCCGGCGCGAACTTGCCGATCAGCTCACGTTGACCGGGCGACTCGATCTGGAAGCAGCCAAGTGTCCGGGTGGAGCGGACGAGGTCGAAGGTCGCGGGATCGTCGAGCCCCGCGGTCTGCGCGTCGAGATCGACCTCGATCCCATCGACTCGTTGAATCTCGGCGACTGCATGAGACATCGCCGACTGCATCCTGATGCCAAGTACATCGAGCTTGAGCAGTCCCATCTCCTCTACGTCGTCCTTGTCGAACTGGCTCATGGGAAAGCCGAGAAAGCTCGCTTCGACCGGCGTGCGGTCGCGCAACGTGAGATTGGATACGAGCACTCCGCACGGATGCAACGCGACGTGACGAGGCAGGCCGTCTAGCGCCTCCACCAACCCGAAGAACGCCTCGAGCTTCGGATCGGCGTAGGAGCGCAGTTCAGGCAACTCGCGGATCGCGGCTCGTGCGTCACGGGCCGCGATGTGGGGAAACGCCTTCGCGATCGCATCGACCTCGCCAAGCGGCATTCCGAGCGCTGCCCCGACATCACGCACCGCATGACGCACGCGATAGGTGTCCATCATCGACACGCACGCGACGCGTTCCTGTCCGTAGCGGTCGATGATCCGCTCGTACACCTCGGTGCGTCGCGCCGACTCCACATCGAGGTCGATGTCAGGCAAGCCGCGCCGCTGGGGCGACAAGAACCGCTCGAACACCAGATCGTTGCGGATCGGATCGACACCAGAGATGCGCAGTGCGTAGTTGACCAGGCTGCCAGCACCCGACCCGCGCGCTGCCACCCGAACCTGCATCGACCGGATGAGGTCAACGATGTCAGCGACCGTGAGGAAGTAGGTCGCATAGCCGAGCCCGGCGATGACGTCGAGTTCGCGCTCGAGTCGGTTGCCAACATCTGCGGTGTCGGGGAGACCGCGAGCGGTCAGCCCGGTCAGACAACGCGCCCGCAGGATGCGATTGGCATCGGCGCCTGCCTCAGACACGACCAACGAGGTCTCGGGCAAGTGCACATCACCGATGCCGAGGTCAGCACGCAGATCGAGCATGCACGACTCGGCCACCGCGCGGGTCTCGGTGAACAGCCCATCGACTGCTCGGGTCGCGTCTCGACCGTGCAGGCCCGCGGACTCGACCACCTCGACGGCCAACCGTTCCATCGTCTCCGGACCGGCGAGGTAACCGCCGGAGGTGTGGCGATCGATGTGCCGGGGATCGAGCGGCACAAGTCTGCGGGCGGCGTCGAGGACGTCGACGACCGGTGCACTGGCTGAGTCTGCGTAACGCACTGCGTTGGTCAGCACCGCAGGCACTTTCGCAGCGCACGCGAAGCCATACATCCGTGCTGCCAACGAACTCGACAGTGCAGGCGGCACTCGCAGTGCGCCAGAACCCACGGTCGCTGGCAGCGCACGATGCGACACGATCTCGATCCGCACACCGGCGCGACCCATGACCTCGAGCCACGGCTGCAGCAACGCGCGCGCACGATCGGGTCGTCGAGCCGCCACCGCACGACCGACCTCGGAGTCAGGGCCGAGCAGCACGACTAAGTGCTCGCGCCCTGCATGTTCCGCGAGCAGATTGAGATCGAGCACCGGCTCACCGCGTTCGCCGGCCAGATGCACAGCCGTGATCAGTTGGCACAAGGCCGCCCATCCCCCACCACCGCGTGCGAGCATCGTGATGCGCGGGTAGCGCGGATCGACATCGGCGCCGCCGCGTACTGGGGTGCGCGGACTGCTGCGACTGGCTACCGCTGCACGTCCGGTGTCCCGCACGGCTGGATGCGCGGACGAACGCACCGCGAGGTCAACTCCGACGATCGGGCGCAACCCGGCGTGGCGGGCGGCCAGCACGAACTTCACTGCGCCGTACAGCCCGTCACGATCAGTCAGGGCGAGCGCGTCATAGCCGTGCTCGGCTGCGCGATGTACAAGTGCCGCAGGTGTCGAGGCGCCGTAGCGCAACGAGTAGCCGGATGCGACGTGCAGATGCACGAAGGGTCTGCGTGCCATACCCACGAACGCCCGTCACACCGAGTCGAGGGACGAGTCGCGGTGCCAGTCGCCGTGCCAGTCGAAGGGTAGGCCCGACTGGTGTGCACCGGCGAGCATGTCCTCGACGACAGCCATGAACTGCTCCGCCTCGCGCACCATGTCGTCGGCTTCGCGCGCGGTGACGATGGGAAGACCAGCCTCTGCTGAGGCTCGTTTGCCCGCGTGCAACGCGAAGAACGACGCCCACTCGCCGAGCTCTGGTGCGACGGTGGGCAGCACCACCCACACACTGCGCGGCCGTCCGGGTCGCGGTGCGCGTGAACGACCACCGCGTCCGGACTGTTGACCACGGGCCGGGCGGGCCCGGGTGGCGAGCACGGCAGCGCCTGCGCGCAGCGCCGCCAAGTAGGCGGCGGCGAAACGCGCTTCGCTGCGCGGAGCAAGTACGGCTTCGAGCACGCTGCGATGTGCCGAAGCGATCAGTGCGGCTGCGGACGCAGGCACGGCAGAGGCATGCGGATCAGTCGATGACACGCAGCACCATCCACTGTGCACTGGTCGGGATGAAGGCAAGGTCGTACACGCCACCAAGGACGCGACCGGACTCGCCACCGAATACACGACTGGACTCACGACCTGGCTCACGACTGGCCCGCGCGTGCTCTGCTCGTTGGTCCACTGCCTCTACTCGCCAGACCCAACGATCAGCACGAGGTAGCACCGTGGGGCCATCCCCGGCTGCGCCTGGCTCGCGCCACCAGGTCTCGGCCTCGGCCCACCGCGCCAGCACCTCCTGAACCCGGTAGAGCCGCCCCCGCCACCGGAAGGTATGTGGCGGAGGCGGCTCCCCGTCTCCCCAGACGTCCCCTCCCCTGCTCCCTGCCCGCTCGGATGCGACTGGCCCAGCCACTGCTCGTACAGAGACCTGGACGACGACGGGGCGCCAGAGCCGACGGGTCATCGCAACTCCGAGAGGGCGAGGAACGGGAACGATCAGGATCGGGATCAATCAAGAACAGGTGCGGGTGCGTGCTGAATGGCCGGCCCGGCGGGTGGACGGCGGGTCGAGGACCGCCACCCGCCAGGCCTGCACTGCACCTGGTGTGCAACTTGCGCTCTTGCAGGTGGGTACCTCCAAGAGTTCGAACATATGTTCGAATACCAACGGACTCTAGACCCCACCACCGACACCTCGTCAAGCCCTTAGGCTCACCGGCCATGGCCGAGCAACCCGACTCCACCGACCAACACGCCAGTCACGCCCACCCGACCGTTGCCAAGGTCCGCGATGTGCTCATCAGCGCCGGCGCGACCGATGCGGCCGACGGCATTCGGGCCTTCGACGAGGCCACCCCAACCGCCGCGTCAGCCGCCGCGGCCCTCGGCTGCGAGGTCGGCGCCATCGCCAACTCGTTGCTCTTCAACGCTGACGGGGCCCCCTTGCTGGTCATGACCAGCGGCGCGCATCGCGTCGATACCGCCAAGGTCGCCGGCCTCGTGGGCGCCGCCAAGGTGCGACGCGCAGAGGCTGATTTCGTGCGTGAACACACCGGTCAGGTGATCGGCGGGGTCGCTCCGGTTGGACACCCGTCGCACATCACCACCCTCGTTGACCGCGATCTCGATCGATACCCGGTGATCTGGGCGGCGGCCGGTCATCCGCACACCGTCTTTCCCACGACTTACGACGAGCTCGTCACTGTCACCGATGGCATACCTGCCGACGTGGCCTGACCGCCGTACTCTCGCCGGTGTGGACGAGGACAACACACGTGTGCCCGCTGCAGTCCTGCTGCACATCTGGGGCATCCCGACTCATGCGATTCCGCGCGCCTTCGCCCACGTCCTGACTGATCCGGGTGCCATGGCACGCGAGCCAGGGCTCGAGTTCGTCAAAATCCTGGGTACCGCACGCGCTGAGAGCTTCGGTCTCGCGGACACTGACTTGCGACATTGGGTGATGGTGAGCACCTGGTCAGACGCGAGGGTCGCTGCACACGTGCAGACGACGTCACGCACATTGCGCTCGTGGGACGCCATCGCGGGCGAACGATTCCGAGTCTCTTTGCGACCGCTGCGCAGCGTGGGCCGGTGGTCTGGCCAGGCACCATTCGGAGCCATGAGCGACTCAACGAAAGATGTCGCTACCTCGCCCGTTGCGATCCTCACGCGTGCGCGCGTGCGCACGTCGCAATGGGCGAAGTTCGCCGGTGCAGCGACGCCCGTTGCCGAGCAACTGGCCGCGCAGGTCGCTCCCCTAGTGGCCCTCGGCATCGGCGAGAGCCCGATCGGACTGCAGGGCACATTCAGCATCTGGCGCGACTATGCGCAGGCCTCGGCGTTTGCCCATGCACCAGGCGCACATCGCGAGGTCATCTCTCGCACGCACAAGACGGGTTGGTACAGCGAGGAGTTGTACGCGCGCTTTGCCGTCGAGTCGATCGATGGCACCTACCGCGGTCAACGAGTCGAGCTGTGAGCGTTCGTTCGTACAGCGGCCCCCTCGTCGGCGTACGCGGATATGGTCGCGGACCCGGCCCGACCGCGCGCGCAACCCCGTGGCTCCTGGCCGCAGCCGTCATCGCGTTGAACATCACGTATCCGCTGGTTCATGGCGATGCGCGAGCGACGGTGACCGAGGTGACCGTGGTGGTCTTCGCGCTCGCGTCGATCTCGCACGCGTGGGTGTGGCGCGGAGTCATGTGGGCCGTGAGCTTCGCGATCGGCGCGATCGCCTTCGGCTTGGTGGTCGAGGCACTCGGAGTGCGCAGCGGCTTCCCGTTCGGGACGTACACCTACAACGCGACTTTGGGTCTGCGCGAGTGGAGCGTGCCCCTCATCATCCCTCTTGCGTGGGCGATGATGGCCTACCCCGCGCTGGTCGCCGCACGGTTCCTGGTTCGCGCGCGATGGGCGGTCGCGCTCGTCGGCGGCTGGGCTCTCGCGGCCTGGGACCTGTTCCTCGACCCGATGATGGTGGGCGACGGGCACTGGCGCTGGGTGGGTGACTACCAATCGCTGCCCGGAGTCCCGAATGTGCCGTGGACCGACTTCGTCGGCTGGTTGGCCGTGTCCATCCTCTTGATCGGTCTGCTCGATCTACTACCTCGCCGTTCGGCACCGATCGGTCAGCCAGCCTTGCTGTACCTGTGGACCTTCGCATCGTCGGTGCTGGCGGCGGCAGCGTTCTTCAGTCGCTCCGGCGTGGCGATCTGGGGCGGCATCACCATGGGCCTCGTTGCTGTGCCCTACGCCTTCAAGCTCTGGTTCGACCGCCCATGAGCATGCTGCGGTCCCTGGGACGCGCTGCCGTGGTCGCTGGCAGCATCGGTGCGATCGCTGCCGGCGCGCATGAGGCGGTCAACGCACGCCGACTGCGAGTGCCAGGTCCTGCGCGCGGCCAAGTCTTCGAGAGCGTCAGCATCTTGGTGCCGATGCGGGACGAAGCCGATTGCATCGCCGACTGCATCAAGGCGCTGCTCGCCCAGGAGCACCTGCACGACGTCGAGGTGCTTGTTCTCGATGATGCATCGTCGGACAACAGTGCTGCGATCGTGCAGAGGCACTTCGACGAGGCACCGGAGTCGTCGACCATCAGGACCCGACTCATTGCCTCGACCGAGGACCCGCCCGACGGCTGGCTGGGCAAGACGTGGGCCTGCCAACGACTCTCGCGCGAGGCGACCGGAGACGTGCTGGTCTTCATCGACGCCGATGTGCGGCTCGAGCAGGATGCGGTGGCCCGCGCGATCGATCTGATGCGCTGGGCTCAACTCGATGCCGTCTGTCCCTATCCGCGCCAGGAGACGGTGACGGTCGCCGAGCGCGTCGTGCAGCCGCTGCTGCAGTGGTCGATCCTGACGTTCCTGCCATTGCGTGCAGCGGAGACGTCACCACGACCATCGTTGGCCGCAGGCAATGGACAGTTCTTTGTTGTCGACGCAGCCGCGTATCAAGCCTGCGCAGGACACGAAAGTGTTCGCGACGATCCACTGGAAGACATCGGCTTGATCCGATCGCTCAAACGCAACGGTTCGCGTGGCGTCGTCGTCGACGGCACCGCTCTCGCCACCTGCCGGATGTACGAGGGCTGGGACGACCTCCGAGCGGGCTACACGAAATCGCTGTGGTGGGCATTCGGCTCACCGGCTGGGGCGGTCGCCACCATCGGTGCGTTGGGCCTGATGTATGTGGTGCCACCAGCAGCCGCGTTGCTTACCGGCTCCCGTGTCGGGGCGTTCGGCTACGCGGCCGCGGTGGCATCCCGTGCCCACACCGCATCTCGCACGGGCGGTCGGGCCTGGCCCGATTCCCTCGCACACCCGGCATCTGTCGTCGTGCTCGCCTGGCTTACTGCTGCGTCCTGGCGTGCGCGTCAGGCTCGGACCGTCTCGTGGAAAGGTCGTTCGGTCTCCTGGGGATCCGAAGGCGTGCGCAGCTCCCGCCAGTAGGCGCGGACCACCCAGACCAGCAACCCGAGGACGATCGCGTCGCGAACGGTCATGGCGATGAGCCCGGTGAAGCCACCCGGCCCAACTACATCGCCATAGAACATCGGGAACTCGATCTGGGTCAGACCCATCGACGCGAGCACCCATGGGACGCAGGGACGCCACTCCTGCGGGTCCAAGGCAGCGGCGGCGACTACGACGGCAAGCAGCCACAACATGTACTGCGGGCTAAATACCTTGTTCGTCAGGATGACCACGAGCATCAGCGTGACTGCACTGAGCGCGACCGCACGGCGGCCTGCGCCACCTCGCATCAGTCGCCAATGCGCAAGCAGAACGATGCCGACCGCTGCGACGAGCAGCCCGGTGAGCAGATGCGCGATGTAGTCGACGTGCGGCCCCACTACTTCGTACGCGCCAAAACGGAACTGCACGTCGTACGCGCCCAACCCCAGGTGGCGCAGCCACTCGATGGGAAGTGCCGCAAGGGATTCCACCTGCAAGCCTCGATGCGACTGGTAGGCGAAGACTTGCGCGAAGCCGGTGGACCCGGAAAGCACGAACGTGATCCCAGCCACTGCTGCGACTAGCAGCGCCGCGATACCGGTTGACTCGACGGCGCGTCGACGCGTGCGCTGGATGGGAGCCAGCAGCAGCGGCCAGATCTTCAGCGCGGCACCAGCGCCGGCGGCGACCCCCGAGATCCGCACCCGATCACGTCCGGCAGCGAAGACGCACAGAAATGCCGCCGCAGCGGGTAGGAGGTCAAAGCGGGTCCATGACAGAGCGCCCAAGAGCGGCACGCCGTAGAGCCACAGCTTGGTCCCGACCGCGGCGTCTCCTGGACCTTCGTTTCTGGTGAAGCGCATGATCGCGCGCAGGACCAGAGCGTCCACGGCAAGCGCCATCAGGACCCAGGCGATCGTGTACGTCGTCAAGTAGGCGGTGCTGTCGGCGCTGTGGAAAAGCGGCGCGTAGAACCCCGGCAGCATCATGAACGGCAACGCAAGCGGCGGGTACTCCCACGCAAAGTCGTGATACGGGATCTGCGTGCCGGTCAGCGCGCCGAACGCCCACTTGCCGTAGTACGTGACGTCATAGAAGACATTGCCGCGCACAAACACGATGTACAAACCACCCAACGCGAGCGCCAAGGCGCGGGTGAGCACCCACATCAGCCAGGGACGCGTACGCAGGGGACGAAGCCACCTCTGTGCGTGGTTACCGAGACTGCACCACGCGCGTCGCAACACGGCCCCAGGGTATCTGGGAGCAGGCGTCAACGATCGCCGACGGCGTCGGGCCTACCGTGACCCCGTGGCGAAGGTGTGCGTGATCGGTGCTGGCGTCGGCGGGCTTGCTGTCGCTGCTCGGTTGTGCGCACAAGGTCATACCGTCACCGTCGTCGAGTCCTCGGAGCGAACAGGCGGCAAGCTCGCGTCCTACGCGCGCGATGGTTTTGTCTTCGACACCGGGCCGTCGCTGCTGACTCTGCCTGCCGTCTACCGCGACCTGTTCCTCAAGACCGGTGACTCGCTGGAATCATGTGTCGATCTGGTCGCGGTCGATGACGCATTCGGCTACCGCTGGGCGGACGGCACCGAAGCGAAGGTCCCAGGAACGGGCGTTGTGAATGTCGCGTCTGCCCTCGGCCAGGCCCTAGGTGGCGATGCCGAACAGGACTGGCGCGAGTTGATGGCGCGAGCCTCACGCATGTGGGAGGCGACTCGCGCAACGTTCGTTGAATCACCCGTCGAGGGGGTGCGCACTTTGGTGCGCGAGAGCTATCGGGTGGGTCAGATGCGCACCATCGCACCGCTGACGTCATTGCGCCGCCTCGGTCGCCACACCTTGCACGACTCGCGGCTGGTGACGCTGCTCGATCGCTACGCGACGTACACCGGCTCTGATCCCCGACGTTCACCCGCGGTGCTCGCAACCATTCCCTACATCGAGTCCACCTTCGGTGTGTGGCACATCGGCGGCGGGATGCATCAGTTGGCAGCCGCCCTGCGTTCCCGATGCGACGAGTCTGGCGTGCGCTTCCGGCTCTCCAACAGGGTCTCTCGCGTGGAGGTCGAAGGCGCGCGCGTTGCGGGCGTCACCCTCGACGGGACTGAACGAATCAACGCTGACATCGTCGTATCGGACATTGATGCCTCGACCCTCTACGGACGCCTGCTCAATGACCCGCGACGATCGGGACCGTTGCGTCATCTGCGTCGGCTGGACCCGTCGCTGTCTGGATTCACCCTGCTGTTGGCGGTGCGAGGCAGGACGGCGGGCATCTCCCACCACAACGTCTGGTTTCCCGCGGACTACGACGCGGAGTTCGACTCGATCTTTGGTGGTCAACCGCACCCCGTCGAGGATCCGACGGTCTACGCCTGTGTTCCCGACGACGCCGCTATGAGACCCGACGCCCAGAGTGAGTCTTGGTCCGTCTTGGTCAACGCACCGCGCCACGATCCGGGCCACGGCGTGAACTGGAGTGAGCCAAAGCTCGCGATCGCCTACGCGGATCGCATTCTCGACTTGTTGGCTGCACGTGGAGTCGACATCCGCGAGCGCGTGTTGTGGCGCGAGATCCGCACCCCGGCCGATCTTGAGCGCGAAACCGGCGCCCCCGGCGGAGCGATCTATGGCAGCTCGTCCAACGGTGCGCGCGCAGCGTTCCTACGACCGACTAACCGCTCCCCGGTGCCTGGCCTCTTCCTCGTCGGTGGCTCTGCGCATCCCGGTGGGGGACTTCCGCTCGTGGGGATGTCAGCCGCGATCGTCGCCGACATGATCGGGAGGGCCTAGCTTCCGGAGTCGGACGAAGACCGTGACGATCAGTTGGAGCAGTCCGACCGTTGCCAATGCGGCCCACACGATGGCGCCGACCTGCGCCCAGGCGCGCGTTAGATCGATGCCTGCAACGAAGAGAGCGACCGCGGTGACGATCACCCGCGTTGGTCGTTCGGCCACAGTCACCACGCCAACCTCGGCCATGCCTGCAGCGATCGCCCGGGCACGGGTGTACTCGTGCAGCATGGTCAGCACGAGCAGCGCGATGCACAGCCAGCCGTTCGCGCCCGCGAGCCACAGCGCCAGCACATAGAGACAGTCACTGATCCGATCGACTAACGAGTCGAGCACGTATCCGTATCTGGTGACCCGATCGCGCATCACCGCGACCGCCCCGTCGAGACTGTCCAGCAACCCGCTCAGCGCACAGAGCAAGCCTGCGGCGATCAGCCAGCGACCGCCGGCCCATGCAAGCAACGCGACCCCGCCGCTCACGACTCCGCCAAGCAGCGTGATCAGGTCGGCCGGCGCCCCTAGCGAAACCAACGGCTTGCTCAGCGCGTACGTGCCGACGAGCCAACCGCGCACGAATCGGCTACCCGTTGAGGGGTCATAGCCGCCATGCGTCCGCGACCAACGATCGAAGTATTGATCGCGCGACATCACCACGACCCGATTGTGGCAGTGGAATCGAAGCGCGCCGCCTCGACCGACGTTCCCGGAGGGTGCGGGGACCAGCGAGTTCGACTAGCGGTGAGGGGACAACGCGAGGCGCTGGTAGATCTCGCGCGTAGCCGTGGACCGATTCAAGGTGTAGAAGTGCAGTCCCGGCGCTCCGCCATCGAGCAACTCGCGCGCAAAGACGCTAGCGAGGTCCATGCCTATGTCGCGCACCGCATCTGGATCGCCTTCGTGACCGCGGAAAGCGTCAAGCACTGCGCTGGGCACAGATTGCCCGGCGAGCGTTGCCATGCGTTCGATCTGATGCAAGTCGGTGATGGGCATCAGGCCAGGCAGGATCGGCAGGTCACAGCCGCGCTGAGCCACCCGATCACGCAACGCGAAATACGCGTCTGACTCGAAGAAGAACTGGGTGATCGCGAAACCTGCACCGCTGTTCGCCTTGCGCACGAGCCAATCCGCATCGTCTTCGAGCGAAGCCGACTCCGGGTGCCCGTGCGGGAAGGCGGCGACCCCCACGGTGAAGTCGCCGAGCGCGCGGACCAACTCGACCAAGTCACTGGCGTGCTCCAACCCACCGGGGTGGGTGACCCAGGGGGTGCCCGGACCAGCAATGGGGTCGCCCCTCAAGGCGAGCAGATTGACGACCCCTGCACCTGCATAGGCGCCAATGACTCGCCTCAACTCGTCGACGGACGCGCCCACACAGGTGAGGTGTCCGACTGGGAGCAGCGTCGTTTCCGCCGCGATGCGTTCGGTCATCGAGATCGTGCGTTCGCGCGTCGAGCCACCCGCGCCGTAAGTCACCGAAACGAACGACGGCGACAAGGACTCGAGCTCGCGGATCGCTGCCCACAGGGTGCGCTCGCCATCGTCAGTACGCGGCGGGAAGAACTCGAACGAGAAAATCGGTTCGCCCTGACGCAGCAGCTCGGCGATTCTCGGTTGGCTGCCCGGCATCAATGACGCGCGCCCAGTTGCCACACGTCGAGACTAGACGGCCCGACCTACGGGGTCTGCGAACGGCGGGCCGCCGAAGTGGGTGAGGCAAAGATCCGCACTGCCGCGACGACTCGCGCGGCTGGGCCAGGCCGGGACCAGGGACCGTCGCGGGGCTCCTCGAAATGCCGGATCGGTCACGGTCCCCTAGTTTGGAGGAGTGGCCGAGCCGAGTGCATCAGCGTCGCCGATCGACGTGGAAGACGTTCGAGTGCGAGTGGAAAAGACGCTTGAGGCCTTCCTGAGCCGCCAGCAGGGCGTGCTTGACGACATCAGCGTCGACTTGGCGCACGTGGTTGACTCGCTGACCGCACTGCTGTCCGACGGCAAACGGCTACGTCCAGCCTTCTGCTACTGGGGTTGGCGAGGCGCAGGCGGTGCCGCGAACGAAGGCATCATCACCGCCGCGGCGTCGCTTGAACTGCTGCACGCCTGCGCCCTCCTCCATGACGACGTCATGGACGACTCCGACACTCGCCGCGGCATGCCCGCAGCGCATCGGCAGTTCGCGGGTCTTCATCGGACCCGGCAGTGGCTTGGATCGCCGGACTCCTTCGGAATCGGATCAGCCATTCTGCTTGGCGATCTGTGTCTTGCGTGGAGCGACGAGCTCTACCTGGGGGCCGATCTCGACGCGGCGTCGCTGATGCGATCACACGAGGTGATCGACATCATGCGCACTGAAGTGATGGCTGGCCAATACCTCGACCTGGTCGAGCAGGTGAAGGGGGACACCACTCTCGAGGGCGCTCGAACCGTCATGCGCTTCAAGAGCGCGAAGTACACCGTCGAACGGCCGTTGCATCTTGGCGCGGCCCTTGCCGGTGCCCACCTGGAGCTGACCACGATGTACAGCGCCTACGGGTTACCGCTCGGCGAGGCCTTCCAGCTGCGCGACGATGTGCTGGGGGTCTTCGGCGACCCCGAGCAGACGGGAAAGCCTGCTGGGGATGACATCCGCGAAGGTAAGCGAACGATGCTCATGGCTCTCACCATCGAGGGCGCCTCACCTGCTCAATCCGCGGCAGTGCGGCGGCATCTCGGAGACCCGCACATCGACGCCGAGGCAATTGCCCAAGTGCGCGAGGTCATTGTCGACAGCGGTGCGCTCAGCGCGGTCGAGGCACGCATCGAGTCGCTCACCGCAGAGGCCATTGCCTCGATCAAGGCACCATTGCTCGACTCCCAGGTTGCTGACGTGCTGCGCGACCTGGCGGTTGCCGCAACCACTCGCACGGTCTGACAAGGCGCGCTGCCGGATGCGCACGGTTCGTGGAGCCACCGATCACGTCCTCGTCGTAGGGGCGGGCCTGGGCGGTCTTTCTGCGGCGGCTCACCTGCTCGCCGCCGGCCGAGCTGTCACCGTCCTCGAGCGCGAACCGATCCCGGGCGGCCGGGCTGGCCTGCACGAGGACGGTGGCTACCGGTTCGACACCGGACCGACCGTGTTGACGATGCCGGAGCTAGTGGGGGCTGCCTTCGCCGCCCTTGGCGAGAACATGTCCGACTGGTTGGACCTGCTGCCGGTCGAGCCGGCCTATCGAGCCCACTTTGTCGATGGTTCGGTCGTTGACGTCCTTACAGACGTTGATGCGATGAGCGAGCAGATCGCAGAAGTGTGCGGATCCCGCGACGCCGATGGCTATCGCGGCTTCGTCGACTGGGTTTCACGCCTGTATCGCCTGCAGATGCGCGACTTCATCGACCGCAACGTGGACTCGCCGTTGAATTTGCTCACCCCGAACCTCGCGCGCCTGGTCGCCGCGCGCGGCTTCGGTCGACTCGCGCCAGCGGTGGCTCGTTGGATGCCCGATCCGCGCCTACAGCGGATCTTCTCCTTCCAGTCCATGTATGCGGGGCTCTCACCGCACGATGCACTCGCGCTCTACGGGGTCATCTCCTACATGGACTGCGTCGCCGGCGTCTGGCATCCGCGCGGCGGCATGCATCGCATGGCCGAGGCACTCGCGAGCGCGCTGGCGAAGCACGGAGCCTCGATCCAATATTCGACAACGGTCACGCGGGTGGAGTTACGTGACACCCGTGCGGTCGCCGTTCACACCGCGGATGGTCAACGAATCACCTGCGATGCGGTGGTCCTCAACCCGGACCTGCCGGTCGCCTGGCGGGACCTGCTTGGTCGCACACCTGCGACCGTACGACGACTGCGCTACTCCCCGTCGTGCGCGGTGTTGCTCGTCGGATCGCAGGCGAAGTATTCGAAGACCGCGCACCACAACATTCATTTCGGCGTCGCCTGGCGCAGTGTCTTCGACGAACTGATCCAGGACCGACGACTGATGAGCGACCCATCGTTCCTCGTCTCCAACCCGACGCTCACCGATCCTTCGATGGCACCGAACGCACGCGAGGTGTACTACGTGCTGTTCCCAACCCCGAACCTGGACGCGGACATCGACTGGGCGAGGGTCGCGCCGCGCTATCGCGACTCCATGATCGACGCCATGCAGCGGCGTGGGTACCTGGGCTTCGCCGATGCGATCGAGGTCGAACACCTCACCACCCCCCTCGACTGGCACTCGCAGGGAATGGCGCACGGCACTCCGTTCGCCGCGTCACACACGTTCGCCCAGACCGGCCCATTTCGGCCCGGCAACATCTGGGGCGACAACGTCGTGTTCGCCGGTTCGGGCACTCGGCCCGGTGTGGGCATACCGATGGTCCTGATCTCAGGGCGCCTGGCAGCGCAACGCATCACGGGTTGATCACGCCCACACGCGCGCGTCCGCCGGTCCTGAAGCGCACATCGCCGACGTCGGCGTCGGCCGGTAGCCTCGCAGCCATGCCGCACCTTGCCCTGCGGCGGTCAGACGCCGCTGCAGCGCCGTCCCCGGCTGCCGTGGTGACCCAGCACGGTCTAGTCGGCCTGGCCGGATCCGTGCTGCTTGCGTTTGGTGCTTTCGGCATCGGGTATCTCCCACCACGATCCCGGGTCGCGACCCTCCCGATCGTGAGCGTGCTTCGCACGACCACGACCGGCGCAATCATGGCCAAGGGGTCCGTACTGGCAGGCACGGTGTTGTTGCTGCTCGCCTGGCTCATGCTCGGCAGCGACGTGCGCGAGAACATCTTGACCTCGCCAGCACGGCTCATCCGGATGTTCTGGTGGTGGTGCATACCGCTTGTCCTCGCCCCGCCGCTTTTTAGTCAAGACCTCTACTCCTATGCCGCCCAGGGCAATCTGCTGCGGATTGGATATGACCCTTACCACCACCAGGTCGCATCAGTTCCCGGCCCATTCCTCGAATCAGTCAGCTCGTTCTGGCTCGATACACCTGCGCCATACGGCCCCTTCTTCCTTTCGTTGTCTCGCGGTGTCGTTGCGTTGACCGGCGATCACGTCTACATCGCCGCTCTGCTGCTGCGTGCCGTCGCCATGGTTGGAGTGTGGCTGCTTGCGCGCTTCCTGCCGCGACTTGCGCGAGCTTGCAACGTGGATGCGCGGTGGGCCATCTGGTTTGGCCTGGCCAATCCGCTCATCCTCATGCATTTCGTTTCTGGAGCCCACAACGATGCGTTGATGATTGGGCTTGTCGTTGCAGGACTGGCGCTCGCAATGCAGGTGCACTACATCTGGGGCGCCTTCTTCGTCAGCGTCGCGGGCACGGTGAAGGCACCCGCGCTCGTTGCGCTGGGCTTCGTCGGCTTGATCTGGGCCGGACGCGGCGCCGACTTGCCCAAACGCCTTGTTGCCTGGGTGAAGTGTGCCGGGATTGGCGCGGCCGTGTTCATCGCGGTGAATCTCGCCAACGGGATCGGCTTCGGCTGGATTCGGGCGCTGAACACACCAGGAGTCGTGCGGAGCTGGATCTCACCGACCACAGCAATTGGAATGGCCATCGGCGACACCCTGCACGGATTCGGCGGACCCGATGTGACCACCACACTCATAGGAGTCATGCGCGTGGCCGGATTCGTGATCGCGCTGGGCGTGACCACGTGGTTGCTCCTGTGGCCAGGTGATCGCCAACCCGTGCGTGGCGCAGGCCTGGCGTTACTGACCTTGGCGGTGTTGGGTCCGGTCGTGCAGCCGTGGTACCTGCTGTGGGGCGCGGTCCTGCTTGCGGCCGGCGGTATGACCCGACGCGAGATGCGCATCGGCATCATCCTCACGGCCCTGTTCGTCATTCACGGGTTGACCCAGAGCAGCCAGAGCAGCGCGACGGGCAACTCGCTCGCCCACGTGCCGAGCGCGGCTGCTGCGATCGTCGCGATCGCACTTGCACTCGCCGCGATCTTGGTTCCGCGTCGCTCCCGCGACGAGTTGTTCGGCAGTTGGGACGACGCCGTCATCGCATTGCCCGAAACTGTTCCACGATGAGTCGACGCGAACTAGACGCAGCGGGCATCACCGATCCATCGCTGCGTGCTTCGTACGAGCGGTGCCGACAGTTGAACGCGAAGCACGGAAAGACCTATTACCTGGCCTCGCTGCTGCTACCGCCCGCCAAACGCCCTTATGTGCACGCGCTATACGGGTTCGCGCGTTACGCCGACGAGATCGTTGACGACCTCGCAACAAATTCCACCGACGCGGACCGTGCTCGGCTGCTCACCCGATGGGGCGGCGACTTCTTCGCATCAGCGCGCACCGGGCACAGCGACGACCCGATCGTTAGGGCCGTGATCGACACCATCCAGCGGTGGGACATCCCACTCGAGCATTTCGAAGCGTTCCTTCACGCCATGCGAATGGACCTCACAGTCACCGAGTACGCGACCTACGACGACCTGTACGAGTACGTGTACGGCTCAGCCGCGGTCATCGGATTGCAGATGGTGCCCATACTCGGACCACTATCCGATGAGGCTTACCCACGCGCGATGGAGCTCGGAGTCGCTTTCCAGTTGGCCAACTTCATCCGAGACATTGGCGAGGATCTCGAACGCGGCCGCGTATATCTGCCGATGGACGAGGTGCACGCCGCCGGCCTTACCCGCGCAGACCTTGAGCGGCGCCAGGTGGACGAGCGTTTCCGTGCCTTGCTGCGTCAACAGATCGCACGTGTGCGCGAACTTGAGGAGCGGTCAAGGCCCGGCATCGCACTTCTCGATCCCACCAGCCGTCCGTGCATTGAAGCCGCCCGCACTCTCTACTGCGGAATTGTCGACGAAGTGGAGAACATCGACTACCAGGTGTTCACGAAGCGCGCCACCGTGCCGCTCTCACGTCGCATCGCCGTCGCCGTCCCCGCTTGGTCGCGTGCGCGATCGGCTCGTCGTGCGGCCTAACAAGGAACGCCTCCGTGGTGGTCCCGCCGACGGAGTTCGTTGGACTCCACGACGTCCCCAAAAGACCCACCACACCATCGCCTGCGTCACCAACGCGAAGCCGAAGAGCAGATCCTCAACTGGTGCATACGCAAATCGTCCGTGGCCGATCAAAAACGGAGTGGCAGTGCCGATGACATCTGCCGGGTTGTAACGCACGATCGAAGGCGCGGTCAGCAGCGCGTTCGCGACGATCTGAAAACACAACACGATCCCGTAGGCGACCCAGAAGGTCCGACGCGCGACCAACCGAGTGCGAAGCAACACCACGTCGAGCACGAGGGTGTAGCCCACTGCGAGGATGGCGATCTGTGTGTACGTCACTGGTCGCCCGCCGACTCGCTCGCCGATGGCACGGCCTTCGACTCATCCCCCGCTAGCCAATCTGGGCGCACCGAACGCACTGCCTCGAATGTGAGGATCGCGGCGAACGGGATGACGAGGAAGAAGACGATCTCCTCGACGGGAAGGTGCCCCGGAAGGCGCACGCCGGTGACCGATCGCGGGTCGAAGGACCAATGGCCGCGCGCGATCGCGTATAGATCCCATGCGACGAACACCGGAACCACACACGCCACCGCGGCCAGCAGCCGGCGCCACCGGGCCAGCACTCGGGTGTTCAGGACGAACTCCAGCCAGATCGAGCCCATCAGGCACCCGACAAGCACGCCCGTATACGCCAGATGCCTCACTCGGACCCCCTGAACGACGATCATCCCGTCACATTCGAGCGTTCGAGGAACAAGCGTGACCGTTCGGGCACGGCGTGGGATATCGCATCACTCCGGTACCACGCTTACCATCGCACGGTGGACACCATGTTGTCCGACCCGCTGGTCGGGCGGATGCTCGACGGCCGTTATCGGGTTGGCGCACGCCTAGCTCGAGGCGGCATGGCGACGGTTTACCTCGGCGAGGACATCCGGCTCGAGCGGTCCGTGGCCATCAAGGTCATGCACCCGAGCCTGGCCGAGGACGAGGACTTCGTCGCCCGTTTCGTCCGCGAGGCGCGTTCGGCCGCCCGCTTGTCCAACCCGAACGTGGTCACGGTCTACGACCAGGGCTCAGACGGGCGCAACGTCTTCTTGGTCATGGAGTACGTGCCGGGGCGGACGCTGCGCGACGTGCTCGCAGAGCAGGGGCGACTGCCTGTGGGTGAGGCGCTCGACCTGCTCGAGCCGGTGCTCGATGCGTTGGCTGCCGCGCATGCCGCCGGGATCGTGCACCGCGACATCAAACCTGAGAACGTCTTGATCACACGGGACGGCGGCGTCAAGGTGGCTGACTTCGGTCTGGCGCGCACGACCACCGTCAACACGGCCACCAGCGGCGTCCTCATCGGCACGGTTGCCTACCTGTCGCCTGAACTGGTGGAGCGCGGGATCGCCGATGCCAGGTCCGACGTGTACTCGGCTGGTGTGCTCCTCTACGAGCTGGTGACCGGTCGCACCCCGTTCTCGGGCGAGACCGCACTATCAGTCGCCTACCAGCACGTGAACGAGACCGTGCCAGCGCCCTCAGAGTCGGTTCCAGATGTGCCTTCGGTCATCGATCACCTGGTCCGCAGCTCGACCTCGCGTGAGCCGGGGCTGCGCTATCGAGACGGTCGCGAATTCGCCGACGCCGTGCGAGCGGCGCGGGTTGATCTCGGCATGACCCGCGAGGCCAATCCGGTCCCGCTGAGCCAGACACTAATTGTGACCGACGACGTTCGCCGCGAGCTTCGACGCCAGCGATCCTCGCGGGCACGCAAGGGCAACGACGGCGGCAACGACGTACCCATGACCGCGCACGGCACGCCACGTCGTAGGTGGCGCGGACGGATTGCGCTGCTCCTGGTGCTCGCGATCGCGGCCACCATCGGCGTGGTCGCCTGGAATGCAGGGAAGAACCCAGGAGTCGTCAACGTCGCGGTGCCTTCGGTCGTCGGGTCGACCACCGCGGCTGCGGAGTCGGCGCTCGCGTCTGCTGACCTGACGGTGGGAACAACCACGACTGCCTGGAGCAACACGGTGACCGCTGGACACGTCATCGCTACCGACCCGACCACCGGAGCTTCGTTGGCAACCGGCGGGACGGTCGATCTTGTCGTCTCGAAGGGTGTGCAACCCAAGACCGTTCCGACACTGACGGGTACCTCACTTGCCGCGGCCGAGGCCGCGATCAAGTCGGCCGGCCTCAAGGTCGGCAACGTGAGCCACCAGTACTCCTCGACGGTTCACTCTGGAAACGTCATCAGTTCGCATCCGACGACCGGAGCGAGCACTCCCCCCGGCTCAACCGTTGACCTGGTCGTGAGCAAGGGACCCGCACCGGTCGCCGTTCCTCAGGTCGTCGGCCAGACGCAGACTGCGGCCACCGCAGCGCTCGCTGCGGTCGGCTTCAAGACGTCCGCCACCGCCGCTTACTCGACGACCGTTATCTCAGGCAAGGTCGTGTCGCAGTCCCCCGCGAGCGGCACGGCTGTTCCGGGCTCGACAGTCTCCCTCGTGGTCAGCAAAGGGCCGCCGCCGGTAACTGTCCCTGACGTGGTGGACATGCATCAGGCTCAGGCCGAAGCGGCCCTGCGGGCAGCAGGTCTCAAGGTGTCCGTCAACCGTGGCTCACGCGTTGTGCTTGATCGCGTGATCAGCCAGACCCCAGCGGCGGGCGGCACCGTCCCGCGCGGCACCACGGTCACCATCACCATCATTTGAGCGACGGCACAGCACATCCGGCCAGCGCCGCGCGGCGCCGTCAGGTCACTCTCGCCACCGCCGCCCTTGCTTCGGTCACGGTCGTGTGGGGCTCGACATTTCTGATCGTTCAAAACACGGTCGGCCACCTGCCGGTCATGGACTTTCTGTTCACGCGCTTCTTCATCGCGGCCGCGGTCATGCTGATTCTTCGGCCGCGGTGCATCGTGCAACTCTCGCCGTTGGCTCGCCGTCATGGCATCGGGCTCGGGTGCGTGCTCGGGCTCGGCTACATACTGCAGACGTTCGGCTTGCAGCACACACCTGCCGCGGTCAGTGGCTTCATCACCGGCATGTTCGTCGTATTCACGCCGTTGATCTCATGGCTGCTTCTAGGCAAGTCGATCGATCGCGTGGCCTGGGGTGGCGTGGCACTTGCTACGGCCGGGCTTGGGCTGCTGGCGTTGCATGGCTTCGGCTTGGGACTCGGCGAGCTGCTAACTCTGGGCTGTGCCGTCGCATATGCAGTACACATCGTGGGTCTCGGTGAGTGGTCCACAACGCAGGATGCGTATGGTCTGGCTGCTCTGCAGCTGCTCACAGTCACTGTAATCAGCCTCGTGGGGGCGATACCCCACGGCATCACATTGCCCGACACGGGACGGTTGTGGGCCGCCACGCTCTTCATGGCGATCGCTGCAACGGCGCTGGCGTTCATGGTGCAGACGTGGGCGCAAGCGCACATCGCCCCGACCCGGGCAGCCATAGTGATGACGCTCGAGCCGGTGTTTGCAGGCATCTTCGCGGTGACCTTCGGACACGAGTCGCTGACGGCACGCACCTTGCTAGGTGCGGGGTGCGTGCTGGCCGCGATGTACTTGGTGGAACTCGGACCTCGGCACGCCCGTGACGCTGCGGTCGGCCGTCTTGAGGCCTAGCGCTCTCGCAGCAGCGGAGTGAGGATTTCGATGGCGCGCTCGATCATGTCGTCGTCGACATCGAGGTGCGTCAGCAAACGAACCCGCCGTGGCGCCACCACACCCACCCACACACCACCGGCCTTCGCCTTCTCGGCGAACTCGCGCGCATCGGGCACGTCAAGCACAACCATGTTGGTCTGCACCTCGTCGTAGACGAGCGCGTCAGGCACCGCCTCCATGAACGCATCGGAAAGTTGGCGGGCCCGCATGTGGTCGTCCTCGAGTCGTGCCAGGTGATGGTCCAGTGCGTAGCTTCCCGCGGCCGCCAAGACACCTGCCTGCCGCATCCCTCCGCCCAAGCGACGGCGAACCACTCCCGCTCGTTGAATGGCTTCGGCGCTCGACACCACGACCGAGCCGACTGGCGCGCCAAGTCCCTTGGACAGACAGACGGACAACGAGTCGAACAGTGCGCCGAGCTCCGCCCACGCCTGACCAGTGGCGATCCCGGCGTTCCAGATGCGGGCGCCGTCGCAGTGCAGTGCGGCACCGACCCCGCTTGCGATGTCACGCAGCTCCAGCAGAGTTTCGGCGGGGTAGATCGCACCACCACCGCGGTTGTGTGTGTTCTCGACTGCAACCGCTGCAGTTGGCACCTCACCGAACTCACCGGCGCGGATGGTGCGGGCCACAGCGCTCGGTCGAGATATCCGCGGCTCGACTCGAGCGTGCGAGTCTGAATGCCGCCGTGCGAAGCGGCGCCCGCGCCCTCGTACGTGACTATGTGCGCGTCCGCGTCGAGCACGACCTCGCTGCCTGGGCCTGCGTGCAGTCGCAGCGCGACCTGATTGCCCATCGTGCCGGTCGGCACGAACAGCGCGGCCTCGTGTCCGAACATCTGCGCAACGCGCGCTTCGAGCGCATTGACCGACGGGTCCTCGCCGTAAACGTCGTCACCGACTTCGGCATCGGCCATCGCGGCCCGCATGCCAGCCGTGGGTCGAGTCAGGGTGTCCGAGCGAAGGTCAACCCGCATCACAGCAGCACGCCTTCGTGCGCCAAGAGCCATCGTTTCGAGTCGAGCCCGTATCCGTAGCCGCCGATCCCAACGCTCGCGACCACTCGATGACACGGTACGAAGGGTGCGACCTTGTTTCGTGCACACGCCGAGGCTGCAGCCCGCACTGCGCGAGGGCGCCCGGCCTTGGCCGCAAGCTCGCTGTAGGTGACTGTCGTCCCCGCCGGTACACCGCGCAACGCGTCCCACGCATCAAGCAGGAACAGCGTGCCGTCTTGGTCGACCATCACCGCGTCGAGGGCGTCAATGTCTCCGTCGAAATAAGCCCGCGCCGCATCGGAGATGGCACCAAGATGTCGGCGAGGCTTGATGGCCATCCCAGACCGGCGCTTCGACAGACCCCGTTGCAAGACGGACTCATCGAGATCGAGACCGGACGCAACGACCAGGTCACCCTCTGCGAGCACGGATAAGCGACCGATCGGGGTTGCGACAGACCAGCGCGTCTAGGTCAGTCGTCAGCAATGCGGGTGCTGCAGTCGCCATCGCAGACTCCTTACTGACTGAAGGCTCAGGCGGTGAAACCGCGCTCGACCGGCGCCGCGGGTGCGCCGGGCGCCGTCGCTCGGAGCATCTCGGCGACCATGAAAGCAAGCTCCAGCGACTGCTGCCGGTTCAACCGGGGGTCGCAGGCGGTCTCATAACGCTGGTCGAGGTGGTGCGCCTCAAGCCCCTCGGCTCCGCCCGTGCATTCGGTCACGTCATCGCCGGTGAGTTCGACGTGCAGGCCGCCCGGATGGGTGCCCAGTCCGCGATGCACCTCGAAGAATCCGGTGACTTCATTCACTACGTCGTCGAAACGACGAGTCTTGCGTCCATCGGCGGTCTCGATGGTGTTGCCGTGCATGGGGTCGCAGACCCAGACGACCGGAATCCCGGCGGCTTCGACCTTCTCGATGATGGCCGGCAGGACATCTCGAACCTTGCCCGCACCCATGCGGGTGATGACCGTGAGCCGACCCGGCTCGGCGTGCGGGTTGAGCCGCTCCACGAGGGCCACTGCATCTTCGGGCGAGGTCGTCGGACCGAGCTTGACTCCGATGGGATTGCGGATTGCGGCCGCGAAGGCAATGTGCGCGCCGTCGAGCTGGCGAGTGCGCTCGCCCACCCAGACGAAGTGCGACGAGACGTCGTACGGCAATCCGGTACGGCTGTCGATGCGAGTGAGCGGCAGCTCATAGTCCAAAAGCAACGCCTCGTGACCGGAGAAGACGTCGACCCGCTTGAACTCCTCGGGGTCTGCACCGCACGCATGCATGAACGCCAGCGCGCGATCGATGTCCGCCGCCATCTGCTCGTACCGGCGACCCGCCGCGCTGTCACGAACGAAGTCCTTGTTCCACTCATGAACCTGCCGCAGCGCCGCGTACCCACCCTGGGTGAAGGCACGCACGAGATTCAGGGTCGCGCTCGCCGAGTGGTACGCGCGCACGAGCCGCTGCGGGTCGGGGGTGCGGCTTTCAGCATCGAAGGCCAGCCCGTTGACCGCGTCGCCACGGTAGGACGGCAAGGTCACGCCGTCTCGTGTCTCGCTCCCGTTGCTGCGCGGCTTGGCGAACTGGCCCGCGGTACGCGCCACCTTCACCACCGGGGTCGATGCGCCGTACGTGAGCACAATCGCCATCTGCAGCAGCGTCTTGAGCTTGGCCCGAATCTGGTCTGCCGTGTTGTCCACGAAGGTCTCGGCGCAGTCCCCGCCCTGGAGGACGAAGGCGTGACCCTGCGCGGCCGCGGCCAACGCCCGCATCAGGTCATCACACTCGCCAGCGAAGACGAGCGGCGGCAAGACGGCGAGCTCGCGGCGCGCGACTTCGACCGCTTCGGCGCTTGGCCACTCAGGCTGCTGCGCCGCTGCGAACGCGGACACGTCGATGACACTCACACCGACGAGGGTAACGGCCGACTCAGACGAGGGCGGCCTGGCCTCGCTAGGGTCCGCAGGCATGAGCGTGCTGGCCATAGACGCGGGCACGACCGGCGTCACGTCGCTAGTCGTGGACGAAGTCGGACGAGTTGTGGCGCGGGGCTACCGCGAGATCCCGGTCGATTTCCCGCGCGCTGGCTACGTCGAGCAGTCCCTTGATGACATCTGGGCCGCGACCCTCGCAGCCGTGGTCGACTCGTTGGAACGCGCCAACGAAACGCCCACATGCATCGGGATCACCAATCAGCGCGAGACGGTTGGCGTCTGGGACGCGCGCACGCTGAAGGGTTTGTGCCCCGCGATCGTGTGGCAGGACCGGCGAACCTCGGATTCGTGCGCCTCGTTGATCGAAAGTGGCCAAGCAGCAGCCATCACCGATTCGAGTGGCCTGCGCGTCGATCCTTACTTCTCGGCAACGAAGTTGCAGTGGATCGCCCAGCACAACCCGGACGTCTGGGCGGCCGTCATTGATGGAAGCGCGCGCGTCGGCACCATCGACACGTTCCTGGTGGCGCGCCTGACTGGCGGTTCGCACCAGGTCACGGACATGACGAACGCCTCGCGCACGATGCTCTTCGACCTCGATCGGCTGCGGTGGTCACGAGGCCTCTGCGACTTGTTCGATGTTCCGGTCGAGGCACTTGCCGAGGTCGTGCCGTCGTTCGGCGTGATCGCGCGGACCGATCCGGATTCGTTCCTCGGACGCGACCTGCCGATCACGGGGATCGCGGGCGACCAGGAAGCGGCCCTTGTCGGGCAAGCGTGTTTCACCGAGGGTGACACAAAGTGCACGTACGGCACAGGTGCATTCGTGCTGCAGAGCACGGGCACTCGGCGGCCAACACCCGGCAAGGAACTGCTCGCGACTGTCGCCTTGGGAATGCCGGATGGGACCGCCACTTACGCGCTCGAGGGTTCGGTCTTTGTCGCGGGAGCAGCCGTGCAGTGGCTTCGAGACGGACTAGGACTGATCGAAACGGCGCAAGACATGGAGCCGCTGGCGCGCACCGTGCCTGACTCCGACGGAGTCGTGTTCGTACCCGCACTGACCGGACTAGGTGCGCCGCAATGGGACCCACGCGCCCGAGGAACCGTGATGGGCCTGACTCGTGGCACCGCGGCAGGACACATCGCTCGCGCGACTCTCGACGCGATCGCCTTCAGCGTGGGCGATGTTCTGGACGCGATGTGCCGCCATTCCGGGGCGCGGCTTGAGTCGCTCTCAGTCGACGGTGGCGCCGCGGCCAACAACTTGCTCTGTGAGATTCAGGCAGATGTCGCAGGCGTGCCGATCCGGCGAATGACCAACAAGGAGTCGACCGGCATGGGCGCGGCGTATCTGGCCGGCGTGGGTGGCGGTGTGTGGTCGAGTCTTGAAGAGGCTACCTCGCATCGGGTCATCGAGCGCGAGTTCGCGCCGCAGGGCGAGGATCCGAGAACAAAGGCTCGATGGGCCGATGCGGTGGCGGTGGCGCGCTCGTGGGAGCCGGACGCCTCGGTCGGCGCGACGGACTGACGCACCGCAACGCCCATCAGCCCGAAAGCCCAGGCGCCGGGCCGGCAATCCCGTACTGCATGGCACACATCGCAGCGCCGGCCCGATTGGATACTCCGAGCTTGCTGTACACGCGTTCGATGTGATTGCTGACTGTCTTGGGGCTGATGCCGAGTCGGCGGGCGATCGTCTTGTTGGGCATCCCCTCGGCGAGCAGCGCGAGCACCTCGGTCTCGCGGGCAGTCAGCCCAGCGGGCCCAGAGACGCTGGTGCGGTTCAGCCTGTGCCCCGCAGCCGCGAGCACGGCGTCGACGGCCGTCGGGTCGAGACGACCTTCGGTCGCCTCTGCTCTCAGCGCGCGGGCGGCCTCGCTCTCGCTCATGCGGTCCCGATAGGGACGCGGCTGGAGCATGGCGCAATAGGCGTCGGCAGCCGCCAAAAGCCGCGCTGATGCCGACAACATCGGGCCACCGACGCCGCGGTGGTAGCCGGAGGCGTCCATCCGCTCGTGATGAGTGGCAGCGAGCAGGCCGACCCGTCGCAACGGCTCTGGTCGGTTGAAGATCCGTTCCACGTAGTACGCGTGCAGGCGAACGCGTTCACGTTCGTTGGGTGTCAACGGTCCGGACTTGCCGAGGATGTTCGCCGGGACGCCGAACCGACCGATGTCGTGGACGAGCGCGGCGCGGTAAGTCAGCCGTGCATCCGCAGCAGGCGTCTGCGTCAGCTCGCTGGCGCTGCGGACGAGGTCGGCAGTGGCTCGGGCATGCCCCGCGAACCAGGTGCACCGCAGGTCGCAGAAGTCACCGATCGCGCCAAGCGCGTCGTCGAGATCGTCATCGCTCAACAGCGGCCGGTCGACCGGCTCGGATGCGAGGACCGTCTCGAGGGTGTCCTGGTCGAGGTCATCGAACAACGACTCGGGATCTGTGGCGACCAGACGAGCGATCTCAGGATCGAAATGGGTGCCGCTGCGCGAGCTGACGACGTCGACCACGGCGTCAACGCCCGCGGTCCGCTGGAACACCTCGCACGCCTCGGCGACGTGCGAGATTCGAGCGGCCAGCGACACGTCCGTTCCCGAGAGATCGTCCGGAAAGCCGCGGCCATCCCAACGCGCATATGCCTGCTCGACACCTGCCTGCACGCCCTCGTCCAGGCCGAGGCGGGTCGCCAGCATCCCCGCCGCCGAGCAGTGGCCGGCCATCTGCTCGACGACCTGCCGACCGCGAGTCGCCATGAACGATGCCGCTTGGCGGGCTCGGTTGACCGACGACGTGCCGCTGCCAGCCCGCCGCAGCATGAAGACCATGGCCGGGAAGCCGGCGAGATCGATGCCGGCCGCCTCGTGCCGGAAGTCGATGTCGTCACCGAACAGCATGGAGGCTTCATTGCCATACACGGGGCACCCGACATACGTGAGGATGCCGACGTCGTAGAGGGTCGCGAGGTCTTTGGCGTCAAGACCTAACCGCCCGCCAAGGCGCATGCCGATGCGCGCCGAACGAAGCATGTGCTCCGACGGCTGTCCGAAGCCGAGATCGGTGGCGAGGGAGAGCGATACCAGGAGGTCCGCCAGGCGGACGCCCGAATCGTCCATGGCCGGATCGTAATGCCGGATCGAAATGGGTGGCGTGCCGCGCGTCATGGGGTGAACGCCTCATGACGGCGGTCGAGGCCGTCTCTAGCGTCGAAATCACGCAAGAGCCACAGACTTCGAACGGAGACGGACATGAACAAAGCAGCCGTAAGCCTCACCACTGGCCTGGAAGACCCCGAGAAGGTGACTGTCGCGCTCCTCGTCGCAGTCGGTGCCGCGGAGGGCGGCCGGGACACCCTGATGTTCCTGACGAAGGAGGCCGTCCGGCTAGCCACAGATGCAGTGGCCGTCGGACAGGCGTGCGATGGCTGCCCATCCATCCCGGACCTCATGAAGCGATTCGAAGCCGCGGGCGGCGAGTTGCTCACCTGCCCGATCTGCTTCAACGCGCGCCAGCTCGACGAGGACACGCTCGTGCCCAGCGCACGCCTGGGCGGAACCGTTCAGTTGTGGGACTGGATCGGTGACGGCGCTACCACCTTCAGCTACTGAGCGACCCAACCCAACCCAGCACAAGGGAGCACGATCATGTCCACTGATCTCGGCGAGCGATTCGTACGATCACTAGCGGCCAAGGACTCTGGTGCACTGAAGCAGTTGCTCGCGCCGACAGTGTCCTTCCGCGCACTAACACCAGGGCGCGCCTTCGGGTGCGATGATGCCGCGACGGTCGTCGACGAGGTGATCCTCGGAACGTGGTTCGCCCCCGACCGTTCGATCAACCAGATCCTTGCCCTTGACTGCGACGAGGTCGGGTCGGTTCAACACGTTGGTTACCGCTTCGCCACCACGTTGCCCGACGGTGACTTCGTCATCGAGCAGCAGGCGTACTTCACGAGTGAAGCCGACACGATCACGTCACTTCGCATCCTGTGTTCGGGATTCGTCCATGACCAGTGACGTGGTCGCGGACGAGTTGAAGGCGTGGGGTGCATTCGACCGTGACAACCCATACCCGCTCTTCGCGGCGGTTCAGGAACTCGGACCCGTGCACCACGTGACCCTGGTCGATGGCGTCGATGCCTGGCTCGTCGTGGGGCACGACGAGGCCCGCGAGGTGTTGAAGGACGCGCGAATCTCCAAAGACATGCATGCAGCACTTGCCCTCGACGGACAGGTCCTTGCCGAAGGCTTGCCGGGTCCGGAGTTCGCTCGACACATGCTGGCTGTGGATCCCCCGGACCACAGCCGGTTGCGACGGCTCGTCTCCTCTGCGTTCACACCGGGCGCCGTCGAGAGCTTGCGAGCGCGGATCCAGGAGATCATCGACGACCTGCTCGACGAGATCGCCGCGCACGACCCGGACACCCCAACCGATCTCGTAGCCCGCTTCGCCTTCCCACTCCCTTTCACCGTCATCTGCGAGCTGCTCGGTATCCCGCCGACCGAGCGCGAGTCTCTGGGTCAGGGTTTGGTCGCCATGCTCGTTGCGACGCCATCCCAAGGTGAGTACGACAAGGCCAAGGCTGCTTCCGACACGGTGGTCGCCCTGTTGTACCGGGTCGTACGAGACAAGCACGAAGCTCCTGCCGACGACTTGATCAGTGCACTCATTGCCGCTCGCGACGGCGAAGAGCGGCTCAACGAGCAGGAGTTGTTGTCGACGGTCTTTCAACTCATCGTGGCCGGACACGACACCACCACGACGTTCATTGGCAACGCAGTGGTCGCGCTTCTCGACCAACCTGACCAGCTCGCACTGCTGCACGGCGAGCCGGATTGCATCCCGGCAGCGATGGAGGAACTGCTGCGGTTCGACGCACCCGTGCCGCACTCGACCTTCCGCTACGCCGCCGAGCCCGTCGAGATCGGCGGACGAACCATTCCGACTGGCGCGCAGGTCATCGTTTCGCTGGCCGCCGCCAACCGTGATCCCCAACGCTTCGCCGAGCCCGACCGGCTCGATCTTCAGCGCACCGGAGCTCGTCACGTGGCGTTCGGTCACGGAATTCACCACTGCCTTGGTGCCCCGCTGGCCAGACTCGAAGGCGAACTCGCACTGAGGTCGCTGATCCGACGTTTCCCAGCGCTGCGCCTCGCGTGCCCGCGCGACGAGCTGCATTGGCATCACGGCGACGGTCTCGTGCTGCGAGGCTTGTCGTCGTTGCCCGTTTTCCCAGGCCGCGCCCGATCCACCAACTCTGTTTACGGTGAGCCACATGCGAACGTTGAGCACTGATTACCTGGTCGTCGGAGCCGGGGCGATGGGCATGGCGTTCACTGATGCCCTAGTCGATCACGCGGACGTACACGTCACCTTGGTTGACCGACGGCATGCGGCTGGCGGTCACTGGCAAGACGCCTATCCGTTCGTGCAGCTACACCAGGCATCTCAGTTCTACGGCGTGTCGTCGACAGCGCTCGGCGGCGAGATCCAGACCGCCGGTCCGGAGCAGGGCCTGCACGAACGCGCACGACGATCCGAGATTCAGAACTACTACGACCACGTCCTGCATGACCGATTGGTTGGTTCCGGTCGAGTCACCTTCCTAGGCGGCTGTAACTACCACGAGGACGAGGGCACGTCGTACGTCACTGCGCTTGTCTCTGACGAGACGGTCCAGGTCGACGTGCGACGCCGCGTCGTCGACGCGAGTTATCTTGCGCCGACGATCCCAGCGACGACGCCACCCCCGTTCGGTGTGGGCGACGGCGTAAAAGTGATCGCGGTCAACCAGCTCGCCGACCTGACCACCGCTCCGTCGAGATTCGTGATCGTCGGGTCCGGCAAGACAGCAACCGATGGAATCGTGTGGCTGCTTACGAGGGGCGTGGCACCGGACCGCATCACGTGGGTCCGCCCGCGAGAGCCCTGGATGCTCAATCGCGCGATGGTTCAGCCCGATCCGGTTGTGAGTCTGGGACTGAGCGAGGCGGTTCTTTGTGCTGCCGCCGAAGCGGGAACCTGCGACGATTTCTTTCTCCGGCTGGAGGCCGCGGGTGTCATGCTCCGCCTTGACCCTGACGTAGTGCCCACGATGGCGAAGGCACCCACAGTCGGAAAGTGGGAGATCGACCTGCTGCGCAGCATCGAGGACGTCATTCGACTCGGACACATCGAGTACGTGACCCCAAACGAGATCGTGTTGACCGGTGGTTCCGTGCCTTTGGCGCCCAACTCGCTGGTCGTGCACTGTGCAGCATCCGGTCTCCACTACCCGGCCCTAGTTCCGTTGTGGCAGCCGGACCGAATCCGGCTGCAGACGACCCGCGCCGGATTCCCATGCTTCTGCGCAGCATTGGCTGGCTACGTCGAGGCAACCCGCGACGACGACCGTGAGCGCAACCGCTTGTGCCCACCCAACGCCTACGGCGACACCCCTGCGAGCTGGGCACAGATGCAGGTCCGCGGCACGGCGGCGACGCGCACCTATCTGGCCGAGCCCGACATCTTCGCCTGGGCGAACACATGCGCACTGAATCAAGGCGGGATCACACCCGACGAACGCGAAACGACCGAGGTGCAGGCGGCCGCTGCACGGTTGGCCGACGTGGCCGATCGCGGGCTCGAGCGGATGTCGCAACTCGTTGACGACTCACGCCTGGCGAGCTAGCGCGATCGGAACTTCAGCCGGCGGCGCGCCGCTTTGCTGTTGTTGCATAGATGTCGACGTACTCCTGGCCGCCCATGGCCATCAAGGCGTACATGATCTCGTCGGTCACGGCCCGTAAGACGTAACGGTCGCTCTCCAACCCGCGGTAACGCGAGAAGTCCAACGGCGGCCCGAACACCATCGACACATGACCCAGCCGCGGGATGACCTTGCCCGGAGGCTGCACGTGCTCGGTACCGATCATCGCGACGGGGATCACTGGCGCACCGGACTCCAACGCAAGTCTGGCGATGCCTGTGCGACCGCGGTAGAGGCGTCCGTCGTGCGAACGCGTGCCTTCGGGATATATCCCGAGCAGTTCTCCGTCGCGCAGCACCGAAAGGCCCGTGAGCAAGGCCTGTTCGCTTGACTTCCCGCCCGCCCGGTCGACCGGGACTTGTCCCGCAGAGCGCATGACGGCAGCGATCAACTTGCCCTTGATCCCTTTCCCCGTGAAGTACTCGCTTTTGGCAAGGAAAGTCACCGGGCGACCCCGCACCATGAGCGGCATGAACAACGAGTCCGAGAAGGACAGGTGATTGCTCGCGAGGATCGCTGGCCCGGTCTGCGGCACGTGCTCTAGACCTTGGGCCTTGGGTCGGTAGAAGAGGTGCAGGAACGGACCCGGGAAGACCCACCGAAGAAACGAATAGAACACCTGCGGAGCCTAGGGCCCACCGTCAACGCTTCCAAGCATCCGGCTCGACCACCCGCAAGGCGCGTGGGACCATGCAGCGGTGTCATCGACCCTGGGCCCGGCCACGGGCAGCGCGCCGGAGGCAGCCGCGAGTGGGCTCATGCATCCGAACGCCGCGCCGGTCGCCATCGACGCCGGCCCCGTCGGAGTGCTGCTCTGTCACGGCTTCACGGGCAGTCCCGGATCGTTGCGCGGCCTAGCGTCTCAACTCGCCGAACATGACGTGACTGTGCGGCTACCGCTGCTTCCCGGACACGGCACGCGGTGGCAGGACATGCAAATGACCCGTTGGCCGGACTGGTACGCGGCCATCGAGCGCGCACACGCGCAGCTGCAGGAGCGCTGCGACGTCGTCTTCGGCGTCGGACTCTCAATGGGTGCGGCACTCGCGGTTCATCTGGCCGCATCCAAACCCGGAACTCTGGCCGGGCTCGTTCTCGTTAATCCGTCACTGACGGGAGACCAGGCCGCACTTCCAGCAGTGCGCGTGCTCAAGCGAGTGCTGCCCACCATCCCGGGTGTCTCGAATGACATCGCCAAGTCCGGGGTCGATGAGATCGCGTATCGGAAGGTGCCGCTGCACGCACTCGACTCGCTGCGTGACCTGTGGCGCGTGGTCGAGGCCGACCTGCCACGTCTCGACGGACCGGTCCTCGTCTATCGCAGTCGGGTCGACAACGTGGTCGGCTCAAAGAGCCTTGACCTGCTTGAGGCCGAAGCGCTCAACGCAACAATCGAAGTGCGCTGGCTCGATGAAAGCCGTCATGTCGCCACCGTGGATCACGATGCAGCGCGCATCATGGAAGGAACACTCGACTTCGTGCGACGACTCTCGCCTGACGGAAGCGTGCGCTGACATGCCACGACGACGCGACAACGGTCTGCCCGCGGCCTCCTGGGTCGCGATCGCCGACCTCGACGTCGTGCTCGTCGTACATGTGCTCGATCTGCTCTATGACGCCCGCATCCCGGCGTACACGGAGCCGTCCCTCGGCCAGACCGGCATGGACTCGCTGGTCGCGCCGGTGCCCTCGCACCCGATCGAACGGCTCTGGGTGGACCCGAGTCGGGCCGAGCAGACCCGCGAACTTCTACACCAACACCTGCCTGAGCTCAAGGCTGAGGTCATGCGTCACACGCCCGTATCGGACGAGGCGTGGGCCGGCATCGTCGCTGCCTACTCAGCGAGCCCCAACGAGGCGAGCCCGCGGTGGCCGAACAGTGAGGATGTCGAGGGACCCAAGCCCGAGGTCGAGGACGCCGATCTGCTCGGCCAGGTGTACGGGCTCGGCGATGCACCGCCCCATCCCGCAAGCGGCACGTCGGCGACCGGCTTCGAGGAGTTCATCGCTGGCCCCAAGCCTGAGCCTGCAGATCCTGGCGACCACTTCGACCCGCCGCAACCAGCGCCGTTGCCGACTGGCGACCCAGTCACGCGTGCGGCGTGGGTTGCGTTGGTGTCTGGACCGTTGTTTTTGATCATCACAACGATCCTGGGAGACGGTCCCGGTGGACTGTCGGGGCTGATCGCGGTGGCCTTGTTCGTCGGAGGTTTCGTGACGCTGGTCGCGCGAATGCGCGATTCACGTGATGACGACGGACCCGACGATGGTGCGGTCATCTAGTCCGGTTTGGACTAACGCACCTTGTCCTGAGGCGTCCTCACGTGCCCTTGCAGGGGCCGGGTTGGGCTGGCACCGGCTCGAAATAGAGCACCGACGAGTCTCGCAGTGTCACGTTCTTGGAGAAGATGGGCGTAAAGACCGTGTGGATTGTCGTCAGGATGACCCCCACCTTCGTGATCGTGTCTGACGCGCAGGCGTCGACATCCTTAGCCGTCCAAGACCCCGCCGCGCTGCCGAAAGCCGAACCGCCCCACGTGTAGGACACGCAGTCACTGGCACACGACGCGGTGTTCAAACTCGTCGAACCCTGGGGCAGACCGGACGCAGTGGGGATGAACACCCACAGCGTCGTGTTGCCGTTGCGCGTCATGCCCGCGGTCGCCACCTGAGCCTGGTTCGCGATGCTCGTGAAGAACGTGTTACCCACAGTGCCCACCGGGTCGGTCGGCTTCATCGTGCCCGACGAGATCGGCGCGGACACCGACGCGGTCCGCGACACCGCGCGCACAGCCGACGTGACCGCAACGTCATCCTTGATCAACAGACCGAAGTCGATGATGCCGAAAACGATCAGCAACAGCACAGGCGTGATGAGAGCAGCCTCAACCGCGACAGCACCACCATCGCCAGCCTTGGCACGTCTGGCAAGCGTCCGCAAAAAAGACATGTCAGATCTCCAGATGGGCGGGGAAGGGCCGCAGCAGCGGGGTCATTGAACGAGCCGCACAGGATCGCCACTCAGGGAAGCGCCCCAAGTCGTGGTGTCTGTGATGCCGCCGCTGGGCGGGAAACACCTGGACGCGCACCCAACACTTCGTTTGATCGGTGTCGGCCTTGCACGCGTAGTTCGTCGGCAATGCGATTTGGATCAGCTGCCATCGACCGTTGAGGCTCGTACTGCCGTTCTTGTAATTGATCGTCACCTGACAGTTGGCGCCGAGGTTGCCCACGGTTGCCGGTGACCCACTCGATCCCGGATAGGCCGCACCAACGCAGTTCGAGAAGGGCGTTGAGTTGTTGGATGCCAAACTACTGTCGTCAGGCGCGTAGACGCGAACGCTCTCGGCCGCCTGCGCAGGGTTGTCGCCGAAGTCGAAGAACTGGACTGTCAACGTGTGGCCACCTGCGCCGCTACCAAGTCGAACAAGGTGGAACACGGGGTTGGCCGACTGATCGTTGATGTACATCGCCACACGCTGAAGCGCGGTAATGCTCACGCCGGTATTGACGCCGGACGAGTAGTAGCCACGAAGTCCGAACCCATTTTGACCGCCACCCGTGCTACCGGTCAGCACCTGAAGCACGTAGTCGCCAGCCTGATTGATCGCGTTGGTGGCACAACCGCCAGGGGTATCAATCGATGACACGTTGGTCGCGCTGGTCGGGTTCATGGCAGCGGCCAACGGGCCCCAGCGGTGGAAGTACTCGGCAAACGCGGCGTTGTACGTCCCCACGCTCTTCTGGTTCAGCATGTTGTAGAGGCCGCCGTTGGCGGTCTGCGTTGCGGTCTTGCCGCTCAGTTTGATGGTGCAGATCACCGCCCCCGAAAGTGGATCCGCAGTGGAGACCGCTGGCTGACGCAAGACGTAGGTGGTGTCTGTAGCCGAGCCATCGCTGCTGTTGCTTCCGAAGCTGTGGTCACCTGCGCAGAACGCCGTATTGCCCTCGGCGTAGCGCGTCTTCGCGTCTGACACAAACGGATTCGCGGCCGTGGTGGAGTTGGTCCAGGCCGAAGCGGTGCCGTTGCACTGCACGCCCGTATCCGCATAGACACCGTCGAAAACCTCAAGGTTGAAGTTGCCCGCGGTCGGAACGTGGATGTTGTAGAGGTACCCCGTGGTCGAGTACTCCTGGTTGGTGCCCCCAGGTTCGCCGGTAGAGGTCGATGTGCAGCCGTCGATCTGAGTGCTGCTGTCACTGCACCAGGCAGATTGAAGAGCGTCGCCCTGCAACTTGCTCGTGTTATGACCCGCAACTTCCAGCCAGTAGTTGCCGTCGCCGTTGCACGCAGACGATCCCTTCACGGTCTCGTTGCCGGTCGGCTCCATGGTCTCGTTGCCCAAGACGTTGCAGGGGCTACCCATGGCTGCAGGGCCGGCGAAGGCAGCGGTTGCACTCTTGCCCACGTTGGTCTGTGGGTCGTTAAGCAGCGGGATGCTCGCAAAGGCGTTGTTGACGGTCTTGACGATCGTGACCTGTAGCTCCCCTGGCTTGGCACCGAGCTGGACGGTGACGGTGAACGTCTTCTTCGCGTCCTGAGCCGAGGCCGGGCCCACCGTTGTGGAGTTGCTGCACGTCGCGGGGTTGTAGTTGGTCGCGAACCCATTGAGTCCAGCGACAGCGAACGCCGTGCTGTACGCCGTGCAGGGATCTGCTGGCAGGTAGATCACGCCAGCGAGCGAGGCGTTGTCTGCCGCCTTTTGCTCCTTGTTCTGAACCAGGTACCAGTTCGAGACATCAACCGCGAACGCAAGCAGGGCGATAAAAACGGGAAGGCAGATCGCGACCACGAGAGCCACGAAGCCAGCATCCTCAGCGGAGACTCGCGCTATTCGACGCACGAAAGTCTCACGTAGGCGACGCATCGGACCTCCTAGGCTCGGGTCCACCCGAGTCTCCACTGAAGCGTTCCCGCGTCATGCGAACGGAAACCTGCCCTTCAGATTTGCGCTCAATGGTAAGGCCGCGCCCATACCCCCAGGGCTGATTCGAAGACCTGAGCGTCCCGTCAGCCTCCCAGGTGGCACCGACCCGCGACGTTCGAGTTCACGACTGGCTCTGTCTGCCGGCACTAGGTGCCCTTGCAGGGGCCGGGTTGGGCTGGCACCGGCTCGAAATAGAGCACCGACGAGTCTCGCAGTGTCACGTTCTTGGAGAAGATGGGCGTAAAGACCGTGTGGATTGTCGTCAGGATGACCCCCACCTTCGTGATCGTGTCTGACGCGCAGGCGTCGACATCCTTAGCCGTCCAAGACCCCGCCGCGCTGCCGAAAGCCGAACCGCCCCACGTGTAGGACACGCAGTCACTGGCACACGACGCGGTGTTCAAACTCGTCGAACCCTGGGGCAGACCGGACGCAGTGGGGATGAACACCCACAGCGTCGTGTTGCCGTTGCGCGTCATGCCCGCGGTCGCCACCTGAGCCTGGTTCGCGATGCTCGTGAAGAACGTGTTACCCACAGTGCCCACCGGGTCGGTCGGCTTCATCGTGCCCGACGAGATCGG
Organism: uncultured Actinomycetota bacterium; assembly: GCA_963850215.1. GTDB lineage: Bacteria > Actinomycetota > Actinomycetes > UBA12327 > UBA12327 > CAWKKI01. Next base: position 588,456 of record CAWKKI010000001.1, read on the forward strand.
CGCGGACACCGACGCGGTCCGCGACACCGCGCGCACAGCCGACGTGACCGCAACGTCATCCTTGATCAACAGACCGAAGTCGATGATGCCGAAAACGATCAGCAACAGCACAGGCGTGATGAGAGCAGCCTCAACCGCGACAGCACCACCATCGCCAGCCTTGGCACGTCTGGCAAGCGTCCGCAAAAAAGACATGTCAGATCTCCAGATGGGCGGGGAAGGGCCGCAGCAGCGGGGTCATTGAACGAGCCGCACAGGATCGCCACTTAGTCGGGCCGACCAAGTCGTCGTGTCGTCGAGCGCACCACTTGCCGTCAGGGTGATGGTCACCCAACAGTCGGCAGGCTGCGTCGATTGGTTGCACTGATAGTTGGCGGGGATGGCAATGCTGATGTTCTGCCACCGGCCACCGCTCACCGACGCAGTGGTGGTCCATTTGCATCCGCTCAACACTCCGGTCGTCACCTGAGAGCCGGTGTTTCCCGGATAGGCGGCTCCGATGCAGGCGGTCGCAGGATTCCAGGCGTTCGAACTGTTGTCGGGCGTGTGAATGGTCGCAGTTGTCGTGGCACCGTCGCCGAAATCGAAGAGGCCGATGGTGAGCGTGTGTCCGGCAGCGCCACTGTCGAGCCGGACCACGTGGAAGGTTGAGCCCGTATTCGCATTGACGTTCAAAGAAACAATTTGAAGGGCAGACACGGATAGCCCGTTGTTGTTTCCACTGCTGTAGGCACGCAGCGAGAAGCGGTTCTGCCCGCCACCGCCCTGCGCTCCGGTGTTCGCCGTGGTTTGCACCTGGATCACATAGTCGTTCGGACCCGACAGATTGCTACACAGGTCGGTCCACCGTTGGAAGTACTGCGCAAGCTGCGCGCTGTAGTTCGGGCTTTTCGCGTTGAGAAGCTTTTGGAAGCCGCCGGCCGCCAAGATCTGCGAGCCGCTGTAGCCCTTCACTTGAGGAACTGTGCAGGTTGCGAGCTTGCCCCCGGAAAGGGGGTCGCTCGGTGACGTTGGGGTGTTGTAGATCGTGTACGTCGTCTCAACGGGGCTCTTGTCATCCTGCGACTGCGTGTAGTCAGTCTGTTTGGACGGATCACATGGCGGATTCGGGCCGGGAGCGTCTGGACAGTCCGCGTTATCGCCACTGCAGAACTTGTTGCCTGCTGAATTGGCGTATCGCACATTCTGATCGGTCACGTACGGGTTGGTCACGGTTGTGGCGTTCGCATACTCGGCGGAGTCCAGGTCACAATGGTCTCCGACCTCGGCGTACTCCCCGTCATATACCTGAATATGTACGCCGGACATACCAGACGGCACGTGCACGTCGTACAGATAGCCAGCGTTCTGGTGTTCTACGTTCCCGCTGGTTTGGCGCGTTGAGGCGCAGCCATCGATGGCCACACCATCATCGGGAACAGTGCACCAACCCGAGCCCAGCGCATCGCCTCGAGACTTGTTCACGTTGTACCCGGCCATGTTGAGCCAGTAACTTCCGTCGGCCGCGCATTGAGAGTTCGTTTGCACCAAGTTAGAGCCGCTCTCCATGGCCTGATTGCCCAAGACATTGCAGGGGCTACCGAGGTTGGCTGGTCCCGAAAAGGCTGCGGTCGCACTCTTGCCCACGTTGGTCTTTGGGTCGTTAAGCAGCGGGATGCTCGCAAAGGCGTTGTTGACGGTCTTGACGATCGTGACCTGCAACTCCCCTGGCTTGGCACCGAGCTGGACGGTGACGGTGAACGTCTTCTTGGCGTCCTGAGCCGAGGCCGGGCCGACAACCGAGTTGCTGCACGTGGCGGGGTTGTAGTTGGTCGCGAACCCATTGAGTCCAGCGACAGCGAACGCCGTGCTGTATGCCGTGCAGGGGTCCGACGGGAGATAGATCACGCCACCAAGGGACGCGTTGTCTGCTGCCTTTTGCTCCTTGTTCTGAACCAGGTACCAGTTCGAGACATCAACCGCGAACGCAAGCAGGGCAATAAAAACCGGAAGGCAGATCGCGACCACGAGAGCCACGAAGCCAGCATCCTCAGCGGAGATCCGTGCGACTCTGCGCACGAAAGTCTCACGTAAGCGACGCATCGGACCTCCTCGGCTCGGGGGCCCCGAGTCTCCGCCGAAGCGTTTCCGCATCAAGCGAACGAAACCTGCTTTTCAGGTTTGCGCTTGATGGTAAGGCCCGCCCTACGCCCCAGGGCAGATTCGAAGACCTGACCGCCCACTCAGCCCGTCAGCGGCGATGTATCACCCAAACGGACGATGGTCTCAGCGTGTTCTGCGACGGCGTATGGCCCCTGGGCGGCTAAGTCGGCCATCCCGATCGCGGCCGCATCGGAGCCCAATTCGGCTAGCACCATGCGTGGCATATGTCGCGCGCCAGCCCCAGTCAGATTCGCCTCGAGGGCTTCCCTGGTGGGCCGTAGCAGCAAATCCCCCGCCTCGCAGACCCCGCCCCCGAGGACCACGATCTCGGGATCCACGACCGCGACCACTCCGGCCATCCCGCGACCGAGCTCAAGCGCCAGCCTGCGAAACGCGGCCCGTGCCGCCGGGTCTCCTTCGATGGCGGCTCTGGTAACCACGGGGCCGGTGATACGCGAACGATCACCGTCAACGAGGGCCAGCAGCAGCGCCGCCCGCTTGGGGTGTTTGCGCGCCTCTCGGCGCGCGTGGCGCGCCAACGCAGGGCCGCTCGCGTACTGCTCAACGCAGCCACGCTGACCGCAGTCGCAGCGTCGACCGTTCTTTCGCACGAGCACGTGCCCTACCTCGCCGGCCGAACCGGTCGCGCCCCGCATCAGTTGACCGCCGATCACCAGGCCGCCACCGAGGCCAGTGCCGACCGCGACGAGCAACATCGGATCACTGCCTCGACCGGCGCCGAACCGGTACTCACCCCAAGCCGCACCTGTCGCGTCGTTGTCCATCACCAAGGCTGTGCCAAGGCGCTCACTTAGTCGTGGCCGGACCAACGACTGCTGCCAGACAAGGTGAGCGGCGAAGACAACCTCGTCGCCCGAAGAGTCCATGAGCCCAGCCGGCCCGAGACCTACGGGCAGCGAGGGATCGCCGGCCTCCGCACGAAGGGCTTGGACCATGTCGACAACCGCATCGTCGAGATCGGACACAGTCGTGTGCGGTGTGGGCATGCGCAAGCGATTCAACGTACGTCCAGCTCCATCAATGACGACCCCGACGATCTTGGTGCCCCCCACGTCAACGCCGAGCCCTACTGGCGCTAACGACGCCTCAGCTGGCACGTCAGTTGACATCGATGTGCTGCACGCGACGCGGACCACCGTGAGTCGGTTGCACCGGGAGAGCAGTCTCGGCCCCGCGATCGGAATCGTGTGCGTCCGACATCAATGAGTCCGCAGTTGTCCCAGCCCCGTCGTCATCATCTTCCGCGTCTGTGGCGCCCTCGGCGCGTCCGGGCCCCGCGGGTCCGCGTTCGCCTCCGGCCATGCCGACCAACCCTCGAACGGTGTCGAGCAGACCGACGGCGTTCTGGGTCAAGGTGCCCACGAGCGCCGGATCGGTGTCCCGCACAACAGCGATCACGCGACACACCGGGCAGACGCAGCACTCCTCCGAGCCAGTCGCGACGTGACCGTCGGTCGACGCATGCAGCCAGTCCTGCACGGTCTCGATCAACCGCATCGCCTCACGCGCGGCGGCGCTCTCCGACTCACTCATCGTCGGGCCTTGCGGAGCCGTTATTCTGCGCAGGGAACAGCGATGGCTGCGGGACGAAACGCACCGACAAACGTCCGTCGCGCACCGTCGCGCCGCGCACATCACACCGTCGCAGCGCCGAGGGCAACGTGATGATCCGTCGAGCCGAACCCAACGTGATCGTGACGTCGTCACCGATTCGCACCAAGCCAACCTCGCTGTGATCGGCAAGTGGTGTCGGGATTCGCATCACGTAGTCCTCGCCCACACGAGACACGTCGATGACTGGCTCAATCGCGGTGCCCTTCATCGGGTCCTGCCCGGCATAGGCCTTCGCCCCGAACGCGGCGAGTGCCTGCAGCCCGATTGGTTCGGCGTCTCGCTCACGCATCTCCCAAACGTGCGCCGGAGCGAACGCCTGGCGCGCTTCCTCGACCAGTCCCCGACGGGCCTGCTCGCGAGGCGAGGCAAAGTCGGTGATCGGTGTGATCCGATTCGCGAGCGCGCCATCGACGCGAAATCCGAGCACGGACAACGAAGTAAACAATCGTCGAGTCTCTGCCAGGACGACAGACTCCGGCGTGAAGGCGAGTCGCAGAGTCGTATCCGGCCCGGTGAGCAGCGAGGCGAGGCCTGCCACGTCATCGAGGAATCGGTCCAACGCCTCGGCGACATCGCGGCTCGGCACCGGCAGGCCGGATGCGCGGGCGAACATCGGTCGCAGGGATCTCAGCACCGCGTTGTCTTCGGGGAAGACCATCCGGATGAGCCGCTTCGCAGCCTCGGGCAGCGCCAACAAGCGCAACGTCTCAGCTGTCGGCGAGCAGTCAACGACTACGAAATCCCAGGCGCCAGACTCCACCAGCGCCTTGAGCTCCAGCAGCCCGAGTAGCTCCTCGACCCCGGGCAGCACGGTGATCTCCTCGGCCACGACCGAGTCGACCTCGACCGCGCCGAGCAGCGAGCGAACGTAGTCGTGCAGGTCGCTCCAACGCTCTTCAGCCAAGAGTCGGGTGTCGAGGTGCGCCGCCCACAAACCAGCATCGACTTCGACGGGATGGTGTTCCAACGAGCGACCCAGCACGTCACCGAGTGAGTGTGCGGGGTCTACAGATACGACGAGGGTCTTTACGCCAGCGCGCGCCGCATGCACCGCAGTGGCTGAGGCGAAGGTGGTCTTGCCGACGCCGCCCTTGCCTGTGACCAGCACTGTGCGCGTCATTGCGATTCAACTCGCGTCTTGAGTCCCGACAGTGCGCCGTCGACTATGCGTTGACGTGCCTTGCGCATGATGAAACCAGGCAGCTTGTACTTGAGCTCGGCAGTGAGCGTGTACGTCACCTCGGTGGCGCCTTGTCCAGGAGTCAGCTCATACGCTCCGTCGAGGGTGTTCATCACCTTCGACTCGAGCAGCTTCCACGACACCCGCGATTCGCTGTCCCACGAGTACTTCAACGTGTAGTTGTCACGGACCGGACCCGCGTCAATGTCGAACTGCGCCTTGATCGGGCGCCCCTCCGAGTTTCGCGTCAGCACCGTCGCGGACCGGAACTCCTCGCTCCAGACCGGATATGCCTCAACGTCCGCGACGACAGCCATGATGGCCTCGGCAGGCGCGGCAATGCTCACGGTGCCTTGCGCCTGTTCCGCCATGTTCGCCGCTCACCCCTGCCGCCTCGGTCAGGTGAGCGTACCGCTCACCATTCGAGGACGAAGGGCGACGAGGTGGCACGGAAATGACCCACGTTTACGCACTCGGTGTGGCCGAGTCGCACCCGCCGGGCCAGCGGCTGATGAACATGACCAAAAACGGAGACCCGAGGTTGCGTCTCGTTGATGAAACGACGCAACGAGACGCTCCCCCGCTCGAATCGGCGCGAAACGACGTCGTAGCAAAGCTCGGGTACCGCAGGGGGAATATGGGTGCACAGGACATCGACCTCGCCGAGCACACGCAGCTTCTCGTCGTACTCATCTTCGGAAAGCTCATAGGGCGTGCGGGCCGCGCTGTGCAGGCCGCCTCCGACGAAGCCGACGCGCAGGCCGCCGATCTCCGCGACCTCACCATCGAAGAGGTTCTGTCCGGGCCGCAGGAACTCTCGAAGCAGATGCGGCACATCGACGTTGCCGAACGTCAGGTAGGTCGGAGTCGGCATCGCCGCGCAGAGCGAGGCGTACTGCTCGCGCACCTTTCCGTCCAGCACCGAGCGGCGGTCGCCCTCGATGCCTGCCCATAACGAGTTGCCGAATGCGCGTGCCTCGTCGAAGCGACCGGCGTTTCGCAGATCGATGAAGTGATCAGTGCTCTCGATGCCAAAAAGCTCAACGAAGATGCCCTGCTCGTGGTGGTCGTAGTCGAGGAAGAGCACGAAGTCGCCAAGGCAGATCAACGCGTCGGCGCCCTGCATGGCGCGGCCCAATGAATCGGCTGCACCGTGAACGTCGCTGACAACATTGATCCGCACGCGAGCGACAGTAATAGCAACGAGTCAGCGCAGGAACATGCCCACTATGCCGAGGATCACGACCAGCACGAGCGCCACCGCAATCCCGCCGCCGATGATGACGGCGGCCTTCTTGCCGGTGGTGTCAAGTCGCGACGACACCTTCGCCAAGGGCTCGTCGGACGGATCACCGAGGAGCAGCGCGCGGACCATCTCGTCATCGATCTCGCCGTCGACAATCACATCCTGGGCGGTCACTTGGCCCAGGTGCAGCACCGGAGGTACCTCACCATCATCCGTGTAGTTGACGGCGCGCGCTGCGGCCTGATCACTGGCCCGACGATGGCGACCGGCGCCAACACTCACGCGAGCGACATCGGGCTCAGCGGCCGGCTCGGCGGTGCCGACCTCGGCCGCATCGAGATCAAGCGAGCGGGTCTCGGAGGGGGCAGGCAGGTCCACCGGTTGCGGCCGCAGATCGGCGTGGCAGAGCGAACACCACGCCATGTCACCCCGGACCAACGCGGAGCACGCTGGACAGCGGGCCTGACTCTCATGCTCAGACACGTTGACGGTCTCGGCATGACCGGGGCACAACTTGACCCCAAGCGGCATGCTTGCACCAGCCCACACCGAGAGCGGTGACCGGCAACCGATCGAGAGGACCGGGCGTGGAGGAGTTCACGGTTCCCGCGCTGTACGAGCCCGGTGCCAACGCGTACCTGAGCGACTTGATCGTCCGCAACGCCGACCAAGCCGGCAACGAAGTCGCACTTAGTCACCGATCCGAGGGCACCTGGATCGACATCACGAACAGCGAGCTTCTGAAACTCGCACGCGCGTCCGCGAAGGGCTTGATCGCCGCAGGTGTACAACCCGGGGACCGAGTCGCGATCCTTTCCCGAACTCGTTACGAGTGGACAGTTCTTGACTTCGCCATCTGGATGGCGGGCGCCATCCCAGTCCCCGTCTACGAGACGTCATCTGCCGAGCAGATCGCCTGGATCCTCTCTGACAGCGGTGCTGTGGCAGTCATCGCAGAGTCGCCCTTGCACGCTTCCCGAATCGACACCGTGCGCCGCACCACACCGAATCTGCAGCACGTGTGGAACCTGGAAGACGCGGGACTCGAGACGATTGGGCGGCTTGGAGCGTCGGTGAGCGACGCCGACCTCGACGCTCGCCGCACGGGACTGGGCGCAGCGACGATCGCCACCATCATTTACACGTCAGGCACGACCGGGCGGCCCAAGGGTTGCGTGCTGACTCACGGCAACTTTCTCTTCGATGCGATGAACGCCGTCGAGTCGATGCCAGACGTCTTCCGTCAGCCCGGCTCGTCAACACTGATGTTCCTTCCCCTGGCACATGTCTTAGCCCGAACCATCGAGATCGGCGCGATCGAAGCCCGGATCCGCATGGGCTACACGCCCAACTCGAGCACCTTGCCGCGCGACCTGCTCGAGTTCCAGCCAACGTTCGTGCTCGCAGTCCCCCGGGTGTTCGAGAAGGTCTTTAACTCCGCTCGGCAGAAAGCGACTGACGATGGTTCCCTCCTGGGAATCCCACGAGTCCGCATCTTCGACCAGGCCGCGTCGGTGGCCGAAGCCTGGTCGCGCGGGCAGGAGCGGGGTGGCGCATCGCTGGCCGTCAATGCACAGCACGCCGTTTTCGAGCACCTCGTTTACGGCAAGCTGCGAGCGGCGATGGGCGGTCGGGTGCGTTGGGCCGTGAGCGGCGGGGCGCCATTGGGCGAACGCCTAGGTCACTTCTTTCATGGCGTCGGCGTAACGATCCTTGAGGGCTATGGCCTGACGGAGACGAACGCGGCCATGACGTTGAACCGGCCATCTGCCTTGCGCATCGGTACGGTCGGTCAGCCAATCCCGGGTACCACGGTTCGGATTGCCGAGGACGGGGAGATCGTCGTCAAGGGCGGCAACATCTTTGCCGGTTATTGGAACAACGATGCCGCCACCCGCGACGCCATGGACAGCCAGGGCTGGTTCCACACAGGCGATGTCGGCCAACTCGATGATGGCTTCCTGCGCATCACTGGGCGGAAGAAGGAACTGCTGGTCACTGCCGGCGGCAAGAACGTTGCGCCGGCGCCCCTCGAAGACGTGATCCGGGCCCACCCGTTGGTGAGTCAGTGCATTGTCCTGGGTGATCAACGTCCCTACATAACCGCCTTGATAACGCTCGACCCAGAGGCCCTCGGGCCGTGGCTGGCATCGCAGGGGCGCGACCCGCAGACACCGACTGAGGACCTGATCGAGGACCCCGACCTGCTCAAATCGATCCGACCGTCAGTCGACAACGCCAACGCCACCGTGTCCGTTGCCGAATCAATCAAGCGGTTCCGCCTTCTGGCCGACGACTTCACCGAGGACAACGGCCTGCTTACACCTTCGCTGAAGGTTCGCAGACACCTAGTGGTTGACGCCTATGCCGACACCATCGATGCACTGTACGGACAAGGGAAAGGTCAGGGGGCGAGGTGACGGCGGCAGTCGAGGTGCGTGGCCTGCAGGTTGCGTTCGGGCCCGTCCTCGCTGTCACCGATTTCGACCTGACCGTGAGTCCCGGCTCGTCGGTGGCGTTGGTCGGACGCAACGGAGCGGGCAAGTCGACCACCTTGCGCGTTCTCGCCGGAGTCCTTCCCGCGAACTCCGGTGAGATCCACATCGGCACGGTCGACGTACGCAAGGACCCAACCGCTGCGCGTGAGCGCGTCGGTTACTGCCCCGACGTGGGAGGCCTGATCCCCCGCGCAACGCCGTGGGAGCACCTCCAGTTGGCGGCGCGGATCCGAGGCATGGACGACTCGTGGCGCGACCGCGCACGCGACCTGCTTGAGCGCTTCGATCTCACCGAAGCGGCCGATCGCGTCACCGCGGGCTTCTCGCACGGCATGGGTCGGCGAACCTCGGTCGTGCTTGCTGCATTCCACCGGCCTGATGTCCTCTTGCTCGACGAACCCTTCGACGGCGTCGACCCCCTCGGCGTCGAAGCGACAATGGATCTGATCCGCGAGTGCCGCCTTGGCGGTGCCGCAGTCCTGGTCTCAACCCACCTGCTCCCCCTGGCCGTCGAAGCGTGCGAGGAGGCTGTCGTACTCCGCGCCGGTCGCACTGTGGCCGCGGCTCCCGCTGCCGAGCTTTCCGGCGAGGCAGGCGCCGCGCTCTACCGTTCGTTGCTCACCTGATCACGACCCCTCCAACCGATGCCGACGCAGCCGATGCCCTCCCAGATGAAATCAAAGCGACCCAGCGCACGCGCTTTGAGCGCACTGGTGAGCCTTCGTTGGTCGATGGTGCGCGGGCGTGGGGCGCGCATCGGCTTGATGATCGCGATGCTGACCATTCCGTTTCTGTGCACGTTGTCTGTGGTCGTGGCGCGTCAGTTGCCTGACAGCGGCCGCATCGGCATCGCGCTCATCACGCCGACGCTGCTGCTCGGCTTCCTAATTCTGTCGATCACCGCGCCGCTCGCCGCTGGCGGCGGCAACGAGCTCTATCCCGCGAGCCAGTTGGTGGCCTACCCGATTCGGGCGCGCACGATCTACGCGTCGTCGCTGCTCTTGTCGCCCTTGAACCTTGCCTGGCTGGTGCAGGCGGTGCTTGCACTGGGCTTCATCTCCTACGGAGAGACGCGTGGCGGTTGGAGTTTGGCCCTGCCCTTGCTGACGATTGCCTGCTACCTCGCGATGGTCACCGTGGGTGGCCAATCATTGGCGTGGTTCATCGTGGGCTCACGTCGGCGTCGGTTCGGTCGGATCGCGTGGTGGGTGGCCCTCGGTGTCCTCGCGGTGGCGGTGCTCACCATCATGAGGGCGGGCCTGTTGACCACCATGCTCGACCGACTTCCCACTCGCGCGATCCTCTTCGCCGCACGTGACCCAGACGACGGTCGCTACAAGACCTGGGCGATTCGCACGACCTTGATGCTCGTCTCGATCCCATTCCTCGCCTGGCTTGGCGTCATTGCCTGCGGCTGGAGTGTGCGCCGACCCACCGACATGGCGGTCGAGCGCGAAGGTCGCACCGTTCGCCGTCGTCCTGCGCGATCCTCCGTTGCGGCAGAGGTGGGCGCGATTGATCGCGCGAGTGTTCGGCGCAGCGCACCACTACGCCGCGGCGCTCTTCTACTGGGCTTGCTGCCTGGAGCAGTTGCTGCGGTGGCATCTATCCGTTGGGACACCCTGGTGCTGGTGCCAGGTCTGATCGCGTCGGGCGGCGCGCTGCTTTTCGGCGTAAATGCCTTCTGCCTCGACGGATCGGGCTCGGTCTGGCTCTCCACGCTTCCCGCCTCCGCGCGCATCTTCTACTGGTCAAAGGTGCGGGTTGTGGCCGAGACAGTGCTCGTCGCCATGACATTGGGCGTCGGAATGGCCGCCACTCGTGCAAGCCAAGGGCCGACCGCAGGACAGATTGCTGCAGTCGTGTGTTCGGGGTTGGTATCCACCGCGTTGGTCACATCTACCGCGATCAAGTGGTCGATCACTCGCCCGCATCATGCCGACCTGCGTGGACCTCGCGATACGCCCGCGCCGCCTGGTTCGATGGCGGTGTATTCGATGCGGTTGGCCCTCGCCACCACAGGGATGGGACTGCTGTTTGCCGTGCTAAGCGTCCTCACGACTTGGTGGAGCGTGGTCCTGGTGGCCGTCGCGATGATCGCGTTGCCACTTAGGTCGTTGGTTGCCAGGGCCGACGACTTCGCCGATCCGGCTGTCCGGGCGCGCGTCGTTGCGACGGTCGCTGGGGCTTAACGGCCTGCCCCACGGGCGGCAAGCGGCTTGACCCGCGCCGCCGCGTAGGTCACCTCCCCGTCCACCGCCGCCTTTGCATCGCTCGTTGGACCGCTGCATCGCCGCGCGGACCCGTTGCATCGCGGACGGCCACCTTGCGCCTGTTGCGCGATGCGCGAGGCGTGGGTCGGCGATGCAACGGGCGGCGCCGAGGGTTGGTCATGCGGCCCGACGTGGCTGGACGTGGCGCGTCCTCGCGGGTCGCGGGTCGGGGGTCGGGGGTCGGGGGTTTCAGCCTGTGGAATCCGGCTAAATCGGATCAAACTTCCACGTTCTGAGAGCGATCCGCCATCCGTCTGGTTGGTCCGTACACCCATTTGGACCAGACTTCCGCATTGTCACAACAATCACACACGTCACCGCTACCTTGTGGAAACGTCAAAAGGCGCGGTCGCAGAACGGCCGCGTACTCGCTTCTCCAGCCTGCAAGAGGGTGACATGGGACGTCGCACAATCCTCCTCATAGCTGCCCTTGTGGTGGCCGCTTTGGGCACCGTTCTGGTGTTCCTCTACGCCCATAACGCGAACAATCGCGCTGTACAGAACCAGAGTCCGGTTCAGGTCCTGGTGGCGAAGAACTTGATCGCCTCTGGCACCAGCGCCCAGAACGCGTCCAACGCAGGCGACTTCCAGCTGCAGACCTTCCCGATGGACGCAGTTCCCGACGGCGCCTTGAGCGACATCTCGTCGATCAAGGACCAGGTGGCGCTCGCGGCAATCCTGCCGGGTCAATTTCATCCTGGCTGCTGAGTTCGGCACGACGGCGACCGCGCAGAGCCTGCCGATCCCCAGTGGCAAGATCGCCATCAGCATCTCCCTGGCCGACCCGGGACGTGTGTCAGGCTTCGTTGTGCCGGGGTCGAACATCGCCATCTTCACCGAGATAACCCCGCCCACTGCCGCCTCGGGGGGCATCAACCAGCTCCTGCTGAAGAGCGTTCCCGTGATCGCAGTAGGCAACGTGCCGGTTAGCACGACCCAGGTGACAAACCCAGAGTCACTTCCGCGCACACTGTTCACTGTGGCGGTAACCGAGCGACAGGCCCAGCAGATCATCTTCGCCCAGACCAACGGGACGTTGTACTTCGGCCTGCTGACCAAGACCTCGCTGGTTCCGACCAATCTCGGACCGGTCTCGTACACCAACCTCTTTGGGTAAGCCCCTGATATGACTGCAATCGTCGATCTCGACCCGGCCGTCGCCGGCACGCTGTTCGCCTCGCTTGGTTCTGAGGGCACAGTGCTGCCGTCGATGGACGCGTTGCACAAGCATCTAGACACTCACCTGGGTGAAGACGCCGTCGTCATCGGTCCGACCGTCGACATCGGTGCGGCCTTGGCCTTGACGCAGTCGATGCGCCTGTCCCGGCCGAGTCTCGGTGTCGTGCTGGTGCGTCGCCGCGTTGACACCACCTTGCTCAACGACGCGCTGCGCGCTGGAGTGCGCGAAGTGGTGGCTGAGCGCGACATGCCAGCGCTCACTGCCGCGGTCGGGCGGGCGCGCGAACTCGCTCGCGCGATGCGTGAGCAGTTGCCAGGCGCCGGGGGCGTCGAAGACTCCGGCGTCAAGGGCACGTTGGTCACTGTCTTCTCAGCCAAGGGCGGATGCGGCAAGACCACGTTGTCAACGAATCTGGCAGCGGCACTCGCCGATGGCGGTCGACGCAACGTGGTGCTTGTGGACCTCGACCTTGCGTTCGGCGACGTGGCCATCGCGCTTGTCCAATACCCGGCACACACCATCGCCGACGCCGTCGCACTGACGGAGTCGTTGGATGCTGCGGCCGTCACCGCGCTGCTTACGCAGCATTCGCCTGGGCTGCAGACCCTTGCCGCTCCACTTGAGCCAGGTGCGGCCGACTCCATCCCCGCCAGCCTGGTCGTGCGCATCCTCGAACTGCTCAAGTCGCAGTTCGACTACGTCGTTGTCGACACTCCCCCCGCATTCGACGACCAAGTTCTCGCCGCGTTCGACAACAGCGATGTGATTGCCCTGATCGCGACGCTCGACATCCCAGCGCTGAAGAACCTCAAGCTGACCCTGCAAACGCTGGATTTGTTGAACTATCCGCGCGACCGCTGCCGAGTCGTTCTCAACCGCTCGGACTCGAAGGTCGGGCTGTCGCTGAGCGAGGTTGAAAAGACACTCAACGCTCCGATCACCGCGCAGATCCCCTCCTCACGTGACGTACCCGCGACGATCAACCGCGGAGTGCCAATCGTGCTCGATGACCCCAAGCACCCGGTGAGCCTCGCCATCCGGGAGTTCGCCGAGACCTACGTGGTGGGCCAGCACGCGTCCTCCGCGTCCATCCCCGCCGAGCTGCGCACAGACCGGCGCAGCCTGTTCCGCAGGAAGGCGAAGACATGAGCCTCGCTGACCGACTTGCAGCCGCACGTCGCGAACGAACTGTCGATGGCACCGTTGACAGCGGCGACGCCGGCCCGGCGCCACGTAACCGTCGTGGTCCGGAGGACCCCTTTGCCGAGCTCAAGCGCACCGTGCACCAAGAGCTGCTCGAGAGCCTCGGACCCAAGCTCTATGACTCGCGCCTGACCCAGTCAGAACTTGAGCAACGCGTACGGCTGACACTGCAGGAAGTGCTGTCTCAGGACGACACCCCGTTGACAGTCGCCGATCGCGCCCGGATCGCGCAGGAGATCGCTGACGACATTCTTGGGTACGGGCCGCTGGAGCCGTTCCTGCGCGACCCGGACATCACCGAGATCATGGTCAACGGCGAAGAGGCGATCTACGTCGAACGCGCCGGACGCATCTACCCGGTGCAGGCGCATTTCGCCGACGAGGCCCATTTGCGCCGCACCATCGACAAGATCGTGTCTCGAGTCGGCCGACGTGTCGATGAGTCCAGCCCAATGGTCGATGCGCGCCTCCCAGATGGCAGTCGTGTCAACGCAGTCATCCCACCGCTCGCGATCGACGGCTCGATGCTCACGATCCGCAAGTTCGCCGCGGACCCTTACCAGGTCGAGGACCTCGTCGGATTTGGCACGTTCACGAGGTCGGTTGCTGACTTCTTGGCCGCGTGTGTGCGTGGTCGTCTGAACATCCTGGTGTCGGGTGGTACCGGCGCTGGCAAGACCACAAGCCTCAACGTCCTTTCCTCGTTCATCCCGAGCGATGAACGGATCATCACCATCGAGGACGCCGCAGAACTTCAGCTGCACCAGGAACACGTGCTGCGACTCGAGGCGCGCCCCCGAACATCGAGGGCCGCGGTGAGGTGCGCGTCCGAGATCTCGTTCGCAACTCGCTGCGCATGCGTCCCGACCGAATCGTGGTTGGTGAAGTTCGCGACGCTGCGGCCCTGGACATGCTGCAGGCGATGAACACCGGTCACGACGGTTCCATCTGCACCGTCCACTCGAACTCACCGCGTGACGTCCTTGCCCGCATCGAGACCATGGTGCTCATGGCCGGCGTCGACCTGCCAGTGCGCGCAATCCGCGAACAGGTCTCCAGCGCAATCGACTTGATCGTTCACCAGACGCGCTTCCGTGACGGCACGCGCCACATCACTCACGTCACTGAGGTCATCGGCATGGAAGGCGACATCATCACGCTGCAGGACTTGTTCCTGTACGACCACGGCATGGGGATCGACGATCAGGGCCGTTCGCTGGGGCGCCTGAAGTCGACCGGCTTGCGCGCCAAGTTCCTCGACAAGCTGGCGGAGTCGGGAGTCAGCGTCGACCCGTCCATCTTCGCGTTCGAGAAGTTCGGCCAACCGGCATGAGCCAACGCTCCATCTTCGTTCGCGCTGCCGCCGTCGCGGTGGCGGCGTTCGCCGCGCTTGCGGCCGGGGTCGGCGGCGCGGACGGCGCGACTGTGTCCCCGGTGGGGCACATCGCGCAGGTGCAGCCCGGCACCACAGGTCTGAACATCGTGTTTACAGCCGCGGGACTTCCGTCCGGAACCACGATCAACCCAGCCTCTGTAACCGTCACCCTGGGCGGCCAAAAGGTCAGCGCGGTCGCGAAGGCGGCCAACGGGACGACCCAGGTGCAACGCACCTCGGTCATCGTCTTGGATACCTCCGGGAGCATGGCCGGCGCGAAGCTCACGAGTGCGAAGAGCGCGGCGCTTGACTACCTGGACTCGGTTCCGGCCGACGTTCGAGTGGGCCTGGTGACCTTCTCCAGCACGGCCCAAGTTGCGGTCGCCCCGACACTGGACCGCCCTGCCGTCTCTAGGGCGATAGGCGGGCTGGTCGCGGCTGGCAACACGCGCCTGTATGACGCTGTCATGCTCGCCGTCCGGACGGCTGGTACATCGGGCACGCGAAACGTGCTGTTGCTCACCGACGGCAAGGATGATGCGAGTACTGCCACGCTCGGAACGGCAGTGAGTGAGGTACGCGCATCGAACGACACACTTGACGCCGTCTCCATCGGCGCGGCGGCCGCACAACTAGTCCCGTTGCAGGCCCTGGCAACCGCGGGTCGTGGGCGTCTCGTCGCGGTCACTGACGTATCAACGTTGGGTTCGATCTTCACGAGCGCGGCCGCAGAGGTCAGCAACCAAATTCTTGTTGTCGCGTCGGTGCCAGCAGGCCTCGCCGGACAGAGTGGCACGGTCGCCGTGACTGCTGTTGCCGGCCCACGGCCATCACCGACAGTGTCTTCTCGAGCTTTGGAGCAGCAAGCGGTGTCATCACCCCGACTGCGGCTGCCGACACAGGCCCCAAGGCAGTGGCTGTGCACGATAATTCGTGGATCTCCACCCTGTTGCCTTGGGCCTTGGGATTGCTGTTCATCGGCCTGTTGGTGATCCTCGCAGTCGCCTTCGTGAGCGCCTCCGAGCGCGACCCGCAGTCCTCGCGAATGCGCCGCCGCTTGTCGGTCTACACGCTCGCTGGAAAGCAGCCGGTCAAGGAATCCGACACGTCCACAGTTCTTCTTGGTGACAGCGGCGTGGCTCGTTCTGCCGTCGAGCTCGCTGGACGTGTCGTGTCCCAACGAGATCTCGACACGGCAATTGGCGCAAAACTTGAATCAGCCGGGTTACCGCTGCGCTCTGCGGAATGGCTCCTGATTCATGTCGGCATCACCATCGCGGGCGGCCTGATCTTCCTGTTGATCTCAGGTGGTCGACCGCTGCCAGCGATCATTGGTCTCATCCTCGGCTTCGTCGGGCCCTACATCTTCTTGTCGGTCAAAGAGTCTCGTCGCCACTCCGCCTTCTTGGAACAAATGCCCAACGCTCTGCAACTGATGGCGGGCGGCTTGTCCGCCGGATACTCGCTGCCACAGGCGGTCGACTCCGTCATGAAGGAGTGCGAAGCGCCGATGAGCACCGAGCTCAATCGCGCGATGATCGAGACTCGGCTTGGTGTCGACCTCACGGATGCGCTCGACGGCGTGGCCGATCGGATGAAGAGCAAGGACTTCTCCTGGGTGGTCATGGCGATCCGGATCCAGCGTGATGTTGGTGGCAACCTGGCTGAGGTCCTGACGACGCTGGCTGAGACGCTGCGCGAGCGGGAGCGACTGCGTCGGCAGGTAGAAGTTCTCTCGGCCGAAGGTCGGCTTTCCGCCGCCATCCTCTTGGGCTTGCCCATCGTGTTCACGATCATCGATCCTGGTTCGCCCTGAATACCTAAGCGTGCTCGTCCACACCTTCGTTGGCTGGCTCATGATCATCGTCGGCATCGTGCTGTTGATCGTGGCGGATTCTGGCTGAACAAAGTCGTGAAGGTCGAGGTGTGATGTGAGCGAGACAACCATGCTCTTACTCGGCCTAGGCCTCATCTTCATCGGCCTGGTCATCGCGCTGGCGACGATCGGCGTCCTCACCTCGGAGAAGCAGGCCGTAGGTCGTTCGCTGGCCGCAGTGCAGGCGATCAATGCCGCACCGTCAGCGATGCGACAGGAATTGAACCGACCGTTCTCCGAACGCGTCATCACCCCGACCTTCTCCAAGCTGACTCAGATCGGTCGACGACTGGCGGGAGCCGATCAGTCCGACCGCCTGCGTCGTCGACTGGATCTGGCGGGGAACCCCCCGGGCTGGGACGTCGATCGCATCGTCGCCTTCAAGGTCCTGGGACTGATCGCAGGACTTGTGATCGGCATCGTCATCCCGCTGGCCTTCGGCGGCAACGTGCTCGCGATCATCGGGTGCGCCGTCGTGTTCGCTGCTGCGGGATTCATGACGCCGAACATGATCTTGTATCAAACCGCGTACAACCGCAACGAACGAATGCGCAAAGAGCTGCCCGACGCGCTCGACCTGCTCACGATCTCAGTCGAGGCCGGCCTGTCGTTCGACTCTGCGGTGGCGCAGGTTGCGCGCAACTCCACGGGACCCATCGCTGACGAGTTCTTCCGAGTCCTGCAGGAGATGCAGATCGGCGTGAGCCGACGCGACGCGATCAACGCGCTCGGAGAACGAACTGACCTGGCCGAGCTTCGCGCAATTCACATCGGCCATGACTCAGGCCGACGCCTTCGGCATCCCGATCGCGAACGTCCTGCGTGTTCAGGCGCGCGAGATGCGAATCAAGCGCTCGCAACGCGCCGAAGAGCAGGCGCAAAAAGTGCCGGTGAAGATCCTGTTCCCCCTGATCTTCTGCATTCTCCCGACGCTCTTCATCCCGATCCTCGGCCCCGCCGCCATCCAGATCTACACGCAGCTCGCACACCAGTAGCCCACTTACTGGGCGTCACCGGTTCGGGTGGGCTACCTCTAACGGCTCACACGGTGGGGTGAGTCGCCTTCCTGGGCCAGCCAAGATCTCGTACAGTGCCCAGTAACGGCGAGGTGTCCGTCGCCGGTTCAGGTCGCGAGTGCGGGAGGCGTGCTGTGGGCGTGCGGCTGCACTCCAACAAGGCCGGTCGGCATGTGAAAGCCGACCCGCTCGCGCAGGAGGCCGACAACCGTCTCATTGACCTGCGAAGTGATCCGAACGCGCGAACGCAGAGCACTCTGGATCTCATTCGTGCGCTGCTCCCTCGAATCGACGAGATCTACGGCGTGCCCGAGGCTGCCGCGATGGTCGTCTCCGATCTCGACCAACGCATTGGAGTCGAGCGAGCAGCAGTGCTCATCCCCGATGAGGGCCGGTGGCGAGTCGCGGCTGGTTTGGCACTTCGTTCACTGGAGCACCGCTACGAACTGCTTGCAGACTCGTGGCTGGTTCAGCAGGTGGCTCGTGACCGCAAAGGCCTCCTGATCGAGCACTCAGACATTGCGCGCATGGACCTGCGCGGCGCACCACTTGCCGCTGCTCGACACCTGCTCGCCGTCCCGATTCCGTACGTCAGCGGCATCCTGCTCGCCGCTCGTGACGGCGAGGAACCGTTCACCGAGGACGATCTCACCAAGGCTGCCGCCGTCGGCGAGGGTGCTGGTGGTTCAATGGCCGCCGCCTGCGATACCCGCACGATGGCGCGCTCGATGGCGCACTTAGTCGACTTCGAATCGGTGGCCGCGCTACCAAAACTCTGACGCTGCGCTAGTTCACGCCGAACTGTGCAACGCTCTACTCGCTCAACGCTGTGCTACTCCACAAAGACGCGCTCGTCCACGAGTTGCTCGGCCACGGGCTGCCCGTCCGGCTCGATCCGTCCCTGCTCGTAGCGCTTGCGGAACTCCAGGTCGATGTGCGCCAAACCTGTTCGGTTCTTCTCGATCGAGATGACCACGAAGTTGCGGAACCGCTCGGCGTTACCCACGTCGAAGACGAGGTGGTGACGAGCAACGACATCGAACTTGTCGTTCATGATGAGCACGGCGTCGGCCTCGTAGGCCAACGCGCTTGAGCCACGAAGGTTCGCCACCCGGAGCCGACGCCCAGCCGTAAGGCCCTCGCGATCGGCGGCCACGATTGACAGCACGGGCGCGTTGAGGTCCAACGCCATGTCCTTGACGCCTTCGACGACGCGCGTGACGCGCTCTTCCTCGATCGGCGGCGCTTCGGGGTCAGCAACCTTCTGCAGGTAGTCGATGACGATCAACGGCGGCTGACCCGTCTGGTCAGCGATGTCACTCGCGACCACCACATCGCTTCGACCGAGGTCGATGCACCCCGCGAACGGTGGATGTGCAGTCGCGGAGCGATCTCGGCGAGCCCAGCAACAGCGTCCTTGCCACCGATGGTGTGGTCCAGCCGGTCAGCGAGCGCGCCGGTCTGCCCGTCGGTGGCTTCCATCGCTTCGCGAATTCGTCGCAACGAGACCGCATCGAGTCCGTGTCGAGAACCTGCCTCGATGGCGAGCAGGCGCTCGACAATCGTCGCGGCATCATGCTCGTAGGAGAACATCACGGCCGGACGCCCGATCACTGCGGCGTGGCGCAGAATCTGCAGGGCGGCAGTCGTCTTGCCCAGCCCTTGAGGTCCCGCAAGCAGCGTGAGCTCTCCCGAACGCAAGCCACCACCGAGGTAGGTGTCGAGTGGCTCGAAGCCCGTCGGCCACACTCGGGCAGCAGCGCTGGCGCCCTGAGTCAGGCGCGCGTCAGCATCGGCCAGGATGTCCTGGACGGATTGCAGGTCGCTCACGCCGCAATAGTCCCAGACGACTCGCTAGCCTTCAGGCGAATGGCCGAGTACCACCCTTTTGGACCCACTAGGCAGCGCCGGACGCCCGCAGGGAGCCAGCGGGGACCGTCGGACGATCTTGTGCGGTGGCCAGCGCGGCTCAAGCCAAGGGGCAGCAGTGGCGAGGCACAAGTGTGGGACCGTCGGAGATCATGAGGCGCTGGCTTAGTCGTGAGATTCCCGCACCGGGGATTCCGGCAGCATCGTGCTTGGCTCACGGCTAGCCCTCCTGGCGCTGTGCATCGTCTTGAGCGCATTTGGTACCCGCCCGATGCACCTGGTGCCAGCCATCGCGATCCTGGTCACGGTCGCGATCCTGGCGTCGCTTCCCATCTACCCGATGCAGGTCGCGACGTGGGTGCCTGTCGCTGAGGCACTTGCCGCAGGCGTGGCGATCGGTCTGACCGATCCGATCGCGCAGACCCTGCTCCCCTACTTGATGGTCCCCGCGCTGGCGGCCGGCCTGCGGGCCGGCCTGTGGAGGGTTGCTATCGCCACCGGCGCATCCCTGGTCGGCATCGTGATCCCCCGTCTGATCGCTGGGCGCCACGGTGCGAGCTCAAGCGAGTTGAGCGCGCTCGCCGAGTGGCTCTTGCTCTCGTTCGCGATCGGCATTCTCGCCTCCTGGTTCCGCCGAATCCAGGAACAGCGAGACGGGGACGCCGCCTCCTACGCCGAGGCCAATCGGCTGCTGACCGCTCTGCGCGACGTGTCTCGCCAGCTTTCCGGCGGCCTCGACGCCTTCGAGCTGGGCAATCGCCTGATGGACGACCTGATCCGGGACCTCGGCGCCGACTACGGGGGCGTCTTCGTGGCCGACCAGGCCGACGTCATGAGCCCGTTGACCGTCTCCGGGCCAATCGGCGAGAACTGGTTCCCCGAGGTCACCGACGACTCGATCTGGGCTAGGGCGTGGCGTACCGGCCAGCCTCAGCAGTTGGCCGGGGGCTTGTCGCAGTCGCCCCTGCGGACAACGACCGGCGCAGTCCTGCCTTTGCGCGCTGGTGATGGCAACTTCGGCTTGGTAGGACTTGAGCACGTTGGCGCCCCGTTCGACCCCAAGGATCTTCGGGTCGCCATGGCATGGGTCGAATCAGAACGCGCTTCGGCTACAAACCGCCCTTCTGTTCTCCGAGGTGCGCACAATCGCGACAGCAGAGGAACGGCGCCGACTGGCCCGAGAGATTCACGACGAGGCATCGCCCAGGAACTGGCCTCGCTCGGCTACGTGGTCGACGACCTCGGGGCGCGCGTCGACAAGGATGCCAGACTGAAAGCCGACTTAAAGGCGCTTCGAAACGAGATGACTCGGGTCGTGACCGAGTTGCGACTATCCATCTTCGACCTGCGCAGCGATGTCCACGCCGGTGCCAGCCTCGGTACTGCACTGTCGGACTACGTGCGCTCATCCGCTCACGGTCGAGACGTGACCACCCACCTGGTCATTGAAGAGTCTTCCCAACGACTGCGTCTTGAGGCAGAGTCCAATTGCTCAGGATTGCGCGAGAGGCTGTGACCAACGCACGTAAGCACTCGCGCGCGCACAACGTGTGGGTTACCTGCCGGGTCGACCTCCCACGCGCATTGCTTGGGGTCGAGGATGACGGCCGCGGGTTGGGCATGCGAAGGCGTGACAGCTACGGGATGGAAGTGATGAGGGAAAGGGCTGCGAGACTGGGGGCCACACTTGACGTTGTACCGCGGCCAGGTGGTGGCACCAGGGTCGAGGTCGTGATGGGCGGACCGATGTCGGACACGGATGCACGAAACGGAGGTCACGATGGCTACCAGCGTGTTGCTCGTTGACGACCATGACTTGATCCGCCAGGGACTGCGACGCGCGTTTGAGCGCGACGCCGACTTCACGGTCGTCGGTGAAGCCTCAAGCGTTGCAGATGCCACTCGGATGATCGACGAACACACCCCGGACGTCGTCATTCTCGACGTGCGACTACCCGATGGCAGCGGCTTGGACGCTGCCCGACAAGCGCGCGCGAAGTACCCGAATCTGGGCATCGTGATCCTCACCATGTATGCCGGGGACGAGCAGTTGTTCGGCGCTCTTGAAGCCGGGGCCTCAGCGTTCGTGCCGAAGGACGCCCCGGCCGAGGATGTCGTGGCGGCGGCCCGACACGCTGGCGCTTCGCCGCATGCGTTCACAGCCGCAGATCTGGCAGACGCGATGAAGCGTCGCCTCTCGCCGAGTGGACCTCAGTTGTCCCAGCGCGAGCGCGAAGTGCTTGACCTGTTGGCGGAAGGCCTCGGGGTAGCCCAGATCTCGCGCCGCCTCTACATCTCGGTGTCCACGACCAAGACCCACATCTCCAAGCTCTACGAGAAGCTGGGCGCCGCCAATCGAGCCCAGGCGCTCATGACTGCACTGCGGATGGGCCTTATCTCATCCGGCGAGGACAAGTTCTAAGAAACTCGCGACTTGGTCTCTACGGGGACACTTATGGCCCGATCGGGCCACGAGTTGAGCGTGAATGCCCGGGATGCACCGATCAGGGTCAGCCATTCGGACGATCACGGTCGAACCGCGAATACGACCCTTACCCCCGGAAACTTCGGGCACCCTTATGTCACACGGATCACCGGGATCCATTACTTCCCATCGAAGGGACCGCACGATGCTCGCACGTATCCGCACCGCTCTGCGCCGCGAAGAGGGCGCCTCTGCCGTTGAGTACGGCTTGCTTGTCGCCGCCATCGCCGCCGTCATCGTGGCGGTCGTGTTCGGCCTCGGCACCATCATCAAGGGCAAGTTCTCCACCACGTCAAGCTGCATCAACAGCAGTGGGACTGGCTGCTAGTTCAGTTTTGGGCTAAATGTTCAGCGCGTTCTAGACGATCACTTCGACACCGGCTACGAACAGGACTGCACGTGATGAAACTCCGTAACTCCCTCCGACGAGACGAAGGCGCCTCAGCGGTCGAATACGGACTCATCGTGGTCGCGATCGCGGCGGTCATCGTTGCGGTAGCTGTCGGATTGGGCAGCGTGGTGAAGGGCAAATACACCACCACCTCAAGCTGCATCGATGCGGGAGCGTCATCGACCTGCTGAATGGGCTAACGAAGACCCCGCTGACCCTGGTTGGCGGGGTCTTCGCCTGTCTGCCCCAGGGGGATAGCGCGTTGCGGACCCCGGCAGGGACAGTCAATTACGTCACCATGGGACGGTCATGACCGATACCGAGGCACATACCAATGCCTCCGTTGAGAAGGCACGCGTCGAGTCAGGTTCATGGCGGACGCGCATCGAGCCCGCGCACGTTCTGGTCACCCTGGTTGTGGTTGCGGTTCTTGCAATGTCGGTGGGTCCCATCGCTGACATCGACTCCTACTGGCACGTCCTCATTGGCCGGGAGATCCTCAGCAGCCACCACATCGCCAACACGGGCGCGGCCTGGTCCCTGATTCATCCGGCGAACGGGTGGGTGACCTCGCAGTGGCTCGCCGAGGTGACCATGGCCAAGGCACAGCAGTGGTTCGGGTGGCGCGGGTTGCTCTGGTGGCGCCTGTTGGTTACCTGTGCCCTGCTCTCGGTGGCCGTGTGGGCCGTGATGCGCCGCGCCAGGCCCATGGTTGGGGCCCTGGTGCTTGCCGTCGTGCTGCTCCCCACCGTCGGGGAACTGCAGGAGCGGCCCTTTTTGGTCTCGTTGGTATTCACGGCCTGGCTCGGGGCGGTCGTCAAGGACGTGCTCTGCGAGCGACCGCCGCCCAAGTGGTGGACTGTAGGGCTCCTAGTCCTGCTCTGGTCACAGTTCCACGGCATGTGGGTGCTCGCTCCAGCCATGCTCGGTCTGCTGGCCCTGGCTCGTTGGGCGGACCTGCGACGCCGGGCTTGGCCAACCGTGCGCCCATTGCTAGTGCTGACGCTGGTCGCGGTCGTTGCAGGCTGCATCAGCCCGGTCGGGCCACGCGGCCTGCTGCTCCCACTGACGTTCTCCAAAGCCACCGGCGTGATCGAAGAATGGCAAGCAACAACGATGTGGGATGCGGGCTACCTGAGCCTGCTGGCACTAACGATCGCGTTGGTCTGGGTCTGGATACGACGTGTAACGCCGGTTGCTCCTTCGCAATTGATAGTCACGCTTGCGTTGAATCTCTTCGCCCTCACCGCCGCTCGCAACGTGATGCCAAGCCTCCTGCTGCTGGCGCCCCTCGCCGCCGCTGTGCTGACGTCCGCGTTCGGTCCCCGACGCGCGAAGACATCGCCCCGCGAGGGCGTCGTGTTGGCAGTGGCGTGCGTCGTACTCGCCGTGCTGGGCCTCACATACACCGTCGCGAAATACGCGCAGACGGACGCGCTGGCCAAGGCGAAACCGCTCGAGATCGCTGCCTACCTGGCCGAACAAGGGGGCGCAGTCCGAGTACTCAATGGATACAACGTGAGTGGTGTGCTTGCCGCGTTCGGCGGACCGGGGGTGCAACTGGCCATCGACGGGCGGGCCGACCGCGACGGCAGCGCTTACATCACCGATTATCTGCATCTCGAGGATCTGCAGGGGGCCTGGCAGCCGCTGTTCCGCAGCATCGACCCGGACTATGTCGTGCTGGGCTCCCAGAGCCCGCTCACCTGGTACCTCACTGAGGTACAGCACTGGAGCAGCGTTGCTACGGACAACGGCTACGTGCTGCTCGCCCCGCCGCCGGGTTGGTCCTTGGACCGCCTCGGCAACGACGGGACCTCGGCCAGCGGCTCGACCTCGCCCTAGGGCGCAATCATCCGACGGCGTCCGGGTCGAGCATCGTTGCTAGCCGCGCAGCCGCTGAGTCCCAACGCCAATCCGACTCGACCCAGGCTCGCCCTGCGCGACCCATCGACGCGCGCAGCTTCTCGTCGAGCAGCAACCTCACGATGGGTTCGGCCACCGATCTGATGTCTCGACCGTCGACGACAAAGCCGGTCTCGCCCTCCTTGACCGCGTCGGGTGCACCGCCGGAGTTGCCAGCCACCACCGGCAGGCCGGAGGCCGACGCCTCGAGGTAGACGATGCCGAGGCCCTCGACGTCCATACCGCGTCGGCGAGTGCGGCACGGCATCGCGAAGACATCACCGGCTCGGTAGTAACTCGGTAGCTCGGCCCAGGGCACGCTGCCAGTGATGACGACGTGGTCGCGCAGGCCCATGGAAGCGGCCAGTGCCCCGAGTTTGTCCTCGATGGGTCCCCCGCCGACGAGCAGGAGCGCTGAGTCGGGCACCCGTGCCCGCACCGCAGCGAACGCGCGAATCAAAGTGTCCTGACCCTTCCGGGGCATCAGGCGAGAGACGCACACGACCACTGGTCGTCCGGTCAATCCGTAGCGCGCACGCACCTCCGACCCGTCCACCCCGGGCGTGAAGACTGAACCGTCCACGCCAGGTGCAAGTCGTTGCATGTGTGCGCGTGCGTCTGGGGAGAGCGCGGCGCCGATTCGTTGGTGGGTGTACTCGCCGAGATACGTGACGACGTCGACACTGTCGCCTATACGACGCATCAGTTGTCGGGCCGCGGGCAACTGGGCCCACGCAGCCTCATGGCCGTGCGTCAGGGCGACGAGACGACGGGCGCCTGCCGCTCGCAGGGCGGGCGCGATCAGGCCAAGCGGGGCGGCCGCGCCGAACAGCACTCGGTCGCAGTCGTGCTCCTTGAGCAAGTCGACGGCCTGCCCACGCACCGAGCGGGTCGGCAGCAGCATTCCCGTGTCGGCCCGAACGACGGTGAAGTCAGCCGCTTCATCGAACCTCTCCCAGTCGTCGTAGCGCGAGGTGAACACAACCACCCTTTCGGGCGGCTCGCGTCGCACAAGTTCGTGCACGAACGTCTGAATGCCTCCCGGTCGAGGCGGGAAGTCGTTGGTGACGACAAGCGTGCGCGCGGTCATGAGACGCCGAGGCTAGTGAGTGACACCCACGCACGGTTCACGAGGTTGGTGTCGCAACCAGGTTCGCCGGCTCGGCCTGTCCGTTCTGCCGCGCCCATTCGCGGGCGAGTGCGATCCGCTCAGGCGGCGTCGGATGGGTGGCATAGATCGCGTACAGCAGCGGGGACGGCGAGAGATCGGCGATGTTGGACAGCGCTAATCGCTGTTGCGTGGCCACCATGCCCTGCGCATCGTGCGTGAGGTTCAGCGCGTGGACGTCGGCGCGCGCCTCGATGCGTCGACTCACCAGATTCGACAATGGCGTCGCAAGCAACACGAGCACTGCGAGCAGCGCGAGGATCAGCGCAACACTTCGACCGTCGCCTGGACCGTCGACGCCGGCCCGGCGCAAGAGCGGCGACCAGGACAGCGCAAGCGCAATGCCTACCATGCCGGCCGCCGCACCGATTGCACCGATCACCGTCCCAGTGAGCACATCGTTGGCCTTCGCGTGACCGAGCTCGTGGGCGACCGTCACCCGGATCTCTTCGGGTGTGGCCTGTTGCAAGAGCGTGTCGTACAAGACGATTCGGCGGGTCGAGCCGAACCCCGAGACATACGCGTTCTCCGCCGGCGACCGCTTGCTGGCATCGGCGACCAAGATGTCGCTGACGTGCACACCGTCCTCGTTTGCCAGCGCAAGCAACTGCGTTCGCAGTGCGCCATCCGGCAACGGGGTGAAGTGGTTGAAGACCGGCTCGATCAGCACGGGCAGCAGAAACGAACCGAGAACGACGAAGGCCGCGGCACCGACTGCTGCGGGCGCCCACCACCAGCGCGGCAGCCAGCGCGCCAGCCCAACCAGTGCCAGCAGGCCCAGCAACGTGAGAACTGTGGTGATGGCGAAACTCACCAGCACGTCGATCGACCACGAGCCCCAGTTCTGGGTGGACTGACCGAAGCGGTGCAGCTGCACCTGGGTCAATACGTCGAAGGGCAGCGAAACCAAGCGGACAACGACTAGGACTATGAGACCGCCCACCAGCACCCTGGTGGCCCAGCCGCCACCCAGTGGGGCGGCACACGCACTGACAAGGCGCGAGCCGAGCTGAGTGAAGCCAAGCAGCACGATGGCCAAGAAGCCGACGAGCATGGACAGGTAGGCCGGTGGACGGATCGCGTGGACGAACGATCGCGACTGGGCGATCTGTTGGGTCGTGAAGTCGCGCGAGGCATCAACCGCCACATGTGGGCCGCCCGGCGGCAGGGTGGCCCATGGGGTCAGGCGCCAGATCGTGACCAACAACGCGAGCAGGAGCACGGCGAGCACGATGGACGCTGCCATCGTCGGGAACGAACTAGGCCGCGAGGACATGAACCTGCGACTGCCACACGGTCGTGAACGCGGACGGCGTCATGTGCAGTACCTGCGCGAAGGCCGCATCCGTGCCCTGCTTCGCGGCCACGCGATAGAAGTTGACCAGGGTGCTCTGACCGTAGGTCGAGGCCATGGTCACGCAGGCAAGCCAACCCTGCTCATAGTCGCTGGAGAGCTGGTCGCCACCCTGCTGTTGGAAGTCCGAGTTAGTGGGCAACGATGTCGGCGCATGGCCAGTTCGAGCCTGGGTGCGAAGCTCCTGCGCCACGATCTGGTTCGAGATGCCCAAGCCCCGATATCCGACGTAGTCGGCGAAGCCCTCCGCCAGCCACAGCGGCGCTTTGTTCGTACTTGCAGCGGCCTGGGTTGCCACATGCGTGAACTCGTGGCGCAGGATGACTGTGCGGCCCTTCGCATCGAGCTTGCCCCAGTCCCCCGGAACCATCCAGACCCGATCGGCGACACCCAGGCCCGGAACGGATGCGGTCGTCAGCGCGGCGAACTCCTTGCGGGTGGAACCACCGAGCAGCGCCGACAGCGTCGCCGGCGAGTTGGGGACCACAACGACGACGCCTTGCTCCCAGTCCTTGCCCCAGACCGAGGTGACGCTCGTGACGGCGCTGTCCGAACGAGTGGCGATCTCATGCAGGTTTGCGCTGGTCCCGACTCCCAGGACCAGAGATCGGTGGCCTCGCACCACGGACAGGGCGCCGGCCGCCCAGATCGGCACCCCAGGACCGTCAGCAACCTCGGCGCCCACGACCCAGGCGTGGCCTGTCGCAGCCGGCACGAACGTCACGTGTTCTGGCACAACGGCCGGGTGGGCGTCATAACGAAGCTGAGTGGTGAGGTCGACATCCACGACCACGGCACGTGAGGTCGTGGCCCGAGCCTTGGTTGTGAGTCGGCCGTTGAATGTTGGCGACCCGTAGGTCCACTTGATGGGCTGCAAAAGGCTGAGGTTGTGCGCCAACTGACGGTTGCTTGCTGTCGCGTCCCTGCCGCCGGCCTCCGCGACCAAGGATGAGCGGGAGGCTCGCACGACCGCATTGCTGCGCGCACGAAGCAGGGAATCCAGCTGGGTCGTTGCCGCCGTGAAAATCGCGTCATTCGCCGCCAGCGCGCCGTTCACCGGAACCGGGGTGGCGATGGTGGTTGGCCCCGACGGCGGCGTGAGCGCAGCCTGTTGCCCCTGCCATGGCCAGAAGATGGCCATGAAGATGGCGAGCAAGCCGAGGCCCACAACAGAAATCCGGCTAGGAGTGAGCGAACCCGACAGCGTGCGCGACGGGTTTGTGTGAAGCCCCATCGGTCTACCCCCGCTCACGCAGCGCGCCAGGCGCACTCGACGTGGCGATCATCCACGATCCCAGCATGCCCAGCGCCCCCATCTGGAAACCAGGCGGCGGCTAAGGGCGAGAACTAGGGGCGGCCAGCACCCACGAGGACGCTCGTCCAGTACCCGGACAGCGAGGAAACGATTACACCCTGGCCCGGATTGGCTGCGTGGACGAACTCGCCCCCACCGATGTAGATGCCCACGTGATGGATCGACGGGTAGAAGAAGAGCAAGTCGCCTGGCTGCAGATCGCTGCGCGAGATGTGTTGCACGACGCTGTACTGCTCGGCCGACTGGTGCGGCAACGAGACGCCACCTGCCTGCCATGCCCGCATCGTTAGGCCAGAGCAGTCATAGACGTTGGGCCCAGCCGCGCCGTAGACGTAGCCCTTGCCGACCTGCGCCTCAGCGAACCTGACGGCCGAAGCAGCTCCGCCGGACCCGCTCACGCTGAAGTGGTGGTGCGAACTCGAGTGCGAGGAGGAGGCCGTTGCACGGACGATCGCAACTCGGCTTGCTGCAACGGCCGCTGCGCGCTTAGCGGCGACCGCCCGCTGGTAGGCAAGTCGCTGATCGGCCTGCAGTCCGGACAGGATGCCCTGCGCGGCCAGCAACTTTGCGTTGACCTGGCTCTGCGCGGCATTGACCTTGACCGAGATGGCGCGCAACTGCGCCACCTGCTGGGCTTCGGCCTGCTCGTCTGACGCAAGGGTGAGATTTGCCGCCTGGACTTGCGCCAGCATGTTGTTCTGCTCGCGGGCCAACGTGCTCAGGGACGTCGACTGGTCGAGGAACTGAGACGGGTCGCTGGTGGTGAGCAACTGCATCCCTGCGCCGAGTCCACCGGCCTGGTAGGCGGCTGAAGCCATGGCGCCCAACTGGGTCTGGACCCGAGCAACTGAGGCCTGCTGGGCGACAACGCGCGCCCGCAAAGAGGCCAGCGTGGTCAGGCCGTTGCTGTACTCGCTGCGAGCACCATCTGCTTGCTCGGCTGCAACCTCGGCCTGCGCTTGGAGCGCTGAGACGCGCGCTTCCACCTGAGGGATCGTCAAGCGGGTCGCCAGAGACGTTTGCGGTGCGGTCGCCGGGTGAGCGCTCGATGCGGGCACGACGGCGAAAACAAGTGCCACGGAGATCGATGCGACGGCTAGCAGCCGTACTGACAAGCGCGGGCGCGCTGGACGGGTCGCCACTAAGGCGGCTCTCCTTTTCCCTCGGCCGCCTACCGGGTGAGCTGACGGGTTCGGGCGGGGGAAGCGCCCTACGACACCCGAAGGTGCCGATTCACCCCAGGAACCTGGGTCCCCGGTTCTCGCGAGCCTGAAAAAACCAGACCGTTGACGATTCGGCGGAGGTGCGGGCCCCGTCCGGCGGACGGCTGGGTTGCCCTCACCCGCGAGCGACAGTAGGCACGATCGGGCGGGGATACAAGCGCCGCCGGCACAATGGGGATCGTGTCGAACGGCTAACCGAGCCCTCGGTGACAAGCGTCACAGATCATGCCGACTGCTTCTCATATAGCGGAACGATTGGGGGGTTCGCCCGAATCTGTCCGCCCTGGCGCCTTCCGGTCAGTGGAACGGGCATCACCGTGGTCGGAATCCGGCGTGGTGATCAGTCGCAGCGGCGGAATCAGCCCCGCGTCAGCCAGGACTGCAACCGCACGCTCCTCCTCGTCCCGCCAACGCAGTTCGGGTGGCGGTCCGATCAGGAACGTGACCACACAGTCGGCGCACGCATCCCCGCGCACCGTGCAGGTCGTGCAATCTACGACGAGCCCCTCCGTCGATGCGGAGCCAAACTCATCTGGCGCATCGAAGGTGTAGCCGGCTTCTGTATCCATGCGATCGACGCTACGAACACCGTCCGACAGTTTGCTCAGGTTGCGCTTGTTCGAGCGCGCCGCGCATGAATAGTCAGTGCAAGTTCTTACCTTCGTTGGGTGGCAGTCGCATCGCAGCAACTCAGTCAGCAACTCAGCCAACAACTCAGCCAACAACTTGGCGAGCAAGCCAGCCAGCAGGTTGGCCAGCAGGTCAGCTTCGACGAGATGGGCACTGCGCTTCGCGACGTTACGTTCGTCGTGGTCGACCTCGAGACGACCGGTGGTTCTGCGATCGACTGCGGCATCACAGAGGTTGGCGCCGTGAAGGTTCGCGGCGGTGAGGTCATCGGTGAGTTCCAGACGCTCGTCAACCCCGGAGAACCGATCCCAGCCTTCATTGCGGTCCTTACCGGGATCACGAGCGGCATGGTCACCGATGCACCCCGGATCGAACCGGTGCTCTTCGACTTTCTCGAGTTCTCGCGCGGCTGCGTATTGGTGGCGCACAACGCGCCCTTCGACATGAGCTTCCTCAAGACCGCATGCCAGCGCGCAGGTGTCGCGTGGCCGGGCTTCGCCGTAGTCGACACAGCCCGGTTGGCCCGGAGGGTCCTGACGCGCGACGAGGCACGCGACTGCAAGCTTTCGACGCTGGCGCGGATCTTCCACGCGAGCACGACCCCGAACCACCGTGCCCTTGCCGACGCGCGCGCGACCGTTGACGTGCTGCACGCGCTGCTTGAGCGACTGGGGCCACTTGGGGTGCAGACCCTCGAGGAGCTGAGCACCTTCACCTCGATCGTGACCGCGGCGCAGCGCCGCAAGCGTCATCTGGCCGAAGCGTTGCCGACGGGTCCTGGCGTGTACTTCTTCGTGGACGAGCACGACCGCGTGCTCTATGTGGGCAAGAGCAAGTCATTGCGCGCACGGGTGCGCAGCTACTTCACCGCCTCGGAGACACGCAGCCGAATGGCGGAGATGGTGGGGCTAGCTGCACGCGTCGATCATGTCGAGTGCGTAAGCCAACTTGAGGCCGACATCCGGGAGCTTCGTCTCATCGCGGCGCACAAGCCGCGTTACAACCGGCGCTCACGGTTCCCCGAGCGGGTCATGTACATCAAGTTGACGCGCGAGGCCTTCCCGCGGTTGTCGCTGGTCCGCCAGCTTCGTGACGACGACTGCGCGTATCTGGGTCCGTTCAGCTCACGCTCCGCCGCCACTGCCGCCATGGACGCGCTGCATGAGGCGGTACCGATTCGCCAGTGCAGGGACCGGATCGCAGCGGCGCCGGGCCGTTCATCGCGAGCGTCCCCGTGTGCCCTAGCTGGGATGAAGAGGTGCGGCGCGCCGTGCGTTGGAGAACAGACGGCGGACAGTTACGCCGCATTGGCCTCCGCGGTCCAGGCCTTCATTGGTGGCACGGACGACGGCCTGCTCGATCCTTTGATGACTCGTATCGCCAGGCTCTCCGAGGATCAACGATTCGAAGACGCGGCCATGCAACGCGACCGAGCGGCATCGTTGCTGCGCGGCGCGAGTCGCAGTCAGCGGCTGCGCGCCCTCGGCGCGATCCCCCAGATCGTCGCCGGGAAGCCGCTGCCCGACGGAGCCTGGGAAATCGTTGTCATCCGCTACGGCCGGCTTGCGGCCATCGACGTGATGCACGATCGGCACCAGTGGCGCGGTTTCGTCGACGCGCTGGTACAGACCGCGGAGACGGTGGCGGCCCAGCCGGCAGGCTTCCCCGCTGCGACCTCTGAGGAGGCGGAGCGACTGGCCGGTTGGCTCGATGACGATTACGCGCGCCTGATCGACGTAGATGGCGCATGGACGTG
Source organism: uncultured Actinomycetota bacterium (assembly GCA_963850215.1). Classification (GTDB taxonomy): domain Bacteria; phylum Actinomycetota; class Actinomycetes; order UBA12327; family UBA12327; genus CAWKKI01. The sequence goes on from CAWKKI010000001.1 coordinate 620,176, forward strand.
CCCGGTTCAATCCGCGGCACGCCACGGCGGCGTGATGGCCGCTTCAGGCGGACGAAGCGGGCGCCAGATCGCGTGATGCCGCGATCCAGCGTTCGAGCAAAGATGCCGCAGCCCCGGAGTCGATAGCGCCTGCTGCCTCTTTCATCGCGGCCGCCAGATCGTCGTGCAACGACTCGACCCGTTCGTCGAGCGAGGCGGAAGTACCGGCGGCGCGGAACATGGCGATGCCCGCCGCCGCGTTGAGGATCACGGTCTCGCGCACCGCCCCGAGAGCACCGCCCAGCGTCTCGTGCACGATGCGCGCGTTCGCCTTCGCGTCCCCACCCCGCAGGTCGGGGATCGTGACGCGCGTGAGACCCAAGCGATCGGGATCGACGGTCGTGGTGCGCACCTGTCCGTTACCGATCAGCCAGATCGACGTGGTGTCGGTCGTGGTGATCTCGTCCAAACCGTCATCACCGTGAGCAACGAGCGCAGTGTTGCCGCGGCGCGCCAACACCTCTGCCATCAGGGGCGCGATCTCAACCGCCGAGCAGCCAACGGCAAGCGCGCTGGGCTGAGCAGGGTTGGCAAGTGGACCAAGGAAGTTGAAGACGGTCGGGATGCCCAGCTCACTGCGGGCCGGGCGCGCATGGCGCAGCGAGGGATGAAAGGCCGGCGCAAAGCAGAAGGTGATGCCGATCTGTTCGGCCAGCGCAGCCACTGCCTCTGGTGTGAGATCCATGGGCAAGCCAAGTTCTTCAAGGACGTCCGCCGAGCCACACGCGGATGACGCGGACCGGTTGCCGTGTTTGACGACTTTCACTCCGGCTGCTGCGCTCACGATCGCGGCCATGGTCGAGATGTTCACAGTTCCGAAGCGATCGCCGCCGCTCCCCACGATGTCGAGTGCGGGTCCGGGAATGGCGATGGGCGTGGCGTGGGCCAGCATCGAGGCTGCGAAGCCGTCGATCTCATCAGCGGCCTCGCCCTTGGCGTGCAGGGCGACCAACAGGCCAGCGATCTGGGACGGGGTCGCTTCGCCCGTCATGACCTGTTCCATCGCCCATGTGGCCTCGGCCGTGGTCAGGTTGCGTCGATGCACCAGACCCAACAGCAAGGTGGGCCAGGTGGGGGTCTGCGTCATCCCCTGACCGCTGCTGCGGCAAGGCGTTGGCGCATGAGAGCGGCTACGGCCCCAGCAACCTCGATCGGGTTCAAGGGGTGGGCGACCGTCGCGTCTGCTCGGGACCATGACGCCAACCACGCGTCCTGCTCGCGGCCCAGGAGGACCAGGACCGGTGGGCAGCGGTAGATCTCGTCCTTGATCTGACGACAGATGCCCATCCCACCGGCTGGAGCCGCTTCCCCATCCAGCACGATGACGTCGAGGCCGCCGGCGTCGATTCGACGAATCAGGGCTGGTTCGGTCGCCACTTCAACGGTCTCGACTTGCGGCAGTTCCGGTGAGGGTCGACGTCCAAGAGCCGAGACGACCTCTTGGCGGGTGTTTGCGTTGTCGCTGTAGATCAGCACGCGCATCGTGGTGGCCGGCGTCGCCCGGGACGGGTTTGCGGAGTCCGCGTGGGCATGGCCGGTCATGGCCAGATCGTAGCGACGCCGGTCACCGCATCGACCACCACCGGTCGTCAGCGACACGCAGCCTGGGGTGGGGGTGCCACTTGCGTGCGTGCCTGCCAGAATGCGGCACGTGGCGAGCGCATCCGCAGTCGAGACCCCTGCCGTCTCTGCACCGGTCAACCGGCCGAACACCGTCAGCGTCGGCACGATCGTCTGGCTCTCGTCGGAACTGATGTTCTTCGCCGCGTTGTTCGCCATGTACTTCACCACCCGGTCGGTCAATCCCGATCTGTGGAAGGTCGACACCAACCTGCTCAACGTTCCGTTCGCGGCCTATAACGCCACCGTCCTGGTCCTCTCATCCGTGACGTGCCAGTTCGGTGTGTTCGCGGCTGAGAAGGGTCAGGCGCGACGTACGGGCTCGCTGGCGAACCTGAAGTTGTGGGGTATGCGCGAGTGGTTCGTGCTCACGTTCGTTATGGGCGCGATGTTCATCGCGGGTCAGCTCTACGAGTACGCAAACCTCGTGCGCGACGGCCTCACGTTGTCGTCGGATCACTACGGCTCCGTCTTCTACCTGACCACGGGCTTTCACGGACTGCACGTGACAGGTGGACTGATCGCCTTCCTCTTGGTGCTCGGCCGCAGTTACGCCGGACGCCGCAAGGTGCTCTCGCACCGCCAAGCGACCAGCGCGATCGTCGTGTCGTATTACTGGCACTTCGTTGACGTGATCTGGATCGCCTTGTTCTCGACGATCTACCTCCTCAAGTAGCAAAGCGGAACGGGGCCTTAACGCGTGTCCTCCACAAGCAACCGTCGACGTAGGCGCCACCCTGCGGCCGCTATGGCCGTCCTGGTGCTGGGGCTCGTCGTCACCGGCACGGCCTACGCATTCGTCGGCGCAAGCGGTTCGGCCTCGGCCGCCGCACCAAAGGCTGACAACCAGACTCAGATCGAGCAGGGACGACAACTGTTTCTTGAGGGTTGCGCAAGCTGCCACGGCCTTGGCGCGCAGGGCACCAGCAAGGGCCCGACGCTCATCGGCGTCGGCGCGGCGGCCGTCGACTTCCAGGTAGGCACCGGCCGCATGCCGCTTGCCGAGCCCGAAGCGCAGGCGCCACAGAAGGCGCCTGCATACGACGACGATCAGATCGCGGCCCTTGCTGCCTACATCGCCTCACTCGCACCCGGCCCTGCGATCCCGACTGACTCGCAGCTCGACACCACGAACGCGGACCTCGCCACCGGCGGCATCTTGTTCCGAACCAGTTGCGCGCAGTGCCACAACTTCGCGGGCCAAGGCGGCGCTCTGACCAACGGTCAATACGCCCCGAGCATGATGGACGCCAGTGCACGCCACATCTGGGAAGCGATGGTCACCGGGCCTCAGTCGATGCCGGTGTTCTCGACGTTCAGCGAGCAGGACAAGCAGAACATCATCAAGTACATCCAGTACTTGCAGACCGCACCCAACCCGGGCGGTAGCGGGCTCGGCCGGGTCGGCCCGGTCACCGAGGGCATCGTCATCTGGACGATTGGTCTCGGTCTGGTCATTGCGGTCGCCATCTGGATCGGAGCGAAGGTCTCGTGAACGGCAGCCATGACTCGATCGAGCCTGCTGGCCACGATGACCACGGCGAGGCGGCAGAACTCGAACGAATCGCACCAGGCCTGCCTGCGCACCGCCCGCGCCGTGCCGACATAGATCCGAGGCTGGCCAAGCGAGCCGAGCGTCAGGTCGCGCTGATGTTCACGGTGGCTTCGCTGTGCGTTCTGGCATTCCTCGTGTTCTACGTGATCATTCCCAAGGACAAGTACCTAAAGATCCCAATCCTCGGGACCGTCTCGGCGAGCAACTTCACCCTCGGCCTTCTCCTCGGCTTGGCCCTGTTCCTCATTGGCGCGGCCGGCATCCACTGGTCGAAGAAGTTGATGTCCGACGAAGAAGAAGTGGCCGAGCGCCATTCGTTGACCTCGAGCGATGCCGATCGTGAAGCGACCATCGAGGCATTCGGTGAGGGGGTGGATCGCAGCGGCTTCGCCCAGCGCAAACTGATTCGGCGCTCGTTCATCGGCGCCATGGCACTGCTGCCGCTGCCGGCGATCATCCTGCTCCGCGACCTCGGCCCGCTGCCCGGCGACAAGTTGCGCCACACGATCTGGGCTCCCGGTGTCCGGGTGGTCACCGACCCCGACGCCCAACCCGTGCGCCCTGCCGAAATCTCTCTCGGCAGTCTCGTTCAAGCCCTCCCCGCGAACCTTGCGACGGTCGAGGAAGCTGACGGCAACCTCAACGCGCGAGCGAAGTCAGCGATCTTCCTGGTTCGGATGGCACCTGACCAGATTCAGGCGCAGCAGGGAGTGAACTGGGACTACCAGGGCATCCTTGCCTTCTCCAGAATCTGCACGCACGTGGGTTGTCCCATCGGTCTGTACGAGCAGAAGACGCACCACATGCTGTGCCCGTGCCACCAGTCCACGTTCGACCTCTCCGACGGCGGCAAGGTGCTCTTCGGACCCGCTGCGCGATCACTACCTCAGTTGGCCATCACGGTCGACAGCGAGGGCTACATAGTGGCGCAGCATGACTTCACCGAGCCGGTCGGTCCGAGCTTCTGGGAGCGCGGATGAGCGCCGTCGGCAAGACCACCGAGTGGTTCGACGAGCGACTCGCGCCGTCGAACTTCCTCGCGCGTCAGATGAAGAAGATCTTCCCTGACCACTGGTCGTTCATGCTCGGCGAGATTGCGCTCTACTCGTTCATTGTGCTGCTGCTGTCCGGCACATTCCTCACGTTGTTCTTCAACCCGTCAATGACAGAGGTCATCTACCACGGCTCGTACGCGCCACTCAACGGCGTGAACATGTCCGAGGCGTACAAGTCGACGCTGGACATCTCATTCGACGTGCGCGGTGGCTTGCTCATGCGCCAGATCCACCACTGGTCTGCGCTGTTGTTCGTCGCCTCGATCTGCGTGCACCTGCTGCGCGTGTTCTTCACTGGCGCCTTCCGCAAACCGCGCGAGCTCAACTGGATCATCGGCGTCGGACTACTGACGCTCGCGATCCTCGAAGGATTCGCCGGCTACTCGTTGCCTGACGACTTGCTCTCTGGCACCGGGCTGCGCATCGCTGAAGGTGTGGTGCTGTCAATCCCAATCGTGGGGACGTACCTGTCGATGTTCATCTTCGGCGGGGAGTTTCCGGGCACTGACTTCATCCCGCGGCTCTACGCAGTGCACATCCTCTTGGTGCCGGGCATCATCCTGGGACTGCTCAGCGCCCACTTGATGATGATCTGGTACCAGAAGCACACCCAGTATCCGGGGCCTGGACGCACCAACGAGAACGTGGTCGGTTACCGCTTCTTCCCGATCTACACGGCGAAGGCCGGCGGCTTCTTCTTCATCGTGTTCGGTGTCTGCGCGCTGCTCGGGGCGTTCTTCACCATCAACCCGGTCTGGCTCTACGGCCCCTACACACCGGATCAGGTCAGTGCGGGATCACAGCCTGACTGGTACATCGGCTGGCTCGAAGGCGGGCTGCGCATGATGCCCAATGTCGAGTGGAACATCTGGGGTCACACACTTTCGTTGAACGTGCTGATTCCTTCCGTGGTGGTCCCCGGGATCATGTTCACGCTCCTCGGCGCCTATCCGTTCATCGAGGCATGGGCCACCGGCGATCATCGTGAGCATCACCTGCTCGATCGACCGCGCAATCGTCCAGTCCGCACTGGGCTCGGCGTCATGTCGTTGGTCTTCTTCGCGATCCTGTGGATCGGCGGCGGCAACGACCTGATCGCAAAGACGTTTGGCATGTCCATCAACGCGATCACCTGGGTGCTGCGGGTGTGCTTGTTCGTGTTGCCGCCGCTTGCGTTCGTCATCACCAAACGAGTGTGTCTAGGCCTGCAACGAAGGGACCGTGAGCGGCTGCTGCACGGCGACGAGTCTGGTGTGATCAAACGACTGCCGCACGGTGAGTTCATCGAGGCACACACGCCAGTCAGTTCTGAGCATGCAGCGGTGATGCTCGCCTCGCGCGACTCCGACATCAAGCCACGCGAACTGCCTGACGCAGTCGACGAGAACGGCGTACCGCAACGAGTGCCGTTGATGAAGCGCATCGGCATCAAGCTCTCGCACTTCTACTATCGCGATCGCGTGGAGCCGGTGACCGAGGCTGAATTGACCGACGCCCACCACCACGACGACGAACTCGACTCACCGCACTCGTTCTACGGCGAACTCCCTGCAGGCGACGACAGGCACTGAGCGCCTGCCCTTCGTGCGCTACACGTTCGTACGTGTGCCGGTCGCATCGACCTAGTCGGCCCACTCATTCCACGGGATATTCCAGTCGGTGATCCCGTTGCCTTGTTCAATGGGGCGCTTGGAGTGCACGTAGACGACGACGTCACCGACGTGCGAGTTGTCGAAGAGCCACTTCGCGTTCGCAGTCGACATACCGGTGCAGCCGTGCGAGACGTTCGAGTGGCCTTGGTGCGCGACCGACCATGGCGCTGCATGCAGGAACTCGCCGCTGTAGGTGAGGCGCATCGCCCAGTAGACCTTGAGCCGGTACGAGTCAGGTGAGCCTGCGGGGATGTCCACCGTGGTGGAGTCCATGATCCGCGAGGTCTCCTTGGTCATGATGACCTTCACCCCGTTGCGCGTGAGGTAACCCGGCTTGCCTGTGGTGATCGGGATGACCCGGATGACCTTGCCGTTGCGGGTCACGGTCATGTGGTCGCTCGTCACATCGACGGTGCTGACCATCGAATCGCCGATGTGAAAAGTCGCCTCAGAATTGCGATCGCCCCACACCGACCCGCCGAAGTGAACGCCCTTGAGATTCGCGGCGACCGAAACCGTGGTGTTTGCGGGCCAGTAGGTCTGTGGCCGCCAATGCAGGTCCTTGCTGCCGTACCAGTGCCACGCGCCTGTGACGGTCGGTGTGGTGGTGACCGTCAGCGCCTGCTCCACCGCTGAGCGGTCCTTGGGCGCAGTGGACAGGTGAACCATCACCGGCATCCCGACGCCAACCGTGGTGCCGTTGGGAGTGATGGAGGCGTACAGCGCGGAGACGTTGGAAACGGCCAGAGTCACGGTCTTGGTCGTTGCCCGGCCGCTCGCATCAAGGGCCCGAGCCTCGACCCGGTACTTACCGTGGATAGTCAGCTGTTGAGGGTCCGCTACCCAGGTCGCGCCATCGGCGGTCACGGTGCCGCTCACGAGGTGACCCTCGGGTCCGGTCATCGTGACCGAGTCCACGGTGCCGTGTGCGACGGAGACCTTGACCAACGAGTCTGGAGCGAGCGCCTTGGCTGGGCTGATCGTGACCACCGCTTGCGGAGTCGGGCTCGCTGAAGCTGACGCGCTGGTCGGGGCCGCAGTGGTGGCAGGACTCTGTGCGCCAAGATTGCCCGCGCTGGTGTTGGTCGAGGAGAGGCTGCACGCGGTCACCAGGACAGCGGCAGCCGCCAACCCAAGGCCGGTGAGCAGGCGGCCTCGAACCGCCGCTGATGGGGAAGTCATGGCGTTTCAGGGTACGTGCTGAGTCGCGAAAGGCCGGTTAAGCACTAGCGGCGTGGTGGGGACCGTGAAATGCCTGAAGGGTTAGGCGTGCTCGCCGCGGTAGTACTCGAAGACGAACCCGAGCACTGACATTGCCAGCGCCAAGACCCCGAGCATGACGAGCCACCACCCGAAGATCACCCCGAGCGCAATGACTGCGGCCGAGAGCGCCAACGGAAGTGGCCACCACGAGTAGGGGCTGTAGAAGCCCACCTCGCCGGCGCCGTCAGATACCTCAGCATCCAGGTTGTCCTCGGGTCGCGGGTCGATCCGACGCGAGGTCAGTGCCAGGTAGAAGGTCACGAGCAGCGCCAGGCCGCCAGCGAAGATCAAGGCCATCAGGCCAGTGGGTTCCTTCGACCAGAACCCATAGACCGCCGCGATGATGACGAAGAAGACGAAGATGAGGCCAAAGACTGTGGCTTCGACCTTCATGCGTCCGCCTTCAAGGTCCGCGTCGGCGACGAGTCGACCATCTTTAACTCAGGGTGGTGCAGGTCGAAGGCCGGCGACTCGGAGCGGATGCGGGGCAGACGCACGAAGTTGTGCCGCGGCGGTGGGCAGGATGTTGCCCACTCCATCGAACGCCCCCAGCCCCAAGGGTCGTCAACCTCGACACGTGGCGCGTAGCGCGTGGTCTTCCAGACGTTCCATAGGAACGGGAAGGTCGACAGGGCAAGCAGGAACGAGAACACCGTGGAGAAGGTGTTCAGGAACGTGAAGCCGTCGGATGGCAGGTAGTCCGGGTACCGGCGAGGCATGCCGATCACCCCGAGCCAGTGCTGCACCAGGAACGTGCCGTGGAAGCCAATGAACAGCGTCCAGAAGTGCCACTTGCCAAGACGCTCGTCGAGCATCTTGCCGGTCATCTTGGGCCACCAGAAGTAGAAGCCACCGAACATGGCGAACACGACGGTGCCGAAGACGACATAGTGGAAGTGCGCAACCACGAAATAGCTGTCGGAGACGTGGAAGTCGATGGGCGGCACGGCGAGCAGGACACCGGTGAGGCCACCAAAGAGGAATGTGATCAAGAAGCCGATGGACCAGAGCATGGGTGTCTCGAATGACACCGATCCTCTCCACATCGTTCCGATCCAGTTGAAGAACTTCACGCCGGTCGGGACCGCGATAAGCATCGTCATGAACGCGAAGAACGGGAGCAACACACCACCGGTGACGTACATGTGGTGCGCCCAAACGGCGACGGACAACGCTGCGATCGCGATCGTCGCAAAGACGATTCCCTTATAGCCGAAGAGCGGTTTGCGGCTGAAGACCGGCAGGATCTCGGTGACGATCCCGAAGAACGGCAAGGCGATGATGTAGACCTCAGGATGGCCGAAGAACCAGAAGAGGTGCTGCCAGAGCAGCGCACCACCGTTTTGCGCATCGAACACTCTCGCGCCGAATCGCCTGTCCACCTCAAGCACAATCAGAGCTCCGGCGAGGACCGGGAAGGCCATCAGCACGAGGACCGAGGTCAGCAGGATGTTCCAGGTGAAGATCGGCATCCGGAACATGGTCATGCCCGGCGCACGCATGCAGAAGATCGTGGTGATGAAGTTGACGCCACCGAGGATGGTCCCCAGTCCGGACAGCGCCAATCCCATGATCCACATGTCCGAGCCAACGCCCGGTGAGTTGATGACGTCGTTAAGTGGCGCGTAGGCGAACCAGCCGAAACTTGCTGCTCCCCCGCTCGTCAAGAAGCCCGAAACCACGATCAGGCTGCCGCTGAGGAACAGCCAGTAACTGAACATGTTCAGCCGCGGGAACGCCACGTCCGGCGAGCCGATCTGCAGCGGCATGATCACGTTCGCGAAACCAACGAACAGTGGCGTCGCGAACATCAGCAGCATGATCGTGCCGTGCATCGTGAAGAGCTGGTTGTACTGCTCCTCGGTGACGAACTGCAGTCCGGGCCGCGCCAGCTCGGCGCGCATGAGCATGGCCATGAGCCCGCCGAACATGAAGAAGATGAACGACGTGGTCAAGTAGAGGTAGCCGATCGTCTTGTGGTCAGTTGAGGTGACCCATTTGACGACTGCCTTGCCGAAGGACTGGCGCTTTGCCTCTTCGCGCTGCTGACGCGAGGTCGTGGTGACGACAACGGGCTCTTGGACGGCGGTCACGGCGTGCTCCCCGCGCTGGTGGTCTGCTCGGTACCGGCTTCAGCCGTGCCCGGAACGTTGCCTTCAGGAACCGCACGCCCGGTGATCAGCTGCCCGCTCTGACCCTGTGCCTTGAGCGCAGCGATATGCGCCGCATACTCCGCCTGCGTGACGACTTTCACTTGGAACAGCATCCGCGAGTGGTCGACGCCGCAGAGCTCGGCGCACCGGCCCGCATAGGTGCCAAGCCGATTCGGGGTGAGGTCGAACGAGGACGGATGGCCCGGAATCACGTCACGCTTGAACAGGAAGTCCGGCACCCAGAACGAGTGGATGACATCAGGCGAGGTGACGTCGAACTGCGTGGTCTGGTTGATGGGCAGCCACAGCGTGGGTTGCTGAGTGGGAGTACCCACGTCGTATGCGTTCTCGTCGACGTAGTTGAACGTCCAACTCCAGCGGAACGCCACGACACCGACGTGGTTCTGCGGATTGTCCGTCAGCGCGGTCAGCTTGGACTCGTCCCGCGCGGTGAAGTAGAAGATGGTGAGCACCATCATCAACGGGATGATCACGTACGCGATCTCAATGGGGACGTTGTAACGGACCTGAGCGGGCACTTCTCCCATCCGCGACCGGCGATGGAAGATGACCGCCCACAAGATCAGCCCAATGACGAGGCCACCGACGCAGAACGCGGCGATCCACAACGTCTGCCAAAGGTGAAGGATGCGCCAGCCCTGGGTGTCCGCGGGGTAGGGCATACCGAAGCGCGGCAGGTCGGTCGGAGAGCATGCGGTGGTGGAGACGAGCACCGCAAGAAGCACCACAAGGTTGCGGGGACGCAGCAGTCTCGACTCGCGTCCGAACCGCGAGCGTGGGTCGCGCGACTGACTCACTCCTGGCCTTTCCGACCGTGGCCCGAACCGGACGCGCAGGCGTCCGGAGGACCAAGAACGTCCACCGACGCGCTCACGTTAGCGCAGCACATCCCCGCGCAACGGAGCAGGTAGCGGGAGTGTCGAGAGGGATAGCGTCGGACTTGTGACGTACCTCGACGCGGCGTCGTCTGAGCCGTTGAGTCCGGTCGCCCGCGAGACATTCTTGGCAGCACTCGATGCAGGGTGGGCCGACCCGCGACGGCTCCATCGCGAGGGGCGCCGGGCCCGGCTGCTCGTCGACCAGGCCCGCGAGACAGTGGCGTCGCTTATGAGTGCGCGCGGCGCCGAAATCACGTTCACCACGTCCGGCACCGACGCGATCTGGCGCGGTGTGGGAGGTCTAGCCACTCGTTCGTCACCTGGTGGGCGATGCATCGTCGGTGCGGTCGAGCATTCGGCCGTGATCAAGGCAACGGAATGGGCCGCGCGCCGGTCCGGCGCGGACAACGAGGTTGGCCTGGTGCCCGTCGACGCCGACGGTCGACTCGACCTGAGTGCGTTTGCCGATCTCATTGGGACGGGTGACGCAATGGCGTGCGTTCAAACGTCAAACCATGAGGTGGGCACCCTTCAACCGGTGGCCGAGGCATGGGAAGTCGCCGAGGCGATCGGGGTGCCGCTTGTCGTCGATGCTGCCGCCTCCGCAGGGCGCATCCCGGTGCCAGAGACCTGGTCGGTTCTCACCGCTAGCGCGCACAAGTGGGGTGGACCCGCTGGCGTGGGGGTGCTGGGGGTGCGGGCATCGGTGGACTGGCGGCCGTTGGGCCCTTGGGCCGCGTCTGACAGCGACACCACCTCGGGGCGCGCCTACCCGAACATCCCGGCGATCGTCGCAGCCACCATCGCCTTGGAGTCCTCGCTCGCCGAGGCTGAGGCAACGAACAGGCGACTGTCCCGCCTCGTTGATCGGCTTCGCGAACGGCTGCCGCGAGTCGTGCCAGACCTGCAGGTGCACGGGCCGGCCGAAGGACGACTTGCGCACATCGTGAGCTTCTCCGTGCTCTATCTCGACGGCGAGGCGTTGGTGACGGAGTTGGACCGCGAAGGGTTCGCGGTGTCGTCCGGTTCGGCGTGCACATCGGACACGCTGCAGCCGAGTCATGTGCTCGCGGCGATGGGCGTGCTCACCCACGGCAACGTCCGGGTGTCACTCCCGGTCACGACGACAGAGGCCGATATCGAGTCGTTCCTTGCTGTACTGCCCGAGGTGGTCACGCGGTTGCGCAGCGAGACGGGTGTGAGCGAGTTGTGATCGACGACTCGGGTCCCCCCGCAGATGCGCGGGTCGTTGATTCGCGCGGGAGACTCTGTCCGTTGCCGGTCATCGATCTGGCGAAGGCGATAGTGACGACCGAAGTGGGAGCGTGCGTGGCCGTGCTCGCAGACGATGCGGCCGCCGCCGCGGACATCCCGGCCTGGTGTCACCTGCGTGGACACGAGTTCGTCGGCACGTGGCCCGACGAGGACGGCTCGACCACCTATGTCGTGCGCAAATCCCACGACGACTGACTCATGCGAAGCGCGCTGGAGGCGGGAGCTCGAGGGCGACCTTGAGTCGGCTCAGGTAGTCGCCGCGTGAGATCTCCACCACACCCAGACTGGCAAGGTGCGCCGTTAGCCACTGCACGTCAAAGAGTCGGCGCTCACCCCATTCGTCGTTGAGCAGATCAACGAGCCCGGAAAGTGCGACCTTCGATGCATCCGTGACGCGATGGAACATCGACTCTCCCGCAAACAGCCCGCCGACCAACACCCCATAGACACCGCCGACAAGTGCTTCGCCCTGCCACACCTCCACGCTGTGCGCGTAGCCGAGACGATGGAGCAGTCCGTACGCATCGGCGATGTCGCTGGTGATCCAACGACCGTCGCGCGATGGATCCGCGCAGCCGGCCAGCACCCCATCGAAGTCCGCATCCACCGTCACGCTGAATCTCGGAATGGATCGCCGCAACGAACTACTGACATGAAAGCTGGACAACGGCAGCACACCCCGCGGTGAAGGTGACCACCAGTCAAGTTGCTGAGCCTTGCGCCCCTCGACCCCACGCGGCATGGGAAACAACCCATGCCGATATGCGTCGATCAGGGTTTGCGGTTCGAGGTCTCCGCCGCCCGTGACGACGACGTCGCCCTCGGGAGCGTCGGTCAGGTCCGGCCATGCCCATTGGCTTTGCGGCAGATCGACGGCCATGACCTAGTGACTCGTGACGCGGCGGGTCATTTGCGAGCACCCATGACTTAGGCGGGAACGCCGAGCGGTTCGCGGATCTCGTCGGCGGCATCCTCGCCGTACGCCGCGCCGAACCGTGTGGCGAACTCGTCGGCCCTGAACTCGTACTCCTGCGTGCCGATTGTCTCGACGACGTAGGTGGCCAGCATCGATCCCACTTGCGCGCACCGCTCGACCGACAACTCCCACGAGACACCCGCGAGGTATCCGGCGCGGAAGGCATCACCAACGCCCGTCGGGTCCGCACGCTGCTCCTCCGCTGGCACCGCGACCTCGACTGCGGCCGCGTCCTTGGACTCGACCCGAGCACCCTTCGACCCAAGCGTCGTGACGCGAGTGCCGACGCGTTCGAGGATCTCGTCGTCGCTCCATCCAGTCCGTTGTGTGGTCAGCGCGGCTTCGTACTCGTTGGTGAACAGGTACGCAGCACCGTCTATCAGCTCGCGCACGACGGCACCGTCCATGCTGGTCAGTTGCTGTGACGGGTCTGCAACGAACGGCACGGCGCGAGCGCGGCACTCAGCCGTGTGTCGCAACATCGCGTCGGGGTCGTTCGGTCCGATGACTACCAGGTCAAGACCTCCGAGTCGTTGTGCAACCGGTGCGAGCTCGATGGTTCGCGCTTCGCTCATCGCGCCGGGGTAGAAGGACGCGATCTGATTGTGATCGGCATCTGTCGTGCAGACGAACCGGGCGGTGTGCGCGACCTCCGACACATGCACGCTGGCGGTGTCCACGCCATGACGTTCGAGCCAGCTGCGATAGTCAGCGAAGTCCGCACCGACCGCCCCCACCAGCGCGGGATGCAAACCGAGGGCGGCCATGCCGAAAGCAATGTTCGCTCCTACGCCTCCGCGGCGGACCTCGAGGCCGTCCACGAGGAACGAGACGGACAGCGAGTCGACCTTGTCGGCGATCAGTGAGTCCGCAAAGCGGCCTGGGAACGTCATCAGATGGTCGGTCGCGATCGAGCCAGTGACGGCGATGTGCACGTATGTCTCCATTGTCAGGCGATGATCTGGCAGACCCTACTTCTAGGAACTTCCGAGCAACCGGAACCACATTCGGGCCACGCACGTCTCATGTGAAGTCGTTGCTCCACAGGCAACGGCTTGCCAACGGCAACGGGACGGGAAGGATGGCTCCATGTCTGACGAACGAACGCGAACGTGGCTGGCTCCTGCCTTGCTGAGCGTCTTCCTGCTCGTGATCGTCGCGGCGGTCGCGGCCGGGGTCGCACTGTCAACATCATCCAGCGCCACAAGTGACGCGCAGGCCACCGTCGCGGCCGGGTCCGGGGCAGCACCACAGGGTGGATCGTCGATTGCACCCTCTGCGGTGGCCTCGCAAGCGCCCTCGACCCAACCATCGTCGGCGCCGGGTAGCCCCGGCGTGATCTCGCCGCCCCTGCATGATGCCTCGCCCGTGCCACAGGAATCGGGCATCCCGATCCCGACCAACTACACGGTGAGCGGTAACCCGACCAGCAACATCCTCACGGTGCACACACAGCGAGGCGGCTGCCAGACACTTGACATCCATGTGGCGTCGCAGTCGCCGACGCACGTCGTGCTGTTCGTGAAGCTCTCGAGCACAGCGACGTCAGCGACCGTCGCGTGCCCGATGTATATCCAGATCGTTGATCAGCCAGTGACGCTCCAGGCCCCGTTGGGTACTCGTTCGGTCGTTGACCAATCCACTGACAAGACGATCCCCGTGAGTTGACAGCGCTAGCCCCGGTTAGCGGCGCTGACAAAGCGAAGGGCCCGACCAACTCGGTCGGGCCCTTCGAAACGTGAATGACTTAGTGGAACGAGTCCCCGCACGCGCACGAACCAGTGGCATTGGGGTTGTCGATCGTGAAGCCTTGCTTCTCGATGGTGTCGACGAAGTCGATGGTGGCGCCGCTGAGGTACGGAGCGCTCATGCGGTCGGTCACTACCTTGACCCCGCCGAAGTCCTTGACGACGTCACCGTCGAGCGCACGCTCGTCGAAAAAGAGCTGGTAGCGCAGGCCCGAGCAGCCACCTGGCTGGACTGCGACCCGAAGCGACAGGTCGTCGCGGCCCTCCTGGTCGAGCAGCGAGCGAACCTTGGTCGACGCGATCTCGGTGAGGAGGATGCCGTCGGTCGTGGTCTGCGGCGCTTGCGTGGTGGTGTCGGCAGTCATGCCTGCTCCTGGTTCGTGTGGGGCGGCCCGGCGGGCGCTTAGTTCGTCCATCCGAGCCAACGAACGACTCGGCGGAGGCATTCCATGGTGACACACCCACCGGACCTAGCCGTGCGACCAGCCCCGCGCCGCCACCTCCGCTGCCGCTGCGAGATGGGTGCCGGGGTCCCGCATGGCCTCCTCCACCGAGCCGGCCTGCTCGCTGACGGCATAGGCGGCTTCGATGCCCGCAGCGGCCAGCTGCTCTCGCCCGACGTCGATCTGACCGGCCACGACGATGCATGGCCTTGACGACCGGACGGCCAGATCGGCAATCCCACTGACCAACTTGCCCCGCAGGGACTGCCAATCGAGGCGACCCTCTCCCGTGACTACGAGCTCGGCCGTCTTGATTTGCTCACCAAGATCAATCCAGTCCAGAACCGCCCGCGTACCTGAGACCCGACGCGCGCCCAAGGCGAGCAGGGCGAAGCCCAACCCGCCAGCGGCTCCGGCTCCCGGCGCCGAAGGGTCGGTGTCACCAACCAGTTTCGCCATGTGGGTGAGCGCTCGCTCGAGCTCTTGTTGCTGCTGAGCGTTCGCACCCTTCTGGGCGGCATAGCCCCAGGTGGCGCCGTCATCGCCGAGCAGCGGGCTGTCGACATCGGTGGCGATCACAAGATCCACGCCCGCGATTCGCTCGCGCGCAGCGGAAAGGTCGATGGAGCGCAACTCCCGCAGCGCGAGCCCGCCGCCGCTCAGCTCCCCTGCCGGTTGCGCACCCAACGCGGCAAGCAGTCCGGCTCCGGCGTCGTTGGTGCTTGATCCCCCGAGTCCGACATAGATGCGGGTCGCGCCAGCCTCAATGGCTGCGATGAGCAGCTCCCCAACCCCGAACGTGGTGGTCGTACTCGGATCGCGATCCATCGGTCCGATGAGATGGAGGCCGCAAGCCTGCGCGCACTCGACCCACGCCGCTAACGCGGCCGGCTCGACGTCCTCCACCGGCGCGTCGGGGCCGAGCAGGAGCGCACCGGGAACCAAGGTCCCGCGAGGGCCCGTGACCTGAACCGAAATGAGGTCGCCGCCGCGGGCAGCGTGGACCACTTCGACGAAGCCGGGACCGCCATCGGCAACCGGAACTTGGACGACCTCGTCCTCGGGGGCCACGCGTGACCAGCCCGCAGCGATTGCGGCAGCGGCCTGGGTAGAGGACAAGGTGCCCGCGAACTTGTCGGGCGCGACCACCACACGCATGCACGGACCGTACCGATCAGGACGCCTCGGCTCGGGCGAACACACAATGCCGTCTGACAGTGCCCTCGGATGATTCGCGCGGCAGGTGCTCTCGCCCCGATGTGAAACGATGAACGGACAATGCCAGCAACTGCCAGCCCTCAGGTGAACCCGCAGAGCGTGAACCCGCAGAGCGTGACCTCACACAGCGCCCTCTCCTTGCTGCTGCTCGGCCAGGGCGCCGACGCGGACAGCGAGCGCGGCGTGGAGTGCCCAGGTGGCCTGCCGGCGGCTAGTGACCCAGACCTGGTTCGCCGTGCACGTGCGGCCAAGGAAGCCCTCGGCGACTCGGTCTTCGTTCTCGGGCATCACTACCAACGCGACGAGGTCATCGAGTTTGCCGATGTAACCGGCGACTCCTTCAAGCTCGCTCAGCAAGCAGCGGCGCATCCAGAGGCGCCCTACATCGTGTTCTGCGGCGTGCACTTCATGGCCGAGAGCGCCGACATCCTCACGTCTGAGCATCAGCAAGTAGTGCTGCCCGACCTCGCAGCTGGCTGCTCGATGGCCGACATGGCCGCGATCTCGCAAGTCGAGGACGCGTGGCAGGTGCTCGCCGACACTGGGATCGCAGACACGACCGTCCCGGTCACGTACATGAACTCGACCGCGGCGATCAAGGCGTTCACGGGTCGAAACGGCGGCACCGTCTGCACCTCAAGCAACGCCAAGCGTGCCCTCGAGTGGTCGTTCGAACGCGGCGAACGCGTGCTCTTCTTGCCCGACCAGCACCTAGGTCGCAACACGGCTGTGCGCGACCTTGGCATGTCACTTGACGACTGCGTTGTCTTTGATCCGCACGCGCCCGGCGGCGGCCAGAGTCCCGAGGCGTTGCGCGACGCGCGAATGATCCTGTGGCGGGGGCACTGCTCCGTCCACGGGCGCTTTAGCCCCGAGTCGGTTGACGATGTGCGTGAACGGGTCCCCAACGTTCAGGTCATCGTTCACCCGGAGTGCAAGCACGAGGTGGTCGTGAAGGCCGACTTAGTCGGATCGACCGAGTCGATCATTGCGACGATCGAGGCGGCTCCGGCGGGGTCGGCGTGGGCCATCGGCACTGAGTTGAACCTTGTGAAGCGGCTGGCCACCCAGCACCCGGACAAGACGATCGTCTTCCTCGACCGGACTGTTTGCTTCTGCGCGACGATGAACCGAATCGATTTGCCACACCTGGTGTGGGCACTGGAGTCCTTGCGCGACGGGCGAGTGGTCAACCGCATCACCGTCGACGAGGACACCGCGCACTGGGCGCGACTGGCACTTGACCGCATGCTCGCACTCCCAGCAGGAGCCCAGGACTGATGTTCGGACGTCGGAGCAGTACCGAGGCCACCAGCGCGCCCGACACCCAGGCGCAACGAGATCTGGACGAGGCAGCCGCGCGCAAGGGTCGGGCCACGCCGTCGCGCAAGGAAGCTGAGGCGGCCCGCAAGGCGACACTCAAGTCGGGAAGCAACCCCAAGGCGCTTGCCCGCGAGCAACGAGCCAAGCGCGCCCAAGGCGTGGCCAAGGGCGACCCGAAATACCTGCCGAGGCGAGACCAAGGAGCCTCGCGCGCGGTTGCCCGCGACGTCGTCGATGGTCGGCGCACGGTCAGCGAACTGTTCATGCCCGTCACGATCCTGCTTTTCATACTGGTCCTGACGCACAACCAGAAGCTCGAGAGCTTCGTTGTACTGGTCTGGCTGGCGATGTTCGTCGGGATCTGCGTGGACCTGGTCGTGCTGTATGTGCAGATTCGGCGACGGATTCGGCGGGACGTACCTGACTCAACCGATAGCGGCGCTGGCTTCTACGGAATGATGCGCGCACTGCAGCTGCGTCGACTGCGGCTGCCGAAGCCGCGGGTGGGACCAGGCAGCGCCCGCAACAAGGCGAACCCTCCGCGCACCAAATAGTCGCGCAGATTCGCGGCGTAGGGTCGACGCATGGAGTTTCGTCACCTCGGCCGCAGCGGCCTTGTCATCAGTGAGATCGCCTACGGCAACTGGGTCACCCACGGCTCGCAGGTCGCCGACGATGCTGCAATCGCGTGCGTACACCGTGCGCTAGAGCTCGGGATCACCACATTCGACACAGCCAACGGCTACGCAGGCGGTCGCGCGGAGTCAGTGCTCGGTCGCGCGTTGCACGGTCAACGACGCGAGGGGCTGGAGATCTTCACGAAGGTCTACTTCCCGATGGGCGCCGGCAAGAACGATCGCGGCCTGTCCCGCAAGCACATCACCGAGAGTGCGAACGCTTCTTTAGGGCGGCTCGGCGTCGACTACGTCGACATGCTGCAGGCACACCGCTACGACTTCGACACGCCCCTTGAAGAGACCCTGCGCGCGTTCGACGACTTGGTGCGCGCGGGCAAGGTCCTCTACGTCGGCGTATCGGAATGGACTGCGGAGCAGATCCAGAACGCGGTGGAGATCGCCGACGCCATGGGCTTCGATCGCATCGTCAGCAACCAGCCGCAGTACTCGATGCTGTGGCGCGTGATCGAACCGAAGGTCGTGCCGACGTCCGATGAGTTCGGCATCGGCCAGATCGTGTGGTCACCGTTGGCCCAGGGTGTGCTGACTGGCAAGTACTTGCCCGGTCAGCCGCCGCCGATGGAAAGCCGCGCTACCGATCCCATGGGTGGGCGCTTCATCGCGGACTGGCTGCGCGAGGAAGTGCTGCTCGCGGTGCAGGCGCTGCGTCCCATTGCCGATGACCTGAATCTCACGTTGGCGCAGCTGGCTATCGCTTGGGTGTTGCAGAACAAGTCGGTGTCCGCGGCGATTGTCGGAGCCTCCCGCCCGGAGCAGCTCGACGAGACCGTGCGGGCCGCGGGCATCACGCTTGAGCCTGATGTGATGGAGCGAATCGACAAGGCGCTGGGCGACCTGCCGAAGGTCGACCCCGAACTGACGAAGAGCCCGCCGCACCGGCTCTGACGATCAGGTCTGGGGTCGAAGGCTCATCGGGCCGTAGACCTGGCGTGCGCCCTCGAAGAGCGTCACACCATCGACCCCGGCCTCAAGCAGCTCCTGCCAGTTCTCCCCCACCCAGGACTCAGCGTCGCCCTGGGAAGGGAACCCAGCACCGGGCTGCGTCGGGGCTCCGCTCAAGGTCGAGGCTTCGAACTCGTTGCCCGACTCGTCCTCGTATCGCCAGAACCACTCCACGCGCGCGCTCCCTATCGAGTCATGGATCGAGTCAGCGGCTAAGTCCTTTGACGTGCCGATTGCCGCAATGAGAGGCTAACGGCACGTAATAACTGCATACGCGTTCGAGTTCCAGGGGAAGCCGGTGCAATTCCGGCGCTGTCCCGCAACCGTGAGTTGTCGAGTCGTCATGACGAGCCAACGAGCCGGAGCGCCTGGCGAACGCGAGCGGCTCCATCGTCCGTCGAGGTAAACGGGGCGGAGCCCGGGTCACACACCCGAGCCAGCCCCCGCGCACAGCAGTGCCGGGGGTTCTTGCACGGGTAGGCCCGGTCGCCGTCGCGAACCGCTCTCGCGAAAGGCACGCATGTCACTCACTACCCGCACCCGCGCGACTATTGCGGCGTCGGCAGCACTCGTCGCCGCGGGCATATCGCTCGTCGCGGCCCCACTCTCTGCACATGCGGCAACGACCGCTCCCGCGCCCGCGTGGCGGATCGGGCTCTACGGCGTTCAAGACCCGACCTACGACGGCGCGTACCGGCAGGGACTGTCGTTGCTCGCGTTGCACGCGGCTGGCGCAGTCCCGGACCCGACCGCAGTCACCTGGCTCGTCGACCAGCAGTGCAGTGACGGCGGTTGGCAGTCGGCACGCACGGACCTGTCCGTCGCCTGTCCCGCATCCGATCCTGCGACCTACTCCGGTCCCGACTCGAACAGCACCGCCCTCGCGATCGAAGGACTCGCGGCCGTAGGTGGGCAGTCGAGCGCGGTTTCGAAGGGGATCGCGGACCTGAAGACCTTCCAGAATTCCGACGGTGGCTTCGGCTACTACGTCGGGGCTGACTCGGACGCCAACTCGACCGGCCTCGCCGTCGGAGCCATGGTTGCAGCCGGCATCGACCCCGCGACCGTGACGACGGGCGGAAACGATGCGCTCGACGCCTTGAAGACGCTGCAACTGACCTGCGCCGCCGACACAACTGACCGCGGCGCGCTGGCCTACCAGGCCGGAGGGTCGACCAACAGCATGGGCACCGCGCAGGGCCTGCTTGGTCTGACCGGAAGCACGTTCGCCGTGGCGCCGTCGACTCCGGCAGATGACGTGCCAACGATGACCTGCCCTGCAGAGTCGCTGACCACCGAACAGTCCGCAGATGCAGCAGCAGGCTGGCTGGCACGACGCATCGACGCTGGTCCCGGATACGTGCCCAGCGACTACGGATCAGGTCCGGACTGGGGCACCACCGCGCAAACGATCATCGCGCTCGTGGCTGCGGACCACGGGTTGAGTCAGGCTGAGGCCGCGTTGCGCAGTCTGCAGACGAATCTCGCCGCATACACCGTGGATGACAACGGAGCCGATCTGCCGGGATCGTTGGCCTACACGATCCTCGCGGTGCACGCGATGGGTGGAGATGTCACCGCATTCTCTGCGCACGCAACGGTGGCAGTACAGCCGCTTGTCGCCAGCAACTTGGTTGCCCGCCTTGAGGCAACCATCACCCAGGCGGCCGCCACCACATCGCCGACACCGTCCGCATCCGCGAATCCCGCCACGTCAACCAGCGTGGCGGCGACGACGGGCCGCTGACGCGAGTGGCTCGACATTGCCCGACACCGGCGGGCTATCCGACAGCGACATCGTCGGAATCGTTGCCGTGATTTTCCTGCTCATCGGTGGCGCATTGCTGGTTGTCGCTCGGATTCGCAAGGAGCCGTGAGCATCGCGCGCACTCGTCTGCTGGCCACCTCTCTCACTGCTGCCGCGGTGGGTCTGGTGGCCAGCGTCGTGCTGCCCGCCACCAGCGCACAGGCCACCGGCTACGTCTATTGGTCGTATTGGCACGGCACATCGAGCACCTCGACCTGGTCGTACTCATCGTCCGGGGCCGGCGGCTACCGAGTCACTGACGGCGATGTCGAGGGTTGGCGGTTCGCCGTGTCGCCGGACAGCTCGGCGGGCGTGCATCCAAGGACGACACCGTCCACCGCTTTCGCGCAGGCGTGCGGCTCGGTGGCGGCTGGCGCGGGCCAGATCCGAGTCGCAGTAGTCGTCGACCAGGGCGTCGCGGCGGACAGGCCAGCGCACAGCATCGCCCCGGCCGTCAGTCCGTTCGCGGTCTGCAAGGTGCTCGATGCTTCGACCGAACCGAACGGGCTAGACATATTGGCCGCGGCCCCAGCCCAGCAGGTGCGTTACGGCACCGGTTCCAAGACTGGCTTCGTCTGCGGCATCGATGGCTATCCAAGCGTCGGCTGCGGCGGCTTCGTCGACGATCCGACCCCGAGTCCCTCGTCCACTGCCACACATGACGCGGGCACGCCTACCGGGTCGCCCAACACCGCGTCGGTTGGCTCGATTGCACACAGTTCCGTTGACGCTTCGCTGCAAGGCGGCACCAGCGGTTCGGAAGGGACAAGCACCGCGGGTAACGCACCGGGCAGCGCCCTGACTGCTGACAACAACTCATCAACGATCACCACCACCCCGGTTGCCTCGCCGTCACCCTCAGCATCCGGTGGCGGATCGGTTGCGCTCGCTATCGGCAATCCGTCGCCATCATCGAGCGGTGGCGGATCAGCCGGACTGCTCACCGGTCTGGTCGCGATCGCCGCGGTCGGCGGGGCCGCGGCAGTGGTTGCGGTACGGCGACTGAGATGACGGTCACCACTCTGACGTCAAGGCGCGTGCGCGTAAGCGCGTCCGCGTCGTTGCGGCGACGTACTTTGCACGCAGGTGCCTGGTGGGTCTGGGCGTTGGGGCTGCTCGTCGCGGCGAGTCGCACCACGAATCCGTTGCTGCTCGGACTCATGCTCGCGGTGTTGACGCTCGTTGTCGTGTCCCGACGAGGTAACGCACCTTGGTCGCGCTCGTTCGGTGCGTTCCTCAAGCTCGGTGTCGCCGTCCTCGTCGTTCGCGTCGTGTTTCAGATGCTGTTCGGGATCTCCGAACCGGGCTATGTCCTCGTCACCGTGCCGCACATCCCGCTCCCGTCGTGGGCTGCCGGCGTGCGCATCGGCGGTGCCGTGACCGCACCAGAGGTACTCACCGCTCTCTACGACGGCCTGCAATTGCTGACGATCTTCGCGTGCGTTGGTGCGGCCAACTCACTCGCATCGCCGCGACGGATGCTGCGGAGCATCCCGGCCGCGTTGTACGAAGTCGGAGTCGCGCTCGTCGTCACGATGAGCGTGGCACCAGAGCTCGTGAGTGACGTCCAACGGGTCAGGACCGCTCGACGACTTCGCGGTCACGACTCGCGCGGTCTGCGATCGGTCGCCTTCGCCGCGATTCCGGTGCTGGCCGGCGCACTGGATCGTTCGCTGGCCGTGGCTGCATCGATGGATGCGCGCGGCTACGGCCGTCGGATCGGATCAACACCGCGACGCCAACGAATGAGCGGAGTCCTGGTCATCGTCGGGCTCATCGGCGTGTGCATCGGCCTGTTCGGAATTCTCGACGAGGCGGCCGGGCCGTGGTCGTGGGTGGGCGTCGTGGTCGGCTGCTGCCTTGCCGCGGTTGGCTTTGCAGTGAGTCGCACATCAGTCGCTCGTTCGACCTACCGACCCGATCCGTGGGCCGCGCGCGAGTGGATCGTCACTGCGAGCGGACTGATCCCGGCAGCCGTGCTGATCGCGGTCAGCATCACGAATCCGATTGCGATGATCGCTCCGGTGTCACCACCTGGGTGGCCGAGCGCGACTGTGGGCTGCCTGCTCGCCATCCTCGTCGCGGCCCTGCCTGCCTGGGTCGCACCCGCGGCGGCGGTTGAACCGCAGAGCCCACGTGGAGCGGACTCATGATCGGCTTCGAACACGTCACGGTGACGTACGACGAGGCTCTCGCAGCCGCGCTCACCGACGTGGATCTGACGATCAACGAGGGCGAACTCGTGCTCGTCGTGGGATCGACCGGATCCGGAAAGACCACGTTCCTGCGGGCTATCAATGGTCTGGTCCCTCACTTCACTGGCGGGACGCTTGCCGGTCGCGTCACGGTCGATGGCCGCGACACTCGCACGCATAAGCCGCGCGATCTCGCCGATGTTGTGGGCTTTGTGATGCAGGACCCTCGCGACGGCTTCGTCACTGACACCGTGGAAGACGAGCTTGCCTACACGATGGAGTCCCTCGGACTCGGCGGCGACGTGATGCGGCGACGCGTCGAAGAGACCCTCGATCTCATCAGCCTGGCCGACAAGCGGGATCGCGCGTTGCTGTCCCTTTCAGGTGGTGAGCGACAGCGCGTCGCGATCGGTGCGGCGCTAACGGCGCATCCACGGATCCTCGTCCTCGACGAGCCGACCTCGGCTTTGGACCCCGGCGCGGCCGAGGACGTGCTGAGCACGCTTCAGCGACTCGTCCACGACCTCAACGTGACCGTGGTCCTCGCCGAGCACCGGCTCGAACGAGTCGTGCAGTACGCGGACCGAGTTGCGGTCATTCGCGGAGGGCGGGTGCGCATCGGCGAGCCGGTGACGATGATGGCCGACGCGCCGGTGGCTCCCCCAGTCGTCGAGCTGGGACGCGCGCTGGGCTGGTCGCCGTTGCCACTGTCGGTTCGCGATGCCCGACGCGAGGCGGTGGGCACCCGCGATCAACTCGCATCAGTCGCTGCTGCCCATCTCGAGACAACCCGCGTGGGGACCGGTGCGGTTGTCGCGTCAACGCAGCGCCTAGCTGTGCGCTACGGCCCGCGGCCTGCGTTGCGCGGGGTCAGCCTCGAACTGCGCGCGGGCGAGACCGTCGCACTGATGGGACGCAACGGCGCCGGTAAGTCGACGCTGCTGCAAACCTTCGTTGGGCTGGCCAAGGTCACGCGGGGCAGCGTTCGGGTCGACGGGCACGATCCCACGAGCCTTCGTGCTGCCGACCTCGTAACTCACGTCGGGCTCGTGCCGCAGGACGCGTCGGACCTGCTGTATTCGATGACCGTCGCCGACGAGTGCGCGGACGCCGACCGTGATGCCGAGGTCGATGCCGGATCAGCGTTCGGCCTACTGGATTCGTTTGCGCCCGGGATCGACCCAAACTCCAACCCCCGTGACTTGTCGGCGGGACAACGGCTCGCACTCGCACTGGCCGTCGTGTTGGTGCGAGGGCCCAATCTCGTGCTGCTCGATGAACCCACCCGCGGGCTCGACTACACAGCCAAACGGCGCCTGATCGACACACTGCGCCGGCTTGCCGAAGAAGGACATGCAGTCGTCATCGCAACGCACGATGTCGAGGTGGCCGCGGAGGTTGCCGACCGGACCGTGATGTTGGCAGACGGCGAAGTGGTGAGCGATTCCTCGACCGTGGATGCGATGCTCGCATCGCCGATGTTCGCCGCGCAGACCGCAAAGGTCATGGCGCCGTTGCGGCTGCTCACGGTTGCCGATGTCATGCGCGGGCTCGACCTCGTTGGATCGTCGGCATGAGCACCGAAACCGCGGCCGCGACGCGCGGCGAGAAGCCGATGCGAGTCATCGCGTGGCGCTGGCGATCGGCCACCTCGCTTGCACTCGTCACGCTGATCGGGATCGCGTCGTTCTGCTGGCCGTTCGTGGTCCGCGCACGCGGGGACTCGCAGCACGGGTCAGAAGCCCCATGGCTCTTTGCGGTCTTGATGCTCTTCCTGGTGACGATCCTGGTCGCCGAGGTGATCGAAGGCGGGATCGACGCGAAGGCCATCGCTCTGCTCGGCGTGCTCGCCGCCGTGGCCACCGCGCTGCGGCCACTGAGCGGTGGGGTCACCGGCTTTCAGCCGATGTTTGTCGTGATCGTGCTCGCCGGTCGCGTCTTCGGTCGCGGCTTCGGCTTCGTGGTCGGTGCGGTATCGATGTTCGCCAGTGCGTTGCTCACCGGCGGAGTCGGGCCGTGGCTGCCCTACCAGGTGCTCGGCGCGGCTTGGATCGGCTTCGGTGCGGGCTGCCTGCCGCGGATGCGCGGTCGGCGCGAGGTAGTCCTACTCGCCACATATGGCGCCGCCGCAGGCCTAGCCTTCGGCCTGATCCTGGACCTGTGGTTCTGGCCGTGGGCCACGGGCATCGGCACCACCATCTCGTATGTGCCGGGTGGTGCTATCGCCACGAACCTGCATCACTTCCTCGCACTCTTCGTGCTCACCTCGCTTGGCTTCGACCTGCCGCGAGCTGTGGGCGACGCGGTGATCCTGCTGGCGGTCGGGGGTCCGTTGCTCGTGCTGTTGCGGCGAGCCGGCCGACGCGCGGCCTTCGATGCGTCGCCACTTTTCGTGTCCGTTCATGTCACAAGCGAGGAGAGCAACCATCAGCGAACGTGCGAGGCGACCATGGGAGTCGCGACGACAGCGAAAGGCGCGGGCTTGCCGCGTACATCGACGAGCACCTCATCACCGACCTTGACCGCAGGATCGACCAGAGCCAACGCGATCCCCTGACCAAGGGTCGGCGAGAAGGTGCCGCTGGTCACTTCCCCAAGCGGCGCGCCATCGGTCGCCGTCACAGCCATGTGCGGGCGCGGGATCGCGCGCTGCTGCGCACGCAGTGCCCGCAGCACTCGAGACGGCCCACGAGTCCGCTCCGCGAGCAACGCGTCCTTGCCCCAGAAGGTCGGCTTGTCCCATCCGACCGCCCAGCCAGCGCGTGCCTGCACCGGCGTGATGTCAAGTGAAAGCTCGTGACCATGCAGGGGGTAACCCATCTCGGTGCGCAACGTGTCGCGCGAACCAAGTCCACATGCACGCACATCCCATTCGATTCCCGGGCCCAGCAACGCATCCCACACCTCGACGGTCGCATCCCACGGGACGACGAGCTCGTAGCCATGCTCGCCGGTGTATCCGCTACGACAAACGGTTAGCGCGATTCCGCGCCAATCACTGTCGACAAACGACATGTAGTCGTGATCGTTCGGCAGCCCGAGGACATCGAGTACCGCAGCCGACCGAGGCCCCTGCACTGCGATGACACCGAAGACCTCGTGCTCGTTCGTGACAGTCAGGTCCGAGCCCGAAGCAGCAGACAAACGCCGCACGACCTCCGCGTTGTTGGCAGCGTTTGGCACGAGGAAGACATCGTCGTCGCCACGCAGATAGACGATGAGGTCGTCGACGACTCCGCCACTCTCCGAGTCGCAGCACATCGAGTACTGCGCAGCACCAGGCTGCACCTTGTCCAGATCGTTGGTCAGTGCTGCGTTGACCAAGCCGCGAGCGCCGACCCCGCGGACACTCGCCTTGCCTAGATGCGAGACGTCGAAGACGCCAACCGACTCTCGGACTGCGGTGTGCTCGCGCGCTACTCCCCCGCCTGCGTACTCGATCGGCATGTCCCAGCCGCTGAAGTCGGCCATCTTGGCGCCGAGCGCGACATGCCGCTCGTGCAACGGGGTCTGATGCTGCGAGCCTGCTGGGTGGTCCACGCTCGCGACGCTACTAGCATCACGAAGCATGTCGGCCACGTTGAACGTCTCGTCCACTGCCCCCAGCCGCGAACGCGCGGACGCGCTCGTGATCGGCATGTTCTCGGCGGCCCGAGGCCTCACCCTTGCTGATGGCGCGGCCGACGTCGATCTTGCCTTCGAGAAGAAGCTGATCCGGGCGCTCCGGGACCTGGGGGCCACCGGTGACGCGGGCGAGGTCGTGACGCTGGCGTCGTTCGGTGCCGTGCGTGCCCCAGTTGTTGTGGCAGTGGGTCTGGGCGCACGCGAGCGCCACGTCGATCCCGAAGTGCTCCGACGCGCGGCAGGTGCTGCTGCGCGCAACCGGATGGGCACCACGAGCATCGCTTATGCGTTGCCCGCCGATGACGTCGAGTCAGCCGCAGCAGTCGCCGAAGGCGCATTGCTGGGCGCGTACGCGTTCAATCGCTTTCGCGCGATGACCGCTTCGGCCAAACGCGAGCCGGTACGCACGATCACGATCTGCACCCGACTGACCTACGACCGCGAGCTCGGCGCCGCAATCCGTCGAATCAAGACGATTGGGCGCGCTGTCGAATTCGACGCGCGACCTCGTGAACACCCCACCGTCCGCCTTGCATCCGAAGGAACTGGCCGAGGCGGCTGTGGCTGCCGCCAGGGGCACATCGGTCGAGGTAGAGGTGCTCGATGAGAAGGCGCTGACCCGCGGCGGTTACGGCGGGACGATGGCGGTCGGCATGGGTTCGGTCAATCCCCCGCGCATGGTCCGAATGACCTATCGCCCCGCACGTTCCTCGCGTCACCTGGGACTGGTCGGCAAGGGGATCACGTTCGACTCCGGCGGTTTGTCGCTTAAGGCACCCGGCGCGATGGACTGGATGAAGTGCGACATGGGTGGCGCAGCCGCGGTCATCGCCGCCACCGTCGCGATCGCACGGCTGCGGCTGCCCATCGACGTGACGACCTACGCCGCGTTGGCGGAGAACATGCCATCGGGCTCGGCGCAACGACCGGGCGACGTGATCACCATCTATGGCGGGCACACCGTAGAGGTGCTCAACACCGACGCGGAGGGTCGCCTCGTGATGGCCGACGCGCTCGTCGCGGTCTCCGCAGATGAGCCGGACCTCATCATCGACGTGGCGACGCTCACCGGTGCACAACTGGTGGCACTTGGCGCTCGTACCGGTGCCGTGATGTCCAACGATGACGAGATCCGCGACTCGATCGCAGGTGTCGCGAACGAAGTCGGGGACGGACTCTGGCCGATGCCGCTGCTCGACGAGCTGCACAAGAGCCTGAGCTCGCCCATCGCTGACACCCAGAACATGGGCGAGCGATACGGCGGCATGCTCGTGGCCGGTTCGTTCCTCGAGGACTTCGTCGGTGAAGGGATTCGTTGGGCCCACCTCGATGTGGCCGGGCCGGCCTTCAACCAGGGTGATCCGTACGGCTACACGCCTAAGGGCGGTACTGGCGAACCGGTGCGAACGCTGGTCGAGGTCGCCCGACGTGTCTCCCTTGGCGAACTCGGCGGCCTGCCCGACGCCTCGCTCTTCTAGCTCGTTCTCTTTGCTATCCGAAGCGCTCATTGCTCGTCGCAAGGCACTGTGCGCGGGGCAGGCGGCTAGGAGTTGACCAGGGCCAACTTGCCGCGCACGTGCCCGGTCTCAAGGACGCGATGCGCATCGCCGACCTCTGGCAACGGGAACTCGCGCTGCACCTCTACCCGCAGTTGACCGGTGTCAACGAGGTCGAGCAGCTCGGTGAGCAGGTCAGCGTCTGGTTGCATCACGAGCAGCTCGTCGCGCACATCACGCGATGCTGCGGGATTCTCGAATCCGCCGCGAACGATCGTGACCAGGCACCCCCCGTCTTTGACCACGGCGAACGACCGCTGCAAGACATCCCCACCCTGGGTATCGAGCACCAAGTCGATGTCGCTGATCACCTCGTCAAAGGCCGCAGCGTTGTAGTCGACCACCTCGTCGGCGCCGAGATCTCGCACAAAATCAGCATTGCCTGCCGAGCACGTGGTCACCACGTACGCGCCCGCACGATGCGCGAGCTGCACGGCCATGTGCCCGACCCCACCAGCACCGGCGTGAACGAGCACTCGTTGACCTGACTGCAGATCACCGAGACCGAAGAGCGCCTGCCAGGCCGTCATCCCAACGATGGGAAGCGCTGCGGCCTCGACAAACGGCACGTCCGTCGGCTTTGCAGCAAGGGCGGCGTCGGCCACTACCAAATGCGTCGAGTACGTGCCCGTCCTGGGTTCGAAGCGCAGTGACCCGGACACCTCGTCGCCGACCGACCACTCTTCCCGGCCAGCGCCGACCGCTGAGATGACACCGGAGAAGTCGCGCCCGAGGACGAGCGGGAAGACCGAGTCCATCGCCGCCGCATACAAACCGCTGCGCACCTTGTAGTCGACCGGGTTGAGGCCGGCCGCCCTCACTTCGATCAGCAGCTCCCCGGCACCCGGTACTGGGAAGTCGAGCTCGACCAAGTGAAAGGCATCGGGGCCACCCCAGCCGTCGATCTGCATCTGCGTCATCGGCATCGCTTAGCCCGCCTGCCCTTCGGTGTCAGGTGTGCCGTCCACGCGACCGATGTCGTTGAGCCGCCGCTTGCGCTCGGCCGCTATGCGCGCGTTGTAGTCGCGCATCCGCTGCGGATAGCCCACGACGCCCGCGTCGTATGAGGGAATGCCCAACGAGTTGGCCCACGAGTGCAGGGTCGCCGGATCCGGAACCCGCCGACGGGTCCACTCGCCATCGGTGGCCACCAGCACCACGGTGGTCTCAGTCACCGCAGTCCGCGGCTCAACGAAGGCCTCGACCCCACGGTGCGAGTTGACGAAGTCCTCGAGGTGCTTGCGATCGGTCTTGTCGGCCGTGCGGTCCTGGGAGGCCGGGCCAGACGACTTGCGTCGCCGAAACAGCCCCATCCAACTCTCCTCCGCTCGGACACTTCTGAGCCCGTCCATCGGCTCGCTGGCCAACGGTAGACGACCGCCCCCAGATCGGGCTGACAACTCGGGCACCAGAGCGCCCAACGGAAGTGACAGGATGGCCACCGAGAGAAACCAGTCCCGCCGGTCGGGCCACCCGCACCCGATGACCCGGGCACGACGAGGAGATGCACGTGGCAGACGGCGACAACCTGTTCGATCTGGTGATCCTCGGCGGCGGCAGCGGCGGCTACGCCTGCGCCCTGCGCGCGGCGGAACTCGGCAAGAGCGTCGTGCTGATCGAGAAGAACAAGCTCGGCGGGACCTGCCTGCACATCGGCTGCATCCCGACGAAGGCGCTGCTGCACGCCGGCGAGATCGCCGACTCAGTGCGCGAGTCCGAGCAGTTCGGCGTCAACGCGTCGTTGCAAGGCATCGATATGCCTGCCGTCAACGAGTACAAGGACGGCGTTGTCGCCCGGCTTTACAAGGGCCTGCAAGGCCTGGTGAAGAGCCGCGGCATCACATTCGTCGAAGGCAGTGGCCGCCTGGTGTCACCGACCGCGGTCGAGGTCGACGGCACCCGCTACGAGGGCCGGCACGTCGTGTTGGCCACCGGCTCTGCTCCGCGTTCGTTGCCTGGCCTGGAGATCGACGGCGAACGAGTGATCACCAGCGACCACGCGCTCACCCTCGACCACGTGCCGCAGTCGGCAGTCGTGCTCGGTGGCGGCGTGATCGGCGTCGAGTTCGCGAGCGTCTGGAAGTCCTTCGGTGCGGACGTGACGATCGTCGAGGCGCTCCCGCACCTCGTGCCCCTTGAGGACGAAGCCAACTCCAAGTTGCTCGAGCGCGCATTCCGCAAGCGCGGCATCGGCTTCAAGACCGGCGTGCGATTCAGTGGGGTGGAGACGACAGACAAGGGCGTGCGCGTCTCGCTGGAGAGCGGCGAGACGATCGAGGCCGAGTTGATGCTCGTCGCCGTAGGCCGCGGTCCGGTTTCCAGCGACCTGGGCTTCGAAGAGGTCGGCCTGACGATGGACCGCGGGTTCGTCATCGTTGACGAATACCTGCGCACCAACATCCCGACGATTTCAGCGGTCGGCGACCTGATCCCGACCCTTCAGCTTGCGCATCTCGGCTTTGCCGAAGGCATCTTGGTGGCCGAGCGCGAGCGCCGGGCTATCGGTGACGCCGATCGACTACGACGGCATTCCGCGCATCACGTACAGCGAGCCCGAGGTCGCGTCGGTCGGGATCACCGAGCCGGCCGCCCGCGAGCGCTACGGCGACGAGGTCGTCACCCTCACCTACGACTTGGCCGGCAACGGCAAGGCTCAGATCCTTAAGACCGCGGGCGCAGTGAAGCTCGTTGCGCTGAAGAACGGGCCGGTGCTCGGGATTCATATGGTCGGCAGCCGCGTCGGCGAGCTGCTGGCCGAGGGCCAACTCATCTACAACTGGGAAGCTCACGCCGACGATGTCGCAAGTCTCATCCACCCGCATCCGACGTTGTCCGAAGCAGTGGGCGAGGCGCACCTCGCACTCGCGGGCAAGCCGCTGCACGCGCACGGCTGATCAACGAACAACGCAGACCACACGCTGACCCAAAGGAGCGCACCACCAATGTCGGTCTCCGTCACGATGCCCGCCCTCGGCGAGAGCGTCACCGAGGGCACGGTCACGCGTTGGCTGAAGAAGGTCGGCGACACAGTCGCGGCTGACGAGCCGTTGCTCGAGGTCTCGACCGACAAGGTCGACACCGAGATCCCCTCGCCAGCAGCGGGCGTACTGCTGAGCATCACGGTCGATGAGGACGCGGTCGTCGAGGTCGGCGCTGAGCTAGCTGTGATCGGAGAGGCGTCGGAGGCAACGAACAACGCGGCAGCGCCTGCGGCCCCTGAACCCGCGGCCACCCCACCAGCCCCGCCGGCCGAGGCAGAGCGCGCAGTCCAGGCCCCTCCGCAACCGGAACCCGTTACTGCCGCGCCAACATCGGCTCCTCCGGGTGAGTCCACGGTGCCTGAGTCCACGCAAGCAGAGTTCACGCCAGCTGAGACCACGCCGCTGAGCCACGCCGCTGAGACCACGCCAGCTGAGACCACGCCGTATGGGGCATCTGCAGCCGCGGCATCCGGTGAGCAGACCGCCGTCGTCTTGCCCGCCTTCGGTGAGAGCGTGACCGAGGGCACCGTGACCCGCTGGCTCAAGAACGTGGGGGACGTCGTGGCAGCCGACGAGGCCCTGCTCGAGGTCTCGACGGACAAGGTCGACACCGAGATTCCGGCCCCGGTCGCAGGTGTGCTGCTGAGCATCGACGCACCCGAGGACACCACCATCGAGGTCGGCGGCACGCTCGGCGTGATCGGAGCCGGGGGTTCTGCACCTGCCCCAGCGCCCGCCCAAGCACCGGCAGCACCAGCAACCGCACCCGCAGCCGCGGCGCCCAGCCCGCTGCCTCCGGCGCCTGCCACCCCGCCTGCCACCCCGCCTGTCAGCGCACCGAGGCCGATCCCGGCACCGGCAGCCGCAATCGTGGACGCACCTGCGGCGACAAGCACTGGCTCATTGCCGGCCGACATCTACGTGACCCCACTGGTCCGCAAGCTCGCCGCGCAGAACTCCATCGACCTCGGCACCGTTGCGGGCACAGGCGTCGGCGGTCGCATCCGCAAGCAAGACGTCCTCGACGCGGTTGAGGCCGCGAAGTCAAGTGGCTCGGCACCGGCCGCTGGCTCACCGTCGAGTCGTGCAGCATCGCCTGCGTCCGCGTCACCGGCTGCTGGGGTCCCGTCCCCGTTGCGCGGCAAGACCGAGAAGCTCTCGCGGCTGCGCAAGGTCATCGCCGAGCGGATGGTCGAGTCGCTGCACGTTTCTGCTCAGCTCACCACCGTGGTCGAGGTCGACGTGACGAAGGTTGCAGTTCTTCGCGACCGCGCCAAGAAGGACTTCGAGGCGCGTGAGGGCGTGAAGCTGTCGTTCCTGCCATTCTTCGCGAAGGCGGCGCTTGAGGCGCTCAAGACGCATCCGAACGTCAACGCGACCATCGACACCGAGGCAGGCACCGTCACCTACTACGACATCGAGAACCTCGGTGTGGCCGTGGACACTGAACGAGGTCTGCTGGTGCCGGTAATTCGTGAAGCTGGCGACCTCAGTGTTGCGGGCCTTGCGAAGAAGATCGCAGACCTTGCCGACCGCACACGCGACAACGGCATCACTCCGGACGAACTCAGCGGCGGCACGTTCACGTTGACCAACACCGGAAGCCGCGGCGCCCTCTTTGATACCCCGATCATCAACCAGCCCCAGGTCGCGATCCTCGGCACCGGCGCCGTTGTGAAGCGTCCGACTGTGGTGCTCGACGAGTTCAACCGCGAGTCGATCGCGGTGCGCTCGATCGTGTACCTGGCGCTGACGTACGACCACCGGCTGGTCGACGGGGCCGACGCTGCGCGCTTCCTCGGCTCCGTGAAGTCACGCCTCGAGGATGGCGACTTCGAGGCCGAACTCGGCATCTGATTGCCCAAGCAGTGAGCGTGACCGTCCAATCTGCTTGACAGGCAACCGTTGAGTTGCCTAACCTCCCATATGGGCAACCAAAAGGTTGCCTTTCGAGAGGGCAGGCAATGGACGACGAGGTCTTCAAGGCGCTAGCCGACCCGACCCGCCGGCTGCTGCTGGACCGGCTCAATGAGCGCAACGGGCAGAGCCTCCTAGAGCTCAGCGTCGCGCTCGACATGACACGGCAGTCAGTGACGAAGCACCTGGCGGTACTCGAGGCCGCCAATCTCGTCACGACGATGCGCCGCGGCCGGGAGAAGCTTCACTACCTCAACGCCGAACCGATCAATGCGATCTCTGATCGCTGGATCACGCAGTACGACCGGCGTCGACTAGCTGCCCTCGCTGACCTCAAGACCGCATTGGAGAGCACAGCGATGACCAACACAGCCGTCCCCGATATCGCCAACGCCAACACGACAAATGACTTCGTCTACACGACGTACATCAAGGCGCCAGCCGAGTTGGTGTTCAAGGCACTGACCGATCCCACGTTCACCAGGGAGTACTGGAACGGCGTCGAAATTGCATCGGATTGGAAGGTGGGCTCCCCCTACACCTTCAGCCAAGTGGGCGTAACCATCGACGACCCACAGATGATCGTCACTGAGTACTCGCCGTACACGCGCATCGCCTACACCTGGCCGACGATGACGCACGAGTACATCTCCGCCGTGGGCCTGCCACCCGAGTTCGCAGACGAAGCCGCGAAGGAACCACGCTCGACCGTGTCCTTCGAGCTTGAGCAGCAGGACACGCGAACCAAGCTGACCGTCGTCCAGAGCGGCTTCGGTCCGACGGGAGTCGTGCTCGGCTCGATCTCGCACGGCTGGCCGCAGGTGATGGCCGAATTGAAGTCGCTGCTCGAATCTCAAGTGGCCGCAGCTCGATAACCGGGTGACGATGGCCGTGTGCGCATCGTCATCACTGGCTCGTCCGGCCTGATCGGTACTCCCCTGGTCGCG
Organism: uncultured Actinomycetota bacterium; assembly: GCA_963850215.1. Lineage (GTDB taxonomy): Bacteria > Actinomycetota > Actinomycetes > UBA12327 > UBA12327 > CAWKKI01. The sequence goes on from CAWKKI010000001.1 coordinate 654,062, forward strand.
CACCTGCGCGGCCAGGGGCACGAGGTTGTCCGACTGGTCCGTCGCGCCGCTGCGTCTCGTGACGAGATCGCCTGGAACCCCGCGACCGGCCAGATGGGGCCCCTCGGGGTTGTCGATGCCGCGGTGAATCTGGCAGGCGTGGGCATCGGGGCCCATCGTTGGACTTCGTCCTACAAGGCCCAGATCCGGCAGAGCCGACTGGATTCGACCGGCCTGCTCGCCAAGTCGTTGGCCGCGATGGAGCCGCTGCCCAAAGTTCTGGTTTCGGCGTCTGCAGTCGGCTACTACGGCGACCGCGGCGACGAGGTGCTCGACGAGTCCTCGGGTCGCGGCGATGGCTTCCTCGTGGAGGTCGTCGAGAACTGGGAAGAGGCAACGAAGCCGGCAAGTGACGTCGGGATTCGCGTAGTCACCGCTCGCAGCGGTCTCGTCATGGCCCGCGACGGTGGCGCGCTGGGTCGGATGCTGCCGCTCTTCAGACTCGGCCTCGGCGGAAAGCTCGGAAACGGTCAGCAGTACTGGTCGTTCATCTCCCTCGACGACGAGGTGCGCGCGATCGCCTACTGCCTTGAGATGGAATCACTTGCTGGTCCGGTGAATCTGACCGCGCCGCACCCGGTGACCAACGAGGTGGTCACTCGCACGCTGGCGCACGCCATGCACAGGCCGTCCTTCGCCACCGTGCCCGGATTCGCCATGCGGATCGGCCTCGGCGAGCTGTCCAGCGACGTGCTCGGCGGTCAGCGGGTCATCCCCAAGAAGCTGCTCGCCTCCAGCTTCGAGTTCCATCACCCCGATATTGCCTCGGTCATCGCCACCGTCGTCTGATCAACGCGCAACGACTCCGGGGCGCGACTCGTGCGCCACCCACGCGACCCCGAGATGGGCGGCGCCGACCACAAGTGAGCCGATCAGCCGCGAGGAGCAAGATCGCACGGCTCAGGCCGGCCGAGCGCTGTCGCAGTCTGATCGGACGCCGAACCGCGTGCGGTCGCCCTCTGGTCGGACGCCGGTCCGCGCGATGGCGAGGCCCATCGGGTGACGGCGTGTTCGGCGCCGTGCGATGCAGTGCGGGTCGGAGAAGGCTGGACACCGGGACAGGGTGACTCTCATTCGTCCTGCCCGTTGCGCTACATCCACAGGCGAACGAGTCCTACCCTTGCACCGTGACCGACCTTGTCCTGCGCCGTGCCGGACTTGGTCCTGCGGCTGTCCCCTATCTCGATGCCTGGGACGAGCAGCGTCGGCTACTCGAACTGCGGGCCGATGGGGCGATCCCCGACACCGTCCTGCTGCTAGAGCACCAGAGCGTCTACACCGCGGGTCGACGCACCGAGCCGTCGGAGCGACCTTCGACGGCACCGAGGTCATCGACGTCGACCGCGGCGGCAAGATCACCTGGCATGGCCCCGGGCAACTGGTCGGCTACCCGATCGTGAAGTTGAACCAGCCGTCGATGTGGTCGCGCACGTGCGCATGCTCGAATCGGTGCTCATGCAGACGTGCGCTCAACTTGGTCTGAAGACCACACGGATCGACGGCCGCAGCGGCGTATGGGTGATGAGCGACCACCGCGGCCCAGACCGGAAGGTCGCCGCCATCGGCGTACGAGTACGACGCGGGGTGACCATGCACGGCTTCGCACTCAACTGCGACTGTGACCTCGAGGCGTATGACCGGATCGTGCCCTGCGGCATCCGCGATGCTGGCGTCACGTCACTTACATGGGAACTCGACCGCAAGGTGCACGTAGAAGACGTGTTGCCGATCATCGAGTACGAGTTGGCCGAGCATCTGCATGCGCAGGAAGTGGAGCACGTAAACGGCATCCACGCGGCAGCCTGAGCACAACGGCGTGAGCAACGTCTTCGGGGTGCCACCACCCCCGCCTCCGCGCTACCTGCAGCCACAGTCTGTCCAAGCGTCGGGGTGGCGCGCCCAAACCACCAGTAGAGACATCAGGCGATCGATGGAAGCAACGCGGCGCGATGGCGTTGGCTTTGCTCGGCGTCGGATTGATCCTGGTAGCAAACGTCGCGACGTGGCAGCACTTCCGACTCGACGCCAAGTCGGCGTACGTCAAGGCAACATCGTCGTTGGGTCGAAGCGACCAAGTGCTCGCCGTGGTCCGACCCCAACTTGTCCGTGACGTCAATGCGCAGGTGACCCAGGCGGCTCAAGACTTCGCCGCCAAACAAGACCCACCGCTCGCTGCGTCGTCCTTAACTCCTAACCAGAGTCAAGTCATCACCGAAGTCGTCAACTCGGTCATTGCGTCGAGTGCGTACACGCAGGCGTGGAACAACGCCGAGGCGACCCTTCAGTCGCAACAGCAGGCCTACGTCGATGGGCAGACACCTGCAGCCTCCGGAGACAACACGACCACCACCTTCACCCTCGACCTCGGTTCGCTGAACAAGGCGTTGGCCGCGGCTGTCGTGGCACATGGCTATGGCTTCATGACCGGCTACCCGATCGACGTTTCGCCCCTCATCGTCACCTCGAACGAGTCGACGGCGAATCACCACACGTTGCTGCACATATTCGATGCGTTCTGGTGGGCGTTCTTGCTACTCGGGATTGCGGCGATAGCGGGCGGGATCTACCTCTCGCGACGACGGTTCAGAGTCGGGGCTGTGGTCGGCATCGACCTCGCGATCGGGGCTGCATTGACCGTGGTTGCGGTCATCGCGATGCATGCCTCTGTCCCCGGCACGACGGACGATGCGTTCGAGGCCTCTTTGCTGAAAGCGCACTTCGACACGATCACCTCGTCGTTGATCGTGCAGACCGTGATCCTCGGCGTGATCGGGATCCTCGGAGCACTGGCCTGCGCCTACGTCCGGCTGGTCTTAAGGGAGCACGAGGAGTACCGCGCGGAGTCGGAGGCGGCTTCGAACGCGGCGTACGCTTGAGCCGTCGTTTAGTGCTTCGGCTTGACGGCTCGAGACAGCGTGAGGGGATGTCGTGAGCGTTGCACCCGACGGGCGCAGGATGTTGCGTCTCGAGGTCCGCAACGCATCGGTGCCCATCGAGCGCAAGCCCGCGTGGATCAAGACCCGGCTGCGCACAGGGCCCGAATACACGGCTCTGAAAGAGCTGGTCCAACGCGAAGGGCTGCACACCGTGTGCGAAGAGGCGGGGTGCCCGAACATCTACGAATGCTGGGACGACCGCGAGGCGACCTTCCTCATCGGCGGTGAACGATGCACTCGCCGCTGCGACTTCTGTGACATCGCGACGGGCAAGCCCGATGAACTCGACCGCGACGAGCCGCGCCGCGTCGCTGAGTCGGTCCGGACGATGGGTCTGCGCTACGCGACCATCACCGGGGTCGCACGCGACGACCTCAACGACGGTGGAGCTTGGCTCTACGCGGAGACCGTCCGCTCGATCCACGAGTTGCTGCCCGAGTGTGGCGTCGAGTTGCTCATTCCCGACTTCAACGCGATGCCCGAACGACTTGAGACCGTTTTCGCATCCGAGCCACAAGTACTGGCGCACAACCTTGAGACCGTGCCGCGCATCTTCAAGTCGATCCGACCCGCGTTCACCTACGAGCGTTCGCTCAGCGTGATCACCTCGGCGCGCGAAGCGGGACTGGTCACGAAGTCCAACCTCATCCTCGGGATGGGTGAGACGGACGAGGAGATTCGCGAGGCGTTGGTGGACCTGCACGATGCCGGCTGCGAGCTCATCACGATCACGCAGTACCTGCGGCCGTCGCCTCGCCACCACCCGATCGACCGGTGGGTGGACCCAGCCGAGTTCGACGCTTGGGCGCAAGCCGCGACCGAGATCGGCTTCCTCGGGGTGATGTCAGGTCCGCTCGTTCGTTCGTCGTATCGGGCTGGTCGGCTGCACGCGCAGGCGATGGCTGCGCGGGCTCGGGTCTAAGCGGCACATCCTTCAGCCCAAGTAGGCTCGCGTCCTATGGCCAAGTCCGACACCACCACCAAGCCCAAGCGCACCGGGCGCATCAAGCAGATCCGCGAAGCGTTCACCATGACGCGGCAGGCGGATCCGCGGATCACCTGGATCCTGCTCGGGATCTTTGTCGTCGTCTTCGGCGTGATTCTTGGTATCGGCTTCATCATCGGGGAACCGATCTGGCTCGGCATCCTCGGCTTCTTGATTGCCCTCACAGTGGCATTCGCAGTCTTCGGGCGGCGCGCCCAGAAGGCCGCATACGCATCCGTCGCCGGACAGCCTGGCGCTGCTGCGGCCGTGATGGAGACGATGCGCGGCGGTTGGACGGTCACGCCGGCGGTCGCGGTCAACAAGCAGAGCGACCTGGTGCATCGGGTGGTCGGGCGAGCGGGTCTGGTTCTCGTTGGCGAAGGTGACGAGTCGCGGGTGGCGACCATGTTGGCCAACGAGAAGCGTCGTCACCAGCGCTTTGTGCCCGAGGAGATCCCGATCACGGAGGTCTCTGTCGGCGAAGGGTCAGGGCAGGTGCCGCTCGCGAAGTTGCAGCGCAAGATGCTTCGACTGAAGACCCAGCTCAAGGGTGCGCAGGTGACCGACCTGAACTACCGGATGCGTGCGCTTGGATCGATGCAGAACAACCTGCCAATCCCGAAGGGCCCGATGCCCAAGCGCGTTCAGCGCCGCTAGCGGAGTAAGAGGGCAACTGTCTGGCATTAGTGGCGCTATAGCGCCTGGAATGCCAGACGGTCAGCAGAGTAAGAGGGCGACTGTCGGCGATGACGAGGGTGATGGCAGACGGTCGGCGAAGTTGCGGGTGACGTGGCCGCTAGCGGGTGTTGACCAGGACGGTCGCGACTGCGCGGTCGTGCAGGCCACGGCTGTCGCGGTCCCAGATCACTGCAGGCACGACCAGACACAGCAGGATCGTCCGCCCGAGCGCCCGCATGAAGCGCGCTGGATGGCCGTCGAGTCGCACGACGCGCATGTGCAGGAGCCGCTGCCCCAGACTGGAGCCGAGGGTCGCGATCAGCAACACGTTCTCAAGAGCAAAGACCAAAAGGACGGCCAACGAGTAACGCTGCGAGCCGTACGTCTCATGGATCAAGGCGACCCGAACCACGAATACCGAGGCAATCCAGTCGATGATCAAGGCGACCAGGCGGCGGCCAAAACTGGCGATCGAGCCTGCCCCGGCCTGCGGCAGCCCGAGGCGCTCGCCCCGGTAGGTCTCCTCGTCGGTCGGGGGGCGAGCAGCGGTCGGCCCCGACAGCCAGGAACCAAGGTCTTCTCGCGCCACGCCTTGAGGTTAATCGTTGCTCTGAGGTCAGACGTAACACGGCCGAAACACCCGGGTCACCGTCGGGTAATCGGGCAGTCCTAGATTCACCTTCGAGCGGGAGCCACCGCCGCCAGAGCCCGGCCCAGGCCGGCTGCGAGGGAGGGTGGATGTTCACGAACGCCGACGAGGTCCTGAAGTACATCAAGGACAAGGACGTGCAAGTTCGTCGACGTCCGGTTCTGCGACCTGCCCGGCGTGATGCAGCACTTCAACGTGCCGGTCGAGTCCGTTCGACCAGAAGTTCTTCACCGACGGCCAGATGTTCGACGGGTCGTCGATCCGCGGCTTCCAGGCGATCCACGAGTCGGACATGAAGCTGATCCCCGACCTCGGCCACGGCCTACGTCGACCCGTTCCGCAGGCCGAAGACGCTCAACATCAACTTGCGCATCGTCGACCCGTTCACCGACGAGCCCTACAGCCGCGACCCGCGCCAGGTGGCGGCCAAGGCCGAGGCGTACCTGAAGTCGACCGGCATCGCCGACACCGCGTTCTTCGGCCCCGAGGCCGAGTTCTACATCTTCGACGACGTGCGCTTCGAGACCAAGCAGAACGCCGGCTACTACTACATCGACTCGATCGAGGCCGCCTGGAACACCGGCCGCGTCGAGGAGGGTGGCAACCGCGGCTACAAGACGCCGTACAAGGGTGGCTACTTCCCGGTCGCCGCCGGTCGACCACTACGCCGACCTGCGCGACGACATGATCGTCCTGCGGCTGGACGAGCTCGGCCTGCAGGTCGAGCGCGCGCACCACGAGGTCGGCACCGCCGGCCAGGCCGAGATCAACTACCGCTTCGACACCTGCTGGCACGTCGGCCGACAAGGTGATGCTCGTTCAAGTACATCGTGAAGAACGTCGCCTGGGCGCACGGCAAGACCGCGACCTTCATGCCGAAGCCGCTGTTCGGTGACAACGGTTCGGGCATGCACTGCCACCAGTCGCTCTGGAAGGACGGCGAGCCGCTGTTCTACGACGAGGCTCGGCTACGGCGGGCTGTCGGACACCGCGCGCTGGTACATCGGCGGCCTGCTCAACCACGCGCCGTCGCTGCTGGCCTTCACCAACCCGACGGTGAACTCCTACCACCGGCTGGTGCCGGGCTTCGAGGCGCCGGTCAACCTGGTCTACTCGGCCGCGCAACCGCTCGGCCTGCGTGCGCATCCCGGTCACGGGGACCAACCCGAAGGCCAAGCGGATCGAGTTCCGCGTGCCCGACCCGTCGTCGCAACCCGTACCTCGCGTTCTCGGCGATGCTGATGGCCGGCCTCGACGGCATCAAGAACAAGATCGAGCCGCCGGAGCCGGTCGACAAGGACCTCTACGAGCTGCCGCCGGACGAGCACGCGTCGATCCAGCAGGTGCCGGGCTCGCTGCCCGCAGGTGCTCGACGCGCTCGAGGCCGACCACGACTACCTGACCGAGGGCGACGTCTTCACCCCCGACCTGATCGAGACCTGGATCGACTACAAGCGCACCAACGGAGATCGACCCGATCCGGCTGCGCCCGCACCCGCACGAGTTCGAGCTCTACTACGACATCTGATCTGAACGTTTGTCCGAAGCGGCTCCGGGGACTTCCCTGGGGCCGCTTCGTTGTCTGTCGCGATAACCAGCATTCGGCAACGCCGGGTCGGGCATGATCGGCCAAGTGTGGAGGGGGTGGGATGCACCGAAACATCAAACGGTTCGCGGTCGCCGCGATATTGCTTCCGATCGCGCTTGTCACAGGATGCGGCGCACGGACCTCGACGCCAACCCCCTCCCCTATTCCGGCCACGGGCACATTGGGCGGTCAAATGATCCGGGTGGGCGGAGCGTTAGGGACACCAAACCAACCGCTGTCCGGGATCATCAAGATCACGAGTGACGGCGTAACCATCAAGGTGCCCGTAGGCGCCAACGGCTTCTTCTTCGTTGACTTGGCACCGGGAAGTTATGCGGTGGTCGGTCAGAGCCGAGGGGTTGGAAACGAAGACTGCCCTGTGCCGGGCGTCACTGTCATCCGATCATTCACGATCACGAGGGTCACCGTCATCTGCAACATCATCTAGCGACCGAATACTGGCCGTGCGGAACGCCAGAGCGCAGGACGCCAGAAGCGAAGAGAGTTGGAGCACTCATGCCCACCTATGAACACACCGCCTCGATCGACGCAGCTCCCGATGAAGTCTTCGCATTCGTGTCCGACGTGCGGAAGCTCCCGAACTACGTGCCAGGCATGACTGCGGCTGAGCCCGCGGACGGCGACCGGGTCATCCTCAGCTCCAGCATCAACGGCAACACGCACAAGGCAGAGGGCTGGTTTCGCGTCAATAGGCCAGAGCGCGTCGTCGAGTGGGGATCAACGAGGCGCGACGACTACCACGGTCGGATGCTGGTGGCGTCCGATGCGGATGGGTCATCGCTGACACTGTCGTTGACGCTGCCGAAGGAAGCGCTCAACGAGGGTGATCTGCAGAAGGCGATTAGGTCAATCGCCGACGCGTTGGCGCCTACCGGTGGTGACGGCCCTTGACGAACTGACGGATCACCAAAAGCGCAGCGACGGCAACTAACTGACCGCCGAGCACGATGCGATTCACGTTGATCGCCGGCACCCAGCGCACGTTCTGACCGTCGACGACCAAGGCGCCAGCGGGATGAGCGACCAGTCCCATTCCCCCGCCGCTTCCGGAGCCGGCCGGACGACCACCCGGTCCGCCATCAGAGGCAGGCTGCTCGCCCTCGCCGCCGCCACCCCCGCCACGCACGACGCTGGCGGGCACGACCGTGACGCCGTCACGTTCGATCGGCTCGCCCCACACGAGGTGCCCCGCCACCAGTTGCTGCAACCTCTCGCCCACGTCGAACATCGCGCACCTCCGTTTTGAGTCCTCGTCCTCTCATCTCAGGTTTCAACGCAGCAGGCGTCAAGGGCAGATCGGGACGCAAAGCCCAGAACGATCAGTCCGATGGGCAACGCCCCCTCCAATGCGACCAGCACCATCAGCGATGAATGCGCGACGGCAAGTTATCGTTCCCGCGTGGATCGCGGGCGACTCGAAGCATTTAGCGATGGCGTCATGGCCATCATCATCACCATCATGGTGCTGGACCTGAAGGTGCCCGCCGGCTCCGATTGGTCTGCATTACGACCCGTGCTCCCGGTCTTCCTGACCTACGCAGTGAGCTTTCTGTACGTCGGCATCTACTGGAACAATCACCATCACCTGCTCAAGACCTGCCATCGCGTGACCGCGCCGATCATGTGGGCGAATCTGGTGCTGTTGTTCGCCCTGTCGTTGTTTCCATTCGCAACAGGGTGGGTGGGTGCACACCACACGAGCGCGGTTCCCGTCTTCCTGTATGGAGTGGTGCTGCTCGCGGCCGCGCTCGCATTCCTTCTTCTCTCGAAGGCAATAGTCGCTGCGGAGGGCGGCCAATCCTCCCAGCTGGCCGTTGCGTTGGGACACAACTGGAAAGGACGCCTGTCCCCGTTCATCTACTTGGCCGCGATGGCCTTGGCATTCGTCGCTACCTGGATATCGCTAGCTCTCTACGTCGGCGCCGCTTTGATCTGGCTCATTCCCGATCGGCGTATCGAGCATCTGGTTGCACCCGAGTAAGGCACGAGCCAACTGGAGCTCGCTCAGGTTCTGTCGGGAAGTCGGCTTAGGGCATCACTGTTCGCCGAAACCGTCGCGGCGGCGCTATTTCGTGCCAACGATGCAGCGGGCCTTGCCTGGCACGTACACCTGCCCGTCTCGTTGGTAGGCAGCGACCTCGGCGATCGCAGCCGCAGCGATCCGGTTGCGGGTCGCGGAATCGACGCCGCGCAAGGCAGTGACCACCGGCGAGACGTGCTCGCTCATTACCTCCCAGTACTGCTCGGGTGAATCCGTCACGATCTCGACCCCGACATCCCATTCGGAGACATCGCGCAGCCCAGCGATCGAATACAACGACGAGACGTATCCGGGTGCGGCGCACCGAAACATGCCCGGCGCCTCGGGATTCGGCTGCGCCAACGTCACTTCGGCAGCAATGGCCGACAACACAATCGCCGTCCACAGATTCTCATCCGGCTTGACCCACACAGACGCGCACAGCCGCCCGCCGGGACGAAGAACGCGAACGAACTCGGCCGTCGCGGCCGCAAGATCCGGGAAGAACATGTAGCCGAAGCGCACCGAGACACTGTCGAAGGACTCGTCCCCAAAAGGCAGATCATCAGCACTGCACACGCGAGTCGAGACATTGGCGATCCCTTGCGACTCGGCGGTACGCGCCGCGACCTCGAGCATCTCAGCTGCCAGGTCCGTCAGCACGACATGTCCTCGCGGCGCGAGCCGCGCGATGCTGAGCCCAGGCTCGCCAGTACCGCACGCGATATCGAGATGCTGCTGATCTTCGGCAACGTCGAGTGCTTCGATCATCGCCGAACCCACCGGCCGCATCTGATCCATGATGACCGCGTTCCACTTGTCCCATCCCGACGACAATCTCGCCCACGTAGCTCGTTGCGAATCACGGATCTCATCGTGACTTGGCATCGGAGACCTCCAGCGCAGGTAGGCGATCGAGCCCCTTGAGGGCCAGCGCCAGCACCAACGCAATCACAAAGATGGCAGCGGTGTAGACGAGGGATCCGGCGTAGCCCTTCACGACGACATCTAGGAACGAGTACGGGTACCAGCCGGTGATCGCGCCGTGCACGAATGTGTAGACGACCCACGCGACCGGCCACACGAAAGCCCACGCAACTGTCCGCCAGTCGATGCGCGGTCGCGGACCGAAGACGAGCCACAACAACACTGTCGCTATCGGCGAAACGTAGTGCAGACCAGTCGTCGCAACGCGCGACCAGCCGGTCAAATGCTGCTGCGGTGCAAGCACAACCGCATAGACGACGCCAGTGATGACAATTCCGATCAACGAGTCCAGCCGTGCCACTCGCCAGACGCGGCCATCTCGATTGGCCACTCGAATCAACGTCACGACCATCGCCAACACGAACAGATTGCTCTGGATCGTGAAGTAGCTGAAGAACCGGAACAGACCGTCCGCGACACCTATCTGCGCGGAGTCGGACGCGTAGGTCCCGTTGCCGATCAGGACGATGTCGATCGTCATCGACGCAACGATCACAGCGGCGAGCAGCGCGTAGCAGGCAACAAGGACACGGATCACGGCCCAAATCTAGGGAGCGCGATCCCCAATCTGAGGTGTTGCCACCGATGTTGGCCCCTTGGGCGCCGACCTAACTTCCTCGTATCGGCCAGATCGGTCGACGCAAGGACAAAGGAGAGCCGCCATGAGCACCATCGCCAGCCGAGTCGCCACCCGCCTCACCGCTCTGTTCGCCGTCGTCACCGGCCTCGTCGCACTGCCCGCAGGTATCGCCCTCGCGAGCGTGCCGGCGCCCGACCCGAACACCTTCAGCGGCGCATCAACGACCGACCTGCCCACCTCGACCGTCAACACCGTGACCAGCACCGGTATGAGCGGCTGGGCCATCGTCGCGATCGCGTTTGCTGCCGTGGTTGTCGGCATCGCCCTCACCGAGGCCGTGCACCGCTTCGGTCGCCGCAACACCCTCGCCACTGCATGATCCGTCGTGGCACCTCGCCGAGGCCCCGCCCTCCAGGCCGTTGACTTCAATGGTCTGGAAGCGGGGCCGCCGCACTCTGGACACCGTGAATACGCTCGACGCGTGGACCTGCTCGAGCGGGACGAACTGCTCGCAGCACTGACCAGCATGCGCACAGAGGCGCAGACCGGCAGTGGGCCGAACACTGGTGGACCCAACACTGGTGGACCCAACACTCGTGGACACTTTGCGTTCGTTTCAGGCGAGGCCGGTGCCGGAAAGTCCGCTTTGGTTCGCGCGCTTGCAGACACCGTCGACGAACCCGCCACCGTCCTGTGGGGGTCGTGCGACCCGTTGTCGTCGCCGCGACCGTTCGGGCCGCTTCACGACATCGCGCCGCTGCTCGGCAACGACGTGGAACGCGAGCTGCGGTCCGGGGACCGCGACCGCACGTTCGACGTCTTTATCCGCGCTTTTCAACGAGCGCCGGCCGGCACGGTCGTCGTCTTCGAGGACGTGCACTGGGCCGACGTTGCGACGCTGGACTTCCTGCGCTTCCTCGGTCGACGACTCGACACCGTCCCGGTGTTGGTGGTGGCCACCTACCGCGATGACCAGCTTGACGCAAAGCATCTGTTGCGGATCGTGCTCGGCGACCTCGTGCCTGAGCGAGCAGTGGCGCGCCTTAGAGTGCCGCTGCTCAGCAGTGATGCGGTCAGTCAGCTGGCTGAGGGCTCTGGCCTTGACGCGCGACTGCTGCATGAAGAGACCGGTGGCAACCCGTTCTTCGTCACCGAACTCATCACTGATGGTGGCTCCGAGATTCCGCCCACGGTGTCCGACGCGGTTCTCGGACGGGTCGCCCGACTGAGTCCGCCGGCGCAGGTCACCCTGCGAGCCGCCGCGGTCATCGGCACACGCACCGAACCTGCCCTCATCACGGCAATCCAGGGGGTGGATGCGGACGAATTGGACGAGTGCGTCGACACCGGGATGCTGCTCGACAACCCGCCCTACCTCGTCTTCCGACACGAGCTTGTTCGGCAGGCAGTGCTCGATGCGATCCCGCCACGGCGACTGGTCGAGCTGCATGCCGAGGTGCTCCAAGTGCTGCGAACGCTGGCGCTCGATCCACGACCGTTGGCCCGACTTGCAGAGCACGCGCAAGCGGCTGGTGACCGGGACGCCGTGCTGGAGTACGCGATCGCCGCAGGAGATGCAGCCGCATCGCTGAAGTCCCATCGCGACGCCGCCTACCAATACGAACGGGCCTGGCGTTTCGCGAGCGGGCTCGCAGCGCGGGACAAGGTCGATCTGCTCACGAAGCTGTCCTACGAGTGCTACCTGACCGACCGCCTCGATGACGCGAGCGCGGCCACGACCACGGCGATCGACCTGCTGCGCGAGATGGACAGCCCGCTCGAGCTCGGCGACAACCTGCGCCAGCTCGGCCGGATCCACCGGTGGGCGACGCGACGGACGGAGGCAGACATCGCGTTGGCGCAGTCGCTCGAGGTGCTAGAGGCACAGCCACCCGGACGCGAGCTCGCCTACACCTACGCGACCATCGGCGGGCTACACATGGTCTCCGACGAGTGGCTCGAGGCGATCGAGTTCGCCACCAAGGGGCTGGACTTGGCTCGGAGTCTTGGCGCGCAGGACATCGTTGCCAACGCCCTGAACAGCATCGGCGTCGCTCGGGTGGGACTTGGGGATCCGACCGGTGAGGACTTACTGCTGGAGAGTCTTGCGCTGTCCCTGGAACTGAATCTCGAGGACGACGCAGGCCGCGCGTGGTCCAATCTCGCGAGCGTCGCCCAAAACGCATTCGAGCTCGACAAGGCGACGAAGTACATCAACGAAGGAGTCGAGTACTGCCTCGACCACGACCTGTACTCGTCGGCGTACAGCATGAGGGCCGATCTCGCGAGCATCACGTCCGATCGCGGCGATTGGGACGAGGCGCTGGCGCAAGCAACGAATCTGCTCGGCGTGCCCGTGCTCGCCCTGGCGACTCGTGCCAACGCGCTGAACCTGCTGGGCACGATTCGCGCGCGTCGCGGGGAGCCCGGTGTGTGGGACGCGCTCGACCAGGCCCGGGATCTGGCGCAGGGCACGGGTGAGCTGCAGTTCTTGGCACCCATCGCTTCCGCACGCGCCGAAGCGCACTTCCTCGCCGGCGATCTCGACCGCATCCCCGCGGAAGTCGAAGCTGCATACGAGCTCGCGAAGCGGCTCGGCATCTCGGTATCGGTGGGCCAGCTCGGGCTGTGGCTGCTGCGCGCCGGAGCGATCGAGTCACTACCCGATTCCGCGCCGCCTCCCTTCTCGCTGCAGGCGGCCGGAGACTTCTTGGGCGCGGCGAAGGCGTGGGAGGACATGGGCGTCGTGTACCAGGCGGCTGCGTGTCGCGCAGAGAGCAACGACGAGTCCCTCTTGCGTGAAGCCATCAACGTTCTCGAACCGTTGGGTGCGCGCCCGATGCTCGCGATCGCGTCGCGCAACTTGCGCGCGCTCGGTGTGGTGTCGATCCCGCGCGGACCGCGACGAACCACGAAGGACAACCCAGGCGGCCTGACCGCGCGCGAGTTTGAGGTCGCCAAGTTGATGCGCAGCGGACTGCGCAACTCCGAGATCGCCGAACGACTCTTCCTGTCGGAGAAGACAGTCGACCATCACGTGTCGGCTGTGCTGGCGAAGCTGCAAGTGGCGCGACGCACCGACACCGGACGTCGGCTCGCCGAGCTCGGCGTCGATAGTTAGCACCGAGCGTGCCCCGAGAAGCCACGACGCTCGCGTTGGCCCGGGTCGAAAAGCCGTGACCAGACGCCAACACTTCAGCTCGATCGCTCACGTCTCCTGGGCAGGAACCCCTAACTCGCCGAGCAGCGCTCTTACTCGAACGTCGATCTCGTCGATGATGTTACGAACGGTGTACGGGTCTTGGCCTTTCGGGTCATCGATGGGCCAGTCTTCATATCGGGCGCCGAGGTAGACGGGACAGGTTTCGCCGCATCCCATCGTGACGACCACGTCATACGTGGCCTCGGGGTCGAATGGCCTCGGAGTCTCGTGCGAAGGATCGAGGCCGCGCTCAATCAGAACCGTCGCCACCTCGGGATGAACGTGATCACCTGGCTCCGACCCGGCCGAGTAGACCTCGATGCGCCCGCCGCCGTATCGCTGCGCAAGCAGCTTGGCCGCGACGGATCGCCCAGCGTTGGCGCGGCAGGCGAACAGGATGCGAGGCTCGTTCATGCGGCGTCGACCCGTTCCGGCTCTGTGCCTGTCGAGGCGGCGTTCCCGGGGACGAGGAGATACAGGCCGGCAAGCGCAAAAACAGTGCCAATCAGTTGCGCCATCACGAAGCCAGGCACGCTGGACGGTGCGATTCCGGCGTATGTGTTGGTGAAAGCGCGGCCGATTGTTGCGGCCGGGTTGGCGAACGAGGTCGATGACGACCACCAGTACGCCGCACCGATGTAAGCCCCGACAGCCACCGGCACCATGCGTCCGCGGCCCGTGCGTGTCAGAGTGAAGATGAGAAACACCAGCCCGGCCGTCGCGACGACCTCCGAGAGCCACAGCGCGGCGCTGCTTCGATGATGAGTCGACAAGTGAGTCGCAGTCGAGAACATCGCGTTCGCGAGGATGGCGCCAGCAACCGCGCCGCACACTTGCGCTGCGACGTAGGCCGCCACGTGGGGGCCTGAGAGGCCATGGCCTCGGACGCGCGACTCGGCCCAATCCGTCAACGAGACCACGGGGTTTAGGTGAGCCCCGGACAACGGCGCGAAGACAGCAACGATCGCGGCGAGGCCTGCGGCGGTCACGACCGCGTTGACGAGCAAGACGAGCGCCTGATCGTCAGTCAACCGGCTCGCGGCGATGCCCGACCCGACCACAACGACGAGCAATGCAGCCGTGCCAAGGAACTCGGCCAACAGGCGGCGCGGCAGAGTGAGGGTCAGCAACATGTAGCCGCTTCGACCTCGACGCTTGACTGGCAACACTGACCGTCACCAGCCGCAGATGTTGCGAATTTCGCCGGGTTGTCGTCCGTCACGGCGTAGACCTCCCACGGTGCACCAGCGGGATCGTGCAGCCAGACCTTGTCCTGCGTTGCGTAGCAGCACGTCACATCGCGTTCGGGTGCGACTGCCAACCCAGCATCAGCGAGGCGGGCGAGTGACTCCTCTACCTGCGCCGTTTGCTCGACCTCGATGCCGAGATGATTGAGCGCACCGACGGTGCCCGATCCTCGGGTGGCAGCGTCCGTTTCGATCAGCACGAGCTTGAGCGCCGGGTCGCTGACTTCAAAGTTCGCGTATCCGGGGCGCTGTTTGTGCGGCGTGGTCCCGAACAGTGTCGAGTAAAAGGCGATCGACGCGTCAAGGTCACTTACGTTCAGTGCGAGCTGGACACGGGACACTGCTGCCTCCGGTGATAGATTGACGTTTGTCGATGTCTACCTAACGGCATGCATCGATATCTGTCAATGAATGGAGCCCCGTGGCGCGGACAACGCTCGACCTCATCGATCTTTCCGCATGCTGCTCGGACGGGTTAAAGGCGCCCCTCGACCGCGCGTCGGCCGAGCAGATGGCGAGCCTGGTCAAAGCGGTTGCCGACCCTGCCCGTCTCCAGTTGCTCGCCTTGATCCGATCAGCGCCGAAAGGTGAGGCGTGCGTCTGCGACCTAACCGAACCACTCGGCCTGAGTCAGCCCACGGTGAGCCATCACCTAAAGATGCTCGTCGACGTAGGGCTAATCAGCCGCGAGAAGCGTGGTACTTGGGCCTGGTATGCGCTGGTTCCCGAGCGGCTGAAGGACCTTCGCGCACTCTTTCGCTGAACTGGCGCGCGCCGCTCGTGCCTTGTTGTCCGACGTCGGAATCATGCGCGTGTACCCGTCAGGCTCGCGAGCCGACTGAATCTCCCAACAAGCTGTCCGTGGCGACTACCCGTGCTTTGTCGACAGGACACAGAACTCGTTGCCCTCCGGATCTGTGAGCACGACCCAGGATTGCTGGCCTTGACCGATGTCGACATGCCGCGCGCCGAGGTCCAGGAGACGCGCGACTTCAACGTCCTGGTCGTCGGGGCGAAAGTCCAGATGCAAACGGTTCTTGGCGGACTTCTCCTCGCTCGCCTGCACGAACAACAGTCCCGGCACGCGTTGCGGCGTAGGACGTATTTCGAACTCATCCGGCGAGTCATTCACCACGCTCCAGTCGAGCGCGTCAGCCCACCACCGACCCAACCTCACAGGATCTGTGGCGTCGATGATCACTTGCTCCCAGTCCAATGCCATCTTCGAAATCTACGGCCAACGCGTCGGGGCGCGTCGTTGGCCCCTCGGAGTCGAGGCCCGCGGTGGATTCATGTCTGTCTCGCCGAACGGTCGGCTGTTCTACTCCTCAACCAAAATCACAAGCGTCTCGGGTAGCACGCCATCGTGGTCCATGGCTTCGGCCATCTTCGGGGTCTGCATTGCGTCGACAAGAGCATCCATGTCGGCAACGTCCATGAGAACCGCGACCTGAGTGCGGTTCTGGGGATTCACAAAGGTGCGAATGTTTGTCACACCGAGCGGTCCGAAAACTTCTTCGCGCTTGGGCGAAGCAAGCCAGTGGTCGGTGTCCTTCACGTCGTGGTGCCCGATGACGGTCGGCATGACGGCTCCTCTCGGCCGGTGGTGTGCGCTCAACGTACTGCCGGGCCTACCGGACCAACAGGCCTGTTCACCAGGGACCGTTACACCGGCTGTTACTCGGGAGACACAATCGCAGAACCCCAAGCCCCTCAACGAAACCTAGGGAACGAACACCCAAACCTGGGGGGTTACGACCGATGTAGGGCCCTCGTGCGCCGACCTACGTTGCTCATATCCGATCAGGGAGATCGGATCACGGAGCAAAGGGAGATCCGCCATGCGCACCATCGCCACCCGAATCGCCGCCCTATTCACCGTCCTCATCGGCCTTATCGCCATCCCCGCCGGGGCAGCCTTCGCAAGCGTTCCCGCCCCGGACCCGCAGTCAGCCGCAGCGCCCGTCACGACCGACGCGGTTGTCACAACGAGCACCTCCACCGGCCTCAGCGTGTGGGCCGTCGCAGCCATCGCACTAGTCGCCATCGTTGTGGGCGTTGTGCTAGCCGAAGTCGCACACCGCGTCAGCCGTGGCCGCAACCGCAGCCTCGCCACCGCCTAGAGCCATCGTGTCCAACCGAGGATCCGCAGCACTACGCATCGTTGAACGCGATGACCTCGAACCCAGTGGCCGATCTGGACATCATCCCTACGATCGGACCGTGGAACTGCTCGAGCGAGACGCGCCGCTCAGCGACCTGAGCGCGATGCGCGCCGAAGTGCAGACCAGCGGCGGACGGTTCGCGTTCGTCGCTGGTGAGGCGGGCGTCGGCAAGTCTGCACTGATCCGTCAGCTCGCGGCAACGGTCGAGGAACCAGCGACAGTGCTCTGGGGGGCGTGCGACCCACTTTCGTCGCCGCGCCCGTTGGGTCCACTGTTCGACATCGCTCCCCTACTGGGAGACGACGTCGTGCAGGACCTTCGCTCCGGCGATCGCGATCGGGCCTTCGACACGATGATGCTGGCGCTACGTCGACAGCCCGCTGGCACGGTCGTTGTGTTCGAGGACGTGCACTGGGCCGACGTGGCGACTCTGGACTTTCTGCGCTTTCTCGGCCGGAGACTCGGCACTGTCGAGGTGTTGGTCATCGCGACCTATCGCGACGAGCAACTCGACCCCACCCATACGCTTCGAATCGTTCTTGGAGATCTCGTGTCGGAGAAGCTGTCGCGCGACTCTCGGTTCCGCCGTTGAGTCAAGCGGCGGTCGAGCAGCTCGCCATCGGAAGCGGACTTGATCCGCAGAGGTTGCATGAGGAGACGGGTGGCAACTCGTTCTTTGTCACTGAACTCCTCGCCGACGCGGGCGCCGGGATCCCAGCGACTGTGTCCGACGCCATCCTGGGCCGAGTCGCTCGCATGAGTCCCGAAGCGCAGGTCACGCTGCGCGCGGCGGCCGTCATCGGCACGCGCGTCGAGCCTGACTTGATCACGGCACTAAACGGTGTCGATGGCGCATCCGTCGACGAGTGCATCGGCAAGGGAATGCTGCTGGCCATCGAGCCGAACCTTGCGTTCCGGCACGAGCTCGTTCGCCAAGCCGTTCTCGACTCGATTGCGCCACGCCGTCTCGCGGAGTTGCATGCCGAAGTGCTCGACGTGCTGCGTTCGCTGCCGTTGGACCCACCTCCGTTAGCGAGGCTCGCCGACCACGCCGAGCGCGCCGGTGATGCAGCCGCGGCGCTGGAATTTGCGCTCGCGGCAGGTGACGCCGCGGCAGGGTTGAAATCGCATCGCGAAGCCGCTGATCAATACGCGCGCGGCTGGCGCTTCGCCGGGTCACTCGACGCCGTTGCTAAGGTCGAGCTACTGCAGAAGTTGTCCTACGAGTGCTACCTCACCGACCGGCTCGACGACGCGTCTGCGGCCACGAGTGCGGCCATTGAGTTACTGCACGAGATGAACCGCCCACTCGAACTCGGAGACAACCTGCGCCAACTCGCCCGAATCCACCGTTCGAACGCGCGCCGCCTGGAGGCCGACGAGGCGATCTCGCAGGCCATTGAGGTGCTCGAGGCACAACCGCCGGGACGCGAGCTTGCCTACACGTACGCGAACCTGGGCGGGCTCCTGATGGTCTCCGACCAGTGGGATGACGCACTCGAGGCCGCCGGCAAGGGCCTCGCGTTGGCCCAATCGTTGGGAGAACACCACATCGTTGCCGACGCGCTGAACACGATCGGCGTCGCGCGGGTGCAACGAGGAGATCCCGCCGGAGAGAGTCTGCTCCTCGAGAGCCTGGCCATCTCTTTGGAGCACAACCTTGAGAACGAGGCCGGGCGAGCGTGGGCCAACCTGACGTACGTCGCCATGTGTCCCCTCGACATCGAGAAAGCCACGAAGTACATCGACGCCGGAGTCGAGTACTGCCTCGACCACGACTTGAACGCCGCGGCACACTGCCTGATGGCGTCGGGCATCGACATGTCGTTCAACCAAGGCAACTGGGACGAAACCCTGGAGCAGGCAACGACACTGCTCAGCATGCCGGTGCTGTCTCTCGCGACCCGCACCGAAGCTCTAACGGTCGTGGGCATGATCCGGGCACGCCGTGGCGAGCCTGGTGCATGGGATGCCCTCGACCAGGCGCTGGAGCTGTCCATTGGGACTCGAGAGCTGCAGTTCCTCGCGCCGACCGCCGCGGCCCGCGCTGAGGTGCATTTCCTAGCTGGTGAACTCGACCAGATCCCCGGCGAAGTCGAATCCGCGTATGAGTTGGCACAACGCCTGGGCAGCAATCAGTGGATCAGCCAACTGGGACTCTGGCTGCTGCGCGTCGGCGCGATTGAATCTCTGCCGGACGCGGCGACGCCACCCTTCTCGTTATTCGCGAGCGGTGACTTCGCGGGCGCGGCCAAGGTGTGGGAGCAGCAGGGCTACATCTACGAGGCCGCCGCCTGCCGTGCCGAGAGCGACGACGAGTTGCTACTGCGCGAGGCGATCTCCTTACTCGAACCCTTGGGCGCCCGGCCGATGCTCGCCATCGCGACCCGCAACCTGCGTGCACTCGGTGTCGTGTCGATCCCGCGCGGGCCACGCGGATCAACGAAGCAGAACCCAGCTGGGCTCACTTCACGTGAGCTCGAGGTCGCGATGATGATGCGCGGTGGCCTGCGCAACTCGGAGATCGCAGAGCGTCTCTTCCTCTCGGAGAAGACGGTAGGTCACCACGTCTCGGCCGTGCTCGCGAAACTCCAAGTCGCCAAACGCACCGATACCGGCCAGCGTCTGGCCGAACTTGGCGTCGAAGCCTGAACCGCACGCCGGCCAAAGTGACGAGCCGGTGAATCCTCACGACCACTTCCCCGGAGGCAGCGCAATGGACCTACAGACGACCCAGAGCAAGGTCGCCGCGATGATGCCGGATCTGCTCGACGACCTGAATAAGCTCGTGGCGCTCAAATCCGTCGCATTCCCCGGCTTCCCGTCAGAACCCGTTGATGCGATGGGCACGGCCGTCGTCGACCTCTTTGAGCGAGCAGGTGCGACCGGAGTGCGTCTCGTCGACGTACCTGGTGGCTACCCCGCTGTCTACGCGGACATCCCTGGTCCGGAGAACGCACCAACCGTCCTGCTGTACGCGCACTACGACGTGCAACCTGCACCGGTCGAGCAGGGCTGGGACACCGATCCCTGGACCGCGACCACGAAGGAAGATGGCCGGATCTACGGACGTGGCGCAGCAGATGACAAGTCCGGCCTGGTGATTCACGCCGGGACATTGAAGGCGTTCGAAGGCTCGCTGCCCGTTGGCGTGAAGCTTTTAATCGAAGGCGAAGAGGAAACGATCAGTCACCTCGAGGAGTTCGTTGAGAACAATCCGGAACTCGTGCAGTGCGACGCCTTCGTCATCGCCGACATGGGCAACGCTGCCGTGGGCGAACCTGCACTGACCACCGCGCTGCGGGGCGACGTCGCGTGCACTGTGACGGTCAAGGCGCTGGACCACCCGGTGCACTCGGGATTATTTGGCGGCGCAGCACCAGACGCGTTGATCGCCCTCATCCGCATTTTGGCGACCCTGCACGACGACGACGGCAACACCATCGTCCCGGGAGTGGCGAGTGGCGAATGGACCGGCGGTGACTTCGACGAGGATTCGTTCCGCGAGAGCGCGGGAGTTCTCGATGGCGTCGATCTCGTTGGCGACGGATCGGTCGCGTCTCGCCTGTGGGCAAAGCCATCTGCAACGGTGATTGGCATCGACGCGCCGAATACCGCAGAGGCGTCGAACATCCTCATCCACGAGGCCACAGCAAAGATCTCAATGCGCGTCGTGCCGGGATCCGACGGCGACCACGAGCTTGAGCTGCTGATGAATCACCTCAGGTCCGCCGCGCCATGGAACGTTCAAGTCGATGTGCAGAAGTTCAAGGTCGGCGAGCCGTTCGCGGTCTCGATGGAAGGCACGTCAGTACGTGCGGCCGAGCAAGCGCTCGAGGAAGCCTTCGGCAAGCCGGCCGGTCAGATCGGCTCCGGCGGATCGATTCCGTTGATCGCCTCGCTCAAGAAGGCGGCGCCGCAAGCAGGCGTCATCCTCTGGGGCGCTGAGGACTTGGCCTTGTCACGAATTCACGCGTCCAACGAGTCGGTCGACCCAGGCGAGATCGAGAAGATGATCGTCGCCCAGGTGCGCATGCTGGACCTGATGGCGCAACAGAACGAATGAGCGAAGGCCTTCACCCATGGTGCGGAGTCTGACCCCGCGCCGCCTGTCGCGCGGGATCGGGCACATCTTCGCGAGCAAGCGCGCCCGGTGTCCTCGTCGGGTCCAGCGTTGGAGGACGTAGGACGGACAGCGAGTCGCGCGCTGCGTGAGACGAGCGATGCCTGAGCCCTAGAAACGACGACGCTAGGCGGTACTCGTTGATAACGCTGAGTCGGCATCAGTCGGGCGACGCAGGTGCAACAGCGGCCAGATCCCCAGCACGATGGGCAACAACCACGTGAAGATCCGGCAAAGGAACGCGGCTGCGCCCACCGCGTTGGCAATGGCTTCGTTGCCGTCGGACATGATCGTCACGTACGCGAGTTCCACCGCGCCCAGCCCACCCGGCAGGATCGGGATCATGCTCAACAGCATCCCTGCGGCGAAGGCCACCCAGGCGAGTTGAAGGTCCACCTCATCGCTGCCAACGCCGACAAAGCGGAGGCTGATCACAAGCGTCGTGAAGGTCAACAGCTGTGTGAGCAAACCGAATGTCGTCGCCCTCGGCCACGACGTGCGCAAGGTCCCAGTCATCAGACTGCGGAAGTTCTTGACGTGGTCCGCGACCTCAACGATGTACGGCAGATGGAAGTGCCCCGCGAGCCAGCGGTTGTAGCGCGACACCAGGCTCTCGCTCATTCGGACTGCCAGTCCCTCCGCGTGCAGCACGACGAAGATGACGACCGCGCCACACATGACGGCGATCGATCCGACGAGCGCCCACAGCTCGACATGCTGACCGCCCTCACCGCGCAAGGCGAGCGCGATAAGTGCAAAAACGGGCAGTACGAATTTGATGCCGCTGGTGAAGATCCAACTCAACACGAGACCCGAACCGGTTGTCTTCACGTCGATGCCGCGTCGCTTGTACACCGCGAACCGGATTGGAATGTCAAGTGGCGGGGGTAGGACGAACGATGCCGTCGTGGCGCCGAGCCAGGCAGTGGTTCCCGGCCAATAGCCGAGACCCGGCATCAGGCACGTGTAGATGGCCGCAGTAAACCCAATGAGAACGAATCCAATACCGAGCAGCACCATGGTCTGCCAGGGTTGCAACGACGTGATCGCGTCCCACACCGCCGCGTAGCTGATGAACTGCGGAAGCAACCACAGGAAGATGACCGCGAGCAGCAGGGCGCAGACCAGCAACTGAGCGATGGCGCGCCGACGTACCCGCGCCCCGGTTGCCAGGTCCTGCGCGTCGAGGATGACCTCGGGCTGCTCCGGTATAGACATCGCGCTTCTGAGCGTAGGCAACGAATGGTGCCAAATGCGTGATTCGACACTCCGCGCCAACGTCAGGAAGGCGCACTCGCGCGCACACGTAGCGCGCGGCGCAGGTCATCGAGGTGATCGCCGAGGCGGCGCCTTAACGGTGTCGTGATGTCGGGGGTCTCTAGGGCCCGCACGCCAGCGGCCAACGTCGCTTCATCGGTGTCATGCACTGGGAAACCCCAGTGTCCCACCGCCACTGCGATTGAGGCTCCTCTCCGCGCGGAGACCTCGACGGCCGCGGGGAAGTAGCGATCCACGAACGGTTTCAGCAAGTCGCGCTGGTCCGGTTGCCACAGTCCTTCGGCGCTCGCGCGCACAATCGCAGGTGAGGCAAGTCGACTCTGCACACCGTCCCCAAACATGACCTCCCAGGCGCGCTGCTTCGCGCCGAGGGTGGGGCGTGCTGCAGTGCATCGAGCCGCACCTTGCGGTCCGTTGCCACTCACATCACGCTGCGCCTCGGCGTCGATGCGATCCTCTTCGACGCGACCGAGCGCACTAAGCCGCAGGAGCGCGCGCCAACGCAGGTCACTGTCCAGGGTCGGCCCACCAGGGACCGCACCGGCAGCCAACCAGGACTCGATCTCGTCGGCATCTGCCTCGACGCTGGTGGCAACCAGCTCGCGCACCGCGATCAGACGAAGGTCGGAGGCGGGAGACGACATGGTTTTGCTCAGCAGTGCACGGGCGGTGGAGGCGAGCAGGGCGTACGCCGCGTCCCGTTTCGCCGGGAGCAGATAGCGATCAGCGACGAATCGTCTGGCGAAGTCGAAGGCGCCCTGCACTATCGCAGTCTCGTTCTCCGTCGGCAGGTGTCGCGCGACGAGATCGACATAGACCATCGGGTCGCATTCAGCATCGCGTACGAGGTCGCGCATCGACGACCAGCCAACCGCTCGGCTCAACGACGCAGGAAGCGCCCCCAGCCGCTCGGTGAGCGCCGTCAAGGAACTCGGGTCGAGCCGAACCTTTGCGAAAGTCAGGTCACGATCGTTGGGTAGCAATAGGTCCGCACGACGCACATCTACACCCACAAGGTCGATTGCAGCGACCGATTCGGCCGCCGCGACGCCCACGAGGACTTCGCCTAGTTGCTCCACGCGCTCGGTGCCAGTGCCAGCGCCGTAGACACCGACCGCGAGCCGATGCGGACGCGTGCCTTCGTGACGAAGCCTCGTACCGTTTGCGTCGCGCTCCACCAGCAGCGTGTCGACGCCGCTGGTCCGCAGCCACCGCTGTGCCCACTCGAAGACGTCGAGCCCCGAGGTACGGCTCAACGAGCCGAGCAGGTCGGCCAGTTCCGCAACACCAAAGCGATGTCCAGTGATGAAGTCGTTGAGTCCCGCGCGAAAGGCCGGCTCCCCCACCCAGGTGGCGAGCTGACGCAGCGAGGCAGCGCCCTTCGCGTAGGAGATGCCGTCGAAGTTCGACAGCGCGGTCGCAGTGTCAGTCACGTCGGCCGGCCGCGGGCGCTACCGGGTGGGTTGAGGTGCGTTGATCCGAGTCATACCCCCAGGACTCCCGCGCCATCGCGAAGGCCGTCCACGCGCCTGCGAATCTGGTGGCCGCCGATGCGACTTCCGCGCCCATGTACTCAGCGAATGCCTCGCTCAACCACAGGTCGTCCCACCATCGCATCGTGACGAGATCGCCGAACCACATGTGGGCCATCTCGTGCGCGATGACGTTGGCGCGGCTCTCCCGCTCGGTGTCTGTCACTGCTGAACGAAACACGAAGTCGTCACTGAAGATCACACATCCGGGCGATTCGAGCGCACCCCAGTTGAGCTCGGGTACGAACGTCTGGTCATAAGAGCCCCATGGGTACGGCTCGTCGAAAAGCTCGGCGTAGTAGTCGAAGCACGCGTAGGTGACCTCGAAGATCTCGGCCGCCTCGGCGTCGAGAAATTGGCTCAATGATCGGCGTGCGTGCAACGCAAAGCGCCGCCCGTTGTGCTCGGTGACCACACTACGCAACGGGCCGGCGAACATCACCAGCAGATACGTCGACATCATTGGAGTGGGAGCGAACTCCCATCGCCCGTTGCCCTCGTCAATTCGCTCAGGCTGACTGTTGCTAACTACACGCCAGCCGCGTGGTGCCGTCACACCGAGCGTGAGCGTTGCCTTGAGGTCGGGTTGATCGAAGTTCGCATAGACCCGCTGCGCGTGGTCGACACCGAGGTAGGCACCGACATACGTTTCGCCATCGATCGGGTCGACGTACCGGTGCATGCCGTCGCCAGTGCTCGTGTAGGGCATGTCGGCCACGACGACCAGTGCGTTATCGGCTTGAAGGTTGGACAAGGCCAAGCGACCATCTCGGAAGGAATCCGCGGGAAGCTCGATCCCATTGAGCACCGCACTGTGCAGCCTCGCCGCGGCGAGTTCGATGAACGTCGCTGCCCCCACCTCGTTGCAGGTAAATCGCACCGCGCTGCTAGAACGGAAGTGATCCCCGCTCGTGAGATTCAGATCGATTGCATAGGAATCGACGCGCAGCAAGCGACCGCGCTCAACCGCCTCGGCACGCGTCAGGGAAAGGGGTTCGCTCACCCAAGGAAGTATGCCGAGCGGGTTAGTCTGGCGTGCCGCAGCGGCCCTGACGAACGGATGGCTCGTGAGTTCTCTGACGTATCTGCAGGCGATCGTCATCGGGATCATGCAGGGGCTTACGGAACTATTCCCCGTCTCGAGCCTCGGCCACAGTGTCTTGATCCCCGCCTGGTTGGGCGGCTCATGGGAGACCCTGGTCACGGAGGAGTCAAGCGGCGAGTCGCCGTACCTTGCCTTCATAGTCGGGCTGCATGTAGCGACCGCGCTGGCCCTGCTGGTCTTCTATTGGAAAGACTGGCTGCGCATCATCGGCGGTTTCTTCACGTCGATCGGAAGGCGTCGCATCCAGACCTCCTACGAACGCCTCGCCTGGTTGCTTGTCATTGCGACCATCCCCGCCGGAATTCTCGGACTGGCCTTCGAGCACGCGCTGCGCGTGGTGTTCGCAAAGCCACTTGCGGCCGCGTGTTTCCTCACTCTCAACGGTGTGATCCTGCTGCTCGGCGAGCGTTTGCGTCGCCGCGCACCCGTGCACCACGAGGTCGACCTGAGCAAGCAGGACGGCGACGATCTCGCACCCACGACACGCGACCCGCTCGACGTCGCCATTACGCAGCAGGTCAGTCTTCCTGGGGCGGTCTTCGTCGGTATCGCGCAAAGCGCCGCACTGCTCGCGGGTGTCTCCCGCTCAGGCATCACCATGGTGGCTGGGTTGCTGCGTGGGCTCACTCACGAAGAAGCCGTGCGATTCTCGTTCCTGCTCGCGACGCCAGTGATTCTGGCTGCCGGGCTGATCAAGGTGCCCGACCTGTTCGGCAGTCTGGGCAACGGGATCCGCGGCCAGGTGCTGGTCGGCAGCATCGCCGCGTTCCTGGGCGCCTTGCTTGCCGCGACCCTGCTCGTCCGGTGGGTTAAAACGCGCACGCTCACCCCGTTTGCGGTCTACTGCCTCGTCTTCGGCGTCGCCTCGATCATCCGGTTCGCTTAGGAGCAGATTCTGCGCCGCGTGCGCCGCCCGCAGTTCGCGATGCATGGCGTCGGTGGGCCAGGCGATCACCGAGACGAAGACGATGACGAGCCCAACCGTGCCGGCCAAAGATGCGGCGAAGGCCGCGGACTTCACATCAGCCAGATAGCCGGTGAGGAGAAACACCAGGGCCACAATGGCGTTGTAACCCGCACCTGCCAACGCGATCACTCGACCCCGTCGATCGGGTGCGGTCATCAAGGCGACGTTGCCAACGAGCGGGACGATGAAACCGGTCATCAAGCCGCACAAGAACCACAGCAGCACAGCCAGCCCGAACGGCGGTTTGAACGCGACCGCCACCATCGGTAGGCACGAGCCGGCCATCAGCGGCAACGTGGCATCCACTTGTCGAAGCGGCGGCCATGCCGACATGACCATCGCGCAGATCGACGAGCCCGCGAGAGCCGCTGCCATCAGCAAGGCGCCCTCGGTAGCACTGCGCCCGACCTCAGTGGCGTACGGCAAGCCAGCTGCCAGCGCCGCGACAATCACCACCGCCGAACCCCAACCGACCAGCACAAGCATGCGACGAGCAGGCTCATGCGCGAGGTCTTCGGCACCTTCACGCAGGTCACGGACGAAGCCGCGCAACCCTTCGCCACCGACGATCGCGGCCGAGCGCTTCTGCAGGAAGAGCAGGATCAGCAAGAATGACAAGACGAACGACGCCGAGTCCAACGCGAGCGCCCACGACACAGACAGCACCGCGACCACCACGCCACCGGCGAGCAGGCCGAGCACCTGCAGCACAAGGTGCAGCGTGCGGATGAGCCCGGAGCCGACCATGTACTGACGCGAGTCCCTAAGGATCTCGGGCATAGTCGCCGCCCACGCCGCATCGAAAGGTGGCGAGAACAACTCCGTGATGAAGAGCAGTCCAAAGATGACGACTAACGACGTCGTTGAGATCGGCAGGAACGCGAGCACACCGATGGCGACCGCTCGAGCCAGATCGCACACGAGCATGAGCCGGCGCCGTGGCATCCGGTCAGCCAAGGGGCCGAGCAGCGCCGCACCGAAGATCGACGGGACATACGAGACGGCGAACGCCATGACCGCGTAGAACGCGCTGTCGGTGTTCTCGAGGACGGCAAGTGCAATCGCGACTCTGGCGACCTGATCGCCGACACCGCTGGTGACAAAGGCAACGACAAGCGCACTGAACTCGCGGTTGGCGAACAGGCCGCGGTAGGACACATGGTCCGCGTTCATGCTCACCCGTAGAACACCTTCTCGGCCACCGCCCGCGCTCGCCTGGTAATCCGCCGATAGTCCTCGACGAGCCGTCCAGAGTCGCCGGGAGGATATCCGACAAGTCGGGCAACTCGTGCGCGCTCGTCCGGGTCGGTGGGAACCATGTCTCCCGGACGACCCCGAGCCAGCATGATCCCGTTACGCACCCGGGTCGCGCATCGCCACGCCTCGGCCAGCGTGTTCGTGTCGTCCTGCGACACCAACCCAGCCTCAGCAGCGGCGCTCAGAGCGAGCAGCGTCTCGGTTGTGCGCAGCTCCGGAACCTGCCCAGCGTGCTGCATCTGGAGCAGCTGCACCGTCCACTCCACGTCGGCCAGTCCACCCCGCCCCAGCTTCGTATGCAAGTGCGGGTCCGCGCCGCGCGGCAGCCGCTCGGCCTCGACCCGCGCCTTGATCCGGCGGATCTCGGTGACTTCCTCACGACTCAAACCGTTGGATGGCCAACGCAACGGAGCAACCATCGCCTCGAATCGGGAACCGAGGTCGTCATCGCCAGCGACCGCACGCGCGCGCACCAACGCCTGCGACTCCCACACCACCGACCAACGCGCGTAGTACGCGCGATACGACTCGAGAGAGCGCACCAGCGGGCCGTTGCGACCCTCGGGGCGCAAGTCGGCGTCTAGCAGCAGCGGCAGATCCGGGCCTGGCAGCGCGAGCCAGCGCCGCATCTCGTTGGCCACATCGTGGGCCGAGTCGGTCGCGTCCCTTTCTTCTGCACCGGGAAGCGGCTCGTAGACGAACATCACGTCCGCGTCGCTTGAGTACGCGAGCTCGCGCCCGCCGAAGCGACCCATCGCCACAACCAGCATGCGTACGGGCAACGGACTTCGCCGTTCGGCCGTGATGGCCTTCTCCGCCAACGCCAATGCGGCAACCACCGTCGCGTCGGCCGCGTCGGTGAGCGCCTCCCCCACGACGGTGACGTCATGCATGCCCAGCACGTCGCCCATGGCGATGCGAACCAGTTCACGTCGGCGCACCGCCCGCACGGACTCGATCGCCGACGTTGGATCGTTGTGGCGAATTACGCCGGCCAACATCTCGGGCACGAGTTCCTCGCGCGAACGGGGTACGAGTTCCTCGTCATCGGCGACGAGCGACGTGGCTTCCGGCGCCCGTAGCAGGAGTTCCGTCACGTATCTGCTGGAGCCGAGCAGATTGGCAAGGCGTTCGGCGGCAGCAGACTCGTCGCGGAGCAATCGCAAGAACCAAGGCGTGGCACCGAGTGCTTCGCTGAGGCGCCGAAAGCCGAAAAGGCCAGCGTCCGGATCCGCCGAATCGGCGAACCACCCCAGCATCACTGGCAGCAGGGTTCGCTGGATCGCGGTGCGTCGGTTGACGCCCGAGGTCAACGCCTGGATATGACGCAGTGCACTGCCAGGGTCGCGGTAGCCCAGGGCCTCCAGTCGCTCACTTGCCGCCTCCGTCGTCAGCCGCGCCTCGTCGGGGGCCAGCCGTGCGACCGCGGCGAGCAACGGCCGGTAGAAGAGCTTCTCGTGCAGCCGCCGAACCTCGCGACGCTGCTCCTTCCAGTGCTTTGTCAAGGCCGCACCAGGGTCGACGAACATTCCAAAAGAGCGCCCTAGCCGCCGCAAATCCGCTTCGTCCTCTGGCAAGGCGTGTGTGCGTCGCAAGCGGTACAACTGAACCCGATGCTCCAGTTGGCGAAGGAACCGATACGCCCGATCCAGCTCAGCGGCGTCACTTCGCGCTACATAACCATTCGTGGACAGCGCCTCAAGCGCTTGCAACGTGTTGCCACTGCGCAGCCGTACGTCGCTGCGGCCGTGCACCAGTTGCAGCAGCTGCACGGCAAACTCGACGTCTCGCAGCCCGCCAGGGCCGAGTTTGATCTCTCGTTCGGCCTGAGCTCGCAGGCAGCGTGTCCACCACCCGCCGCCGCATCGCCTGCACGTCCGCAACGAAGTCCGGACTCGACGCTGCACGCCAGACCATCGGCCGAACGGCATCGACATACGCCTGCCCGAGCATGCGGTCACCGGCCATGGCGCGCGCCTTGAGCAGAGCCTGAAACTCCCAGGTCTTGGCCCACTTCCCGTAATAGGCGACGTGCGAGGCGAGCGTGCGCACGAGCGCACCGGACTTGCCTTCGGGCCGCAGACCGGCATCGACCGGCCAGATCGCACCCTCGACGGTCGTGGACGAACAGGCTCGCATCATGGCGGTAGCGACTGCAGTTCCTACCGTGACCGCTCGTTCCTCTGACACACCGTCCACCGGCTCGACGACGAAGACCACGTCGACATCGCTGACGTAGTTGAGTTCGTGGCCGCCCGCCTTGCCCATCCCGACAACGGCGAGCCGCACGTCATCGCTGTCCCCGCCAATCCCGGCCCGACCAATAGCAAGAGCGGACTCAAGCGTCGCTTCGGCCAGATCGGCCAAGGCACCCGCCGTCTCGACCAGATCGCTCTGGTCAGATAGGTCAGCGGCAACGATTCGCAGCAGCACTCCGCGATAGGCGACTCGTAGAGCATCAAGCTCAGCGTCTGTGCCGGCCCGAGCGGTCGGCTGCCCACCGGGTCCGCGGGTGGCACCCACCGCGTGCAGCAACTCGGCCGTGGTTGCGGCCGCACTCGAGGGCGCTGGGGTGATCACCTCACGCCACTGGTGCG
Organism: uncultured Actinomycetota bacterium; assembly: GCA_963850215.1. GTDB lineage: Bacteria > Actinomycetota > Actinomycetes > UBA12327 > UBA12327 > CAWKKI01. Next base: position 684,018 of record CAWKKI010000001.1, read on the forward strand.
GGTGACGGGCTAGATGTCGGCCTAGTTCGAGCGACGCCCCGAGGACGAGCAGCAGCCGCATCGCGTCATCGCCTGCGAGCAGATCGACGATCTCGCGGCGATCGTTGGGTCGATCCCCTACTGCAGCCAGCAGATCGGACAGCGCGGTCAGGGCGAGATCTGGATCCGCAGTGGCGCTCAGCAGATCGACCAGAGCTTCCTCGGAGACGGAGTCACCCAGAGCCAACGAATCGAGCTGCGCCTCGGCCCGCGCAGAACCAACGAAGCCGGCCCGGATCAGCGCTCCCGCGCGGGTCCAGGATCTGCCGCTGACGCTCACCCGCTCACGCTAGCGAGCGCGGGCTCAGAACCCACGGCTCCGCACGGGTCAGAGCGACCGATCAGAGCACTGGGAGGTACCGCTTGAGTTCGAACGGCGTCACCTGCGACCGGTAGGCATCCCACTCGGCGCGCTTGTTGCGCAGGAAGAAGTCGAAGACGTGCTCACCCAGCGTCTCGGCCACCAGTTCCGAGCGTTCCATGATCCGGATCGCGTCGGACAGCGACTGCGGCAGCGGTTCGATGCCGAGCACCCGGCGCTCGCTTTCGGTAAGGGACCACACGTCGTCCTCTGCACCCGGCGGAAGCTCGTATCCCTCCTCGATGCCCTTGAGCCCCGCGGCGAGGAGCACGGCGAACGCGAGATACGGGTTGCATGCGGCGTCGAGTGACCGCACCTCGATCCGCGTCGACTGACCCTTCTTCGGCTTGTACATCGGCACCCGGATCAGCGCCGAACGGTTGTTGTGCCCCCAGCAGACATAGGCGGGAGCCTCACCGCCGCCCGAGAGTCGCTTGTAGGAGTTGACCCACTGGTTCGTGACTGCCGTGATCTCACTCGCATGGTGCAGCAGCCCGGCTATGAACGACCGACCAACCTTGGACAACTGGTAGTCAGCGCCGGGCTCATAGAACGCGTTGCGATCGCCCTCGAAGAGCGACAAGTGCGTGTGCATGCCCGAGCCCGCGTACTCAGTGAACGGCTTGGGCATGAAGGTGGCGTACACACCTTGCTCGAGTGCGACTTCCTTCACGACCAGGCGGAAGGTCATGATGTTGTCCGCCGTCGTCAGCGCGTCCGCGTATCGGAGGTCGATCTCGTTCTGACCTGGCGCGCCCTCGTGGTGACTGAACTCAACCGAGATGCCCATCTGCTCAAGCATCGTGATCGCCTGACGGCGGAAGTCATGACCCATGCCGTGCGGCGTGTGGTCGAAGTAGCCGCCAGAATCGATCGGCGACATCTCTTGACCGGACTGCGGGTCGCCCTCAAGCAGAAAGAACTCGATCTCCGGGTGGGTATAGAAGGTGAAGCCAAGCTCGGCCGCGCGCGACAGCGTCCGCTTGAGCACGTGGCGGGGATCGGCGAAGGACGGTGCCCCGTCGGGCATCAAGATGTCGCAGAACATCCGCGCGGTGCCCGGCGCTTCGGCACGCCACGGGAGGACCTGGAAGGTCGAGGGATCCGGCTTGGCCAACATGTCCGACTCGTAGACGCGCGCAAAACCTTGGATGGCGGAGCCGTCGAAGCCGATGCCCTCGGCAAATGCGGCTTCCAGTTCGGCCGGCGCGACGGCCACCGACTTGAGGAATCCCAGAACGTCGGTGAACCACAGCCGAACGAATCGGATGTCGCGTTCCTCAAGTGTGCGCAGCACGAACTCGGTCTGCTTGTCCATGCGCTCAGTCTGCCTCTGCCGTGTTTCCTGCACGTTACGACGCGGCCGATGGCGCATCCGTGGCTCGGTATCCTGAGCGAGTGCCGCAGATCCGTTTGGCCCTCGTCCAGGCAAATCCGACTGTGGGCGATCTGACCGGCAATTCAGACCAGGTGGTCGAGTGGACTCGCGCCGCCGCCGACGCGGGCGCGCATGTGGTCGCGCTTCCCGAGATGTTCCTGACCGGCTATCCGATCGAGGACTTGGCGCTGCGGACCTCGTTCGTGGACGCATCTCGGGCGACATTGCGCAAGTTGGCCCTTCAGCTACGTCGCCGCGGCCTTGGCGACGTGGTCGTCGTGGTCGGCTACCTCGACCGGCTCGACGAAGACCCCCTCGCCGGTGCCCCGGGGAGACCGCACGGGTCACCGCAGAATGCCGCTGCCGTGATCCACAACGGCGGAGTCATTGCCACCTACTCGAAGCACCACCTGCCGAACTATGGCGTCTTCGACGAGTTCCGATACTTCGTGCCAGGCACTGACACCACTCACGTGCGTGTACACGGCGTCGACATCGCATTGGCGATCTGCGAGGACCTATGGCAGGACGGCGGCCCGGTCGCTGACATCGCGAACGAGGGCGCAAGTCTGCTGCTTGTACTCAACGGTTCGCCCTACGAGCTGAACAAGGACGACGTTCGCCACGAGCTGGTCGCACGCAGAGCGCGTGAAGCAGGCTGCGCTCTCGCGTACGTCAACATGACCGGAGCCCAGGACGAACTTGTCTTTGATGGTGACTCGATCGTCGTCTCGGCTGAGGGCGCTGTGCTGGCGAGGGCGCCGCAGTTCTCAGACCACCTGTTGGTCGTGGACCTCGATCTCCCGGCCGCCGACGCCGATCGCGAGATGCCGACGGTTGGCGAAGGTCCGTTGCCCACGTTTGAGCCGCGCTCGTCGCACATCGAGACGCGGATCAGTGACGAGGAGGAGATCTACACCGCCATCGTCACCGGGGTGCGCGACTACGTGCACAAGAACGGCTTCTCCTCCGTACTGATCGGTCTTTCCGGCGGAATCGACTCCGCGCTGACCGCCGCGATCGCGTGTGATGCGATCGGCCCCGAGTCGGTGTATGGCGTCTCGATGCCCAGTCAGTATTCGTCGGACCACTCGATCGCTGACGCGGAAGACCTCGCGACGCGAACCGGAGTGCGCTACCGATGCATCCCGATCGAGTCGATCGTCAAGACCTTCCTCGAAGAGCTCGGGCTGACTGGCGTGGCCGAGGAGAATCTGCAGGCCCGCGTTCGTGGCACCACGTTGATGGGGCTGTCGAATCAAGAGGGTCACCTTGTCCTGGCGACCGGAAACAAGTCCGAGCTAGCAGTGGGCTACACGACGCTGTACGGCGATGCTGTTGGCGGCTTCGCGCCGCTCAAGGACCTGCCCAAGACGTTGGTCTGGCGACTCGCGCGTTGGCGCAATGGCGTGGCCGGGCTCTTCGATGCACCGGCCCCGATCCCCGAGTCGAGCGTCACCAAACCGCCCTCAGCCGAACTCCGACCCGGGCAGCTCGACACCGACTCGTTGCCAGACTACGAAGTCCTCGACGAGATCCTCACCGAATACGTCGAGAACGATCGTGGCGCCGAAGAACTGGTCAGCGCCGGCTACGACTCCACACTCGTCGAACGCATCCTGCGAATGATCGACGCCGCCGAGTACAAGCGGCGGCAGTACCCGCCGGGTCCGAAGCTGTCACTGCGGGCGTTCGGACGAGACCGTCGCTTGCCGATTACGAACGCGTGGCAGGAGCGCCAGCACTCGTAGGTCCGGTCTCGTACGCCTTCGCGTCCGGGCGGCGCGGCAGGTAGATGAAGCAGACCACTGCTCCGATGAGCGCGGCAATGATGCTGCCGATTGCGGCGTAGTGAATGCCGTGGATCAGCGCGGTTCCCGTCTCGCATTGGAAGGTCACCTGCCGGCCGCCAGCGATTGCCGCTTGGTAGAACGCGTAGCCCTGCTGGCCCGGCTTAGGCGCATGGCAGCCGAGCTGCACGAATGCCTGCGCGCCCTTGATCGGGTTGGTCTGGGCGTACTGCCCGATCGCGTCGTAGGTGTCGCCGATCGAGCGAGATGCCTTGGCCTGTACATCCGGCGGCAGACCGGACAACGAAGGCTGAATGGCGCTGCTGTACCCAAGTTCGAGCACTGTGCCCAGCAGGGCGATGCCGAAGGCCCCACCGATCTGACGCGTCGTGTTGTTGACCCCGGAACCAACTCCGATCATCCGGGGCGGCAAAGATGACACGACCGACTCTGTGCCCGGAGCAATGATGTTCGCCAACCCAAATCCGGTGAGGGCCAACACAACGACGAAGAACCACAACGGCGTGTCGATAGCGATGAAGAGATATCCGACAAACGCGATGGCAACGATCACCAGCGCGCCGCCAATTGTGAACTTCGGCCCGATCTTCGCCACTAGCTTCGGCGATTGCGGCGCGAAGATCAGCTGCCCGATTGCGACCGGCAAGACCATCAGGCCAGCTTGGAATGGACTCAGCCCTCGAACGAACTGGTAGTAGAAGGTCAGAAAAAAGGTGACGCCGAAAAGAGCGAGAAACGCCATTGCCATGCCCACAGAAGCCGCGCTGAAGCGCGGGCTTTCGAAAACGCGCACGTCGAACGACGGATGGTCGCTGTGCTTTTCGTACAAGATGAACGCGGTGATCGTGACGACACCGATCAGCATCATTCCCAGCGACCAGAACGACGTCCAGTCGCGATAGTCACCCGCGTAGATGATTCCGAAGACGAACGCGCCGAGACCAACGATCGACAGCACGATGCCGACCGGGTCGATGCGCCGAGTGTCGGGCGCGCGTGAGTCAGGCACGAACAGCGCGACCATGATGACGCCGACGATCACAAACGGCACGTTGACCAAGAAGATGCTGCCCCACCAGAAGTGGTCGAGCAGGAATCCACCCGTGATCGGGCCGAGCGCGATGGCGATGCCCGTCGCGCCGGCCCAGATGCCGATCGCACGCCCACGTTCGCTGGGCTTGAAGGTCGCGCTGACGATCGAGAGGGTCTGCGGCGGCACCATTGCCGCGCCGATGCCCATGAATCCACGCAGCACGATCAGTTCGTTGGGGGTCGAAGCCTTTGCGCACAGGGCCGAGAAGATGCCGAAGATGATGAGACCCGCGATCAGGACCTTTTGTCGGCCGTAACGGTCGCCCAGCAAGCCGCCGGTGATGAGGAGGCTGCTGAAGACCACGCTGTAGGAAAGGATCGCGCCGGTCAGCTGTCCCTGACTCGCACCGAGTTCACGGCTGATGCTGGGAAGAGCGACGTTGAGGATCGTCGTATCGAGGACCACCACCAGCAGGCAGATGACGACGATGCCGAGAATCAGCCAGCGCCTGCGTTGAACGAGGTCAGGATCCACCTGGTCAGGATATGCAGCGGCCTCACCACGAATTCGGGCAGCATTCGCGGTTACCAGGAAGTACGTGCGACGATGAATGACGTCCGGGGACGCGAACGCGCCTCGAGATCGGAGAACACCATGAACACGCAGGCGCAGGACTCTGCCTGGCCGACGACGAGGCGCGTGACGACCCGCGACCTAGCAGCGGCCAAGGACCGCGGCGAAGCCTGGCCGATGCTCACCGCATATGACCAGTACGCCGCCGCAATTTTCGATCAGGCCGGAATCCCGGTATTGCTCGTTGGCGATTCCGCTGGCAACAACGTGCTCGGCTACGAGACGACGATCCCGGTGACGGTCGACGAGCTGCTGCCACTCGTGCGTGCGGTGGTCACCTCGACGTCACGGACCATGGTCGTTGCGGATCTGCCCTTCGGCTCATACGAGGAGTCTGCGTCGCAGGCCATGAACACAGCCGTGCGCTTCATCAAGGCTGGTGCGCATGCGGTGAAGTTCGAGGGCGGGCGACGGGTCGCTTCGCAGGTCGACCATTTGGTCGCGTCTGGCATCCCGGTGATGGGTCACCTCGGCTTCACGCCGCAGTCACTGAACGTGTTCGGTGGATACCGCGTGCAGGGTCGCGGGGAGTCCGGCGAGCAGTTGATCGAGGACGCGAAGGCGCTTGAGCATGCGGGTGCTTTTGCAGTCGTCCTCGAGATGGTGCCGATGGACCTCGCCGAACGTGTCACGCGGGCGATCAGCGTCCCGACGATCGGCATCGGTGCCGGAAACGTGACCGACGCCCAGGTGCTCGTTTGGCAGGACATGGCGGGCATGAACTCCCACGCGCCGCGCTTCGTCAAGCAGTACGCCGACATGCGGGGCGTCTTGCTGCAGGCCGCTCGCGATTACGCGGCTGACGTGTCAGCGCGCTCATACCCCGATGACGAGCACTCCTACCAGTAGCCCGGCCGCCTAGCGCTAGACGTCGGTGAGGCGCACGCCAGCGTGTGCCTTGTAGCGGCGGTTCATCGAGATCAGGTTCGCTGTAAACGCCTCGACTTGGTGCGCGTTGCGCAGCCGACCGCCGTAGATGCCACGCACCCCCGGAAGGCGCTGAGCAAGGGCCGCGACGAGATCGGTCGCCGACCGGTCCTCGCCCAACACGATGACATCGGTGTCGAGGGCAGCAACGGACTCATCCAGCAGGAGCACCGCAGACAAGTGGTGGAACGCAGCCACAACAGTGCTCTCGGGCAGCAGCGCCGCAGCCTGTTGCGCCGCACTCCCCTCGGCCACAGGCAACGCGAATGCGCCCTGCTTGTCGAAGCCCAGCGGGTTGACGCAGTCGATGACAACCTTCGCTATCAACTCACCCCGCAACGACTCGAGCAGGGCAGCATGCCCATCCCACGGCACAGCAACAACAACTACGTCGGCCGCAGTCGCACACCCCGCGTTGTCCATACCTTCGACACCATGACCGATCTCGGCTGCAGCCGACTGAGCGCGGGCGGCGTCCCGCGAGCCGATCACGATGGGTTGACCGGCGAGCGCCAGACGCAGCGCGAGGCCGCGACCCTGATCACCGGTGCCGCCGAGAATGCCCACAACGAGCGACCCGACATCGGGTGCGTCGACAGTTTCAGCGCCAGTGTTTTCAGTAGAGGCCATGGCGTGGATCCTCCCAGCGACGCGACCCGTCAGGCACGATGGGGTTCATGGACTCCACCCGCGCGCTGATTCTGCGCGAGATCCTGCAAGGGACGGGCTGGGTCGATCGCACACGTGACTTTGGTCGTGCGCTGCGCGGGGTGTCCAAGAACGCCGGAGGGGTGCTTCTCGTAGGCACACCGCAGGAGGAGCCGTGGCACCTGGCCGCGCACCTCGATGACGAATCGCGACTCACCGGCATCGAGGAGCTTTCGCCGACCCTCGTACGTTGGCAGGTTCCTGCAGGAGCGCCGCCGCACCTTTCCGTTTCGCTGGAACGACTTGAGCAAGCTCAGCGCGGCGAAGCAGTCTTCGTCGTCGCGCCCGACGAGGCTCCCGAGTCATTACTCGAACGGGTAGCCGACGCGCGCAAGGTCGGCGCGACGATCCTCGCTCTCGACAGTGGTGACCCGGAGCTGGAGTCACTCGCCCACGAGGCACTCACGATCCCCGCCGACGCCACGATGACGGATGAGCAGCTCCAACGAGCCGTAGCCGCCGGCGAGGCGCTGGTTGCTCCGGGCATGTCCTTCGACACCGCTCAACACCTGGTCTCGCTGGCGACCGGTGAGGCTGCGCTGACTCCTGCATCAACCAAGCGAGGGCTCCGCGACCGGTTGGCGCGACTCATCGACGCGGTGAGTGGACCTGCCTCGATCGAATGAGTCGCTTCACACACTTCCTTCGCAAGGCCCGTATCGACGTGTCGCCCCTGCGCGCAGGGCGCGACTTCCGCCTGCTCTTCATCGGCGGAACGGTGACGTTCCTCGGCTCGATGGTGACGTTCGTTGCGCTGCCGTATCAGGCAAAGGTGCTCACCAACTCGTTCCTCGCGGTGGGTCTGCTCGGCGCGGTCGAGATCGTGCCGTTAGTCGTTTTCGGTCTCTATGGCGGAGCCATCGCGGATCGTTACGACAGGCGCAAGGTCGTCTTTCTCACCGAGATGCTCTTCGCGGTCCTGTCGGGCGGCCTGCTGGTCAACTCGCTGCTACCGCAACCGCAGCTCTGGGTGCTCTACGTCGCAGCGGCGTTGCTCGCCGTGGTCGATGGACTGCAGCGTCCGTCCCTCGACGCACTGGTGCCGCGACTGGTCCCACCCCACCAACTCGCAGGTGCCGGCGCGCTGTCGAGCCTGCGGATGAACTTCGGTCTCATCATCGGGCCGGCACTCGGCGGTTTCCTCGTCACCGGTCTCGGCTTTCCTTCGGCGTACATCTTCGACCTTGCGACCTTTGCCGTGTCGCTGGTGTGTCTGGCGCTGATGCACGGGGTACCCCCGCTCTACGAGCACCCCGAGGACCACACGACATGGCATCGAATAGTCGAGGGTCTCCACTACGCGAAAAGTCGCAAGGACCTGCTCGGCACGTACCTGGTCGACATCTTCGCGATGCTGTTCGCCTATCCGAACGCCTTGTACCCATTCGTCGTCGGTCATTTCCACGCCACCTGGGCGCTGGGTTTCATGTACTCAGCACCCGCTGTCGGCTCGTTGGTAGCGACGTTGACAAGCGGCTGGACGAGCCATATGCACCATCACGGACGCATCGTTGTCTTCGCCGCGATGGCGTGGGGAGCGTCGATTGTCGCCTTTGGATTGGCTCCCGGCATCTGGTGGGCACTAATTTTTTTGGCATTCGCAGGGGCCGCAGACATGGTGAGCGGACTGTTCCGCGGACTGATGTGGGACCTCACAATTCCGGACGAGGTGCGCGGTCGAATGGCGGGTGTGGAACTGCTCAGCTACTCGATCGGTCCACAGCTCGGACAAGTGCGAAGTACTGCAATTGCGCAGGTCACAAGTCTGCGAACGTCACTTGTGTCCGGCGGACTCGCATGCATTGCTGCATGCGGAGTGGTCGGTGTTGTGTTGCGTCCACTGTGGAATTTTGACAGTCGAACAGATGAGAACGCAGTACGCGAACGCAACATCCGCGCAGAACGCATGCGCGACACGCGGAACACTTGAGACGCTAAAAACGCACACACGCGTGCTAACGGTGACAGGGTTTGCGTTAGCCATGTTCGGCGACGGGGCCGGACCAGCTCTAGGGAGGAATCGCGTGGTGGCGAAAAAGGCTACGACGAGAAAGGCCGCGGCGAAGAAATCGACCGCGAAGCGCGGGGCGAAGAAGACCGCCGCCAAGCGCTCCACGGCTAAGCGGGCCACGGCAAAGCGCACGACAAAGAAGGCGACCGCTAAGCGGACGACCAAGAAGGCAGCAGCTAAGCGCACCACGAAGAAGGCTGCCGCTAAGCGGACGACCAAGAAGGCAACGGCCAAGCGCACCACGAAGAGGGCCACTGCCAAGCGGACCGCAAAGAAGTCGACTGCGAAGCGCACCGCCAAGAAGGCGACCGCTAAGCGGACGACCAAGAAGGCAACGGCCAAGCGCACCACGAAGAGGGCCACTGCCAAGCGGACCGTCAAGAAGGCCACTGCCAAGCGCGGTGCCCGCAAGACCGCTGCGAAGCGGACGACAAAGCGAGCAGCACCACGTCGGTAGTCCAAGGTCTTTGGGGAAGGCTCGGTGCGCTTGGCGCATCGGGCCTTCCCATTTGTTCAGATCCCTTGGGTTTCTTCAGACTCGTTGGGCTTCCTTAGAATCGACGCATGACAGTCGCCGCCGGAGTCATCTCGCCTGAACGGTCGGTTCCGCGCGATATCCCGCGCCCTGAGTACGTTGGCCGCCCACTGCCCGCCCCCTACCTCGGACCCGAGGTGAAGGACGCCGAGACGATCGAGCGGATGCGGATCGCGGGCCGCATCGCGGCACAGGCCATGGTCGAGGTGTCACACCACATCACGCCGGGTGTCACGACCGATGAGCTAGACCGCATCGGCCACGAGTTCATGTGCGACCACCATGCTTACCCGTCAACACTCGGATACAAGTACTTTCCGAAATCGCTGTGCACGTCGATCAACGAAGTCATCTGTCACGGCATACCCGACTCAACGGTGTTGCAGGACGGCGACATCGTGAACATCGACATCACCGCCTTCATCGGCGGTGTCCATGGCGACACGGACGCGACCTATCTCGTTGGTGACGTCGCCGAGGAGCCCCGGCTGCTGGTCGAACGGACAGAGGAAGCGCTGCGACGTGCCATCAAGGCGGTGCAGCCGGGCCGCGAGATCAACGTGATCGGACGCGTGATCGAGGCATACGCGCGACGATTCGGATATGGAGTCGTGCGCGATTTCACAGGGCACGGCATCGGCACGAGTTTTCACACCGGTCTGGTCATTCCGCACTACGACTCTCCGCACGCAACGATGGTGATTGAGACCGGGATGACGTTCACGATCGAGCCGATGCTGACGCTCGGCACGATCGACTACGAGATCTGGGACGACGACTGGACGGTCGTCACCGCTGACCGCAAGTGGACCGCGCAGTTCGAGCACACTCTCCTGGTCACCGAGGATGGCGCAGAGGTCCTGACCCTGCCTTGACCTTGGTCGGCTCTGGGATGCCCCAGTCGAGGGGTCTCGTTGGCGACTGGTCGGACGCAAGGCCAGCGATCACCCGTTTGGCGTATCCAAGCGCGGTTCAGTAGCCACGCCCTGGGGTCGATGAAACCAACATGAAGCGACAGGCCGCTCAGGCGGTTACATGCGCGCGCTGTGCCGCTGTCGTGGCACTCGACGCTGAGCACTGCGGCATCTGCTGGTGGCCGGTGACCGCGGAGATCCCTGCCGACCCGAGTGAGCAGGGCGAAGCAGTCGAGCCGGTTGTTGAGCCAGATGAAGCAGTCGATTCAGAGCTAGAGGCATTGACCGAACACTCTCCCGCGGACCACGGAATCATTGACGAGGTGATCGAACCGGCGGACGACTACATCACCGAGCAGATTCCCGTTGTGCTGGTTGCCGCAGGCGATGTAAGGGGTCTGCCGACGCAGGTGTGGGCTCCGCTGCCCGGGACTCCGCTGCCCGGTCCGAACCCATTCGGCACGTCGTTCACTGGCTGACACCGATCCACACGCGTTCACTGTCCACTCTGCACGCAACTAACAGTCCGCGCGCGTCCTCTGCTTCATAACGTGCGCGGATGCTGCTTCCAATCTTGTTTCGACCTCCGCGTCTCCGCAGGGCCACCGTCTCGTTGCTGCTCGCACTTTCGACCGCGGCGACTGCCGCCGGATGCGGACGTCACTATCCCGACCCGTTGACGCTCCCTTACCCCTCGGCACTGCTGCATCGAGTCCCCGGTACCTACGTGCGTGGCACCGTCACGGCACACATCGATGGAGACACCCTGAAGGTGAATGGTGTAAGCGTGCGCATCATCGGCGTGGACACACCGGAGACCGTCAAACCGGACACGCCGGTTCAATGCTTCGGGCCTCAGGCTTCTCAGGCCACGGACACGTTGTTGCCGATCGGGACATCGGTGGATCTGGAATACGACGCCGAGCACACAGACAAGTACGGCCGCACCTTGGCATACGTCTATCGGGCGCGCGACGGCCTCTTCCTCGAGGGTTGGCTCGCCTATGAGGGCTATGCGCGCATCCTCAGCATCGCCCCCAACACCGCGCACGCCGGTGAACTCGCTGCGTTGGTGGCCCAGGCCCATCGCACGCGCCGAGGGCTCTGGGGCGCCTGCTGACCGTGCGCCGTTCCAGCGCTGGCCTGGCTATGCGATCGCGATCACGGGGTGCGCCGCAGGATTTAACCAACGCATGATGCGCAGCAGACCTGCCTTAGGAATGGACACACACCCGGCAGTGCCATGTCCGGTGTCGATGTGCAAGAAGATGCCGGCACCGCGATACCTCACCGCAGGCCAACGATTGAAGTTGATCACAACCGCCTGCAAGTAGGCCTGCGTGTGGGTGATCAGGTGCTCGGAACCGTTGACGGTGTTCTCGGACAACTTCATGTTGAAGCCACCCTGCTCGCTGGTGCGGTGCTGGTTGTAATAGGCAGAGTGGTTGTCCTCGACCCACCAGTCGTCGGCGTGGACTCGGAAGTAGGACAACTTCGTTCCGGGGTTACCGCCGATCCCGAACGCTTGGGTCAGCGTGTAGGTGCCCGTGGGCGTCTTGTCGTCGCCCTGCACTCGCTTGGTCCCAGCAATGACACCCCGAGCGCCAACGTGCCCGTAGTAGCCCATCACTTGCACCCAGCCACCCGACACGCGCTGCCAGGCCTTCACCACAGCCCGGTCACCGGAGAAATGCTGCACCGTGATGACCTGCGTCGCGTGGCCGATCTTCACGGGCACCGGCAGGTGGGTGTACACCCGGTGAGTCGAGGTCGAGAGTGAGATCGAAGGGACTGCTTTGGCAGCCGCAGTCGCGGGAACAGATGCCGATGCGGTCGACAGCGAGAACGCGCCAGGCACTAGAAGGAGGGACAGCGTTAACGGCAGCGCGAGCACGAGCCTGCCTATCGACCTACCCATTGATGCCCCTCTCAAGTCACGGTCGGACCCGCCGTCCGCGCCCATCGTGTCTGTGTCGGTCCAGTGGCATCATGCGTCACTAGGACGCTGAGAGGAAAAGTCACACGCCGGATTCTTTGATTACCGGCACGGCCTGGGGTTGACTGGCCCCGGAATTCTTGTCACACGCGAAGCATGCGGATCGGCCGCGCAGCATCCACACCTGGAAGAGGACACCTGAATGAACGAATTCGCGCTCGACCTCGACCGGATCCGTGCCGACGCGCGCAAGGAGATGGACAGGGGCGCAGTGACATCCTCCTACGGCCACGACGTCCAACGCGTTATCGATGTCCTCAATGAGGTGCTCGCGACAGAACTCGTGTGCGTGCTTCGTTATAAGCGCCACTACTACACGGCGGTCGGCGTGCACGGACCTGCTGCCGCGGCCGAGTTCCTTGAGCACGCGGCCGACGAACAACGTCATGCAGATCTGGCGGCCGAGCGAATCAGCCAACTTGGCGGTGAGCCGGACTTCAATCCGGAGGTCCTCGCGGGACGCAGCCACACCGTGTACGCAGTGGGCACCGACCTGCGCGACATGCTGCAGGAAGACCTGATCGCCGAACGAAATTGCCATCTCGAGCTATGCCGAGATCGCTCGTTGGCTGGGCGAGGGAGACCCGACGACGCGTCGCCTCATCGAGCAGCTGCTCGCCGAGGAAGAGGAGCACGCCGACGATCTGCGTGACCTGCTCGAGCGCTTCCCCGAACCCTCCTGACAGACCTTCCCCCTAGGGTCGTTGCATGACTTCAGCGACCGACGCCGCCATTGAGGCGGAGCAACTCGTCAAGACGTACACCGGGCGCGGCGGCACCGTCGAAGCAGTGCGCGGGGTCGACCTCACAGTGCAGGCCGGCGAGGTATTCGGCTTCCTCGGACCCAACGGGGCCGGGAAGTCCACCATCGTTCGAATGCTCGCGACACTCATGACCATCACCTCGGGGCGGGCCCGCGTCGCTGGCATCGACGTGAGCTCCGATCCTGATGGAGCGCGCCGCAAGATCGGGGTCGCATTGCAGGAGGCAGGTCTCGACCCGCGGCAAACCGGACGCGAACTGCTCGTGTTGCAAGGTCGACTCTTCGACATGAGCAAGGCGGACGCCGGTGCCCGTGCGGCCGAACTGCTCGAACTCGTTGACCTCACCGAGGCTGCTGACCGCCTGGTCAAGGGCTACTCCGGCGGCATGAAGCGCCGGCTGGACCTGGCCTCAGCGCTGATGCACGAGCCCGAAGTGCTCTTCCTTGACGAACCGACCACGGGGTTGGACCCCGCGAGCCGCATCACCGTCTGGGAGGAGATGAGACGAATCAACGATCGGGGAACCACCATCTTCTTGACAACCCAATACCTCGAAGAAGCCGACCAGCTGGCGGACCGTCTCGCCATCATCGACGGCGGCCGCATCATCAGTGAAGGCACGCCGCAGAGCCTCAAGGACGAACTGAGGACGCGACGGAATCTGGATCATGAGCCGACCCTCGACGATGTCTTCCTCGATGTCACGGGACGTTCGCGCGAACGTTCGGCCGGCGAAGTGCGGGAGGTGCAGGCATGAGCGCAACCGTGGTCCTTGCCCAGCGATCACTGCGTGAGGCATTGCGCGCGCCAGAGGTCCTGGTGCCGACGCTGTTCATCCCGATCTTCTTCTTGGTCGTCAACACCGGCCAAGCGGCGAAGATCTTCCCCAGTGGAGCGACTGGCTTCCTCAACGGGCACAGCTACGCCGCATTCCAACTGCCGGGGTCGTTGCTACTCGCCGCATCTTTCGGTACCGCGGCGCTGTACTTGGTGGAGGAGATCGAAGGCGGTTACTTCGACAAGCTGCGGGCAACGCCCGTCTCGCGCACGGCGCTGGTGGCAGGTCGGCTGTCGGCGGATGGCGTCAAGGACATAGGCATCACCATCGTGATCCTGGCGTTGGCCTTCTGCTTCGGCATCCGGTTCTCGAGCGGCATCCTCGGCGTGCTCCTGTTGATCCTGCTGTGCGCCGGGTGGGCGGTCCTCTACGCGGGCTTCATGCAACTCATCGCCTTGAAGACTCGCAGCGCAGCGGCGACCAACTCCGGGGGACTCATCTTCTTCCCGTTGCTCTTCCTCACGCCCAGCTTCGTGCCGCGCAACATGCTGACCAAGCCGATGGAGGTCGCGGCGACCTGGAATCCGGTGACCTACCTGATGGAGGCCATGCGCTCGCTCATCCTGTTCCGCAGTTTCCAATGGGAGGTGCTCGCCAAGGGTTTCGGTGTGGTGATCGTGCTCAGCCTGGTCATGGCATTGCTCAACGTCCGCACGATCCGCAGCTACGACTGAGTCGGGTCAACAAGGGTTCGGGAGCGACGGCCGACGAACCAGCCGGCGATGACCGCGCCCGCGTTGACGCTCCAATGCAACGCGGCGGGGGGTAGCAGGTTCGACGTCCACACCCGCAGCATCGCGAAGATGACGCCAGCCAGCCCGGTGAACACGACAGTGGCCAAGATCGTGGTCCACGCCTGACCGGTCACTGCTTCGTGGGAGGCGTGCAGTTCGAATGACGGCGCCACATGCCACAGACCGAACAGCACCGCGGTCACGACCACTGCCGCGGCAGTGCCGTGCGACTCGAACACCAAAGCAAACATCACCCCGCGGAAGGCGAACTCCTCCACGAGAACGGTGCCGAGCGGGATGTCGAACAACGTGCGCCTCGCGGCGACCCGGCCGGACGACCCGGTGACTCGATCGTCGGCGAACAGCCGAGCGAGGCGAGGCCAGACCGCTCCGACTCCCATCGCGATCGAGACCACGACGAGGATCGCGAGTGCCCAGACGGCTCCACGCACCCACGTGTGCGGACCGAGGCCAAGTTCCGCCAGCGACAGGTGATGCCGCACGGACAACGCCACGAGGCCAGCAACGGCGATCAAGGCTCCGGCCACGTAGGCCACACCGCTCGTGCGCAAGGTCAGCATCTGGAAGCCGACCATCATGATGATTACGCCGGCGACTGCCCAGTGAACCCCACCCGGCGCCACACCGACCAGCACGCCCACGCCGACGAGCAATGCGCCTGCTAGCCGCCGGGCTACTGCACCGCGTCTCAACCGCACCCCTCACCTCGCACAACTGCACTACGTTCGCACGTGGCAGACCCATCCAGTCGCAGATCGATCGGGAGAGCACGTGGCGCCGAAATTCTTCAGTCACGGACAGCAGGTTGGACTGGTCGTTGCGGCGGCAAGCGTGCCGCCAAGTTTCGCGCGGTCACTGTCCCAGCGAACATGGAAAGACCAGGGCCTGGTTACCGGACTCTCCGCGGGCACCACATTTCTCCTCACTGTCATTACTCAAGACGCGATCGACACGATCGGCGCGGGGCTCGGCACCGCACTCCCCTTGCCGGAGAAGTGGTCGCTAGAGCAGCGCGAGCGAGCGGGCATCCTGCTCGCGGATGCGCTGGCGATCCCCGCTGGCCAGGTGCTGTCCGCCCTGGTCAGCTTCGACTACAGCGAGTCATCGCGCCGCTCATTGATCAGGCAGGCTGGCTTTCGGCTCAGCCTGGTCGGCATCGGCGGTGTCATTGCGCAGGGCAGCGACCTGGCGCTGTCGGGAATCGACTCTCATTTCGATACCAACGGGTGGGTGTCGCGAATACCGCTAGCCATTCCGTTAGGCCTCCTGACCACGACCGTCAACGAGCGAATCCGGCAACGCCACGCGCTCGCCGACGCCGAGCCGGATCTCGCCCACGACAACCCTCTGCTCGCACTTGGCCGCGGCGGGTGGCGTCGTCGTGTCACTTGCGGGACTCACCCTCGCCGAAAGCCTGGTCGCGCGTGAGCTTGGGTCACTCGGCGACCGGGTTCTTCCCGGATCGCAACGATTCTGGGGACGCGCGGGGCACCTTGCCGCACTTGGCGCCCTGACCTTCGGCACCCAGATGTTGTGGCAACGAACGATGCACCGAATCGAGTCGGGCACGAGCGCATTCGAGGCGAGCATCGGCGAAGGCGCTTCAGGAACCTTTACCCATCCCAACATGAGCGGCGACCCGGCCAGCCTGGTGTCGTGGGATGGACTTGGGCGCGAGGGTCGTCGCCACGCCGTGTCGTACGTTCGACCAACACGGGACGATGCGCCGCAGGAGTTCGATGGCAAGCCCGCACCCGACCTGTCCATCAAGACAGTGATGGAGGAGGAAGCCAAGGCCACGCCCATTCAGGTCTTCGTTGGGCTGGACAACGCGACGACGGTCAACGAGCGGGTAGAGCTCGCGCTCGCCGAGATGGATCGCACCGATGCCTGGTCGCGTTCATTGATCGCGCTGGTGTCGCCGACTGGCACGGGCTACGTCAACTATGTCGCGATCGCCTGCCTGCAGTACATGACCCTCGGCGACGTCGTGTCGGTGACGCTGCAGTACTCCAAGCGACCGTCGCCGCTGTCGCTCGGCAAGGTCGGTGATGCGAAGGAGCAGAACCGGTTGCTCTGGCTGCGCATCCTTGAGCGCGTTCGCTTGATGGAGCCCGCGAGGCGCCCGAAGGTCGTTGTCTTCGGTGAGTCGTTGGGAGCACAGACGAGTCAGGCTGTCTTCGAGGGCTGGGGCACGTTGGGCCCCGAGGCACTTGGTATCGATCGCGCATTGTGGATCGGCACGCCCGCGGGCAGCCGCTGGAGTCACGAACTACGCGGGCCGGACCGGCCGGGCGTGGACAAGGACATCGTCGCAGTGGTCAACGACTACGAGCAGTTCCTTGAACTGCAAGCGAAAGCCACCAAGGACATCCGCTTCGTGCTGCTCAGCCACGACAATGACGGCGTCACGAAGTTCTCCCCCGACCTGCTGGTGAAGCGCCCCCCCTGGTTGGGATCGCATCGGCCGATGATGGAGGACGTGCCTGGCCGTTCGCCGCGAGGAGTTCCGTCCTCAATGCGCTGGCGGCCGGTGACGACGTTCTTCCAGTCGCTCGTCGACATGAAGAACGCGCAGATCAAAGATGGCTACAAGCCCTGGGCACATGACTACCGCCCGGACCTGCCCGACTTCATCCGCGATGTCTTCGCGCTTGACTGCTCAGACGAGCAACTCGTACGGATCAAGAACGCGGTGGAGGAGCGCGAAGAGTTCCGCGAGTCCATCCTCGGCGGGTAATCGATCACATTGAAACGTGAGGTCAACCGCTAGCCGTTTTGAGAGTGGCCACATACGGCAGATCAGCGGCCGCGATCGCCAGTTCGCCTGCTGCTAACGGGTGGAACGGCGCGGGATCGGATATTCCCTGCACCCAGGACTGGTCGGTGCACAACTGATGTCCCTCGAACTGAGGGGTGGCGACGTCGAAGCCGAATGCCTGGGCGCCTTGCTTGAGAACAGCGTTCATCTCGTGCAGTTCGGCCTCAAGCGGGTCGATCTTTTGCGCGGTCTTGATGGCCTGGTCCTTGCTGCCAGGGTCAGCGGCGAACCCGTAGCCGGAGTTGCTGCCGGCGGCGGCGTGCGGGTCCTGAAGTTGCGGGCAGTCGAACGTTGTGCCGAACGGGTTGTAGTACTCGTTGACGAGCACTGCTGGTTGCGCTGGCAGGGCAGCGAGTTGTTGCAGCAACTGGCTGTACTGCACCTTGAATGCATCCAGTCGGCTCTCGAACAGGCTGTGGCTGGCCTTGTCGTCACACCGCGGGAGCGCGAAGCAATAACGCATGAAGTCCGACCAGCCGACATCGTCGGCGCCGATGCTCACGACCACGAGGCGAACTGAAGCGACCGAATCCAACACACCCACCTGAGCGGGCCAGGTCTGGCCGCCCGCCGACTGAGGACCCAACAGACCTTGAGCGATCGTGGCCGAGGTGCAGGCCAGATTCAGCACCGACAATCCGGAGGCCGCCTGTAACGACTTGGCGTAGGCGTCCTTCGAACGTTGACAGGCCTTGTCCTGAACCGTCGGGTTGGCCAGAGCCGCATTACCGATCCCGGCTGCGGTGGAATCTCCCATCACGACGACGTCGATGCCGGTACGGGGCGCACCAACTGGAGTGGGCACCGGCGCGATCTTCGCCGGGCCGACAAGATCTGACAACGAAGACACCTGTCGTAGTTGTCGCGCAGCGGAGAAGACCGTCAAAGCGGTAAAACCGGCCGTCACCAACATGGCCACTAGCAGGCTGCCAACCAGCCAACGGGCGTAATGCGCGCGCGACTTCGCCCGGTGCCCACGTAGCAGCACCCGAGCCCCGACGGCGATCAGGTATATCGCCGCACCGGCGAGGCCCGCGACGGCGATGAGTCGCAGGAAGTACGTCCGCCATCCATTGGCAAGCGCGGTGCCGACGTCGCTGGCCCCGGTGTGGACGACGGGCTGTCCGTCGACCGAGGAAGACTGGATGAACGCTGCTGCATCGTCGTTGCGATTGAACTGCTTCCATACGATTCTCGGCCGGATCGGACCGTCGAATCGCTGGACCGTGTCGAGAGTGCCTTCGCCGAACAAATTGGCCTCGCCGGGGCCAGAGATTCCCAGGCTGAGGCTCGGCGTGACGGCGCCAACCTGCACCGTCTGCCCGAAAGCACTCACCGACACCTTGGGTGTGATCGCCAGGGCGACGATCATCGATGCGAAGGCGAGCGCGATCAGGAGCAACAGGGCGCGAAGAACTGCCCACGTCAGCCAACTGCGCGGCCAACGTGGGGCGGGGCCCGGGTGTTCGCTCACGCGCTGCCCGAGCAGAGGATCAATCTCACATCCCGAGAGGCGCAAGGTCGTCGGCCGTGGGCTCCCCCGCGATGCGCGACAAGGTCTCGAATCCCTCGCGCACGACGTCGCGCTCTGCGCGAGTCATCAGGCGTAACAGCCGGGCGATCTCGGCTCGCCGCCGACGGGTGACCAACGAGACGAGTCGCGCCCCGTCGGATGTCAGTTCAACGAGGATCTCACGGCGGCTCTCGGGATTGTCCACACGTCGAACGAGCCCCGCCGACACAAGACGGTCAGCGGCGCGGCTGAACGTCGAAGGGTGCACGCCGAGAGCATCGGCAAGCGCTCCACTGCGCATCGGCTCTGGGGACGACGACAGCACGACGAGAGCACGAAACTGCGGGAGAGTCACACGTTCCAGGGCAGGCGCCATCGAGTGCGCGACAACGCCAAGCAGCGCGCGCGAAGAAGTAAGTACCGCGGTCGTATCAGCCGCGATCTCAGAATCTTTGCTGCCGGAGTCTGCTAGATCGGCGGACTCTTTTGCGCGCTGCATGTCGGCAGTCTACCAGCCGATCCATGCTACGCTACATAAGTTGTATCAATGCAACGATTCCGGAGGCCACGCCATCGTGTTCCAGTTGCCCGCGCCAGTGGGCGGTTACCGTGGGAGCGCGACTCGTTGGCTTCGTGGCAGTCCTGGTGGACTCGTCGCGATGGCAATGGTCGTGGGGGCCGGCGCCGGAGTGGGCGCAGTCGTGTTCCGCTGGCTCATCGTCCATGCCACGGAGATCTTCAGTGGCACCAACGACTACTCCGACGCGGGGCGAATTCCGAACCACTGGGTGCCCTGGCTGGGCGTGGCGTTCGTCGTAGTCGTGCCAATCGTGGGGGGTCTGATCTACGGCCCGTTGGTTGATCGGTTTGCCCGAGAAGCCCGAGGGCACGGCGTCCCCGAGGTCATGTACGCCGTCACGCACAAGGGTGGACGCATCCAAGGCAGGGTCGCAGGGGTCAAGGCAGTCGCGTCGGCCATCTGCATCGGAGCCGGCGGATCAGTTGGCCGCGAAGGGCCGATCGTCCAGATTGGTTCCGCCTTGGGTTCCTCGATCGGCCGATTCGCGAAGGTCCCGGAATCCAGACTGCGCACGCTCGTTGCCTGTGGCGCAGCTGGCGGCATTGCTGCAACCTTCAACGCGCCGATTGCGGGGGTCTTCTTCGCCCTTGAACTGATCCTGTTGAACTTCGCCGCCGAAGCGTTCGGTGCGGTGGTTCTGGCTGCGGTAACCGCCTCCATCATCGGCCGAGCCGCGTTCGGCGACAGTCCGTTCCTGCACTTACCGACCTTCACCATCGCCTCCCCAGTTGACTATGTGTTGTTCGCGCTGCTCGGCGTCCTGGCCGCGGCAGTGGGTGTGCTGTTCACTCGCGCGCTCTATGCCATCGAGGATGGCGCCGACTGGGCTTGGCGTGGCCCGGAGTGGCTGCGGCCTGCGGCGGGTGGATTGCTGCTCGGCCTGCTGCTTTTGGCGATCCCCCAGTTGTATGGCGTGGGCTATCCGGTGCTGCAGAACGGAGTGGCGGGCAAGTATGCCCTCGGCTTCCTCATCGTCTTGCTACTGGGAAAGATCGTCGCGACCAGCCTGACCATCGGCATCGGCGGATCAGGTGGTGTGTTCGCACCGTCGCTGTTTATCGGAGCCATGTTCGGGTCCGCGTTCGGTCTGCTCATGCACACCATGCTGGGCGCATCGGCCGGGCCAGCTGGTGCCTACGCGCTGGTGGGAATGGGCGCGGTCTTTGCCGGGGCGGCGCGTGCGCCAATCACTGCCGTCATCATCATGTTCGAGCTCACTGGGGACTACACCATCATCCTGCCGCTGATGCTTGCCATCGTTGTGGCGACCGGGGTGTCAAAGTTCCTGATGCACGACACGATCTACTCGGCAAAACTTCGCCGACGCGGTGTCGACATGAGTCCAGCGCGGGCAAACAGCGCACCAGGTGCAAGCTTGCCGGTTTCGGCGGTCATGACCCCAGCGCCCCAGGCAGTGGTGGAGAGCCTTCCGTTGGCGGCGGCGGCGCGTCGGCTGCTTGCCTCGGGCGGTTCCATGCTGCCGGTGGAGGGTGAGAGTGGCTTCGCTGGTGTCGTCACCTCACGCGCAATCGCCGATGCGATGGGGGACGAGGATTCCGAGTCGCTGACGGTGGAGGCGGTGACGGAGCAGCCGCCGCTCATTCAGATGAGCACCACGGTGTCCGCGGCAGCCGACGTACTGGCGGCTGCCGGGGCCACCGCCTCTCCCGTCTTCGACGACGATGGCGGCGTGGTTGGTTGGCTCACCTACGAGCATGTCCTGGGCGCACTCACCTTGACATCGGCCGGAGCCGCGAGCGCGGCATGACCGTGGACGGCTACGCCTACAACTACACAGACGATGAACGACCGCCAGCAGAGGGACGACAGAACCAGCCGATGC
Organism: uncultured Actinomycetota bacterium; assembly: GCA_963850215.1. GTDB lineage: Bacteria > Actinomycetota > Actinomycetes > UBA12327 > UBA12327 > CAWKKI01. Next base: position 705,478 of record CAWKKI010000001.1, read on the forward strand.
GCCAGCGCGACTACGGCTTCGCTGGCCCAACGGTCGGGGGTACGGGACACGGAATGGCGCCGTCCGATTCGACGTTAGCGGCAAGAGGCGATGCTGGAATCGGCTCATCCGCATGAGCGACAAGGGGCTAAAAGATGACACTGGCCGACCGCACTATCGCTGCCCAGCGGGAGATTCATGAGCAGTTGGCCGCTCTGGTGCCGACCCTGACTGACTCGCAATTGACCGCTCGTTCAGGTGGCGCATCGGAATGGAGCAGCGCGCAGGTGTTTTCACACTTGGGCAGTGGTGCGGAAATTTCGCTCGCGACTCTTCAGGCTGCCCTCGGTGAAGGATCAATTCCTGACGGGGACTTCACTCAAGGCGTGTGGGACCGATGGAACGCAATGGCCCCACGAGAGCAAGCCGAGGGCTTCGTTGAGCACGGCACGAGATTGGTGGAAGCGTTCGAGGCGTTGTCGCCGGACCAACGCGAGAATCTTCAGATCACTCTGAGTTTCAGTCCTGCCCCGTTTGCCGTCGAGGGCGTCGCCGGCATGCGACTCAACGAGATGGCCCTGCACGGGTGGGACATCTTGGTGGGGCTCGACTCCACAGCTGGGCTCAATGACGATGCAGCAGACACGCTGCTCGAACAACTCTCTGGTCCGCTTGGGTTCATGCTCGGCTTCACCGGCAAGGCGGACGCGGTGGCCGCGCCGGCAGTCGTAGACATCCACGGGCATGGGCTTACGATCGCTGACGCTGTGAGCCTCAAGCCAAACGTTGAAAATGCGACTGCCACCTTCACGGGACCCGCTGAGGCTGCGATCCGGCTCTTCGCGGGGCGACTCTCGCCCGAGCACACGCCGGTCACGGTCAACGTCGAAGGCAACGTCAGCCTCGACGATCTGCGAAAGGTGTTCCCCGGCTACTAGGCGTTTCGCGGTGCAGGCAGCGCGGTCGGGTTTAGGACTCAGCGCGCTGTGAGTTCTGTGAGTGACGAGATCGTAGGTATATCTCCCGCACCGAGGCCATCGCCGCCGCGATTCAGCCAGATGCCAGCGAGACCTGCAGCCTTCGCTGCTTGAGCATCGACATCGAGTCGATCACCGATGTAACAAGCGTTCGTCGGTTCGACCCCGAGTCGATCGAGTACGGATCGAAAAGCGGCGGGGTCTGGTTTGGCAGCAGGAAGCGATGAGGAGGCGAACACCGCCTCAACCAGCGGCAGCAATCCGGTGCTGCGCATCTTGTGTTCCTGCCGGAACTGCTCACCGTTGGTCAGCACCGCGACGCGGTTGTTCGCAGCCAATGCGGTAAGCGTTTCAACGACATCGGGAAAGGGCGTCCACGCCGCCTCATACCGTTGGCGGTACTCGTCGAAATGACGATCGAAGTCCGATTCGTTCAGGTCATCGGTCACGATGCCCATGCTCGCGAGGAATCTGCTCACCCTGAGCCGACGCTGCTGGTCGTAACTCAGCCGTCCCGCGAGGTAGTCAGGGAAGACGTCATCATCGATGTTCCACCACACCTGCGATGAATTCACTCCATCGACGTGCGACGGGAAGCCCGCGTCACGAATCCAACCGGAAATGGCAGCCGTCGAGGCGCCCGTATGGTCGACGAGAGTGTCGTCCAAGTCGAACAGGTACAGCACCTGACAGCACCTCCGCGTCCTTCCGAGGCCGTGATTATCAGCCAAGCATGGTTGAGGGCGGACGAGTCGGCCTGTAAGCCGGGTTCTGTGGTGGCGCTGCGCGACCGACTGACGGCCATCCATCTGGGACTGCCGTTGCCGACAGGCTCATGCGGTCTACCCGCAGGCTCGGGCGGGCCGCCCTCAAACGCCTGCGCAGAGCCGCCTGCTCGCAGAACGAGCATGCATCCTCTTGACCTTGCTCCTGGTGGGGTTTACCTAGCCGCCCGGTCGCCCGGCGCGCTGGTGGTCTCTTACACCGCCGTTTCACCCTTACCAGCGCATCGGATTGCGCTGGCGGTCTGTTTTCTGTGGCACTGTCCCGCGGATCACCCCGGGTGGCTGTTACCCACCACCCTGCCCTGTGGAGCCCGGACTTTCCTCGACGACATCGCTCGCGCGAGTCGCCGCGGCCGTCCGGCCGGCTCGTCCGCCGTGCGATAGAGGATACGGGCTGGGACGCCTTGCCGTCAGGCTGGGGCGAAGAGCACTAAGCGCTTGCTCGGATCCGCCTCGATCAGTTTCACCTGCGCGCTCGCACCCAGATTCAGACCCGCCCCCGCCTGGCAACGAGCACGAACTGCGGGGTCCGCCAACTGAATCGTCAACGATCCGTCGTGATGCACGTCGACGACCGTCGCATCGAACGTCTGCCCCACCATCGGTTGCAGCACGAACGACTCAACCAGATCGATGCACGCGTGCTCGAGCGCATGGGCCTTCTGATCGGCCCCGTTCATCAGCTCCGGGATGTGACTTAATGCGGACGTCACCCACGACGGCACCGGGCTGTCCGCGCACAAGGACAGACACACCTCGCTCGCATACCGGTCGACAAGCCGACGCATCGGCGCGGTCACGTGTGCGTACTCGCCGCCCACCGCTGCGTGCATCGCCTGCTCCGGCACACCCCCGTTGAAGGCCACATAACCGGCGCCACGGAAGAGCGAGGTCGCAGCGGTCAAGAAGGCGGCGTTGCGCGGCACGTTGGGATCAATACTTCGAATGACGTCCTCGTACTCGGCATTGGTGGGCCACGCGATGCCCAGAGCGCGCGCAACCCGCTGCAATCGCGCGATCTCGCCGGGCGCGGCGGGCGGCATCGTCCGCAGGATTCCGACTTCTCCATAGAGCATGAGTTCGGCGGCACCAGAGCCGACGAGCAATGACATCTGCGCGTTCCACGTCTCGACCGGCAACGACTCGCGGAACGCGAGCGCGTATCCCCCATCGACCTTGGTCACCTCTTGCTCGGGCAGGGTGAGGCTTACGCCGCCGCGGTCTCGCTCGCGCGCGAGTCGCAGTTCGCCCAGCGTCTTGAGCAGGCCCATCAGTTCATCACCCGCGTCGGCCATCTGCTGAGCCTGCGCGAACGACAGCTGCGAGCGGCTGCGGACGCGGACTCGGCGCGCGTCGACGGACAAGCCCTCACCCGTGGAGTCAAGCTCGACCGTCCACAACACTGCCGGACGCTCCTGATCGGGCAGCAGGCTGACCGCGCCTTCACATAAGACGGGCGGGAGCATCGGAGCTCGAGAGTCGGGGCTGTAGTACGTCACCACGCGTTCGTAGGCGGCTTGGTCCAACGGTGAAGCGGGATCAACGAACGAGGCCACATCCGCGATCGCGTAGTAGAGGCGGAAGCCCGACCCGGAGCGCTCGATGAAGAGGGCCTGGTCGAGGTCCTTCGAACCTTCGGGATCGACCGTGACCAACGGGATGCTGGTGCAGTCCGTGAACTCAGCAAACGAACGCTTTGCCACCGCATTGGCCTCGGACAGCACAGCAGGATCGAAGGAGTCCGGGACCGCCAGCTCGCGCCGGATCGCTGCGAAGCCGTCGACCAACGCGCCACCGGCGTCCCGGGCGCATCGCACGCGCGTAAGCACGTCGCCAGCCTATGGGGCGCCCGCCCGTAGCGTGGCCTTGTGAGATCACGGTGCTCCCCGGCGGGACAAATCGACGGGTGGCGCTGATGTGCCCCACCCCGGGAGGGTCCGCGCTCGTGGTGCCGGTTCCCGAGATTGAATCGGTGGTCTCGCGCTGGCGTGATCGCTTCGACCCATCAGCCGCGGTGGGGATGCCCGCACACATCACCCTGGTCTATCCGTTCCTTGACGAGTCTCAACTCGGCGATGCAGTCGTCCATGAAGTCCGCTCCCAGTGTCAGGCACACGAACAGTCGGCCGTGACCTTCGAACGAACCGGACGATTCCCGGGCGTCCTCTATCTTGCCCCCGAGCCTGCGTCCTCGTTGATCGAGATGACGCAACGAGTCGCGCACCGCTGGCCGGAGGCGCCTCCCTACGGCGGGGCATTTGACGACGTGATTCCTCACGCCACTGTCGCGCACGGGGACAGCGACCTGCTCGACTCGATCGATGCCGAGGTCAATGCGCATCTGCCGATTCGAGCGACCCTTAGCGAAGTCGCTCTGTTCGTCTTCGCCGCGGGACTTTGGAAGGTGCGCGAGCGTTTCCCGTTTGGGTCTACGCCGGGGTGAGGCCGGCCTCGTGCAAGTGGGACGTGTAGTTGAACGAACGCAAGGTGGCCGCACCGCTCCCGCTGAAGTACTGCACCGAGCTCAACGAGCCTGGCGCCAGCTCCATCCGGAAAACCGCATCGTGCGGCGCCTGCAGGACATTGCGCACCACCGATTTGATCGGCATGTTGTGTGCGACCACCAGGACGGTCTGGCCCTCGAATCGCCCGACCAACGAGTCGATCACTGCGACGGCCCGCTCCCCCAGCTCGTCGAAGGACTCACCGCCCGGGGGACGCGTCGCCGTCGAGGTCAGCCAGTCGTCAAGCACATCCGGCCAGCCGGCCCGGACCTCGTCGTAGGTCTTGGCCTCCCACTCACCGAAGTCGCACTCGCGCAAGTCCTCCGCGACCTCGACCCCCAGGCCGAGCACATCCCCGACAGCAGTTGCGGTCTCGCGGGCGCGGCGAAGCGGTGACGACACGATCGCCGCAGGGCGACCAAAGGGAGCGTGCCGATGCAGCGCGGAGGGATCCCACGCACCCAGGTGCTCGGCCACCGCCCGCACCTGCGCACGTCCCGCCTCGGTCAACCCCGGATCCTCGCCGCGGCCGCTAAAACGCTTGCTCACCGTCAGCGGCGTCTCGCCGTGACGCAAGAGGACGACCGTCGTGGGCTCGCCGTTGTCAGTAGCCCAGCCCACCAAGATGTTGCGCTTCGTCTCCTGCTCGACCGCCGCGCGCGCGGCGGGAGCGTGCGCCAGTCCGATCGGTTTGCCATCCAAGGCTTGATTGACCAAGCGGTCCGCATCGACGTTGGACGCGCGCGGTATCCACTCGAAGTCGAGATGGTCGTACGGCAAGATTCCGCGCGCCCGCAACGCCAGGTCTCGCATGTCGGGATGCTTGATCTTCCAGGCACCGGTCATCTGCGAGACCACGAGTTTGCTGTCCATCCGCACGAGCACGCGCGCATCGGGATCAATCTCGCGGACCGCTTCGAGCCCAGCGATCAGACCGCTGTACTCCGCGACGTTGTTCGAGGCGATACCGAGACGCTCAGCGCGCACGGCCAAGACCTCGCCGGTGTCCGGATCACGAACCAGCGCGCCATACGCGGCCCGTCCCGGGTTGCCGCGCGAGCCGCCGTCGGCTTCGACGATCAGTCGACGTCCGCTGGAGGGCACATCAGGCGACAAGAGGCTCATAGTCCCGATTCGTTGGTGCGCACCAGAATCCGACGACACTCCTCGCAACGCACGACCTCCGTGGGATCGGCGTCGCGGATCTTGCCGAGCTCCGATGCGGTGATCTCGAGCCGGCAACCTTCGCAACGACCCTGGTGCAGTCGAGCCGCACCGACCCCACTGTTGGACTTGCGCAGCTTTTCGTACAGCGCCATCAACTCATCTGGAATCCCGGTCGCGGACTCGTCGCGCTCGGTTCGCAGCTTCGCGGCCTCTTCGTCGAAGCGTGCGTAGGCCTCATCGCGAGCAGCGATCAGTTCATCGCGTTCGATCTGCTCGGACTCGCGACGACCGTGCAAAGTCGTGACCAAGCCCTGTGCACTCTCCAGCCGCTCCAGGATCTCCAGCTCGACGTCTTCGAGCTCTGCCTGTCGGCGCGCGAGCGAGGTGATCTCGTGCTGGATGCTCTCCAGCTCCTTGGCGTTGGTGATCAGGCCCGAGTCCATACGCTGGCTGTCCCGCGCCGAGCGTTCGCGGACCTGCTCGACATCGGCATCTGCCTTGCGGGACTCACGCTCGATGTCGCTGACGTCGGTTTCAGCGCGCACGATCTCGGAGTCCAACGATTCCAGCGAAACCTCGACCTCAGCCAGGCGCGTGGCCGCGGGCAGGGTGGCGCGGCGATGTGCGACCTGGTCGAGAGCGGAGTCGGCCGCCTGCACGTCGAGTAGGCGAATCTGGTCGGCGGGCTCGGCGTTCAGGGTTTGCTCCTCAGGCGTGGACAGTCCATGGGTCGGTGACCAGTGTGGACACCGAGGTCTGCACGCTATCCGAGCCGGCTGCGAAGGCCGTCTGCACGAAGCGGGCCGCGACCTCCAGCCACGGCCACTCACTGGCCCAGTGGGTCACGTCGACGACCGCCGGTCCATCTGATTCGAGGTGCTCTACGAGCCGGTGGTGCTTGAGGTCACCGGTGACGTACGCGTCGACCCCTGCGGCGCTGGCGTCGGTCAGATGCGAGTCTCCAGCGCCGCCCATCACGGCTATCCGCCGAACCATCGTCGTGGGATCGCCCGCCCCACGGATCCCCGCTGCCGTGCGCGGAAGCCGCTCAGCCACGTACGCGACGAAGCGCTCAAACGACATCGGTTGCGGCAGGCTGCCGATCCGTCCACTGCCTGTACCGCTGGCGTCGCCATCCGCGACGACGAGCGGGCCTAGTTCGACCAGTCCGAGTGCGTCGGCCAAGGCGTCCGAGACACCGGGAAGCGCGGCATCTGCGTTCGTGTGGGCGACGTAGAGCGCGCAGCCGCGGGTGATCAAGTCATGGATGAGCCGGCCCTTGTAGGTGTCTGTGGCCACCGACGTCACGCCGGACAGGAAGAGCGGGTGGTGGGTCACCAGAAGTTGCGCTCCGGAGGCAAGCGCTTCGTGGACCGTCGCAGAAACCGGGTCCACCGCGAAGTGCACGCGATCAACGAAGGCCTCACGGTCACCGCACACCAAACCGATCGCGTCCCACTCCGCCGCAAGACTCGATGGATAGACCAACTCGAGTGCGTCGATGACCTCAGCGAGGCGAGGCATTCGACTCAGCCACCAGAGGAGTGGCCGGGGAAGACCTTGGCGGCCGCGTCGATGATGGGCGCGGCGTTGTTGACCGCAGTCGCGGCCTCACCGAAGCCGACGGAGATCAGTCGCACCTTGCCCTCATACTCGACGATGTCTCCGGCCGCCAGGACACGCGCCAGATTCGTACGCATCGCAGAGTCCACAACGATGTGCCGATGCGAAAGCTCAAGTCCCCACGACGCGATCGTGCCTAGGTCGGCCGTGAAGCCCAGCGCCGCAACAACTTCGGTGACATGAAGGCGCTCGATCTCGTTCGATTCGTTGTGCTTCACAGAGACGCCATCGATCGATCCGTCACCGTGGATCTCCGCGACCTCGAAGGGCGTCTTCACCTGGACGCTCGATGCCATCAGCTTGTCGACGCTCGCTTCATGACCACGGAACGAAGTGCGTCGGTGAATCAACGTCACTGATGAGGCCAGCGGCTCGAGGGCCATCGCCCAGTCGAGCGCCGAGTCGCCACCACCGACGATGAGGACATCTCGGTCAGCCAGGTCGGCCAACCGCGGAACGAAGTACCGAAGGCCGCGGCCCTCGAATCGTTGGGCGTCGGGCAGCGGACGTGGGGTGAAGGTGCCGATGCCGCCGGTCACGATCACGGCCTTGGCTCGCACCGTGATGCCTTCAGCCGTTGTGACGGTGACGCCTTCATCGTCGTGCTCGAGCGTCTCTGCTCGTTGTCCCAGCAGATAGACCGGATCGGCACTCCCAGCCTGTTCGACCAGGCCGTCGACGAGATCCTGGCCTTTGATCTCGGGGAAGCCGGCGACGTCGTAGATCAACTTCTCGGGATACAGCGCCGCGAGCTGGCCGCCGAGCGCGGTCAACGAGTCGATGATGACGACTGAGAGTCGCCTAAAGCCGGCGTAGTACGCGGCGTAGAGGCCGGAGGGACCTGCTCCGATGATGAGCAGGTCGCAGTCGTGATCTGGAACGGTCCCGTCAGCCATAGGCCGATCCAATCACTCGACCATCGCTCACCTGCGTTGGCGCCGCTTCGACACGGCTAGGTCCTGGGAAGCGCCGCAGTGAGCAGCGCCGCGAACAGTTCCTGCTCGTCCACGTCAAGGCCACGGCCGACGAACCAGGTGCACACGTTGTGGCAATCGCGCATCAGCAGGTCCATGCCCGCCGGGTTCGCGACGATGTCGACCGCCTGCGGCACGTCGATCAGCACGAGGCGCTCGCCCGCAGCCAGGATGTTGTACGGCGAAAGGTCACCGTGCGCCAGACCCATCGCGGCGAGGGTCCCCATGGCGTCTCTCACCTGGTCGAAGTACGACCCGAGCAACTCAACCTTCGGCCGGACCTGCGCGAGACGCGGTGCCGCGAGTCCATCTACAGACACGAGCTCCATCAGAATCTCCGTGCCGTCGATCTGGACGGGGTATGGCACCGGCACCCCGGCACACCACAGGCGCACCAGGGCCTCCCACTCGGCCCTCGCCCACTGACCGGCCGCCACGGCCCTGCCGTGAGCTGTCTTCTTCGACATGGCGCGTGCGTCTCGGGTGTTGCGGGTCCGGCGGCCGTCCGTGTAGACGCTGTTTCGGTGGAAATTGCGGTGCTCTGCGTCGCGGTAGCGCTTGGCAGCGAGCACGACCCCTTGGGTGCGTTGGTTGGGCACGGCGCGCTCGAGTAGGAAGACGTCGGCTTCCTTACCCGTCTTGAGGATCCCGAGTTCGGTGTCCAGCGCCGCTGCGCTTGTCACGACCCAGTCCGGGCGTGGCTCTGGGCCGCGGCAGAGCGGCTCGACATCGAGCCAGGTGGACCAGCGCTGACCGTCACCGGGCTCGTCAGTGGCGGAGAAGTCGAAGACGAACTCCGGGGCGATCGCTGGGTGAGGAACTACGGACTGGTCGGCGGGTTCAGGCAGAGGTACAGCAGGTGGGTATGACATGGCTGCGACGGCTCCGAGAAGAGAGAGGTGGAAAGGGCACTCGGCATGGCGAAACTGACTGCACGCATGTTGAGCTCCTCTCTCGTTCGGGCGGCCGACGGCCGTCGCTGTCAGTGTGCTGGACATGCCGCACAACCACAACCGGATTTGTGATGCGGCGCCGGCAACCAACGTTGGTCTTCAGGCGGTGCTCGAAGGTGTGGGCGCAGCAGGGATTGAACCTGCGACCGCTGGTTTGTAAGACCAGAGCTCTACCGCTGAGCTATACGCCCTTGCGTGCCTTGCGGCACGCCCCCGTCACGCGGCCAGTGCGGCCAGCGCGTCGCGGTACTCGTCGGTCGAACGAACATCCGTGGTCGGATTCACGATCGTCCAGCGCACGACGCCTGACTTGTCGATGATGAACGTGCCACGAAGCGCCAACCCGCGGGTCTCGTCGAAGACGCCATAGTTCTTGGCAACCGCTCCGTGCGGCCAGAAGTCCGCGAGCAGCGGGTACTCGAGTCCCTGGGACTCCGCGAACGCCTTCAGCGTGAACTTCGAGTCACACGAGACGCCGAGCACCTGGGTGTCGGCACCCTCGATGGACTCACGCTGGTCGCGGATCGCGCACAGCTCGGCGGTGCACGGAACCGAGAACGCGAAGGGATAGAAAACGAGCACGACGTTCTTCTTGCCAGTGAAGTCGGACAGCTTCACCGTCTCGCCGAACTGGTTGGTGAGCTCGAAATCGGGGGCCTGCTGGCCAACCTCTACCGCCATGCGCGTGGACTCCTCGGGGTAAGCATGAGCAAGGAAAGCGGGCCGGACGCCCGACCGTAAAGGGTAAGCGACTTAGGCGTCGGCCTGCCGACCGCGGTCGAACGGCAGAAACCCCTCGGCATTCAGGGCGGCAAGCCCGACGGCGGGCAGGTCGGCCACCCGATCGAAGACGAGGTGGCGCGGCTCCCACCGGGGCAGGAACTTCGCGTTGAACCGACGCAGGCTGTCCATCTGCACTCCGAAGCGGCCTTCGAGTCGCTGCACGAACCACGCTTGCGTGGACTCAAGCGCGTTGTGCTCGACGTCGTTGTCGAACTGCCGGCGGAACGCCGCGAAGTTCAACGAGACCTCAACGATCCCGCGCGCACGCCCCCACTCGACGACCTCAACGATCATTCGCTCGTTTACCCCATTGGGAGCGGCCGCGCCTCGGCGCATCACGTCGAGAGACAGCGCACGCCCGCCACGACACGGCAGATAGCGCTGGAAGCCGACCGGCGCACTGTCGGGCCCGATGCTGATAGCGACGATCGCGTCCGGCCACGCACCCGAGAGCAAGTCACCCATGGTCATCGCATACCCACGCTCGACGTCCCCGCCGCGCTGCTCCTCGGCCACTCGTCGAAGCGTCTCCCGTAGCCGGTCGTCGATGTCCCGGTCGCGCCGGATGTCGACTGTGATCCCGCGATTGACCGTGTGATTGACGGGCAGCCGCACGGGTCGCATCCGGCGGCCGACCAGCGAGAACCCCTCAACCTCGATGACCGCCTCGTCACCTATGTAGAAGCTGGACAGCCCGTTGCTCGTCCACGCATCGAGGTGCGTCTCGCGCACGCCGTAGTTGGCTGGCTTCCATCCGTTGCGTGTACACAGGGCGACAAAGGCGGACACCACCTCTGCCGCGGCAACCTGATTGCCGACGACATCCCCCGCGGCCAGACCGACCCCGTTGACATACCGGTAGCCGATGACGGCAGAACGATCCGCGCTGAAGACATAACGCTTGTCGCGCCGCAACAGAAACGGCGCAAGCGTGTCGTCCGTCGATCGCTCGACGAGCGCGGTTGCACGGGCGCGATCCTCATCGGTGCCGCTGCCGCGCAAAGCGATCGGCGCGAGCAGGCTCCCCACCACGAGGGCAAGAAGTAACGCGCCAAGCACAGTCAGAGTCGGCGGGAACCAATCACCGAATCGTCCGGTCACCGTGAACGGGCCGGACAGTCCGATCAGCCTGGCCGCGACCTCCTGACCAGCGCGCGGAAGGGTCCATGCCGGCGAAAGCTCGTCGCGACGCGCCCATAGGCCGGCGAGGCCGAACGCGACAACCAAGCCCAACGCACCGAATAACCGGCCGAGAACACGCATCGGTCGCCCTGCCTCCAGCGGCACAGTGAACGCGTCGCGGCTGGCGACAAGGACGATCGCCATGGCGAGAGCCAGCAGGGCTTGGGCGAGATCGAAGCCGCGGGCCACATGCGCGGCAACGCTCAGGATGAGCAGCGCGATGGTGAGCCAGTACGCAACTCGATGTCCACGGATCAGACCGCGACCGAGAAAGACCAGACCTAACGCAAAGACGGCAGCGGCCCCATCGGCAGCATCGGTTCCGACCGGACCGATGAGTGAGGCGAAGGTGTGCAACCGCTCGAAGCGATCGGGCAAAAGTGTGCTGACGAGGCTCAGCAGCCCGACTGTGACGACGAACCAGCCAAGCAAGCGAGCACCGGCAGCGGCGTTGACCCGCGAGGACTGCGGGGCAGCAGCGGGTTGGCTGGTCGAAGACGGTGTCGTCGTCATGTGCGACGGAGTGCGACGTTACGTCGCAACCTCATCGCCGGGCGTTACGAGGCGCCGTGAGTCGCGTGCCAGTCCAGTCAGGGGCGGCGCTCACCGTGCTCGTCTGCGAGAGGCCCGAGGTCCGAGCTGCGTCGCCGATGTCACTTGGCTCCACGTGCCCCTCACGGCCCGCCTTAGGTGTCAGCAGCCAGACCACGCCGCCCGCTCCGAGGGAGGTCAACGAGTCGACAACCGCATCGACCAGGTCCCCGTCCTCGTCGCGCCACCACAGCAGCACGACATCGACGACATCGTCATAGCCCTCATCGACCAGCGCGGTACCGGTCAGCGCAACGACCTCGTCGCGAAGGGCTTCGTCGCAGTCATCGTCGAGACCGATCTCCTGCACGATCTGCCCCGGCTTGATGCCCAGCCGCGCGGCACGACTCCGTTCCCCTTCCGCGTGGTCCGCGGGCGCGCTCACAAACTTCCTCCGGCCGTCAGCCTCGGTCAGACCGAGGGTCTCTGTGTGGGTAGTCCACCGAATGCAAGCGCGCCATGCAAGTACATAGGCCCAACTGAGCGTTCGCGCCGTCTCATCCGGCCCGCACACGGGGGTAGTTTGGAGCGCGGCGCGGAACACCCTCCGCGCGCTCCCCTGCGCCCACCCAGCGCTTGCGACACGCGAGGTTCGCCGTGGCTTCCGGACATCCCCACCAGCCGCTCATCAACACCGGCCTGCCCACCCAGCTGGTGGACGTCGACCCCGACGAGACCCGCGAGTGGCGCGATTCGCTCGATGAGCTCATCGACCACGACGGTCCCTATCGCGCCCGCTACGTGATGCTGAGCCTGATGCAGCGAGCGCGCGAGCGCCGAGTCGGACTGCCAAGCCTGCGCAGCACGGACTACATCAACACGATCGGGCCGGACGCTGAGCCATGGTTCCCCGGCGACGAGGAGACCGAGCGCCGGATCCGCGCGTACATCCGGTGGAACGCCGCGATCATGGTTCACCGGGCGCAGCGCCCGGGCGTCGGCGTCGGCGGGCACATCTCGACCTACGCCTCATGTGCCACGTTGATGGAAGTCGGCTTCAACCACTTCTTCCGTGGCAAGGACCACCCTGGCGGCGGCGATCAGGTGTATCTGCAGGGCCATGCGTCCCCTGGCATCTATGCCCGCGCCTTCATGGAGGGGCGACTCACGGCGGAGCAGATGGACGGCTTCCGCCAGGAGCTATCGCACCCCGGCGGCGGCCTCCCGTCCTACCCGCATCCGAGGCTGATGCCGGACTTCTGGGAGTTCCCGACCGTCTCGATGGGTTTGGGCCCGCATCAACTCGATCTATCAGGCGCGTTTCAACAAGTACTTGGCTGCACGCGGCATCAAGGACACCAGCGAGCAGCACGTGTGGGCGTTCCTCGGCGACGGCGAGATGGACGAAGTCGAGTCACTCGGCGCGATCGGCCTCGCCGCGCGAGAGGAGCTCGACAACCTCACCTTCGTCATCAACTGCAACCTGCAACGACTCGACGGTCCGGTTCGCGGCAACGGAAAGATCATCCAAGAGCTCGAGTCCTTCTTCCGAGGTGCCGGCTGGAACGTCATCAAGGTCGTATGGGGTCGCACCTGGGACCCGCTGCTCGCTGGGGATACATCGGGCGCGCTGCTCAACATCATGAACACCACTCCCGACGGTGATTTCCAGGCCTACCAAGCCGAGGGCGGCGGGTTCGTTCGCGAGCACTTCTTCGGACGGGACCCGCGCGCAGCCAAGCTTGTCGAGTCTCTGAGCGACGAGCAGATCTACAACCTCCAGCGCGGCGGCCACGACTACCGCAAGGTGTTCGCGGCCTATCAGGCAGCCATGGAGCACAGCGGTCAGCCGACCGTGGTGCTCGCCAAGACCATTAAGGGCTGGACGCTCGGGCCGAACTTCGAGAGCCGCAACGCCACGCACCAGATGAAGAAGCTCACGCTCGCGGACCTCAAGACCTTCCGCGACCGGCTGGAGATCCCGCTGACCGACGAGCAGCTCGACGAGAAGCTCCCGCCGTACTTCCACCCGGGCGCCGAGCACCCGCACACGGAGTATCTGCATGAGCGACGGCGCGCCCTTGGTGGCTATCTCCCGCAACGACGCCACAACGCCAAGGCCTTGGTACTACCTGGCGACCCGGTCTATGACGTGATGCGCCGCGGGTCTGGGAAGCAGTCCGTAGCCACGACGATGGCATTCGTCCGACTGTTCAAGGAACTGCTCAAGGACGAGAACATCGGTGCGCGATTCGTTCCGATCATTCCGGACGAGGCCCGCACGTTCGGCATGGACTCGCTCTTCCCGAGCCAGAAGATTTACTCGCCGCACGGCATGCGTTACACGTCCGTCGACCGGCAACTGTTCTTGGCCTACCGCGAGTCCGAGATCGGGCAGATCCTGCACGAGGGCATCAGCGAGGCTGGGGCGGTCGCGTCGTTCACGGCGGCGGGTACGTCCTACGCGACGCACGCTGAACCGATGATCCCGGTCTACATCTTCTACGCGATGTTCGGCTTCCAGCGCACGGGCGATGCATTCTGGGCAGCGGCTGACCAGATGACCCGCGGCTTCGTGCTCGGCGCGACCGCTGGCCGCACCACACTCAACGGCGAGGGCCTGCAGCACGAGGACGGCCATTCGCTCCTGCTCGCTTCGACGAACCCGGCAGTTGTCGCGTACGACCCGGCGTTCGCCTTCGAGATCGGCCACATCGTGCGTGACGGACTGCGGCGCATGTATGGCGAGAGCCCCGAGGACATCTACTACTACCTCACCATCTACAACGAGCCTTACCAGCAGCCAGCCGAGCCTCCAGGCGTCGACGTCGAAGGCATCCTGCGCGGCATGCACCTCGTACTCCCCCGCGGACGCGAAGGCCACCGGCCTACGCGCACAGGTCCTCGCGTCGGGTGTCGCCGTGCCGTGGGCGATGCGCGGCCCAGGAATTGCTCGCCGAGGACTGGGAGCGTCGCCGCGGACGTGTGGTCTGTGACGTCCTGGAACGAGTTGCGTCGTGACGGGCTGACCGCCGACAGCGCGAACTTCCTGCACCCGGAGGCCGAACCAGTCGCCGCTTACGTGACCCAGCGGCTCGAGCGCCAACCGGGACCGGTCGTGGCGGTCTCCGACTACATGCGCGCCGTGCAGGACCAGATCCGTCCGTGGGTGCCCGGCGACTTCGCTTCGCTCGGCACCGACGGCTTCGGCCTCTCGGACACGCGCGGGGCCTTGCGACGGCACTTCAAGGTCGACGCGGAATCCATCACCGTTCGCGTGCTGACGTCGTTGGTGCGGCAAGGCGAGTTGCCGCGCGAGGTACTCGCCAAGGCGATCGACCAGTATCAACTGCACGATGTGACCGCTGCCGACGCGGGCGTCGGAATGGGCGACGCTTAGAGGTTCCAGACGAGGATCTGTGTGTCAGCACTGGTTGCCGTGGCGACCAGCGGTTCGCGGGGTTCGTCGGCAGCGTAGGTGAGTCGCAGCTCGTCCCCTTCGTTCAGTGAGACGGCTCCTTCGAGTCGTTCGACACCATCGACGCCTTCGATGTCGGCGCTCCCTCGGAGTACGAGCAGCCACACCCGGTCGGTCGCGCGGATCTGCGCGTGCGCTCGAGTCCACAGACCGAGGACCGTGAAGCGGGCGTCGTCTACATCCACGTGACTGGCTTCGGCCGTGCGATACGACGGCTCGCCGTAGGGCTCGATCTCCATCGGCGTAAGCCACATCTGGACGAAGCGCAGCGGCTTGTCGGGAAACAGCATCGAGTCGAGCAGGTAGGCGTCGTTTCGCTCGGAATGCACGATCCCACTGCCCGCGCGTACGTGCTGATACGAGCCAGCTGGCACGAGAGTTGCTGCGTTGCCGTTGTGATCGCGATGAGCCAACGTGCCCGACACGACCCAGCTCACGATGTCGATGCCACGGTGCGGATGCTCGTCGAAGCCGGCACCGGGAACGAGGGTGATGTCGTTGGCGGCCACCAGCCGGCCGAAGCCCACATTCGTTGGGTCGTAGTGGTCACCAAACGAGAACGAGTGCCGCGTGACCACGTCCTCTTTACGTGTCACAAAGTGCTCGTCTGCGCGCAGTATCCGAACCTCGACCATCCGCCGATCATGCCGCAGTCGCGAACGAGCGGTTTACTCTCGCGACATGGCCAGGACCGGCGCGGCGACGGCATTGAGGTTGCAACGCGCCACCGGGGAGCTCGGTACCGCCGCGATCGCGCGCATGGACGAGACGCTGCCATGGTTCAAGGCGATGGACGCGGACAGTCGGTCCGGGGTGGGACTGGTCGCCCAGGCAGGCGTGTCGGCCTTCGTGCAGTGGTTCAACGATCCCGCACAGGCCACGACGGGCAACGTCTTTGCAAGTGCGCCACGCGACTTGATCCGCGCGGTCAACTTGCAACAGACGGTGGAACTCATCCGCATCACCATCGGCGTCGTCGAGGAGAACGTCGATCAGCTGGCCGCACCCGGCGAGGAACTGATTCTGCGCGAAGCGGTACTGCGCTACTCGCGTGAGATCGCGTTTGCTGCGGCCGAGGTGTATGCCGAGGCCGCCGAGTCGCGCGGAGCTTGGGACGCGCGACTTGAAGCGCTCGTAGTGGATGCACTTCTGCGCGGCGAGATGGACGACACGTTGCCGTCGCGCGCCGCCGCGCTCGGTTGGACCGCGACCGACGGCGTGATGGTCGTGGTCGGATCTGCCCCTGACGATGACCCCGAGACGGTCGTCGAGGGCGTTCAACGAGCGGCCCGCCATGCGCGTCTTTCCGTGCTCGCGGGCGTGCAGGGTGAGCGACTCGTGGCGGTGCTCGGAGGCGTCCACGACCCCGCCCGTGCCGCGAAGTCACTTGTGGGTCAGTTCGCGCCCGGCCCGATAGTCAGCGGTCCGATCGTCGACGACCTAGGTGATGCCACCGCATCGGCACGAGAGGCGTTGGCCGCTCTGCGCGTGGCGGCGGCCTGGCCGGACGCACCGCGACCGAGCACGTCCGATTCCTTCCTGCCCGAGCGGGTACTCGCAGGGGACGCCTACGCCCGTGACCGGCTGGTGCGTGAGGTGTACCGACCGCTGGCCGACGACACCGGCGCGCTCCTGGAGACCGCGTCGACCTTCCTCGAGCGGGCTCCAACGATCGAGGGAGCAGCGCGCGCTCTGATCGTGCATCCCAACACGGTGCGGTACCGGCTGCGCCGGATCGCCGACATTACGGGCCTGATCCCCACCAACCCACGCGACGCCCTCACCCTCCGGCTGGCCATAGCGCTGGGCCGCCTCAACGGGCATCAAAACGGGTCTGGACCGGATTCCTTGTAGGATTCCTACAAATCTGAGCCCCGATCTTCGTGGCGCTCCGCACCATCGTTGGAGGGGTCCGACACGGAAGGGTGGTGCTCGTGCTCGCGATCGTCGCCCCTGGACAGGGGGCACAGACCCCAGGATTCCTTTCACCGTGGCTTGGGCTGCCCGCCTTCGGCGACCGGCTCGCCTGGCTGTCGGCCGTCGCCGGCATCGACCTGATCAAGCACGGCACCGAATCCGACGCCGAGACGATCCGCGACACAGCCGTGGCGCAGCCGTTGATCGTCGGGGTCGGGCTGGTGTCGTTGCTCGAGCTGTTCCCGCACCCAGCCGACGCGTTCGGTGTCATCGGTGTGGGCGCTGGTCACTCCGTTGGTGAGATCACCGCAGCGGCGGCCAGCCGAGTGATGAGTGCCGAGCAAGCGATGGTCTTCGTCCGCGAACGAGGCCATGCCATGGCGGCCGCGTCCGCACTCACGCCGACGCGGCATGACCGCCGTCCTGGGCGGTGACCCCGATGTCGTGCTCGCGAGCATCGCCGAACACGGACTCACCGCGGCGAACATGAACGGCTCCGGCCAGATAGTCGCTGCGGGCACACTCGACGAGTTGGCGAAGTTCGCTGTCGAGCCGCCCGAAGGCGCACGCCTGCGGCCGCTGTCAGTCGCGGGAGCGTTCCACACCAAGCACATGGCGCCGGCCGTTGAATCGTTGTCACGGCTGTCGCGCGCGATCTACACGCACGATCCGCGCACGCCGATTTTGTCCAACGCCGACGGTCAGGTCGTGCACAGCGGACGGGCGTATCTCCAGCGACTTGTCGCGCAAGTAAGTTCCCCAGTCCGCTGGGACCTCTGTATGCAGACACTGTCGGATCTCGGTGTCACCGCTGTCATCGAAGTACCGCCAGCAGGCACTCTCACCGGGCTCATCAAGCGCGCCCTTCCTGGGGTGGAGACGCTTGCGCTGAAGTCGCCTGACGACCTGGATGCGGCCCGCGATCTCGTCGCCCGTCATGGCTCACGGTCTCCCATCGATGCGCATCCCACTTGGCGCATGGTGGTCGCGCCCGCCAAGGGCACGTTCCGTCGCAGCGATGCCCTCCCAGGAGACTCGTTGCGTGCAGGCGAGACGGTGGGCACGCTGATCACATCGCGGGACGAGCAGCAGGTTGCCGCGCCGCACGGCGGCACGATCATCGAGTGGCTCGTTGAGGAAGGTGATCCGGTGTCGCCGGGTCAGCCGTTGATTCGACTGCATCCGGAGGCGATGGGCGCATGACTGGGATCGCTGCTTCAGTAGGCGCCGAGCACGCGCGAATCATGGCCGTCGGCAGCTACCGCCCTTCGCGTGTGGTCACGAACGAAGAGATCTGCGAGAACATCGACTCGTCCGACGAGTGGATTCGGCAACGGAGCGGAATCGCTGAGCGCCGATGGGCCAGCGCAGACGAGACCGTCATCGACATGTCCGTTGCTGCGGCCGGCAAGGCTCTAGCGGGGTCCGGCATCACGCCTGAGCAGATCGGTTGCGTGATCGTGGCGACGGTCACGCACATGCATGCCACTCCCGCAGCCGCCGTTGAAGTCGCCGATCGTCTCGGCATAACCAAGGCCGCGGCCTTTGATATCTCGGCTGCATGCGCGGGGTTCTGCCACGGCCTGGCCCTGGCAAACGACATGGTGCGCGGCGGAAGCGCGAAGTACGTACTCGCCATAGGTGTCGAGAAGCTCTCGGACCTGACCGACATCCACGATCGTGGCACCGCGTTCATCTTTGGTGACGGCGCTGGGGCCGCGGTGGTCGGACCCAGCGATCACCCCGGCATCGGACCGGTCATCTGGGGAGCCGACGGTTCGCAGCGAGACACCATCGACCAGTCAGTGCCGTGGACGGCGCTGCGCGATGACCCCACGACCCCGTTCCCGGTTCTTCGGATGCAAGGACAGGTCGTCTTTCGTTGGGCCGTATGGGAGATGGCGCCTGTCGCGCAGGCTGCGATCGACGCCGCCGGCATCACGCCGGAGGACCTGCAGGTCTTCATTCCGCATCAGGCCAACATGCGAATCACCGACGCCATGATCAAGGCGCTCAAGCTGCCTGAGTCGGTTGTGGTCGCTCGC
This sequence comes from uncultured Actinomycetota bacterium, assembly GCA_963850215.1. GTDB lineage: Bacteria > Actinomycetota > Actinomycetes > UBA12327 > UBA12327 > CAWKKI01. The sequence continues at coordinate 724,376 of CAWKKI010000001.1, forward strand.
GACATCGAATTCACTGGCAACACCTCAGCAGCGTCCATCCCGTTGGCCATGGATCGGATGCTCGAGAGCGGCGAAGCCAAGAGCGGCGACCTTGCGCTGCTGATTGGGTTCGGCGCTGGGCTTGTCTACGCAGCACAGGTCGTCGAACTGCCCTAACTCACAGACTCCGCCACCGGCGGCGCACGACAGCACCACCGCAGCACCGCAGTACCGCATCACCCAGTCCACCACCAGGAAGCAGGAGACAACGAGATGGCGCACAGCGAGCAAGAGGTCCTCAGTGGCCTCGCCGAGATCATCAACGAGATCACCGGCATCCCGGCCGACGACGTCCAAACCGGCAAGTCGTTCACCGATGATCTCGACATCGACTCGCTGTCGATGGTCGAAGTCGTTGTCGGCGCCGAGGAGAAGTTCGACGTAAAGATCCCCGACGACGACGTCAAGAACCTGCGCACAGTCGGTGACGCCGTCTCGTACATCCAGAAGGCCAGTGCCTGACCCAGGCAACGGTCGACCTGGTCGGCTCCCCACCACGGAGACGGCACCAAGGTCAGCAAGATCCGGCGACCACCAGTCGCACGGCGCAGTCCGATTCGGGGGATGAGCCAATGAGCACGCACGAGCAGACGAAGGTCGTCGTGACCGGACTCGGAGCCACCACACCACTGGGCGGGACTGCGCCGTCGACATGGACGGCCATGCTTGAAGGCAAGTCAGGGATCATCCGGCTGACCGAGGACTGGATCCTCGACATGCCGTCGCAGATCGTTGGCGCGCTCGCGGTCGACACGTTGTCTGTCATGGATCGCGTCGAAGCGCGGCGCCTGGACCGGTCGGCACAGATGGCGATGGTCGCGACCCGCGAGGCGTGGCTCGACGCTGGCGCGCCCGAGCTACCCGGGGAGCGCATCGGTGCAGTGGTTGCCTCCGGCATCGGTGGCGTGACCACCCTTCTCAACGGCTACGACACGCTCAAGGAGAAGGGCTACCGACGGATCTCCCCGCTCGTCGTGCCCATGCTCATGCCCAACGGTCCGGCCGCTGCGGTCGGCATCGAGGTCAACGCGCGCGCGGGCGTGCACACACCCGTATCGGCCTGCGCATCCGGTGCGGAGGCCGTCGGGTACGGCCTGAACATGATTCGCAGCGGACGCGCCGATGTCGTGGTGGCTGGCGGTACGGAGGCGGCGATCCATGTGCTGCCGATGGCCGGCTTCTCCCAGATGATGGCGCTCTCGACACGCAACGACGAGCCGACCCGCGCATCACGTCCGTACGACAAGGGGCGCGACGGCTTCGTGCTCGCCGAAGGTGCGGGAATCCTTGTGCTCGAAAGCGAGGAGTTCGCGAAAGCGCGCGGTGCTCGCATCTACGCAGAGGTCGCGGGAATCGGCATCACGTCGGACGCGCACCACATGGCACAACCCGAGCCAGACGGCCGGGGTGTCAGGCAAGCCATTGAGTTCGCGATGAGCGACGGCGGCCTCACGCCCGCAGACATCGTTCATCTCAACGCACACGCCACCTCGACTGCCGTTGGCGACCTGGCCGAGTCCAAGGGTGTCCGTGGCGCTCTGGGTGACGACGTCGACCACGTCCTCGTCTCGGCCACCAAGTCGATGACCGGGCACCTGCTCGGCGGAGCGGGAGCCGTCGAGTCGATCGCGACGATCATGGCGCTCTACGAGCGAGTCGCTCCCCCGACCATCAACCTCGACGACCCCGACGACGAGATCGTCTTGAACATCGTTCGTAACGAGGCACGTGAGCTCCCATCGGGGCAGATCGCTGCACTTAACAACTCGTTCGGCTTCGGCGGCCACAACGTTGTGCTGAGCATGCGGAGCGTGTGATGACAACGATGGACAGTCGGCCCAAGGTCACTCAGGAGGCCCCCACCGTGTCTGCCCAGCCGACCCGCGCGACGACTCCCTCCGCCACCACACCGCCCGCGAGCGGTAAGCCGAAGATCGACCGCGAGAAGGATCCGCGCAACCCGCGCAAGCGCCTCGACCTGTTCTTCGACGACGGCACAACAAGGCTGATCACCGAGCCCGATGACAGCGGCATGCTCGCTGCGATCGGGCTGGTGCAAGGCACGCCGGTCGTTGCCTTCGCATCCGACGCCACTATCCAAGGCGGCGCGATGGGGACTGCGGGTTGCAAGGTCGTAGTTGAGGCATACGAACGAGCCTTGGCCGATGGTGTTCCCGTCGTGGGCCTCTGGCACTCGGGCGGAGCCCGGCTAGCCGAAGGTGTGGAGAGCCTGCACGCCGTCGGCTTGGTCTTCGCCATCATGACCCGCGCGTCGGGTCGCATCCCGCAGATCTCGGTGGTGCTTGGCGCGGCTGCAGGCGGTGCCGCCTACGGGCCAGCGCTGACGGACATCGTGATCCTCGGTCCGGATGGTCGTGTCTTCGTCACCGGACCGGACGTCGTGCGTTCTGTCACGGGCGAGGACGTCGACGCGCTGCGCCTGGGTGGACCCGAGCCGCACGGTCGGCGCTCAGGAGTCGTGCACGTGGTTGCCGACACAGATGACGAGGCCTACGAGGACGCACGGCGGCTGTCGCACCTGCTCGGCGCGCAGGGCGCACTCGATCAGTCAACGGTGCGCGATGTCGACCTCGGTCAGTACTTGCCCTCCTCAGCCAAACGCGCTTACGACGTCCATCCGCTTGTGACCGGCCTGCTAGATGCCGACTCCAGCCAAGAGCTGCACGCGCGCTGGGCCCCCAACATCGTGACCACGCTAGGGCGCCTCGGCGGTCGCACGGTCGGCGTGATCGCAAACAACCCACTGCGCCTCGGCGGCTGCCTCGACTCCTCGTCGGCGGAAAAGGCTGCACGCTTCGTTCGCATGTGCGACGCGTTCGGGGTTCCGTTGGTCGTCATCGTCGACGTGCCCGGTTACTTGCCTGGTGTCGGACAGGAGTGGGACGGAGTCGTACGTCGCGGGGCAAAGCTGCTGCACGCATTCGCGGAGGCCGTCGTGCCACGGGTAACTGTGGTGACCCGCAAGTCCTACGGCGGCGCGTACATCGCGATGAACTCACGTGCGCTCGGCGCCACAAAGGTGTTCGCGTGGCCGACCGCTCAGGTTGCCGTCATGGGCGCTGTTGCCGCCGTGCGAATCCTGCACCGCCGCAAGCTCGCCGATGTGCCAGAGGACCTGCGCGCGCAGGTCGAGCTCGAGTTGGCAGACGAACACGAGAAGATCGCCGGTGGCCTGGCACGCGCACAGGCGATCGGCGTGATCGACGAGGTCATCGAACCGGACCACACCCGTACGTCGGTCGCGGCAGCCATCGTCGAGGCACCCCAGCGGCGCGGCGACCACGGAAACATCCCGCTCTAGATCCCCGACCACCTCCGACCGTCTGGCACGTGTGGCGCTATGGCGCCTCTAATGCCAGACGGTGGCGCTGTGGGGTGGAGGTGGCGGATGGATGTGGCTAGCCGACGCGGTGCAGCCAGCGCACCGGGGCGCCCTCGCCCGCATACCTGAACGGCTCCAGCTCGTCGTCCCACGGCTGACCCAGCAGGTCTCCGATCACCTCGGCCATCGGCAGGTCCTCGGCGATCGCCACATCGACGGCAGTCCGCAGCCGGTCCTCGGGAACCAAGATGTCGCCGTGCACCCCGACAGTGGCCCGAAAGACACCCAGGGTCGGCGTACAGGCGTATCGCTCGCCCTCGTTGCCCGGACTGGGGTCCTCGGTCACTTCAAAGCGCAAGCGCGGGAACTCGCGCAAGGCGGACGCGACACCCGATGCGGTGCCGGGCTCGCCGACCCACGCCATCTCGGCACGCATCACCGAGGGCGCAGCGGGTTGCGGGGTCCACTCAAGCGAGACGCGCTCGCCCAACGCACCGCCCAGTGCCCACTCAAGGTGTGGGCACAGCGCGGGCGGCGCAGAGTGAATAAAGATGACGCCACGGGTGGTCAACTCGGCCTCCTCCGGTCGCGAGGGACGTCTTCCCCAACGGCCTCGCCCGGAGCAAATCCGATGTCAACCGGACCCGTGGGCGTCATTGTGCACCACGTCTACCAGCAACTCCAAGGGTGGGGCGGGAGGCGCGCCGAGCCCGCCGTCGTTCACGCGGTAGACGCCGACTCGAGGGCGACCCGCGCCTCGCGAACTAGCGCTTCTCGATCTGCACGTACTCGCGCTGCGTCGGGCCCGTGTACACCTGCCGCGGACGACCGATGCGGGTCTGCGGATCGTTGACCATCTCTTCCCACTGAGCGATCCAGCCGGGTAGCCGACCGATGGCGAAAAGTACCGTGAACATCTGGGTTGGGAAGCCCATCGCTCGGTAGAGCAGACCGGTGTAGAAGTCGACGTTCGGGTAGAGCTTGCGCTCGATGAAGTAGTCGTCGGACAGCGCGACGCCTTCAAGTTCGAGCGCGATGTCGAGCAGGTCGTCGCGCATCCCCATCGCCGAGAGCAGCCCGTCGGCGGTCTGCTTCACGATCGCGGCTCGCGGGTCGTAGTTCTTGTAGACCCGGTGACCGAATCCCATGAGACGCACATGCGAATCGTCCTTCACCTTGCGAACGAAGGCCGCCACATCCCCGCCCTCGGCCCGGATCTCCTGAAGCATCTCAAGAACTTCTTGGTTCGCCCCCCCGTGCAACGGGCCGGACAGCGCGTGGATGCCCGCAGAAACTGACGCGAACAGGTTGGCCTGGGACGAGCCCACCAGCCGAACGGTCGAGGTCGAGCAGTTCTGCTCATGGTCGGCGTGCAGGATGAACAACTGGTCCAGCGCGCGCACCTTGACGGGGTCGGCCTCGTATGGCTCCGCCGGGAAGCCGAACGTCATGCGCAGGAAGTTCTCGACAAGCCCTAGCGAGTTGTCCGGATACAAGAACGGCTGACCGACCGACTTCTTGTACGCGTACGCCGCGATCGTCGGCAGCTTCGCCATGAGGCGCACCATCGACAGCTCGGCGTCGCCTTCGATCGACGGATTCATTTCGTCTTGGTAGAAGGTCGAAAGCGCCGAGACAGCCGATGAGAGCACCGGCATCGGGTGTGCGTCGCGCGGAAAGGCCTTAAAGAGACCCTTGAACTCCTCGTGGAGCAACGTGTGCCGGTTGATGTTCGTGGTGAAGCGCGCCAACTCGTCCGGCGTGGGCAAGTGCCCGTAGATCAGGAGGTAACTGACCTCAACGAAGCTGGACTTCGTCGCGAGCTCTTCGATGGGATACCCGCGGTAGCGCAGGATGCCTGCGTCACCGTCGATGTAGGTGATGGCCGAACTGCACGACGCCGTATTGGCGAAGCCGGGGTCCAACGTGACAAGTCCGGTCGTCGACAGCAGTTTGCTGACGTCGGCGCCGGCTGAGCCCTCGGAGGATGCGTGGATGGGCAAGTCGAGGGTTGCGCCGTCAGGCGCGGTGAAAGTCGCCGAGGAAGCGGCGTCGTCGAGAGGCATCGCGGGGTGTCCTTCCTGAAACTGACGCCCCGCACACTAGTTGGCCAAGGTGAGTGCTTCGTTACTGGGCGATGGCCCAGGTCAGCCGAAGCTTGGCCGTCAAGCCCTGATCTGCGTTCGTCACCGCGCTGCCCAGGCTGGTTCTCAGGGTGAAGGTGTGGACGGCGTTTGGGGCAAAGGACCCGAGTGCGAAGGTCCCGGCCTGCGCGAGCGTGTGCAACGTATATGTGGCAGACAGGGCCGGACAGCCCCCCGCCCCAGCCGGGTAGACGCACTGCGGGCTGCCCGCAACTGTGTCGTCCTCGATGCTGACGTTGACCCGCGTGCAGAAGTTCGCGGTGTCGCTACCGCCGTACGGACTGGTCGCCGTGGCGGCTGCCGCGCTGCAGGCACCGGTGGTGAGCGTTGACGTGCTCGCGGGCAACGTACCGATGTTGGTCAGCGTGATGGTCGACGTCGACAACGGCTGACCGGGTGCAGCATTGATCACCGGGCCGAGGTCATCGATGGTCGCGCACTGCGCACGGTTGGTCGCTGTGATCCGTTGGGTGGCACCGGTCGAGTAGCAGGTGTTCACGCCGTTGCTCTCACGAAGTACGACAGTGCCAGTCGAGAGACTGTTCGCGGGATTGACGATGTGCGAGGAGAAGCCGGAGAACGTGACGGCGGCAGTCCCCACGAGCAGCACGGATGCGAGCGCGCCGACGGTGAGGACGCGGGTCCGCGTCCTCACCGAGGGGAAGTTGGAGATTGCCACTACTGGTTGAGCGTCCAGGTGAAGGCCAACTTGCCTTGCAAACCCTGGTCAGCGTTGGTGGCGGCCGCGTCTAGCTGCGTCTTGAAGGTGACCTTCTTCGATCCGGCTGCAGCGAGCGCGCCGAGCGAGATGGCCGGGGAGACACCGAGGGTGCTCAACGTGTACGTGTTGGAAAGCGCTGGGCAGGCGCCCGCCGATGCCGGGTACAAGCACTTGGCCGCGCCCGTGTCGTCCTCGACCGTCACATCGACCTTGCCACAGAAGCCTGCAGTGTCAGCGCCGACGTAGGGCGCGGTCGCCGCGTTGGCTATTGCGGAGCAGGCCGCCGGAGTGACGGTGAAGGTTGCGCCGGCGATCGTGCCGACGTTGGTCAGCGTCACGAGCTGGCTGGTTGCAGCTGACGCGGGCCCTTGGTTCGCCGGTGCGCCAAGGAGATCGATGGTTGTGCAGTTCGCAGAGTTCGTTGCGGTGATCGAGCCACCACCACCGGTGCCGCCCGTCGAGTCGCAGGTGGTCGCGCCGGCCACTTCCTTGAGCACCACGGTGCCGGACGAGAGGGTGTTGGTCGGGTTGGTGATGCTGGCCGTGAAGCCGCCGAGGCTCACGACGGTCGTCATCGCAAGCAGCCCAGTACCAACTACACCGCTCACGACCAGGCCCGTGCGCTTGGCCCATACCGAACGAAGATTCATGCCGTAGGTATCGGCCGAACGGGTGACACCTTGAGCCCTGGCTCTGAACCATTTGATCTTGACACCAGAGGGCTGCGGACTAGGTAAAAGGCCAGGTCAGATAGCCGCGAAGTGCCTCAGAGGGCCTTGAGCGCGCTCACGACCTTGGTCAACGACTCTTTGGCGTCGCCGAATAGAAGGGTCGTGTTGGGTTGGTAGAGCAACTCGTTGTCGATGCCAGCGAAGCCGGGCCGCATGGACCGCTTCAAGAAGATCACGTTGCTCGCCTGGTCGACGTCGAGGATGGGCATGCCCGAGATCGGCGTCCCTGGCTGCCGCGCAGCCGGGTTGACCACATCGTTCGCACCGATGACGAGGACGACGTCGGTCGTCGCGAACTGTGGGTTGACCTCGTCCATCTCCTTGAGCTGCTCGTAGGGCACGTTGGCCTCGGCAAGCAACACGTTCATGTGTCCGGGCATCCGACCCGCGACGGGATGAATGCCGTAGACCACCTCCACGCCGCGCTCGGCCAGCAGGTCGGCGAGCTCGCGCACGGTGTGCTGCGCCTGGGCCACCGCCAGGCCATACCCAGGGACGACGATCACCTTCTGGGCGTAGTTGAGCAGGATCGCGACATCGTCCGGAGTCGCCGAGCGCACGGGCCGATCGGACACGGCCGCCGTCGAGCCAGCAGTGGAGCCACCTCGCAACGCGCCGAACAGGGTCGACGTGAGCGGACGGCCCATCGCCTGGGCCATGAGCCGAGTGAGGATCGTGCCGGACGCGCCAACGAGCGTGCCCGCGATGAGCAACAACACGTTGTTCAGCACGTAGCCGGAAGCCGCGACGCTCAATCCGGTGAAGGCGTTGAGCATCGAGATGACGATCGGCACATCCGCGCCACCGACCGGAAGCACGAAAAGCACACCGGCGGCTAGCGACAGGACTGCCACGAGAATCGCACTTGCGGTAGCCCCAGTACCGACTCCGTCCTGCCCGTAGACATAAACGGACAGCGCCACCGCGCCGACCAACGAGCCACCAAACAGGAACGGGTGAAACGGAAGGACGATCGGCCGCGTGGTGATGGCCTCCTGCAGCTTCAGGAACGTCACCACGGAACCGCTGAACGACACCGAGCCGATGATGATCGTCGCGAGGGATGCGACCAGGGCGAAGCCGCCCGAGGTATGCGACAGCTCAAGTCCGGCGACAAGTGCTGCTGCCGCGCCTCCCACCCCGTTGAACAGCGCCACCAGCTGAGGCATTTGGGTCATCTGCACGCGACGAGACAGCGGCACCGCAACCACGACACCGATGGCGATCGCAATGAGGATCAACGCCATGTGCTTGAGGTCGAAGGCGACCAGCGTCGTGACCACTGCGAGCACCGCGCCGAAAGCGCCGATGAGATTGCCGTTGCGCGCGTACTTGGGAGAGGACAAACCCTTCAGCGCGAGGATGAAGCAGACGGCCGAGACGAGATAAAGCAGGTCGACGACGTTGGTCTTCGTCACGCGTCTTGCTCCTTGCGCGCGGGCGGCTTGCGACCTCGGAACATCTCCAGCATCCGGTCGGTAACGACGAACCCGCCGACCATGTTGATCGTGGCCAGCACGATCGCGACAAAGCCGAGGGTCAACGCGACGAAGCCGTGCGCGCTACCTGTCACGAGGATTGCGCCAACCAAGATGACACCGTGGATGGCGTTGGCGCCGGACATCAGCGGAGTGTGCAGCGTGCTGGACACCTTGGAGACGACTTCGAAGCCGACGAACACCGACAGCACGAAGACGGTGAGCAGACCGATTGAGTTCACGTCACGATCCCTTCGCGCGAGAGACCATCCCGCGTCGCCCAGCACGCATCGACGATCTCGTCAGTCCAGTCCGGCGTCACTTCCCCGTCGTTGGTCATAAGAAGCAACAGATCAAGGACGTTGCGCGCAAACAGCCGACTCGCATCGACGGGCATATCGCTTGGCACGTCCTTGCCGCCCCACACAACCGCGTTGCCGATCGTGACGGTCTGCCCGGCGACCACACCCTCGACGTTGCCGCCCGACTCCGCAGCGAGGTCGACCACCACTGCACCTTCGTGCATCGTCTCGACCATCTCGCGCGTGACCAGCAGGGGCGCGGTACGCCCGGGGACTGCGGCTGTCGTGATGACCGCATCGGCGGCGGACACGTACGGAGTGAGTAGTTCGCGCTGCCGTTGGGCACGTGCCTCCCCCATCTCACGCGCGTAACCGCCCGCACCTTCGAGGGCTTCGAGATCGAGGTGGATGAACTTGCCGCCGACCGACTTCACCTCATCGGCCGACGCTGCTCGCACGTCATAGGCCTCGACCACGGCACCCAGTCGCTTGGCCGTGGCGATCGCCTGCAGTCCAGCCACTCCGGCCCCGAGGACGAGCACCTTTGCTGGCGGGATCGTGCCCGCGGCCGTCATCAGGAGCGGCATGAAAGTGGGCAGCAACTCGGCCGCGACCAGGGCGGCGCGATAGCCCGAGACGAGCGCTTGCGAGGTCAAGGCGTCCATCGATTGCGCCCGGGAGATCCGGGGGACAAGTTCCACAGCGAACGAGGTCGCGCCTGCGGCCTTGAGCGCGTTGATTCCGTCGGCGTTCGAGAACGGCGAGAGAAAGCCCAGCGTGATCGCGCCACCGGTCAGATGTGCGATCTGCTCCGGAGCGAGCGGAGAGACGTGCAGGACGACGTCGGACTCGGCGATCGGATCGTGTGCTGTGATGCTGGCGCCCGCTCGAGCGAACGAGTCGTCGTCCATCGAAGCGAAGGTGCCCGCGCCACTGTGGACCGCGACCTCAAGACCGGCCGTGACCATGCGCGAAACAGTGTCCGGCGTAGCAGCGACCCGGCGTTCGCCGGGTCGCACTTCGCGGGGTACAGCCACCCTCATGCTCGTCACCGTAGTGCGGGTGAAGGTCCTCGCTGTGCTTGTGCACCCGTGTCCTTGGGTCATTTCGTCCGTTTCCGCGCCGTTCTGGTGCCCTGCGCAAGCGCGATGGTGAAGGGGACTTGCGGCAACGGCCCCCAGGGCCAAAGGTGGGAGCAGGGCAACCGAACAGGCTGACCGCTTCGAAACAAGGAGACGCGCGATGAAGAAGCTCATTGGCCTGCTCGTTCTGATCGCCGGACTGGCGGCCCTCGCGAAGTTCGGTCGCAAATGGCTCGACGAGAACCGCGATGTGGTCTCGGACAACGTGTCCAAATGGAGTGACATCGCCAACGAGAAGGCGTCCCAGACCGCCGCGATGATTCGCGACCAGTCGAAGGCTGCGGCGAGTGCCGCAACGGATGCCGCTAATGCGGCGGCGGACAAGACGAAGCAGGCTGCCAGTGCCGTGCAAGACAAGGTGACAACGTCCGTCGAGGTCGACGCCTGAGGCACCTGCGGATTGGCTGTATTCCGGGGGCATCTGGCGTGTGGCGTTGCCCGACGCCCTAGCGACCAATAGCGTTTGCCGCATGGCGATCAGCGCGGGATGGTTTCCCGACCCCGAGGACTCACGGCAGCTCCGCTACTGGGACGGCAACCAGTGGACGCAGCACCGAGCCCCGCGACAGACCGCGCCGGTCGCTGTAGGCACCGCTGCGCCGTCGGGCGCGCAGCAGACCCAAGCAGCGGCCCAGGCAGCGGCGGCCGCGCAAGCGCAGCAGGCCCAGGCTGCGGCAGCCCAGCAGGCTGCAGCCGCGCAGGCCGCACAAGCGGCGCAGGCGCAACAAGAAGCGGCCCGGGCCCAACAGGCCGCTGCGGCGCAAGCCCAGGCGCAGGCCGCGCAGGCCGAAGCCGCGCGAGCGGCTCAGGCACGCGCCGCGGCCGATCAGGCTGAGGCTGCACGCCGTGCCCAGATCGATGCACAGGCCCAGGCCCAGGCCGCTGCCGCGGCAGCGGCGCAGCGAGCAGCGCAGGGTCCCCCTCCGGCACCGGCCACCGCGATGCCGGTCGCACCCACCCCAGTGATGCCGCCAGCGGCTGCGCAACCTGCACCCGCAGCGCCAATGTCGCCAACACCAGTTCCACTTCCCGGCGCGCCTGCCCAGCCCGTTGAGCCGATGTCCCGCGCACACACAGCGCGACTGGCGCGACGCACGGAGAGCCTCGCGTCGTTCCTCAGCATCGTGATCGTGATCGTTGCCGTCCTCGGCGTGCTCGCGGGCCTCGGCGTGATGCTCGGCAATCACGACAGCACGGGAATCGCAACCGGTATTGCCGTGATCGTTGGCTCACTGGTGACTGCCGCGATCTACCTGATGATCACGTCGTACGTGCAGATGCGCGCGAGCGCGCTGCGCGACGAGGTCGAGTAGGCAGCGCTACTAGCAGTCAGCCAAAACCTCGCGCATCGCGCTCTTCTCTGCAGGCGTGACCCATAGTCCGTACTGAGACTTCACCGCGATCTGTCGTTCGACGTAGGCGCAGCGATAGGCAGTGCGCGGCGGCAGCCACTCGGACGCGTCGTCGTCGCCTTTCGCTTGATTCAACGGTCCATCAACGGCGAGTAGTTCGAGCGGATCGTTGGCCAACTGCTTGCGCTTGTCATAAGTCCACGATGCCGCGCCGGTCGTCCACGCGTTGCCGAGTGCGACCACGTGATCGATCTGCACGGCGGATGGGTCCCGCGCCTTGCTGAAGTTGATAACCGAGCCGCCATATGGATCGACCAGCACGCCAGTCGCGACGATGCACGTGGCGTCACGGTAGGTCACGTCGCGAAGGTCGCGCGCGAGTATGCGATCGCGGGTGTTGCAGCCGCCGGAGTAGATCCAGCCGTTGCCGAACTCCGTGCGCTTGTAGCCGGCCATGCTTCCCTGCGCGTGCACGGCCAATCCCGCAAGCTGGCGCTCGGCCACCACAACTGCAGTCGCCCGCGAGTTGGTGGCGACCTTCGCCTTGGCGGTTGCCGTCGTCGGCTTTGGCTTGGTGGCACTCGGGGGGTTGACCGTGCGAGGCGCCGTCTTCACAGGCAGCGGTGCCGCGATGGTCGCGGTGGCCGTCGGCGAGTTGGACTCACTCGCGCTGGTGTCCGCGCAACCAGCGAGCGCCAGGGCCACGACCATCGAGACGGCGGCGACTAATCCACAGGCGCCCGCGGTCCCCAGATTCGTTCGACCCTTACCCACAAGGGCGACCGTAGCGATAGCGGCCGACGACACTCGACTGCCGAGCCGTGTTCCTACAGGTCGGGGTGGCCGTCCAGCGAGTCGAGAATGGTGAGCGCCAGTGCCCTGGCGACCACGGGATCCAACTCGACGGCCACCCGTGCTGCCGGTCCGCGCGCGACGTTGCGAAAGTCGATGTTCAACGTGTGCGCGGCAATCGCATGCACCGGGTGGTCGAAGTAGACGTTCGCCTCGCTGAGTCCGAACCAGCCGTCCGCGCCCTTACCGCTGCTGCCCTTGGCGTCGATCGTTGCCGTGTCATACGTGCACATCGCTTACGCCTCCAAGTAGCGCGAGAACCACGCGTCGATGAGTTCCCAGCCTTCGTTGGCCGCTTCTGGGTTGTAGGCAGTCCGGTGCGTCGCGAAGAAGGCATGGCCGGCGCCCTCGAAAGTGTGGAACTCGTGCACCTTGCCGAGTTCGGTGAGCACCCGATCAAGTTCCGCAGTCTCGTCGGGCGACGGCGTCTTGTCCTCAGCTCCGAACAGACCCAGCAACGGGCACGACAGGTTCGCCGACTCGCCGATGAGCGGCGTCACCTTCAACGCCGATGCAGGCCCCGGCGCAGCGACGACCGCGGCGCCGTAGCAATCGACGACTGCATCCAGTTGGAGCCGGACCGCAGCCAAGAACGCTTGACGACCGCCCGAGCAGTAGCCGATGACCCCGACCTTGCCATTGGAGTCGTCCTGCAGTCGCAGCCAACGCGCAGCACCATCGACGTCACCGACAAGTTGCGCGTCAGGGATTCCGCCCATCGCGCGCACGGCCGCGGCCGCATCGTCCGGTGCGGCCCCAGGTGCTTCACGCGAGTAGAGATTCGGGCAGATCGCGAGATAGCCCATCTCGGCAAAGCGCCGTGCAATCTCTTTTGTGCCGCGGTCGAAGCCCGGCAAGTGGTGGATGACGACCACTCCACCCTTTGGTTCGGCCGTCGAGGGACGCGCGACATAGGCCTCGATGTCGTCACCGTTGTGGCCCTGGATCGTGATCAGATTCGTCGTCATCGCATCAACGAGCATGTGCCTCTCCCCGTTTGAGTCATGGATCACACCAACACTCGCATGCGCTGCGGAACAGATCACATCGACCTGGCGTTTGAACGTTCAAGTATTGCCCACAATCGTTGCAGCTTCCATCAAGGAGAGTTCCGTGAGCCTGTTCCGCGTCGACACCAGCATCCGCAGCGAGGGTTCGGTCACCCGCGAGGTCGCCGACTCGTTCGAGCGGGCCTGGCGCGAGGCGCACTCCGACGCGACCGTGGTCGTTCGCGACCTGGGCGCCGAGCCCATCCGCGGCGAACTCTGGGCCGCCGCTGCACTGGCCGGTCGCACGCCAGCCGACGCGCGCACCCCCGAACAACTGCAGGCCCTTACCGAGACGGGCGCGCTGCTCCAGCAGCTCGTCGATGCGGACACGGTCCTCGTGACGGCTCCGCTCTACAACTTCGGGGTTGCCCCCAACCTCAAGCTCTGGATCGACACGTTGATCACCGACCCGCGGGTCGGCCCGCCAGGTGTCGACGGCATCCTCAAGGACAAGCCGCTCGTGCTCGTTGTCGCACGCGGTGGCGGCTACGGCCCTGGAACTCCGCGCGAGGGCTGGGACCACGGCACGCCGTGGTTGCTGCGCATCTTTGGCGATGTGTTCGGCATGAACGTGCACGTGGTCGAAGTCGAACTCACGCTGGCGCATGTCAATCCAGCGATGGAAGCGCTACGCGACAAGGCCGACCAAAACCGCGCCAACGCAAATGTCGAGGCGCGCGAGTATGCAGTTCGACTTGCGAACGAGATCGCATCAAGCGTGTCGCAAGCCGCTTAACCGCTGCTGCGTAAGGAGATCGGCGAACCTCATCACGTCCGTGATGGGCACGCTAGTCGGATTGGCGGCGCAGGGCATCGGCTGCATTGATCAATGTCTGGCCCATGCAGCACCCAATTGAGGCCGCCGTGCTGTGGTCTATCGCACTGCTCGTCACCTTTGTCCCCTTGTCCCTGCACCTGTATCGCAAGCGCACCACGGGCTGATCGCTGCGCCCCTAGTAGTCGCATGGGTTTTTCGAGTACCTTCCGAGCCGTCCCCTTACGAACTCGCCAACGGAGGCGGTCATGTTCGTTCAGGTTTTTCAGGGCAAGGTCAAGGACGCAGACGGCTGGATGAAGGCCATGCAGATGTGGGAGCGCGACCTGCGTCCCAACGCCAAGGGCTTCATCGGCGGCACGGGTGGCATCACGGACGACGGCCGGATCATCTCGGTGGCTCGGTTTGAATCTGCAGAACTAGCCGCCCAGAACAGTTCGTTGCCAGGGCAAGCGGAGTGGTTCGAGAAGGCATCAGCGGCGATCGACGGCGAGCTCACCTTCCATGACTGCACCGAGATCGACGAGCTCTTCGGCGGTGGCAGCGACAAGGCCACGTTCGTGCAAGTCATGCAGGCGCAGGTCAAGGACCGCGACACCATGCGCAAAGGCATGCACGACCTGGAGGGAGAGTTACGCGAGATCCGACCAGATCTGCTCGGCGCTCTAACGGCCTGGCACGACGATGGACGCACGTTCACGCAGGCGTCTTACTTCACGTCGGAAGACGAAGCGCGTGCCAACGAGAAGGTGATGGCCGACCACCCGTCGTTCCAGCAGTGGGCTTCGAACATCGACGGTGACGTGACGTTCTTCGACCTCACATCCCCGCAGTTGATCTAGAGCCCGGGTAGCAACGCCGGCATCCGCCACTGCAAGACTCCTCCCGTCGAACAAGAAATCGTGAGGGGTCGCAGTGGCGGGACGGCCAGACGTGCTCTGCATCGGTGACATCGCGACCGATGCGATCATCAAGTTGTTCGACGACCAGGCAATGACCTTTGAAGATCAACGCGGCGAATGGCTTGCGATGCCGTTCGCCGCGAAGATTCCGTACGACACCGTTCGGGTCATCGAGGCAGTAGGGAACGCGAGCAACGCGGCGGTCTCGTTTGCTCGGCTTGGTCTGCTCGCGACGTTCGTCACCAACGTGGGAGACGACGCGCACGGGCGCAACATGGTGGCGGCGCTCACCGAACGGGGTGTCGACACCCGGTTCGTCACGGTCAACCCAGGCAAGGCGAGCAACTACCACTACGTGCTCTGCTTCCGCGACGACCGGACCATTTTGACCCGGCACGAGGAGTACGACTACCGCTGGCCGAGGCTCGACCCGGCAGACGCGCCCCAGTGGGCCTACTTCAGTTCGCTCAGCAAGCATGCGTTGTCCTACCAGGACGATGTCGCTGACTGGTTGCACGCCAACCCCGGTGTGAAGCTGGCCTTTCAGCCGGGCACGTTGCAGATCAACGCAGGAGCAGATCGGCTTGCCCGCATCTACGAGCGTACGCACGTGCTCGTGCTCAATCGCGAGGAGGCGGTGAGCGTCACCGGCGGCCCATACGAGGACGTGCATGATCTGCTGACGAGACTGCACCAGTTGGGTCCGCTCGTCGTCGTGATCACGGACGGGCCGGATAGCTCCTACGCGTCGGATGGCACGAGTTGTCTGCAGATGCCGACATTCCCCGATCCGGCTCCGCCCGTTGATCGCACGGGTGCTGGAGACTCGTTCGCATCGACGTTCGTTGCAGCTCTGATCATGGGTCAACCGCTCGATGAAGCACTGCGATGGGCGCCGATCAACCCGATGAATGTCGTGCAGCACATCGGCGCGCAGGCGGGCCTGCTTTCCAAGGACGAGCTGCGCGGGCTGTTGCTCGATGCGCCCGAGTGGTATCGACCAACTCCGTTTTGAGGCAGTGGGGCGGGCAGGGCTCGAACCTGCGGCTGGCGGATTATGAGTCCGCTGCTCTAACCAACTGAGCTACCGCCCCTGGCGGGTTTGCGACGGTAGCAGCGTCGGCCGCGCGCCGCCCGACCCTGCCGAGCAGTTCCCGCGCGCCCACCGGACTCTGCCGCGCCCGTGCCCTAGAGTCTGCGTTCGACCGTATCCGCCCGCGTCTGGGCGATGACGAGCGCGACCGAGGGGCCGGGACTGTGACCGACCAGGCGAATCCATACCTGGCCTGGAACGGTCAGGAGTGGATCGGGTACGACGGCTCCGCATGGGTAGTCGTTGAGCCGAAACCGCAATGGGACGGCGAGAACTGGCTGTTCTGGGACGGCTCGCAGTTTCGCGCTGTGCGGCCGCAACCATCGGGGGGGCCGCATGCGAGACCCGCAGTAGCCGTGCCCGTGACGCCGATGTACTACGACGAGGACCCGCTCGCGGAACGGGCCGACGCCGAGGCGACCCTCGTGTCCACTCGGTTGGCCTCCTACCCGACAGCAGCGGCAGTCACGATCGTCCCGATCGCAGCAGCGATTGCAGCGGAGCCGCTCGCCCCTGATGTCGACCTCCTACCGCCGCCCGAGGAGTTCGCGCGGGTTTCGGACGACAGCGCGCCGCCTCCGCCGGCCGGCTCGGAGGCGCAGCTCTCCGCGGCCGCGCTTGCGCCAGCCGCGATGACGCTCGGTGTCCTGGGAATCCTCGCGGCACTAGTTCCGTTTGTCTTCTTCATCGCGATCACGCTGGGAGTCATCGGCCTGGTCTTGGCGCTCATGGCGCGGCGCCGCTTGCGCAAGACCAAGCAGCGAAATCAGTCGCTCGTGACTGCGGCCCTGTTGGCGAGTGCGCTCGCGATCGTGGGTGGTCTCGTCGGCGCGTACTTGGTCTTTTTCGTCATCAGCTCGAACGACCAGCCAGTGTCCAACCCGCAAGTGAGCTCCAGCCCAATTCCCGGTTCCGGCAGCTCACCGGATGCCGGCAGCACAGCCCAGCCGACGCAACCTGCCGGCTAGATCTCAACGACGTCGACTTTGAGCAAGTCGTGGTCGACCATCCAGTCCCAGTAGCGGTCGCGCGTCATGACTGCGCAGCCGAGTCGTTCGGTGACCGCGAGGATCAATGCGTCGCCCAATGACAACGTTCGTTGATCGCCGGTATGTGGATTGATGCCGCCCGGATGCGTGTCCGAGATCTCGAGCAGCATCGCCGCGCGCACCAGGTCTGCAGTGGTCTCGGGCTCGATGCGCGCGCCCTGTGTGACCAACGCACTCGCGATCTGCTGCGGATTGGTCGACAGTCCGCGCCTGCGCGCAGTCCGAATCGACTCGGCGAGGACGGGACCTGGCAACACGGTGTCGAGATCTGTGCGCGCTAAGAGGTCACGCACCTTCTCCCAGCCGTCCTCCTGTCGAAGGAGGATGACCACGGCCGATGTGTCGAGGCACAACGATTCCTGCGTGGCCATCTACCTCGCCCCAGGAAGTGCATCGCCCGGAAAGCTGCGGACTGGGAGCACGTCGTAGGTGAAGACCCCTGCCAGGACTGCGGGATCGTCTTCCATGATGGCGCGCGTCTCGGCTTCGTTGGTCGTAAAGATCCCAACGCCAGCGATATCCGCGTCCGCATTCACCCTGAAGACGAGCGGAAGCTTGCCGTCACGCCGCAGCTCCATGTTGCGCCGACCATGCTCGAACACGATTGGGCGTTTGCTCTCGTCCATCAGTTCGGTCGGATGCAGGACAACGAGGCAATAGTCCTGCGAGGTTGCCAGGAGGGCAGCCATCTCTTCGTCGGTCACACGGGTCATGAAGCCATCATGGCGGAGCCGCGCGACGGGTGTTGTATGGAGGCATGGCGACCTCTATGCATGTGACCCTAAACAACGGCGTCGAGATGCCGATTATCGGCTTCGGCGTCTACCAAATTCCGAACGAGGAGACCGAGCAGGCGGTCGCTGACGCACTCGCCGTCGGCTACCGACACATCGACACCGCTGCGGGCTACGGCAACGAGGAGGCTGTCGGGCAAGCCATCGCCAAGAGTGGCATCGCGCGTGACGAGCTATTCGTCACGACGAAGCTCTGGATCCAGCCCTCCGGCAACGAAGCCAAGACGACCCGCGCCTTCGAGAAGTCGCTCGGGCTGCTCGGTCTCGACTTCGTCGACCTGTATCTGATTCATCAACCGCTCGGTGACTACTACAGCGAGTGGCGCGCTATGGAGGCGATACACAAGGACGGTCGTGCGCGCGCCATCGGTGTCTGCAACTTCTATCCGGATCGGCTCGTTGATCTGATCGAGCACAACGACGTCACCGCGGCCGTGAACCAGATCGAGACGCATCCCTACTTTCAACGAGCCGCCGACCACGCGGTCATGGCCGAGCTCGGCGTCCAGCACGAGTCGTGGGGACCTTTCGCCGAGGGTCGCAACAACCTGTTCTCCGATCCTGTGCTTTCGGAGATCGGGTCAAGCCACGGCAAGTCCGTCGCGCAGGTTGTGCTGCGTTGGCTGATCCAACGCGATGTCGTCGTCATCCCGAAGTCGGTGCATCGCGAGCGCATGGAGCAGAACTTCGACGTCTTCGACTTCGAGCTATCGGCCGAGGAGATGAAACGGATCGCTGCCCTGGATACGGGGGCGACGCAGTTCTTCGATCACCGCGACCCGGAGATGGTCCAGTGGCTCAACGACCGCCGCGCCCGGTAGCCCACGTCGAGCGGGTGAGGTCGTACTCCACCTCGCCGTCCTCCTCGCCGGGGAGCGGATCGGGATACCGCTCCCCAGACATGAAGGCGCGAGCAAACCTCAGCCCGGCGGACTGCATCGTTGCTCGCGACGCGACGTTTACGGACAGAGTCTGGGCAAAGATCCGATTGAGTCCGACTTCTGAAAACCCATACCGGATCAGTTCGCGGGCGCCTTCACTCGCGTACCCCTGGCGCCAGTGACGTCGCAACAGCCGATAGCCAAGATCGGCTTCACCCGCCACCTTTGGCTGGTCGGGGCCATTTGGTGCCCGAAGGCACCACCAGCCGAGGAACTCGCCATCGGCGAATCCCACCCAGTAGCCCAAACCGGGAACCTCATCGGCGACAGCGAGACGGTCGTGGTGCGCCAACTCGGCCTCGGCGCGTGTACTGGCCCGGCTAGCCAGATAGCGCATCACTTCGGGATCCGAATCCAACGCGACCTCAAACTCAAGGTGTTCCTGCGCGAGTGGAACCAGGAGAATCCTGGCGCCCATCAGGCTGGGTTGGACCACGCGGCCATTCTCACGCCAGGGATCCCAGAGATGAAATCGCCGTCTCTTCCGCGTGGGTTGGTTCAGCGCAAGCGACGACTCGGGCGGTAGAACGAGACGGGCTCCCGCGTTCGGACACAGAAACCTGCCGGGTCAGAGCGCTATTCGCAGGCTCGCTTGCGAGTTATGCGTGTCATAGGTACTTCACCGGGACCGCGGAAAGGACAGCTTGAGAGTTGCCCCCGCCCCACCATTTTGAGGGTCGTTCGCCGCACCGTTGCGGGCTGAGACCTCGCCGTGATTTCGACGCGCAACCTCGCTGACCAGGGCCAAGCCCAGTCCATAACGCCTCTGCGGTTCGCGCTGGCCCGTCTCGGGGTCGTCCTGGAGCCTAGCCGTCGGCTCACCAGTGACTGGTATCGATCGAAGAGTCGCGGCAGCAAGGTCCACGTCGATGCCAGCACCGTCATCCGTCACTTCCAGCGATGCTCGATTGCCGTTGATCTCGGCAGTCACTGTCACCTTGCTTTGCGCGTGACGCAGCGCGTTGTCGATGAGCGCGGCCACCGCACGGCGCAGTGCGCCCGGCGAGCCGACGATCAGAACGGGACCTGGAGCGGCGACGGAAACGATGTCTATGGACATCTCGCGAGCCTGGGGTTGATACGCCTCCACCACTTCCCGCGCAAGCGAGTCAAGGTCAACCGACTCCTCGGGCGATTGGCGGCGGGGATCGGCGGCGATGAGCAGGTCGTCGAAGATGAGGGCCAGGTTGTCGGCGTCGAGCACGAGACCGTCGATATCTGTCGCGAGTGAGGCAGCGTCTTGGTTGCGCCGCAGTCCGCGCTGAATCAATTGGGCACGGGTACTGATCAAAGTGAGTGGGGTGCGAAGGTCGTGACTCGCCTCCGAAACGAACCGGCGCTGTAGCGCCAGTGCCGATGCAAGCGGCTTCATTGCGCGGAATGCAAGCGCGGTACCCAAGAGCACCGCGAGGACCAAACCCAGCACGCCGGCGAGGCCGAGCGCCCCGACGAGGCGGGCTCGCTCGGCGTGATTCGCTGACAGATCGAGGATCCCCTGGATGGTGACACCGTCGCGCTGCTGGGTGTAAATCAGATAGTCCACGCCGGCAACCCTTGAGTTGCTGAACTGTCCGACGGCGCCGGAGTTCGCTGCCAAGGCCGACTGGTCGGGGAACCCCGTGGGGAGCCCTCGTGAACTGACCACCTTGGACGGAGTCTTGATCACCAGCCAGGTTCCCTGTGGTGGATCAACTACATCGTCCGCCGTTCGAACCGCGCTCCGGACCAGGCTCGTCGACGCTTCATGCTGAGCCCGCAGCACGACGACCAGAGCAACCCCGACCAGAAGCATCACGATGAGGGCAACGGCTAATCCGGTTTGCAAACCCAAAAGGACAGCGGAACGGCGCAGCCCCGATGCTTCATCGCGTCGCGGAGTTGGTTGTTCGCTCACAGTCGACCCAATTGGTACCCGCCGCCGCGGATGGTCCGCACCACGTGCCGACCAAGCTTCCTGCGCAGATAGTGCACGTAGGTGTCAACGAGATTGCTTGTACCCGCGTCGTCGAAAACCAGCATCAGCAGTTCCGGTCGGCTGAACACGCGCGCTGGATGACCGGCGAGGACCGAGAGGAGCGCGCACTCTCGTTCGGACATTTGGATGGGGTCGACACTGCCCTGCGGGTGCCCGGCGAGCGTGACTTGCCGACTGTCCAGATCAATTCGACCGCCGGGGAGGGCGAGTGACCGCGACTTGTCGCGGTGGCGTCGCCGGAGACTGCGAAGACGTGCGAGCAGTTCCTCGATGTCAAACGGCTTGGCCAGATAGTCATCGGCACCCGCATCCAGCCCGGCGACGCGATCAGGCGGGTTCCCCAGCGCCGAAAGGACCAGTGCTGGCGTAGTCACCCCGCGGCTGCGCAGGCGTTCCAACAAATCGAGGCCTTCGATGGCTGGTAGCCCGCGATCGAGAACAAGTACGTCGTACTCGCGGGTCAAACCAAGGTGCAGACCACGATGACCGTCTGGGGCCGATTCAACGGTGTAACCCTCCCCCGACAGGAGCCGTTCGAGCATCTCCACGAGCTCACGGTTGTCTTCAACCACGAGTACCCGAGGTTCAGTGGCCACCAGATCACCCACACCTGCATTGTCGTTGATGATTTCAGACCCGTTTCACCGGTGTGGTCCAAGAAACCTCTAAGTCTTTGCGTCAACACTGGTTAGAACGTACGAGGAGCGGAATGGATCACGACCAACGACGACGGATGCGCGCGCGCGAGGATGGCCTGCGCCGCGTCTCATCGGCGACCAGCGCGACTGCGGCCGCCGGGGTAGCGCTGTCGGTGGTACTCGGGGTGGCACTGGTGCACGACACGCCCGCTCCCGCGCGGCACGTGACGCCGCTTTCGGCTGCAAGCAGCCCACCTGCGCCCACTAATAGCGCGCCTTATCTGCGCCCACCCGCAACCACTCCAGTTAGCTCCCCGGCGCCGACGCATCACACCAAGCACCACTCGGCTCGCTCCGGCACATCGGCCACCCCTTCCCAGCGGCAGGTCACCCGTACACCGACGCCCACGCCCACGCCAACACCGACGCCGATGCCTACCCCGCCGGTGACCACGGGCGGATCATGAGCGCCGCGGCCGGGGCCACAGCAACTTCGGTTCGGATCAGTTTTCCGGCGCTCGGATCCACTGCGGAAATGGTGTTGTCCGACCGCGAGCAACTGCCGATCGCGCGCGCGGAACTGACCATGGAGCTTGCTGCGATCGACTTGGCCTGCAGCCGCTTTCGGGCGGACTCGGAAATCTCGCATGTGCTCGACCACGTCGGCGAATCCGTGCCGATCGGCCCCCTGCTGGCCGAGGCAATCCGGGTAAGCCTTCGGGCGGCCCAGTTGAGTGACGGCTTGGTCGACCCCACCGTCGGATCGGCGGTGCGCGCCCTGGGATACGTGTGCGATTTCAGTGCGGTGGCGGCTGAATCGGATGAGCCAGCGCCCCCCGCGCATGCTGCTCCGGGCTGGTGGCGAGTGTCGCTGGATGATCAATCGACGCCAGCAACAGTGCTGGTCCCTGAAGGAACGCTCTTGGACCTGGGTGCAACCGCGAAAGCACTGGCAGCCGATCGGGCGGCGACGCGCATCGCGACCCAGACCGGCTGCGGTGTTGTTGTCAATCTGGGCGGAGACCTCAGCACGGCCGGACCAACCCCGGAAGGTGGCTGGCAGGTCCGCGTCCGCGACGATCACGCGGCCTCGCGGGTGACCGCTGGCCCGACGGTTCGAATCGCCTCGGGAGGGCTGGCAACGTCGAGCACCACGGTGCGCACCTGGCAACGCGCTGGGCGGGTGCTACACCACATCGTTGATCCGCGGACCGGGGATGTTCCGGCGCCAGTGTGGCGCACCGTGTCAGTGGCCGCGGGTTCGTGCGTGGACGCGAATACCGCAAGCACCGCGGCAATCATCCTGGGCGAACGGGCCCCGCACTGGCTTGCCCGGCGTCGGCTTCCGGCGCGCCTTGTCAGCAACGAGGGTGCTGTGACAACAGTGTGTGGGTGGCCCGACGACGATCCACCTGAGGCCTCGAAATGAATCACGCGCTCTGGTACGCGAGTCGGGCGACGGGCGTCGTTTCGCTATTGCTGCTCACCGCAAGCATGGTGCTCGGCCTCATGGGAGCGGGCAGGTTCACCAGCCGGCGCTGGCCGAGATTCACCGTGTCCTTGCTACACCGCAACGTGTCGCTACTGGCGCTGCTCTTTCTCGCGGTCCACATCGTCAGTGCGATTGTGGATCCGTACGCAGGCATTGGTTGGCTCGATGCGGTCGTGCCCTTCATGTCGGCTTATCACCCACTCTCGCTAGGCCTGGGTGCGGTGGCGTTCGACTTGATGCTGGCGATAATCGCTACGAGCGTGCTGCGGACACGGATCTCGCTCAAAGTGTGGAGGTGGGTACACCTCACTGCTTACTTGTGCTGGCCGGTTGCGGTCGTGCACGGCCTCGCCATTGGGGGCCACGACTCCCACTTGCAGTGGCTGATTGGCCTCGTTGCGCTGAGCATTGCTGCGGTCATCGTTGCCCTCGTCTGGTCACAGTTGCGCGTTGACGCCGACACGATGACTCGTCAGCACAAACCCAACTCCGGGGCGCGCCGATGACCAGACATACCTCGGCGGACAGTTTGAGTCGGCAGGCGCCCACGAGTCATTGGCGCTTGCTTGCGGCATGGGCAGAGACGGGTCGAGCCGACCGCTACCCAGAGCACATCTCGCGTTATGGGGCCTGTCCCATACAGGCTTTCTCAGGCACCTCCGGGCGTCGGCGCCTTATCGACCTGATCGACGCTGCGGGGCTGGTGGGTCGTGGTGGTGGCGCGTTCCCGACTGCTCGCAAAATGCGCGCCGTCGCTCGCGCATCCGGCAACCCCGTGGTGATCGCCAATGGCTGTGAAGGCGAGCCAGCGAGTCGCAAGGATCAAGCCCTCATCGAGTGTGACCCGCATCTCATCCTGGAGGGTGCCGAACTAGCCGCGACGGCGGTCGGCGCTCGCGAGGCACTGGTGTGTGTTCACGACCAATCCGCGTCACATCGGCGCCTCGAGGACGCCATCGCGAAACACAACGCGCAAAGGCGTCTGCGGGTGGTTGGGATCCCCCGCGGCTTTGTCGCGAGCGAGGAGTCCGCGCTTGTCAACTACCTCAACACCGGAGACCCCCGACCAACGAATAAGACACCTCCCGTCTTCGAGCGTGGCGTCAAAGCTCGCCCGACGCTGGTAAGCAACGTCGAGACGCTGGCTCATCTTGCTTTGATCGCACGGTTCGGTTCGGAATGGTTTCGCTCCCTTGGCACGCCCACGTCGCCCGGCACCGCGTTGGTAAGCCTCGACGGCGCCGTTCGAGACCCCGGGGTGATCGAGGTGCCGTACGGGGCGCCGGTCGAGACGCTCATCGCTGGTGCGGGCGGTGTTAGTGAACGCGTTCAGGCATTGCTTGTTGGCGGCTACGCCGGTTCCTGGTTACCCGCCAAGAGTGCGACCGGCATTGCATTCGCGCACGACGAGCTCGCGGCGGCCAACGCGCCACTGGGTGTCAGTTCAGTGATCGCGCTGCCAGCGCGTGCGTGCGGGCTTGCAGAGACGGCCGGGGTGCTTCGCTATCTGGCCAACGAGTCGGCGAGACAATGCGGACCGTGCATGTTCGGCCTACCCGCGATCGCGGCCGACTTTGCGTCGCTCGCCACCGGCGCTGCATGCAATGACCGTGCATTCATGAATCGTGTGAATCGTCGTCTCACGCAAGTCGCGGGTCGTGGCGCATGCGCACATCCCGATGGAGCCATCAGACTTGCCCGCAGCGCCCTGAGTGTCTTCGCGCACGACGCGGCGCAACATCTCGCCGGTCGGCCGTGCCCGATGGCAGGAGCCGCCCCGAGTTTGCCGCTCCTCCGGACACGACTCGCGTTGATGGGGGCACGATGAGTCCCGGCCTTCGCGCACCCGCCTGGACCATACGCGTCGACGCGATCCGGTGTCGTGCCCATGGCTTGTGCGCCGACCTGCTTCCTGAGGCGATCGATCTCGACGAGTGGGGCTACGCCATGACCCAAGGGCCGGTTCCTCCACTGGCGCTAAGTCAGGCGCAAGCCGCTGTCGCGGCATGCCCGACCCTTGCGTTGCGACTTGAGCGAGACGACCAGCGTTAATCACTTCGCGGGTGCAAACAACCATCAATCAACCCGGCGGAGACGAGGATTGTCGAGACCTTGCCGATCCCTACTCAAGCCCGGACAATCACGATCAGGAAGCGGTCAGCCGGCGAAGGAGGTAGTCGTGGCTGCTCAGGCTTCAGGCAAGGTGCGGATCGGCGCGCTCGACGACTTCACGGACGGTCAGTTGCACGCTGTAGAGGCCGCGGGTACGCCACTCATCGTCGGGGTGGTTGACGGCAGTGTGTGCGCGGCCCGAAACCATTGTCCCCACCTTGGCTTCTCGCTCACCAAAGGACCGGGCGGCCCACGGTTCGTCGACGGCGAGGTGACCTGTCCGTGGCACAACTCCCGCTTCGATCTGCGCACCGGCGAGAACCGTGACTGGACGCCTGGGTTTGCGGGTAAGAACATGCCGCGCTGGTCGCGTCGGCT
>CAWKKI010000002.1:0-44343 GCA_963850215.1 uncultured Actinomycetota bacterium
TCATGGCACGGTCTCCTTGAGCGCGGGCTGTTTCAGGCGGGTGTAGGTCGGCATGAGGGATTGTCGATCATGATCTTGCGCGCCAGCGCGGCTGAATCCCCGGGGCAGAACCGCGTCGCCCTCGAATTGCCAATGCGGGTAATCGGTCGAGAACAGCAGAGCCGGTCCGATCCCATCTGCTCGAGCACGCGCTCGAATTGGTCGACGCGCGGCGGCGCATCGACCGGCTGCAGCGTGAAGCGGATATGATCGCGCACGATCGCCGCGGGCGGGCGGTCGACCCAGGGAATCTCCATGCGCACGCCGCGCCACGTCTTCTCGAAGCGCCACAAGCAGGCGGGCAGCCAGGTGAAGCCCGATTCGATGAACACCGCCTTGAGCTTCGGGAATTTGACGAACACGCCCTCGGCGACGAGGCTGAGCAGCGCGCTTTCGAACGCGCCGGCATAGCTCACATAATCTTCGAGGTAATAAGAGGGCCAGCCGCCCGGCGTCGGCGGATGCCGATAAGCGCTGCCGGCATGGATGCCGATCGGCAGGCCATGCCGCTCCGCGGCGCGATAGATCGGCCAATAGTGACGGCGGCCTAGCGGCATTTCGTCGCCGGCGAGCATCAGCACCTGCACGAAACGCTTGTCGCCGGCGCGGCGCTCGATCTCCTCGACGGCGAGTTCTGGAGTTCTGCGTCGGGATCACGATCGAGGCGCGCAAGCGCGGCTCGCGATCGAGCCATTCCTGGGCGAGCCAGTCATTGATCGCGCGGCAGAAAGCCGCAGCCATATCCTCGGAAAACACCATCTGCACGCCGTACAGCGGATTGCAGATGCCGAAAGCCGTGCCGAACGGATCGAGCGCCTGCGCCCGCATGTCCGCGAGATTCGAGCCCGGCTTGCCCTTGGCGGGCCGCCAGTCCGGCCGCGACGAGATCGGTGAATTCGTGGGATAGGACTGCGACACCAGGTCGGTCATGCCGCGCGTGGTGACCTGGTCGCGCCAGTAGTCGTTCATGTAGGGCAACAGGCTGGTCAGATGGGGGACGGCCGGGTGCAGATCGCAATCCACGCCGCCCGCGATCGGTGACGTCATGACCTCTGGTTTCCTCCATCCGCAGCACCATTTGAATCCGGCGCGTCTCGTTCGCTCACCAGCATAGGGCGCGGCGGTCCGGCCGTCCATCTTGGAGCCCGCCGATCCCCATTCGGCACCCATGCAATCCTGTGCTAGGACATCCCCCTGATCGCCCGCGGGGAGTTGATATGCACAAGATGAAAATAGCCGTTGTCGCCGGCCTGTTGGCGCTGTCCGGCGGGGTGTTGGCGCCCGCAAACCCCGGCCGCCGCGCCGCCGCCGCCGGATTTCTCCAAGGTCGAGATCAAGACCACCGATCTCGGCCACAAGACCTATATGCTCGAAGGCCAGGGCGGAAACATCACCGTGGTGGCTCGGAGGACGGCATCATCATGGTGGACGGCGAGTACGCGCCGCTGCACGACAAGATCAAGGCCGCCATCGTGCTGTCTCCAGCAAGCCGATCCGATATCTCGTCAACACCCATTTTCACGGCGATCATACCGGCGGCAACGCGCCCTTTGCCAAGGACGGCGCCACCGTGGTGGCGCAGGAAAACGTCAGGAAGCGGCTGGCCGACGGCACCGTCAACGGCCTGACCGGCGTCAAGACGCCGCCGGCGGCCGGCGGACGCGCTACCGGCGAAGACCTATACGGCGAGCTACAAGATCCGGCTCAGGGCGCGTCGCCGACCTCATGCACATCGCCAATGCGCACACCGACGGCGACACCTATGTCTGGATCCCGACGCCAACGTGCTCGCCACCGGCGACACCGTCACCATCGGCCGCTATCCCAATATCGACTTCGCCAATGGCGGCAACATCAAGGGCATGATCGCCGCGACGACGTCTATCTGAGGCTCGCCAACGACAAGACCAAGATCGTGCCCGGCCACGGTCCGCTCGCGGACAAGGCGTGCTGACCAACTACCGCGCCATGCTGGTGACGGCGCGCGACCGGATGGCGAAGCTGGTCAAGGCGGGCAAGAGCGAAGCCGACGTGGTGGCCGCAAAGCCGTTCGCCGACTCGACGAAATGGGCGCCGACGGAATCAGCAGGCAAGAATTTCATCCGCGTCGTCTACCACTCGCTCGCCGACAAGCCGGAGAGCAAGCCACCCTTGCTGAAGCGAATACCTGCACAGGACTTGAGAGCCGATGAAAGAGCTGGTTGCGATCGCCGAGAAGATTGCCGCGAAACTGATCGAGCGGCACGAGACCATCGTGGTCGCGGAATCCTTCACCGGCGGGCTGATCTCCGCCGCGCTGTTCGCGGTGCCCGGTGCATCGGCCTATTTCCTCGGCGGCGGCGTGATCTATACGCGCGACGCGCGGCGGATCCTGATGGACATCCCCGATGAGGCGATGAAGGGCATCCGCTCGGCCTCGGAGCCCTACGCCAAATTACTGGCGAGCCAGATCCGCCAGCGCTTTTCCACCAATTGGGGCCTGTCCGAAACCGGGGCGACGGGGCCGACCGGCAACCGCTATGGCGACGCCGCCGGCCACAGCTGCATGGCGGTCGCGGGCCCGCAGTCGCAGGTGATCACGCTGGAGACCGGCAGCAGCGACCGGCTCGCCAACATGCAGGCGTTCGCAAGCACGGCGCTAAATCTGCTGCTGCAAAATCTGTCGCGGTAACGCCCCGATCGTCGTCCCGGCCAAGCGAAGCGCGAGCCGGGACGAGGAGAATTCCGCGCGATGTTCGGCATGCGCCGCAAGCAAAATCAGGACTTGGCTTTGCCGTAGATTGCCGTCAGCGCAACGGAGGCTTCCATCATACACCCAGGAGGAACGTAAAGGTCTCCATGAAGATAGAGCGGACCTTGTTGTCGTCATGGCTCAGATAGCCGATCGACACGTCCTCGCCGAGATACAAACCGAAATCACAGCCGCGCGTCGTAGGCGCGAAGGCGCCTGATATCGCCGGCGCCCAGATGATCTCGCCGTCCACGAGTTCCTTGATGTGCCGCATAACAGGATAGCCGTGATCGCTGCTCTCGCTCAGCGCGATATAGGCCTCCGCTCCCAGCAATACCGAATAGGGGCCGTTGACGCCCTCCAGCCGCAATTGGCCGGCCGCCTGGGCGATCGCGTCGGGATAGGCGCGCACATCGGATGTGTGGATCACACCAGCCGCCTCCGGAGCCGTAGCGCCCCGACGGATCGTCCATGCGCGCGATTCCTTAGGACCCGCCGTCAGGTAGGTCTGCAAGCCCAACGTGTCGAAGCCGATGCGCGCCAGCTGGTTGAGACCCGACTCGCCTTGACCCATCGACTGCAGCAGTTCGAGCGCCTCGGCGTCGTCGAGTTCGGCGAGCTCGGCCTCGATCTTCGCGTCGAGGAAGACGGCCTCGGCGGGAGCGACCAGCGATGCAAGCTGCGCCCGCAGCTCGGAGTTGGTCAATTCATCGTCGTCCAGGTTGAAGACGTAGAGAAACGGCTTGGCCGTAAGCAGCGAAGCTCGCGCAACGGTTCGGGATCCAGGCCAGCCGTGAACACCGTGTGTCCCGAGTCGAGCACGTCTCGCGCCTCACGCGCGGCGTCGAGCACGGCCGCGCGCTCCTTGTTCATCCGCGCTTCCTTCTCCAGCCGCGGAATCGCCTTATCGATGGTCTGCAAATCAGCCAGGATCAACTCGGTGTTGATGGTCTCGATGTCCTCGGCGGGCTCGACCTTGCCATCGACGTGCACGACGTCCGCGTCCTCGAAGACCCGAATGACTTGGCAGATGGCATCGGACTCGCGGATGTGCGCGAGGAACTTGTTGCCGAGGCCCTGGCCCTCAGACGCGCCGCGCACGATGCCGGCGATATCGACGAACGACACCGTGGCCGGCACGATCTTCTGCGACTCGAATAGGCCACCGAGCACACCCAGGCGGGGGTCGGGCACCCCGACCACGCCGAGATTTGGCTCGATGGTCGCGAACGGATAGTTCGCTGCGAGGACGTCGTTCTTGGTCAACGCATTGAAAAGCGTCGACTTGCCGACATTGGGCAGGCCAACGATGCCGATGGTGAGACTCACGGGCCACGATCCTAGGTGCCGCGGCGCGCCCACCCGAAACTGTCGGAAGGCGCTGCCACCATCGCCCCATGGTTGCTTTGGCTCTCGTGCTTCTCGTCGTCGGCCTCGTCGTCGGCGGCACTATCGGTTATTTCTGGGCTTCCTCGGCTGCCTCACGCGAGCGCGGAGACCTACAAGCCAGCAAAGCGGCGCTGACCGAGCGCGTTCGCTCCATGCAAAGCGAGGCCGCCATCCGTGCCGCGGAGTTTGAGCGCCAGCAGGCAGACGCAGAGGATCGCTTCCGCCGCATGACCACCGAAGCGCTTGAGCGAGCCAACATCACTTTGCGCGACTACACCGAAAATCGCTTGAAGCAGGCCGGCGAACTCACTGCCTCGGAATTGGAGCAGCGCAAACAGGCCGTGGAGAACATGGTCAAGCCGCTCGACGAGCAGCTCAAGGCCGTGGCCGATCAGATGCATCGCGCCGAGAAGGCACGCGGGGAGACCGACGCGGCTTTGCGCGAGCAGGTACGCGCGATGAACGAGACCAGCGGCGAACTTCGGGTATCCACGAAGGAACTGGTGTCCGCACTTCGGGCCCCGCAGACTCGCGGACGTTGGGGCGAGATTCAGCTACGTCGAGTGGTCGAAGCGGCTGGACTGCAGGCCCATTGCAAGGACTTCGTTGAGCAAGGCTCAGTACGCGACGACGACGGGGCGCTGCTGCGACCCGACATGGTGGTGGCTCTCACCGACGGCAAGCAAGTGATCATCGACTCGAAGGTGTCGTTTAGCGCCTACCTCGACGCGATGGAAGCCAGCGACGAGGCGACGCGTGCCGAGCGGATGAAGGCGCACGCGCGACACATGCGCAAGCACGTCGACGATCTCGCCGGCAAGGCTTACTGGCGGCAGTTCGAACAGACCCCCGAGTTCGTAGTCATGTTCGTGCCTGCCGAGACATTTCTTGACGAAGCCTTGAAGCAGGACGCGAGCTTACAGGAGCACGCCTTTGCCAACAACGTCGTCATCGCCACACCGTCGACGCTCGTCTCGCTCCTGCGGACAATCGCGTACTGCTGGAAGCAGGACGCGATCGCGACCCAAGCACGCGAGGTGTATGCGCTCGGCAAGGAGCTACACGGTCGGCTGGCCGTCATGGGTGACCACTTCGCCACTCTCGGCAAGCGTCTGGGTTCGGCGGTCGATGAGTACAACCGGACCGTCGGTTCGCTGGAGACCCGCGTGATGGTCTCGGCGCGCAAGTTCGAGGAGATGCAGGTCGCGACCGAAGAGTTGGCCATGGCTACCCAGATCGAGGTAGTCCCCCGCACGATCCAGGACAGTGGTCTGCGGGCAGGGGCGTCCGGCGACCTGTTGGCACTGGCAATGGATGCTGCCCTGGACGACGACGAGTCGCTTCTGGACTTCGGAATCGACGGCCCAACCGGTCCAAAGTCGGGCGACACGCACCAGGGTCACACCGACAGCCTCGCGGGCTAAGCAGCACCCTCCCCGTACCTTTGGGCGTGTGAGCAGCAGCGCGCCCGCGCCTCGGGACGGCACGCCCGGGTACCGGGGTCCTTCCGCACCCTCAGGTCGCGCCAGCGAGTTATCGCGCGACCTGAGCGCGACCCTCGAAGCGGAGTTCGACGCGCTCGACGCCGACCTCGATGCGCTCGACGAGATCGACGTTCGCCGAGCCCCCAGCCCGGCCGAGCCATACAGTCCGTCGCGGCCGCAGATGCGCGGCACAATGCGCCCCGCTCCAGAGCGAGCCCCCGTTCCAGCATCTGCATCGTGGCCGCTCCCGGCATCCCTCGACCCGCGCGGACGCTCACGTGATGGCGGGCAGCCCACACCCCGCCTGACGCCGACGGGCGCTCGCCCATCGAGCCGCCCAGCCTCACGGCCTGCAAGCGGCGGGTTCACGGCCATGGGCGTTGCCCTGCTGGTCGGCGGGGTGACCGCGGTGGCCGCAGTCATCAGCGGCATGATCTGGCACGAACTCGGCGTGATGTTCGACCTGGTCTTCGCGGCCGTCAGCATCTACGCCGCCGTCCGCGTCTCGTACCGCGACGCGCTGGCTGCGGTGATCGCGCCGCCGTTGGCCTTTGCAGTGGCGGGCATCGTCGGTGGCCGGTTCACCGAGCAGGCCGCACACGGTTCGATGATCATGCGGGAGGCGTCTGCGGTCTTCACACACCTTGCCTTCGGCGCGCCATGGCTTGTCGTCACCACGGCGGCCTGCGGGATCATTGTGTGGGTGCGCTCGCGTTCTGCTGCGCGTCACGCAGATCACGTCGCAGCTCTGGCGGAAGCGCGAAGAGCAAACTCTCCTCGGCCGCACTGACCTCACGCACATCCACGTAGTCCAACTCCGCAAGCCGATCCAGGAGCCCTTCCACCAGCACCTCAGGCACCGAGGCACCGCTGGTCACGCCGATCACACCTCGGGCCGGGATCCATCCGGGATCGAGTTCCTCTGCAGAGTCGATCCGGTAGGACGCTCCGGCGCCGGACTCGAGCGCGACTTCCACTAGCCGCACCGAGTTCGACGAGTTGGCGGAGCCGACCACGATGACCACGTCAGATCGTTCCGCGATCATTTTCACCGCGCTCTGCCGATTCTGCGTCGCGTAGCAGATGTCCTCGCTCGGCGGATCGACGAGCAGCGGGAACCTCATCCGGAGCGCCTCGACCGTGTCCATGGTCTCGTCGACCGAGAGGGTCGTCTGCGACAGCCAGGCGACCCGTGACGGATCGGGGACATCGACCGACTCGACCGATTCCGGGCCTTCGACCAACGTGATGCGCGCCGGCGCCTCACCGGTCGTGCCGACAACCTCTTCGTGGCCCTCATGGCCGATGAGCAGGATGTCGTAACCGTCGGCAGCGAATCGGCGAGCCTCGTAGTGAACCTTCGTCACCAATGGGCAGGTCGCATCGATCGCGCGCAAGTTCCGCGCGCGCGCCTCGTCATGCACTTCTGGTGCAACGCCGTGGGCCGAGAAAACGACGACCGCGCCCTCAGGCACTTCGTCCGTCTCGTCAACGAACACCGCGCCGCGGCGTTCAAGTGTCGCTACGACATGGCGGTTGTGGACGATCTGCTTGCGCACATAGACCGGCGCGCCATAAAGGTCGAGCGCCTTCTCCACCGTGATCACCGCGCGGTCGACGCCCGCGCAATATCCACGAGGTGCAGCCAGTAACACAAGGCGTTCGGACTCGACCATGTCTCAATCGTATGGCCCTACGCTGCAGCAGTGCCCCTTCAGACTTCGCCGGAACAACCCGCGGCAGTGCGCACGATCTCCCGAATGATCGGCGAGTGGATCGAACGCATGGGCAGCGTCTGGGTCGAGGGTCAGATCGCGTCGATGAGCACCCCGAATGCGAGTCGGACGGTTTTCATCACGCTGCGCGACACCGACGCTGACCTCTCACTGTCTGTGACGGTGCCACGAACCTTGGTTGAAGACGCGGCAGCACCGATCAGCAAAGGTGATCGCGTCATCGTCCATGCAAAGCCCGACTTCTACGTTCCGCGCGGCTCCCTCAGTTTGCGCGCCGACGAAGTGCGTGCAGTTGGCCTCGGCGAGTTACTCGCTCGGATCGAGCGGCTGAGGCAACTGCTCGCGGCCGAGGGCCTCTTCGCGCCGGAACTCAAGCGGCGAATCCCGTTCCTGCCCACCAGGGTCGGACTCATCACCGGTCGCGACTCGGCGGCACAACGAGATGTCGTCGACAACGCACGCGCTCGGTGGCCCTCCGTGGCATTCCGGATAGAGAACACGCCGGTACAGGGACCTGGAGCGGTAGCGGAAATGATCGACGCGATAGCGCGACTCGATCATGACCCCGAGGTCGATGTGATCGTCATCGCTCGCGGGGGCGGCTCACCCGAGGAGTTGCTGGTCTTCAGCGACGAAGGACTCGTGCGCGCGGCAGCCAAGGCCCGCACTCCTATCGTCAGCGCGATCGGACATGAGCAGGACAGTCCGCTCCTCGATCTCGTTGCAGATGTGCGCGCGTCGACCCCGACGGATGCCGCGCGGCGGGTCGTTCCTGACATGGCCGACGAGATCCGACGCGTCGACCAGGCACGCACCCGCAACAGGCGCGCTGTCGACTCGTTGATCGAGCGAGAGCGTGCGGCAATCACCGCCCTGCGCGCCCGGCCCGCCCTGGCCGACCCGGTCTCGTTGGTGGACATTCAGTCCGAGCGGGTAGCGGCGCTCGCCGCTCGCGCCAGCACGACGTTTCGTCACCTGCTCGACCGCGCCGGCGACTCCACCGCTCACCTGCGAGCCCAGCTTCGTGCCCTGTCTCCTCAGTCGACCCTGGAGCGCGGCTACGCCGTGGTCCAGACCCGAACCGGCAACGTGGTCAGAGATCCGGGTCAGGTCGCACCCCGCGACGACGTGCGGATCAAAGTGGCTGGAGGCGACTTCGTTGCGACTCGCTCATAGGCTGCGCCCATGAGTCCCGAGGCGGCCGATGGCAAAGTGGCTCGTGGCGAGCCCGGCGGCACGAAAGAGCCGACGCCCGTTGACCAATTGACCTACGAGCAAGCACGCGACGAGTTGCAGCAAGTCGTTGGCCGCCTCGAGCAGGGCGGTGTGACCCTGGAGGACTCGCTGGCGCTGTGGGAACGCGGCGAGGCGCTCGCCGACGTCTGCCAGAACTGGCTGGACGGGGCGCGAACTCGAATCGAAGCCGCGATCGCTCGTCGCAAGGGCGCCCACAGCGAAGCTGGCGCGGGCCCCGACCTGGACGGCGATAACAGCGAGGCAGAACCCGACTAGCTGGCTGGCGATGCCGTCGCAGGGACCAATGACGGCGGCTGTGCCTGTGCAGCACTTTGGCTGGGTCGCGGTGCCGCCTTGAGGCCACTGGCCAGCGTCTCCAAGTCAGCGAATGACGCGGTGCCGCTCACGACGGTGTTCGCGTCATGCAGGGTCGCGATGAGTGCCCGCCGTCCGGTCGAATCGTTGGAGATCATCTGCCACGAGTTGCCGTCAATCGTGATGGAGCCGACCGGGTCGCCGGTCGCGTTCTCATCCTTGACCAGATCGCCGACCAATCCGTCGGACTGTGCCAGCTCGGCATAACTGCTCGAGGGGGTGAGGAAGCCGACCAACCAGGTGAAGGGCTGAGACCCTGGTGGGCTGTTGTGCGCGGCGATCGGGCGCCAGCCTTCCGGCGTGCGCGGCAGCATCGCCGTATACGGCGAATTCGCCGCCACCGACGCGTACACGGGAACTGGATTGACCACCGTGACTGCAGGTGGGTTGTGACGCAGCGTGATGAGCAATATGACCACCACAACGATCAGCACCAGCCCCAAGCTGCGAACCATGTCGGCCACAGTCTGGGAAGCCCGCTTGCGCGAAGGCGACGGCGAGGGCGGAGCCACTTCCGTCACGGAAGGCTCCGCCGCCGGTTGACTGACGCCCTCGTCGCTCACGCCCCCATCGTGCGCCACACGAGCCGCTGGCGTCTGCTCGGGGCCCCGATACGATCAGTTGGCTGGGCATCGCGGGAGCCGTTCGAACACTCTCGATCGAACACACCGCCGACCGCACCCGGCCGCCCAGCGCCGAACGAGGGGAACCCGCGTGACCGAATCGTCAACGTCGTCCGCCTCGTCAACCCGCGGCGAGCGGCCGGACCGAAATCTGGCCCTTGAGCTCGTTCGGGTCACCGAGGCCGCAGCGCTTGCGGCCGGTCGCTGGGTCGGTCGCGGCGACAAGAACGGCGCCGACGGCGCAGCCGTCAACGCGATGCGCCGGTTGATCTCGTCGGTCTCGATGAACGGTGTCGTCGTCATCGGCGAAGGCGAGAAGGACAACGCCCCCATGCTCTTCAACGGAGAGCACGTCGGCAACGGCGAAGGTCCCGAGTGCGACGTGGCGGTGGACCCGATCGACGGCACCACGTTGACGAGCAAGGGTCAGCCCAACGCGGTCTCGGTCATGGCAGTGTCCGAACGCGGGACGATGTATGACCCATCCGCCGTCTTCTACATGGAGAAGCTGGCAACTGGACCAGAAGCCGGGGACGTCGTCGACATCCGCGACCCGATTGCGGAGAACATCCGACGCGTCGCGCGCGCGAAGCACGGCAGCCCAGCGGACGTCACCGTTTGCATCCTCGACCGACCACGCCACGAGCAAATGGTCGAAGAAGTCCGCGCCACCGGTGCTCGCATCGCATTCATCCAGGACGGCGATGTTGCCGGCGCAGTCATGGCTGCACGTCCGGGTACCGGCATCGACCTGCTAGTCGGGATCGGCGGCACGCCCGAGGGAGTCATCACCGCGTGCGCGATGAAGTGCCTCGGCGGGGTCATCCAGGGTCGGCTGTGGCCGCGTGACGACGACGAGAAGCAGAAGGCGCTCGACGCCGGCCACGAACTCGATCGTGTTCTCTACACCGACGACCTCGTCACGGGAAACAACGTCTTCTTCGTCGTCACGGGCGTCACGGATGGCGAGCTCGTGCAGGGTGTGCGCTACCGAGGAGGCGCCGCCTTTACTCACTCGATCGTCATGCGCTCCAAGAGCGGCACCATTCGAGTCATCGAGAGCGAGCACCGGTTGGCCAAGCTCGGTACTTACGCCTCAGTCGACTTCGATCGCGCCACCTAGAGACCGGCCATCTAGACCCTCAAGCCACCGTCATGCCTCCACGCCGCACTTCACAAGGAACCACGATGCCCGACTTCGCCTACAGCGACCTGCTGCCCATCGGACCAGACGAAACCGACTACCGGCTCATCACCGACAACGGCGTGCAAGTCGTTCAGGCCGCTGGCCGCGAGTTCCTGCAGGTCGAGCCGGAGGCATTGCGGCTGCTGACCTTTGAGGCGATGCGCGACATCGCGCATCTGCTACGGCCGGCCCACCTCAAGCAGTTGGCCTCGATCCTCCACGACCCAGAGGCATCAGCGAATGACCGATTCGTTGCTCTGGATCTGCTGAAGAACGCGAACATCTCAGCTGGTGGCGTGCTGCCGATGTGTCAGGACACGGGGACCGCGATCGTGATGGGCAAACGAGGACGGCACATTCTGACGGCAGGTGAGGACGAGGCCGCAATCGCCAGAGGCGTCTACGACGCGTACGAACAGCTGAACCTGCGGTACTCGCAGATGGCTCCGTTGACCATGTGGGACGAGAGGAATACGGGCACGAATCTGCCCGCCCAGATCGAGCTCTACGCGGACACTGCGCCCGGTCACGAGACGGGCTACAAGTTCCTGTTCATGGCCAAGGGTGGCGGCAGCGCGAACAAGAGCTACCTCTACCAAGAGACGAAGGCCGTGCTCAATCCCAACGGGATGATGCGGTTCCTCGATGAGAAACTCCGGGCGCTCGGCACTGCGGCTTGTCCGCCGTACCACTTGGCGATCGTGGTTGGTGGCACCTCCGCGGAGTTCGCGTTGAAAACGGCCAAGTACGCGTCGGCCCACTACCTGGACTCGTTGCCACTGGTCGGATCGTCTGCCGCGCACGGCTTCCGCGACATCGAGCTTGAGGCGCAGGTGCTCGAGCTGACAAGGGAGTTCGGCATCGGCGCGCAGTTCGGCGGCAAGTACTTCTGCCACGACGTCCGCGTGATCCGACTCCCGCGCCACGGCGCTTCGTGCCCCGTCGCCATCGCGGTGTCCTGCTCCGCCGACCGACAGGCGCTCGGAAAAGATCACCCGCGACGGCGTATTCATCGAACAACTGGAACGCGAGCCGGCTGCGTACTTGCCAGACACCACAGACGAGCACCTTGACGGTGACGTGGTGCGGATCGACCTGACTCGACCCATGGACGAGATCCGGGCCGAGCTGACCAGATACCCGGTCAAGACGCGCCTATCGCTCACCGGGCCGCTGGTCGTGGCCCGCGACATCGCGCACGCGAAGATCAAGGACCGCCTCGACGCGGGCGAGCCGATGCCCCAGTACCTGCGCGACCACGCGGTCTATTACGCCGGTCCGGCCAAGACGCCCGAGGGGTACGCCTCGGGTTCGTTCGGCCCGACCACCGCGGGGCGCATGGACTCCTACGTCGAGGAGTTCCAAGCAGGCGGCGGTTCGATGGTGATGCTGGCGAAAGGCAACCGCTCCAAGGCCGTCACGACCGCCTGTGCCGCGCACGGTGGCTTCTATCTCGGCTCCATCGGCGGTCCGGCGGCACGCCTGGCCCAGGACTGCATTCGCAAGGTCGAGGTGCTTGAGTACGCCGAACTGGGCATGGAGGCGATCTGGAGAATCGAGGTCGAGGACTTCCCCGCCTTCATCGTCGTCGATGACAAGGGCAACGATTTCTTCGCCGAGACCTCGACGCCCACCTTCGCGATCGGCTCCCGCCCGGCCTGAGCATGCCAAGGTAGACGGGTGAGCGATGAACTCTGGGGCGAGAACACCCGCCGTGCCGTCGAGAACTTCCCCATCTCCGGTGAGCCGATGCCGCTCGACGTCGTTCACGCCCTTGCCCTGATCAAGGTATGCGCTGCCCGGGTCAACAACCGGCTCGGGCTGGTCCCGGACGCCATGGCTCACGCAATCGAGCAGGCAGCTCAAGACGTGGCTGACGGCAAGTACGACGACCAGTTCCCGATCGACGTGTTCCAAACCGGGTCGGGAACCTCCACCAACATGAATGTGAACGAGGTCGTAGCGACACTCGCCTCCGGTGCCACCGGCGCGAAAGTTCACCCCAACGACGACGTCAACCATTCGCAGTCATCGAATGACACCGTCCCGACCGCATTGCACGTCGCGACCGCACGCGCGATCGACACCCGCCTGCTTCCCGCACTCACTCATCTCGCCGGGATCCTCGAAGCCTTTGCCCACCAGCACGAGGACGCGGTCAAGGCTGGCCGTACACATTTGATGGATGCGGTGCCAATCACGCTGGGACAGGAGTTCGCCGGCTATGCGCGACAGATCCGCAACGGCGTTGCACGCATCGAGTCATCGTTACCGCGCATCTATGAGCTCGCGATCGGGGGTACCGCGGTCGGCACAGGAATCAATGCGCCCGAGGGCTTCGGTGCATTGATGGCAACGGAACTGGCCAACGTGACGGGTCTGCCGTTCGTTGAAGCGCCGGATCATGTCGAAGCGCAAAGTGCGCGTGACGCGGCAGTTGAGATGTCCGGCCAACTGCGGACACTCGCCGTGAGCCTCGTGAAGATCTCGAACGACCTGCGGTGGATGTCGTCTGGTCCGCGGGCCGGTCTGCGCGAGATCGAGCTTCCCGCACTTCAGGCGGGGTCATCGATCATGCCGGGCAAGGTGAATCCAGTCATTCCCGAAGCCGTGATCCAGGTCTGCGCGCAGGTCATCGGCAACGACGCCGCGATCGCCTTCGCTGGCGCGACAGGGAGCTTCGAGCTCAACGTCACTATCCCGGTGATTGCGCGCAACCTGCTTGGGTCGATCTCGTTGCTGGCCAACGTGACACCGCTGCTCGCAGACCGTTGTATTGGCGGCATCACGGTGGACACCGAGCGGCTGCGCCATCTCGCCGAATCGTCACCGTCGATCGCAACGCCGCTCAACGAGTTGCTGGGCTACGACGAGGTCGCGGCGATCGTGAAGCAGGCGGTAGCCGAGCACCGCACGATCCGTGACGTCACGATCGCGCGTGGGCATATCGAACGCGGCACGCTGACGCTCGTGCAGCTCGACGAGCTTCTCGACGTCACGCAGATGACTCGGTAACAACTCCCTTACGCATAACTTCGGCGGACTTGTGCGCCAGCCAGCCCGCACAGCCCGCGATCGCGAACGCCAACAAGACGTGAACGCCACCGAGCCACTGATGGTGCACTCCCTGGTCGGCGATGCTGCCGGTGACCGCGCACAGCACGAACGCGATCGCAGCAACGACGATGAAACTGCGGCGCCGCGTCACGATGGCTGAGATCAGAACGACCAGGGCGAGCGCGGCAATGATGTTGCCGAGCGTGCGGTGGGGCTCAAGGTGGTTTCCAGGGCCGGATAACGGACTGCCGAAAAAGACGCCGTAGCCGCCCAAGAAGATCTGGACAACCGTGGCCAGGAAGAAGAGCACTGACAGGACGGCAAGGAAACCGAAACGCTTCACGAGCGCTATTTGATCAGACGGTGCCACCATCGGCGCGTGTCCCGAGAACCAAATGGCAGTAATCCGCGTCTCAGAGGTGTGGATCAGTATGCGCGGCACTCTCGTCGCGACGAGGCCGAGCGGGACTTCGAGGCCTTCGTTGCGACCAGCGGGTCTCAGTTACTCGCGGCCGCGATCGTGATCGCTGGGGGTGACGCACGCAGGGGCGAGGAACTTCTCCAGTCGGCGCTGGCCCGTGCGTTTGCTCGTTGGGGGCACATCCGTGG
Source organism: uncultured Actinomycetota bacterium (assembly GCA_963850215.1). GTDB lineage: Bacteria > Actinomycetota > Actinomycetes > UBA12327 > UBA12327 > CAWKKI01. The sequence continues at coordinate 14,466 of CAWKKI010000002.1, forward strand.
CGACGACCCAGTGCCCTACGTGCGGATGATTCTGCTCAACGCTCAGCGTGACTGGTGGCGGCGAATCGGCTCCCGCGAGGTTCTTGCCCCAGATCCGGCGTCAGATCTTGCGGCTCAGACCGATACGTCGGAGGACACGGCCACCCGCCAGACGATCGTCCAGGCGCTCGCGACTCTCCCAGTCCGAGAACGAACCGTGCTCGTACTGCGGTTCATGTTCGACCTCTCGGAGCAGCAAACCGCCCACGAGCTGTCGTGGCGATTGGGAACGGTCAAGAGCACGACCTCGAGGGCGCTAGCCCGATTGCGGACCAACGAGGAGTTCATGCAGCAGTTCGGTGGAGGTGTTCGACGTGGTTGATGACACAAACCCCGACGACGAGATCCAGGAAGCACTCCGTCGCGAGTTGTCGTCGTTCACGACACCGGTGCCTGAGGACATGGCTGGTCGGGCCATCGTGCGCGGTCGGCGGCGCCGACGAGCCGTGGCTTCGGGAGTCGTGCTACCGGTAGTAGTCCTACTGCTCGCCACCACGGGAGTGGTTGTCGGACGAGCTCAAGACGCCAGCGCTCCCCTGCCGCCGCTCGCGTCGCCGGTCCTGGGTTTCTCGCCGACTCCGGCTCCCTCGCAGATGCCGACGCAGACTCACTCCAGCGCCCCGGTGCCAACCCACTCAGATACGCCCACGCATTCGCCCGTGGTCTCGCCGCACGACCCGACACCGACGACGAGCCCGACGCCTTCGGCAACGGCGGCAGCATTCACCGACGTCAACATCTACAACGGCACGACGAAAGTTGGCCTCGACGCGAGTTGGGCTAAAAAACTGAAGGCCAAGGGCTGGAAGGTTACGTCGGATGCGAGCTGGGCGAGCCAGTCCATCAAGACCACTGTCGTGTACTACCCGCCAGGGCAGAAAGCGGCAGCACAAAAGCTGGCAACGGATGTCGGTAACGCGACGGTGGCTCCGGCGACGAGCAGCGCCGAGTCGGCGTTAGCGCTCACGTTGGTGCTGGGGACTAGCTCGGCCTAGTCGCGTCGCGGCCCAACGGCCGCGGATCCCAACGGGTCGTCGGCGAACTCGGGGACGGTGAGGAAGGTGGGGTGGGGCTACCCGGCAAAGGGGCTTTAGTACCAGCCGTGAGCCTGCCAGTGCGCCCACGCACCGCACGGTGACCCGTAGTTGCGGTGGATGTAACTCAGGCCCCAGGCAATCTGGGTCGTGGCGTTGGTACGCCAGTTCGAGCCAGCAGATGCCATCTTGCTGCCGGGGAGGGCCTGCGGGATGCCGTAGGCACCGCCGACGCTGCCCGCCGAGACACGCCAGTGGCTCTCACGCGACCAGATGTTGTTGAGACAGGACCATTGCTTGGCCGTGGCCCACCCGTATGCCTTGAGCATGCGCTGCGCGATGCCGCGTGCGCTGGCCGGGGAGTAGTAGTGAGAGATGTGCTTCTTGGCCGCCGCTCGAGCCCGGGCTGCTGCCAGGGCAGCGGCGCGCGCTGCGCGATTCACGGCGGCCCGGTGGGCCCGCGCCTTTGCCTCGGCTGCGGCGTGAGTCGCCGCGACTGTCTTTGCGTGCGCGAGCAGCGCGGCCTTCTTGGCCTGGGCTGCAGCCGCTGCCCTGTTCGCGGCGAACTGCTGCTCCTTGGCTACGTAAGCGTCGAGCTGGGCGAGGTGGGTGTCCTGAAGCTGAACCACGTGAGCGACCGGGATTGCTGCCGCGGCCTCGGAGGCCCCGACGGGAGCAGCCGATACAACTGCCGTCGATGCAGCAAGTGCAGTGATGGCCGCGGCCGAAGTCAGAGCGATCACCGTGGTGCGCTTCACCCGGAACGAAATCCTCACGCCTGCGGGTGCCGACCGGCGGTGCCCGCTTCCCAGCCCGTTGCTCGCACGTGTCACGTGCGCCGCCTGACGATGTTGCTGTCACACGAGACACCAGGGCCGATTTCTCGGGGCGGTCTCAGCCAGCTTCCAACCGGCCGTGGGATGGTCCGCGCTCCCTGGTGCAGGGCCTAACGAGGTTTGACCCTGCATGACGTATCGGCCCACGGACAAATAAATCCCCAGTGAGTGATGTCACAAAGACTGTCCACATCAACGCTGTGTGCCTGAAAAGACACAGAGAGGCGTAAAAACACGCCTCTCATCACCCATTTGCCACATGGGTCACACCAGACTCAAGATTTTCCTACGCCCCGAGCGACTCACCCGAACGGCGCAGCGCAGCAGGAGCAGCAGCGACCTCATCCGGACGCCGGCCGACGGCCTCAACCTAACCTTCAACTAGAGGGGTAGGTCGTCCAAGATTTCGGTCACGAGTGCCGCAATCGGCGAACGTTCCGAGCGAGTCAGCGTCACGTGCGCGAAGAGCGGATGCCCCTTGAGCTTCTCCACCACCGCGACGACGCCGTCATGTCGACCGACGCGCAGGTTGTCCCTCTGCGCCACGTCATGGGTGAGCACGACGCGCGAGTTCTGCCCGATTCGTGACAGCACGGTGAGCAGCACGTTGCGTTCCAAGGACTGCGCTTCATCGACGATGACAAACGCGTCGTGCAGGGAGCGCCCACGAATGTGGGTCAACGGCAGCACCTCGAGCATGCCGCGATCAACGACCTCTTCGACGACCTCCTGTGTCGTCACTGCACCCAGCGTGTCGAAAACCGCCTGGCCCCACGGCGACATCTTCTCGGCCTCGGTGCCCGGGAGGTAGCCGAGGTCCTGGCCCCCGACTGCGTACAACGGACGGAAGACGACGACCCTGCGGTGCTGACGTCGTTCGAGCACCGCCTCAAGGCCCGCGCACAACGCGACTGCCGACTTGCCGGTGCCGGCCCGACCGCCCATGGACACGATCCCGATCTCGGGGTCGAGCAGCAGGTCGATCGCAATCCGCTGTTCGGCGCTGCGCCCATGCAGCCCAAAGACATCGTGGTCACCGCGCACCAGCCTGACCCGCTTGTCCGGCATCACCCGGCCGAGCGCACTCCCACGCTCGGAGACGAGCACCAGGCCGGTGTGACAGGGCAGATCGCGCGCCTCGTCGAGGTCGATGGTCTCCTCGCTGTAGAGAAGGTCAACATCGGAGCCTGAGACGTCCAGCTCGACCATCCCGGTCCAGCCAGACTCGACCGCCAGCTCGGCGCGGTACTCCTGCGCCTCGAGCCCACATGCCGCGGCCTTCAGTCGAAGCGGAAGGTCCTTCGATACGAGTGTGACGTCGTGGCCGCGGGCGGACAGCGTGGCAGCGACCGCGAGGATCCGGGCATCGTTTGTCTCACCGCGGAAGCCGATTGGCAGAGTCTGGCCGTCGCCGTAGTCCAGCTCAACGCGCATCGTGCCGCCGTGCTCGCCCACTGGCACCGGCACGTCGAGCCGTCCACTGGCGATGCGCAAGTCGTCGATGAGCCGTAGCGCCTCGCGCGCGAAGTAGCCGAGTTCCGGATGCGATCGTTTCGCTTCAAGTTCGTTGAGGACGACCGACGGAACGACGAGATCGTGCTCGTCAAAACGAGCAAGCGCGCGTGGATCTGACAGCAGCACGCTGGTATCGATCACATAGGTCCGGCGCGACGATTCGGCATCTTGATTGAGGTGGGTCACCGTCACGTCGGTGGGCCTCCCCTTGGCTCGGCGCGGGCGCGGTGTTTGGGGTGCTTCGTTCATCACGAAGGTAAGCGCGCGTCAACGAATGACGAACGCGCCACGCCGGAGGCGAAAAGCTAGGAGCCGAAACGTCGTTGGCGTGCGGCGTATGCACGCAACGCGCGCAGAAAATCGACGCGCCGGAAGTCGGGCCAATAGGCCTCACAGAAGTAGAACTCCGAGTGCGCGCTTTGCCACAACAGAAAGCCACCGAGGCGCTGCTCGCCCGACGTGCGGATCACAAGATCAGGGTCGGGTTGGCCGCGCGTGTAAAGGTGTTCGGCGATGTGCTCGACGTCGACGGCTTCGGCAAGATCCTCAATCGAGGTACCTCGTGCCGCGTGCTCCGCGAGCAACGAACGCACCGCGTCGGTGATCTCACGCCGACCGCCGTATCCAACCGCGACGTTCACGTGCAGGCCGTCAACGGTGGCAGTCGAGTCTTCCGCTTCTTTGAGCACCGCGGCCGTGTGCGCTGGCAAGAGGTCGAGTGCGCCCATCGCCATGATCCGCCAACGCTTCGCGGCGGCGAGATTCGTGACTGCCTGTTCGATGATGCCGAATAGTTGCGCAAGCTCGTCGTCGGTGCGGGACAGATTGTCGGTGGAGAGCAGCCACAGAGTGACCACCTCGACGCCGACGTCCTCACACCAACCGAGCAACTCCTCGATCTTGTCTGCGCCCGCTCGATGGCCCTCTTCGGCGGCTTCGCCAACACTCTTCGCCCATCGACGGTTTCCGTCGAGGATGACGCCGACATGGCGCGGAATTCGGTCGGCGGGAAGGTCGGCGAGCAGACGCCTCTCGTAGACGCCGTAAGCCAGGCTGCGCAGGCCCATCGATCCCTCGATCCGGTGTTGCCCCCGCGTTTGAGAGTACCCAAACGCGGGGGCGAACAGCCGTCCCACACGGGTGATCCGCGCGCAGTTTCAGAGACTGCCCAGACGGACCTAACGGCTTGGACTCAGGCCTCGGGACCCTGCTCGCGCAGCTTGCGAACCTGCTCCATGGCCGAACGAAGATTGCCCAGCCACTCGTCAGTGTTCTGGCCGACCAAGCCGACGCACCAGGCGAGTGCCTCGGAACGTGACCGCGCGACACCAGACTCAACGAGGGTGTCCAGCACGATTCGTTCGGGCTGACGCAGTCGCGTCATCACGGGCACGGATGCGCTGGTGAAGATCTCTCGATCTTCGCCGCACGAAGCGCCCCAGGCGACCCGGCGGTTGGTGCGCTGCTCCAGCTCGCCGGCAATCTCGATGCGGGCGTCGCGAGTGCTCTCGCGGAAGGCCTTGATGCGACCAGCCCAGGAGGCGGCGCGCTGCTCATCACTTGCATCGGCGGGCAACTCAGGGGCAGCGAGCGGACCAACGATGGTGGTCTCGTCGCGGTCGCTGGTGACCTCGGGTGCAGCGGTGAACCAGTCCGTCGGAAGGCGGCCAGCAAGCCAGCCACTCACTTCCTCGGAGATGTCGGGCGCGATACCAGTGTCATCACGCAGGAAGCCGCGTCCACCGCGGCCGCGGCCGCCAGGGCCGCCGTGCCTGCCGTGGCCACTGCCACGCCCGAAGTCGTCGCGGGGGCGATCACTCTCGCGCCCGCTGCGGCCGCCACTGCGGCCGCGCCCCTCTCGGGGCTCTCGTTGTTCTCTCATGGAAATGAGTATTACACGATTACACGCAATGTCAAGTTACCTCCAAAGCCCGCTTACCTGCCGTGCGAACTCGGCCGGATCGACCGTGGGGCGATCGCAGACGAAACCCCGGCAAACGAAGGCGGTGGGCTCGTCCGTGAGCCGGTCGGCCAGCAGCGGGACGCCAGCGAGCCCAACCGCCACGACCGCGCCAGGTGCCGTGGAGTTGAGCGCGATCCGCCTCAGGGCTTCGGTCCGTGCGTCATCCAGCGCCCCAACCACGGCGATCTCGCGAGGCCCGTCCGCGCGCGCCTCGGCGACGGCCAGAGCCCAACCGCCAAAGCGCGGGTACCGCAGCGCCGAGCCGGAGGTCGCCGCGATCGCGCGGTCGGCCAGCACGAAATGGTCGACCGATCCGCTTATGGCCGCATAACTCAGCAACGCGCCCGCCATCGCCGACGCCCCCGAAGGCGTGGCGTTGTCGGTCGGGTCGTGCGGGCGACGGACCAGCAGTTCGGCGTCATCGGGTGCGTCGTAGAAGCCGCCGGCGCCGTCGGCGAAATGGGCGACCGCGGTGTCGAGCAGCCGGCCCGCGATCGCATACCAGGACTCGTCGGAGGTGACCGAGTACAGCGCCAGCAGTCCCTCGGCCAGGTCTGCGTAGTCCTCAAGGACCCCAGCGTGCGGGCCTGCTACGCCGTCGCGCGAGACCCGCGCCAACCGGTCCGGTCCGAACCGCGTGCCCAGATGCACCGACACCATCAGATCGGCGGCGGACGTGGCCGCCTCGATCCACTCGCCCCGGTCGAAAAGCGCGCCAGCTTCGGCAAGTGCCGCGATGGCCAATCCGTTCCATGCCGTCACGATCTTGTCGTCGCGTGCCGGACGCACACGCTTGTCGCGCTCGTGCAGCAGCGTGTTACGCACCTCCACAAATCGGCGAGCGTCCCCCTGTGCTGGGTCCACTCGTCGTTGCAAGACCGATGCCCCGGCCTCGAAAGTGCCCTGCGACGTAACGCCGAACAGGTCGATCGCCCAGTCAGCCAGTTCCTCGTCACCGACACATGAACGGATCTCGTTCGGTGTCCATACGTAGAAGCGACCCTCACCGCCGTCGCTGTCGGCATCAAGAGATGACGCGAACCCACCCTGATCCGTTCGCAGCTCACGCACGATGAAGTCCGCGGTCTCGGAGACGATGCGAGCAGCGAGATCCGAGTGCGTCGTCCGCCACCAATGGACGTAGATGCGCAGCAGGAGCGCGTTGTCGTAGAGCATCTTCTCGAAGTGCGGCACCACCCAGTCCTTGTCGACCGAGTAGCGCGCAAAGCCGCCGCCAAGCTGGTCGTTCATTCCGCCGCGCGCCATCGCCTCGCACGTGCGCTCGACCATCTCCAGCGCCGCGACCGACCCTGTCCGTGCGTGATGACGCAACAGATGCTCAAGGGTCATCGAAGGCGGGAACTTTGGTGCGCCACCAAACCCTCCTCGTTGGTCGTCGAAGAGATCAACGAGCAACGAGACCGCGTCATCGAGTGCATCACCAACCGGCACTTCCGGGGTGTGGTCATCAGGCCCGGGGCTGGACGACAGCGCGGTTGTGATGCGGTCCGCAGCAGCGGTGACATCGTCACGGTTCTCGCGCCACGCATCCGCGACCGCAAAGAGCAACTGACCGAACGACGGCGTGCCGCCGTGCGGGGTCGGCGGGTAGTACGTGCCGCAGTGAAACGGTCGCCCACCGGGAGTCGCGAACACCGTCATCGGCCAGCCGCCGTGACCGGACATCGCGAGCGTCGCGTCCATATATATGGCGTCCACGTCGGGGCGCTCCTCGCGGTCCACCTTGATGCAGACGTAGGAGGAGTTCATCACCTGGGCGATCTCGGGATCCTCGAACGACTCGTGCGCCATGACGTGGCACCAATGACATGCCGAGTAGCCGATGGAGATGAGCAGCGGAACGTCGCGGGCCTCGGCCTCATCGAACGCCTCCTGGCCCCACTCGAACCAGTCGACCGGGTTCGCCGCGTGCTGCAAGAGATAAGGACTGGTGGCGGACCCGAGATGGTTCGGCATGACCTACATCATCGGCCTATTCCGACAATGAGCGCCCGGTGATGGCGGCTAGTCCTTGTCACCAGGCGAAGCGACGTCATCGTCGGCGGACGGGATCGACGGGGAGTTCAGCCCGCGTCCCACCTTGACCTCGGCGTCACCTTGACCCGGGGCGGGAGGGTCCTCGGGCAGGTTGGGGTCGATCCGGCCGAGATGCCTGTTCATCGACTTCCACAGGAAGTAGGTCGCCACGAACAAGCCGATGAAGAAGAACAACCCGATCCAGCCGGGCTGCACGATCGCGTCGGGCGGCGCCCCATTGGGGTCCGCGTCCGTGCCGAAGAGGCTCAACACTGCGGTAATCATGCGACCACCCCGCTTCCATCGATCGTTGCCGCACCCCTCGACTCGTTGACACGGTCTCGGAGGCCTGCGAACAGATCATCCTCCGGCAGGTCCGTCTGCACCAAGGACCGCACCAATTCGTAGTCCTCGGTGGGCCACGCCTCGACCTGGACGTCCAGTGGCATCGCGAACCAACGGCCCTTGGGGTCCACTTGGGTCTCGTGCGCCAGCAGGGCCGCGTCTCGGATCGCGAAGTACTCGCTGCACTCGATCCGGGTGGTCGTGCGGTCAACGTGGGCTGGATCGTTGACCCAGTTCTCGAGCCACTCTGTGTAGGGAGACTCGACGCCCGCCGCTAGCGCGGCGTCATGCAACTTCTGCACCCGCTCCTTGTGCCAGGAGATTTGGTAGTAGAGCTTGAGCGGCTGCCAGGGCGCGCCGGCATCGGGATAGCGATCGCCATCGCCAGCAGCGTCGAAGGCCTCCACGCTCACCTGATGGCACTTGATGTGGTCGGGGTGCGGGTAGCCGCCGTTCTCGTCATAGGTCGTGACGACGTGCGGACGGAAATCGCGCATCAGACGCACGACCGGAGCGGAGGCCTCCTCAAGCGGCACCAGGGCGAAGCAGCCCTCGGGCAACGGTGGCAGCGGATCGCCTTCGGGCAGGCCGGAGTCGACGAAACCAACCCAGGTCTGCTCGACCCCGAGAATCTCAGCGGCCTTCGCCATCTCGCGACGACGGGTCGCCGCCATGTCCTCCCTGATCTCTGGTCGGTCCGCGGCGGGGTTGAGGATGTCACCACGCTCGCCGCCCGTGAGCGTGACCACGAGCACCTCGACGCCCTCACGGGCATAGCGGGCCATGGTCGCCGCACCCTTGCTGGACTCGTCGTCGGGGTGCGCGTGCACGCACATCAGCCGCAACGCCTCGGTCATCGCTGGGTCCCGCCCCATTCCACGTCAGCCTCGGACCTCCCGGTCCACTGACCTATCCTGGCTCACCGTGTCCGACGTCATCGCCAACACCCCTCGGCTGGCCGACCGTTATGGGTTGCCCAGCAGGCGGCGACGGCTGGTTGGCCGGGCCATCACCGCTGGCATCGTGCTGATCGCGTTGGTGATCTTCGGGTGGATCTTCTGGCTCAACAACCACAACCCGATCAGCTACGACCTGATCAGCTACCACGTGAACTCGGACAGCCAGGTGACGGTGCAGCTGCAGGTCACGAAGCCCGCCGACATAGTCGTGAACTGCGTGGTGGTGGCTGAGGACTTTTACTCCGACATCGTTGGCCAGGAGAACGTGCTGATCCCCACGGGGAAGACCACCGCCTCGGTCAGCCAGGTCATCCCCACAGAGTCGCGGGCCGTGCTCGGCAATGTCTCTTCGTGTTCAAAGGTTGGCTAGCGGTTGTTAGCCTGAAGGCTACGTACCCGGCTCGATCACCGTTCAGAAATGCACCGTTCCCAGAATCGCACCCTCCAGAATCGCAACTCGCAATGCACCGGATTGGTTGGAGCCATCGTGACCGAGACCACGCAAACCACCTGGCTCACGCTGGACGCGTTTGAGCGTCTGCAAGCCGAGTTCGACAACCGGTCGGGGGACTTGCGCACGGAGATCACCAAGCGCATCGAGGCCGCGCGTGAAGAGGGCGACCTGAAGGAGAACGGCGGCTACCACGCGGCCAAGGAGGAGCAGGGCAAGAACGAGGCCCGCATCCGCCAGCTACGCGCGCTGCTTGAGAACGCAAAGGTCGGCGAGGCGCCGGAGCCGGACGGCACCGTTCATGCCGGGATGCTGGTGACGATTCGCTACGACGGCGACGACGAGACCCAGTCCTTTCTTCTCGGCAACCGTGAAGGGTCCGACCCCTCTGCTGTCGACGTGTACTCGACCGCGTCGCCTTTGGGGGCGTCCGTCGAAGGGCAACGGATCGGTTCGACCGTGTCCTATGCCACTCCGCGCGGCGGCAAGTTGTCGGTGCGAGATTCTGGCGGCAGAGCCGTACACCGGCTGAGACTTCGGATCGGGTGGGGCTGCCCATGGCTTCGATAACCGCGCTGGCGCCATCGCGCATCGCCTCATCGCGGGCAGCGTTGTCCCTACCCGTCATGTCGGTACGCGCACCGTCAGATCAGCGGTTGGCTGAAGTACTGCGCGCCCGGGAGTCACTTGACGTGACGTCTCCGCACTTCGTTGCGCTGCATTCCATCCCGCGTGGCTACCACCGCATAACGCGGTCGGCCACACTTGGATCGACCGACGAGGCCTACGAGCGCGCAGCCGCCAGCGTCATGAACTGGGAGTTGCAGCGCGGCGCCGGTCTTCGAGTCGTGGCGACGGACACACCCGCGGCTATCGGCACATCAGTCGCTTTGGCGGTCAGGATGGGTGTCGGCTGGGCGATCGGGCCGTGCCGAGTTGTCGCCGTCGTGGATCAGCCGCACTCGTGTGGTTATACATATTCGACATTGCCGGGACACGTCGAGGTGGGAGAAGAATCGTTCCTCGTCACGCGGCGTTCAGACGGATCGGTGACGCTGAAGATCGAGGCAGTGTCTGCGCCCGCGAACGTCGCGGTTCGGGCCATCGGCCCGTTCGGAAGTTGGATGCAAGGCCGGATCACCGACGCGTACGTGCGTTCGGTCGTGCACGCCGTCCGCGGCTGAGGTTCCCACCCACCATTCGCACCCACATGGCACCCACCACATGGCACCCACCACATGGCACCGTCTGGCATTAGACGCGCTATAGCGCCACGAGTGCCAGACGGTCAGGTGGGCGGTGGCTAGGGGCTAGGGGCTATGAGAGCAAGGCCTCGGCCTCGTCGACGGAGATCCTGCCGCCGGCGAGGTCTTCGAGGACTCGTTCGCGTCCAAGGTCCTCATCGCTGCGCTCATGAAAGCCAAGCGTCGTCAGCAGATCGGCGAATCGCTGCCGGGCAGTCGGGTAACTGACGCCGAGATGACGCTCCAACTCGCGCATGTTTCCGCGCGAGACCAGAAAGACACGCAGCATCTCAAGCTCATCGTCGTTCAACGAGGCATACGGCGACGACACAAAGGCTCCTGACACCTCAGTCCCACACTGCGTGCACCCGAGCCGCGTGACCGTAAGTCGGCTGGCGCACACTGGGCATTGGCGCGGCGGCCGGTGCGTGGTCGCTTCAGTAGCGCTCATGGCAACTGCACATGGGCGGTGCCCATGGCCACGTCGATCTGCAACGAACCAGCACCAGTGCCCACCATGCAGGTCTGTGTGCCGCTGCCCTTGACTGGGCGGTGCCCAGACAGATGCACCTTGCCCATGTCCGTGCGCGAGGAGACCTGCACGCTTGAGCCCTTGCGCAGCTTCACGTGCATAGAGCCGAGGTCGGCACGCAACGTCGACTCCCCATCGGTGAGCAATGCATCTACGTGCATCGAGCCGGTCTCGACCTGACCGTTGAGCGTGCCGCCGAAGAAGTCATCGAGCGTGACCTTGCCGGCACCGACCCGGAACGACAGGTCCGCATGCACACCAGAGATCTGCACGCTGCCTGCCGGAGTGTCGATGTCGAGGGGAAGTGCGGGATTGATCCGGACTCGAAGCTGCCGTGTGGGCACCTGGCTGACGCCGTCGATCCACGAGCGAAGCTCGCGTACCCAGTTGCCCTGCTCGCCCATGCGGTAGTCGCCTGGGCGGTGATCGGTGTCGATGATCAACGTGCCGCCCTCTTGGCGCATCGAGTGCTCGCCTTCGACAACGATCCGGGCCACTGAAGCATCACCGACGATCTTGATCTCGCGGGCGAAGGCAGTGATCCGAACGCGATCAACGGGGACCGGCGGGTGCGGCTCCTCGAGTCGAACCCGGTTGGGCAACGTGGTCTGGGTGCTGCGGACCTGCTCGTTGGAGTCCTGGTCGTTGGGGCCCTGAGTGCCTGGACCCGGCTCTCCAAAGGTCGTCGTGGAGCGGGAGTCAGAGCCGGAAAGTCGGGCCGCGGCGTCGGCCGGTGAAAGCGAGCCGGACGCGACGCGAGAAAGGAGGTCGCGCAGATCCTCGCGCGACGGGTCAGACGGCATAGCGCCTGACGCAGAGGCAGAATCGGTCATGCCCATATGAAAGGGCCCAGTTTCTAATCTGTCAAGTCGTGAACGAAAAATAGAAAAAATGCGCCTCCGCTCAGCGCTCGCCCTAGCGGGCGCGACCGCCCGATCTCAGTCGACCTCGACTGCGTACCCGTGGCCCCGAAGCAGCGCCACGATCTCCTCGATGTGTTCGGGCCCCCGGGTCTCAAGTTGCAGCGCGACCTCGACCTCGTCGACCTCAAGCCGCGGGTCGATCCGACGGTGCTCGATCGCGACGATGTTGGCGCGACTTTGCGCCAACTCGTCGAGCAGCCGCACCAGACTCCCCGGGATGTCCTGCAACCACAGCCGCAGTGACACGAACCGGCCCGAGACAGCGAGGCCGTGCCGCAGCACCCGCAGCATCAACAGCGGATCGATGTTGGCGCCCGTGAGCACGATGACGACTGGCGGCTCGAACATCGACGGCGCATCAAGGACAGCAGCAACACCCGCCGCGCCAGCCGGTTCGACCACCAGCTTCGCGCGCTCGAGACAGAGCAGCAACGCGCGTGACATCGCGTCTTCGGATACGACCCGGACATCGTTGGCAAGCGCCGCCATGATGTCGAACGGGACGAACCCGGGCCTGCCCACTGCAATGCCGTCGGCCATCGTGCTGCGCACGTCTACTGCCGTGGGTTCGCCGCGATCCAACGAGATCGGAAGTGCGGCCACTAGTTCTGACTGCACGCCAATGACGTGAATGTCAGGTCGCTGCTCGTGAACGGCAACCGCGATGCCCGCCGCGATCCCCCCGCCACCTACCGGAACCACAATCGTTCGAACGTCCGGCACCTGCTCGAGGATCTCCAGTCCCACGGTCCCCTGCCCGGCGACGATGCTCGGGTTGTCGAACGGGTGCACGAGGATCGCACCGGTCCGCTCGGAGTACTCAAGCGCCGCCTCGAGAGTGGCGTCCAGTGCGGCGCCGACCAGTTGCACGTCCGCGCCGTAGCCCCGCGTGGCGGAGACCTTCGGCAGGGCAGCCGTCTCGGGCATGAAGATGACGGCATGGATGCCGAGCATCTGCGCGGCCAGCGCAACACCCTGGGCATGGTTGCCGGCCGAGGCAGCGACCACTCCGCGCGCCTTTTCCTCGGCGGTCAGGCATGACATCCGGTTGTAAGCGCCCCGGACCTTGAACGAGCCACCGCGTTGAAGGTTCTCGCACTTGAAGTAGACCGGGCCGCCGACCATCTCCGAGAGAACCCGCGAGGTCTCGATCGGAGTCGTTCGAACCACTCCGCGCAGGGTCTCCCGCGCCGCCTGCACATCGGCCAGCGTCACGGGAAGTGTCATGGCGTGATCCTTGCACCAGGCGGGGGCGGGCCTCGGGTGTAAGGCGTAAGTTCGACGGGTGGCCCTAGACACTTTGCGCGCGCTGCGCGACTCCGGACATGTTCATCGCACCGTCAAGGACGAGATCCGCACGAATCTGATGGCGAAGCTGGCCGCAGGCGAGGACCCGTTCCCCGGCATCATCGGGTTCGACGAGACAGTGGTGCCGCAGTTGGAGCGCGCGTTGCTCGCTGGCCACGACCTGGTGCTCCTGGGTGAGCGGGGGCAGGGCAAGACGCGGCTGATCCGGACGCTCGTTGGGCTGCTTGATGAGACCACGCCGGTCATCGCGGGCTGCGAGATCAACGACCACCCCTATGCGCCGACCTGTGTGCGCTGTCAGCGGCTGGCTGCGGAGATGGGCGACGACCTGCCCGTGGCGTGGAAGCCGCGCGACGAGCGGTATGGCGAGAAGCTGGCGACACCGGACACGTCAGTCGGCGACCTGATTGGTGATGTGGACCCGATCAAAGTCGCCGAGGGCCGCACGCTGGGTGACCCCGAGACCGTGCACTTCGGCCTGGTGCCGCGCACCAATCGCGGCATCTTTGCGGTCAACGAACTTCCCGACTTGGCCGAGCGCATCCAGGTGTCACTGCTCAACGTGCTGGAAGAACGCGACATCCAGGTCCGTGGCTACTCGTTACGGCTGCCCCTCGACCTCTTCCTTGTCGCGAGCGCGAACCCGGAGGACTACACGAACCGTGGCCGCATCATCACCCCGTTGAAGGACCGATTCGGCGCGGAAATTCGCACCCACTATCCGTTACGGCTGTCCGACGAGGTTGACCTCGTCGAGCAAGAAGCCAACCTGCAGGCGACTGTGCCGGCGCACATCTTCGAGATCATCGCGCGCTTCACTCGGCAGGTGCGGGAATCGCCCGCGATCGACGCACGCTCGGGAGTGTCGGCGCGCTTTGCCGTCGCGGGCACAGAGACAGTGGCCGCGTCCGCGCTGCGTCGCGCGGTCATCACTGGTGAAGAGACGCCCGTCGCGCGAGTGTGCGACCTCGTCGGCATGGTGCCGTCGCTGCGCGGCAAGGTGGAGTTCGAAGTCAGTGAAGAAGGTCGCGAGGAGGAGATCCTCGCGCACTTGTTGCGGCGAGCAGTCGCAGAGACCTGGCGTCGTCGACTTGGGTCTGTCGATCTGTCCGCGTTGGTGAACCGTTTCGATGAGGGAGCGACTGTCGAGACCGGCGAACTCGTCACTGCGCGCGATCTGCTCGAACGGATCGGCCAGGTAGATGGCCTAGCGCGCATCATCAGCGCACTGGGCGACGAGGACCGTGCGGAGTCGCCAGGGATTGCGGCGGCTGCTTTGGAGCTCGCCCTCGAAGGACTCTTCCTGACCCGGAGGATCAGCAAGGACGAAGTGCCCGGTCGCACGGTGTACGGCGGGGCGTAGGCCGGCATCAGATGGCTCGTTACTCCTACGGCGCGTGGCACGACGGGCCTGACCCGCTCGCGCCACCGTTCGACATCGCGCAGGCGATCGATGCAGTCGGTGACCGGGTTCTCGACGGCGCCGACCCGCGTCAGGCACTGCGCGATCTGTTGCGACGCGGCACCGACGGCCTGCGCGGGCTCGACGACTTGCTTCGTAAGGCGCGCGATCGTCGGCGTGAGTTGCTCGAGTCGGGGCGCATGGACGGCACGATGCAAGAGGCCCGCGCGCTGCTCGACAAGGCGGTTGGCCAAGAACGCGCAGCCCTCTTCCCCGATCCGTCCGACGACGCGCGGATGCGCGAGGCCGAGCTGGACACCTTGCCCAATGACACTGCGCGCGCGATTCGTTCGCTGTCCGACTATGAATGGCGTTCACCCGAAGCTCAGGCGACCTACGACGAACTTCGCGAGCTGCTGCAACGCGAGGTGCTCGACCGGCAGTTCCGCGGGATGAAGCAGGCGCTCGAGCAGGCGCCCAATGATCCCGAGGCGATGGCGCGCATCAAGGACATGATCGCCGATTTGAACTCGATGCTCGAAGCCGATGCGCGCGGGGAGCATACGCAGGAGCAGTTCGACGAGTTCATGGGCAAGTACGGCGACATGTTCCCGGAGAACCCGCAGAACCTCGAGGAACTCATCGATGAGCTCGCGCGCCGGGCCGCGGCCGCCTCGCGCTTGATGGCCTCGTTGAGTCCTGAGCAACGAGCAGAGCTGTCCAACCTCATGTCGACCGCGATGGAAGACCTTGGGTTGGCGAGCGAGTTGTCGCGACTCAACGACTCGCTGCAGGCGCGACGTCCCGACCTCGCGTGGGGACAGCAGGCACGCATGGACGGCGAGCAAGGTCTTGGTGTTGGTGACGCGACCAGCGCGCTACAAGAACTTTCTGATCTCGAGGACCTGTCTTCGACCCTCGCTCAGGACTACCCGGGCGCGAGCCTCGACGATGTCGATGAGGACGAGGTTCGTCGCGCCTTGGGGCGCGGCGCCGTCGACGATTTGGCCGAACTTCGCCGCATCGAGCGCGAACTGGAGAAGCAGGGTTACCTCACGCGCCAGGGTGGGCAGTGGGAGCTCACGCCCAAGGCGACTCGTCGAATCGGACAGACCGCGTTGCGTCGCGTATTCGCTCACTTGGATGCGACGCCGCAGGGCGATCACGACGTCAACAGCGCGGGAGCGGCCGGTGAGTTGACGGGGTCATCACGTGAGTGGCGCTTCGGCGATGAGCAGCCAATCGACGTCGTTCGCACGGTCAGTAACGCAGTCATGCGCACAGGCCGCGGCAGCAGCGTGAAGCTCACCGTTGACGACTTTGAAGTACGCGAAACCGAACGCAAGACGACGGCAGCCGTGTGCTTGCTCGTCGACCAGTCCTTCTCGATGGTGCTCAACGACACGTGGCGCGACGCGAAGACGACCGCGCTTGCGCTGCACTCGTTGGTCACATCGCAGTTCCCGCACGATGCGGTGCAGGTGATCGGCTTTGCCAACATGGCGCGGGTGGTGCCGTCCAACGAGCTGGTCGACCTTGACGTTCCTGGATACCAAGGCACGAACCTGCAGCACGCATTGATGCTCGCGGGCCGGTTCCTTGACCGACACCCGGATGCCGAGCCGGTCGTGCTGGTCGTCACCGACGGGGAGCCCACTGCGCACCTGACGCGCGAGGGCTCCTGGTCGTTCGACTGGCCGCCATCGCCCGAGACGCTTGCGCTGACACTCGCCGAGGTGGATCGACTGACCCGACGCGGTGCTTCGTTGAGCATCTTCCGGCTGGGCGAGGACCCGCGACTCGAGCGATTCGTCGAAGCGGTCGCGAAGCGCAACGGCGGGCGCGTGTTCTCGCCATCGTCTGATCGGCTGGGCGACTACGTGGTGCGCGACTTCTTGCGGCGACGCAAGGTCGCGCGCTAGTGGCCCCAGCAAAGTGGAATCGGCGAAGTGAACCGCGCGATGACGACCAGTGAACAACCCGTTCCGCGGACTGCCACGCGAAGTCGGCGTGATGGTGGTCGTCGCGTTCTTCGTCGCTCTCGGCTACGGCATCGTCGCGCCGGCGATCCCGCTCTTTGCCCGCAGCTTCCACGTGAGCAACTTCCAGGCCAGCCTCGTCGTCTCGATGTTCGTAGCGTTCCGCTTGCTGTTCGCACCGATCGCAGGACGTCTGGTCAACCTCGTTGGCGAACGCATCGTGCTCACGACCGGCATCGGGATCGTCGCGGTCTCGAGCCTGCTCGCCGGGCTTTCCGGGTCCTTCAACGAATTGCTCGTCCTGCGAGGCATTGGTGGCGCGGGCTCGGCGATGTTTTCGGTGTCCGCGTTGAGTCTGCTGCTGCGCGTCTCTTCTTCGGAGCAACGAGGCCGCGCTAGTGCGGCCTTCCAAGGCGGCTTCCTGCTCGGTGGCATCACCGGCCCGGTCTTCGGATCGGTGCTGCTGGCCTGGTCGCTTCGAGCGCCGTTCTTCTTCTACGCGGCAACGTTGTTCGCCGCGGGCACGGTGGCGGTGGTCTACCTATCGTCGGCTCGGCTGACTGAGAAGGCCGAAGATCTAGTTGCGCCGGCGACCGGAGTGGACGCGCCCCGACACATCACCAAGTTCACCGAGGCTTGGTCGCACCGGCCCTACAAGACCGCGCTCGTCAACAACTTCGCGGTCGGCTGGAGCGTGCTAGGTGTTCGCTCGACCTTGTTGCCGCTCTTCCTCGTTGGTGCCCTGCATCAAAATCGCGTGCTGGTCGGAGTCGGGATCTTCGTCGCTGCAATCTGTGAGGGCATCGCGTTGGCACCCGCGGGGTCTTACAGCGACCGCAAGGGGCGCAAGCCGCCTCTGACACTCGGGTCGTCACTGATTCTGCTCGCTCTGCTGCTGCTCGCTGCGTTTCCCAACATCGTCGTCTACTTCCTGGCTTCGGCGATGTTCGGCTTCGGAGCAGCCTGCGTCGGATCCTCGTCCGCGGCGGTCGTTGGTGACACGCTCGGTGGGCGTGGTGGCACCAGCGTCGCGGCGTACCAAATGGCGTCCGACCTTGGATCCGTTGTGGGCCTCCCCCTCGCGGCCTACTTATCGGACGCGTTCTCCTTCTCCGCCGCCTTCCTTATGGCAGCCTGCGTGTCGGCAGTCGCGCTCGGCATGATCGTGACGATGCCCGAGACACTGCGTAGGCGCGAAACGATCGCGCCACGACCGATCATCGTTCCCGAGGAGGGGCAGTGACTGAGGCCGCCGAGCATCCACCAGGCGATCCCACGGCGACGAATCTGGCGCATTGGCAGGAACTCGCGCCGATGCATGCGCAGGGCAAGAGCGACTACTACAACGTCGAGACTCTCGCCGCTGGCCGCAATCCGTTGCAGCAGTGCGTGCAGTCGACGCTTGAGTTCGCGGTGCTGGATGGCGATGTCAACGGGCTGGATGTGCTGCACATCCAGTGTCACGTCGGGATCGACTCGGTGGAACTGGCTCGCCGCGGCGCGCGCGTGACCGGCGTCGACTTCTCGTCGAACGCTCTTGCTGAAGCCGCGTCGATTGCCGAGCGTTGCGGTGTGTCCATCGACTTCATCGAAGGCAACTCGATGGATCTGCCGTCGTCGCTGCACGGACGCTTTGACCTTGCCTACGCGACGATTGGCGTGGTCGGTTGGATCGAGCATCTCGATGCATGGATGGCGTCGGCCGCTGCGTGCTTGCGACCTGGCGGGACGCTGATGCTCGTCGAGTTGCACCCGATGTTCACCATGGTTGGGGCGCTCGATCCGTTGCTCGTCGACTTTCCCTATCGCGCTTCGGGGCCGCTCACGTTCGATGAGGACGGCTCTTACGCGGATCGCGACGCGCACATCGAGGCGAGCAAGACCATCGAGTTCGCGCACCCGGTGTCGGAGTTGATCGCTACCGCGCTAGACGCGGGCCTGACGATTCAACGATTCGATGAGTACTTCACCAGCGAGTTTGATCCGCGCGGAATCCTGCCGAGAAACGACTTGGGTGAGTTCCACTTGCCCGTGCTCGACCAGGAGTGGCCGCTGTACTACGGGTTGGTGGCGCGCAAGCCTGAATAGCGTGTTGCTGGTCGGGCCTTTTCGCGCCTATCGCGGTGCTTTAAGTCCAGTGGGCCACGTCGTGGACTAAGCAGGTTGGGAGTGCGACCCAGGCTGCGTTACCCACGTCTCTTTAATCTGCCCCCTGAAATCCGGGTCGTGTACTGCCGCTCGTGGTCGAAGACGCGGGGGCGTCCGTCCGTCCCACCCACGCGAGCCCGCGTGCGCCCGCCCGCTGGGTCCTCGCGTCGGTCTGGGCCGTTCCGTTCCGCCGACCTCCCCGTCGCCCACGATCAGCAGTCCCTGCCCCGCCGTCCAGGCCAAGCCCTGCCGGGCCGCTGACGCGGGCCTAGACCGCGGATCAGACCCAGCCGAAAACCAACGCAGCTATGGGGAGGATGACTCACGTGGGGTCGCTGCTAGTGCGATAGCCAGACGGCTCTAACTCACCTCGTAAAGTGTTGCTAATTCAAGTCAAGAGAGATGTGGCACTCCAGTGGGTCCCGAAAGACACAACAAGTTGACATTCGTGGTCTGACCGGCCCTGATGTGGACAGTCACGACTTGGGCCGCCGAGCCGCACTGTGGAGTAAGCCGGTAGTCGCCGGGTTGGATCGAAATCTTGAAGTTCCCGGCCCCATCAGACTTGCCCAGCGTCTCCATAGGCACCTGCCCTGTAGCCATTGCCACGACGTCCACCTGCCCGATGGGCTTTGCGGGCTCTGTGGCGTTCGGTGCCGACAGCGTCTTGCCAACCAGGTACGTGCCGCCGTTGACGTCACGGACTGAGCCGCCACACGCGACTAGCAGCACAGGAGTCACCAAAATGACCACCGCCAAGCGACCTGTCATGACCATTGGACGCTCCCGCTGGGGACTGGTTCCTGAGCTGACGGCACATGGCACTCACCTTGGGCTGCCGATGGCCATGTTCTCGCAAAGTCGCAAACAAGGGATGCATTAACGAAGTGTGGGGTTGGCGGGCTGACTCATCCGCTAGCCCGTGCGCCGGCCTCAACCTGGGACCACGTCAGTTTGCGGACTTCACCGGCTCGCGCGAGATTCACTGGCGTTGACACCGCCATTGGGCGGCTGAGTAGATCCGTGGCCGTCTCCAAATAGGTGAGGTTGAGCTCGACCAGAGCGACGGAGGTCTCATCCTCCGCCGGAGGGGATGGGACGACCGGTAGGGCACCTGGCGTAATGGCGATCATCGGTCCGCCCGGATCCTCGCCAGGGGACAACAGATGCCGGCCGCGGATCTGGACTACGTAGACCAACGTTGAGGGCGCGACCACACCGAACGGTGAGATCCCGAACCGATAGGTCGCCTCGGCTGCCGTGGTCTCGACATATTCGACCGGCTGCGTCACCTTCGCCGGTGGGAGACCGATCACGTTGTAGGCCAGTGTGAACATCGCATCGTTGGGAAGCGGCGCGGTGACCACGTGCTTGAACGAGCGCGCCGGAGAAACTGGGTGGGGCGTGGTTGGTTGGGTGGCCGCAATGGGCGAAGCGGAGTTCGTAGGTGATGCCGGGGATGCCGAGGTTTGTGTCTGCGCGCAACCAGCCAGAGGCACGACGACTGCCACCACGACAACCGCCAACGCACGCGAAACGCTCACGGGAGTCAGACGCCGCCGTACCTGCCCAGGTTCCATGACTCGGAATGCTGCCATGCAAGCCCAGTGGATGTATTAGAGAAACGTGCGGTTGCCGGGCCCTTACGACTTACGACGTACTGACACGTGTGTCCGCATCCCATTGGGTTTGGGTCGTGCTGATCCGACGCGGCGTTCTGGGAAATATCTCGTTTGAGGGAACCTTTTGTCGGGCTCGAGGCACGTATACATAAGAGTGCGATGTCGGAGTTGCCCAGTCGCGCCGAGGTGAGCAGGACGGAGTTGATCGTGAGCGCGGAATTGCCTGATCCGAGGCATGACGCGTTCGTGGCTTTCGTTCTGGCTCACCAGGGGAAGTTGGCTCGGCTGGCCGAGTTGTTGCTGGGCGATCTAACGGACGCCGAGGCTGCCTGCCAGGACGCGTTTGAAGAGTTGTTTTCCAGGTGGGATCGGGTCGACGACCCGCTTGCCTACGCCCGATCAATCCTGTTCAAGCGCAGGGCGCGCCACCTGCAGCGTCGTTCGCGCTGGCGCTCAATGGCTCACCTCGTCGGGTACGAGGCAGCGGTCGAGGGTCCAGAACGCATCGGGACAGATCACGAGGCCCTGCGCGTTGCATTGAAATCGCTGACCGAGCGTCAGCGGCGGGTGGTGGTTTTGCGCTTCTACCTGGACATGACGGAGGCCGACATTGCCCGTGAGTTGTCGATGCCGGCAGGCACCGTCAAGAGCTCGCTTAACAGGGGTGTGGCCGCGCTTCGTGCACACATGTTGGATTTTCAGGAGGTTGAACGATGAACACGCTCGATGACCTCTCCGATGTTCGCGACTGGTTTCAGCGCGAAACGGATCTCGAACTTCGCGATCTCGACATCGAAGCGCTGGAACGTGGTGGGCAGCGTCGGCGTCGCATTCGCATCGCAACGAAGACTGTTGGGTCGACTGCGGCGGTGTTGGTTGTTCTGTCGGCAGTGTTCGCGGTGGGGGCCGCACTTCAGACGGAGCGCCCGACCACTCCGGCTGTTTCGGCCCCGGCCACCCTCAACATCACAGCCTCTGCGGGCATGCCGGTGATGGCCTCAACGGTGCGAGCTGGCACCTACTACGTCCAGGTGCACACCGCCGGTCCGGTCAATTCGTTGCAGGTGGTGCTTCCAACCAAGGGCCTGACTCCCGCGGCTTACAACGCGCTTTACCGCAAGTGGTACTACGACGAGAGCCATGGTGCTGCAGCAGCGCAGCCCGCGGACTTTCATCGCTGGCTGACATCGGCCACCCGTATCGGCGGTGCCATCACGGTGACACGGACATACGAGGGAAAGGCCCGGACCGGTGACGGGATCGGCCGATTCGCGGTCACGCTGCTCGCCGGGCGCTCCTACTGGTTCTACTCAAGCCCAAGCCACATCAAAGTGGTCAACGTGATCGGCACCAACACGACGCCGCCCACCATCCCGACCGTCGGGCTGCTTCAGTTTGGCAATTACCCCAACCAGGTAAGCGTCCAGGCGCCATCAATCTGGCCGAGCCACGGATACATCAGGGCGCAAGGAACTCCGGGGCGAATAAGCCTCCTACAGGTGCAGCAGATCCTGCCCGGCATCACGGTTGAGGAACTGCGCAACAACTGTGGTGGAGACGGCTCTCCGGCCACGATGAACTGCTGGGTACCGAACACCGGCTACACCCTGGGCGAAGTTTCCGCGGGAGCGACGAGCCACCTGGTACTACGCACTACCACCAGGGCGATACGCAATCGCGGACGCCGGCTCTGATGCATATTTCAACACCCCGGCTGGGGCCTCGGAGTACTCCATCATCACCGTCTCCTGACAGCGCAACTCACTCGCCGACGTTGTTCTGAGAAGAACCGGAAGGACGATCAATGCGCAAGTCCCTTACTCCCTTGGCGGCACTCCTCGCGGGGGGTTTGATCCTGACCGTTGGGCTTGTCGGTGGGCAAACCGCGCAGGCGTCGACGCCACCGCAGTTGGCACGCTCCGCGCCCACAGTGACCGCGCAGACGATGCCCACCCTTACGGTGCCGTCGAGAGTCGTGTCAGCGACGCTCCCGGTGACCGTTCCGTTGACGGTCCAAGTCCCGAACGGCTACGTGGTCAGTTACAGCCATTGGACCGCTTTCGTGGTAGGCCAAGGCGCACCGCCCACCGATTGCACAGGCGGCGCAACGTCACCGCCAACATCGGTGCAAGTTTCGTCGTACGGCGTCGCCGTTGAGATCGTTGTGCAATTCCAAATCGACGATGCCGACGATCCCATTCTTCCGACTCCGGCATGTAGCAGCGTCAATGCCGTTGTCACCGTGGCCGACGTGACCGGGAGCACCAATGTGGTTGGGGTCGGTAAGGACGGTGGCCTCCGCGTCTACCAAAGCAATGGCCACGGGGGGTTCAGCGCGCCGTATGTCACCGGCTTTGGCTGGTCCCCGTACTCGGCGATCGTGGGTGTCGGGAACTTCAGGGGTGAGTACTACACAGGCCTGGTCGCGCGCGACGCCACCGGAAAGTTGTGGCTGTATCGCGGCCTCGCGGGCGGAGGTCTGCGGCCCCGTCAGCTCATCGGCACCGGTTGGAACGGTATGACCGCGATCGTCGGTGTCGGTGACTTCAACGGTGACGGATACAGCGACATCGTCGCTCGTGACAGAACCGGCAAGCTCTGGCTGTATCCCAGTAACGGTGGCGGAGAGTTCGAGTCGCGCGTCCAGATTGGCACTGGCTGGAATGGGATGACGGCCATTGTCGGTGTCGGCGACTGGAACGGCGACCACCACCCCGACATCTTCGCTCGCGACAAGCAGGGCGACTTGCTCCTATATCCCGGCAATGGCACGGGAGGTTCGCTAAGCCCTCCGGGCTTGTCTTCGGAGTGGGCTGGAACTCGATGACAGCGTTGGTCGGCGCAGGCAACTTCCAGGGCGACGGGCACAACGACCTGCTCTCGCGGGACTCGGCCGGCAATCTCTGGCTCTGGCCCGAGTACCACAACGGCCTTCACTCAGCGGCCAAGTAAAGATCGGCACGGGGTGGAACTCGTTGAACCCGATCGTCAGCCTCGCGAACCTCACCTAGGCGACGCAGTGACAGGCGTTCCCACTCGTTTGGAGAGATGTTGTTGCAGGACAGACGGGGATTGCGCCGGCCCGAACGAACTACTGCCAAGGATGCATTAGCCACTTGCCCGGTCGACTCCCCCGGTCAATGCGTTGGCGAGGGCGTTGGCTGCGTTCAGATAGGCATCCGCGAGCAGGCCAACGGCGAAGAGTGTCGTACTGCTCGATGCCGCCGAAGGTAAAGAAGTGCAGCCGCAGCGCGCCGTCACGGGAGTCGACTTCTCGGCCAAGGCGCTAACCGAGGCTGCGGCCATCGCTGAGCGCTGCGGTGCTGTCGATCGACTTCGTTGAGGGCAACTCGATGGATCTGCCCGCATCGCTGCACGGGCGATTCGATCTCGCCTACGCGACCATCGGGGTCGTCGGGTGGATCGAGCACCTCGATGCATGGATGGCGTCGGCAGCTGCGTGCCTGCGGCCTGGCGGCACGTTGATGCTCGTCGAGCTACACCCCATGCACAACATGGTCGGCACGGTTGATCCGTTGCTCATCGACTTTCCGTATCGCGCTTCCGGACCACAGACCTTCGACGAGGACGGCTCGTACGCGGATCGTGACGCGCACATCGAGGCGAGCAAGACGATCGAGTTCGCCCATCCGATCTCGGAACTCATCCAGACGGCTCTGGACGCTGGGCTCACGATTCAACGGTTCGACGAGTACTTCTCTAGTGAGTTCGACCCGCGCGGAATCCTCCCGCGCAACGCGTTGGGTGACTTCCACTTGCCGGTGCTCGACCAGGAGTGGCCCCTGTACTACGGGCTGGTGGCACGCAAGCCTGAATAGCGTGTTGCTGCCAGGTCGAGGGGCGTGGCGGCGCGCACAAAGGTTTCGAGTGCGGCCCAGGCTGCCTAGCCCGGCCGTGGTCCTGACGCTCGCCTAGGACCAGAACCGGTATTCGCGCTCGCACCCCACACTGGCGGTGTCACACTCACGCCAACCCAACCGAAGGAGCTGCTATGGACACTGACGATTTGGCAGGTCGGCGACGTCAGATGGGTGAGGCGCTGGCTGGCTGGTCTGCCGTCCCTGGTTCTGTTCACGCCGTCGGTGACGGCTCGTGGACTGTACCTGTCCGGCCTCCCCAGCCCAGACCTGAACATGGCTCTCGTGCATGGCAGCGACCCGAGCGACCTGAGCGGTGTCATCGACCGGATTGGCTCGGTCCCGGCGCTGCTGTTCTGCACCGGCGACGGTGTCGGCCTCGCCGAGAATCTCGGCGCGGGGTGGTCTAACGTCGGGGCCACGCCGTTCATGATCGCCGAGGTCGCCGACACTCCCCAGCATTCGGACCCACGGGTTCGTCGTGCCACACCCGATGACAGGGACGCCATTCTCGGTTTGTGGACCGGTGCCTTCGGGATACCTCCTGAGATCTTCGGACCGCTCCTGGACGCGACGCTGTCAGATCCTGACGGCGACATGGTTGTGTTGGTGCTCGAGCATGACGGTGAGGCCGTGACGACGGTGACAACGAGTCGTGCTGGCGACGCGATCACGCTCTGGTGCATGTCCACGCCCGAGCGGTTCGCGCGTCGAGGTTTCGCGCGAGCGTTGCTTGCGGACACGATGGCTCGCGCGGCGTCGGATGGGGTCGGGGTCGGGCTCCTTGGCGCGAGCCCGGCCGGGAAGCCGCTCTATGACGCGACGGGCTGGACGACCCTGGAGGACTGGCAGACCTACACAAACGGGGACTCCGCCCAGTTCCACTAGCAGCGGTGACGTGATGTGCTCGCGGGGTTGTTGGCGACAACTAGCCGCTAGGGGATGCATTAACGACCTGTGGGGTCACCCAAGTGCAGCGCACCGCATGGCAGGGGATCTCATCCGAGAGCAGAGTCCGATCGGCACTTCGCGGTCTGTCCCGGTCACGCCCACCGTGACCACGATCGGGTTGTAGTCAGGGTGGTCTGCATAGACGGAGGACATGTGCCGTAGCAGGCTCTCGACGATGTCACGCCCAAGTAGGTCGCCGGCAGCGTCCGCCCGGAGGTAGTCGGCGATCAAGAGGCGTTTCACTTCCACCTCCGCCAGGACGCGCGCCGGGCAGTGGCGCGCGATGTGGGCAGCTTGTTCCACGCTTGGGTGCTCGCGGTCAGCCTCGACCACGAAGCGGCCGTTCTCGTCCTTGACGTCGCGAAAGGTAAGGCTGTTGCGCCACTCCGGTGATCCATCGACCGCGGCGAGCGCGGTCAACTCGTCCTCCGTCAGGCGCGCCTGAAGGAACTCCAACAACGTCAAGCCGATCACTCCCCTCCCACCGGCCGAGCTCCTCGCGCGGCGGCCCGATCTTCGTGAGCAGCAACGGACGGCCCCGCCCGGCCACGCCAACCCCGGCAGCGGGCTCCATGTGGCGGGCCAGGACCGCGGCCCATCGCTGACGATGCCGCGGGCGACGGACACTGCTGGTGCGAAGGCGCACCCATCGAGCCGTCGGGGGGCCCGCGCCTTCGTTGGCGCGGGCCCCCCGAGACCGCTTATGCGCCGGTCACCTGCCGCGGCTCGGCCGTACCGCTGATGACCGTGTGCCCGGTCTCGGTGCCGATCTGGATCCGGCGCGGCTTAGCCTTCTCGGCCATCGGGATCGTCACGGTCAGCACGCCGTTCTCATACGTGGCCGCGATCCGATCAGCATCGACGCCTTCGCCGAGGGTCAACTGGCGCATGAAGGACCCGGTGAACCGCTCGCTGGTCAGCCACTCAACCGACTCCTCGGTGCGTCCGCTGCGCTCGGCCCGGACCGTCAGGGTTCCGTTGTCCACACTCACGTCTACGAGACCCCGGGTCGACCCCGGGCAGGTCCGCGTGCAGCACGTAGTGATCGCCGGACCGATACAGGTCCATCGGCATGAAACGGGGGGCTACTCGTCGACCCGACCGGCACTCCGAGCATCTGCTCGGTCAGGCGGTCCAGGTCCCGGAACGGGTCGAAACGCATCACGGCCATGGCTACCTCCTGTGGCAACTCACGCCACCTACCACCATGGCAGGTGGCTACTTCCACTTCAGAAATTCAGCACTCGCCTATCGAGAGTGCCAGCCCGATGGAGCTTGCGAGAAGTGCTGAACCGAGCCCAATCCGAGCGAGCGCGAATGCCGGATAGGGGACGCATCCTGCTTGGTTCCGCACTGGCGCGAGGGGATGTACTGACGACGGGTGGGGTTCGTTACCTAGGTCAATGCGTTGGCAAGTGATTCGGCTGCGGACGGATACGCCTCTGCCAGCAGGCCAACGGCGTAAAGCGCGTACTGCTCGTCAACGATGAGTCGCGCGGACTCGGGTCGCTGCCATCCACCCGCCGCGTCGTTGACCACCGCGGAGAGCACCGAGTCCGCGAGCTCTGGCGTCGCATGGCGAAGGACGCCGCCTGAGCCGATGACGAGATCGACTCGGCGTAGGTCCCGCCCTCGACGCCAACCATCGGCAGAGTCGACCGCCCGCGCATGACGGCGCACGGCGATCGTCGCCGCCCACGCGGCGAGTTCGGTGTCGAAGGAGTCGTCTGCCGATTGCGATGAAGGCGGGATCGGCCTGTCGCGCCACGGCTGCCTCGACGTAGGGCGCCGTTGAGTCGATGAGTCGCTCAGCGAGCGCAGCCTCGACGGTGCTCGGTGCACTCCACCGCATCCCGAGGTCACCCTCAACGGTTCGCATGGACCCGAAGTCGTCGACGACATCGCGTTCGGCGCTCGGCTCGTTGACCGGATCCGCCGAGATCACGGAGTAGACGTCGGTCGTCGCGCCTCCAACGTCCACGACTAGGACGTCTCGACCTTCACCGCGCGCTTCGGCGAGCACCTCGATTCCGCGGAGCACGGCGTCCGGCGTCGGCGCCTTCACCATGCGAGCAAAGTCCGCACTCCTCGACAGACCCTTCCCGCCGATGACATGGCGCAAGAAAACGTCCCGAATGGCCGAGCGTGCACTCGTCGGAGCAAAGGCCCCGATGCGGGGCAAGACATTCGCCGCGACGACAACATCGAAGCCCGCATCACGCAGCGTTGTGGCCACTGACGCTTGGGCATCGAGATTGCATGCAACGACGATGGGGACGCGCGGCTTGAGTCGCACCAGCGCTCGCGCGTTGTGTTCAACGACCTCGGTGTCTCCGCCATCTGTCCCGCCAGCGAGCAGCACCACATCAGGAGTGCTCGCCGCCAACGCGTCGACGTCTCCGTTTGCCAACCGACCCGCGGCCACATGCACGACACGTGCACCGGCAGACAGTGCGGCTCGATAGCCGGCTTCCGCTGTTATCGCTCGTTCATAGCCAACGACCGCCAACCGGAGACCGCCACCCGCACTCGAGCACGCGAGCACCTCGGCTTCCTCGATTGCGCGCGCATGCGCCGGCATTTGCGCGGACAAAGACGCGCGAGCTGCGAAGAAGCCGTCGAGCACATCAGTGCTCAACGTCGTTGGATGTTCGGCAGTCGCTAGGAGGACGCCTTCATCGACATCAACGGCACAGGCCTTCGTGAACGTCGACCCGAAGTCGGCGCAGACAACAAGGCTCATGCAAGCGCGGCGAGCAGGTCTTCGACGAGATCGTCGGCGCTCTCGATGCCGACTGAGAGTCGAACCAGATCGGCCGGGACTTCGAGTGGCGAACCAGCAGCGGACGCATGTGTCATCCGGGACGGATGCTCGATCAGGGACTCAACGCCACCGAGCGACTCGGCGAGCGTGAAGAGTTGCGTCCGTTCGCACACCTGCACCGCGGCAGACTCGCCGCCCACAACGCGGAAGCTCACCATCCCGCCGAAGCCGCGCATCTGCTTCTCTGCCACGGCGTGGCCGGGATCGTCGGGCAACCCCGGGTAGTGCACGCGACTCACTTTGGGATGTACCACCAACGCGTCGACAACTCGAGCAGCATTCGCGCAGTGCCGATCCATTCGCACGGCAAGAGTTCGAATGCCGCGCAGGACAAGCCACGCGTCGAACGGGCCTGACACCGCACCCATTGCGTTCTGATGAAACGCGAGTTGCTCGCCTAGCTCCTGATCGCGCGCCACCAACGCGCCACCCACGACATCGGAGTGACCGCCGAGGTACTTCGTTGTCGAGTGCACAACGATGTCCGCGCCGAGCGTCAGCGGTTGCTGCAAATAGGGCGAGGCAAACGTGTTGTCGACGACGAGCAGTGCGCCAGCGTCATGCGCGATCGATGCGAGAGCAGCGATGTCCGCGACCGCCAGCAACGGATTCGTAGGCGTCTCCACCCAGATCAACTTCGTTCGCCCTGCTTCGACCGCAGCGCGAACCGAGTCGGCATCGGCCACGTGCGCCGGAGTGTGGTCGATCCCCCAGCGACTCAAGACCTTCGACACGAGCCGGAAGGTGCCGCCGTACGCGTCGTCGGGAATCACGATGTGATCGCCCGGCTGCAACAATGTCCGCAGGATCGTGTCCTCGGCCGCCAGCCCGAGGCGAAGGCCAGGCCGCGCGCACCCTGCTCGAGCTCTGCGATGCAGGACTCGAGGGCTGGCGGGTCGGGTTGCCGCTGCGGCTGTACTCGTAGCCGCCTCGCGGGGTGGCGACGCCGTCCTGCGCGTAGGTCGACACCTGGAAGATCGGTGGCACCACCGCGCCCGTGAGGGGGTCGGGTTCCTGACCTGCATGGATGGCGTTCGTTTCGAAGCCCGTCATGGTCCGAGGCTATGGGGAACACCCCTCATCGACCTACGGTTGGAGCAGGTGACTGCGCGAACGGCCCCAGCAGGCCAACCACGTCAGCGGAACCGGCCACGCAAGAGGTGGAGGAATCACCGTGTTGTTCAGTTCGCACAAGACCCGCATGCCAGAGCCTTCGGATGCATTGCCGGGCCGCGACGATTACCCGTTCCATGATCCCGCGCGCCATGAGGTGCTCGATGCGCCGCTGCAAGGTCCGTTTGCACCAAATCTGCAGATCGCGTACTTCGGAACCGGCTGCTTCTGGGGCGCCGAGCGCGTCTTCTGGAAGATCCCCGGCGTCTACACGACCGCGGTCGGGTACCAGGGCGGCATGACGCCGTTCCCGACGTACGAGGAGACCTGCTCCGGCAAGACCGGGCACACCGAGGTCGTCATGGTCGTCTTCGACCCGGCCAAGGTCAGCTTCGGCGAGCTACTCAAGGTCTTCTGGGAGAACCACGACCCGACCCAGGGCTACCGCCAGGGCAACGACGTCGGAACCCAGTACCGCTCGTCGATCTACTTCACCAACGAGTCGCAAGAGCATGACGCGATTGCAACACGCGACGCGTACCAGAAGGTCCTCACGAGCAAGGGACTGGACGAGATCACAACCGAGATCGCGCAGGCCGGCCCGTTCTATTACGCCGAGCCGTACCACCAGCAGTACTTGGCTCCGACCAAGAACCCGCACGGGTACGACTGCCACGCGTCAACGGGCGTCGAGTTGCCGTCGCTTGAGTCGATCGGGCTGGCTGGGCCAAGTAGGTCAGTCCATCGCCGGTTTGCCGTCGCGCAAGAGCGAGAA
>CAWKKI010000003.1:0-324624 GCA_963850215.1 uncultured Actinomycetota bacterium
TCGATGAACTTCACGGTGGCGGTGATCGTTCCGGTCCCGCTGGCCGTGAACTTGGTCGTTGCAGTGACCGGTCCAAGCGCGACATTGTGCTTCCGTCGATGCCGCTGGATACGTGCCTGCCGGGGTGGTGGCAACGAGTTGCCCGTCATGGCACCGGAAAGTGACGCAAACGACCTGGACCTGAGTGGAACCCGCGCCCAGGGCGACCGGTGAACCGTTCACCAGACCGGCGGCGCTGGTCCAGGTGACGGTGACTCGGTCGCCGCCCGGCTCACCGAAGCGGGCGTCAGCGTGAACGCGTTGGTGTCGGTCCAGGTATGGCAAACTCGGCGACGTTCCCACCGGTGTTGCAGTGGAGCGTCCCGGGGGGCAGCCGCGGTGGCGACCGTGGCGGTGCCAACCGAGGCGGCCAACAGGGCAGCACCAGCCATCACCGTCACGGCCAGAGACGCGGACAGGCCGCGCAGCAGCGCGGAACGTTGGCGCGCGACCGTGGTGCGTACGCGCTTGCCGGATGAACTCATGTGGACTCCCCTGCCCCCGTCATGCCTTTACTTGTCTTACCCGTTTGCCAAGCTCGTGCGTCGCGGCGCTGCTCGCGATGCGCGGATGAACGTGATCAGTCCTAGCTGTAAGCACGCGATCGCGATGATCGCGGTGATGCCTGTCCCACTCACTCCAGTGTGCGGGAGTGCCGTCATTTTCGGTGCCGTTTGAGTCTGTGGTGTTCGTATTGCCCTGCACGCCACCCGTTGGCGTGGTGTGCCAGTCGTGGTGCCCGCCGGAAGGATCGTCACTGCGACCCCCTGGGTCGTGGACGCAGACCCCCCGGGTGGCACGGTCACCGTGACGCTCGGGCCGCCACCGTCGGCTGGCACCGAGCCGGCCGCTGCGGCGCTCGCCATGTCCAGGAAGAACAGTCCGCCCGCGAGGGCCGCGATGACCAGGGTGGAAACCGCGAAGAAGCGCAAGGCGTTGGCACCTTCACGACGAACCGAGATCAGCTTCGACGTGGGTGCCTGCGCCACGCAACTCCCCTTATCCCGTTGGACGCCTGCCGTGCCGGTGCCCTGCTCGATGTGCTCTATGTAGTTAGAGGTGTAAGTGACGCGGCGCTGAACGCGTCGCTCGAACTGCCGCGACCAGACCGATCTGCAGCAGAACGAATCCGATGAGCGCCGTGATGACGACGCCGCTCGCGCCGGTGTGCGGCAGCGTTGTCGCAGGCGGATCGGTCGTCGTGGCGGATGCGCTCGGCGTCGACGCGAGACGTTGAGTGCGTTCGGCGTCGGAGTCGGCGTCGAGCGGCCTTCGCGGCGCCCGCGAACTGCAACTCCACCGCGGCGTACTCGGAGTGCTTGCTGATGTTCTCGACTTCGATCAGGCACGGGTGCGTTGCGTCGCACGTGGCCGGCGCACCGGACGTGTTGTGCAGCGGTCCGACCGTCATGTAGAGCGTCTGGCTCACCGTGCCATCCGGCTTAGCGACCGCAAGGTACGAACCACCGGACGTCTGCGATGCGCAGTAACCCGGACCGCTCGCGGTGACGCCCTTCGGGCATTCACCCATCGCGATCTGCGCACCCGGTGTGTAGCCATGGCCGACGACCTTCACGGCCTGGCCGTTCTTGATGTTCGTGTGCGGCGAAACCGTGATTCCCGCGGCTGCCTGAGCACTCCCCATGCCCATGACAACCGACGCACCAACGATGGCGAGCACTCCACCCACGGCGAGCGAACGCTTCAAAGCCTTCATGTGGTGCGGTCCTTCCCCATTAGCCCCGACCCTGTCGTGCTGTCCTGCCGTCTTAACGTCTGTCGCGCTTGCGCGGGACTTTACCGGTTCGTTCCATGAAACGGAACACTGTTTCTAAGAACGTGATGTTGCGTCGTATCTGCTGCCCCTATCCCGCCAAACCGGCACAACCGTGTCAAGCGGAATGGGTGAACTGAGACCTCAGCCGTAACACTCGTTGATCTTGCCCCAGCGTCGCGGGGATCAATCGCTCGTTCGGCCCCGGAAGATCACGATTGCGTGACGAGCGCGGCTCAGGTGTTCGCGGGCGCGGAATTGCGCTTAGGCGGCCGGCGCGGGCGCCGAAGACGGGTGCTTCGCCAGATCAGCGCCGGGCTTCGCAACGCCGAGCAAGGCGATCACGAGGACGAGCACCCAGATCGTTGCAACGTATTTCATGCAACGACCCATCGAGCCGCCGATGGCCTCTTCGACTTCCGCGCTGCTGCCTTCGGTCATCAGCTTCACGAAGCCGGGACCGAACGGGCGCAGGTTGCGGCGGATCATGATGCCGCAGCCGATCGCGAGTCCGTAGAGCGCGACCTTCGCGCCGAGCCACTTCGGATTGGTCTGCACGCCGAACGGTTGCGCCGCGATGATCGTGTACAGACCGAAGCCGATGAGCACCGGCACGAGAACGAGTCGGATCCACAGGTCCAGGCGACGACTCCACTGCCCGATCGGATTCGGGCCGTAGTGGTGATCGGCGAGCACGAGCCCGAGCCACACGAGGCTTGCGACCCAGATGAGTGCGATCGGCCAGCCGGTCAGGCTTTGGCCGAGGACTTTGACGTCCTTGCCCAACGGGTCGGCCGCGATGAGGCTCAGACCGCTCGGCAGGAACAGCACCAACGCGATGCGCGGAGCCATGTCGACGAAGCCCATGATGTTCAGCGCAACGCGTCGTGCTTCCGCGCCGATCGACGTCTTGATGACCCAACGGCTCGAGTAGAAGGTGCCGAGGTCAGCGCCGAGCCAGAACGTCAGCAACAAGATGTGCAGCAGGATCAGCAGCGACAGCAGCCAGCCCTGGTTCCCGGCGCCCGTGGTCATGGGCGCGGAATCTACCTTTGCTGCTGGTCGCCCGGGTCAGCCGGGTACTCAATCCCTGTGCCCTCGACCGGATGCTCGTCGTCATCGAGTTGGTCAAGCACCTCGGCGCGCTTGGCATCTTCGTTGGCCTGCTTCTCTTCCGAATTCTTGACCGCGCGGCTGGCGCGCGCCTGGATCTGCTCGGCGAGCGCGTCGCGCTGGCGGCGCAGCAGGAAGTAACTCGCGATCCCGGAGATCAGCAGCGCAACGATCGCCGCGAGGAATACAGCATCGTTGCCCCACCACAGCCACAGCACGGCCCACGCCACCGCGAAGATGACAGCGCGCCAGAACGTGTACTTCAGGAATTGCATGTTGCTCTTCTCGCCCTTGCTTAAGCGCTCATCGGTTGCGGCGTCTCGCGGCGGTCCGGGTCGGGACCGTCAAATACGCGCACCGTCTCGTAGCGGGTGTTGCGTTCGACCGGCGTGAAGCCGGCGTCGCGAATGAGGTCGAGCAGGTTCTCCCGGTGCATCGTGTTCGGCGTGCCGAAGCCGTCGGCGTCGTGCGTGATCTTGTATTCGACGACCGAACCGTCGAGGTCGTCGGCGCCGAACTGCAACGACAGCTGCGCCGTGTTGAGCCCGTGCATGACCCAGAAGCATTTGACGTGCTCGACGTTGTCGAACAGCAGCCGGCTGACAGCGAAAGTCTTCAACGCCTCGGCACCGCTCGCCATCGTCGTGCGGTCTTGCAGCCGGTTGCGCGGGTCGTGGTCCGCGTCGTGCTGGTAGCGCAACGGGATGAAGACGACGAAGCCTCCGGTCTCGTCTTGCAGCTCTCGAAGTCGCAGCACGTGATCGACGCGGTGTCGCGGCTCTTCGATGTGGCCGTAGAGCATGGTGCTCGGGGTCCTGAGGCCCTTTTGAGTGTGCCAGGCGGTGGATGCGCGACCAGTCTTCCCAGTGGGTGTCATGGTCGACGATCTGGTCGCGGATCTCGGGGTCGAAGATCTCGGCGCCGCCGCCTGTGAGGGACTCGAGCCCGGCGTCGATCAGCTCGTCGAGGATCTCGTCGGCGGTCAGGCCGCAGATCTTCTCGAACCAGTGGATCTCGGTGGCGGTGAAGGCCTTGAGGGTGACGTTGGGGAGAGCCTTCTGCAGCTCCTTAGCGAGCGCGGGTAGTAGCGCCACGGGAGCGTGGGGTGCAGACCATTAACGATGTGCAGCTCGGTGATGCCCTCGGGCTCCATCTCCTTCGCGAGCCGACGGCCTCCTCGATGCGCATCGTGTACGCGTCCTTCTCGCCGGGCTTGCGCTGGAAGCTGCAGTAGGCGCAGGAGGCGTTGCAGACGTTCGTCAGGTTGAGGTGGCGGTTGACGTTGAAGACGACGCGGTCGCCGTTTTGTTGGGTGCGCACGTGGTGGGCCAGCTCGCCGAGCCAGGCCAGATCATCGCTGGCGTAGAGGTCCTCGCCGTCCTGCTGGGTCAGCCTGGTGCCGCTCAGGACCTTGTCTTCGAGTTCCTGCTTGAGCGCCTTATCCACGCCCGCCAGCCTACGCGGGGTGCGGTGGGGCTGCCTCCGGGCGCTTGCGGCGCAGCGGCTTTGCGGCGGGTGCGCGGCGGGCGCTTCCGCCCTCTTCCCGCGACCGTCTGGCATTCGTGGCGCTATAGCGCCTGGAGTGCCAGACAGTTCGGGGAGTTGGGCCGGGAGTGCCAGACAGCTCGGGGAGTTGGCTAGAGGCGGCCGATGAAGTCGGGGTCATCGTCCGGGCCGCGCGGGTGGGGCGAGGAGGCGCCGGTTGCTGTCTCGTTGAGAGCGCGCTTCTGCGGGATGCGACCGATCGTGAGCCAGGCCAGTGCGCCAAGGAGCGGGATAACGATGATGAGGATCGCCCACACCGGCTTCGGCAGGCCGCGGACCTCATCGCCGCTGGTGAGCAGGCAGTCGATGAACGCGAAGATGACGATGGCCACCGGCACGACGTAGAGGAAGAGCACGCGGAGCATCACCCCAGCGTACGTCGGTCGGCTGCGAGCCGCTCGGTCACGAGTTCCGGCCTCGGGATCGCGCGGTATAGCGCGCGATTTCAAGGCCGGAGGCGCGGACGGACCCGAGCGCCCGAAACTCGCGGCGGTCCTGACTCAACGAAGTTCGGACGCAGGCCCAGGGAGCGCATGCCGACCGCGCCCACCACGTTGCCCTTGTTGCGGAGACGTACGAAGTGAAGGCGGAATCTGCGAAGTTTCCCGCTTCGTTTCGTACGTCTTGCACGACAAGGGCCAACCTCGTCACGGGGCCGAGGGCTTAGGTCAGCTCCAAAGCCCGCCACGCGGGGACTCTTCGGCAGTCCTTGCCCCGAGACGTACAAAATTCAAGGGTGTTGTGAACGGTCCCGGTGCCTGGTGTCTGCCCGACCGCCAGTGGACGCCTCCACAAAATTCATTTCACCCTTGAATTTTGTACGTCTCCCCGACCACGGCACCGCCGCGCGGACTCGCGGGTCGACCGTCTGCGTCTGGTTGAGTCCTGACGCGTCGAGGCTCAGACGGAGGGGTGGGGGCGGCGCAGACGGAGGCGTGGGCGGATGCGCGGCATATATGCCGCGCATCGGCACACCCAGCGGGGATTCGGGCGGGGCGAGCGCAGGGCGAGCGGCGGGCCTGCAGGGGCGGGATACTGGCGCGCATGGCCTTTGACGACCTGCGGGACCTGCTCGCCGCACTCGAGAAGGACGGCGAGCTCAAGCGCGTAACCGCCGCGGTCGACCCGCACCTTGAAGTCGCCGAGATCGCTACACGCGTCGTCGCGGACGGCGGGCCCGGCGCTGCTCTTCGAGAACGTCAAGGGTTCGCAAATACCTCTGGCAATCAACGTGTTCGGAACCGAGAAGCGCATGGCCCGCGCCCTCGGCGTCTCGGACTTAGACGCGATCGGCGCGCGCATCGCCGAACTGCTCAAGCCGGAGCTCCCGCACGGTTGGGGCGGCTTCAAGGACGCGCTCGGCAAGCTCAACACGTTGAGGAACGCACCTCCGAAGCACGTGCGCTCCGCCCCTTGCCAGCAAGTCGTACTTAAGGGCCCCGACGTCGACCTGGCGCCTGCTGCCCGGCATCCAGTCCTGGCCCGACGACGGCGGCGTCTTCCTCAACCTCGGCCTGACCCACACGAAGCACCCCGAAACCGGCGCGCGCAACCTCGGCATGTATCGGCTCCAACTCCACGACGCCCAGACCGTCGGGATGCATTGGCAGATACATAAGGACAGCAACGCCCACCACGCAGTAGCCGAGCGCCGCGGTGAACGCCTGCCGGTTGCGATCACGTTCGGCTCGCCCCCGGCGGTCACCTATGCGGCCTCGGCCCCATTGCCCGCGGAGATCGACGAGTACTTGTTCGCCGGCTTCCTCGCCGGCGAACGAGTCGAGATGATCGACTGCCATCTCGGTCCCGTTGCAGGTGCCCGCGAACGCCCAGATCGTGCTTGAGGGTTGGCTCGAACCGGGCGCGCGCATGCCCGAAGGCCCATTCGGGGACCACACCGGCTTCTACACACCGGTCGAGGATTTCCCCGCGTTGCACGTCGATGTCATGACCATGCAACGCGAACCGATCTACCAGACCATCGTCGTCGGGCGGCCGCCCGCGGAGGACGGCCCGATCGGCAAGGCCACCGAACGCATCTTTCTGCCGCTGCTGCGGCTGTCGATCCCCGACATCGTCGACTACGACCTGCCCGTCGAGGGCGTCTTCCACAACTGCGCGATCGTCTCCATCGACAAGCGCTTCCCCAAGCACGCGCACAAGGTCATGAACGCGATCTGGGGCGCCGGCCTGATGTCGCTGACGAAGCTGATCGTCGTCGTCGATTCCGATTGCAACGTGCATGACTACCGCGAGGTCGCGTGGCGGGCGTTCGGCAACGTCGACTACGAGCACGACCTACTCGTGACCTCCGGACCCGTCGACCACCTCGACCATTCGTCGTACCAGCAGTTCTGGGGCGGCAAGGCTGGCATCGACGCGACCCGCAAGCTGGCGTCCGAGGGCTACACGCGCGAGTGGCCCGAGATGATCGTGCAGTCGCCCGAGATCGTTGAGCGTGTCACCCAACGATGGTCGGAGTACGGCCTGTGAGTTCGGACCCGGCGACCGACTCCGCCCCCTCCCACCCCGAGCCGTCTGGCACTAGACGCGCTATAGCGCCACCAGTGCCAGACAGTCGCGATGATCGAAGCGAGCCGTCTGGCACTCAACGCGCTATAGCGCCACAAGTGCCAGACAGTCCGCAGGGAGGAGTGCCAGACAGTCGCGCTGAGGGTGGGCTGAAGCACCAGCCGAACCCGGTGCGCGCCTTCCTGCGGCTCGTCGTCTTCCAGCACTCGGTGTTTGCGCTGCCGTTCGCCTTCATCTCGATGCTCACGGCGATGTACCTGCTGACCGGTCGGGTCGACTGGTGGACGCTCGTGCTGATCACCGCCGCCATGGTCTTTGCCCGCACATTTGCGATGGCGGCGAACCGGCTCATCGACCGCGAGATCGATGCACGCAATCCGCGGACGGCGTCGCGCGAGCTCGTGACTGGGGTCGTGTCATTGCGTACGGCCCGCATCGGAGCCGTCGTCGCGCTAATCGCGTTCCTTGCATGTGCCGCGGCCCTCAACTGGCTGTGTCTCGTGCTCGCGCCGTTGGCCGTCATTCCGTTGATCGGGTACTCGTACGTCAAGCGCGTGATGTGGGCGCCGCACGCGGTGCTCGGGATCGCGCAGGCTGTGGCGCCGGTCGGGGCGTGGCTCGGCGTGACCGGCCATTTCGTGCAGTCCGGCGTCAACGGTTCGGTGTCCGTCGGGCCCGCAGTCGTACTTGGCGTCGCGGTAGGGGCATGGATCGGTGGCTTTGACCTCATCTATACGTGCCAAGACGTCGAGTCGGACCGAGCGCATGGCGTCGGGTCGGTTCCGGCGCGCTGGGGCGTGCGGGTCGCGCTGATCTCTGCGCGCATCACGCACGTGGTGGTCTTCGCGCTGCTCGTGTGGTTCGGCCTGATGGTGGGATCGAGCCGTGTGGTGGTGGATCGGGCTCGCTCTGGTTGCCGTGGCGTTCATCTATGAGCACTCGTTGGTCCACCCCAACGATCTGTCCCGCGTCAATCGCGCCTTCTTCACCGTCAACGGCTACATCGGCCTGACTCTGCTGCTCTTTGCGGTCATTGACCTGGTCGCGCGCGGCCTGCGCTGAGACGATGTCCCTTGTGAGCAGTCCCGCCCCGGCCGACAGCGCATCGCCCGGCAACGCCTCCACTGCCCAGCCTCGGCGGCCGTGGATCGTTGGCGTCTCCGGGCGCCAGCGGGACGCCCTATGCGGCGGCAGTCCTGCGCGGACTGCTCGAGGCCGGCGAGGCGGTCGACCTTGTCGTCTCCCGCGGAGCGCGCCTCACCCTGCTCGACGAGACCGGCATCTCCTTCCGCGACGCGCACTGGCGCGAGGACCTCGCGAAGTGGCTGTCGCTGGACGCGGCAACCTTCGATGTCTCCGCGCTTGAGAGCTCGCAGATCGCGTACTGGTCGGCCGGCGACTTCGCTGCAGGACCGTCGTCCGGCTCGTACCCGGCACGTGGCATGGTCGTCGTTCCAGCCTCGACTGCGGCATGCGCGGGGATCGCGATCGGGCTTTCGAAAGACTTGTTGCAACGAGCCGCGGACGTCACCCTCAAGGAACGCCGGCCGCTCGTCGTGGTGCCGCGTGAGACCCCGTTCACGCGGTCTGTCCTGCGCAGCCTGGTGGCACTCGACGAGGCCGGCGCAGTGGTGCTGCCAGCGAACCCGGGTTTCTACCACGGGCCGCAGCACATCGGTCAGCTCGTCGACTTCATCGCCGGCAAGGTGCTCGACGTGATCGGCGTGCAGCACACGCTCTTCCGCCGGTGGGAGGGCCAGCTCGGCTCAGCTGGTCACGTAGGCGCTGCCCACCAGCCCGACGCCTGACGCTGCGCCCTTTGCCTGCGCCACCGGGATTGTGTGGGGGGAGGCGGCGTTTCGCCGGGGCAACGTCGGGCCCTAGTCGGGGAGACGTACAAAGCGAAACGGGAAACTTCGAAGATTCCGCCTTCGTTTCGTACGTCTCGCGGCAAGGGCCTAACGCATCCGCGGGTAGGGCGGTTGCTGGATGAGCGCGGTCGGGTGGGTGAGCGTTGGTGCCGCGCGGTGGTGCCGCGCGGTGGTGGGCAAGCCCGGCGACTGGGGCCTTCTCGGGGAGACGTACAAAATTCAAGGGTGAAATGAAATTTCCGAGCGCGACTGAGGAGTGCGGTGGAGGTGGCTCGCCAAAGGGGCCAGTGGGATTTTCAGAACACCCGTGAATTTTGTACGTCTCGCGGATAAGGACACCTACCGCAGACGCATTCGTGGTGTCGGCCTCGTGAGCCTAGCGAAACTGTCTGCAGGAACGTGGCATATATGCCTCGATCGTGCAGACGCTGCGGGCGCCAAGCGATTGCGGCGCGTGCGCGGAGGCAGCAGCGGGCGCGGACTTAGCCGATCCCGGCGTAGGAGTGCAGGCCGGAGATGAAGACGTTGACACCGATGAAGTTGAACAGGAACGTTCCGTAGGCGATGAGACAAAGGACGGAAGCGCGGCGGCCCTTCCAGCCCACGGTTGCCCGCGCGTGCAGGTAGCACGCGTACGACACCCACGTGATGAACGCCCACGTCTCCTTCGGGTCCCACCCCCAGTAGCGGCCCCACGCGCTCTCGGCCCAGATCGCACCGGCGATGACGGCGAAAGTCCAGAGCGGGAACGCAAAGGCGTTGATCCGGTACGCCAGCCGGTCGAGGTTCGCGGCGGGTGGCAGGCGTTCGGCCAACGGAGCCAAGCGGCCGGGCGTCTTGCCAGCATCGACGCGGCGATCTACGCGGTCAGCAGCGAGGAACAACATCGTTAGAGCGAAGCCGACCGTGAACAGGCCTGACGACAGCATCGCGGCGGTCACGTGGATCGCGAGCCAGTACGACTTGAGTGCGGGGACGAGCGGGCCAGCGTTGACGTAGAGGACGGTGATCGCGAGGCCGAGGAAGAGCAAGACCGGCGTCACAACGAACAGCCCGAGCCAGCGAACGTCCTTACGCGTCAGCAGCACGAGATACGTGACGACGACCGCGAGGGTCGCAGCCAACGTGAACTCGTACATGTTTCCCCACGGCACCCGGTGCGCCGCGAGACCGCGGAAGAGGACCGCGCCGGCGTGCAGCACGGCGGCCAGCACTGTCAACGAGATGGCGACACCCGCGGCCTTGCTGCGCGGCGGCCGCGTCTCGTCGGACGAACTTGCGCGGCGAGCCGAGACCCCACGGGTGGGTGGGATGGGGATGGACGAGGACCTGGACGCGGAGGCTGTCGCGGTGCTTGACGACGAAACTGCAAGCGCGGGTTCGCGCAGATCCGCGCCAACCGTTTCGCCGACCGCGATCGAACGCCGACCCAGCTTCGCGAAGTCGTACGCGTACCCGACCATCGCGCCGGTGTAGACGATCAACGCCGAGTAGACGAGATCGTTGCTCAGATGCGCGAACGTCTCTTCGACTGCCATTCGCTAGATCTCCTCGTCGTGCGCTGACACTGCGACCGGTTCGGGGGTGGGGAAGGAGTCGGGCTCGTTCAGGGTGGAGTCGCCGGGGTCGGAGTCGGACGTGGCTTCGATGACGGATGCGTGCAGTTGCAACTCGTTGGCTACGGCGTCTACATCCGAGTCCAAGTCCCCGCCCTCCGTGCGCGAAAGGCCGGCGACCGTGACCACCGTACGCCCGTCAATCGAAGCGGCCCGGACCCAGACCCGGCGTCGACGAATGCTCAACGAGAGGATCAATCCGACGAGCGCGAGGATCGCGGCGAACAACGCCCCGGTCTTGCCCGGGTCGTGCGACACCTGGAACGTGCCGTACTGCTTGTACCCGTCGAAGGTGATCGAGCCGAGCTTGTTGGGCAGCGTCCACGTCGCGCCCACACCGAGGCCCTTGATGCCGACTTCCTTCATCTTCGCGGTGTTGAGCAGATAGACCGACTGCGGCACCCCATTATCCAGACCGAGGTCACCGGACCAGGCGGAGAGCACGACCGTGGGCAGGATCGCCTGCGGGAAGACTGAGATCGGCCCGAGCTTCGGATCAATCACCGTCGTCGGCAGGAAGAAGCCCTGGAAGCCGAGCTGCGTCGGCTGCGCGTCGGGCACCTTCACGACGCCGGTCGACGTAAACGCGGAGTCCTGCGGCAGGAACGGCGTCGGCCCCGAGTACACGACCGTGCCTTTGCCGTCCTTCACCGTGAAGACCGGCGCGTACCCGTGTCCGAGTAGGTAGATCTTGGTGCCCTGCGACTCGAGCGGGTGGTTGACCTGGATGTCGTCGGTCTGCGCCTTGGCACCAGGAGAGGCGGTCCACGTGACGTGCGCGTCGAAGGACTCCGGCTGCCCCTTCTGTTGCCCCGTCGTCTGGTACGTCGCGTTGAACTGGCTGAGGGTGAACGAGATCGGCGCCAGGTTCGACACGTTGAACAGCCGTCCCTGACTGAACGAGTCGAATGACGTGACCGTGTTGGAGAACCCTTGGCCTTCGACGACGACCACATTGCCCTTGTAACCGAAGAGGCTGCCGACGCCGACCGCGAAGAGCAGCAGCAGCAACGAGGTGTGAAAGAGCAGGTTGCCCGTCTCGTGCAGGTAACCCTTCTCCGCCGCCACCGACTCGTGGCCATCGACGATCCTGAATCTGCGGGACTTCAGCGCAGTGCGTCCGGCCGCGACGGCCTCGTCGACCGACGCCTCTGTCTCCCACTGCCTCCACACCGGCAGTCGGTCTAGTCGGCGGGGCGCCTCGGGTGGGCGCGACCGCATCGCGGTGAGGTGGACTCGCGCACGCGGGATGACGCAGCCGGCCAACGAGATGAAGAGCAGCAGGTAGATCGCCGCGAACCACGGCGCCGAGAACACGTCGAAGAGGCCGAGCCGGTTGAACCACGGCGCCTCAGCGGGATGCTGGATGTAGAAGTCGGCGACCTTGATCGGGTTGAGGCCGCGCTGCGGAACGATCGAACCCGGAATCGCCGCGAGTGCGAGCAGCAGCAACAGCACGAGCGCGACCCGCATCGACGTGAGCTGACGCCAGGTCCAGCGCGCCCAGTCGAGGATCGTTCGCACGGTGCTCGGTGCTCCTTGTTCGTTGGGCTCGGTCATAGGGCTGGCGAGAAGCTCGACACCCACACGCGCAGGTGAATCGACAACGTGGTCCACGCGCCGGTAACCATAAGCAGGCCGAGGATCACGAGCATCCCGCCGCCCAATCCCATCACCCACGCGTAGTGCTTGCGCACCCAGCCAAACGCGCCGAGTGCGCGCCGGAAGGCCAGTCCAGCAATCACGAAGGGGATTCCCAGCCCGAGGCAGTACACGAACGACAGGAACGCGCCGCGCGCGACCGTGCCCTGCGTGAACGCAAGGCTCTCGACCGCCGCAAGTGTCGGGCCGATGCACGGCGTCCAGCCGAGCCCGAACAGCACGCCGATGGGGAAGGCGCCGATCACGCCGAGGGTCGGGCGCTTGTGGATGCGGAACTCACGTTGGGTCCACAGCCACGGCAACCGCCCGATGAAGAGGATGCCCAACGCGATGGTGAACAGCCCGAGGATCTTGGTGATGCCTTCCTCGTGCTCAAGGAAAAAGCCGCCGATGCCGCCAACGAACGCCCCGACTGCAACGAACACCGCGCTGAAGCCGAGCACGAACAGGATGCTGCCGAGCAGAACCGTCGGGTAATGGTGCGCCCGCGCCTCCTTCTCATCGGCGTCTGCACGCTCCATGTCCCCAGCGTGGGAGTCAGGGCGGGATATATGCCGCGCGGGAGACCACGCAGGGGAGGGTGAGGGAGTCGGGACTAGTTCGGCGTTGGGTTCGGCGAGGTCGGCGCCGCTCAGGCCCGTGACATAGGAGAGGTAGCCGGGGACCAAGGGCAGCACGCACGGCGACAAGAACGACACGACGCCGGCCGCGGCCGCAATGGGGACGGCGAGGAGCAAGGAACCGTTAGCAACGGTGTTCGCGACATCGGCGCCGAGCATCACGTGCGGCTCGCGAGCGGATGCTAGCCGAAGTGCGGCTCATGCGGCGTCTGAGGTCTGGACTCGTTGGATCAACGTAGTGAGATCGTGCACGGTCACGGCACCGATCACGCGACCAGCGACGCGACCCTGCGCGTCGATGATCAACGTGCTGGGGATCGCCTGCGGCGGCAACGACGTGCGGAAACCGAGCAGCAGCGAGCCATCGTTGTCGACGATGCTCGGATAGGTGATGCCGAAGCGCGCGTCGAAGGCGTTGGCGGCTGCGTTGTCGTCGCGCGTGTTGATGCCGACCAAGCGGACGCCCGAGGCCTTCGTTGCCCTGTAGACGTTCTCGAGGTTGTTGGCCTCACCGCGGCAGGGCGCGCACCACGATCCCCAGACGTTCAGGACGACGACGTGACCCTTGAGCGAGGCGATGTCCAACGTGGTGCCAGCGAGCGTCGTCCCAGAAAGGGCGGGTGCGGGCTGTCGATTCGCTGGCTCGACGTATGCAGTGCCGTTGACACCGGAGACGAAGAGGTTCGGGTTCTGGTTCGTTGAGACCGCGTCGTGGTCCGAGCACGCACTGACGGTTACCAGCGCCAGTGCGACCGCGGCAGCCGCGCCGAACCGTCTGGCACTCAACGCGCTATAGCGCCACGAGTGCCAGACCGTGGGTGGGGTTGTGGTCGGTGGGGTTGTGGTCGGTGGGGTGGTCGGTGTTGTTCGGCGGCTCATGCCCCGGACACCTTCGATGCACCGGCCAGCAGGTCGACCGCGGGCTCCTCGTAGCCAA
Source organism: uncultured Actinomycetota bacterium (assembly GCA_963850215.1). Taxonomy (GTDB): domain Bacteria; phylum Actinomycetota; class Actinomycetes; order UBA12327; family UBA12327; genus CAWKKI01. The sequence continues at coordinate 13,710 of CAWKKI010000003.1, forward strand.
CGGCCACGATCTCGTCGCCCGCATATATAAGAGAGGTCACACTGGCCAGCCCGCACTGCCGGTGCCGCGGGTCGTGCCAGAGGCGACGCCGTTCGGCCGCGAGCCGCGTGACCCAGATCGGCAACTGGTGCGAGATGCACACCGCCTCGTGACCGCGTGCGCGGTCGCGCAGGTCGGCCGCCGCAGCCAGCATGCGCTCAGCAATGTCGTGGTACGGCTCGCCCCACGACGGGCGAAAGGGATTGCGCAGATACCGCCACGATCGCGGGCTGCGCAGCGCGCCGTCGCCTACTCCGACTCGTTGCCCTTCGAATTGATTGCCCGCCTCGATCAATCGTTCGTCGATCAGGATCGGCAGCGCAAGCCGGGATGCGAGCGGTCCGGCCGTCTCGATCGCGCGGGTCAGGGGCGAGGAGACCACCGCAACGACGTCGCGCGACTCAAGCGAGTCGGCAACGCGTTCGGCCATCTCGCGACCCAACGTAGACAGCCGAAAGCCCGGCAGCCGGCCGTACAAGATCTTGGCCGGGTTGTGCACCTCGCCGTGTCGCACGAAGTGCACCGTGGTCAATTCGCTGGCGTCAGTGACCGGTCCGTTCACCGCGCACTCTCAGTGGCACTTGCTTCGGCCGCTTCTGCGGCCGCCTTCGCTGCATAGGGCAGTGCGGCTGCGACTCGCTCGATGGATTCGACATCATGCGCGCCCGACACGAACCATGCTTCGTACGGCGAGGGCGGCAACGACACGCCCTGCTCGAGCATCGAGTGGAAGAAGGCCGCGAACGGCCAACTCTGCTGGCGACGGGCGGACTCGTAGTCGATCACATCCTCATCGACGAAGAAGACGGAGAACAGGTTGCCGCCCATGCCGATGCGGTGCGGGACACCTTCCTCGCGCAGCGCGCTGCTCACTTCATTCGACAAGACGCGCGCGGTCGAATCGAGGTGCGCGTAAAGGTCGGCATCGCAGTTGCGCAGCGTCGCGAGTCCGGCAGTGCACGCGACCGGATTGCCGGACAGCGTGCCCGCTTGGTAGACCGGCCCGAGCGGCGCGAGCGCGGCCATCACCTCGACGCGTGCCGCCGAAAGCCGCGACCGGCAGCCCGCCGCCGATGACCTTGCCGAAGGTGATGAGGTCGGGCGTCCAGTCCTCGCGCGCGCCTTCGAGCCCCCACCAGCCCGCCGGTCCGACCCGAAAGCCGGTCATCACCTCGTCGAGGATGAACAGCGCACCGTAGGCGTGACACAACTTGGCGACCGTGTGGTTGAAGCCGGCGCTTCGGCGCGACGACGCCCATGTTCGCCGCGCTGCCTCGGTGATGACGCAGGCGATCTGTTCGCCGCGGTTGGCGAAGAGCCGCGCCACCGCCTCGAGGTCGTTGTACGGCAGCACGATCGTCTCGGCGGCTTGCGCTTCGGTGACGCCGCTTGAGTCGGGCAACGAAAGCGTGGCGACACCCGATCCGGCTTGCGCGAGCAGCGCGTCGACGTGTCCGTGGTAGCAGCCGGCGAACTTCACGACCAGGTTGCGGCCGGTCAGTCCGCGCGCGAGCCGGATCGCGGTCATCGTCGCCTCGGTGCCGGTTGAGACCAGGCGGACCTGGCTCGATCGGCGGTCGACGCGGCCGACGATCGCCTCGGCGAGCTCGATCTCGCCCGGAGTCGACGCGCCGAACGCCAGCCCGCGGGCGGCTCGCCGGCGCACCGCGTCGACGACCGCCGGGTGCGCGTGGCCGAGGATCGCGGGCCCCCACGCGCCGACGAGGTCGACGTAGTCGCGTCCCGTCGACATCCGTGACGTAGGCGCCGGAGCCGCTGACGATGAACCGCGGGTCGCCGCCGACCGAGCGGAAGGCGCGGACCGGGCGAGTTGACTCCACCGGGGAGCACACGGCGTGCACGTGCGGCGAGGCTGCTCGCGCTCTGCGGCATCGGGTCGCTCATGACCGGACCCACTCTGCCGCCTCGACCGCCCACCGTGCCGCCTCGACGGCCCAATAAGTAAGCACAATCGACGCGCCCGCGCGCGCGGATCGCGGTCAGCGACTCCTCGATGGCCGCGCGGCGGTCGATCCAGCCGTTGGCCGCGGCCGCCTCGACCATCGAGTACTCGCCGCGACACCTGGTACGCGGCGACCGGCACGTCGACGGCGTCAGCGCACCTGCCGAACGACGTCGAGGTAGGAGCCACGCGGGCTTCACCATCACCATGTCGGCGCCCTCGGTCGAGGTCGAGCGCAACCTCGCGCAGCGCCTCGCACCGAGTTGGCCGGATCATCTGGTAGTGCGCCGGTCGCCGAACGAGGGTCGACTCGACCGCTTCGCGGAACGGGCCGTAGAAGGCAGAGGCGTACTTCGCCGCGTACGCGAGCACGGCGGTGTCTATGTGGCCCGCGCTGTCGAGCGCCTCGCGGATCGCGCCGACCTGCCCGTCCATCATCCCGCTGGGTCCGAGCACGTGCGCGCCCGCATCGGCCTGCGCGACCGCCATCTCTGCGTAACGCTCGAGGGTCGCGTCGTTGTCGACGCTGCCGTCCGCCGTCAAGGACGCCGCAGTGGCCGTGGTCGGTGAACTCGTCGAGGCACAGGTCGGCCATCACGACCAGCCGGTCGCCCGCCTCGGCGACGACGTCGCGCACTGCCGTCGCAGGATGCCGTCGGGATCGGTCGCGCCCGAGCCGCTCGCGTCCTTGTCGCTGGGACGCCGAAGAGCATCACCCCGCCGATGCCGGCGTCGGCGGCTTCGGCAATCGCCCGCTGCAACGAGTCGCGTGAGTGCTGCACCACTCCAGGCATCGACGCGATGGGCTGCGGCTCGAGTGCGCCCTCGCGCACGAAGAGCGGCAGCACGAGCTGCGGCCGGATGCAGCCGCGTCTGCTGGGTCAGGCGGCGCATCGGCGCCGACTGCCGCAGCCGGCGCGGTCGCAGCACCGGTCGAGGCGGGGCCGGTCGAGGCGGGGCCGGCGCCACGGTCAGGTGGCCTTCCGCCGAGCCGCACGCTTCTCGCTGGGACGCAGCAGCGGCTCACCGGACTCGGCCGCCGCAGCGCGGCGCTCGAGTCCGAAGTCCGCCAGTGCCTCGGCCAACACATCAACCGACGGCGATGCGGCGATCACGTCCACCCGCAGCCCGTGCTCCTCGGCCACCTTCGCCGTCGCGGGCCCGATGCACGCCACCACAGTCGACGCGTGCGGCTTGCCCGCGATGCCGATCAGGTTGCGGACGGTCGAGCTCGACGTGAAGACCACCGCGTCGAAGCCACCGGACTTGATCGCCTCGCGGGTGTCCGCGGGCGGTGGTGCGGCCCGGACCGTGCGGTAGGCCGTGACGTCCTCGGGTTCCCACCCTCGTTCGACCAGACCGGCAGCCAGGGTCTCGGTCGCGATGTCCGCACGCGGCAGGAACACCTTGTTCATCGGGTCGACGACCGGGTCGTACTCCGGCCAGTCCTCGAGCAGCCCCGCAGAGGACTGATCGCCCGCAGGAACGAGGTCGGGACGCACACCGAACTTCAGCAGCGAGGCGGCGGTCTGCTCGCCGACCGCGGCCACCTTGATGCCCGCGAACGAACGCGCGTCGAGCCCGTACTCCTCGAAACGCTCGCGCACAGCACGCACCGCGTTGACCGAGGTGAACGCAACCCAGTGGTAGCGACCCGACACGAGCCCGTGAATCGCGCGTTCCATCTGCTGCGGAGCACGCGGCGGCTCGACCGAGATGGTCGGCACTTCCACGGGCACTGCGCCGTAGGCCTCAAGCTTCGCGGACAGCACGCCCGCCTGCTCCTTGGTGCGGGGCACCAGGACGCGCCAGCCGAACAGCGGCCGAGTCTCGAACCATGAGTACTTCTCGCGCGAACCAACGACATCGCCGATGATCGCGACGACCACACCCGCGATCTTCGCGGCCTTCACTGACTTGCCGAGCTCGGCCAACGTCGTCACGATCGTGCGCTGTTCGGTCGTGGTGCCGTCGGCGGTGACCGCGACCGGAGTCGTCTCCGGGCGGCCTTCCGCGATGAGCGCACGCGCCGCCGACTCGAGCGCATCTGCGCCACAGTGCAGCACGACTGTCGTCGAGCCGGAGTGCAACGACCAGTCGACACCGGGGCGCGACGGGTCCACGACGTGCACCGAGCCCGACTTCGCCGTCAGCAACGGAACGCCCGCGTACGAGGCGACCGCAGTCGCACTCGGCACTCCCGGCACGACCTCAAAGGGCAGCTTCGCGCGCACACATGCGGCGAGCTCCTCAGCGACCGCTGGGTCGAGCACCGCGTCGCCTGCGACGAGTCGAACGACTCGGTCACCGTTGCGCGCGCCATCGATCGCTGAACGAACGCGATCGGCAGCGGCATCGGTCGGGTCGACCTTCACGGTGTCCGTGTCGGGCGCATAGCGCGCGAGCAACTCGGCCGGCACCGCCTGGTCGTGCACGACCAGGTCCGCGTCGGCGAGCAGATGGACGGCGCGCATGGTCAGCAGACCGAGGTCGCCGGGACCGGCTCCCACGAAGACGACTGGCGTGCGTGGCTTCTTCTTTGTGCGTTGTGTAGTCACGAGATGCGCTCCCCCAGGAGGGCGGTTGCCCCAGCCGCTCGCAGCTCACGCGCTAGTGCGTGCGCAAGTGCGATTGGCTCGGTGATTGAACCGGTGGTTGACAGACGAACCGTGCGAGAGCCGTCGACTGCATAGACGGCACCTTGCAACGTGATCTGGGCCTCGGGGCCCAGAGAACTGTGGGCGACTCCGCTAGGGAGCGCAGCATGGAGGCCAACGGTCGCGAGCGCGCCCACGGGCGCGCTGCAGCCAGCTTCGAGATCGGCGAGCAGTGCGCGCTCAGCATCGACACACACGCGCGCTAGTGAGTCGTCGAGGACCTCGATGTCGCTGGCGACTTCGGAGTCTTCCGCGCACTCGATGAGCAGCGCGCCTTGAGCGGGTGCGGGCATCAGCACCTCAGGCGTGAAGACCTCGCTAACCGCTGCGAGCTTGCCGAGGCGAGCGAGTCCGGCGCGAGCGAGGACGAGTGCGTCCACATCGCCGTCTGCGAGCCGACCGAGTCGGGTGTCGACGTTGCCGCGAATGTCTACTACTTCTAGGTCAGGGCGGGCGGCCCGGATCGCTGCGGCTCGCCGCAATGAGCCCGTGGCGACGGTGGCGCCTGGTTGAAGGTCGGCGAGGGTTTGGCCTTCGTTAGTAACGAGGACATCACTCGGGTCCTCGCGAGAGGGGACCGCGGCCGCCACCAGACCTGCAGCCGAACCGGTCGGCACGTCCTTGTACGAGTGCACCGCTGCGTCGATGCGACCGTCGAGCAGCGCCTGGCGCAGGGCCGTCACGAAGACGCCCTGCCCACCGACCTCACTCAACGGGCCAGTAAGTACGTCACCGTCAGACGTGATCTCGACGAGCGCTACCTCGCGCGAGAGCCGGCGCGAGAGCTCATCGGCCACCCACTGTGCTTGAGCCTTGGCCAGGGCGCTGCGGCGGGTGCCGATCAGGATCGACCTCATCGTGCAGCACCCGGCTCGTCCGGAAGTGCAACGGACTCGACGGTCTGCGGGTCGAGGTCGAACAGGATGCGCAGGGCTTCGGCGTAGGACTCGTTGCCAGTGTCAGCAGCGAGCTCCTTTACCCGAACCGTCGGCTGGTGCAGCAACTTGTCGACCACTCGACGCACGCCGCGTGCAACTTCTTCTCGTTCGGCGTCGGGCAGATCGGGCAGGCGCGCGTCGAGACGCTCGAGCTCTAGGCGCACGACTTCGTCGGCGCGCGCGCGCAGTGCGGCGACGGTCGGAGTCACCAGGTCTGCGCGTTGACCGGCGAGAAATGAAATGACCTCGTCGGCAACGATCTCACGCACACGCGTGACATCTGCGGTATCAGTGTCGACGCTGGCGATGTGGTCCATGTCGATGACCGTGATGCCCGTGGCGTCCGCGACGGTGGGATCGATGTCACGCGGCATTGCGAGGTCGAGTGCCGCAAACGGTCGCTGCGACGGAATGTCGTCGGCAGTGATGAGGTAGCCGAGCGCGCCCGTGCAGGTCACGACCGCGTCGGCCTCTACGAGCGAGGAACGCAAGGCCTGCATCGGCTGCGTCTCGACTCCGATCGCCTCAGCATCGGCACGCTCTAGCAGCGCCGACACCAACGCCTGCCCGCGTTCGTCGCCGCGATTGACGATGACGAGTCGCTTCACTCCGCGCCCGACAAGGTCGTGCGCGACCAACGAACCAGTGGCACCAGCCCCGACGACCACCACGGACCGATCGGCCAAGCCGCCGATTGCGTCGGCCAACACGTCGAGCCCATGAGCAGCCACCGTGACGCCGATGCGATCGATGGACGTCTCGGCATGGGCGCGCTTGCCGACTCGAAGAGCCTGCTGCACCACCTCGTTGACCTCACGACCAGCGACACCGGCGTCTTGAGCCGCGCGCAGCGAGCGACGCATCTGGCCGAGCACTTGCGTCTCGCCGATAACCATCGAGTCGAGGCCGCACGCGACCGCGAACGCATGCTGCACCGCGCGCTGGTCGTAGTGCACATATAGATGAGGTGTGATCTCGGCGAGCGACACCTCTGCGTGCTGCGCGATGAGCGCGGAGATCTCGGCGAGAGCGGCGTGGAAGCGCGTGGCCTCGGCGTAGACCTCGACCCGGTTGCAGGTCGAGAGCACCATCGCGCCGCCGATGGTCTGATTGTGACCGACATCGTCGAGCAGCTTCGACGCATCCACGTCGGCCAGTGCGACGCGTTCGAGCATGGCGATGGGCGCACTGTGGTGTGAGACACCGACGACGAGCAAGCTCATGACGACACCACCCGCAACGGGACCACAGCGGCGTCGCGGGTGTCTACGCCATCAGCACTCGCGCGACCCTTGCGCTGCTCGTGAAAGGCGAGGATCTGCAGCTCAAGGGCGAGGTCGACGCGTCGGACATCGACGCCGTCGGGCACCGTGAGCACCACGGGCGCGAAGTTGAGGATGCTGGTCACGCCTGAGGACGACGAAGCGATCGCACACCTCTTGGGCCGACGGGCCGGGTGTCGCGATGACTCCGATCGCCGCGCGCGTCGTGCGCACGACCTCTTCGAGCTGGTCGAGCGGTGCGATCTCGATGGTCCCGATCCGCTCGCCAACTCGTTCGGGGTCAGCATCAACGAGACCGACGACTCGAAAGCCGCGAGAGGCGAATCCGCCGTAGTTGGCAAGAGCGTGGCCGAGGTTGCCGACGCCGACGATGACGACGTCCCAGTCCTGGGTCAGGCCGAGCTCGCGAGCGATCTGGTAAACGAGGTAGTCGACGTCGTAGCCGACCCCGCGGGTGCCGTAGGAGCCGAGGTGCGAGAGGTCCTTGCGCAACTTGGCGGAATTGACTCCCGCTGCGGCCGCGAGCTCCTCGGAGGAGACCGTCGCGACCCCGCGCTCTTCGAGGGCCGTGAGCACTCGGTGGTAGACCGGCAAGCGCGCAACAGTGGCCTCGGGGATACCCCCACGACGCTTGCGCCCGGCGCTCACGGTCCGCCTCCTGTTTATCGGCGGCGTCAGGCTACGTCGCATGTGAACGAACGCACAAAGTCGTGAGACGGCCGTCTCGACATATGGACGCCGCCTCGACGAGTCGGGACAAAGGTCACGTCAGCGGTCGAGGCGGGTCACCGGGGTGAGTTCAGTGCGGCCCGCAGGCGCCCCGCGTCGACGTGCCAGAAGGCGTGCTGCCGGCCATCGACGAAGACCACAGGAACCTCGTCGGTGAAGCGGGCAACAAGATCGGCATCCAAGTCGATATCAATCTGCGCAAATGATTCGCCGCACTCCTTGCAGACCGCGGCAACCACACGCAGGGCCTCCTCACACAGGTGACACCCAGCCCGCGTGTAGACGCTCACGCGCGCGTTCTCGTTCAACGGATTCATCGCCCGCGAGTGTGACATGACCCACGAATTTGGTGCCGATTGAGCCGTAAGAGTGACCGCGGTTCGGGCAATCCGGTGACTTCGTGTTCGGGGGGCTTCAGCGATCCCAGCGCGTGGCCGAGGGCTTTAGAGGTTCTTGGTAAGCCGACGCCTCGGAGGATGCTCGTGCCCACGTTGACCCGCCGCACACGCGTGCTGGCGATCGCGTCAGTGAGTTCCGTGCTCTTTGGGGCGGCATTCGTCGGCCCGCTGGCCGACCAGGCTTCGGCATCAAGTTCGTTGGTCGGTCTGGTCAACTCGGCCCGCGCATCAGCCGGGCTGCACGCCTACAGCGTGGACTCCCAGCTCACCTCGCTGGCTCAGGCGCACGCCGAGGCCATGGCTGCGAAGCAGAGCCTCTACCACAACCCGTCACTGGCCTCCGACGTGACGAACTGGAAGTGGGTCGGCGAGAACGTCGGCTATGCATCGAGTGCTGCGGCAGTCGAGAACGCCTTCATGCACTCGGCGCCGCACCGCTCGAACATCCTCGACAAGAACTACACCGAGATCGGCGTTGGCGTCGCGACGGACAAGAACGGCACGGTGTGGGTCACCGAGGACTTCAAGGAGCCGATGACGTCGAGTGCTAGTTCGTCTTCGTCGCACAAGGTGACCAAGAAGCCAACGAAGCACGTCACCAAAAAGCCCGTGGTGAAGAAGTCGACACCGAAGCCAGTCGTCAAGCCTGTCGTGAAGACTGTCCTCCCGGCGCCGAAGCCGAGCGCGGCTGCTGTCACCCCGAGCCCGTCACCGACGCTGTCGGAACGACTCGTGTCGGTGCAGGAGCAGTGGAGCGGCGGTGCGGCGACCAATGTGCAGGATCCGGTCGCGACCGCGCTCGCGTACGCCGCGATGATGCAGCAAGTCGCGCAGGGCTGAACCTCGGGCCCACCCGTGAGCTGAGGCTCGACCTAGCCGCGCGGCGCACATTCTCCTAGCGTGACTCGCATGTCGCGACTAGATGACTTCGAGCGTTACCCGCTTCTCTTCGGCCCGAGCCCAATCCATCCGCTTGACCGAATGACCGCGCACCTCGGTGGTGCGCGGATATGGGCCAAGCGCGAGGACTGCAACAGCGGCCTGGCCTATGGCGGCAACAAGGTGCGCAAGCTCGAGTACATCGTCCCGGACGCTCTGCGCAGTGGCGCCGACACCTTGGTGTCCATCGGCGGCTATCAGTCCAATCACACGCGCCAGGTTGCTGCCGTGGCTGCCTTGCTCGGGCTCAAGTGCGTGCTCGTTCAAGAAAAGTGGGTGGACTGGCCCGATGTCGTCAACGACAAGGTCGGCAACATCCTGCTGTCGCGGATCATGGGCGCAGACGTGCGACTCGATCCGGCCGGATTCGACATCGGCATCCGGGACTCGTGGGAGCGAGCGCTCGAGGACGTGCGCGCTGCAGGTGGCACGCCGTACGGCATCCCCGCTGGTGCGTCTGAGCATCCACTCGGCGGCCTCGGCTTCGCGAACTGGGCAGGCGAGGTTGAGGTGCAAGAGGCAGCACTCGGCGTCTTCTTCGACACGATCGTTGTCTGCACTGTGACTGGCTCAACGCATGCCGGAATGATTGCTGGCTTCGCCGCACAAGACCGGCCGCGTCGAGTCATCGGGATCGACGCATCCGCGACACTCAAGAAGACGCGCGATCAAGTGCAACGCATTGCCCAGCACACGGCCGACCAGATCGGGCTGGACCGCGCGCTGCGCGACGACGAGATCACCGTCCTTGAGGGGTGGGCAGGCGATCTCTATGGCATACCGGTGCAATCGACCATCGATGCAATCCGGCTGTGCGGCCGACTCGAAGGCGTGATCCTCGACCCCGTCTACGAGGGAAAGTCGATGGCCGGACTCATCGACCTGGTCCGCAACCGCGACATCCCCGCCGACTCAAACGTGCTTTACGCGCACCTCGGCGGACAGCCAGCACTCAACGCATACGCGGGTGCCTTCGCCTGACGCGACGAACGGGCTGACCTGATGACCTAGTTGAAGACCGAACGGCGTTTGGCCAGCAACCCGTAGATCATCGACTGGATGTTCTCGCGCACCCGGTCGGCCAGATCGAAGACGACGAGCGGGTCCTCGGCGGCGGCCGGCGCGAACTCGTCGGTCGCGATCGGCTCACCGAAGCCGATCCACCACTTGCTGGGCAGCGGCACAGCACCGAGCGGCCCCAGCCATGGAAACGTCGGGGTGAGCGGGAAGTACGGCAACCCCAGCAGCCGCGCCAGCGACTTCGACTGCCCGATCATCGGGTAGCTCTCCTCGGCCCCGACGATCGCGGTCGGGATGATCGGCGCCTTCGCCTTCAACGCAGCCGCGACGAACCCACCACGACCGAACCGTTGCAATCGGTAGCGCTGGCTGAACGGCTTGCCTACGCCCTTGTAGCCCTCGGGGAAGACGCCGACGAGCTCACCAGTTCGCAGCAGCCGCTCGACATCGGCGTGACAGGCCAACGTCGCGCCGGACTTACGAGCCAGCTCACCGAGGAACGGCGTCGAGAACACCATGTCGGCGCCCAACGGCCGTAGGTGTCGGTGCGCAGGGTGGTGGTCGAGCAGCGACAGCTGCAGCATCAACGAGTCGAGTGCGATCGTCCCCGAGTGGTTGGAGACGACCAGCGCACCGGAATCGGAAGGCACGTTCTCGAAGCCTTCGACCTCGACCCGGAACCACTTCTCGTAGAGCGGACGCAGTGGAGCCATCAGCACGTTGTCGGTGAGGTCAGCGTCGAAGCCGAAGTCATCGATTGCGTACTCACCAGACAATCGCCGGCGCACCCAGCGCAGAGCAGCCGCCACCTTCTCGTCGGTGGTCTCCGGGCTCAGGTCCGGCAGCTCCTGAAACTCAGGCTCGCTCATGGACCGGATCCCCCTGACCAAACCAGATGAACGGCTCGACCCCGTGCCCGACCAGGAAGTCATCGAACGCGGCCTCGGTCGTGAACGCGGGCTCGAAGCCCCATCGCTCACGCATCCGGTGGGTGTCGACGACGCGGCCATGCGTCAGAAACGCCACCATGTCCGGCGAGAAGTCGACAATGCCCGTGCGGCGCACCACGCGGCCCACACTCGAGACCATCGGTGGCGGCACCGGGATGGGGATGCGCCCAGAGCGTCGGATGGCCTGCGACATCAGCATCACGCCGGTGCCGCTCACATTCACAGTCCCACCCGGCACTTGCTCGCCCATGGTCGCGCGGATCAACGAAGCCAGGGCATCTTCCTCGTGTAACAACTGGAACCGCGCGTCGAAGCCCATCACCGTCGGAGGCGTCGGTAACGAGAAATAAGAAGTGAGCACAGTGTCGATGCCGGGCCCAACGATGTTGGCCATCCGCAGGATCGAGACCTCAACATCAGGCCGGCGGCGAATGAACCCACGCACATAGCCCTCGACTTCGACCGAGTCCTTCGCGAAGCCCGCATCCGGGATCTGCGTCGGCTCGTCGCTCTCGGCGAAGACCGCGGGGTCTCGTGGACCCGCGCCGTACACCGAGGTCGACGACTTCACCACGACGCGCTTGACGCGTGACGAACGTTGGCAGGCTGCGAGCAGTTGCATCGTGCCGAGCACGTTGGTCTCTTTCATCGCAACCCGACCACCGGTCGAGCGCGGAGTCGCGACCACGCCGAGATGAACGACGGTGTCGACCTCGTGATCGAGGATCACGCTGAACGCAGCCGTGGTGCGGATGTCCGCGCGGATGAACTCGGTCGCACCGATGTCGTAACGCGGGTCGACCGTGTCGACGCCAATGACGTGCTCGACGTCGGGATGCTCCTGCAACAGCCGCGCGAAGGCGCTGCCGACATACCGCGACACTCCGGTCACCAAGACCGACCGGCGCATGGGCGCCTCCTGCCTACTACTTCTTGTTGCGGCGCTGAACGCGAGTCTTCTTCAGCAGCTTGCGGTGCTTCTTCTTCGCCATGCGCTTGCGGCGCTTCTTGATCACCGAGCCCACAGGGGCACCTCGCTCATTCGCTGCTCATCAATTTCCGGGACCGGCGGGGGTCCCGCAGGCACTCGCGCATCCCGCGCGAAGGCCTCAGGGTACGCCCCGCGGGTTGTGACTCGTTAATGCGACCGATCGTGCATCAACGCACCGATCGGGGCCAGCGGCTCGATGGCCGTGTGGCAGGGGCCGATGGAGGCCTCAGGCTGTCTCGATGAAGGCCTTGTCCAAGTACTCGTGGACCGCCTGCTCGGGCACACGGAACGAACGACCCACTCGCACCGCTGGCAGATCACCCGCGTGCACGAGGCGGTACACGGTCATCTTGCTGACACGCATCGCGGTGGCCACTTCGGCCACAGTGAGAAAACGCACCTCGGCCAGAGGCCGTTCGACTGCCGCCATTCCTCACCGATTCCTCACGTCGCCATCCCCGCCGAAGACATCCGGTGGGCTAAGCGATCTAGCGCTGTCACTTACTTGACGCCCTGAGGTTAATGAGGCCAGACGGCCAGGGTGGGCGGAATTGGCAAACTTGGTCCCTCAGGGTGCCAGCCCGTGGAAGGGGAACACCGCAGATCGGGTCGCCATGACGGCCCGATCCAGTTCGTTGCCGGGGTCGTAGCCGCCGATCCAGGCCGAGTACGAGGCATCCGCGCCGTCGGTCATGGTGAGCGGAGCGGTCCTGCCGGTCCTCGCCGCAACGAAGTCGCGCCAGCCCTGCGGCGTCTCTAGCTGCGGGTCCACCGGCTCCCCCACGACCTGCCCGACCAGGTGCGACCAGGCCCGAGGTACCACCTCGACGATCGCGTACCCGCCGCCGCCAAGGGCGACCCAGCGACCCTCTGCGTATTCGTGAGCCCACTGGTGGATCGCGGCGTAGGCCGCGCGCTGGCCGTCGATGGTCAACGCCAGATTGGCCAACGGGTCCAGAACGTGGGTGTCGCAGCCGTGCTGCGACACCAGCACCTGCGGACGGAACTCCTCGAGCAGCTCGGGCACGACCGCGTGGAACGCGCGCAACCAGCCGGCATCGGCCGTCCCAGCGGGCAGCGGCAGGTTCACCGAGTAGCCCTCCGCGTTCGGCCCGCCGATCTCGTAGGGCCAGCCGGTGCCGGGGAACAGCGAGGTCGGGCTTTCATGCAAAGAGATGGTGAGCACCCGCGGGTCGTCATAGAAGGCGGCCTGCACACCATCTCCATGATGGACGTCGATGTCCACGTACGCGACCCGTTCGGCACCCGCCGCAAGCAGGTCGACGATCGCGGCGGCGGCATCGTTGTAGATGCAGAAGCCGGACGCACGGTCTCGCATCGCGTGGTGCAGACCGCCGGCAAAGTTGACCGCGTGCAGGGCGCGACCGGACCAGACCTCGCGCGCACCCGCGACGCTGGCCCCGACTATGCGCGCGCTCGCGGTGTGGATGTGTTCGAACACAGGATCGTCGGAGGTGCCGAGGCCGTAGCGCAGACACTGCGCGTTGATCTGGCCGTCGTTACACGAGCGCACCGCATCGATGTAGTCCTGGTCGTGCACGGTCGCAAGGAACGGCTCGCCGTCGACCGGGTCGACCAGTCGAACGCCATCGACATCGAGCAGGCCGAGGTCGCGCACGAGCGCCATCGTGAGCTCGACTCGGATCGGCGACATCGGGTGCGAACGCCCGAAGTTGTACTCGATCAGCGCCGGGTCCCAGACGATGACCGACGGGCCGGTCATCGGGCCTCTGCGGCCATCGCCTCAGAACGATCACGACCGGCTTCTAGCGCCGCGAATATCGCCGCGCGCACGCCGTGGGCTTCGAGCTCACGCATCGCGGCGACCGTGGTGCCACCAGGAGACATCACGTTCTCTCGCAGCACGACCGGATGCTCGCCTGACTCCTTCATCAGCACCGATGCACCCACCGCGGTCTGGACCGCCAACTCAAGGGCGAGGTCGTGGGTGAGTCCGAGCATGACGGCGGCTTGAGACATCGCCTCGACCAAGTAATAGAAGTAAGCAGGACCGCTGCCGCTGAGTGCGGCCACCGCGTTCTGCTTCGCCTCGGGCAGCACGCGCACCATCCCGACTGCCTCGAACACGGCCTCGGCATCGGCGAGATGCTCCTTGGTCGCGTGCGTCCCGGCCGACAGCACGGTGATCCCCTCGCCGACGAAGGCCGGCGTATTGGGCATCGCGCGCACCACTGCCGTGCCGTCGGGCAGGTGCGCTTCCATCAATGCACACGACACCGCCGCCGCGATCGAGACGACAACTGTCCCTGGCTTGAGCGAGTCCGCGATGTCGTCGAGTACCCCGACCACATCGGCCGGCTTCACGCCGATGACGACGAGGTCAGCCCACTGCGCTGCGGCCTGATTCGTCGTGACGTGAATGCCGTATCGCTCGGTCAGCTCGGCCGCGCGTTCGTCGCGTCTCGCCGTCGCCTCAATCACGTCACGTGAGGTACCGGATCGAATAAGTCCCGCGATGAGAGCCTCGGCCATCTTGCCCGCGCCGATGAAGGCGATGCGTTCGGTCATGCCCGCAGGCTACGGCGTGCGACGGCGCAGTGTCGCGGCCCCAAGCAGGAGCAGCCCGACGATGAAGCCGACCAGCACGGCGACATCGCGCCAGAACTCGGCCCCGATCGTCGCGTGCCGACTGACGTACTGCATCGCGTCGACGGCGTAGGACATCGGCAGCACGTCGGAGATCCAACGAAGCACGGTCGGCAGCTCGCTGCGCGGTCCGAGGATCCCGCACAACAGCAGCTGCGGGAGGATCAACGCAGGCATCATCTGCACGGCCTGGAACTCCGTGTGCGACAAGGCACTCACGGACAGACCCATGCTGGTGCCGAGCAGCGCGACCAGCACGGCAATGAGCACCACGGCCCACACCGGGCCAAGCACCGTCAGGCCCAAGAGCCAGAAGCAGACCACGGACGCGAGCACTGCCTGCAATGCCGCGGCGAGGCTGAAGGCGGCGCCGTAACCAAGGATGAAGTCGGTTTTGTGCAACGGGAGGGCAAGCAACCGCTCAAGGGTTCCGCCGGATCGTTCGCGCAGCGTCGCGACCGACGTGATCAGGAACATGATGATCAACGGGAAGATGCCAAGGAGCATCGGTCCGTACTTGTCGAAGTCGGCATCGCTGATGATCCAGGCGAGCAACGACATCAACACGATCGGCAGCAACAACAGCAACGCAATCGTGCGCGGGTCGTGTCGCAGCTGGATCAACACGCGCCGCGCGGTCGCCGCAGTCAGGCGCGGGTTCATGTCGCATCCCCGATCAGGCTCAGGAACGCTTGCTCGATCGTATGGGTGTGCGTGCGCTCGAGTAGCTCTTCATTGGTGCCTTGGGCAAGCAGACGCCCATCGCGCATCAGCAGCAGTTCGTCACACCGGGTCGCTTCGTCCATGACGTGACTGGACACAAGCAACGTCACGCCGCCTGCAGCGAGTTCGGCGAAGAGGCTCCACAGATCTCGACGCAGGACCGGGTCAAGCCCGACCGTCGGTTCATCGAGCACCAGCACCTTCGGACTGCCGAGCAACGCCGTCGCGAGCGAGACGCGTGCGCGCTCGCCACCAGACATCGTTGACACGAGTCGACCCGCGTACCGAGTCATGTCCGTCTGCTCGATGACGCGAGCGATGTCTTGCTTCTCGGCGCCCAGCACGGTGGCGAAATACGAGACGTTCTCAGCGACTGTGAGGTCCTGATAGACCGACAGCGCCTGGGTCACGTAGCCGACCTGCGAGCGCAGCGCGGGCGTGCCGGCTGGCTGGCCGAGGACCGTGACGGTGCCGCTAGCCACGATCTGCACCCCAACGATCGAGCGCATGAGAGTCGACTTGCCGCAGCCGGACGGTCCGAGCAGACCGGTTATCGAGCCGCTGGGAACAGCGAGGTCGAGCGAGTGCAAGACCTCGTTCTTGCCGCGAACCACGCGTAATGCGCTGGTCTCGATCGCAGCGGGCTGATTCACGCCCTCGACAGTCACGGCCTCGACGCTACCGAGACAGCCGCATCACTTCGGGGAGGCCAGGTGCAACCGCGTAAATGCCAAGGCTTCGGCGAGGTCGTGCTCTCGTTCCTCGCTGGTCGCGGTGCGTCGAGTCGAGACCTCGAGCACAATTGACCCGCGGTAATCCTGTTCGGCGAGAACCCCCAACATCTGCGCGCAGGGCTGGGTGCCGCGGCCTGGCACCAGGTGCTCGTCCTTCGGTAGCCCGGTGCCGTCGGCCATGTGCACGTGCGCCAGCTGGTCGCCGAGGTCGCGCGCCATCTTCAGCGCGTCGGTGCCCGACACCGCGGTGTGCGAGAGGTCGAGCGTCACGTGCTCGTAGTCCTCGTTGCGCGGATCCCAGTCAGGCGCGTAGGCCTCCCACTCGCGCGAGCGCACTCGCCACGGGTACATGTTCTCGACCGCGAACCGCACATCGGTCTCGTCGTGCATCTTCGCGACGCCGCGGATGAAACGGCGCGCGTACTCGCGCTGCCAACGAAACGGCGGATGCACCACGACCGTGTCGGCGCCGAGGATCTCAGCCGCCTCCTTCGCCCGCTGCAACTTGCCCCAAGGGTCGAGGCCCCAGACCCGTTGAGTCACGAGCAGACACGGAGCGTGCACGGACACGATCGGGACCTCGTGCTCGTCCGAGAGTCGGCGCACCGCGTCGAGATCAGAGCTCACACCATCGGTGAGCGGCATCAGCTCAAGACCGTCGTATCCGAGCCGCTTGGCCAGAACGAATGCATTCTCAACCGGCTCGGGGAAGACCGACGAGGTCGACAGCGTCACCTTCGCTCGGGAGGGGCGCAACGGATCGCTCATGCACCCACTCCGGCAGTCCCCGTCGGCATCACAGGACCATCGTCGCCCATGCCGTCGCGATCGACCGCGGACGGGCGGCGCCATTGATCGGTGACTTTTGCCACCACGATGATGGCGGCCGCCCCGGCGAGGCCGACGAACAAGCCCACGAGGCCACCGGAATCGGGCTTCCACGACAGTGCGAAGAAGTTCGACAGCCACGGCCAGCCAAGGACCACCAAGAAGCCGGCGATCATCAGCGCCATGATGGCCAGGCGCAACGCGTTGAGCGGGCGCGAGGCGACCACGAGCACCGCGATCGCAGTGGAGAACAGTGTGATGGCCGCCGCCACTCGGGACTCGGCGACGGTGTGCCCGGTATTGAGCACTGCGTAGTACGCCACGAAGACTGCAATCGCAGTGACGAGGCCGGCCGGAATCGTGAAGATGAGGACACGCCGGAAGAAGCCGGGGCGGAAGCGTTGCGTGTTGGGCATCAACGCGAGGAAGAACGATGGGATGCCGATGCTCAACGCGGTGATTACCGACAGGTGCCGCGGCAGGAACGGAAACGGCAACCGCACGAGCGCGGTCGCGATCGACAACGCCATCGCGTAGAACGACTTGGTGAGGTAAAGGTCCGAGACACGCTCGATGTTGCCGAGTACTCGGCGACCTTCGGCGACAACGCTCGGCATCACATCGAAGCTGTCAGAGAGCAGCACGATCTGTGCGACTGCGCGGGTGGCGTCTGCCCCTGACCCCATTGCGATGCCGAGGTCCGCTTGCTTGAGCGCAAGGACGTCGTTGACACCGTCACCAGTCATCGCGACGACGTGACCACGCGACTGCAACGCCCGCACCATTGCCTGCTTCTGCAGTGGTGTCACCCGGCCGAAGACGGTCGTGGCATTGACCGCGTCGGCGAACTCAGGCGTCTCGATATCTTCGGGTAGTCCGCGCGCATCCATGACTCGATCGGCACCGACGATGCCTGCTCGGCGCGCGAGCACGCCGACGGTCTCGGCGTTGTCACCGCTAATGACCTTCACGTCGACGCCCTGCGAGGCGAAGTAGGTCATCGTGGCCGCAACATCGGGACGCAGCATCTGATCGATGACAACGAGGGCAACCGGTTCGACCTCGCCGACTCCACGATCGGCCTCCGGTGGGGCGGCTTCCGGTGTGGCACGCGCGAGCAGCAGGACGCGAGCGCCGTCGGCGGAGTGCGTGCTGACTATGTGAGTCACGTGCGGATCGTTGGTCAGCACATCAGGGGCGCCGAGGACCCACGAGCCGCGGTCACCGAAGGTGGCGGACGACCACTTTCGTTGACTGGAGAACGGCACCCCGCCAGTGCGCACCCAGTCACGGTCGGGTGGGAACTGAGCACGCACCGCAGCCATCGTCGGATTCGGATGCGTCTCGGTACCGGCCAGTGCGCCTAACACGAGTGGAATCGGCTGCGAGTCGTCGAGACTGATGACATCGCGCACGCGCAGGCCGGGCTCGGTGAGAGTGCCGGTCTTGTCGACGCAGACCGTGTCCACGCGCGCGAGCACCTCGACGGCTGGCAGGTCCTGCACGAGAGTGCGCTTGCGGGCTAACCGCACGACCGAAACCGCCATCGCGATGCTGGTCAGGAGCATCAGACCTTCGGGAACCATCGTCACGACGCCAGCAATCGTGCCGCGCAGGGCATCACGCCATCCGGATCCCGTCAGCACCTGCGACCACAGCAGCAGACAGCCGATCGGCAGGATCAGCCACGACACGGTCGTGATGAAGCGCTGCAACGAGTCGCGCAACTCGCTTCGCGTCACCGAGAACTCGCGGGCCTGCGACGTGATGCCGGACGCGAACGCATCCGCACCCAGATGCGTGACCTGCGCGAAGCCGCTGCCTGCAACGACGAAGGAGCCAGACAGCAGTCGGTCCCCTGGCTCCTTGCGTACCGGATCGGCCTCGCCCGTCAGCAACGACTCGTCGATCTCGAGCCCGTCGCACTCCAGTGCCTGCGCATCCACGACGAGCTGCGCGCCGGTGGCCAGCACCAACACGTCGTCGAGCACGACTTGCTCGCGCCTGATCGCAACGTCGGTGCCGTCACGGCGGACCATCGGCTTGACCTCGCTGAGGATGCTGAGGTGCTCAAGAGTCCGTGCCGCGCGGTACTCCTGCACGATGCCGATCAGCGTGTTGATGACGATCACGAAGCCGAACAGCCCGTCCTGGAACGGCGCGATCAGCAGCATCACGATCCATAGCCCGCCGATGAGGAAGTTGAACGGCGTGAGGATGTTCGCGCGGGCGATCGAGCTGAAGCTGCGGCCCGCAGGCTCCTCGTAATCGTTGACTTTGCCATCAGCAACACGTGCGGCAACCTCGGCCGAGGTGAGGCCGGTGACGGCGGTCTGGGTCATCGTTCGATCCAGTCGAGGCGGCGCAGGATCACTCCCTCGCGCAACGCCCAAGGACAGATCTCCAAGTCGAAGAGCTCGAGCCGTTCCATGACGACATCAGCCACGATCGCGCCGGCGAGCAACTGGCGCGCACGACCCGTGGAGACGCCGGGCAGTCCGGCTCGTTTGGTCGCGGTCATCGCGGCAAGTCGCGGCACCCAGGTCTGCACGTCCTCATGCGAGAGCAGACGCGTCACGTACTCGCCCTCGGCGCTTGGGGCTGCGCCAGCGATGCGCGCGAGCTGCTTGAGCGTCTTCGAGGTGGCGACCGCATGGTCGATGCGACCCAGGTGATGCCCCTCCGTGAGTGCGGCCTCGATGACCTGCTGGACGTAGGCGCGGGCCCGCTTGACCTGGCCGCTGCGCGGCGGGTCGTCGGGCAGGAACTCACGGGTGACTCGACCGGCACCGAGCGGCACGGACACCGCCCAGTCAGGCTCCTCGGTGAGGCCGCAGCCAATCTCCAGCGAGCCGCCGCCGATGTCGACGACGAGCAGCCGCCCAGAGGACCAGCCGAACCATCGCCGCACCGCGAGAAAGGTCAGGCGCGCCTCGTCAGCTCCATCGAGGACCTGCAACTCGATCCCGGTGCGGGAGTGGACCTGAGCCAGCACGTCCTCACCGTTGGGGGCGTCGCGGATGGCCGAGGTCGCAAAGCAGAGCAGTTCCTCGCATTCGTGCTCTTCGGCAAATACTTCTGCTTCGTTGATGAAAGCGATCAGTTGTTCGATGCCTTCGCGATCAATAGAGCCGTCGGGCTCCAGAAACTCCGCCAGGTGCAACTCGACCTTGTGCGAGAAGGCAGGGATCGGAGCCGCACCCAAGTGCGCGTCAACGACCAACAGATGCACGGTGTTCGAACCAACGTCGAGCACACCGAGTCGCACATGCTGACGTTACCGGCGAGGGCGAGGCTCTAGGCTGACCCGGTGCCTGAAGTAGACCTCGATTTCCCGCGCGCATGGGTGGAGTTCGTCGACCCCGACAACGACAACCAAGTGTTCCGTTGTGATCTCACCTGGCTGACCTCGATGTGGACGTGCATCTGGGGGATGGGGTGCAAGGGCATCGACTCGTCGAAGCCTGATCTTGGCTGCTGCACCATGGGTGCGCACTTCACCGACAAGGCCGACGAGAAGCGCGTCATGAAGCACGCATCGCGGCTGACTGCGGAGACCTGGCAGTACCACGGCCGCAAGCGGCTCATCGAGACCGACGAGGACGGCGAGCGCAAGACGCGAGTCGTCGACGGCGCCTGCGTCTTCCTCAACCGGCCGGGCTTTGCCGGCGGTGAGGGGTGCGCGCTGCACTCGTTGGCGCTGCGCGAGGGCAAGCACATCATGGAGACCAAGCCCGAGGTCTGCTGGCAGGTGCCGGTCAAGCGGGCCTACCGGTGGGACAAGCGCATCGACAAGTCGAAGGTGCTGGTCATCACGATCACCGAGTTCGACCGCCGCCAATGGGGCGAGGGTGGGCACGACCTGTCCTGGTGGTGCACCGGTGCGACCGAGGCTCACGTAGGGCAAGAGGCGGTCTTTATGTCCTACGAGGCCGAGCTGCGTGAGCTGATGGGGTCGGCGGCCTACGACGAGCTCGCTGCGCTGTGTCGTGAACGAATTGCGGAGCGCTCGCCCGTGGCGCCGCACCCCGCAGATCCCGGCGTGACGACCTCTTAGTACGCGCGCCCTTTGGGGCGCGGCGGTGCGCTAGCACGCGCAGCCCTCACCACACCCGGACTGTCTGGCACTCAACGCGCTCTAGCGCCACCGGTGCCAGACGGTCGCGTCGATGGGCTGCGATGTCGGACCTCGGCCCTAGCGTCCGCCGGGTGACGACAACCTCGCGGGCCAGCTCAGCTGCCTCATCCACTCGCGCCTCCTCGACCGCCACCTCGTCACGCGCGAAGGCGGAGCGAGTGCCGTACCGCTGCGGCGAGTGCGGCTGGACCAGCGCGAAGTGGGTCGGTCGATGCGGGGAGTGCCAGGCCTGGGGCTCGGTCGAGGAGGTCGGCGCGCCGACTCTTCGAGTGACGAAACCAGCCGTCGTGCGCGATGCCGCGCTGCCGATCGGTGAGGTCAACGTGTCGGCGGCCGCTGCGCGGCCCTGCGGGATCGACGAACTCGACCGGGTGCTCGGCGGCGGCTTGGTCGCCGGTGCAGTCGTGCTGCTGGCCGGTGAGCCCGGGATCGGAAAGTCGACCTTGCTCATCGAGGCTGCGTCAGCAGTGGCCTCGACGGGGGCGGGGCCAGTTCTCTACGTGACAGCCGAGGAGTCGACGGCCCAAGTGCGGATGCGTGCCGAACGAGTCGGAGCGCTGCATCCCGCGCTCTACCTGACTGCCGAATCCGATGTGGCGACGGTTCTTGGGCACGTCGAGGCGTTGTCGCCTTCGTTGCTCATCGTCGACTCCGTGCAGACCGTCTCGCATGCCGACGTCGATGGGGCGGCCGGTGGTGTGACGCAGGTGCGCGAGGTTGCGGGTGCGTTGATCCGCGTGGCGAAGGCACGCGACATGGCGTGCGTCCTGGTCGGGCACGTGACGAAGGACGGCTCGATCGCCGGGCCGCGCGTGCTGGAGCACCTCGTTGATGTGGTCCTGCAGGTCGAAGGCGAGCGCCACAGCCGGCTGCGAATCGTGCGGGCGGTGAAGAACCGCTACGGCCCGACCGACGAGGTGGGCTGTTTCGATCTGGGCGAGGCCGGGATGGTGGGGTTGGCCGATCCGTCCGGCCTGTTCTTGTCGACGCAGGGAAGTCCGGTGTCCGGCACCTGCGTCACGGTCACCTTGGAGGGCACGCGACCGCTGGTGACCGAGGTTCAGGCGCTCGTGGCGGCAAGTGCGCTCACCTCACCGCGTCGCACAACCAGTGGCCTCGACAGCGCGCGCGTGGCAATGGTCCTCGCGGTGGCCCAACGACGTGCGCGCGTGCGGCTGGCAGAAGCCGACGTATTCGCGGCGACGGTTGGCGGCGTCAGTGTCCGCGAACCTGCTGCCGACGTCGCCCTGCTGCTCGCCGTTGCCAGCGCGGCCACCGACCAGGTGGTTCCGCGCGATCTTGTTGCCTTCGGCGAGGTCGGCCTGGCGGGCGAGGTCCGTCCGGTGTCGGGCCTGGGGCGTCGGCTGTCGGAGGCTGCGCGGCTCGGCTTCACTCGCGCACTCGTGCCGCCACGCGACAGCGGGGCTGCGGCCATCGCGCTACCCGACGGGATGACCGTCATCGAGGTCGCGGACGTGCGAGCAGCCGTGCGAGCCGCGGGGCTTACTGGCAACCACACCACTGGCTGACGCGGCAGCGCCGCCTGCGACCTGCGACCTGCGACCTGCGACCCTCTCCATTGCGCCACCGTCTGGCATTCGTGGCGCTCTAGCGCGTCTAATGCCAGACGGTGCGGGACGAAGCAAGCCACGGTGCCGGGAAGTACAGGAGAGCCGTCTGGCATTCGTGGCGCTCTAGCGCGTCTAATGCCAGACGGTCCGCGATGGTGAGGGGCCTAGACGACTTCGCTGACCGGGTGCTTGAACGCAAAGCCGTGCTCACGCAGTCGGGCCGAACTCGTCTGCTGCCGGGGCGTTCGGATCTCGCCGCGAAACTCGAGCCGCGCCTGTCCGCTCGCATCGGCGGTGCGATCCCAGAAGTCTCCGACCGTGGGCGCGGGTTCTTCGTCGGGCACCACGTTGTATGCACCGGTCAGATCGTGGTCGAGCACGAACAAAGTCGCCGCAGCCACGTCTTCGATGTGGATCGGGTGGTACTTGTCATCGCGGTGAAACGGCACCGACCCACCCATGTGGTCGTGCGCCAGCTTCACGCGATCGGCGAACTCGATGTCATCCGGGTGTCCGTACATGTCGGGGAAGCGCAGCACCGTGCCGCCCGGAATGGCGAGCACTGTGTCCTCACCCGCCGCGAAGAAGGTGGTCGATGGCTCCCCGTTGTCGAGAGCGCGCGGGGTGTCCTCAGTCAACAGCGAGCCAGACTCCTGCGACCCGTCGCCGTAGACCGAGATCGATGACATGAAGACCACCCGGTCGCACGCAGCCGCGGCGCTTCGTCCCGATTTGACCAAGACTTCTTCGTAGATCGGCCCGCGATCCTCCTTCTTCGCCGAGCGCACCGCGGGCGGACTCACCGCGACCACGATTGCGTCGCAGTCGGCTGCCGCAGCAGCGACTGCAGCGGAGTCAGCACCCACGAGCACAACCGCGGAGTCGGCAACCTTCTCGATCTCGGCCACGCGCTCGGGTGTAGTCGTCGACCCGACGACCTCCCAGCCAGCAGCCTTCGCCTGCGCGGCAAGCTCCATCCCTGCGTTACCGCAGCCGAGGATGAGCATCTTCATAGTGATCCCCCATCGCCTACACTCGCGGTGATCATTGCAGCCGAACGTGTCACTCCGGTGCACGGGCACCGACGGGAGTCGCAAGTGACACCCAGCGAACGGCTCGACCGCGCTGAATCAGTCCGGGCAACCCTTTTGCGCAGCACGCTCGCGGCAGTCGCACCGGGAACCGCGTTGCGAGCGGGCCTGGAAAGCATCATCCGCGGTCGGACGGGCGCACTGATCGTGCTCGGCTTCGACAAGGACGTCGATGCGCTTTGCACCGGCGGCTTTCTTCTGGACGTCGAGTTCTCCCCTACTCACCTGCGTGAGTTGGCGAAGATGGACGGCGCCGTCATCCTCGATCGTGACGCGACGCGGATCCTTCGAGCCAACGTTCACCTGATGCCAGATCCATCCATTCCGACGACCGAAGCCGGCACCCGTCATCGCACGGCCGAACGGGTCGCGATCCAGAGCGCGCACCCAGTGATCTCGGTCAGTCAGTCCATGCATGTCGTAGCGCTCTACGTCGATGGCCAGCGCTACGTACTCGAGGACACCGCAGAGATCCTCTCGCGTGCCAATCAGGCGCTGGCCACCCTGGAGCGTTATCGCTCCAGACTCGATGAAGTAGCTGGCACGTTGTCTGCCCTCGAAGTCGAGGACTTGGTCACGATCCGCGATGTCTGCGCGGTCGCCCAACGAATCGAGATGGTCCGACGGATCTCCGCTGAGATCGAGGACTACCTCGTCGAACTCGGAACCGAAGGGCGTCTGCTGCGGTTACAGCACGATGAGCTTGTCGCGGGCATCGAGGCCGATCGCGAGCTGGTCGCACGTGACTACGTGCCGGCCGGGTCGCGCAGGTCGCATGCGTCCGAACGTGCCGTGGAAAAGGCGCTGACCGCACTCGACGAGCTCGACAGCACTCAGTTGCTCGATCCGATCGCGGTCGGTGCAGCGATTGGCTTCCCGACCACCGTCGAGAGTCTCGACACCACCGTCAATCCGCGCGGCTATCGGCTCCTGGCTCGCGTGCCACGCCTGCCGGCTCCCGTGGTCGAGGGGATCGTCAATCACTTTGGCGGATTGCAGTCCCTGCTGATGGCCAACGAAGAGGATCTGCAGGCTGTCGAAGGAGTCGGTGACGCGCGCGCCCGCACTATTCGCGAGGGGCTTACTCGTATCGGTGAGTCAACGATTGTGGAGCGCTTCGTCTAGGTAGAACACAGCGTTTAGGTAGAACGCAGCGTTTAGACCGGAACGGCTTGCACCATCGCGTTGACATCGACCAGGTACACCGTCGCGCCGTCGACGCGTCGGACATCGTTGATGTAGTCCGGCAGCCCGTACAGCGATGGCTCATCGAGCGGCAGCAACTCACTGGCCGGATGCACTGCACGCACCATGTCGACTGCCACTCCGAAACGTTCACCATCACGGTCCGCGATGACGAGCACGTCTCCGACGGTGCCGTGCGAGCGCAGATCCGCGATCGGCAACGGAGCACCGCGCACATCGAGCGTGCCGGTAAAGGGCGCACGAACGCCGGGAATCGGAACCACCCCGGAACCCCGCACCACCTCACGAATCACATCGAGTGGGATGGCGAAGGACCGCCCGGCCAGGTCGAACCGCACAAAGCCATTCATAGCGACGACCTGGACCTTTACCGACCAGCGCCCGCGGCGAGCGCCACGTCGGTAGCGCGTTGGGCCGCATCAGCAAGACGTACGCACATGGCGGCGAGCTCGTCGACGTCACGACCGTCGAGGATCATCGCGAGCGCATTCTCGTTGACGCTGGTGAGTGAATCAGCGGCCGCATTGAAAGCACGCGCAGCCTGCTCGTGCTGGCCAAGTCGCGACAGCGCACCCGCAAGCAAGAAGTGCGCGTGTCCGGCGAACGGGTCCAGGTAGACGGCCTTACGCAGTACGCCCAAAGCTTCAGTGTCATCGCCCAATGCGATGAGCGCGGCGCCCTGCACCACGTACGCGTCGCAGTTGAGCGCATCGACGCTCGCGGCACGCGTGGCCAGCTCGGCTGCTTCCGCGTACTTGCCTTCGCGCAGCGCCCGCTTCGCCGCGTCGAGCACCCAGCTCGAATCGACCACACGATGAGGAGCGGCAGGCGCCGACGAGGTTCGCGTGCGCGCATCGGCGATCGCCGCCAACTGGCCGGGCCCAGTCTCGGTAATTGTTACGGCCGGCTCCACCCGCGGTCGCGTTCGGCCGGCTTCGTTGGAGTGAGCCGGCTCGCGATCGGTCAGACGCCGCAGCAGCGCCGCCCCGCCAGCGACCGTTGCGCCTGGACGCACCACGCTGGACTTGCGGTAGGCAAATGCCTCGCCCACGGGCACGAGCGTGAACGCGTCCGTGACCTGCCACAACGTCTCGGCATGGCCGAGCATCAAGAAGCCGCCGGGACGCAACACATGGTGGAAGCGTCCGACCAGGGCGCGCGTGGTCTCGCGGGCGAAGTAGATCGTGACGTTGCGGCACACGACCAGATCGACACAGGCGTCAGCGAACGGGGCTGGCTCACTCACCAGGTTGTGAACCTGGAACTCGACCAGGTCACGGACCTCGTCCGCGACCACAGCCGCGCCGCGCGGACCGGTGTCGAACCAACGCTGGCGCGCAGCAGCCTCAGCGAGATCGACCGTGCGACCTGCATAGGTAGCCGTCTGGGCCACAGCGATGGCCGCATCACTTACGTCAGTGCCAAGGATCCGAACGTCGACCGGCAGCCCGCGCGCCTCGCGCACTTCCAGCGCGAGCATCGCCAACGTGTACGGCTCCTCGCCGGTCGAGCAACCGGCGGCCCACACGGTGAACGACTGACCTGCGTCCGCGGCCTGTGTCATCAGATCGGGCAGGATCACATCGCGCAGCGCGGCGATCTGCGGAGCGTTGCGGAAGAAGTGGGTCTCCTGAATGGTGACGTCGTCGAGCAACCGTTGGCGCTCTTCGCGACCTTCCGGTCCGCGCACATAGAGCAAGTACGAAGCCACGTCACCGAAACCGGACAGCGCAAGCCGCTCGGAGATCACGGTCGCAAGTCCTGGTCGCCGCGACTCGTCGAAGACCAGCCCGGCCACACCGGACAAGTAGTCGCGAAGAGCCTCGAAATCGGCATCTGACAAACGGTTCACAATGCCTCACCTGCCACTGCCACGCCGCGACGAACGGCATCGGTTATCGCCGACGCGATGTCGGCGAGCTCGAGCTCCACGTCGACTGCGTCGAGCGCCTGCGCGGCTGCGGGCATGCCCCACACCACGCTGGTCGACTCGTCCTGACCGATCGTGAACGCACCGGCAGAGCGCATCGCGCTCAGGCCGGCCGCGCCATCGCGTCCCATACCGGTCAGCAGCACGCCGACCGAGCCCCTGGGCGCACAGGCGGCGACGCTGGTGAAGGTGGGATCGATACCGGGCAAGTGGAACTGACCGGGCATCGGTGGGTGCAGCTCAACTCGCAAGTTGCTGCCGATGGTCAGGTTGCGCATCGCAGGCGCGATCCGGACGGTTCCGGCTAGTAGTCGTTCGCCGTCGCAAGCGATGCGTACGTCCAACGGGCACAACTCATCGAGCCAGCGCGCGAGACCTTCGACGAACCCCTCCGCCATGTGCTGTACGACGAGCACAACGGCATCGAGGTCGGCGGGAAGCTCGGCAAGGATCGTCGCAAGTGCTGGCGGACCTCCGGTAGATGCTCCGATCGCGACAACGTGCGGGCGCTTGTTCGGCGCGCCATTGACTCGGCCGTAGGGAAGCGTGCGAGTGGAATAACGCGGCGGACGCAATCGCGCACGCGGATGTGTGATGACGCGCACGCGCGAAGCAATGCGCAGGTGGCGTACCAGGGCCTCGACGTACTCCGGCGAACCGGGGGCGTAGTCGAGAGCACCGACGACATCGACGGCACCCGCAGCCAATGCGACCTCGGGTCGCTCGCCCGCAGCACCACACACCACTATCGGCGTTGGGCGCGTCGCCATGATTCGTTCAACGACATCGAGCCCACCGGCGGCCAGATCCAGATCGAGCAGGACTGCGCTGGGGGCGTGCTGAGTTACCAGCTCCTCGGCTTCGGCAGCCGTGCGGGCAAGCCCGACGATGCTCACGCCGGGGCGGCTCAACTGGGCTTCGAGCGCGGACAAGCGGACCCGCGTGCCGGCGACGATTCCAACCGCCAGCGACGGGTGCAGCGCAGCGACGTCCGCCGCGTTCTCCGAGTGCACGCCTGGCCTCCTCGTGGGAGACGACCGCACCGGAACGGGTCCCCGCTCTTGTGCTTCGTCGCCGCGAGGGGCGTTCTTGAGGCGCTCAGCCCAACGTGCTCAGCCCAACGTGCTCAGCCCAATGTGAACATCTCCGGCGCGCTCACCACGGCGAGGTTGTGCCCCACCACGGAGTAGGTGCCGGTCGGCGCCGACAACGCGCCAGAGGGGCAGCCAGGATGCGAGACGGTCACGTTCCAGGTCACCGTCTCTACGTACGAGGCGCCCTGGCTCAGGGTGCGCACATCGTGGTCACCGCCGGGGTTGCAGTCGTCGGACGACCAAATCCGTTGACCGCCACTGGTGATAATCACGCTGTTGGCGATCTGTCCGACATCGCGTCTACATGGGGTGGCCGACGTGGTGCTGACCGCGTAGCGAATGTGAACCGGGCCGGTGGCCGGATAGGCCGAGGCCAACGGATGAGCACTGACCTTGATCTGCGCGGATGTGCACAACGGCGCGGTGGCAGTCGTCGAAGGCGTGGTGGAAGCGGATGGGGACGACGCGGACGGCGTGCTCGCCGTCGGCGTTGACGTCACTGTCGGCGGGGTCGAGGTGGTGACGGTGGGAGTGAGGCTCGGCGAGTTGGCAGCAGGCGTAGATGATCCGCCCAACGACGAGATCAGCCACCAGATCAACCCGATGACGACAAGAACGACGACTAGCAACAGGATGCGGCGACGCCAATAGACCGAAGGCGGCAGCGGGCCGCGCGGGTCAAGGATCGACGACACGGTCGCAGCCTAGGGTGCAGCGGTCCCCGCCGGTCAGAGTCCCGGGAAGTGCCTCGCTGATCCGCGCGAAACGCTGGCTGGCAGCATCGACCGCGTGATTGACGAGGTGCTGGCCTGGTACGCCGAGCACGCACGCCCGCTGCCGTGGCGCGAACCGCAGGCGACGGCCTGGGCCGTCATGGTCAGCGAATTCATGCTCCAGCAGACGCCGCTTGCTCGTGTGCTTCCGCTATATGCCACCTGGATCGAACGGTGGCCCACGCCGGCAGCACTCGCCGTCGACCCGCAGTCCGAGGCGGTGCGGATGTGGGGTCGCCTTGGCTATCCGCGGCGGGCCATGCGCTTGCACGCCTGCGCGGTCGAGATCGTTGCCCATCATGGTGGGGAGGTGCCGTCGGACTGGGCGGTGTTGCGTTCGTTGCCGGGAGTCGGTGACTACACCGCGTCGGCGATCGCATCGTTCGCCTTCGGTCAACGGCACCCGGTGCTCGACGTCAACGTGCGTCGTGTGCATGCGCGCTTCTTCGACGCCGTCGCCTTCGAGCGCGCAGGCGCCCCCACTCGCCTCGAACGCGACCGCGCCGAAGCGATCCTCCCGAACGACCCGGCCCAAGCGTCGCGTTTCTCGGCCGCAGTAATGGAACTCGGCGCGCTCGTGTGCACCGCGCGCAATCCATCGTGCGGCGCGTGTCCGATCGCGTCCGAGTGCGCGTGGCTCGCCGCAGGTCGACCTGAGCACGACGGACCTGCACGCACCGCGCAGCCATACGCGGGCACGGACCGGCAAGTGCGCGGGCTGCTGATGGATGTGCTGCGGGCGAACGATCGCGTCGAGGTGCGCGCCTTGAACGAGACGTGGGCAGATGACGCGCAGCGCGACCGCGCGCTGCAGTCGCTGCTGGAGGACGGACTGGTTACACGCGACGCGGCAGGTCGCTACTCGTTGGGGTAGCGGTTGGGTGCACCACGCCAACCCGGAGCGGATGACTCCTCGGCTATCGCCAGAACTCGGTCAGCGGCTCCACGCGACAAACGCACGCACGAAGCGACAGTGGGTGCGAGAGCGATAGCTCTCACACCCACTGGCACAACGCGATCTTTCGAACTACTCCGAGCTTGCTGCGGCCTCGATCGGCGGCACATCAGGCACCGGCACCGGCTTCGTCTCACCGGCAAAGGTGAAGGCCGCGGCTTCGCCCTCGCCTTCGACGTCGACGACAACGATCTGACCTGGGCGCACCTCGCCGAAGAGGATCTTCTCCGACAGCGCGTCTTCGATTTCTCGTTGGATCGTGCGACGCAACGGCCGCGCACCGAGCACCGGGTCGTAACCCGCGCAGGGCAAGCAGGTCCTTGGCCGCCGACGTGAGCTCGATGCCCATGTCCTTGTCGCGCATCCGCTCGTCGAGCTTGGCAATCATCAGGTCAACGATCGCGACGATCTCTTCGCGGCTGAGCTGGTGGAAGACGACGATGTCGTCGATTCGGTTGAGGAACTCAGGCCGGAAGTGCTGACTTCAGCTCCTCGGAGACCTTCGCCTTCATCCGCTCGTACCCCGTGTGTGCGCTGTCCCCGGTGGAGAAGCCGATACCGAAGCCCTTGGAGATGTCGCGGGTGCCGAGGTTCGTGGTCATGATGATCACGGTGTTCTTGAAGTCGACCACGCGACCCTGGGCGTCGGTCAGACGACCGTCCTCCAGGATCTGCAGCAACGAGTTGAAGATGTCCGGGTGTGCCTTCTCGACTTCGTCGAAGAGCACGACGGAGAACGGACTTGACGGCGCACCTTCTCGGTGAGCTGGCCACCCTCTTCGTAGCCGACGTATCCAGGCGGCGAACCAAACAGTCGCGACACCGTGTGCTTCTCCGAGTACTCACTCATGTCGAGCTGGATCAGCGAGTCCTCGTCACCGAACAGGAACTCGGCGAGTGTCTTCGACAACTCGGTCTTACCGACTCCAGACGGACCGGCAAAGACGAACGAACCACCGGGACGCTTCGGGTCCTTCAGACCCGCACGGGTACGTCGAATGGCCTGCGAGAGCGCCTTGATCGCCTGCTCCTGACCGATGACGCGCTTGTGCAGCTCGTCTTCCATCTTAGCAGGCGCTGCGACTCTTCCTCGGTCAACTTGAAGACCGGGATGCCCGTCGCAGTCGCAAGAACCTCGGCGATGAGCTCCTCGTCGACTTCGGCGACGACGTCCATGTCGCCGGCCTTCCACTCGCGTTCGCGGTTGGCCTTCTCGCCGAGCAGCTGCTTCTCCGAGTCGCGCAGCGAGGCTGCCTTCTCGAAGTCCTGCGCGTCGATCGCCGACTCCTTCTCGCGGCGCACGGCTGCGATCTGTCTCGTCGTACTCACGCAGATCCGGCGGCGCGGTCATACGACGAATGCGCATGCGCGAGCCGGCTTCGTCGATCAGGTCGATCGCCTTGTCCGGCAAGAAGCGGTCGGAGATGTAACGGTCGGCAAGAGTCGCCGCTGCAACCAACGCACTGTCCGTGATGGACACGCGGTGGTGTGCCTCGTAACGGTCGCGCAGACCCTTGAGGATCTCGATCGTGTGCGACAGCGTCGGCTCGGCGACCTGGATGGGCTGGAAGCGGCGCTCAAGTGCAGCATCCTTCTCCAAGTGCTTGCGGTACTCGTCGAGCGTGGTCGCACCTACGGTCTGCAACTCGCCACGAGCGAGCATCGGCTTGAGGATGCTGGCCGCGTCGATCGCGCCTTCGGCAGCACCCGCACCAACGAGCGTGTGCAACTCGTCAATGAACAAGATGATGTCGCCGCGGGTGCGGATCTCCTTGAGCACCTTCTTCAGGCGCTCCTCGAAGTCACCGCGGTACCGACTGCCCGCGACAAGTGCGCCGAGGTCGAGTGTGTAGAGCTGCTTGTCCTTGAGCGTCTCGGGAACCTCGCCCTTAACGATTGCCTGCGCGAGACCTTCGACGACGGCGGTCTTGCCGACGCCCGGCTCGCCCACGAGCACCGGGTTGTTCTTGGTGCGGCGCGACAGGACCTGCATCACGCGCTCGATCTCTTTCTCGCGCCCGATGACCGGGTCGAGTTTTCCTTCGCGCGCAGCTTGGGTGAGATTTCGGCCGAACTGGTCGAGCACCAACGAAGTTGAAGGAGTCCCCTCGGCCGGACCGCCGGCGCTGACCGGCTCCTTGCCCTGGTACCCCGACAGCAACTGAATGACCTGCTGGCGAACCCGGTTGAGGTCCGCGCCGAGCTTCACGAGCACTTGAGCGGCGACGCCTTCGCCCTCGCGGATCAGGCCGAGCAGGATGTGCTCAGTGCCGATGTAGTTGTGTCCGAGCTGCAGAGCCTCGCGAAGCGAGAGCTCGAGAACCTTCTTGGCACGCGGCGTGAACGGAATGTGGCCGGACGGAGCCTGCTGGCCCTGACCGATGATCTCTTCGACCTGCGAGCGGACGGCCTCGAGCGAGATGCCAAGGCGTCTCCAGTGCCTTGGCTGCTACGCCTTCGCCTTCGTGGATGAGCCCGAGCAGGATGTGCTCAGTGCCGATGTAGTTGTGGTTGAGCATCCGGGCCTCTTCTTGGGCCAGGACGACAACTCGCCGCGCTCGGTCGGTAAACCTCTCGAACATGTCGCTCCTCATCGAAGCGTCGGGCAGGCTCACCGCTGCGTGCCGCGTGCTCGCCGCGGGTCCTGCGTACGTCTCTAGATGCTAACCAGATCCGAGGGTCGCCAATCGTCACGGTTCGGTCGCGTCCACCTGTTGGTTCAGCGTGGATCTGTTGGTCCAGCGTGGATATCGGCCGGAACGCACAAGGGCTTTCGGATCTCGTCGGGTCCAACCCTGCGGCCACGGACGGTGTTCCTGGCCTGATCGGACTACGCCAGCGGCGAACACGCCCTTTCGGGTTCCCGAAATCCTTTGCTATCGGGCTGGCCCCTTGCTATCCGAGCCGTTGATTGCTCCCCGCCTGCGGCGCGCAAGGCGCACGACCAATAGCAAGCGCCCCAGGGATCGCAAAGGGTCAGGAGTGCTCGGCGTCGTACTTGGCGACGACATCGGGGTGGATCCGCCCACGATCGCCCACGGCCAGGCCGCGGGACCGGGCCCAGGCCCGGATCTCGGCAGTGCGACCGGACTGCGGTCGTCGGCCAACCGTCGAGCGTCCACGGCTCGTAACCCGACGGCCAGCATCGGTGTAATGGGAAAGCGCGTCACGCAGCTTGTCCGCATTCGCGTGACTCAGATCGATCTCGTAATTGCGACCCTCGAGGGAAAACTGCAGTGTCTCCTGCGCTTCGGAGCCATCAATGTCGTCGATCAGGACTTCAGTAATTCGCCGAGCCATCGCAAACCTCACCTGGTCAGGAGAAATGTAATTGTTATCGACATTAGTCGCGCGAGACTAATTCGGCAAACTCAACGGGGAAAATATGCGAACCCGTCCAAACGCGCCGAATAAGCGCGGCCGGATACCCCTGGCTACAGGGTGCGGAGCATGCGGCTATTGCCCAACGTGTTGGGCTTGACCCGCTCGAGGTTCAAGAACTCAGCAACACCCTCGTCGTAGGACTCGAGCAGCTGCTCGAAGACATCGACGTCGACCGGCGTGCCTTGGATCTCCTCGAAACCGTGAGCGCGGAAGAAGTCGATCTCGAACGTCAGGCAGAAGACGCGGTGAATGCCCAGTTCGCGCGCGGTGTCAAGGAGCTTCTCAAGCAGCAGGTGACCGATGCCCTGACCGCGATGCCCCCGATCCACGGCCAGGGTGCGAACCTCGGCCAGGTCCTCCCACATCACGTGCAAGGCGCCGCACCCGATCACGACCTTGGACGCATCGACGGCGACCCAGAACTCCTGGACATCTTCAAACAGGGTCACCGTCGCTTTTGACAGCAGGACGCGGTCGGCTGAATAGAGGTCGATCAACTCGCGGATACGAGACACATCGCTCGTGGTGGCTCGCCGAATCACGATCCCGTGATCTGGGTCAACCCGCTGGGTCGGCTCATCCGCCGAGTTCGTTGACGTCATTGCTGGCCCGTCACAACGGACGAATGATCGGGAACGCAATGGTCTCGCGAATGCTGGCGCCAGTAAGCAGCATCAGCAGCCGGTCCACGCCCATGCCCATCCCGCCAGTTGGGGGCATGCCGTATTCGAGTGCGACCAGGAAATCCTCGTCCAAAGACATTGCTTCCAAATCGCCGCCAGCAGCGCGCAACGACTGCTCAAGCAACCGCCGTCGCTGCTCGCCGGGATCGTTCATCTCGGAGTACGCAGGCGCCAGCTCGAACCCAGCAACGATCAGGTCCCATGCCTCGGCCAGTCGTGGATCTTGGCGGTGCGGCCTGGCCAGAGGTCGGACCGAGGCGGGGTAGTCGCGGACGAAGGTCGGAGTCAGCAGGGTGTGCTCGACCAGCTTCTCGTAGATCTCCAGTGCGATCTCGCCGGCATCCCAGCCCGGCTGGAGCGCAACACCGTGCGCCTCGGCGAGGCGTCGCAGATCCTCGGCCGAGGTCTCGATCGTGACCTGCTCGCCCACGGCGTTGGACACCGCATCGAACAGCGTGATCGAGGACCACGGGGCCTCAAGGTCGATCTCGCCGCCGCGACCGTCGGACACGACCGTGCTGCCGGTCGCGCGGGCGGCGTCGAGTACCAGCTCGCGGGTGAGCTCAGCCATGGAGTTGTAGTCCCCATAGGCCTCATACGCCTCGAGCATCGTGAACTCGACGCTGTGGCTGCGGTCGATGCCTTCGTTGCGGAAGGTCGGGCCCATCTCGTAGACCCGCTCGATGCCAGCCACCACGAGTCGCTTGAGGTAGAGCTCGAGCGCGATCCGCAGGTACATCGGCAGATCGAATGCGTTCAAATGGGTAGCAAACGGGCGGGCGGCGGCGCCCCCATGGAGAGTCTGCAGCACCGGGGTCTCGGCCTCTACGAAACCGCGAGCGGCCAGCGTGGAGCGGATGGACGCGAGCACCTCGGCCCGCCGATGAAAGAACGAGCGAGCCTCATCGTTGACGATGAAGTCCACATAGCGCTGGCGTACCCGGGCCTCCGGGTCGGCAAGGCCCTTGTGCTTGTCGGGCAGCGGACGAAGCGCCTTGGCGGTGATCACGAACCGATCGGCCAGGACCGACAGCTCCCCCGACCGGCTGGTGATCACCTCACCCTCAACGCCGATGTGATCGCCAAGGTCGACATCGGACTTCCAGGCGGCGAGTCCGTCAGCGCCGACCCGGTCGAGCGAGACCATCACCTGCAGCTCACCGGTCGCGTCGCGGATCGTGGCGAAGCACAATTTGCCGCCCAGGCGGGAAAGCATCACTCGTCCCGCGACCCCCACCCGTTCCCCGGTGGCGGTGTCAGGGGCAAGGTCTGCGTGACGGGCGCGAACCTCGGCAATGAAGTCGGTCCGGGGAAAGGTGACCGGATAAGGATCGACGCCGCGGGCGCGCAATGCGTCGAGCTTCTCGAGGCGCACACGCATCTGCTCGGGCAGTTCGTTCTGCCCGTTGTCCGGTGCGGACGGATCAGGCGCGGCGTCGCTCATGGAGGCACAGGCTATCGAGGCGCCGCTCGGACCAAGTGACGTGCAGCGACCTAGGCTCGGAAACGTGGCAATCAAAGATGCCGAACGCCGACGGCTTTCCTTCGGCGCGGTCGCCAACGACTACGACCGGTACCGACCCACGTATCCGCGTGAAGCTGTCGAGTGGGTGCTGCCAGACGACGTGCGCGTGCGGCTGACGCGGCAGGGCAAAGGGGCCGACTCCGATACGACCAATGCCCGTGAACATGCATCCGGTGAGCCGCGCCTAGCGGTCGTTCGAGGCCCACGACTGATGGACGTGGGCGCTGGAACCGGCCTTCTGACGCGGGTGCTGGTGGCGATCGCCGCCGACATGAGCCCACCCGGACATGTCACTGCAGTCGAGCCGGACCCAGGGATGGCAATGGTTCTCGGGCAGCGACTGCCTACCGTGCGCGTGATCCCGGCGCCCGCGGAGCACATCGACGCGGGAGACCAGACCCTCGACTGCATCGTCGTCGGACAGGCCTTCCATTGGTTTGACCGCGAGGCCGCGGTCGGTGAGTTCGCGCGGTTACTGCGACCCGGCGGGCGCCTCGGCGTGATGTGGAACGTCCGGCACGACTCCGAGCCCTGGGTGGACGCACTCGGGGACATCGTTGATGGAGAGGACCACACGCGCGATCGCAGCACGACTCGCGATGCTGACTCGATGTCGGTCGGTTTCGATCCGCACGGACTCTTCGACAAAGTCGAGCGAACGGAGTTCGCTCACAGCCTGACCCTCGATGCCGAGCATCTGCTCGGGCTGGTCGACACGTTCTCGTACGTGCGCTTGAGCCCCGATCGCGATGCGATTCTCGGGCAGGTGCGCGAACTGACTCAGACCCACCCGGATCTCGTTGGCATGGAGACCTTTGAGCTTCCCTACCTCACGATCACGTATCGCGCGACGCGTCCGTAGCCACGCGTCAGTCCGTCGCCATCGGTCGACCGACGGTTCGCAGACCGGTGATCAGCAGTAGGTCGTTGATGACTATCAGGACCACCAGGACGATCCCGGCGACAACGTGACCGAGATCGGCAAGACACAGCGCGGCCAGCACTGCGTAGATATAGATGAGCAACGAGCGACCCCACTGCGGCGTCTTGAATCGCGAGCGCGGCGCCCCGAACATCCCCCACACGACACCAGCGGCAACAACCGCAATGATCGCGAATACCAGGCTGACGAGGAACGAGCCACCGACGTGCCAGGCCCACCACGCAAACACTGCGATCAGCGCCAGCTCAAGCATGAAGCGCACGACTTCGTTGGCCACGCCGCCGACGACGCGACCGCGAATCATTGGTTGTGCTCGTAGATCAGGCGCAGACCGATCAGTGTGAGGTTTGGCTCGTGGTAGTCGATCGTCTCTGCCTCAGCGATGACGAGCGGAGCCAGGCCACCGGTTGCGACCACGGTGAGATGGGTGCCGAATTCAGCCGCGATTCGACGGACCAGTCCGTCGACCTGGCCGGCGAAGCCGTAGAGAATTCCCGACTGCAACGCCTCCACCGTGTTCTTGCCGATGACGCTGCGCGGGCGTACCAACTCGACCTTGCGCAACGCAGCCGCGCGATCGGCCAACGCATCCACGGATATCTCGATGCCGGGTGCTAACGGACCGCCGAGAAACTCGCCGCGCTCGGACACGACGTCGAAGTTGGTGCTCGTTCCGAAATCGACAACTATGGCCGGACCGCCGAACAACGTGTAGGCCGCGTGCGTGTTCGCGATCCGGTCCGCTCCGACCTCCTTCGGATTGTCAACGAGTACCGGCACACCGGTCTTGGTGCCGGGTTCGACGATGACCAACGGGACACCGGACTCGTACACCGAGAACATCTCGCGCAACTCCCGCAGCACGGACGGCACGGTCGAGCACATTGCGATCGCATCGACCTCGGGCTCGTCACGCAAGAGCCCGCGAAAGGTAAGCCACATCTCGTCGCTGGTCGCGCGCGCATCGGTCTTGATCCGCCACGACTTCTCAAGGTGCTCGCCGTCGAAAAGGCCAAGCACGGTGTTGGTGTTGCCAACGTCGATGGCGAGCAGCACCTCAGACCACCTCGCCCGAGCGCGCGTGCATGGGTCGCATGTCGCTGCCGACGTCCAATACCGGCGCCGAATGCGTCAGCGCACCGATCGACAAGTAGTCCACACCAGTTGCCGCCGCCGCCGCCGCGGTCTCCAGTCGCAGGCCCCCGCTGGCCTCAAGCCTCGCCCGACCTGCCGTCAGCACCACCGCACGCCTCATCTCCGACGGTCCCATGTTGTCCAACAGAATCAGATCAGCTCCCGCATCGATGGCTGGCTGCACTGATTCGACGTCGTCGACCTCGATCTCGATCGGTAGATCAGGGAATCGTTCGCGCACAGCGGTGAACGCCTCCACGACTCCACCCGCAGCAACGATGTGGTTGTCCTTCACGAGCGCTGCGTCGGACAAGGACATCCGATGATTGACGCCGCCACCGCACCGCACCGCGTACTTCTCGAGAACGCGCAATCCGGGTGTCGTCTTGCGAGTGTCGCGAATCTTGGCGTCGGTACCCGCGACCGCTTCAACCCAACGAGCAGTCAGGCTCGCGATTCCGGACAGATGGCAGAGCAGGTTCAGTGCCGTGCGTTCGCCGGTGAGCAGCGCGCGAGTCGGCCCTTCGACCGTGAGGACCACGTACCCGGGCTTGACCGCCGAACCATCGGCGAGCCGGAAGGTCACGTCGACAGGGTCGTAGCCACAAACGTCAGTGACGACCTCGAAGGCCGCAGCGGCCACCGGGACACCGGCGACCACACCGCGGGCTCGTGCAACGAGATCGGTTGTGGCTCGTTGACCTACCGGGATCGTCGCAACAGTGGTGACGTCCTCACCGCCATCGAGGTCTTCGAGGATCGCGGCGCGCACGAGCGCCTCGACGGCGTCGGGGTCCAGTTCGCCCGCAAGCAACGCGCCGCGGGTGGACGGACTGATCGTCATCCGATCTCCTCAAACGTCATATCGATGAAGCCGTCGTTGAGTTCGTCGACCAAGTGTCCCCGCCAATTCACGTCGTCGGTGCGCGGGAAATCCTCGCGCCAGTGACTCCCCCGGGTCTCCTCGCGTCGGCGGGCGGCGACGGTCAACGCGGTCGCCACCATCAGCACGTTGGTGGCCTCCCACGCCTCGGTGTGCGGATCGTCGTTGGACTGCAAGCGCAACTCGACCAGACGGCCAAGCGTGCGGCCCAGACTCTGCCGACTGCGCAGCACACCCGCCCCATCGGTCATCGTCGCAGCCACATGTTCGCGCACCGACGGGTCCACGACGTAGGACTGCTCCTTGTCGTCGCGATCGATGATCGGCTCGCCGCACGTCGGAACACCCTCGCGGGCCAGGTAGGCGGCAATGCGTTCGGCGAAGACCAGGCCCTCGAGCAGCGAGTTCGACGCGAGCCGGTTTGCGCCATGCACGCCGGTACAAGCGCATTCGCCGCAGGCGAAGAGCCCAGGCACGTTGGTCCGGCCCTCAAGGTCGGTGCGCACGCCCCCGCTCACGTAGTGCGCCGCGGGTGACACGGGGATCAGCGCATGCCGAGGGTCGACGCCCAGCGCGAGACACGACTCAAGGATCGTCGGAAAGCGGTGATCCCACACTTCATCGCCGAGGGCGCGGCCATCGAGCCACACGTGCGGCGCACCCGTCTCGCGCATTCGTCGCATCACCGCTTTCGCCACGACATCGCGCGGTGCAAGGTCGGCCAACTCGTGCACCCCGATCATGAATCGTTGACCGTCGTCGTCGACCAGGAAGGCGCCTTCGCCTCTGACCGCCTCCGACACGAGCGGCTGCTGCCCAAGTGCACGCGGACCGAGGTAGAGCACGGTCGGGTGGAACTGAACGAACTCCATGTCCGCGACAAAGGCGCCAGCTCGCATTGCGAGCGCGACGCCGTCGCCGGTGGACTCGGCCGGGTTGGTGGTCTGGGAGAACACCTGGCCGAAGCCACCGGTCGCGAGGATGACGACGGGCGCGCGCACCGCGCCGACGCCGTCGCGCGCGCCGGCGCCCAAGACGTGCAAGGTCAGTCCCGCTGTGCGTTGGTCTGCGTCGAGCAACAGGTCGAGTGCGAGGGCGTGCTCGATGACTTCGATCCGCGGGTCGGACTTGACCGCGGCGACCAGTGCGCGCGAGACCTCCGCGCCAGTTGCATCCCCGCCGGCATGGGCGATCCGGTCCTGCCGATGACCACCCTCTCGGGTCAATGCGATGTGGCCCTCGTCGTCGCGGTCGAAGGTTGCACCGCGATCGATGAGTCGACGCAGTGCGCCGGGACCTTCGGTGACGAGAACCTCAACGGCAGCTGGATCGCAGACACCTGCGCCAGCGATCAACGTGTCACGCAAGTGCTGCTGTGGAGAGTCCCCGGGACCGATGGCTGCGGCGATCCCGCCCTGCGCCCAACGCGTCGAACCACTCGAGAGTCCGACTTTCGTCACAAGCAGCACACGCCCGGTGGCACTGGCCTGAAGCGCCGCAGTGAGTCCGGCGATCCCGCTGCCGACCACGACGATGTCGGCGTCGATGAACCAGCCCGGGTCCGGAGCGGCGAGGCGCTCTGGCAGCAGCTTGCGACTCGTGCCGTTAGGCATGGGCGCCACCCGGGTCCGTGCTTGCAACGGTCATGACTGCGTTGTCTATCAAGCGCGTGCCGCCGACGCGAGCCGCGAGGATCAACCGGACCGGTCCTTCGTGATCGTTGGGCACTGCGGCGAAGTCGGAATCGGAGACCAGTTCGACGTAGTCGACCTCAACGGCAGTATCCGCGACCAGCGAGTCGAGGGCTGCTTGTCGGATCGCTGGCACGCGCGCGCCTGCGCTGGCCACCGCTGTCGCAGCGGCTAGGGCTCGGGACAGCGCGAGTGCGTTGACTCGTTGATCACCTAGATATTGGTTGCGACTCGACAGCGCAAGACCGTCAGCGTCGCGAACGAGTGGCTGAGACTCGATGCGAGTCCGGAAGCTCAGGTCGCGCACCATGCGACGAATCAGGGCAAGCTGCTGCGCGTCCTTCTCGCCGAAGACCGCGATGTCAGGATCAACGAGATTGAAGAGCTTTGCGACCACGGTGAGCACGCCATCGAAGTGGCCGGGGCGCGATGCCCCCTCGAAGCCCGCAGCCATCGCGCCGCCAGTCACCGTGACGAGCGGACCGTCCGGATACATCGTCTCGACGCTGGGCGCGAAGACGACATCGACGCCTTCGCGCGCGCAGATCCCGAGGTCAGCGTCGAGGTCTCGTGGATACCGCGAGAGATCTTCATCGGGACCGAACTGCAGCGGGTTGACGAAGATGCTGACGACGACGGCATCGGCGAGCTCGCGCGCCCGGCGGATGAGTGCCACGTGACCCTCGTGCAGTGCACCCATCGTCGGCACCAGGGCTATGACTCTGTTCGCTGCTCGAAAGGAACCAAGGCACTCATCGATCCCTTCGCGATCCCGCCCGAGCAGCGGGGTGCTCATGCGTCGCTCGCACGCGGGTCGGCGAGGGTCTCGTACAGGGCGTCGGCGGTTGCCACGTCGATGGCGCCGCGGTGCAGTGTGCGCGCAGTCGTCGCGCGGGCCAACGCGATGTACGCGTCGCGCACGTCGTCATCCAAAGCGGCCAGAGCCTGTAGGTGCTCCAACACGGTGCCCGTATCGCCGCGTGCAACCGGCCCAGTCAGCGCAGCGTCTCCGCGTCTCAACGTGTTGTCGAGCGCGGTTCCTGCGAGCGGTGCGAGCATGCGTGCCGGATCGGGCACACCAGCTTCGGAGAGCATCTCCATCGCTTGGGCAATGACCGTGACGACGTGATTGGAACCGTGCGCCAGGGCCGCGTGATACAGCGGACGAGCATGCTCATCGATGCGCACCGGTTCCGCGCCCATCTCGAGCACGAGTGCGGCTGCGCCGAGCCACAGTGCTTCTGGGACCGTGACACCGAAGCAGCAGCCACCGACTCGTTGAACGTCTTCTGGTGTGCCAGCAAAGGTCATGGCGGGATGCAACGCCATCGGTAGTGCGCCCGCGCGAGTGGCCGGTTCGAGTACGGCCGTGCCGAAACGACCGGAGAGATGGACGACGAAAGTGCCAGGTCGGATCGAGTCGGTAGTGACCAGCCCGCGAACGAGATCGACGAGGGCGTCGTCTGGAGCACCGAGGATCAGCAGACTCGACCGCGCCGCGACCTCGCGCGCGTCGACGATCTCGGCGGTTGGCAGGAGCAGCTCGGCCCGCTGACGTGAGGCATCAGACACCGCGCTGGTTGCAACGACATGATGGCCGGCCTGGGCCAGGCAAGCGCCAATGACACTTCCCGCTCGACCGGCACCGATGACGCCGACATCCAGACGCGCAGGGCGCTCCACGTCGGTCAGCGTAGACCGCATTGTGGCGGCGGTCCGTGCGAGTAACGTCACGCGCATGCCTCAGTGGCTGCCTTGGTCGCAGGCAATGCAACGCGCGCTCTACGGGCCTGATGGCTTCTATACGCGAGGCTCGGCGCCCTCGCATCACTTTCGCACTGCGCCGCACACGGGCCGACAGTTCGCCGAGGCGATGCTGCGGA
Source organism: uncultured Actinomycetota bacterium (assembly GCA_963850215.1). Classification (GTDB taxonomy): domain Bacteria; phylum Actinomycetota; class Actinomycetes; order UBA12327; family UBA12327; genus CAWKKI01. The sequence continues at coordinate 55,414 of CAWKKI010000003.1, forward strand.
TCGCGTGCGAGGTCGATGCCTCGCTCGGTCATCCGGCCCGCTTCGACATCGTCGACATGGGTGCCGGGAGCGGCGAGCTGGCGGCGCAGATCTGCGAGCTCGCGGTCGATACCGGGCTGGCGGGACGGGTGGCGATCAGTGCGGTCGACGTGCATGAGCGGCCCGCCGGACTCGCGGACGCGGTGACATGGACCCGCGAGCCGCCCTCTTTGGTCTCCGGTCTCGTGATCGCGAACGAATGGCTGGACAACGTGCCCGTGGACGTGACCGTCGTAGGGGATGACGGTCGCTTGCATCAGGTGCTGGTCGATGAGGCAGGCAACGAGCGGGTCGGCGACGAGGTCTCATCCGCTGAGGCCGACTGGCTTGAGCAATGGTGGCCGCTGACTGACCGTGCCGCCGGAATCCGCGCCGAGTCGGGAGTGCGTCGCGACGAGGCCTGGGCTGGAGTTGTGGGTCGGCTGGAAGCGGGCGCGGCGGTGGCGATCGACTACGCGCACACGACCCGGCAGCGGGTAGCCGGTCGGTTCGCTGCCGGCTCGTTGGCCGCCTACCGCAAGGGGGTGGCCGTCGATGTCGTTCCCGACGGGTCGTGCGACATCACGGCGCACGTGGCACTTGATGCCTGCGAGGCCGCGGGACTCGCGGACGGAGTTGGAGCGTCGCTGCTGACGACGCAGAGGCGCGCACTCGGTGCCCTCGGGGTCGACGAGCCGCGCGCGATGGTGCCGACTCGTGCAATGGCCAGCGCCGACCCGCTCGGCTACCTGGACACACTGGCGGCGCGCGGCGAGGCGGCCGAGCTCTGCGATCCTGACGGGCTCGGCGGATTCGGCTGGCTGGTGCAGTGCGTGGGGGTGCCAATGCCACGATGCCTACGTGACTGCGAGCGACTCGGTTAGCCCTTCCGACCCGACTAGCTCCTCCGACCCGCTCGATTCTCCCGACCTGATCGTCGGAATCGGCAACGCGCTGTTAGGTCTCGACCCGACCGCCACTTCGGCCTCGGCGCTCGCCCGCACCATCACGCTCGGATCGCAGCACCCCTCAACACACGGGGTATTGCGAATCCGACTGTGGCTCGACGGCGAACACATCACGCGTGCACAGCCGATAGTCGGGCATCTGCATCGCGGTGCTGAGAAGCTTTTCGAGGCCCGCGACTACCGGCAGATCATGGCGTTGGCGAATCGACACGACTGGCACGGCGCATTCACCAGTGAGCTCGGAGTCGCACTCGCGGTGGAGGAGATGCTCGGCATCGACGTACCGGCTCGGGCGACCTGGATACGGACGCTGCTGTGCGAGATCACACGCATGCTCAGCCACCTGCTGTTTCTCGGTGCGTTTCCGTGGCCGGATCTCGAGCGTGGCGCGCACCTCGTCACGACGTATCCCGAACGCGAGGCGTTGCAGCGGGTCCTTGAGCAAATCAGCGGTGGCCGAATGCACGTGATGTTCGCGTGCGTCGGCGGCGTGAAGGCCGACGCTCCCGAGGGTTGGCTCTCAAACGTGTCTGCTGCTCTTGGCGCAGTACGCGCTGCCGTGCCCGAGATCGCTCATCGCATTGCCGAGGAACGATTCGTCGCGCTCACGCGCGGGATCGGGTCAATCACTTCGGCGCAGGTTCTGGGCTATGGCTTGAGCGGGCCGGTGGCGCGCGCTAGCGGGGTCGACCTCGACCTTCGACGCGATGCGCCGTACGCGGCTTATGGCGAGTTGGCTGTATCTGGGGATCTGCGCGTGGTGAGCCGCACGCAGTGTGATTCGTTGGCCCGTTTTGCTTGCCTGCTCGAAGAAATCGAAGTCTCGCTGCGACTAGCAGAGGCGTGCGTGGCACGGGTGGAGTCGATCGGCCCTGGGCCGGTGAACGTGAAGTTGCCGAAGGTACTGAAGGCTCCCGAGGGCGAGACGTACGCGGCCGTCGAAGGGCCGCTTGGGACGAATGGCTACTACCTCGTCTCGCGCGGACAGAAGACGCCGTGGCGGCTGAAGCTTCGTTCGGCGTCCTTCAACAACGTGTCGGTGCTGGCGGAGTTGCTCGTCGGCGAACGGGTCGCTGATCTCGAGACGATCCTCGCGTCGCTCTTCTTCGTGATCGGCGACATCGACAAGTAGCCCGCGCACCCGGCTGTCGGTACCCGCGTCCGATGGGTCGTCAGCGCTTCGAGTAGTTCGGTCCAACGACCGACTGGAGGCACTAGCAACCCGCTCGATCAGGTGCAGCGGGGAACGTCAGGCGCTGATGCGGCGACCGGTCGAGTCGTCGGTCTCCATACCGGCGAGGTCGAGGATCTGGCGCTCAGGCAGGGGCTCGCCGTCGAGCAGCGAGATCTCGCGCACGATGTCGATGACCAAGTCGCGGTCGGCCTCGGCGTAGTCCTGGCCGTCCTGTTCCGCAGGCGTTGCAACCGCCTCCTGGACAAGCGGCAGGATGAGCGACAGGTTCTTGCTCTGATCGGGCACCCGGCGCGGCATCAGCCAGTCGGACGTGCGGTGGGTCAACTCGTCGAGCTCGGCCCGCAGGTCTGCCACCTCCGCGTCGAGTGCTTGCAAGGCCAACGAAGACTCAACAGCCGAGGCCTGGAAGGCCAACGCCGACTCGGTGCGGACGTCCTCGGCCAGCGCCGCCAGCTCCCGGGCCCGCTGGCGCAGCATCTCTGCCTGCGCGGTCTCCGCACGAGTGGCACTCGCCCGCGCTCTCGAGATCGCCACGACCGCCCGCGCCTGCATGCCCGTGATCGTCCAGGCTGCCAACGCGAGGGCCACCGCAACGACCAGCCCGATCGCACTGGCGGCCACGACGAACGGGATGCTGACCAGCGACTCGATCGCGACGACCACGGCCGCGATCCGCAGGCCGACAACCCCGGCGGATGCTCGGCGCCGGTGGCGTCGGATCGAGGCGGTCAAAGCGGACGAACGCGGCATGCCCCGAGGTTATCGGGGCATGCCGCGTTTCCCGGCTAACGCCACGCGTGTCACGTGCGTCTCGCGGACACTGCCGTGGCGGCTGCGCAACCTCCGGAGTGGAACAGGGCCCACCAAGGTCAGCGGCGTGCCCTGGCCAGCTCTTAGACCAGGCCCTTGGCGCTGAGGTACCCCTGCGCCACGGCCGCCACTGTGTTGTGTTGAGCATCCACCGCTGCATCAAGCTGGGCGAGATCGCTGGTCGTCAGAACCGCGCTCAGCTTGTTCAAAGCAGCCGCCAAGTCGGGGTCGTTGGCGTACTTCTTGCCAACCACCGGGATCAACGCGTCGGCCAGTTGGAGGTTCTTGTCATCGGTCAGGGCGACGAGACCGAACTGGCTCAACGTCGCGTCCGTCGTCGCGACCAGACCGAGTTGCGCCTGACCGTTCTTGACGGCCTGCTTGGTCTGCGTCGTGTCGAATCCCGTCGACAGGTACTTGCCAATCTTGATGCCGTAGGTGCTCTTCAGGCCCTCACCGCAGAACGGGCGTTGCGGGCACTCGGCGGCAGCCGCAAGAGTCACGGTCTGCCCTGATGCGCCAAGGTCTGACAGCGTCTTGAGGCTGTGCTGCGTCGCGAAAGCCTGCGTCACCGCGAACGCGTTCTCATCGACAGCCGATGCGGGAGTGAGCGCGATCATGCCGAGCGGCTTGAGCAGCGAGTTCAACGCCGCTGCCGTCGTCGTGGGGTTGTTGGTGGCCATCGTCTTCGCGTTGGTCCCGTTGATCTTCTGGTTCAAGAACTCCGTCATAGTCGCCGCGTAGTCCGGCACCACGTCGATCTGACCGTTCTGCAACGCGGGCTCGTAGACCTCGCGGTTCGGGCTCGTCTTGATCTCAGTCGTGTAGCCAGCCTTCTGCAACAAGTCGGCGTACATCTGTGCCATCAGGTTGATCTCGGTGAAGCCCGCGGTCCCGATGACCACGTGACCCTTTGCAGAGGGGCTCGTACTGGAGCCCGATGAGCTGCTCGATGAACCACAGCCCGCCACGACTATTGCAATAGCAGCTATGGATCCGAGCAATGTGATGAGACGACGCGAACGCATCGACGTCACCGCCTTCTGTGTCCCGTGGCCCCGCCATCGCAGCGACCACGCGTGTCAGGCGGGAGCGAAGCGTCCCGCTGGGGTCAAGCCAACTACATAGGGCTGACAAAGCAACATCTACAGCTCGGTCATGCTCAATTCGTTACCGGTCATGAGCACGGTCTGCTCGGACAACCGCTCGCGCCCGCGCCTACCGCGACCTCGGCGCTGTCCCTTTGCTGACGCTTCGACCCGCTTGTGCAGGCGCCCCAAGGAGAGGTCGGCGATCAAGGCCAGGGCCGCCACCAGCAGGGCCCCGGACACCAGCTGGGGCCGGTCTTGGAACGCATAACCCAGCGTGATGATCTGCCCCAGCCCACCTGCAGAGACCAAGGCGGCGATCGTGGCTGTCGCGATCACCTGCACGGTAGCGATCCGCACTCCGCCGAGGATGGACGGGACGGCCAACGGGAACTCAACCCGGCGCACGGTCTGCGATGCCTTCATCCCCATCCCGCGGGCCGCGTCGACCATGTCGGGATCAACCTCACGCACCCCCACCACGGTGCTGGTGAAGACCGCCGGCAACGCGAACAACGTCAGCGCCACGATCACGGCTGCCGAACTCGTGCCCAACGGCGTCAGATAGAGCAGCACCAGCAGTGCGAAGGCGGGGATTGCGCGGCCGATGTTGACGACGTTGATGGCCAGCAACTGACCACGGCCGATGTGCCCAAGCCACACGCCCAACGGGATGCCGATCAGGCACGCGATTCCCACCGCTACGACCGTGAGTTCGATGTGCTGGCGCAGGCAAACGAGGATGCCTTGCGACCCGGTCCAGTTCGACCACGTCGTCAGCCACGAGAAGACGCCGGAGAAGATGCTCATCCACGCCCCCGGTGCCACGGCAACGAGACCCATTCGGTCCCGACGACGATCAGATCGGCGATCACAGCAAGCAGCACACAGAGCACGGATGCGGTGAGCACCTCGGCCTTGAAGAAGGACTGCAGACCTTCCTGAATCAGGTTCCCGAGTCCGCCATAGCCGACGATGAAGCCGACTGTCACCAACGCGACAGTCGATACGGTCGCGATCCGGATCCCGCCGAAGATGATGGGCATGGCCAACGGAAGCTGCACCCGAAAGAGCATCCGCGTCGGCCCATAACCCATGCCACGCGCAGCGTCTTCGACCTCACTCGGCACCGAGTCAAGGCCCGCAACAATCGTGCGAATGATGATGGTGAGCGCGTAGATGACCAGACCAATCACTACGGTGACTTCGGTCAGGCCGGTGATGGGGAGCAGGATCGAGAAGAGGGCGAGGGAGGGGATCGTGTACAGCGCGGTGGACGCGCCGAGAATGAACGCCCGGGTGTAGCGGTAGCGATAGGCCACCAGCCCGATCGGGAACGACACGGCGATGCTCACGATGAGCGATATCACCGTCAACGTGATGTGCTGGCGGAGTGCGGCTGTCAGTTCGGCGCTGTGCGTGGAAAGGTACTTGCCGCAGATCCAGGCGTTTGACGACAGGCAGTCGGTCCTCGGGAGGATCACGTGAGGGACGCTACCGCCGACGTGATGATTCGGCTCGATGACGTGTCGAAGAAGTTCGGCGATCGAGCTCCAGCCGTTGACTCGTTGAGCCTCGATATAGCCAGCGGCGAAATCGCGGTCCTCATCGGGCCATCCGGCTGCGGCAAGACCACGACCATGCGCATGATCAATCGCCTGATCGAGCCGACCTCAGGGCGGATCTTCCTAGACGGCGACGACGTCACTCACGTCGAGGTCGTACAACTGCGTCGTCGGATCGGCTACGTGATCCAGCAGGTCGGGCTCTTCCCGCACCAGACCGTTGCGGCAAATGTGGCGACGGTGCCGACGCTGCTCGGCTGGGATCGCGCGCGCAAGCAGGCACGCGTCAACGAACTGCTCGAGCTCGTCAGCCTCGATCCCGGCGAGTACGCCGATCGCTACCCACACGAGCTGTCCGGTGGTCAGCGCCAACGAGTCGGAGTGGCGCGGGCCTTAGCGGCCGACCCGCCAGTGCTCTTGATGGACGAACCGTTCGGCGCGGTTGACCCGATCGCGCGCGATCACTTGCAGGAGGAGTTCCTCGCCCTTCAGGCCGAAGTCCACAAGACCGTCGTCTTCGTGACGCACGACCTCGACGAGGCGGTACGACTCGGTGATCGGATCGCCGTGCTCAGTGTTGGCGGACATCTTGAGCAGTACGCCGATCCGGCCACCGTCCTGGGTGCACCAGCGACCGACTTCGTGCGCACCTTCGTTGGCGGGGACCGTTCGCTGAAGGCGCTGTCAGTGACCCCCTTGCGCGATGTGCGCCTTGAGCACGTCGACGGCAAGGACTACGCGAGCACAGTGTCGATCGACGGGTCGCTCAAGGACGCGTTCGTCGCGATTCTTGAGTCAGCGAACGGGCGAGTGGGCGTCAAGGACGGCGACGAGATCGTGGGTGCGCTTGATGCGGCAGCAGTGAAGGTGGCGGCCGACCGACTTCGAGCGAAGGACCCGGCCGAACAGACGAGCTGATCAGTGCTCGTGGTCTGCATGCTCACGGATGTACGTCGCAAAACGGGCCCGGAACAGCGGCTCCAGGTCACCGACGCTCTCCTCGCCTGCCATCTCCCGGGCCGCCGAAACGGTCTCGACGAAGCCCGCTGACATGTCGCCGACCGAGCCGCCCTCGTCAGCGACCGCGGTTGCTGCAGGCAGGTGTCGGAGCAAGTCGTAGAAGAACCCCACGTCATGGTGGTGCTCGGCCACCTTGAATGCGCGTTCGCGCAGTTCCTCGTAGGGCAGGTCTTCGAGAACTTCGTTGGTGTCAGCCACGACGGGAGCCTAACCGCCGTTGCTCCGTTCGCTGGCCTCGTCCTCGTCGTCGGGTTGAGACGGCAGTCGGCAGGCCCGCTCAAGGACCAACCCCAGTGCCACAAGCACCGCCGCTGCCAACGCGGTCAGCACCGCGTAGAGCGCGCGCTGCCGCACGAACGAGCTGGAAAAGCTTGGGATCATCGCCACGGCCCACCCGAGGTAGATCCCGCCGACCGCGGCCGCCGCACGCGACGTGGCCAGTGCTAGCGCCACCAACCGCCCGGCGACCAGGGGCGGAACGGGCTCGGTGTGCGGGCGATGCAGCAGGCGCGGGCGGAAGGCCAGCACCACCGCGAGCATCGCGACATCGACAAGCGCGAGGGTCACTGGCGTGGTCCAGGCGACTCCAGGCACGACACCGCTGCGCGAACTGGTGATCCGGAAGAACGCCCACGTCAGGACTCCAGCAATCACCGCGATTGAAACGAGCAGCCCAGCGGTGGTCCGTTTCATGAATCGATGTCTATCGAGAAATCGGTGCGACGCACACCGCTGCGATCCAGGGTCGTCAAGACGTCATGCACCGACCCAACCCCGGCAAGGACCGCATCTGGATCCAGATCGAGCCACGGCTGGAGCACAAACACTCGCTCATGAGCCCTCGGGTGCGGCAACGTCAGCCGCGGGTGACTGCTGATCACGCCGTCGATATCGATCACATCCACGTCAATCGTGCGCGGGCCCCAGCGCTGTTCGCGCTGGCGCGCACCTTCGCGCTCGATTCGGCGTGCCAGCCTCAGCAAGTCGCGGGGTGAGCGATCGGTCTCGATCAGTACGACTGCATTGAGGTAGTCGGGTTGGTCTGGACCGCCGACGGGCGCGGTCTCGTAGACGGGCGACACCGCAAGTACTTGGGTGCCCGCGTCCGCGCGCATCGCCGACACGGCCGCGCGCAGCCGCTCCACCCGTTCTCCGAGGTTCGAACCCAGCCCGAGCACGGCCCGCCGCGGTCGCTCGCGCCGGATCCGCACGGCGACATCGTCGAATGGCAACGGGATCGGCGCCTGCGGCTTGTGCACGACCACTTCGACCGCGTCGAGGCGAGGGTCTCTGAGCAGTCGTGCCGCGATTCGCGCAGCAAGCGTCTCGATCAGATCGACCGGTTCCCCCGTCACCTCGGCGGCGATCGAGGAGGCAACCTCGGCGTAGTCCACCGTCTCTGCCACGTCGTCGCGTGCCGCAGCCCGGCGAGTGTCGAACCAGAGCGTGGCGTCGACGACGAAGTCCTGACCCTCTGCTCGTTCAGCAGGCAGCACACCGTGAAAGCCGCGCGCCCGGACCCCACGCAACTCGATCGCGTCGCTCACGGACCCGCACCCGCCTGCCAAGCGGCTGCGACCCGCACCGCATCCGCGCTGCCCTCAACGTCATGCACGCGCACGGCCCAGACCCCCGCCACCGCGGCGAGCGCAGTGGTCGCCGTGGTCGCATCATCGCGTTCGCGCGGAGGGCGAGGTGAGCCGTCACCCCCGGCCAGCAACGAGCCAAGGAAACGCTTGCGAGATGTACCCACCAGGACTGGGCGGCCCAGATCGGCGAGTGCATCGAGGTGCTGCAAAACCGCCCAGTTGTCTGACGCGTTCTTGGCAAAGCCGATGCCGGGATCCACCACGACCCGTTCGAGATCGATCCCCACAGCATCCGCCGCGGCCAGCCGAGCAGCCAGCTCGTCCCGCACGTCCCGCACCACATCGTCGTAGTCGGCGAACTCGTGCATCACCGGCCCGTGTGCACGCCAGTGCATAGCGATGTATGGCACATCGAGGCCCGCGACTGCGAGGAGCATTGCCTCATCGGCAAGCCCACCGCTGACATCGTTGATCATCACGGCTCCCGCGGCGACGGCTTCGCACGCAACCGCACCGCGCATGGTGTCGATGCTCGTCGGCACGCCCTGGTCTCTGAGCGCGCGCACCACGGGCAGGACGCGACGCAGCTCCTCCGCGGTCTCCACGCGATGGGCCCCGGGGCGGGTCGACTCGCCACCGACGTCGACGATGTCCGCTCCGTGCCGGTACATCCAGATGCCGTAGTCGATGGCAGCTTGGGTGTCCTGATAGAGGCCACCGTCGGAGAACGAGTCGGGTGTGACGTTAAGAACCCCGATCACCAAGGCGCGATCGAGCCCGCTCACGTGCTCGGGCAGTCCGCGTGGTCCGGCGATGGGCACGGGCCAACCCTAGGCGCGCACGAGCGGATCGAGCGTGCTGAGTCTTCGACCACGCCGCCACCAAGACGGCCCGACGAGGAACGACTCCGCCTCGAGCGCCGCGACGACGATGCGCGGGAGATCGTGCGTGTCCGGGTAGACGACAAAGCGCGGCTCCCACGCTGGTTGGAACTTTGCGTTGAAGCGGTACAGCGACTCGATCTGGAACCACCGGGACATGAAGACCAGAATGTCGCGCCACATTCGGGTGATCGGTCCGGCACCGATCCGTTCACCGCGTTCGAGGGCCGAGCGAAAGACCGCGAAGTTCAACGAGAGACGGCGGATCCCGAAGTCCGGAGCGGCGCGCAGCGCGGCGACGATGAGCATCTCGTTAAGACCTGGCTGAGCATCGCGATCGCGGCGCATCAAGTCCAACGACCAACCGTCCTCACCCCACGGCACAAAATGCAAGGCACCCTTCAGGACCCCGTCGGCCGTCCCAGTAACCACGACGCAGTCCGGGTCACGTGCATCGCCAAAGCGACCTAACGCCATCGAGAAGCCACGTTCGGTCTCGGTGTCTCGCCACGCATCCGCCTGGCTTCTCAGCAATGCGCGTTGCGCCGGATCGATCTCTGTCACCCGCCGCACGTGGGTCGAGTAACCCGCTCGTTCGATCCGGTGCAGCATCTGGCGGACGTTGCGCATGTTGCGCCCGTCGAGGCTGAAGTCCTCGACCTCCACGATCGCCTCGTCTCCGATCTCCAGCGCCTCAAGCTCCGCCTCGCGGCACCACACCTCGGCGCCTTGGGCGCTGCACCCCATGACTGCAGGAACCCACGCATGTCGCAACGCCTCCTCGCAGAAGGCCTCGATCGCACCGGGCCACGCCTCGGTATCACCCAGCGGGTCGCCGCTCGCGAGCATCACGCCCGACACCACTCGGTAGGCGATACATGCCTTCCCGCTCGCCGACCACATCACGCTCTTGTCTCCGCGCAGTGCGAAGTAGCCGAGCGAATCACGCTCCCCGAATCGGGCGATGAGCTCGCGCATGCTCGTCTCGTCCTGGCTCGACATCGCCGGCAGCGGTTCAGCCGGACGGAACACGAGATAGGCCGTGACGAACAGGGTCGTGAGTCCGAGCAACAACAGTGAGGTGTAGAGAAAGTCCTGGTCATGCGTGAACGTGATCGGACCCGGCACGCCAAACAGACCGAGCACCACCTGCTGCACCTTGTCCCAGCGAGTGACCTCGCCTACGGCGTCGGACAATCGCAACGTCACCAGCAGGTATCCGATGATCAAGTCGGCCAGGACCAGACCGCAGAAGACCCACAGAGCGCGCCATCGAGTGGTCGGGTCGCCGAGGGCGAAGAACTCGCTGCGATACACGATCAACGCCACCAGCAGAGCAGCCGCGATCGCCGCCGAGAAGAGGTCCGGACCCTGTATGACGTGCAGCACCACGCTCAACGACAGCAGGAAGACCACCGCCCGCCAGGCGCGCCGTTTGCGTCGCGACAGACCATGAGCGAGCAACACGAGCAGGACACCGGTGGCCAACGTGAAGGCGAGGGCCGCGTCTCGATACGCGCCGGGCAGCCAGCTAGTCAGGACTCGCAACGTGTCGCGCAGTCTCGGCGAGAGGGCAATGACGATGTCGACGAGGCCAATGAGGAAACACAGCAACGCTGCGGTCCGGGGGACCCACGATCGACGCAGACGCGCGGCCGTGGTCACGGGCCTAAGTCTGCCGCTAGACGGCAACGGCTACGTGGGCGGATCAGCGGCCGAGCAGCAGGCTGACAGCCTCGGCCCGGGTGGCCGGGTCACGCAAACGTCCACGCACCGCGCTGGTCACCGTGGTGGCGCCGGGCTTGCGGATCCCGCGCATGGACATGCACAGGTGCTCGCACTCGATCACCACGATGACGCCCTTCGGTTCAAGGATGCGCATCATCGCGTCGGCGACCTGAGTCGTGAGTCGCTCCTGCACCTGCGGGCGCTTGGCGAACACCTCTAGGAGACGCGCGATCTTCGACAGCCCGGTGATGCGACCGTCATCGCCAGGGATGTAGCCGACGTGCGCGCGCCCGTGGAAGGGCACGAGGTGGTGCTCACAGGTCGAGTAGACCTCCATGTCCTTCACGATGACCATCTCGTCGTGACCGACGTCGAAGGTCGTCGTCATGACATCCTCAGGCTCCTGGCGTAGCCCAGCGAATGTCTCGGCATACGCGCGCGCCACTCGCGCTGGAGTGTCGCGAAGACCGTCTCTGTCGGGGTCCTCGCCCACGCCGATGAGCAACTCACGAACCGCTGCCTCAACTCGAGCAGCGTCGAAGGATCGCGACGGCGCGGAATGAAGGCTTATCGGGTCGACGCCAGTAGGCGTCACGCCCTGCAGGTCCACCATTGGCGCGGCTATTCGGTGACCGGTGTGACCGACGGGTGCGAGGAGCCATTCGACGTGCCGTGAGCCGACCCGTTGGCTGACCCGTTGGCCGATCCATTGCGGGCAGCCAGCTCCTTGGGCGTCATGACTGGACCTCGGTCAGACGGCGCGCGGCGATTCGAGCCGGTCCAGGCCGGGCGGGCCACCCGCTTCACCACGGGACCGAAGATCTCGGCGACCTGGTCGCGATCGAGCGTCTCCTTCTCCAGCAGCTCAAGCACCAGGCGGTCGAGCACGTCGCGGTTCTCGTTGAGGATGTCGTAGGCCTCTTGGTGCGCGTTCTCCAGCAGCATGCGCACCTCGTCGTCGATGACCGAGGCGACTTGCTCGGAGTAGTCGCGCTGATGGCCCATGTCGCGGCCGAGGAACACCTCCCCGTCGTCCTTGCCGAATCGAATGGCACCGAGACGGTCGGTCATGCCGTACTGAGTCACCATTGCGCGAGCGACGCTCGTCGCCTTCTCGATGTCGTTGGCCGCGCCGGTGGTCGGGTCGTGGAAGACCATCTCTTCGGCCGCGCGCCCACCCATTGCGTACGCGAGCGTGTCGAGCATTTCGTTTCGCGTCGTCGAGTACTTGTCTTCATCGGGCAGCACCATCGTGTAACCGAGGGCACGCCCGCGCGGCAGGATCGTCACCTTGTGCACCGGGTCGGTATTGGGCAACGCGTGTGCGACCAGCGCGTGACCACCCTCGTGGTACGCGGTGATCTTCTTTTCCTTGTCGTTCATCAGCCTGGTCCGCTTCTGCGGACCGGCAACGACGCGGTCGATCGCCTCTTCCAGCGCGTGGTTGTTGATGAGTTTTTGGTTCGTCCGAGCGGTCAGCAACGCGCCCTCGTTCAGCACGTTGGCGAGGTCCGCGCCCGTGAAGCCAGGCGTGCGACGCGCGACTGCGCGCAGATCCACATCGGACTCGAGCGGCTTGCCCTTGGCGTGCACACCGAGGATCGCCAGGCGGCCCTCAAGATCCGGACTCTCTACCGCGATCTGGCGATCGAAGCGACCGGGGCGCAGCAACGCTGGGTCAAGGATGTCGGGACGGTTGGTCGCGGCGATGAGGATCACGTTGGTCGTGACGTCGAAGCCGTCCATCTCCACAAGCAACTGGTTCAGCGTCTGCTCGCGCTCATCGTGCCCGCCGCCTAGTCCAGCGCCGCGGTGACGGCCGACCGCGTCGATCTCGTCGACGAACACGATTGCAGGTGCGTTGGCCTTCGCTTGCTCGAAGAGGTCACGAACGCGGCTCGCCCCAACACCGACGAACATCTCAACGAAGTCAGAACCCGAGATCGAGTAGAACGGCACGCCCGCCTCGCCCGCCACGGCCCGTGCGAGCAGGGTCTTGCCGGTACCTGGCGGGCCGTAGAGCAGCACCCCGCGAGGGATCTTCGCGCCGACCGCCTGGAACTTCAGGGGCTCGGCCAGGAACTCCTTGATCTCTTGGAGCTCCTCCACGGCTTCGTCGGCCCCGGCCACGTCGGCGAATGTGGTCTTGGGGGTGTCCTTGGACACGACCTTCGCCCGCGACTTGCCAAAGTTCATGACGCGCGAACCGCCGCCTTGAACCTGGTTCATCAAGAAGAAGAAGAGGAGAACGATCAAGGCGATCGGGAGCAGGCTCTCAAGCAGGCTGACCCAGGCGTTGCTCTTGGGCACGCTGACGTCATAGCCACCGGGAAGGTTCTTGGCGTCGACCTGCTTCTGCAACTGCGCCTGCAACTCGACGCCCTGGCCGTCGATGTAGTTCGAGGTGAGCTTGGTGCCGTCCTTGAGCGTGACGTTGATGACCTGATCGCGGTCGATCAACTTCGCGGTCTGGACATTGCCCGAGTTGATGTCGGTGACGATCGTCGACGTGTCGACGCTCTTAGGACCGCCGGTCGCACTGATCAACTGGCTCGCGAGGACGACCACAAAGACGGCCACCACGATCCAGAAGATCGGTGAACGGAAGATGCGTTTGGCGTCCATTGATGCGGAGCGAATGCGCTCCGTCCCTCCTGACCGACCTCGTTACACGGGCATCGATACGCACCGCGCGGCCCTCGGGAGTGCCGACAGCGCTCCGGCGGAGCCGGAATATAACGGTATACCCCCGCTGACGTGGGGGCCGACCGTGCGCAGCGTGGAGCGTCCTGCACAACGCCTGTGAGTGACGGCGATGTTCCCGGACTGGGTGAGAACTTGGTTGGGAGTGGGCAGATCTAACGGGACAAGTGGCTCAGGGCGTCCGGCGCCAAGGTGCCCACCACGCGAAGATTCCGGTAGCGCTCGGCGTAGTCCAAGCCATACCCGACGACGAACTCGGCCGGGATGTCGAAGCCGATGTAGCGAACCTCCACGCCAGATCGAACCGCGCCTGGCTTGCGCAAAAGCGTGCAGACCTCCACCGAGGCAGGTCCACGGGAACGCAGATTGCGGACGAGCCACTTGAGCGTGAGCCCGGAGTCGATCACGTCCTCGACCACGAGCACATGCCGGTCATGAACATCGGTGTCCAGGTCCTTGAGGATGCGAACCACACCGGAAGACTGGGTTCCTGACCCGTATGAGCTCACTGCCATCCAGTCCATCGAGACCGGCGTGTGCAGCGCCCGCGCGAGATCAGCCATCACCATGACGGCGCCCTTGAGGACACCGACGAGCAGCACGTCCTTGCCGATGTAGTCCTTGTCGATCTCGGCTGCCAGTTCGTCGACGCGTGCAGCGATCGCGGCTTCGTCGTACAGCACTGAGGTGAGTTCGACCAGGTCGTTGGCATCCACGGCTACAGCTCTCCCGACCCGTTGAGTACTGCAAACAGCAAACGATCCTGGTCGCGCCACACAGACACGCCACCCGGCAACGCGATAGGTCCTTGGCCGCGCCAGTGAGTGACAAGCCGATCGATCGTGTCGAGGTGCGCGGCAGTGAGTGCACCCGCCGGTGCGCCAGTTGCGATGGCGGCCGTTCGGTACACACGACGGCGAACCGCCGCCGGGTATCGCTGCATCGACTCCGTGGACAGCCCGCCATGTGGATGCATCGATCCGGTCACAGCGTGCTCGGCCCACGAGTCCAACGCGTCGGCATCCTCGCGCAAGAGTCGAGCACTGCGAGCCAAGGCACTCGACGTACCGGGGCCGAGCTCGCGCTCGATCATCGGCAGCACCTCGGTTCGAACGCGCACCCGCGCGAAGGTGTGGTCCTCGTTGTGCGGATCCGCCCAGTACGACAGGTCCGCCGCGATGCATGCGGCGTGAGTTGTCTCGCGTGTGATGTCGAGGAACGGACGTCGATAGACACCGTTGACGGCGGCCATTCCCGACAGGGATCGGGTGCCGGATCGGCGCGCCAAACCCAGCAGCACCGACTCGGCTTGATCATCGAGGGTGTGCCCAAGCAGCACCGCCGAAGCGTCGAATCGCAGGGCTGCCTCGTCGAGACCTGAGTAACGCGCGGTACGAGCAGCGCCTTCGGGTCCACCCTCGCTTCCGACGTCGACCTTGATCACTTCCACCGGACCTAGACCCAGGCCACGCAGAGTCGCAGCGACGGTCTCGGCCCGAGCAGCCGAACCCTCCTGCAGTCCGTGGTCGACCGTGACTCCGCCGGCCCGCAGCCCCATCCGTGGCGCCACGGACGCGGTTGCCGCGGCAAGGGCCAACGAGTCGGGGCCGCCGCTGCAGGCCACAAGCGCGAGAGACCCACGCTCGAGGTCGTCCAGGCTGCGACGAACTGCCCCGCGAACCGCAACAAGCGGCTGCGACGGCGCGTTCACCAGCTGCTCACGGGGCGACGCGCGCGACCCACGAGGAGGGGTCGTGAATCTCGTCGGTCGTGGGCAACGTCTCGGGTGAGCTCCAGATCGTGTTGAAGTGCGCCATGCCCACCTCACCAACAACCGCGCGCACGAAGGCGGCGCCATCTCGGTACTGCGCCATCTTTGCGTCGAAGCCGAGTAGTCGACGCAGCAGTGCATCCAGTCCACGTGCGCTCTTTCGACGTTCGTCGAACTTCGCTCTGATGAGATCGACGGACGGAATGGCGGACTGGTCCGACCGCGTCCATTACGTAATCGGCATGACCTTCGAGCAGTGACATCACGGCTGTCGTGCGGCTGAGGATCTCTCGTTGCGCGGGTGTCTGGACCGCATCGAGCAACGAGCCAGCCCGCGAACCCTCCCGAGCGGAGTCCGACGACGATCGAGCCGCACTGCTCGCTGCGTCGAACGCAGCTCGCACTCGCTTGACGAGCGCACCTGGATCGATGTCGGTCTCGTCAACGAACTCGCGCACCTGCGCGAGCAGGTACTCCGACAACCAAGGAGTCGCTGCGAACTGCACGCGGTGCGTCTCTTCGTGCGCACACACCCACAACCGAAAGTCGCGCGCGTCAGCTTCCATAGCTCGCTCGGCGGAAACGATGTTCGGTGCAACGAGCAGCAGGCGCGGTTGTGCGTCGGTGTCGACCAGCAACTCGAACTGGCCGAGCACCTTGCCGGAGAGGAACGCGAGGATCCCGCCGACTTGGGTGCCGGTGACCTTCGGACCGACCACCCCCATCTTCTCGGCGGTCGCGGGCTGGTCGTGTTGACCACCAGCCCCCACAACCGCCGTGCTGGACTCATCAAGGACGGCCGGCTGCGCAGCATCGTTGGATTTCAGCGCTTGATGACGCGCCCGAATGCGGTCGGCAAGGGGATCGATGACCACCCGGAAGCCGGCGACGTTCGCGCGTACCCACTCACTGCGATCGATGACGGCTACTGGCGCGCTGTCATCAGGCACAGCGAGTCCGGTTACGTCGAAGACATATCCGCGAGCCTCCACTGCCAGATGCCGCAGGTGGGCGACCACCTCACCGGCCTCGCCTGGAGTGACCTTGGGTCCACCTGGCGCGAGCCGGATCCCGACCTCGCGCGCGGTGTCCCAGTCGACCATCGGGGCGCTCATGTGCTCACCGTATTGGTCGAAGCGGCATACAGGACCCGCGTCATCGGCAGCCGCAGGTCGCGAGCGCCGCTGCCACGCTGTCAAGGGCAGGTTCGGCCGCCACCACCGAGGCCACATTGCCCGCCATCAGCGCAAAGACCAGCTGGCGCCCCTGGGCATCGACCACGGAACCGGCCAGCGTGCTCACTCCGCTCAACGTCCCCGTCTTGGCCCGCACGGTGCCCGCCCCGGCCCGCACGCTGCCGACCGTGAACCGCCCGGCCAACGTCCCGCTGAAGGCAGCAATCGGCATGCCGGTCACTACCGATGCCAGCGCGGGCTGGCTGGACTTCGATGCCTCGGCGAGCAGCCGCGCCAGCGTCATCGGCGCGATCCGGTCCGAGCGCGCCAATCCACTGCCGTCACTCAACGAAAGGCCGGTCGTCGGCACGTCGAGTGCCGCCAAGGTCGTCTTGGCCGCCGCGGCGCCGCCAGTAAAGGAACCGCCGTCCCCCGCGGCATGTCCGGCCAGATGTGCGAGCGCCTCAGCGATGTCGTTGTCGCTCGCGGTGAGCATCCGCTCGACCAGCGCTGAGATGGGCGCGGACTGCACCGCCGCCAGTCGGGTGGCCGACGAGGCCGCCTTCTCGCGGGCCACCGGCTCGCTGACCTTGACCCCGTAGCGTGCGAGCAGGTGCGCGAAGGCGCGGCCCGCGCCGAGCGCCGGATCGGCAAGTCGACCGTTGGACGAGGGCGAGATTCGACCCTCGTTGATGGTCAAGGCAGACACCGGTGAGACGACCCCGCTGGTGACGTACGCGCTCGGCCAAGTAGGCGCGGTGCGTGGTCCAGTGAACAAGCTGTCGTCGACGTGCACGGTGACAACGTGCAGCCCAGCCGCCTTAAGCGAGCGTGCCGTGGTGGCCGCCAGCCCCCGCAACGATGTCGCAGCAGGAAAGCCCAAGTAGTTCACCGACGTGCTCAACGTGGGATCGCCACCGCCCACCAAAATCACATCGCTCGCGTCGCTGCCGCGCACCACGGTCGTCGTTAAACGCGCATTCGGTCCAAGCTCATGCAACGCGCTAGCGGCGGTAACGAGTTTCGTGGTCGAGGCCGGCGCAAACGCAGTCGATCCGGCGCTGTCGAGCAGCGGGTCGCCCGTGATGGCGTCCAGGACAACAGCGCCAGTGAGGGAGCCAAGGGCAGGTGCGTGCAGCAACGGGGTGACCACTCGCTCGACACCGGCGGCTGTGGGCGGTGACACGTCAGTCGGCAAAGCGCTCAGAACAGGTTGCGTCGCGGGGACTGCGACATCGAGCGGCGGGCTCACCGAAACCAAGGCAGCTTGGTTCGCCGGGGTGGTCAACGCGCTGATCGGGCCGTAGATGACACCGCTTGCGTCTAGTGCCAGCAGGGCTCCCAGCATGACCGCAAGCAGGCCGGCGAGCCAGCCGCGCCAGTGCGGCAGCGGGTTCACGTCGCGGACGCGCGGACGAGGCGAGCAGGCACGAGTGGGACACTAGGTGACGTGGAATTCGACGTCACCATTGAGATCCCCAAAGGTCAGCGCAACAAGTACGAGGTTGATCACAAGACCGGGCGCATGCGCTTGGACCGCATGCTGTTCACCTCGACCCGGTACCCCGCAGACTATGGCTTCATCGAGGAGACCCTTGGCCTTGACGGAGATCCGCTCGACGCACTCGTGCTACTCGACGAACCAACCTTCCCGGGCTGCCTGGTGCTGGCCCGGACGATCGGCATGTTCCGCATGACCGACGAGAAGGGTGGCGACGACAAGGTGCTCTGCGTTCCAGCCTCAGACCCGCGGATGGAGCACCTCAAGGACATCCACGACATGCCCGAGTACGACCGACTTGAGATCCAGCACTTCTTCGAGGTCTACAAGGACCTCGAACCTGGCAAGTCAGTCGAGGGCGCCACGTGGGTCGGACGTGACGAGGCCGAGGCGGAGATCGTTCGCTCGCGCGAGCGCTACATCCCGGGCGATCACCACTGAAGCGAACCGAGTCACCGATTGGCTCCCTCTACGGGCGGCCTGCACCAAAGAGGCTTGGTCGCCAGATCGATGAAATCCGCACGTCAGCACCGGTAAAGGGCGCTTCGATCATCTGTCCGTTACCGATGTAGAGCCCAACGTGATGGATCGTGCGGTAGTCGTTGAGGTTGTAGGCGAAGAAGAGCAAGTCACCAGGCCTCAACTGGGACAGCGGAACCGGGAGCGTCTCCTCGTACTGCGCGACCGTCCAGTGCTCAAGGCTGACGCCACCCTGCTGCCAGGCGCGCATCGTGAGGCCCGAGCAGTCGAACGTGTTCGGTCCGGCGGCCGCCCACTGGTAGGGCTTGCCGATTGCGCACGCGCAAAGGCGATCGCCTTCGCGGCGCCAGCAGGAGTCCCGTGCGAGTGCCCAGGCGGCGGGGGTTGTACGTAGGTGCCGCCTCCTGAGGACGATGATCCACTTGCCGCTGCGGCCGCGGCGGCTGCCTCTGCGGCCCTCTCGGCTGCGAGTTCGGCCAGCCCCGCCGCGCGTTGCCGGACGAGTGCCGACGCATGGGCGAGCGCGACCGTCAGTTCCGCCTGCACCCTCGACTTCGAAGCGTTCAGCGTCTTCATCTGGCTTTGCTCGCTGGCGAACGCGGACACTGCCTTGGCCTTGGACGCGGCGACCGCATTGGTCGCGGCTTGTTGCTTGGCGAGCGCGGACTGCGCCTTCTGCGTCATCACCGATGCGACGACCTTGGCCGCGGTCAACTGATCAAGTGCAGTGCTGCGTGCCTGTCCGATGAAGGTCAGTGAGGTGGCCTGGTCAACGAGTTGGTCGGGGCCTTCGGCGTTGAGCATCGCGGTCATGTAGGCGAGGTCACCGCCGGTCTGGTAGGCGGTAGATGCGAACGAGCCGAGGGCGGCCTGCGAGGCGACCACCTGAGCCTGCGCGGCCGCTGCGGCCTTCGCGGCTGAGCGATAAGAAGCCTGGGCGGCTTGCAACTGCACGAGTGCACCGTCGTAAGCCTCGGAGGCCGCGTCTGCTTGATCGCCCAAGGTCTGGAGCTTGTCGTCCGCGGCGGCTATCTGAGTCTGCAGGTTGGCGATCTTCTGGGCCTCCGAGGCAGCATGCGCCTTGGCCTTGGCGATCGTCTTGGTGGTCGGAATTACAGGACCCTTGGCCTGAGCGGGCGCGCCTGCGCCGACACCGATCAGGCCTACGCACAGGGCGGCCACCGTCGAGACGGCCAGCACTCGCGCCTTGCGCACGTGTCCCCCTTGCGTTGCTGGCTCGGTGTGTCTCACCTGGGCGGATCTCACCCGTTCGGCCCATCGGCCGACGTGACTTGCATCGGTAGACAAGGGCTCGACCATAACCACGCGTTGTGAACGATCGCCACACGTTTCACAATATTCACAGCGGACAAATCGGACACACCGGCGTGTCGCGCAGGTAGTGAGAGAACCTATGTGCGTACGTACCGGACTCGGGTAGGGCAGGAGGACTCATGAGCCAGGTCGATCCCCCGCTCGGCGACGGGTCAGGGGGCAAGCGCTCCACCCGGGAGACCGCGCGCCTGGTGGGGATCATCGTCCTGATCGTTTACGGCGTGCTGTTGGTGCTGCTAAACGGTACGAGCACCAAGATCCATCTGTTGTTCTGGAGCGCCACCATGCCGCTGTTCATCGTCATCCTGCTTGCTGCGGCGATCGGCTTCGCGCTCGGCTGGCTGATGTCCCACCTCAACCGGCGCCGCAACAACCCGCCCCAGTAGCCCGTCAGATCGCTGGACGCCCAGCGGGGAAGGGCTCAGAGCTTGACGAACAACGCGGAGACGCCGACGGCGAGACCTACCAAAGCCACCGCTCCTGCCACCACGGCGAGAATCTTCGGGTGCGGCAGCTCGCGCCCCTCCCGCATGGCCTGACGACCGGCGCGGGAGCGGGGATAGGCAGCCGCCGCGACTGCGACGCCGAGCAGGATGAAGACCGCCGACGCACCGCGACGCAGCCAGGGCTCGAGCTTGTCGGCGAACTGGAACAGCCCAAGTCCGGCAACTTCGAGGGCAAGGGCGGTGCGGATCCACGCAAGCAAGGTCCGCTCATCGGCCAGGGTGTAGCGATAGTCCAACGAGGGACGTGGCCGATCGGCGTATAAGGAGTCGGCGATCTCCGGGTCCTGCGGCTCGCCCATGCCGCTCAGGCTACGGGGTCATGAGCGAGGACCGGTGGACCCAACTTCCCGGGTCGCACCGGCCGTTCGTTCGTTCCTGTGCGCGCCGGCTCTACTCCTCGCCCGCGCCGCTGGCCAGGCCCTCACCGATCAGTCCCATCACCGTCGGGTCGGCCAAAGTGGTGACATCGCCCAGGTCGCGCTTTTCGGCCACATCACGAAGCAGCCGACGCATGATCTTGCCCGAACGCGTCTTCGGCAGCTCTGCGACCACCAGGATCTGGCGCGGCTTGGCGATGGGGCCGATCTCCTTGGCAACGTGGTTGCGCAACGTCTGCGCGATGTCGCCGCTGTCGTCAGCGACCGCGTCAGAGCGCAGGATGACGAAGGCCACGATGCCTTGGCCGGTCGTCGCGTCCGTGGCACCGACGACCGCTGCCTCAGCCACGGACGGATGCGACACGAGGGCCGACTCAACTTCGGTCGTTGAGATGCGGTGACCGGACACGTTCATCACGTCGTCGACGCGACCAAGCAACCACAAGTCGCCGTCTTCGTCCTTCTTCGCACCGTCGCCCGCGAAATAGCGACCCTTGTAGGTCGACCAATAGGTCTTCACGTACCGGTCGTCGTCGCCCCAGATAGTGCGCAGCATCGACGGCCATGGCTCCGTCAAGACGAGGAAGCCACCCGAGCCGTCGGGCACGGAGTTGCCCGCTTGGTCCACGACGTCGGCGCCGATTCCGGGCAGTGCCTTCATCGCCGAGCCGGGCTTGGCCGCGGTGACACCTGGCAACGGGCTGATCATGATCGAGCCGGTCTCGGTCTGCCACCACGTGTCGACCACGGGGACTCGATCGCCGCCGATGTTCTTGCGGTACCAGATCCATGCTTCGGGGTTGATCGGCTCGCCGACACTGCCCAGCAAGCGCAGTGACGAGAGGTCGTGGCCCTCGGGGAACTCACTGCCCCACTTCATGAAGGTGCGAATCGTGGTCGGCGCCGTGTAAAGAATCGTCACTTTGTACTTCTCGATCATCGACCACCAGCGGTCCTTCGCAGGCGTGTCCGGTGTGCCTTCGTACATCAACGAGGTCGCGCCGTTGGCCAGTGGCCCGTAGACGATGTAGGAGTGGCCGGTGACCCAGCCGATGTCGGCGGCGCACCACCACAGGTCCGTCTCCGGCTTCAAGTCGAAGACTTCGTAGTGCGTCCACGAACACCCCGTCATGTATCCACCGGTGGTGTGCAGGATGCCCTTTGGCTTGGCAGTCGTCCCTGACGTGTACATCACGTAAAGCGGGTGTTCGGCGTCGTGCGCTTCGGCCTCGTGCTTGTCGCTTTGCTTGTCGACGATCTGGTCCCACCAGACGTCCTTGTCGTCGTTCCACGCAACGTCTTGGCCGGTGCGCTTCACCACGAGGACGTTGCGCACACCAGGACACTCGGCAACCGCTTCGTCGACCGCCGGCTTCAGCGCGGCCGCGCTCCCCCGGCGGTAGCCGCCGTCGGCCGTGATGACGAGCTTCGCATCACAGTCGATGATGCGGCTACGCAAAGCCTCGCTGGAGAAACCGCCGAACACGACAGTGTGGGGTGCACCAAGACGCGCGCACGCCAGCATCGCAATGACCGTCTCCGGGATCATCGGCATGTAGATGGCGACGCGCTCGCCCTTCTGCAGGCCGAGTTCGATCAGCGCGTTGGTGGTCTTGCACACCTCGCGCAACAACTCCGCGTAGGTGATGGTGCGGGCGTCGCCTGGCTCGCCCTCCCAGTAATAGGCAACCTTGTCGCCCTTGCCCGCGAGCACGTGGCGATCGACACAGTTATAGGCCGCGTTGAGCTTGCCACCGACGTACCACTTGGCGAACGGCGCATTCGACCAGTCCAGCGCCTGCGTCCACGGCTCGGCCCAGTCGAGGCGACGGGCAGCCTCCTCCCAGAAAGCAATCCGGTCGGAGGATGCCCGCTCGTATGCCTCTTCCTTGACGTTGGCGCTCTCCGCGAACTCTTTACTCGGCGGGAACCGCCGTTCCTCGTGGAGCAGATTGGAGAGCGCCTCGTCAGACATCGTTTCTCCTGTCTCGTCTTTGTCGCTGTCGGGAAAGAGTCGGGGACTATTGCCCCGTGTAGGGGAACGTTGGGATCACGTTCTTCTTGAAGGTGAAGTTGGTGACGCCGGCGAAGGACCCGTACCAAGCCAGCACCGCAGTGATCAGTCCGAGCCATCCACCGAACTTGGTGAGTCCTTCGTGGTTGCCCCAAGCACCAAGGCACAGGAACAAGAACGTGAAGAACAGCACGAAGAAGACGGCGAAAACCACACCACTGACACGCATGGACGCGATGCACATGTAGCCGGTGAAGATTGTCCAGGCGAGCAACCAGACCGCAAGCACGTGCGGCGCAGCGAGCGAAGTCGAGTCGTAACTCACTAGCCACCAGAACGAGATCCAGAAGGCGCCGTAAGACGAGAACGCCACGGCTCCGAACGTGTTGCCCTTCCGGAACTCCCACATGCCGGCGAGCAACTGGGCGATGCCGCCGTACGCCAAGGCCAGCCCCAGCACCGAACCGAAGCCGGCAGCCGTATTGACCAAGTTAGCGTTCGCGCAACTGAGCACGAACGTCGTCAGCGCGAATCCAGCAAGACCCAAAGGCGCCGGGTCGGCGATCCCTGGATCCGCAGGCGCTTGGACATTCTGGGGAAGTGGAGCGTCACTTTCGTTGACCGTTGCCACCTAATCTCCCTTCGTCACAGCACGACAGGTGAACGCAGACACTCGTGGCTGTTACGAACTCGGGCCACGAGAATCTGAGCGAAGGGTTGGATGGCGCCCGGTCGATGGCGGGGATGGGTCGGGGCTGGCCCGTCTCACATCGGCGGGAGTCTGAACTCTCCGCACGAGGCTGACGTTAGGACTCTTGATCCCTCGCGTCCATCATTTGGGCCCAACTGATTTCTTGTGGCGCGATGCACAGGTTCTGGGTCAACCGACCGAGCGCGAGGTGCCGAACATCGTGTCCACCGTGACTGGCTGCAGATGGCGGGCCGCGATGAGTTCGGTGATCTGGTCGAACAAGCCCGTGATCGTCGGGTGATTGGCGTGTCCCAGGAAGACGCTGCCCGGCTGCAGCCAGCGGCGTGCCTGCGCTACCAACGTCTTGGGACTGATGAGACTCGAGTCCCCAAAGGTGCCGTTCCACATCAGGATCTGGGTGAAGCCCAGGTCGCCGGCAATGGCGTCGGTGCGGGGGTCATGGGCGCCGTAGGGCGGGCGCAGATATGGGCGAGACGTGATGCCGAACGTGCTCTGCACCCACAGCTCGTTGTGACTGATGTCGTGTGCCACCTCGGCATCGGTGGCGCGCACCATGTCCTTGTGCGTGAAGGTGTGGTTGCCGATCTGGACCTGGCCTGACTCGATCATCGGCCTCAGCTGCGTGACGTGCGGCTTCCACTTCGACTGAAAGCAGCCGTTCGGGGAAAACGTGATCGGCAGTCGGACTGTGCTGCGCGAAGTCGATGTACGCGCTGACGACGTCGGCGTTGTATCCATCATCGATCGTGAGCGCGATCTGCTTGGTCCCTTTGACGGGTGCGTTGAACAGCACTCGACTATCCCCAGGATGCGCCGACGGGATACCGGGCAGTGAGGGACCTGGGGTGAATCGGGTGCCGACCAACGTCGAGGACTGCGTGGGCGATGACGCAGTCAGAGGCGGACGCGTCGGCGGAGCCGTCAGACTCGGCGTGCTGGTCGGATCAGGCGGATCGATCGGGACAGGGCCGCCGGTGCCGGCTGCAGTCTCCTCGGCGTTCGCACACCCCGTGAGCACACCCAACGTCCCCAGCGCGAACAAACTCATCAGGGTTCGCCGATCCACCACGGGAGGGTAATGCCGACTAGGTGACTGGTGCGAATCTGCGGTTGCGACGCCGAGGTACCGCGAATGTGATGGCGTACCCACCGGTCGCGATCGTGAGGATCGCGAAGCTAGGCGGAAGCGTGGGGGCGACGTAACTCGTCGCCAGACCCCCCACCATCGCGATCACCGCGAGTCCGCACGACAGTGCCATTCCCACGTAAGGGCTCGATGTCAGTCGTTGTGCGGCACCTGCGGGGGCGGCCAGCAGGCCCAAGAGAAGCAGGGCTCCCACTGCCTGCGTTGCCTCCGCCGCGCTTGCGCCTACTACTAGGAGAAAACCGACTCCCAGGAGGCGAACAGGGACACCTCGTGCCGCGGCGACGGTCTGGTCCATCGTCGCGAAGAGCAGCGGCCGAGCCAGCAGCCACCGTGACGCCACAGCCCGATGCCAGCCGCGACAAACGCCTGGCTCGCTAAGGCCGAAGATCGAACCGAACAGCACGGTCACCCCGGCTTTGCCGTCGCCTCCCGCACGCGCGCACGCGGTGTAGAGCGACAGGACAAGCACGCCCAGGCCGAGGATCCAGGCGAAGACTGTGCCGATGACGACATCGTCGGCCTTGCCCCCGATCGCCGAGCGCGGCCGAAGATCGCCGGCGAATCCGATGCACGCGACGAAGAGCCCGACGCGCGGGTCGATACCCCAGCGCAGTGCGGCCAGGGCGCCGGTGAACGCGACATGGGAGAGCGCGTCGCCAGCGAACACCTGTCCGCGCAAGCACGACGAAGAAACCGACCAGCCTGGCCGAGAGCAATGAAGGTATCCCGGCGAGCAACGCGTGGGCGATGAACTCGCTCATGCGGGCAGCCTGCAAAGTGTCGTCGGGCGCTGCCGGCAGCTTCGGATGCACCGGCGCGCCTGCCGCACCGCCGCCGGGCCGCCAACCGACACGACCGAGATAGACGCACGAATCCGAAAGACGTGATGTAGAAGCCGATCGGGAACGCCGAGAAGTAGGCGACGCCGAGCGCGAGCCAGGTGACAGCACGCCGATGACGACAGCCAGCGACAGCGACACGCAGAGGGTCGGCGGTCAAGCGCTGGGCCGCCGCGGCCGGCACCACGAGCAGCGCGAAGACCAGCAGCGCGCCGGTGAGCTGGCTGACTTCGGCGGTCGTGATGGCAAGCAGCAGCAGGAACGCGGCCGACAGCAGCCGGGCGGGCACCCCGCGGCCGGCAGCCACATCGGCATCCACCGAGGCGAAGACGAGCGGCCGCCCGATGACCGCAGAGCACGGCGAGCCCAGCCGATCGCCAGCACCGCAGCGTCACCACCTGAGAGTTGGTGATCCCGAGGAAGCTACCGAACAGCAGCGCATTGACTCCACCCAGAAAACCCTTGAAAAGACTGACGAAGAGCAAGCCCAGCGCGAGTGCGAAGGCCTGCAGAGCGCCGATGACGGATGACTCCTCGCGGCCGCGGCGCGACCGGGCTGCGGCACCGCCGCGAGGATCAGCGCAGCCGCGATGCAGAACGTGAAATAGCCCCCGTGGCTGCTGACAGCCCGAGCCAGGACGGCTCCTGCCGCGCCCGGGAAGCCGACGACCGACATCGTGTGGCCGGCGAACGACTGCCCGCGTAGGACCATGAACCAGCCGACGACTGCGGCGAGCACCGCGACGATCGTCCCGGCCGAGCATGGCGTTCTGCATGAAGGGAAACGCGAGCAGATGCCGGACGTCGGCGACGACGTTCCACGTGAGGTCCGGCGCTGTCATGGGTGCGCCTCGTCGCCGTGGTGGTGAGGCGGGACGCCGGTGTCGGGCTGGACCGACCACGACCAGCGGCCCCGCTTGACGTCGTCAAGACCTCGACGGGCGTGCCGTACAGGCGGCTCAGCGTCTCACTGGTGATGACATCTTTCGGCGAGCCCTGAACGCGCACTGCCCTGCGCCACGTAGATGACCCGATCGAGCTGGCTCAGGATCGGATTCACGTCATGGGCGACGATCATCACGGTGACGCTCTCGCGAGCGCAGATGTCAGCTGAGAGCGCGGCGACTGAGGCTCTGGTTGGGCAGGTCGAGGCTGTCGAGCGGCTCGTCGAGCAGGAGCAGTCGCCGGACGTGAGCCAGCGCCTGCGCAATCAGCAGCCGCTGCTGCTCGCCGCCGGAGAGCTCGCCGATGGGCCGCGTCGGCATAGGCGTCTGGGCGCCGACGAGCTCGACCAGCTCGCAGTCGATCCGTCGGCGGCGGCTGCGCGATGCTCGCACCGCCGCGCGCGGCAGCGGGAAACCCCAACGCGTGCCGTCCAATCCGAGCCGCACGATGTCGACCCCGCGCATGCGCAGGCTGGCGTCGAAGCTGCGGCGCTGGGGGAGGTAGCCGATCTCCCCGCTGTGCCTCGCCGGGGCCCGACCGAGGACGCGCGCGTGCCGGCCGAAAGCGGCAATCAGCCCGAGGATCACCTTGATGAGCGTCGACTTGCCGGCGCCGTTCGGTCCCAGAATGGCGACGAATTCGCCCTGGGCGACGTCCAGATTGACGTCGCTCCAGATCGTGCGCCCGCCGACCGTCACGGCGGCATCGCGGAAGCTCGATGACGTTGTCGTGCTCTGGTCGTCATGGCCTGCGCCTTCGCTCGGTAAGCGCCTGTTCGATGCCGGGCAACTGTCGGCCTGCCATTGCTGATACGTCGCGCTCTGCCGGCGCCATCGTCTCGGTGATCGTCGTCAACCGGAATGCCCTCGGCTACGGCCTGGCGGAGCTGCGCCTGGACGTCAGGCGTCGCGTTCTGGCTGTTGTAGACGTAGATCGTGATCTGGCGTGCGCGATCTGGCGATCGATGGTCCGCTTGTCCGCGGCCGATACGGTCGCTGCCCTCAGTGATCGCGCGAAGGAACGAGTCGGGGTCACCAGATGGAGTCCGAGCGCCGGGGCGAGCATCGCGAAGATGGACTCAGACGCGCCCACCGCGGTACCCCCGAAGCCAGACTTGATCCGCGCGATTGTGGCGCGATAGTCGGCGGTCAACGTCGTGTCGAATGACACCTTCTGCTGCGCGTAGTAGGCCGCGTTGGTGGGATCGAATCGTTGATACGCGGCAGTGATCGAATCGGCGACCGCGAATACGTCGCTCGGGTTGTACCAACGATGTGGATTGCTGTCACTCGGCAGACCGAGGACATCGCCGACGGTCAGCACGGTCTGGTTCGGGTTCGGATTGGCCGCGACAACTTTGCTGGCCCAGGAGTCATAGCCCAGTCCATTGATGACCACTACGTCCGCACTTGCGAGCTCGCGGCTGTCGCGCGTCGTCGGCTCGTAGTCGTGCGGGTCCGCATCGGGATTGACGACGATGCTCGTGACGTCGACGTGTGTGCCACCTAGCTGCGCAGCGATGCTGCCCCACGAGCTTTCGGCCGCGACCACCTGGATGGCCCCGTCACGGTCCCTGGCATCCGCTGTGGTGCATGCGCTCGTGGTCGCAATCACGGCGAACACAAGCACCCCGCTCGTCAGCCAACCGCCGATCTTCGCCACCCCGTAATGAAATCGGATTTCATTATCGACTGTCAAGCCGGGGGTGGTTAGGCTGATGCCGTGCCGATCACCGGAACCGGACCCGCTGTCCGCACGACGCGCCAGCGGGCGGCAGTCGCTGCGCTGATGGAAGAGCTTGACGACTTCCACAGTGCCCAGCAGGTCCATGACCTGCTCAAGGAACGCGGCCAGAGCGTCGGGCTCACGACGGTGTACCGGTCACTACAGATTCTGGCCGACAGCCACGAGGTCGACCTGCTGCGCACAGCAGATGGCGAGACCGCCTACCGGCGATGCAGCTCAGGACACCATCACCATCTCGTATGCAGGAACTGCGGGCGGACGGTCGAGGTCGAAGGGCCAGCGGTCGAACGCTGGGCCGACAAGGTCGCGGCCGAGGCCGACTTCGTTGATGTAAGCCACACCCTCGAGATCTTTGGCACGTGCAAGACCTGCGCGCGCCAACGAGGCAAAGCGCGCGCGTGAGCGACTTGCTAGAGATCGCACCCCGACCGCGCGTTGATGCGCAGGCGGCGGCCACGGTCGCACGTGAGAAATACGGCATCGAGGGTCCAGTACGAGAACTAGGCAGTCACCAAGACCGCAACTACCTGATCGAGGCGGGTGACGGCTCGCGCGTCATAAAGATCGCGAACAAGGGCTGGGGCTCCTCGGCAATCGAGGCGCAGAACGCCGCGCTCACACACATCGCGAACGCATCGATCGGCATCGCGACTCCCGTGCCGATCGCTGGGCTGGACGGCTGCCTTCTGTATTCGGTCGTCGACGGTCCAGACTCGTTGCCGCTGCGGGCGTTGAGTTTTGTCGACGGCACGCCGCTGTCGGAGTGCGACTACTTCGCCCCCGCTGTCGTCGCGCGGATCGGCGCGATTGCTGGACGCGTGTGCGACTCGTTGAGCTCCTTCGACCATCCGGGGCTGGGTCGGGTTGTGCAATGGGACTTGCGTCGCGCGCATGCGGTCATCGAGGCGCTCGCGCCGTCAATCGGCGATCCCGAAGCACGCGCGTCGTTGGAGTCGGTGGTGGCTGAAGCCTTCGCGACCCTCGAATCAGTACGCGCTCGACTTCCCGTGCAGGCCATTCATGGGGACCTCAGCGACGACAACATGGTCGGTCACTATGACGAGTCGGGGCAGGTGTACGCGGACGGCGTCATCGACTTCGGCGACCTTGCGCGCTCGTACCGAGTGGGAGAGATCGCGGTGTTGTGTGCAGCGCTGCTGCGTCACATGCCAGACGACCCGTTCGCGGTGCTGCCCGCGATCGAGTCGTTCAATCTCGAGGTAGCGCTTAGTGATGACGAGATCACCGCGTTGTGGCCGTTGGTCATCCTCCGCGGTGCGGTTCTGGTCGTGAGCGGCGAGCACCAGGCGCGGTTGGATCCCGACAACCCGTCGGTGCTTGAGCCGCTGGCCTCTGAGTGGGCGATCTTTCGGCGTGCACGTGCGGTGCCACTGGCCCTCGCCGAGGCGAGCGTTCGCGCGGCGTTGGGCTTTGAGACTTCGCGCGCCCAACGCGAGGCCGCTGACGCAGTCGCGTCCGGAGGTCGGCTGTTCCCCGCAGTCAGAGATGTAGCGCTTATCGACCTGTCGTCGACGAGCGAGGAACTCAACAACGGCCGCTTCCAGGAGCCAACGATCGAGCGCACCCTGCTGCACCGGGCGGGTCACGCTGCTACCAAGTACGCCGAACCGCGGCTGACGCGCTCACGACTCTTGGAGTCGCAGGAGCCAGCCACCTACGCACTGGGCATCGATCTGGCCCTGCCGCCGCAGACCGAAGCGGTCGCCCCGTGGGAGTGCACCCTCGCATGGTCGACTTCGACTGCACTTGCTCTCGACACTCCAGCCGGACGGCTCCACCTCAACGGCGTGCAACCGATCGGGGGCATCAGGCCCGACTCGATCATTCCGCTCGGCGCACCTGTGGGCCACGTTGATGAAAGTGGCGACGTGCACGTCCAGTTGTGCGTCGACCCCGCGCTCAGTCCGCCTGACTTCGCGACTGCGACCACCGCGCCCGGCTGGCTCGCGCTATGCCCAGATCCGTCGGCGCTGCTGGGTCTGAAGTACGCGACCCCCGCCGCAATCGCGACCGACGCGGCAGCAGCGCTGATGGACCAGCGCGAGACATCGTTGGCCAACGTTCAGGAGCACTACTACCGCCAGCCGATGCAGATCGAGCGCGGCTGGCGCGAGCACATGTTCGATACAAGCGGTCGGGCCTACGTCGACATGGTCAACAACGTTGCAGCGATCGGACATGCACATCCGCGGCTGGCCGATGCAGTCGAGCGACAGATGCACCTGCTCAACACCAACTCGCGCTTTCACTACGCCGCCATCGCCGAGTTCTCGCAGCGTTTGGCCGCCATCTCGCCGGACGGTCTCGATGAGGTCTTCCTCGTCAACAGCGGCTCCGAGGCGGTCGACCTTGCCCTACGCATCGCGCGAGTCGCGACCGGGCGTCGTGACGTAATCGCCGTTCGCGAGGCGTATCACGGCTGGACTATCGGCTCGGATGCTGTGACCACTTCGCTTTACGACAACCCGTCGGCGCTTGCGAGTCGCCCCGACTGGGTGCACCTGGCAGACGCGCCCAACCCCTTCCGTGGCCGCTTCCGTGGCCCGGAGTCCGGGCCCGACTACGTGCGCGAGATGCGCGTGCTGATCTCACAGATGCAGACCGACGGAAAGTCACCCGCTGCCTTCATCTGCGAACCAGTGCTGGGCAACGCTGGCGGAGTCGTGCTGCCCGACGGCTATCTCGCCGGCTGTTTCGACGCGGTGCAGGCGGCCGGCGGGCTGTGCATCGCCGATGAGGTTCAGGTCGGGTACGGGCGGCTCGGGCACTACTGGTGGGCGTTCGATCAGGCTGGTGCGATGCCGGACATCATCACGGTCGCCAAGTCGATGGGCAACGGATACCCGCTGGGTGCGGTCATCACAACGCGCGCGATTGCCGAGGCGTTTGCCGAGGAGGGGTCGTTCTTCTCCTCCGCCGGGGGGAGCCCGGTCTCGTGCGTGGTCGGTATGACTGTGCTCGACGTCATCCGCGATGAAGGACTGCAGACCAACGCGGCGCGCGTCGGCGACCACCTCGGCACTCGGCTGCGTGAGCTTGCGGATCGCTATCCGATTGTTGGCACCGTTCACGGCATGGGCTTCTACCAAGGCGTCGAGCTGGTCCGCGACCACGAGACACTCGAGCCAGCTACGGCGGAGTGCTACGCGATCTGTGAACGAATGCGCGAGCTCGGCGTCATAGTCCAACCGACCGGCGAACGCGCGAACGTGCTGAAGATGAAGCCGCCCATGTGTCTGACGATGGATGCTGCCGACTTCGTTGTCGACTGCTTAGACCAGGTCCTGCGCGACGGTTGGTAAGCGGGTCAGTGGCGACGATGCAGAACAGAGAGCGAGACTGCGTAGGTCACTCCGCCCACCGCACCGAACAGTCCGTACACACCGATGTCGCCATTGTTGACCGCGGCCGACACGATTGCACCCGCGACAGCGAGTACCAGCATCGCCAGTCCCGCAATCGCGGTCGCGTCCCGATCGATCCGGCTCTGGCGCTCGTCACCGCCTTGGCGCAGGATTGCCCCCACATCGCTGTCGCTGCCAGCCCACAAGTAGGCCACGATCGAGCAGATGGCGTAGAAGACCAACACGGCAACAGCAATGCCATGGGCGCCACCGAGCCAGGTAGCAGTGGCGAGCGCACCACCCGCCACGACGAAGACCCACACGACCGCCAGCCGGTGCCCGGCCAAGCGAGATGTCGTCATCTCAATCACCCCTCATCCGCGATGAAGATGTCCTCAACGCGAGCGTCAAAGTTGCGTGCAATCGCGAGGGCCAGCGGCAGCGAGGGCAAGTAGCGCCCGTTCTCAATCGAGTTGATGGTCTGCCGTGAGACGCCCAGCGCCTTGCCCAGGTCGCCTTGAGACAGCCCTGCCGCCGTCCTCAGCTCGTTCACCCGGTTCTCCATGTGTCAAGGATGCTTGACAGTCCTTGCGGTGTCAAGTCTCCTTTACATCACGCACGCGATTCAACTTTGCTATGCCTATTGCACTATGCGCTGCGCCGGCCGCTGGCAAAGAACCTTCTCGATAGCAAGGCGTCGTCTGGATAGCAAAGGGTGGCTAGTGGACGACGAGCCAGACAGCGACCAGGCCGAGGGTGTTGGTCGCGAGGTGCGCGAGGAACGGAGCCAGCAAGCTTCGCGACATCAGCCGAAGCCAGCAGAACGCAACCCCAGCACCGGCCGTCACCAGGATCGTGCCTGCCGTCGCGGCCGCCACATGCACGACGCTGCCGCTGGTGCCACGGATCACGCCGTCTGCGTGCCAGATACCAAATATCAACGAGCACCACACCACCGCCCACACCGGCGAGGTCAGTCGACCGAACATGCCGAGCAGGACGCCGCGAAACGCAATCTCCTCGACCAGGATCGTCCCGAACGGAATGGTGATGAGGACCTCGAAGAGCAGAGTCCCCAAGCCAACTGCGCCTCGCGAGGTATGAAAGTTCGCACGCGTCGCCGGGATGGCCACGCCAATCACAAGCACGAGGACAACGAGTCCGAATGCTGCGCCGCCCCAAGCCAGCCCGGAACGCAGCCTCCCAGGTTCAAGGCCTAGGTCGGCCAGGCCAAGCCCCGACCACCAGGCGACGCCGAGCAACAGCACGGCCACAAGGAGTCCGCCAAGGGTGTGCCACTCCTGCGCGAGGTTTGGCCGAACCAGCGTGTCCCAGACCGCCAGGACAAGCAGGCTGCCGCACATGGCAGCCCAGACCCGGTCCCGCGTCGGTGGACCGGCGGTCGGGATCTCGATCTCGTCGCGCACAACGCATCAGTCTGTCCTTAGACGCCGGCAAGCAGCGCGCGGTCCCCGTGATCCCGCCCGATCTCGGCTAGTGTCCCGGCGCAGCAACCGGTTCTGGGCCGCGAACGTTAGGAACGACGTTGTCCGAGGCAGTTGAGGCGACTCCGAGTCCCGCCAGCACGGCGACCCACCATTGGTGGCGGCGCTACCACTACGGCTGGAGTGGTGTTCTCCTCGGCTTGTTGCTCGCCGGCTCGTCGTTCACCCCGTCGCTCCTGCCACGCACCCCGATTCTTCAAGGCCTGGTCGCCGGCGTCGCTGGCTCCTTCGGGTACGGGATCGGCGAAGCGATCGCGTGGGCAGTCCGTCGGCTGACTCACTGGGAGCCCAGCGCGACGTTGCGCAAGCGCTCGTGGCTGGTGCTCGGCATCGCAGGCGGAGTCTTCGCGATCGTCACGCTCCTGCTTGGTTGGCATTGGCAGGTGCAGATCCACGAGTTGATGGACGTGCCCGCGCCGGCCGCTTACGACGTCGTGCTCATCCTGCTCGTTGGACTGCTTGTCTTCGTTGGACTGGTCGGACTGGGTCGCGCGCTTCGACACCTCTCGGGCTGGATCATCCGGCACACGGTTGGACGCCTGCCGCTGTGGCTGGCTCGCACGATTGCAGTAGTCCTGGTGACGTTGCTCGTGATCGGTATCTTCACCGGCGTCATCTTCCGTGGCCTCGTCGCGGTGTGCAACGCGATCTTCAGCGTGCGCGACACCACGACCAATGCGGGCGCGGTCGAACCCACCGCGCCAACGCGTTCGGGCAGCCCTGACTCGTTGATCACGTGGGATTCACTCGGACGGCAAGGACGCAACTTCGTCGGGAAGGGTCCAACCGCTTCCGACATCGCAGCGGTGACTGGTCGCACGGCGCTAGAGCCGATCCGTGTCTATGCGGGTCTGGCGTCTGCTCCTACGACCACCGAACGCGTCGATCTCGCGGTGAAAGACCTCGAACGTGCGGGGGCCTTTGATCGCAAGACGCTGGTCATCGCGACTACGACGGGAACCGGCTGGGTGGACCCGGCTTCGGTTGACGCGTCGGAATACGTCAATGACGGAGATATCGCGACGGTTGCGATGCAGTACTCGTACTTGCCGAGCTGGTTGTCCTTCCTCGTCGACAAATCGAAAGCGGAAGAGGCTGGCGTATCGCTAGTCGACGGCGTGTACGACGAATGGTCCAAGTTGCCCGCAGATCATCGACCTAATGTCTACGTCTTCGGCGAGAGTCTTGGCTCGTTCGGATCGCAAGCAGGCTTCTCGTCGCTCGATGAGATGCGTCAACGAACGGCAGGTGCGGTGCTTGCGGGCACACCGAACTTCACCCCGCTCTGGTCCTCGCTCGTGAAGAGCCGCGATGCCGGGTCGCCGGAGCGACTACCGGTGTATCAGCAGGGCGAGGCCGTGCGATGGGCCGCGACTCCGAACGACCTGACCCAGCCGGAGACGACCTGGGCTTCCCCGCGCGTGCTGTATCTGCAACACGCGTCTGACCCGATTGTCTGGTGGTCGCCGCACTTGATGTTCACCGAGCCGGACTGGTTGCGCGAGCCGCGCGGTGCCGACGTACTGCCGGCTATGCACTGGCTGCCGTGGGTGACGTTCTGGCAAGTGACCGCGGACATGGTCTTCTCGACCGGCGTCCCCGACTCACACGGACACGTGTACCAGAAGGAGTACGTCGACGCCTGGGCCGCAGTGACACAGCCCAGCGGCTGGACCGACGCGTTAACGACGAAGGTCCGAGCCGTCATCGGCGACTAGCCAAGTCCCTACGTCAGGCGTTGTGTTGACCGATTGGGGTCAGCCATTCCATCCGAGTCGGCTCGGGAACTCCTGCCGCACCCAGTGCCGGGCCCAACTGCGCCATGAACGCGGCTTGTGCTTCCTTGGAGTCCCACACTTCAACGACAACGAGGCCGGAATCGCTGGTCGCGGCAGTGTGGCTTCGCAGCGGTGACGGCCACGAACCCTCGCCGTTTTCATCGATGCCGAGGTGCTTGTTCACTGCTTGGTAGTCAGCTTCGCCGACACCCTTAAATTCGATAATCAAGACGTCTGACATGAGTCTTCTTTCCTTGCGTTGAGGCCAGTTGGGAGTGGTCACCCGGGCGTCAGCGCTGACTCTGACATCGAGACGCCTAGACGCTAGTGGCGAACCCTCACCGCGTATAGGGCGAGACAGCCCCGGTTCAACGAAGCGGCATTCGTCTGGCCCGCCAATAGCTTGACTTTGCGTCGCAAAGCAGCGTACTTTGCAACGCAAAGCCAGGATACGGAGGGGCTGATGAACGGCTCACACGACACAGACGACACCGACCAGGCCGACCAAGAGGCCGCCCTCGACCCGCAATCTGCCGCGGCGCTCATCGACGAGGCCCAGCGACAGGCTCGACGTCAACTCAATCCCGATAAGCCGCTGCTACTTGTCGGCGCGGCTGCATTCTTCCTCGTGGCCTATGGCGTCATGTGGTTGTCGGTGCTGGGCCAGAACCCATACGTCGGACCAACTGGGACCGCGCTCATCATCTTCTACGCACTCGTGTTCATCGTGTCGATCGCCGGATCCGTGGTCGCCAAGCGCGCGCGCAGTGGCATCAGCGGACCAGTCCGCCGGCAGCAGCGCGGTCAAGCCTTCGCGTTGGCAGCCACGTATGTAGGGGTGTTCGCGTTTCAAGGGGCGCTGCGATACCTCGGGGTGAGCTTCTCGATCGTGTACGGGGTGTACGCCGCCACCATGCCATTGATCGTTCTCGGCGCCCTCGGCGCCGGCATTGCGGCCACGCGCGAAGACTGGCCGCTCTTCGGAGTCTCAGTCGCCGGAATCGCCCTGTGCGCGGCAAGCGCCTTCGCCGGACCCGTGGGCGCGTGGGGGTTTGTCGCGATCGGCGGTTGCGTCATATTCCTCGCTGACGCCGCCGCCCAATTCATCTTGCTCAAGCGCGCATGACCGATGGACAGGTGAGCGCCGATCCGCTCGACCCGCTTATCCACGCCCCGGCACGACTGCGGATCGTGGTGACGTTGGCGACTCTGCACGATGGCGACGGACTGTCCTTCACCCGCTTGCAGGACATGATCGGCCTCACCCCGGGCAACCTGATCACCCACCTACGCAAGCTCGAAGACGCCGGCTACATCGTCACCGCGAAGACCGACAACGGAGTCGCATCGCGGACCTCGGTGACCCTGACCCACCTCGGCCGGGCAGCACTCGACGCGTACACGAAATCGCTCCGTGAACTCATCGGGGATCTTTAGCCGCCGCGATCCAACGCTCGGCTCGTACGTCTAGCGCTCTGGTGCGGCGTGGGTCATCCTGAGGCTGCGACCGTCTGCTGGCCCGGTTGGCGGGCTGGAGGGGGACATGGACTGGCAGTCATCCGGCGAGGCGTGGGGTTCTCGCGCACGTGAGTGGGCCTACCTGTTCGAGCCGTACGCCCGTCCGGCGAACCAGACCATGTCCATCAAGCGGCGTGACTGATGGAACGTCAGTCCTCGACATCGGGTGTGGTTCGGGCTTCGCCATTCGGCTCGCCGCCGACCGCGGAGCAGTGATGGCCGGACTGGATGCATCAGCCGCGCTGCTTGAGATTGCCCGGGCCCGCACCCCGGATGCGGATCTGCGGGTGGGCGACATGGACGCGTTGCCGTGGGAGGACGCCACGTTCGATGTGGTGACCGCCTTCAACTCGATCTGGTTGGGGTGCGAGCCGGCGGTCGCCGAGGCCGCACGGGTCCTCAAACCCGGCGGAACGTTTGGCATGACGTTTTGGGGTTCACCTAAACGGCTCGGCCTGCTGCCCTACTTCATGGCGGTGGCTCAGAACAGTCCGCCATCGCACGTCGAGGCAACCCTGGATCAAGGCCGGACGGGCCGTCCGGGGGTCGCCGAGGCAATGCTTGAGTCCGCAGGGTTACGGGCACTCGCTCGAGGTGCCGTGACAGTGACCAACGAGTTCCCCGACCTGGACACCTTCACCCGTGCGGCCTTGTCCGCGGGGCCTTCCTTTCCCGCCATCGAACAGATCGGCGAGGAGCAGTTCACACAGGTGCTCGAAAACGCCTACGCAGATGCAGACGCTCCAGGGCTCGGCGTGAGGATTGCCAGCGAGTTCGGGTGGCTCACTGCCACTAGGTGAGCGCTGCACGGCCGGGGCGTGCGTGGCGATCAATGTGAGCGGTGGTCTGATCCAGGCGGTCGATCGTCCCGCTGTCCCTTGCGCACTGAGGGCGCTGGCACACGGGTACTTGTGCATCATCCGTGACGAACACCTGCCAACCTGTGGGTAGCACCGAACGGGGGCTCACGGCGTTGAGGTGGCACCGTTCGCAGTAAACTTTGGTTGTCGTTTCCGGCTTGCGGTTCATGTCTTCCTCGCATTCACCGAATTCATTGGTAGCCGAGACCGGGGTCACTGCAGCAGTCGTCCTTGATGACGCCGGTGACATGCTCGGATGGCTCACTCAGGGATCAGCGCTGGCAGGATTGCATCCTGAAGACGTCGAGGGGGACCGCGTGACGACACAGAACTTGGCACTAGACGCGGTGCAACTGACGAAGAGTTACGGTCGCAGCCGTGGAGTCGTTGACGTCGACCTGGAGTTGCCGCGCGGTCAGGTGATCGGCCTGGTCGGGGCGAACGGTGCTGGCAAGACCACACTGATGCGTACCATTCTCGACTTCATCAGACCTACCTCCGGTCGCTTGCTGGTCTTGGGGATGGACTCGCGTCGTCGCAGCGTCGAGATCAGACGCCGAACGACGTACCTGCCCGGCGAACTAGTACTGCCACCGCGACTCACCGGACACGAGATCGTTCGACGGTTCGCCTTCACCCGCTCACGGGGTGACCGTGCCCGCGTCAACGAGCTGGCCGAGATGGTTCAACTCGACCTGGGTCGTCGAGTCGGCGATCTGTCTAAGGGCAACAAGCAGAAGCTTGGGCTGGTGCTCGCGTTCGCACCCCGCGCCGACCTGCTCGTACTCGACGAGCCGACGAGCGGTCTCGACCCATTTCTGCAACGGCAGTTCGCCACGTTGGCACGGCAGGCCACTGACAACGGGGCCACGGTCCTGCTGTCCAGCCACGTCATGAGCGAAGTGGAGGCTGTCGCGGGAAGCGTCGTTCTGATGCGCCAAGGCCGGATCGCCGCTTTCGATCGGCTGGCCGATATTCAGGCCCGTGCGCGCCGTCGAGTTCGGATCCGCCCCTCATCGATGACAGACCTGGTGCCTCTGTGTGAACGCCTGGCGCACCTCGCGGGTGTCCGGGAAGTTGAGGTCAACGGTGCAGATCTCACCTGCGCGCTGAGCGGTTCTCCGGATGACCTCATTGGCGCGCTGTCCACCGTGTCATTGGTCGCCCTTGACATCGGGCACGCGGACCTCGAGGACGCGTTCTTCGCGGCTTACGACGAGTCGGATCCAACGCCCGACGAGGCGTGAGGTCAACGATGGGACTGACGCTCAGCGAACTCCGATTACGTCGATTGTCGTTGGCCGTCTGGTCCGGCTCGGTGCTGCTGCTGGTCGCGGTGATCGTGGCCGTGTATCCGTCCGTCCGCGACAGTCCCGACTTGAACTCGATCTATGGCGACTTGTCACCCACCGTTCAAGGCTTGCTGGGTGGTTCAGAGCTCACCTCCCCAACGGGTTACCTGACCACCCAGATCTTCGCGTTCTTCCTGCCAGTCGTGCTCTTGGTCTTCGCGCTAGGCCGAGGTGCGGGCGCGTTGGCCGGCGAGGAAGAGGATCGGACCCTGGATCTGCTTTTGGCTCAGCCACTGGCCCGCTGGTCCGCGTATGTCGCCAAGGCCGCAGCCGTCGCGATAGGAGTGGCAGCACTCGCGGTCTCGACCTGGATTCCACTCGCCGCGCTCAATCACGCCGTTGGGCTGGACCTGTCACAGGTTCGGATCGTCGCGGTCTGCCTACAGATGGGGTTGTTCGCGATAGCACTCGCCGCAGGGGCACAGGCAGTCGGAGCATGGACCGGTCGCCGGGTCATCGCCTTATCGGCGCTAGCGGCCTACGTGTTTATCTCGTACCTGGTCTACGGCCTCGCCGGATCGATCGAGTGGCTGCGACCAGTGCGACCGCTGTCGCTGTGGTGGTGGTACCTCGGCAACGATCCGTTGACCAACGGCATCAGTGTCATCGGCTGCGCCGTTCTTCTCGGGGTGTGTCTAGCGCTGACCGTGCTAGGGATACTTGCCTTTCAGCGACGTGACCTGCACGCCTAGCGCCCTCCGGCAGGGGCTAATTCGTCTTCACGGGCTGGCCAGAGACGTAAGCGATTGCGTGCTCCACATCCTGGGCGGTCCAGTCGGGGTTGGACAAAGTGTTTTTGTTCTTTATGCCGTCGGCGTCGAGGAACTTCGTCAGGGTGGCCGGGATCGGCGCGCCGTTGACGTAGGGGGCCGCTTCGATCAGCCAATTGATGTCGCCATCAGGACCGATGACGTAGACGATGTTCTGGTGATCGACGTCGTACGTCATCAAAGCGCCGGTTAGCCAGTCATGCGGATGCAGATTTTCCGGATCGTTGGCCGTCTTGGAATAGCTGAGATCGAACGCCTTCCAGAACGATGCGATCTGGGTGGAACTCCCGCGCAGGAAATTCCAGTTCGGCTCGACACCGAAAAGCGCCTGGTATGCCTTGAGGTGATGCAGGTCATCACGTTGTGGGTCCACCGTCACCTCGATGATGTCCACGTCACTCTGCAGTCCAGATGCGTTAACGCTGCGATCGACCACTCGAAGGTTTGCGCTGATCAACGGGCAGAATTCCTGACACAGGGTCAGGTTCGGACTGACCACCACCGTCCTGCCGTGAAGGGAGGCAAGCGTGACGGTCTTCCCGTCCTGATTTACCAGGGGCAGGTCGGCTACCGCCGGGGGTATCGCGATGTCGACCACGTCACCGCTGCTTGGCACCGGCTGCGAGCTACGGCTGGAACTAACGCTCGGCGTTCCGATTACAACCGGAGCGCTTGGACCACTCGCAGTATTCGACGAGGATGCGCATCCCGCGATCATCAACGGGAGGACTGCCAAACCCGTGACGAGTATCGATCTCGAGCTCCGGCATCTGCCATCCGAGTGACCCACTTATTCAGGCTATAAGCGCGGCCCGTGGACGGCTCACGGGGTTGTGCGACCACTGGTGGCCGGTGCGATACGCCGCGGTTGCCTTAACGAGCACGTGGTGGCACGAGGTAGCGGCATCGTGACCCGCCGGTCAAGGCCTAACGGTCAACCGGGCACCGTGCGTCACCGATGACGCACCCCTCGTGTGGGATAGGTCACGATCCTGTAACGCCGGTTGGTCGCATGTACGCCCACGCAACAGTGGTCACACCCTCAGCGCGAATCGGGTGTACACCGGGCCCGTTCGGCCCCTCGCAGGGGCCGCCACAGAAAGGGCACAACTCATGGGAACACGTAGGCGTCTCAGTGTCCTGGCCGCGACGGTTTCCGCGGCCGGACTGCTCGTGCTGTCGGCGGGACCGGCCATGGCTGCCGGGGCCTGTCCACCAAGGCATAGGCCGATGCCACTCACGTGCACCGGCGGTGACTTCGCGACAGGGAACTTGATCGACATCCCGTCCGGCACCTATTCCAGCATCACAGTCAAGGGCGCATGTGATGTACCGGCTGACGCGGTCATCCACGTGATCGGGAACGTGATCGTCCGACCCGGGGCTTTCCTCGACGCGCAAAGCGCGCCGTCGACGATCATCGTCGGACACGATGTCTATGCCGCTCCGAACGCGTTCGTCGGCCTGGGCTGCCAGCCAACCTCGTACACCGGCAACTCCGCACATCCCTGCATGGTTGAGCCGGATGGGCACTCCACCATCACGGTCAAGGGAAGCATCAGGGCCTGGGACGCAGCTTTGTTCCTGCTGAACGGGGTCAAGGTCAAGGGGAACGTCACGATGCTCGGCGGTGGCAACGAGATGATTCCGTGGTCGATCAAGAACAACACGATCCGCGGCAACCTCACGGTGGGCGGGCAGACGACCGAATGGCTCGGCGTCCTGTTCAACCACGTGGGTAAGAACGTGAGGCTGTTCGACATCACGGTGAACGACCCGGGCGACCCGGCCCCGACCATGTTCATCGTTGAAAACACGATCGGCCATAACCTCTACTGCACGGGACTGGCCCCGGCGGTGTCGGGGGGCTTCTTCCCCGGCGAAGTCAACACAGTCGGTGGTCACACGTTCGGTCAGTGCAAGAACCTGCCATCTGGCTGACCTCCTCGGTCGTCCGTTTGCCGCCCTGGCATCAAGGGGCGGCAAACGGACCACGGCAAGCGAATGAGGCTCGGCGGGAAGTGCGTGCGTGGACCCTCCGTCGGAGTTGGCAGTTAGTGCGCAGGGACGGCGCGCCTGATCCGGGTATCTGTCGTGTCGGCGCACGCCGGCCTAGGACCGCAGATCCTTGATCTCTCGAAGAGCGTGTACCGAGAGTCGTACGAGCACAGCAACTCGCTCAACTGGGTCCAGCCCGGCGAATCGTCCTTCGATGTCGTCGACGGCCTTTTTGACCGCTTCGTGCTCGGCCGTGAGACGCACAACTGCTACAACGGCGACCAAACCGGCCCCCACGAGAGCAGTAATAGCGAGGGTCGATTTGGAGGTTGCCATCGTTGCAGGCTCCTTGATTGCAAACGGATGCTAAGGAAACAACAGTCGCTTCATCGTAGAACTCAACTGCGTACCTTCCGGGGCCCTACTCCTCGGCGTTGAGCAACTCGTCGATTGCGAGCGCATAACCCAGCGCGGCTGTGATGGCCTCCGCCCCGACAACGACACGAGGCCCGCCGACGATCGGCGCTAGCGCGATGAGAAGGCTGCGCGCATCCTCAATGCTGATGCCGGTGTCTGCGGCCGGCCCGAGATTTATGAAATACGAGCCAGGTGATGCCTGCACTGCGACAAGGCCGGCCAGTCGAACAAGCATGAGTTCACGGGCCTCAAGATCTGCATGCAGCACCGATGCAGCGGTCATTTCCGCGAGAGTCTCGAGCAGCGGGCGTCCTTCGGACATAACTTCACCTTTCCCTTGACGTAGCGCAAGACTGCGTACGCACCTTGACGGAGGTTCTGATCAGAGACGATCGGACCCGGGTGAGCGTTTGGCCGGTCGGCGCGAACCATGGCACCGCAGGCCAGACGCCCACCAACGGCGTTGATCAGGACTTGTTTGCTTCCTTGATCTGCTTCTCGA
Organism: uncultured Actinomycetota bacterium; assembly: GCA_963850215.1. Lineage (GTDB taxonomy): Bacteria > Actinomycetota > Actinomycetes > UBA12327 > UBA12327 > CAWKKI01. The sequence goes on from CAWKKI010000003.1 coordinate 97,592, forward strand.
CGTCCTTGACAGACGCGTTGACCTCTTTGTGGGTCGACTTGATTGCCTTGAGTTGAGCATTCTCGATCGCGTCGCTGATGGTCACGTCGCCGACGACCACGAGCGCTGCTTGGCCAGCATCGATCACGTCACCGAGTTCTTTGACATCGCTTCGTGACATGCCCTTCCAGAGGTGGCCGCCAACGCCACCCACCACGCCACCAACTGCGGCAGCTCCGATCAGCGACGGGGGAAAGAGGATGCCGAGGACGGCACCGACAGCGATCCCACCCCAAGCGCCAGCCCGGGTCGAGGTTTCGTCCTTAGCGGCATGGACCTTCCCGTTGCTGTCCTTCGTGACGACGGCGGCATCGAATCCACCGACTGCGCCATCAGCATGCAGCGCAATGATCACGTCGTAGTCGGCCTGCGCCGATGCCTCGTCGGGATAGGCCCCGACGTAGACGAAAGTGCCATCGGACTTGCTCATGGTTCCTCCTCGTGTTCGACGAATATGAATCGTTGTAAACCCAACCTAGATTCGGCCGAGCGAAGTCACAGGGGCCGAGCGACTGCCTGGGAGCGGGACCAAGGGCATCTCTGCGTAGAGACTTTCGGCACCGAGGCGCCTGCGCCCAGGCGAACCGTTAGGACGGCAGGATGTTGATGACCCTGGAAATGACCACGACCAGAACCGCCAGGGAGATCAACGACTGAATCGCCATAAGTCCTTTGACGCGGTGCGTGAGCGGGAGAGTGTCAGTCGGGCTGAAGGCAACGATGTTCGTGAACGCCAAGTACAAGTGGTCGGGGAACCGTGGCTGCCAGTCCGGCGGCGCAAGTCCTTCCGTGAGCGGTTTGAGGGAACTGGAAGTCGGGATAGGGCTGCGAGTGCAGGAGCCGACCGCTCGGTCCGCCACTGTCGAGTTGCCAATAGAGCAGGCCGAAGGTGACGACGTTCGCGGCCAGCACGAGGGCCGCACCCACTAAGAGTTGGGTGACGGTGGCCGGGACACGTCCGGGGGCAGGGCCCTTAGGACAGCGACGACGAGTCGGATGGCTGCCGTGGTGTTAGCGAGGATCAGAACCGCGAACAACGACAAGATCAAAGGTCGCGCTCCGCGCGGAACCGGCCCAGGTTTCGCCGCAACGAGAAGCAACAGGAGAACTACAACACCCTCGACGATTGGCACGATGAATACCGGACCCTCGCGAAGCCTGGCAGGTATCAGCACCTGCGGCAGAATCACCAGGATCAACGCGACCAAAGGCCAAAAGTACCTCTCGGGTACGGGTGGTCCCGAGGGCGAATCGGCGTCGCGCATGGACGTGTCGTCGTTCACGGATTCACTTCTGACCGCGTCTAACCTGCCGGATCGGCAGGATGAAGAAGACCGCGATCGCGAGGTATCCGATGACCGCCACGACGGGCAGGAACAGGCCAAGGGCAATCAAGACCAGGTACCCGGCAAGTCCCGGGGTGAGCCGGTGGGTCAGCATTTGTACGTCGGTGTCGCTCGCGTCGGGTCGCACCAGGCGCTCCCGAACGGCGTAGCGCCACAGAACCGATACGAGGACCGACGCCAGAAGAAGGTTGACCCCATAGATGGTGACCGCGACACGCTCTGCACCGTTCTCATTGACGTACTCGGCCAACAAGCGAGTCGGAAACGGCAAGAAGGACACGACCAGCAAGAGCAGCAGGTTCAACCGAACGAATACCGCGTCGGCTCGATCCAGATACTCAGTAATCGCACTGTGCTCCAGCCACACCGCCCCGATAGTAGAAAAACTCACCAGATACGCCAGGTAGGACGGCCACTGGTGCCCCACCGCCGCCCACAGATCACCGCCCGAACCTGCAGGCACGGCAACGTCCAAGATGAGCAACGTGACCGCGATCGCGAAGACGCCATCGCTGAACGCCTCAAGACGACCCGTGCCGAGCCGCCCGCCCTGCGAATCAGGGGTATCCGATGCCATCCGTGACTCTGCCGAGGGCTACCTGAGCCGACGGAGTTGGAAGCCCAGGGCAATCTCGACGATGCCGTACACGATCATCCCGATTCCGACGATCACGCAGATGATCGACAACGAGAGCGAGGGATACACGAGGCACAGAACACCCACGATGGTGCCAATAACTCCGAGCAACACCTCTCCCCAATCCACGCGGCCCTCGACGCCGCTAAACCCCGAGAAGAGCGCCGCGACACCAGCCACGGTCCAGAAGATCCCCACAATGAAGCCGAGCACGGCGACGGTGGCGGTCGTGTGGTGCAGAAGGATGAGCGCAACGACGATCGACAACAGCCCGACGAGCACGTAACCCAGTCGCTCGCCGCTTGCACCGATGGCTTGGATCAGGCGGACGACCCCGAGGATGAGCAGCCAAATACCAAGGATCACGGCGATGGCGTGCACCGAGTTGCTCGGCTTGAAGGTGAGCACGATTCCGAACCCGACAGTCACAACACCGATGAAGGCAACAAGCCACCATGCTCGCGCAACGGACTGCACCTGGTTCGCGGATGAGGAGGCGTCCATGGAAGTCACGACGGGCATCCTTGAGTCATCGAAATCTCCCTACAGTCGTTGAGCTTCGGACCTACAGCGAAAACGAACCTAGCGCTGGCTTGGTGGTCTGTCCGGGTTTCAGGGCACCCGTCACGTCACACGCCGGATTCGGCTTGCACCCTTCCCGACGTGACCGCCTGCGCGAGCGCAGCGTGGTCGCGATCGGTCTGATCGGCGTAGATCTCGGCGAAGCTGGCGAGAGCTTGTTCGAAGGCGGCGGACTTTCCCAGATACGACGCCATGGCAATACGGTCACCGGAACGTGCGTGCGCGCGGGCCAGCGTCCAGCCACACATACGGGCGTAGATCTCCATGCCGCTAGGCAGCATCGTTTCAATGGGCATGGAGAACTTCCAGTCGCGAAGCTGGCGCACGTAGTAGTCGCGGGTCACGCCATCCGGACCCACAGAGCGTTGCCACCCCAGGAAGATGTCGCTCGTGGCCTGCATCAAATGCTGGCCTGCTACCACCCGCTCGCCCTGGTTGGCGAACGTGCTGCGCCCGACGTAGGCAGCGAGCACCGACTTCTGCGCCTCCTTCGCCTGCAGGAACAGCGGGTCGATTCCGTCGCCCGCATCCATAAGCAGGATCCAGGCCCGCGTTCCGACGCTGCCGACCCCAACGACCTTGCGCGCGACCTGCACGAGGGCGAACTGGTGCAGCAGGTGACGTCGGTCGGTCTGCAGCGTCATTCCGTACTTGTCGATCAGTTCGCGAAGTTGGCGGTACAGCGCATCGATCTGCTGGTCCGCGAAGACTTCCTCGACAGGCATGATCAGCGGCGGTTCGCTGATGATGCGCCGCACGCCGTCGACAGTTGTCGTCAACTTGCTCAGAGCCTTCATGCTGTCCTGCGTGCGCGCCTTGGCCACTGCCGTCGAGGTGCGCTTGACTTGCGCGGGTCAAGTTCGCGCTTGATCTCGGCGAGGAAGGCCTCCACATCGACGTGCGCGTACCAGACATCGAGCATCTGACTCTCGGCGAAACTTCGCATCGCGATGCGGTATTCGCGACCGGCCGCGAGCGCGATCTTCCGGCGAGCCTTTAGCGGAGTAGCCACGGTCGCGACCCGCGACAGCGAAGCTGGCCACGAGCCGCTTGACGTCCCACTCAAACGGGCCGGGTAGCGGATTCGTCGAAGTCGTTGATGTCGAAGATCGAGCCGTCGTTCTGGCGAGGCAAACGCGCCGAAATTCGACAGGTGGGCATCGCCGCAGAGTTGGGCACGTAGGCCGGATGTCGGGGTTTTCGAGAGGTCGGCCGCCATGGGCAGAGCCGCCCCACGAAAAAACGTGAACGGGGAAACCAGCATCCGTCCATACCGGATGGGGACGAGCTCGGGTACCCGAGATTTGGCTTGTTGCACCAGCAGCGCAACTGGATCGGGGCGCCCCGCGTCAACGTCGAGCGTGGCGTGTGACTCCAGCGGTGCCGCTGTCCGAGCCGCTTTACCGAGGTCCTTGCGCTGCTGGCGACTGAGAGGAGCGCCTTTGGAACTGGCATCGCGCTTGGCAGGGCTCATAACGCTCCTCCTTGCTCGCGACTGATCGAAGTCGTCGCGACTCCCTAACGTTAACGAGCGATGGCGCGCTCCGTGGCCAGATAACCAGAGTCACGTCGCGGCGAGCGCGAGGTGCTCCCGCGCGCTTGGAGCGGAAATCCCCCGGTGCTGCCCTTTCGGCGCGCACGCCCGATACGTTTGCGTCCCGACGGCAGCCGCGAAAGCAAACGGAGGTCAAAGGTGACCACCGGAGTGTCGATCGTTCTCGCTTGCACGATTGGCTGGGTGCTTGTCTCCGGCCGGCTTGGTCGATGGAGCGTTACGGCTCCCATCGTGTTCGCTCTCGCTGGTTTGCTGCTCGGATCCGGGACGCATCCCTTGGTCACCCTGAGCATCGGCAAAGACGAACTCCGAACCGTCGTCGAGCTTGCGTTGGCCTTGATCCTGTTCTCTGATGCTTCCAGGGTCAGCGTGAGATGGTTCGAACGGCCGCCGTCGCGGATCGCGGCTCGTCTCTTGTGCATCGGGCTCCCCTTGACGATCGCCGCTGGATTGGCCGTCGCACTGCCGCTCTTCCGTGGGACCGGATGGGTGGTACTTGCCGTGATTGGCGCAGCACTTGCGCCAACGGATGCCGCTCTTGGAGCGTCCGTGATGAACGATGCGCGCATTCCCGTTGAACTTCGCGACGTGATCAACGTGGAGAGCGGGCTCAACGACGGGCTGGCAACGCCATTCGTGCTGTTCTTCCTCGCGCTGGCGACGGCCGAGGGCTCTCACGAATCCGTTGCTCACGCGGCCGGTGGCGCGCTGATTGACATTCTCATCGCGATAGTTGTGGGGGCAGGGCTCGGCTGGTTAGGCGGGCGCCTTCTGCTATTGGCCGATGCTCGCGGGTGGTCCGTCAGCGGCCAAGAGCCGATCCTCCCGTTCGCTCTTGCGCTTATGTCCTACTTCCTGTCCGTGGGTGCGAGTGGGAACGGCTTCGTGGCCGCTTTTGTCGCGGGCGTCGTCTTCGGCACCGTCACCGGGGCACGTCGTCCAGCCGAGGTGATGGGTTTCACCGAGTTGTCTGGGACGTTGCTCACATTCTTCGTCTGGTTCGTCTTTGGGGCGGCGTTCATTCGGCCAGCGTTCACGTCCCTGAAATTGGCAGGTCCTGGTGTACGCGCTCATCAGCCTGACGGCGGTGCGCATGGTGCCTGTGGCACTGTCACTGATCGGCTCGGGGCTCAACCGCGATTCGGTTCTGCTCGTAGGCTGGCTCGGGCCGCGCGGTCTGGCTTCGATCGTGTTCGCGCTCATCGCATTCGACCAACTCGGACCCAACAAGGGTGGCGTGCTGGTGGGTCATGTGATCGCGGTAACGGTCACGCTCTCGGTGCTTCTCCACGGCTTGTCCGCCGGGCCTACGGCTGCATGGTTCGCCCGCCAGTCCACGCCGAAGACTGCCGTGCCTTGAACGAACTCAGCCGCGTGAGTCAGCGCGCTCAGTCATGCTCCCTTTGCTCGAGCTCGGTTGATGTCTGGTCATGCCGAGGACGGGACCGGCTTGGCCTGTGGCTGCGGTAGTTCGTGTGGCAACTCCCGGGTGAAGGCCAACGAGAAGAGGGCCAGGAATGCTGTGGCGAGCAGACCTGCTTTAAGGGCGCGGAGCTGTGCGGCTTCATAGTCGTCCACGAGCGCAGCCGTTGTGCCCTCGTCTAAGCCGGCTTTCTTCGCCGCGTCTTCCACGTGACTCGCGGATACGAAGTTCGTGTTCGATCCCGCTGCCACACTTACTTGAGAGGACACCTGCGCGCTTATCCGTGGATCGTTCTGGATAGTCGAGACGAATGTGTTCGTCAGCCCAATCAGCACGATCGAACCAATGAATGCCACGCCGAGCGCCGATCCGAGTTGCTGGCCGGTGAACTGCAGTCCGCCCGCCTCGCTTCGACCCGATTCCTCGACAGACGACTGAATCACGTTGCCGAGTTGGGAGATCATCAAGCCCATCCCCATTCCGAGGACGGCCATTCCTACCGCGAACCCAGCGTCGGAGAGCGTCGGTTGGATGGTCACCAGGAGGATGAGCACCCCGGCGATGGTGATGACCAAACCGCTCTTGACGATGGTTCGGACCGAGAATCGTGTCGAGAGCCGAGCACCGAGCCCGGCGGTGACGAGCATGGTGATCGAGATGGGGAGCATCTTGATCCCGGTTTCTAGCGCGCTGAGTCCAAGCACCAACTGCAGGTAGAGCGGGACTACAAAGAAGGTGCCCATCAAGATGAGGTTTTGACTGAGCAACCCGATGACACCCGAGCGCACGGGCGGAATCTTCGCGAGCGAGAGGTGAATGAGCGGATCGCGACCAGTGGCCTCGCGGTGGCGTTGCCAGGTCACGAAACCCCACAGCAGCAGACAACCGGCGCCGATCACGAAGAGCGTCAACGAGAAGCCGAACGGAGTCAGCGGAGAGTTCTTCGGCTTCAGCCAACCCCACGTGCTCGACTCCAGCACGCCGAATACGAACAAGCCAAGACCGGTCGCCGACAGCACAGAGCCGACGATGTCCAGATTCGGCTTCGGGGAAGGACCAGGCGCGTCTTTGACCTTGCGCGTCATCAGGAGGATGAAGGCCGCAACAAAGACCTCTCCGACGAAGACGATCCGCCAGGAAAGGTTCGTCGTCGCCCACCCACCCACGATCGGGCCAACCGCGATCCCCGCTCCTGCTACGCCGCCGATGATCGCGTAGGCGGCCTTGCGCCGCGATCCTTCGAAGTTGCCGGCGATCAAAGCGGCAAGGGCGGGAAAGACCAGTGCTGCGCCGATTCCCTCGAGTACCGACCATCCCAGGGCGAGGACCGCCACCGAATGCGAAGCCGCCGTAAGCGCAGATCCGCACGCGTAAATGACCAGGCCGATGGTGAAAGCGCGTCGGCGACCGATGATGTCGCCGATTTTGGCTCCGGTCATAATCAGCATTGCCATGACCAAGCAATACAGCGTGATGACCGCTTGAATCGTCGTCACCGTGGTGTGGAAGTCGTGCACCAACTGGTTGATCGAGACGTTCATGACGGATTGGTCGATCACCATAAGGAACTGCGCGGTGGCCAGAGCGATTAGCGCCGCGCCACCCTTGTTCGTCGCAGCACTCATGATGCCCCCGGGCTCTCGGGGCCGTCGATGCGTTGGTTCGGGGACGCCAAGCCCCCGCGGCTCCAAGGCCAAACCCCATCGATTTCGACCTCGAGCGACAAGCTCAGCAGGATACGGATTATGACGATAATCGCCAGCACGGTCACGCTAGGAATCGTCGGGTCAACGATGATCGTGCGAATGATGTCACCGACGATTAAGACCTCAAGCCCGATCAGAATTGATCGGCCGAGTCGCTGGCGCAGTTGTTGGTAGGCATAAAGACGGGAGGGTGACTTGATTACGGAGGCTCCGTAAGCAATGAACGCCGCAAGTCCCCCAACAAGCATCACAAGCGAGCCCGCCGCCTCAACGACCCGCGCGACGTCGGAAACAAATTGGTCAAACGTCATGCGCACTTGATCTCTCCGCGTGAGTCATCCGCTTGACCCAGAAAGGGTGCGCCGAGGCTCCGTTGCCCTCCATCAGCTGGCGAACCAACACCAACCGGTGCGCGCAACTCACCAGCGCCAAACTATTCCTCGCAATCACTCGCCGGACTCTAGTCCTGGCAAGGGCATATCCGGCGGCTTGGCAAAAGTCGCCCGCTGCGGACAGGCATTGCATCGGAGCCGCCTCAGGGAGTCGAACCCTGGACCTACGCATTACGAGTGCGTCGCTCTGCCGACTGAGCTAAGGCGGCGAGTCTGCAGACCGCGCGTCCGGAGAGTTCCGGAGCGAGCAGCGCCAGCAGACGCGAGCCAGAAGGATACAGGCGGTCAAGCCGCTTCAAATCCGGCCAGCAAAGTCAGCCCGCGTCGCCGCGTGACTCGACCAGCGCGTCCATCACCTTGGCTAGCCGGGCGGACAGCGGACGTAGCCCAGCCTGGTCATGTGCCTTGTCCTCCCCCCACGCCTCGGACAGCAGCTCCGCCCACGACGAGCGCAAGTGTCCGAGCATGTCCAAGGCCTTCTTCGTCGGCTCGATTCGGATCGCGCGCCCGTCAGCTCCATCGCGGCGCGAACTAATGAAACCGAGCGCACGCAACTCACCCAATGACGCACTGACGTTGCCGCGCCGCAAGCCGGTCCCCGATGCGATGGCCGACGACGAACAGCCAGGGTGGTTGTGCACGTAACGCATGACGTGACTTTGGGTCTGTGTGAGGGGTGCGCTTCGCCCCGAGGCAGTCCCCCGAATTCGGATCTCCCGCGCGATGTCGATGACGAGGTCAGCCAGTTCGGCGAACTCGCCGGCTCGCGCCTTCGACGCGGCGCCTGCCTTTTGCACGCTCCACTCCTTGCCACCTAGATAGTTCTGTATCCATAATCATATCCGGACTGAGCGGCAACGAGGCGGAGGACACCCCATGGCCGATATCGAAACCGAAGTCTTGGTCGTGGGCGCTGGCCTCACCGGCGCGACCACGAGCATCCTGCTCGCACGCCACGGCATCGACACGATGATGATCAGTCGCAGCCGCTGGGTGGCCGATTCACCGCGCGCACACATCATCAATCAACGCACAATGGAAGTGATGCGTTCGATTGGCCTTGAGGAACGCTGCTACGACGCGGCCACTCCCGGGGAACTGATGGCCAACCACGCGATGATGACCGCTGTCAACGGACGCGAGTTCGGTCGCCTCTGGACCTGGGGCAACGATCCCGCGCGCGCCGGCGACTACGCCTTCAGCCCCGACACGGGGTGTGACCTTCCGCAGGATCGTTTCGAGCCGATCCTCATCGACGAAGCCGCATCGCGCGGAGTGGTCACGCGCTTCGCGACTGAGTTCGTTGACCTGGTTCAGGACGATGACGGTGTGACGTCGACGTTGCAGGACCGCGTGACGGGCGCGCGCTTCACAGTGCGATCGCGTTACGTCGTCGGTGCGGACGGTGGCCAGAGCCCAGTGGCCGACGCGATCGGCTTGCCCCTGAGCGGCGAGCCGGGCCTCGCGCCAGCGCTGAATGTGCGCTTCCACGCGGACCTCTCGAAGTACTTCGAAGACCGCCCGGGGTCGATCTTCTGGATCCTGCAACCTGACCGCGAAGGCCCGATCGGCAATGCGATGCTGCGCATGGTCCAGCCGTGGGACGAATGGGTGATCGGCTTCGTGCACCTGGGCGAGGCGGTCGCTGCCATGAGCAACGACGAAGTCGAGGCCGAAGTTCGTGAGATCCTTCGCGACGACGACGTCGACATCGATGTGAACGGTGTCTACGCGTGGCGCATCAACAACGTCCTCGCCGACAAATATTCGGTAGACCGCGTGCTCTGCGCAGGTGACGCAGTGCATCGCCACCCGCCCATGAACGGACTCGGGGGCAACACCTGCATCCAGGACGCCTTCAACGTGGCATGGAAGATCGCGGCGGTCCTGCGCTGGGGTGCGGGTGCCGAGTTGCTCGAGTCGTACGACGCCGAGCGTCGACCGGTCGGACGCGGAGTCGTCGATGCTGCAATCGCGGGATGGCGACAGAACCCCGACGTGGTGCGTTCCTTGGGCATCGATCCGAAAGCGTCTCCAGCCGAACGGATGGCGCAGTTCGAGGTCCTCTTCGAGGACTCCGACGCGGGTGAACAGAGACGCGCTGCCTTTGAAGCAGCGAAGTACGCGAAGCGCTTCTCGTACCACGCGCACGGCACCGAGATGAATCAGATTTACGCATCCACCGCCGTGATCGATGAAGGCGCCCCGCCCATCGAGTACGCGCGCGACGCGAAGCTCTACTACCAACCGTCGAGCCGCCCTGGGTCGCGCGTGCCGCACTGCTGGGTCCGGTGCAACGGTCGGACAGTGTCGACTCTGGACCTGTGCCGACCCGAGCAGTTCACGTTGCTCACGCGCACGCGTGGCGGGGCGTGGCTCGGAGCGGCCACAACAGTGAGCGAGGAGCTCGGGATCCCGTTGCAAGCACTGCGGATCGGACGCGGTGTCGAAGTGGCCGATCTTTACGACGCGTGGGGCATCGCCTCGGAGGTCGGCGAGAGCGGCTGCGTGCTGGTTCGGCCCGATCAGTTCGTGGCGTGGCGGCGAGCCGACCTACCCGAAGACCCGACCGGCGATCTACGCGCCGCGTTGAGTGCGTGCCTGTCGCTTACGCAGTGACGCGCGTGGGACCGATCAGGAACAGACCAAACCAGCCGCCGGCGCCATGTCGTTGATCAGGAAGGCATCAACCGCGTTGTCGATGCAGGACGACCCGCGGAAATACGCGGTATGCCCGTCACCTGTCCAAGTCAGCAAGACAGCCTTGGACAACTGCTTCGCGGTGGCCACCGCCCACGGATAGGGAGTCGCGGGGTCGTGCGTAGTTCCGACGACCAGGATCGTCGGAGCGCCCACCGCGTGAATCGCATGCGGAGTGTCCGTCGGCTGGGCCGGCCAGGAGGCGCATGGGAGATTGCCCCACGCGAGGTAGACGCCGAATGTCGAGGAGACCTGCGCCAGTTGCGTCGCGAGTGCCTGCGTGTGCGCGATCGTGTCGGCCTGCGGGCGGTCAAGGCAGTTGACTGCGTACTGGGCTTCGTTCGAGTTGTCCTGGTAGGTGCCGTCGGAGTTGCGACTCGTGTAGAAGTCGGCCAACTGCAACATCGTTGAGCCATCGCCCGCAAGCGCACCACTCAAAGCGATGCGCAGGTTCTCCCAGCCGTTAGGCGGGTCATAGAGACCGGCAGCGACAGCGAGCGTTGCAAGCGACTGAGTCAGCTGACGACCATCGACGATCAACGGAGCGTTGTGCGATCGCGCGAGGAACGCGTTGATCTGACTCAACGCGGTGGCCGAGTTGTGCGACAACGGACAGTCGGAGTGCGACGGGCAATTGGCAATGAAGCGGCCTAATGCAAGCTGGAATCCAGCCGCCTGCCCAGCCACGAGTCCGTCATTCGTGAGCGTCGGGTCGATGACGCCGTCGATCACCATGCGTCCGACATGAGTCGGGAACAGGTCCGCGTAGGTCTCGCCAAGGAAGGTTCCGTACGACTTGCCGAGGTAGTTCAGCTTCTGGTCGCCGAGGGCGGCACGCAGGATGTCCATGTCGCGAGCCGCGTCGCGCGTACCCACGTGCGCGACGAGCTTGGGCGACATCTTCTCGCAGCCAGCACCGAGCATCTTGGCGATCTGAACGACTTGCGCGATCTCGGCCGCGTTCTGCGGATTGCCATCAGCCGACACGAACTGGTCGGTCTGCGCATCGGTCAAGCACTCGATCGGATCCGATGACGCGACTCCGCGCGGGTCGAAGCCGACGAGGTCGTAGTGCTCAAGCACCGCCTTGCTGAACTCCGACGTCCCCGCCCTCGCGTATTCGATGCCCGATCCGCCCGGGCCCCCAGGATTGACGACCAACGAACCGATCCGCTGCGACGAGTTCGAGGCCGGACGCTTGACGACTTGGAGCGAGATGGTCGCGCCGCTTGGATCCGAGTAGTCCAACGGAACCTTCAACGTCGTGCACTGCCACGGCGATCCGCAGGTCTTCCAGGAAAGCTTCTGCGTGTAGAACTTCGTTAGCGCTGGGTCGTAGGAAGGGGACGCGCTGGCCGAGGGCTGGGGCTGGGTCGATCCGCTCGGCGTGGTCGACGGCGTCGAGCCACCGGACGTCGAGCCGCAGGCGGCCACCAACACGGCGGAGGCGATCGCAGCGGTGAGGCCGAGCCACCACCGCCTTGACTTCTTACTCGACACCGTGGGATCCCGTCCTCGAAGGCCCGTTGCGTCGCGGAGCCCCGATCGGGGTGCGCGCCGGACCTCTCCTAGAGGTCTGGCCGGATTCGGGACACCCTAAACCGCGATCCGCAGCGACACTGTCATCGCCTCGACTGCCAGCAGCGGATTCACGTTGCCCTCAATGGCGGTTCGCGCCGCCAGAACGGCGTCCAGGCGGCGAAGCGTGGCCTCGGGCCGACTGGCTTCGGCGATCCGGATCAGCTCAGGCCTGATCTCCTCGTTGATCAACGCGACATCCGCGCCGATCTGGACAATCAGCACATCGCGGTAGAAGGACAGCACGTCCTGCAGGGCCAGATCGAGGGCGTCCCGCTTGACCCGCTTGCTGCGAGCCTTCTGCCGATCGCCAAGATCGCGCATGATCCGCTGTCCGCCAGCAGGCATGCGAGTGCCACGCGGGTCCCCCGACAGCGCGATCCGCATCGCGGTGCGCTCAGGATCGTCGAGGCTCTTAGACAGGCTTTGGGCATCTTCGTCGGCCGAGTCGACCAGATCCGCAGCCGCGGCCAGGCAGTCCGCGAGATTCCGCAACCGCCCGTGCACCGCGAGTGCCTCCGCACGTCGGAGCCGGGTCTGCTCATCCAGGGCCAGCCGACGAGCGCGACCGATGTGAGCTTGGGCGGCGCGGGCCGCGAAAGCTGCCATCGCGGGGTCGATCTGATCTCGCTCAACGAGATAGCGAGCGACGTCGACCACTCGCGGAGTCCGCAACGTGATGAGACGACAGCGCGATCGCACTGTCGGAACGAGGTCGTCGGGCGAGGGCGCACACAACAACCACACAGTTCGCGCGGCAGGTTCTTCGATGGCCTTCAACAATGCGTTCGCGGCGGACTCGGTGAGCCGGTCGGCGTCCTCGAGCACGATCACGTGCCATCGGCCGTTGTTCGGTGCGAGCTGCGCATCGCGCACCAACGCACGGGTGTCGTCGACGCCGTAGGACAGACCGGTCGGTCTGATCACCTCAACATCAGCGTGTGTGTCAGTCAGAACGGTGTGACACGAGTGGCACTCGCCGCAGCCACCGTCGGGGCACTGCAGCGCTGCTGCAAGCGCGCGCGCCGCGGTCGAGCGACCCGAGCCCGGAGGCCCGGTCAGCAACCACGCGTGCGTCATGCCGACAGCGGTGCCGCCGGTCACTACCGATTGGGCCGCACGCACTGCGGCTTGAAGCTCGTCGATCACCGCCTCTTGGCCGATGAGCTCGTCGAAGACGCTCATGACTCGTGGGCCCGGTCCGTAGTGACGTCCTCGTGGCTCGAGGCCATGAGCAGGTCGCGCCTCAACTCATCAACCCGTTCGCGCACGATGGTCGTGATGACATCGATGTCAGCCTCGGCATCGATCACGAGGTAACGGTCGGGCGCGGACACGGCCAACGACAGGAACTCCGAACGCACGCGGTCGTGGAAGTCCAGCGGCTCTGCCTCAAGCCGATCCGTGCGGCCAGACCGCAGCAACCCGCGACGCGGATCGATGTCGAGCACGATCGTGAGGTCAGGTGTGAGCCCACCGGTCGCCCATCGCGCCAACAACGCCATCCCATCCGCGTCCAGCGAGCGACCGCCGCCTTGGTAGGCCAGCGTCGAGTCGACGTAGCGATCCGACACCACATCTTGGCCGGCTTCAAGAGCGGGACGGATCACGGTGGCAACGTGGTGCGCGCGATCGGCCGCGTAGAGCAAGGCCTCCGCGCGCGCGTCGATGCCGACCGAGGATGGGTCGAGCAGCACGTCTCTAATCCGTTGGCCCAACGCGGTCGCACCGGGCTCCCGGGTCGTCACGACGCGTCGCCCAACTCGGGTCAGATGCTCGCCCAATCGCTGCACCTGGGTGGACTTACCTGCACCTTCGCCGCCCTCGAAGACGATGAAGATCGGCTGCATACGCCTCACCCTAGTGAGCGCCGCCGACGCGCCGGCACCTCAAGGCTCAGCGCCGCGTGGCCTTCTTGGCCGTGGACTTGCGCGGCGCGGACTTCTTCGCTGGCGCGCGTTTGCGTGGCGTGGCCGGCCCCTGCGCCCGCTTCTCGGCGAGCAACTCGCTGGCCCGATCAATGGAGACTGACTCGACCGAGTCGCCCTTGCGCAAAGTTGCGTTGGTCTCGCCGTCCGTCACATAGGGACCGAATCGCCCGTCCTTCACCAGCACGGTCTTGCCCGAAGTCGGGTCGGCACCTAGATCGCGCAATGGCGGCTGTGCAGCGGCGCGTCCACGCATCTTCGGTTGGGCATAGATCGCCAGCGCCTCATCGAGGGTGATGGCAAAGATCTGCTCCTCACTCGCGAGCGAACGCGAGTCGGTGCCCTTCTTCAGGTAGGGGCCGTAGCGACCGTTCTGCGCCGTGATCTCCGCGCCATCGGAAGGATCCGAACCCACCAGGCGTGGCAACGACATCAGCCGCAACGCGTCCTCGAGCGTCACGGTGTCCAGGCGCATGTCGGCGAACAGCGAGCCGGTGCGCGGCTTCGCCGTCTTTGGTGCATCCTCGGGCAGCACTTCGGTCACGTACGGCCCGTACCGACCGCTCTTGGCAACGATCGCCAGACCGCTCGACGGATCGGTGCCGAGCTCGCGCTCACCTGAGGGTTGATCGAGCAGGTCCCGCGCCTTCTCAACCGTCAGCTCGTCCGGCGCGATGTCCTCGGGCACATTGGCGCGCTGCGGAGTGTCTCCGTTGGGCCGCTCCACATACGCGCCGTACCGACCGACGCGCACCACGATGTCCTCGCCGACCGGGAACGAACTGATCTCGCGCGCGTCGATGTCACCGAGAGCATTGACCAGATGGTGCAGCCCGACGAACTCTTCTTCGCCGAAGTAGAAGCGGGTGAGCCAGTCGACCATCTCCGCGTCGCCGTTGGCGATCTGGTCGAGCGCGTCCTCCATGCCTGCGGTGAAGTCATAGTCAACGAGTCGACTGAAGTGCTCCTCAAGAAGCCGAATCACAGCGAACGCCAAGAAGGACGGCACGAGCGCAGTCCCGCGCTTGAACACGTACCCGCGGTCGAGGATCGTGCCCATGATGGATGCGTACGTCGACGGCCGGCCGATGCCCCGCTCTTCGAGTGCCTTGACCAGCGATGCTTCGGTGTAGCGCGCGGGTGGCGTGGTCGCGTGGCCCTCGGGACGCAACTCGTCGGCGCTGACCGTGTCGCCTTCAGCAAGGTTGGGTAGGCGGCGCTCGTCGTTGGCAGCATCGATGCTGTCGGCAGCGTCGTCGCTGCTCTCCTCGTATGCGGCAAGGAAGCCGCGGAAGGTGATGACCGTGCCGGACGCGGAGAAGACCGCGTCCCTTCCGTCACGTGCCTGCGCGCCGATGCGCACGGTGGCCGTGCGGCCGCGCGCGTCGGCCATCTGCGATGCGACCGTGCGCTTCCAGATGAGGTCGTAGAGCGGGAACTCGTCGGACGAAAGTTGATTGGCTACCTCAGCGGGCGTCCGGAAGGTGTCACCGGCGGGGCGAATAGCCTCGTGCGCTTCCTGCGCGTTGCGCACCTTCTTCTCGTAGCGACGCGGGACCTCACTGACGTGGTCAGAGCCATAGAGCGCGGCTGCTTGGGTTCGCGCGGCTGCGAGCGCCGACTCCGAGAGGGTCGTGGAGTCGGTGCGCATATAGGTGATGTAGCCGTTCTCGTACAGACCTTGGGCGACGCGCATCGTTCGTTGGGCAGACCAACGAAGCTTGCGGCTGGCCTCTTGCTGCAACGTCGAGGTCATGAATGGCGCGGCTGGCGAGCGCTTGTACGGCTTGTCATCGACGCCACGCACCGTGAAGGGCGTGCCCGCGAGCGACTCGGCGAGGCTGGTCGCGGCCTGCTCGTCGAGCACCAAGACTCGCGCGTCCTTGAGCGCGCCGAGCGAGTCGAAGTCGCGTCCTTGGGCGATGCGGGTGCCGTCGACTTCAAGGAGTTTGGCGGTAAAGGCTTGGCCCGCACCGACGAAGGAACCTTCGATGTCCCAGTAGGCGCCGGAACGGAAGGCGATCCGCTCGCGCTCACGATCGACGACGAGTCGGGTGGCAACCGACTGCACTCGACCAGCCGAGAGCCTCGGCATGATCTTCTTCCACAGCACCGGCGAGACCTCGTACCCGACGAGCCGGTCGAGGATGCGCCGAGTCTCCTGCGCGTCGACCATCCGCTGGTCGATCTCGCGGGTCTGCTCGGCAGCCTGCCGGATCGCATCGCGCGTGATCTCGTGAAAGACCATCCGGCGCACTGGAACCTTGGGCTTGAGCACCTCAAGCAGGTGCCACGCGATCGCCTCGCCTTCGCGGTCCTCGTCTGTGGCAAGAAGCAGTTCGTCGGAGTCGGCCAACTTGCGCTTGAGCTCGCTGACCTTCTTCTTCTTGTCCGCGTCGATGACGTAGAGCGGCTCGAAGCCGTGGTCGACGTCGACGCCGAGGCGCGCCCACGGCTCCTTCTTCACCGCAGCCGGGATGTCGGCAGCGCGCTTGGGCAGGTCGCGGATGTGACCGACGCTGGCTTCCACGTCGTATCCCGGCCCGAGGTAGCCAGCGATAGTCCGAGCCTTGGCAGGCGACTCAACGATCACTAAGCGGCGGGGGGTGTCAGGCACGCGCCCTACCTACGCTGCCGCGGCTGGTGCCTCTTCGCCGACCGCGATCGGACGACGCTTTGAGACAACGACAGCGACGACCACGATCACGAGAGCGACGAGCGCAATAGCCACGCGAGCCGCGGTGTGGTTGTGCAGCGACTGCGAGACGATCGCCGGTGCAATCAGCAGCGACACCAGGTTCATGACCTTGATGAGCGGGTTGATCGCGGGACCTGCGGTGTCCTTGAACGGGTCACCGACGGTGTCACCGATGACAGTGCTGCGTGGGCCTCAGAGCCCTTGCCGCCGAAGTTGCCGTCCTCGACGTACTTCTTCGCGTTGTCCCAAGCCCCACCGGAGTTCGAGAGGAAGACGGCCATGAGGACACCGGTGACGATGGTGCCGGCCAGGTAGGAGCCGAGCGCGCTCACGCCAAGGCCGAAGCCGACCGCGATCGGGGTCAGGACGGCGAGCAGACCCGGCGTCGCAAGCTCACGCAGCGAGTCACGCGTGCAGATGTCGACGACCTTGCCGTACTCGGGCAGCTCGGTGCCTTCCATGATCCCCGGGTGGTCGCGGAACTGGCGACGCACCTCGAAGATGATCGCGCCCGCTGCGCGGCTGACTGCGTTGATCAACAGTCCCGAGAAGAGGAATACGACCGATGCACCGATCAATAGACCAACGAGGTTGCGTGGGTTCGAGATGTCGAGGATGCCGCTGTATTGCAGGCTGTCTTGGAGACTGAAGCTCTGGATGCTGACGCCGCTGGATGTCACGGCATTGGCGACCGCGTCATGGAAGGACCCGAATAGTGCGGTCGCAGCTAGCACGGCGGTCGCGATCGCGATGCCCTTGGTGATTGCCTTGGTCGAGTTGCCGACCGCGTCGAGGCGAGTAAGGATCTGCGCCCCCTCGCCGTGGACATCACCTGACATCTCGGCGATGCCCTGGGCGTTGTCAGAGACCGGACCGAACGTGTCCATCGACACGATCACGCCGACAGTGGTTAGCAGACCCGTGCCGGCCAGCGCGATCGCAAACAGCGACAGGATGACCGATCCCGCTCCCAGCAGGAACGCGCCGTAGATCGCAGCGCCGATGAGCAGGGCCGAGTAGACCGCGGACTCAAGGCCGAGGCTGATGCCGGCCAGGATCACGGTCGCCGGGCCGGTCAGCGAAGTCTTGGAGACGTCGTCGACCGGCTTTCGATTCGTCTCAGTGAAGTACGCGGTCAGTTGCTGGATCGCTGCGGCCAGGACGATGCCGATGAGCACCGCGAAGATGGCGAGCAGGCGCGGGTTGAACGTATTGAAGTGAACGAGCCCGAGCGCGTTCTGCTGGTCGACGCTGAGGTGGTACTTCACGCTCGTCAGGCTCGACGGCAGGAACGCGAACGCCGCGATCACAACGAGTACGGCCGAGAAGATCGCCGAGATGAAGAAGCCGCGGTTGATGGCACTCATGCCCGAACGGTCACTCGGACGCGGAGCCACCGCGAAGATGCCGATGACGGCGGTGATCACGCCGATGGCCGGGACGATCAGCGGGAAGACCAGGCCGAGGTTGCCGAAGGCGGCCTTGCCGAGGATGAGTGCGGCGACCAAGGTCACCGCGTAGGACTCAAACAGGTCAGCCGCCATGCCCGCGCAGTCGCCGACGTTGTCACCGACGTTGTCGGCGATCGTCGCTGCGTTGCGCGGGTCGTCTTCGGGGATGCCCTGCTCGACCTTGCCGACAAGGTCAGCGCCGACGTCGGCCGCCTTGGTGAAGATGCCGCCGCCGACGCGCATGAACATCGCGAGCAAAGCAGCACCGAAGCCGAAACCTTCGAGCACCTCCGGTGCGTTGCCCTTGTACAGAAGGACAACGAGAGTCGCACCGAACAGACCGAGCCCGACTGTGAACATGCCGGCCACACCACCAGTACGGAACGCGATGCGCATCGCCGGGCGCTCACCACCGTCGCGAGCGGCCGCGGCGACTCGAACGTTGCCGCGAACTGCAAGCCACATACCCATGTAGCCGGTGGTCGCGGAGAAGACCGCGCCGACGAGGAAGAACAACGAGCGACCTATGCGCACCGAGGTGTCGTCAGCCGGCAACAGGAAGAGCAGGAAGAAGACGAGTACCGCGAAGATCGCGAGGGTGCGGAACTGGCGGCTGAGGTATGCAGACGCGCCCTCCTGCACTGCACCAGCGATCTTCTTCATGCTCTCGGTGCCTTCGTCGGCGGCGAGGACCTCGCGCGCGAAGACGGCTGCCACCACGAGGGCTGCCAGTGCGATCAGGGCCACGATCACCAGGTAGGTGACGTTGCGACTACCGAGATCGATGCTGTTCAGCGTCTCGGTGACGAGGGACTGCGCGAACATGCGTTCTCCTTGTTACCTGTGCTGGTGCGGTGCGCAAGGGAGCCGGACGGGTCCGGCGCCGGGGCAGTCTACGCAGACGGAACCCCGAGGGATGCCATCGCGGCGTCGAGGGATTCGTCAACGGGCATCAGCCCGTCGAGCCCGGTGATGCGGAAAAGACGGCGGAAACGCTCCTGCGGGCATACGACCCGCAGCGTGCCAGCCGCCTCCTTGGCCCGACCGAAGGCGCCGATGATCACGCCCAGGCCGGTCGAGTCGAGGAACTCCAGCTCGGACAAATCGACAACAACGTGAGAGGGATCGGCCGAGGCTACATCGACAAGTGCGCCCCGCAACTCAGGCGCAGTGGAGATGTCCAGTTCGCCGACGACAGCCACGATCGCCACGTCGCCGGTGATCCGGGTCTCGACACCGATATCCATGCGCCAGATTGAACCACGCACACTTGGCTCGTGGCGGAGCACCGCGAACTTGTCGAGATCTTGCTGCGCGGCAATGGGCGCAGCGAGCGCCTCACCCACCTCGAACACATCCCTGCGCGGGCGGGCGTGACGGCGCCTTGGCCCACGTGGGTGCCCGAGTCGGTCCACGATGCGCTCGTGCGATCCGGCATCGAGACGCCCTGGCGCCACCAGGTCGATGCAGCCAAGTTGGTGTGGTCAGGGCAGTCGCTGGCGATCTCGACGGGGACGGCGTCCGGGAAATCGTTGGCCTATCTCTTGCCTGGTCTGTCCTGGCTTGCTGCCGACGCTCCCAACGGGACCCCAACGGCCACTCTCGGTCCGCGCCCGACTGTCCTCTATATATCGCCGACGAAAGCACTCGCCGCCGATCAACTGACGAAGCTGCACGACCTGCACATCGAGGGCGTGCTCGAGGCTGCCTACGACGGGGACGCGAGCGATGCGATGCGGATCTGGGCGAGGCAGCAGGCGAACTGGATCTCAACGAATCCCGACATGTTGCACTTCGCGATGCTGCCAGGGCATCAACGGTGGTCGCGGTTCTGGCGCGGGTTGCGGCTGGTCGTGCTCGACGAGTGTCACGTGTACCGGGGTGTGTTCGGGGCGAACGTCGCTGCGGTGATGCGGCGACTGCGCCGGGTGGCTGCGCTCTACGGCGCCTCGCCGATCTTCGTGGTGGCATCGGCGACGGTCGCCTCGCCGGGTGTCAGTGCCGCGCGTCTGACCGGACTCGACTTCGCAGAGGTGACGCGCGACGACTCACCGCACGCGCCGGTGGACATCGCGTTGTGGGAGCCGCCGCTGCTCGAGGGTTCGGATGCTGGCCCGGGTGGCTCACGTAGCCCGGCACGCGACGAACCAGTCCGACGCTCCGCCGTCGCGGAGTCAGCGGATCTGCTTGCCGACCTGGTCGTGGCAGGTGCGCGCACCCTTGCCTTCACGCGTTCGCGGCGCGGGGCAGAGGTGGTGGCACTGGCAGCGCGCGACCATGTGGCCGAGGTTGATGCCTCGTTGACCTCGACCATCGCGGCGTATCGCGGCGGTTACTTGCCTCAGGAGCGACGCGAGCTCGAATCGGAGCTGCGCTCGGGCGCGCTGCTTGGGCTAGCCACGACGTCCGCGCTCGAACTCGGTGTCGACGTCAGCGGTCTCGACGCGGTGCTCATCGCTGGCTGGCCTGGCACTCGTGCGTCGATGTGGCAGCGCTTCGGTCGGGCCGGTCGTCGCGGCCATCGGGCGTTGGGCGTCTTCATCGCGCGCGAGGATCCGTTGGACACGTTCATCGCGCATCACCCGGCGGCGCTTTTTGACGCCCCGGTCGAGGCGGCGGTTTTCGACCCCGACAACCCGGTCGTGCTCGGGCCGCACCTGTGCGCGGCTGCCGCCGAGTCGCCGGTGACCGAGGCCGACGTCGCGCTCTTCGGGCCGATGACGATCGATGTGCTGGACGGCCTGGTCGCGACTGGGCTGTTGCGTCGACGTGCTGCCGGTTGGTTCTGGACGGCAAACTCGCGCGCGGTCGATCTCGTCGACTTGCGCGGCTCCGGTGAGCCAGCGGTGCAGATCGTCGAGGCCGACACCGGCCGACTGCTCGGGACAGTCGATGCGTCGGCCGCGCACTCGGCCGTGCATGAAGGCGCTGTGTATGTGCATCAGGGTGAGTCCTTCGTCGTCGCCGAGCTGCGGCTCGACGAGCACGTCGCACTGGTCGCGGCCGACGACCCCGACTACACAACCTGGGCGCGCGAGGTCGCGTCGATCAGCATCGTGTCGACGGACAAGCAGGTCGCCTGGGGACAGTCGGTCGTGTGCTTCGGCTCGGTGGAGTCGACGTCTCGGGTGATCTCGTACGTGCAGCGCAAGATCGCGACCAACGAAGTCAGCGGCGAGCACCCGTTGGATCTGCCTGAACGAGTCCTGCGCACGAAGGCGGTTTGGTGGGTCCCGCCGCCAGGGACAGCAGTGAGCTTCGGGCCCTCTGACGATCTCGCAGGTGCCGCGCATGCCGCCGAGCACGCATCGATCGGGCTGTTGCCGCTCTTCGCCACCTGTGATCGCTGGGACCTCGGTGGCGTGTCCACTGCGCTGCATCCCGACACCGGGATGCCGACGGTCTTCGTCTATGACGGACATCCAGGCGGTGCGGGCTTCGCGGCGCGCGGCTTCGAGCAGGCAGCGCAGTGGTTGCGCGCGACTCGCGATGCGATCGCATCGTGCGAGTGCGCGGATGGGTGCCCGTCCTGTGTGCAGTCGCCCAAGTGCGGCAACGGCAATGAACCACTCGACAAGGCCGGTGCGATCCGACTGCTCGACATCGTGCTGGCCGACGCACCCTCGCCCACCGCGCCCTAACCGAAGCCGTGGGGCTACGGTCCCGCGACCGCACGAGCGGCCGGACGTGGCAGATCCGAGAACGGAGCCGGCCACGCCCGCGCCGCCCGCACGTCGACGCTGACGACTGCATCGGCTTGGCTGCAGGTGACGAGTTCGGCGTCGTTGGCCTGGGCACTGATGCTCGCCCAGAAGCAGGCATCACCGGTGACCTCGTGCGCAGCACCGGCCAATGCGGCCAGGTCAGCGGCGTCCTGCATCCGCGCGTGCGTCGTCGTCGCGCCGATGACCATCGACATGCCCGTCAGCAGCGCCACGACGAGGCCGATCGACATCAGGACCCAGATGGTGCCTATGCCGTTGTCCGTCGTCGTCGCGATGCGCCAGCCCCGGCAGGCCAGTGACTTCACGGTTGCACTGATTCGTTGATTGCGGTCGCTTGACCGCTCACCGACACCGCACGCATCAACGGAACCGGCAGTGCTGCCCGCACTCGAACCACCACCGACGTGTCGTTGCGCTCGATGTCCCACTGTGCGCCCGCCGGTGCGGTCTGCGCCTCCATGGTCGTGACATCGGCCGGGGATTCACCACGCGCGATTGCCTCAGCAACAACACGCGCGGCTTGATTGCACCGGGACTGCACACCCATCGCGGCGATGACCGACGTGGAGATGGCAACGACCAGGAACAGCGACGGGATTGCGACCGCGGTCTCGGCCGTAACCGAGCCGCGGTCGCCCCGCCGACGCATCACAGAGCGAGTCCAGAAACGCATCACGGAACGCATCGAAGAAGCTCTCAGAACAGCCAGGACAACGCCTTCTGGAAGATCGCCTCGAGCAGCTGAAGGATGAACGGACTCGTGAGGAGCTTCCAGAGAATCCCGCCAAACGATGCAGCAGCGATGGTGCCGATGGCGTACTCCGCCGTCGACATTCCTGCCTCGCTGTGCTGCACCCGCATGAGTGCCTTGGTGACTCGCGTCATGAACGACCTCCCGATGAGTGCCGGCAGACGGCCGGCTCGACGTCCCCCGTCGGGACGTAGCGGGAGCCTCCGACGAATTCGTCGTCCGCTTGAGCGGGTGCGCGACATCTGGGCATGCCTGCTGGCTGTGCATGAAGGTCGTCATCGCTTAGTGCGTCAGCGACGACCACATTGCGCTCGTCATCGCACCGACGAGTGGGATAACACCGAGCACGACAAAGGCCGGCAGAAAACACAGACCGAGTGGCAACGTCGCGCGCACACCGATGCGATTGGCCAATGCCTGCGCCTCCGAACGTCTAGCGGCGCGGCGGTCTTCAGCCAGATCGGTCATCGTGTCGGCCAGCGATGCTCCGGTCTCGATCGCACGCGCGACGGCACGTCCCCATGACGCCATCCCAGGAACTTCAGTGAGGCCAAGCCACGCCTCGACCGGGTCCACCCCGACAGTCAGGCGTGCGACCACCCCGTCGAGCGCGACTCCCACTGGGCCGGACACCGCGTCGGCCACCGCACTCGCTGCCTGCGCAGGTTGCGCCCCGGCCGCCAGGCAGGCCGACATCAGGTTGGCAGCGATCGGCACATCTCGCTCGCACTGTTCGCGACGCCGACGCACCCCGCTCGATTCGAGCTGGCCAAGAAACCGATAGGCAACGAGGGCCGCAATGGCGCCAACGACGCAGCCGAACGCTCCGCCGAAGAACCACGCGACGGCAATGCCAAGCGCGCATGAGCTCAGCGTGCGTGTGCGGGCGTTCGACGGGTTTGCGGGCGCCCGCTCCGACGGCACGGCGAAGCTCATGCGTCGCGCTCGGCCTTGGCGACCATCCGGTGTACCCACCCGATTCCGACGGCTTCAAGTGCGAGGCCGACTACGAGGCAGCCCCAACCGACCGGCGTGTGCAGCAGGAAGTCGAGGGGATGCACGCCGACTGCAGAGCCCATCGCGAGCCCCATCAACGGAAGGCCGGCAAGCACGAGCACAGTGGCCCGCGGACCCGCCATTGCCGAGGCCACCTCACGTCGATGCGTCGCCTCGTCACGCAGTCCGGTGACCACGCGGCCGACGGCCTTCGACAATCCGGCCCCCCGCTGCTCGCCAACAGTCCAACAAGCGGCAATGCGCGCGAGCCCTTCGGCGCCCGGTCGCCGCGCATCGCGGACAAGAGCGGCCGCAACGTCGGCGCCATGCGCAGCTGCCAGCGAGCCGTGCGGTGAAATCGTCGGGTCGAGTTCAGTTGCGCGCGTCCATGCCTCACGTGGCAGGCGCCCCGCGCGCAACTCGTCGGCGAACGCCGAAGCCACCTCGACCACGCTTGCCGCGACTTGCACCGGCTTCGGGCCGCGCCGACCAGGTAGCCAGCGCATGGATGAGAACACTGGCGGCGCAGCCGCGACGAGCACGCGAGGAGGGCGCGTCGACGCAACAGTCGCCGCTCGACGATCTGCCGGCGACCCAACGACCAGCCCGCGCACGCGAGACACCGGCGGTAAGGGCCGCCACAACAAGACGGACAACCCAACAAGCAACGCTGCCAGCGCGCTCATGACGCGGCCGCTATCCGGGCGCGAAGGATCTGCTCCCCCGAATCACCGGTGACCGAGCCATCCGCGCCGAACGTCACCGCACTCTGCGCGCGAACGAAACCGTCGTCGCCGCGCGTCAGAACGCTGAGCGACTCGACGCGACGACGACCCGAACGATCGCGGACGAGGTGCACGACGCAGTCCAGACCGGCAGCCAGTTGCGAATGAACGGCCTCGCGCGAGAGGCCGGCCGCCACGGCCAGTGCCTCAAGTCGAGCCGGCACATCGGCCGCGGAATTCGCGTGCACCGTGCAGCACCCACCCTCGTGGCCGGTGTTCAGCGCAGCCAGAAGATCGACGACCTCGGCACCGCGCACCTCGCCGACCACGAGCCGATCCGGACGCATCCGCAACGCCTGGCGTACCAGGTCGCGAAGCACGACAGCGCCTGCACCTTCGGAGTTAGCCGGTCGAGACTCCAGCGCAACGACGTGCGGATGGTCGGGTCGCAGCTCGGACGTGTCCTCGACCAGCACGACTCGTTGACCCGCTGTAACGAGCGACAACAACGCTGACAAGACGGTCGTCTTACCAACGCCGGTGCCGCCGGAAAGCACGAAGGACAAACGTGCGCCGATGATCGCCTCAAGCCACTGAGCACCCACCCTGCTGATCGACCTCCGCTCGACCAAGTCTTCGAGACTGAGGACCCGCCGCGAGGGCACGCGCAAGCTGATCAATGTGCGACCGCCGCACACCGGCGCCAACCCGGCGTGCACACGGACTCCGTCCGGCAACCGTGCGTCAACAAAGGGCGCAGCAATATCGAGTCGTCTGCCGGCGGTCGCGGCAAGCCTGCGTGCGAGTCGATCCACATCGGCATCCGAGTCGAAGGGCGAGGGCACGGCCTCGAGCCCAGCGCCTCGATCAATCCA
Organism: uncultured Actinomycetota bacterium; assembly: GCA_963850215.1. Classification (GTDB taxonomy): domain Bacteria; phylum Actinomycetota; class Actinomycetes; order UBA12327; family UBA12327; genus CAWKKI01. The sequence goes on from CAWKKI010000003.1 coordinate 122,699, forward strand.
GACCGAGTCGGCACCATTGACCAAGACATCCGTGACGCCCTCGAGCCGCACCCACGACTCGAGCGGTCCGGCGCCGACCATGTCGTCGGTCACGCGGCCAACGAGATCAAGGACCGTGGCCCCATCCAGCCACCCGCCCTCGCGACGAACGGCCTCTGCGACGCGCGCGGGCGTGACCTCCGACCCGTCTTCGACCAGTCGTTCGCGCACCCGCGAGAGCAGCGCGGAGTCGGTACTCATGCCGCGCGCGAACGCGATCGCGCGCTCAGGCTCGGCACCAGGCTTCGCAACAACTCGGGCGCACAGGCACCCAAGGGGCTGCGCCGCCGAGCACCTGGCACCTCGCCGTGCTCCAACGCGTCGTGCACAGTGGAGTCCGCGGCCATCGACGACGCCAACGGAAGATCCAGGGTGTCGCAAATGGTGCGCGGGTCGAGTCCGGACGGCGCAGGTCCGCGCACCACAACACGAACGTCGGAGTGAGCGGCCAACACCGCCCTGCGAACCACGGATGCAGCACTCACCGCACGTACATCGGACGGAACGACCAACAACGCCACATCGCTCAGCGCGATCGCCACCTCCACGACACCACTGCGTGCACGCGGGACATCAAGCACCACCAAGTCGAACGCACGCGCAGCCGCCCGAATGACCGTGTCGACCGAGTCGGGCGAGAGGTCGATGACCGGATCCCGGTCCATGGCGAGTACCCGCACCCCAGCGAATTCCGGCAGCGTGTCACGCACAGCAGCAGCCGGAACACGCCCGCGAACGCCGGTAAGCGCCGACCATCGAGTGCCCGGCTCGTCCTCCGCACCGAAAACGACATCGAGGCCGCCACCCAACGGGTCAAGGTCGATCAGCGCGACACCCACGCCAGCGCGCACGCCCGCCACCGACAGGGCGGCCGCCAACGAGGTAGCCCCGGCACCACCCCGAGCGCCCACCACCGCCACGACTGCAGCGCGAGCCCGCCCTTCGCTCGTGTCTGCGAGCGCCTCGATCAGCGAAGCCTCAGCCTCCGGCAACGCCATTACGGCAGCCGCTCCAATCTGAACGGCCCGACGCCACACGGAAGGGTCGTCCACCGATCCTGTGGCCATCAGCACACCCGGACGGCGGGTCAACCCATCATGCGCAGACACATCCGGGCCCACGACTACCAGCGGCGCCTGAGACCACAGCCCCTGGGCGCTGCCCGAATCCGTGGCTACATCGATCTCGACACCAGCGGCTGCAGCGATCCGAGCCAAGTCATCGAGCAGCGCCGGATCCGATGTCACTACCAACGCTCTGAGAGCTCACACCGTCCGCAGCACCGCCAGACATGACACACCTCCACGACGAAACGTGAGGTGAGGGTGTCCGTTGCCCCAGACGAAGCAGAGCGACCTCACTGCTTGTTGTGCACGAACGAGGTCTGTGGATGGCCATATGCTCGGACATGGACGGCACACTCCGCCCAGCCGCGTTCTTCGACCTCGACAAGACGATCATCGCGAAGTCCAGCGCGCTCGCCTTCAGCCGTCCGTTGTATCGCGGCGGGCTCATCCGACGCTCCGACGTGATGCGCAGCGCATACGCGCAGTTCATCTACCTGCTCGGTGGCGCCGACCACGACCAGATGGAACGCATGCGTGAGTACCTGTCCGCGCTGGCTGAAGGGTGGAAGGTGTCGCAGGTCAAGAGCATCGTTGCCGAAGCTCTACAGGACGTCGTCGAGCCGATCATCTATGAAGAGGCCGCCACGCTCATCGACGAGCATCACGCGGCCGGTCGTGACGTTGTGATCGTGTCGTCGAGCGGATCTGAGCTGGTCGAGCAGATCGGCGCGATGCTCGGTGCTGACCATTCGATCGGTACCGAGCTCGTCATCGAGGACGACTTGTACACCGGCGAGATCAAGTTCTACGCCTACGCAGACAACAAGGCGGTCGCGATCCGCGAGCTGGCCGAACGCGAGGGCTACGACTTGAGCGAGTCGTTCGCGTACAGCGACTCGATGACCGACTTGCCCATGCTTGAGACGGTAGGACACCCCTTTGCGGTGAATCCCGACCGCGCACTGCGTCGTGAGGCTCTTGCGCGCGGTTGGCCAACGTTGGAATTCACTCGACCGGTGTCACTGCGCACGCGTATGCACGCGATCCCGCAACGATCTGCGATCACGACTGCGGTTACCGCGGCGGTTGTTGCCGGTGTCGTGGTCTGGTTCGTGTCGCATCGCAAATCAAAGTCGCGCGTGCAGCGGTCGAATTGAGGGGTTCGAATTGAGGGTTCCGATCTTGTCGGATGCGGAGTAGACAAGGCATCACGGCCCGCGAGACCGACAGGGCACACCGACAGGGCAGCGCCTCGCACGCCACACGGACCGCGCACGGCAGCCGGGCACCCACGCGGCGACCAACCCATGTATGGGTAGTTCGAGTGCGGGTTTATCCCGTCCGACATTGACGGTGCACGCTTGGTCACCCGGTGCGACGTGCGAGCGGCGGCGCCTTCCCGCGCGGAAGGCGCCGTTCCGCGTGTCAAGGACCGCGTCAAAACCAGTCCAAACCAGATGCCAACGAAGCCCTAACGTGCGGCGACGTCTTCGCAGATGCGTCGGCCCTCATCGGCGCCGGCCACCAGCACATCAGCGCAGGCATCGATCCACCGCACGACGTCCAAGCGATCATCGAGATCGCCCGGGCTCGGTTGCAGAGTCATCCACCCGTACTCGGGCACCGTGACGCCCACGTCATCGAGACCATGAGCCGAAATGACCACGCGACCTATCGCGCGTGCGACCATCGAATCGGCCCGACCAAACGGCGCGAGTCTCATCAACTCACCCGTCACGACCGAATACACGACGAGCGCGGGCGCCGACGTCGCGTGCGCCCATGACGCGAGTTCCTGCAGCACACGACTCGGTGAGTCGCGCTCGTCCGCGCGAGCTGGACGTGGACGACCGAGCATGTCGCGGTCGGCTTCGGTGTCGACCAGCCCGGCTGCGGCCAGGGTGTGCATTCGAGCCAAAGCCTGCAGCGGGGCTCGCTGCCAGACTGGCACAAGGGAGGGCGTCGCCTGAGTCGCACGGATGGCCCCCTTGACGACAGCGGAATCGAGTCGGGTGAGCGAGTCGAACGATCCAGCACGCACGTCATCGAGGGGGATGTTCACACCCTCGCAATGAGCCGAGGCCCAGCCGCCACGAACGATCGCTTCGGACACTACGTCGGCGGAGTGGCGGCGAAGCGTGTCGTGCCAACGAACCTCATCAATCGCGGCGCGCGATCGCTCGATGCTCGCCAGCACATCAGGGTGGGCGAGAAGCTGGTCGATGTGGGCGATGTTCACGGGACCGGGATCGTAACGTGGGACGCACCATGACTGACCTGATCGAGCCGTCGGCCGACTTCGCCGCACAGGCCAACGCCACTGACCACCTTGCGAGCGAGGCAGCGCGCGACCCGATGCAGTTCTGGGACGAACAGGCCGGCTCCCTGACGTGGGCCCGCGGCTGGGACGAAGTTCTCGACCTCAGCGAGGTCCCGCCGCGATGGTTCGTCGGCGGCAGACTCTCGGTGATCGCGTCGTGTATTGACCGGCACGTGCGCGCCGGCCGGGGGAACCGCCCCGCGCTGATCGAAGTTGGCGCAGACGGATCGACGAGAGCCGTGTCCTACGCCGACCTCTACTCCGAGGTTCGTCGAACTGCAGCTGCGTTGCGCGCGAGTGGCACCGAGGCGGGCGATGAGGTGCGGATCGATGCTGCTTCGCCGCGACGCACGATCGTCGTTGCGATGCTCGCCGCCGCTTACGTCGGCGCAGTGCATCACGTCGGTGACGACGGCGAGTCCATCGGTACGTCGATCAACGACGATGGACTCGGACTCGTCGTCGTGGACTCGCAGCATCCGTGGTGCACCTTCCTCGACGCCGACGCGCACTACGTCACTCATGAGACGGGACCGCTGCTTACCCAGATCACCTACGGCACTCGCGTGCTACTTGATGTAAAGCCGCGCGACGTCGTGTGGTGCTCGCTGCTCGTCACCCATCACCTTTGGCAGCTTCATGCGGTGTACGGGACGTTGGCCAACGGGGCATGCATGCTGCTGCTCGACGACGCCACGCACCAGAGCGCCTGCGTTGACACGGCTTCGTTGCAACGCGTCTTCACCGAGCACTCGGTGGATATCGCGCTTGTTGGCGGAGACACCGCGACAGCGACGTCAACGGCGCGAACGAGCAACGACGAGCGCAGCCCTCGCCTCATTGCGGCCACCTCGCCCATCACCGAGGACGCGTGGTGGCGTCTACAAGGGAACGTAACGAGCGGGGCTGTCGTCACAACGGTCTGGGGCAGTCCTCGCACTGGCGGGCTCATCGCCGGACCACTGCCGGGCATCGACCCGTGTGCTCCCGCGCGCGTGATGGCGGCTCTCCCTGGTGTCCTGCTCAAGGGACCGACCGACCAACTCACGCTCGGGGCACCCGCGCCAGGCGTGCGGGTCGATGTCGGCTCGCGAATCGACTCCCCCACGGACCCTGTGCTGCGGATATCGTGATGTCATGGCCACCGACCAGACCTCCCTCGGTTCCTTGATCTCTTCGGCGATCAGTGATGCACAAACGCTGGTGCGCGACGAGATCGCGTTAGCCAAGGCGGAGCTGAAGGAAAGCGCCAAGCGGGTCGCAGCTAGCAGTGGCCTGTTCATCGCAGCGATCGTGCTGCTCGCGTACGCGTTCTTGCTCCTGCTTTTCGCTGCGGTGTACGGCATCGCTGAGGGACTTCCGTTGTGGGCGTCGTTCCTCATCGTCGGCGGCGCGTTGGTGTTGATCGTCGCGGGACTCGTCGCACTCGGCGTCGCGCAGGCCAAGCGCATTCGCGGCCCAGAGCGCGCGATCGCGGAAGTCCAGAAGACGAAAGACTCGCTGTCCAGGAAGACGACCTGACCGACGCCGATCGACCGCGCGACGCGCAGGGTCGTCCACTCAATGACCGACCGCGCGACGCATTCGGACGCCCGCTTCCCTATGGCGAAGAAGGCATGGATGCCTTCGAAGTCGCCGTCATGGCGCCGGTCGACGTCCTCCGACTCGCCCAGTCCCTGGTGGACGAGGGTCGTCCATTCGCTGCGCACGAGGTCTTCGAGTCCGCATGGAAGTCGGCCGACGAGGTCGAGGCGAATCTGTGGAAAGGGCTAGCGCAGATCGCTGTCGGACTCACGCATGCGCAGCGCGGCAACGCGACTGGAGCGGTCACCGTGCTTCGTCGTGGTGCGGAGTACGTTGCCGCCTACGACGGGGCCGTGCCGTTCGACATCGACGTGCGGGCGATCGTGTCGTTTGCCGAGGAGCTCGCCGACGAGATCGAACGATTCGGCGCCCCTGACCCGCTGCCCTCGATGCCGCGACTGACCCGCGACCAGTCCGACCAGTCCGCCTAGTCAGGGCAGTCCGCCTCAGGCAAACCGCGCATGACCTTCGACACTCACTCCGCCGCACACGCGCCGGTCGATACGTCCGAGGTCGCAGTCGAGCCAGCGGCAGCGACCGGCGCGACCTCGCGCACAGTCAGCGCGTAGCCCGTGTCCGGGTCGACCACCGAGGCGGCGAAGACCACTCCCTCAACCGTGCCGTCCAACGCCACGAGCGGACCACCCGAGTTGCCCGGCTGCACGACCGCGCGCAGGGCCAGGATCTCGCGAGTGACCAGCCCCGAGTCGTCGATGTCCTGACCGCGCGCCTCTTGCACGTTGCGCACGCGTGCGGCGCGCAACGTCAACGGTCCCCCCTCCGGATAGCCGATGACGACGGTGGGATCGCCGGAACGCGGCGGGTCCTGATCTAGGCGCAGCGCGGTGCCCGTGACACCGGGCACGTAGAGGACGGCCACGTCTCTTTCGCGATCGATCGCGACAACACGGGCCGGCCAGCTCGCGCCGGCTCCGCCGATCTGGATCGACACGTCGTTGGTTCCCGCGACGACGTGCGCGTTGGTCAGGACGTGGTGCGGTGCGTAGAAGAATCCGCTGCCGCTGATCCGGCGATCACACGATGGGGCATCACCCACGACCTCGACCGAGGAGAGAGCGGCCCGACGCACGGCCGCGGTATCGACGTCGGCTTGGTCCGGTGCCGGGACCGCGACGATCGGAGGCGGTGCGATCGCGGAGAAGACCTGCGGGAACGACGAGCGCGCTAGCGTCGCGCGGAAATCGGAGAACCAGGCCCGCGCCGAATCGGGCATCACCCGGTCGATCGCCCCGAGAATCTTGCTCGAGCGGACTTGATCGGTGAGCGGTGACACCGGACCCTGCGCGATCGCGTAGGCGAGCACCCAGACCAGGATCAGCACCGACACCAGGCTGAGCACCGCACCGGCGCCCGCGTCGACCGCCCGCGCCGGTCGCCAGGTGATGTGGCGCCGCAACGAGACACCGATCAGACTGCCCAGTGCCTGCCCAAGACCTGCGCACACCAGTGCCCCAGCGGCCGCGAGCACGGCAGGCAACGCGCCCGGCGCCAGTCCGGACACGAGTTTCGGGACAACGAACAGCCCAACGGCTCCGCCGACGAAGAAGCCCGCAAAGCCGAAGATCCCGGCAACGAAACCCTGCCGGTAGCCCCCGATGGCGACCCCGATCAGAAGCACGATCAGGGCGAAGTCGAGCCACGTCACGACCCGACCTCGCGCAGGTCGAAGTAACGCTCCTGGTCCCACGGCTCGGCCAGTCCGGCCAGGTCAAGCAGCCGGTCGATCAGCCCAGCGGTGAAGCCCCATACGAGCATGCCTTCGACCGAGAACGCGGGGCCCGTGTAGCCGCTCGGGTGCCGCGCACGCCCGCGGTTTGCCGGGTTGACAAGGTCGCGAAGCGGGACGCGATGCACAGACTCGACCTCGGCGACGTCAACCGCGTGCACCGGAGTCGGCGCGCGCCACCACGCAAGCACGGGAGAGACGACGAAGCCGCTCGGTGGCAGATACAAGTCCGGAAGCAGACCGAGGACTTCGACGCCTGCACGATCTAGCCCCGTTTCCTCTTCGGCTTCGCGCAGCGCGGCCGCGATCACATCTGCATCGTCATCGTCGACCACGCCACCAGGAAACGCTGGCTGACCTGCGTGCGACGACAGTGTCGCTGCGCGTTGGGTGAGCAACAGGTCAGGACCCAGCGGCCCTTCGCCCAGCAGGATCAGCACGGCAGAAGCGCGACCACCTCCCTCGGGGGGCAAGAACCGCGAGAGTTGCTCGCCTGTCACTGACGCAGCGAGGTCGGCGAAGGGCTGCACCCATTGGGGCCGCGGCTCGCTCATGCGTTGTCGAGGTTGACGCCGAGCTTGCTCTCGATCAAGGACTTCAGCTGATCGACACTCGTCACGCCACCGACTAGTCGGTACGCGATGCTGCCGTCAGCTCGGACGAAGAAGGTCACGGGTGCGCCAGTGATGTGCAGCGATGCGCGCAACGGATCTGGAGAACTCGGATCCTGCACCGACGGGTACGGGATCTCGAAGTCCTGCGCCATGGCGCGCCCGGCCGTTGGCGTGTCCTGCCAATCGATGCCGAGGAATCTCACCTTCCCGCCGGACGCGGTGAACCCCTTCGCGAGGATCGGGAGCTCATCCCGGCAGGGACCGCACCAGGACGCCCAGATGTTCACGACCATGGGCTCACCTCGCAGTCCCGCCAGCAGAACAGCGGGTCCCGAACCTAGGCAGGGCAAGGTGACGGGCGGGAGCCCGTTCGTTGGCTCCGCTAACGCCGCCGAACTTGCTGGGCACCTGGCGGCCTCTGCGGCCGAAAAGGGCACCGGGGATGAAGACGTTGGAGTCGTAGACCGCGGAGTGAGTCCCGCACCGCTATCACCGCAAGCTGCAAGCGCCAGTGCCATGACCACGGCGATTGCCGCACTCGCGAGTGCACTGCGAGACGGGTGACTCATTCGGATGCGCCACGAACTAGCTTCGCCGCCACCTTAGGGTCGGTCGGACCTTCACCGTACGAGGGACAGAGTGTCGCGACCGCACACGCACCGCACGCCGGTTTGCGCGAATGACAAATCCTTCGCCCATGCAGGATCAGTCGGTGCGAGAGCAACGTCCATTCCTTGCGCGGGAAAAGCTCCATCAACGCGAACTCCACGCGCACGGGATCGGTCTCTTGAGTCCAACCAAATCGGCGCGCCAGTCGACCGACATGCGTGTCCACTGTGATGCCGGGAATCCCAAACGCGTCACCGAGCACCACGTTGGCCGTCTTGCGTCCGACACCCGGCAACGTCACCAGCTCTTTCAGTTTGGCGGGCACCTCCCCGTCGTATCGCTCGCATAGTGCAGCCCCGAGCTTGAGGATCGAGTCCGTCTTTGCACGGAAGAAGCCGGTTGACATGATGATGGTCTCGACGTCCTCGCGAGATGCTGCGGCGTAGTCGGCGGCGCTCGTGTAACGCGCGAACAGGGTCGGTGTCACTGCATTCACTCGTTTGTCCGTGCACTGCGCGGACAGAATCGTGGCGACGAGCAGTTCCAACGGGTTGTCGAAATTCAACTCCGTGTGCGCATCCGGATACTGCTCGGCCAGCACCCGATTGATGCGCCGCGCCCGCCTCGTGAGCGCGAGCGAGCTCTCTTCTTCTGCGAGAACGACTTCCTCACTCTGCGTGGGCGTTTTGCCAGAAGTGGCGCGAGAACTCACCTGTTCAGCCTACGTGCTGGGCTGACGGCTCGACCGTTTAGGTGACCCATCGGCGAACCGTCTCAAGCCTCTTCGCGGTCGGGTCGAACCGAATCGGGAACGCACAACAACTAGGAGACGATCACCATGGCGACGCGAGCGACCACTGCTCAACGAAGCGTCCCGGAACGCGTCCCCGAGCTGTCCCACCTCGACCTCGAGGAGCTGCGGGCCTACCGCGGCGCACTGAACGAAGAAGAGACGCGCGTCTCCTACTGGCGTCGCATCATTCAAGCGCGGCTCGACCTTCTTCGTGCGCACACCGCAGACGGAGGGAAGCTGGCACAGCTCACCCAGACGTTCACCAAGGCCGATGTAGGCCGCCGTCGAGTCGCACTGATCACCGTGGTGCCGGCAGACGACGTGCCTCCGATACCGGACCTTGAGGAACTGTGGGCGCGAACCATCGACGACCCCACGGATCTCGACCACGACCTGCTCGACCGCGAGCTGTCCTTCGCCGAGCTCCAACTGTCCAGCTACCGCCAGGCACTGCATCGGCGGATCGGGCAGGCGACCGATGAGTTGGTTGCGCGGTACCGCGAGGACCCGCAAGCCTGTCTGATCGCGTTGCCGCTTGAACCGCGCCAGGTGGCACGTACTGCGTGACAGACTAGGAACCGTGTCCCACGACGTGGGCATACCGACCGTGTGAGCGCTTGCGCGCAGGCTGCGATCGGTACATGCAGGCGGGCAGGGGGTTCCCGTGGACGACGTGCTGCGCTCTGCCCCGTTGTTCACGGCACTCGACGACTCGGGTGCCGAAGCGCTGCGGTCCTCGATGACCGAGGTCCACGTCCACAAGGGCGAGACGGTCTTCGAGGAGGGCGACCCCGGCGATCGGCTTTACGTCATCGTTGAGGGCAAGGTGAAGCTCGGTGTCACCTCACCGGACGGTCGCGAGAACCTGCACGCAATCCTCGGTCCGGGCGAGATGTTCGGCGAGTTGTCACTGTTCGATCCGAGCCCTCGGCGCGCTACTGCCACTGCGGTCAGCGACTGCACCTTGCTCGCGCTCGGGCAGACCAATCTGCGCGGCTGGTTGACCGGTCGGCCCGAAGTAGCCGAAGCCCTGCTGCAGGCGCTTGCGCAGCGACTGCGCCGCACGAGCGATGCGCTGTCCGACTTGGTCTTCTCGGACGTGCCCGGTCGAGTGGCCAAGGCTCTGCTCGATCTCGCGGATCGGTTCGGCGTGCAGACGCCGGAGGGCGTCGTGGTGACTCACGACCTCACCCAAGAAGAGCTCGCGCAGTTGGTTGGTGCCTCCCGCGAGACGGTCAACAAGGCCCTGGCTGACTTCGCCGGTCGCGGGTGGATCGAGCTGGAGTCACGCCAGGTCACGTTGCTAGACGTCGATCGACTCGACCGGCGTTCGCGCTAGCTTCTCCTCGCCCGCTGCTCCTTACCAACCTGCGCTGCGCTAGCTACGCCGTCGCGTTTCCGCGCTTCGGTCGCGCAGATAGTCCAGTTGCGCTTGGACACTCATCCGCGCGGCGAAGCGAACTCTCGGATCCACATCGCCATAAACGGTGTCGACAATCCCGTCCACATCGTCGACGCCGCTAGCGATGACCGCTTCGACTTCGGCGAGCCGCTCGGCGCGATGCGCAAGATAGGCCGACGCAACTGCACGCAGGTCGTCGAGCACAGGGCCATGCCCTGGCAGAACCGTCAGATTCGAATCCAGCGCCTGCAGCTGACGCATCGAGGCGAGGTAGTCGCCGAGGCGGCCGTCAGGCGAAACGATTGCCGTGGTCCCCCGGCCCAGGATCGTGTCCCCGGTCATGACCGCCGATGCCCGCTGATCGTTGGACGAACGAAGCACGAAGCAGACCGAGTCGGCACTGTGCCCCGGTGTGTGTAGCACACGCACCTCGACACCGTTTGCGGCCAGGATCTCTCCCGCGCCGAACGGCTCCGCGTCGACACAGAAGCTCGGATCGACAGCGCGCAACGGGGCACCAAGAGTGCGAGCAAGTTCACGCGCACCTGCTGCGTGGTCGGCGTGTGTGTGCGTCAGCACAACGCAGGACACATTCGCACCGGCTTCGGCTGCGACGCGGGCAAGGTGGCCAGAGTCAAGGGGACCCGGGTCAACCACGATCGCCCCGGACCCAACCGGCTGACCCGCGGCCCCGATCACCCACGTGTTCGTGCCCTCGAGCGTCATCGGGCCGGGATTCGCGGCACGCACCAGGCGGGCCCATTCGGGCGCTGCGCCCAGCTCGAACGGTGGCAGATCGCTCATGCGCAAGTCAGCCGTTAGTCCGCGAGATGCGGGCTGGCGCACGAGCGAGGGCCTCGTCGACGGTCGACACCGAGGCGAGTGCCCGCAGCGTGGCAATGGTCGGGCGCAACATGCGCATCGCTTCAGCGTCGTGGCGCTCCACCGCCACCCGAGCAGTCATCCAGTCCGCCCAGACCGACTCGGACGTCCGGTGTCGAGCTTCCTGACCCTCGGGCATGCGCGCTAGGAAGAAGCGGGTGTCGTAACGACGAGGAGATGCTTCGGGGGTGAGCCACCAGTCCCACACGGTCAACGAATCCGCGTCAAGAGCCAATGCCCGATCCGTTAACACCTGAGCGAGCGAATCGCCGCGATCGAGCGCCTCCGCCGCGTTAAGTGCGGTCTCGTTGACCGCCTCCGTGTCATCCGGGACGTTGCGTGCGAGCAGGACGCCCGCCTCCTCGGCCGTCTCGCGAACCGCAGCGCAGACAAGGGCCCGAGTGAGCGAGTCATCGACGCCCATCACCGCGGCGAAGTCGGCCAGCGGCCGACCGGTCCATGGCAACGATTCATCAGAGTCGGACTCCGCGACGCTGCCGCCCGGAAACACATAGGCACTGGGCGCAAACGCCATTGTGTCTGCCCGGGTCAGGAGAAAAACCTCGATGCCGGTCTCGCTGTCGCGCATGAGCACGACAGTTGCGGCGTCGCGTGGTTCGGCCGGCATAAGTCGTAGCTCAGAGACTCTGCACTAGCTGACTTCGACGACGATCTCGACTTCGACCGGCGCGTCCAAAGGCAGGGAGGCAACGCCCACTGCACTGCGCGCGTGTGGCGTACCGAAGATCTCGCCCAACACTTCCGACGCACCGTTGATCACACCAGGCTGACCAGTGAAGTCGGGGACACTCGCGACGAAGCCAACCACCTTCACGACTCGCACGACCGACGACAGGCTCCCGCCGAGTTCGGCGCGCACCGCGGCAAGAGCGTTCAGCGCACACAGCCGCGCAAGCCCCTTCGCGGCCTCGGCGCTGACCTCGGCACCTACCTTCCCAGTGGCCGGCATCTTGCCCTCGACCATCGGCAGCTGACCCGAGGTCCAGACGTAGGTGCCACTTCGCACGGCGGGCACGTAGGCGGCGACCGGCGGCACGACCTCTGGGAGCTTGATGCCGAGCTCCTCGAGGCGGCTATCGAGATCGATGCCCGCGCTCATTCGACGACCCGCTTGAGGTAGGCGACGAGTTGCTCGGGGTTCGGCCCGGGAACGACTTGTACGAGCTCCCATCCGTCCTGGCCCCAGTTGTCGAGGATCTGCTTCGTCGCATGAACGAGGAGCGGAACCGTCGCGTACTCCCACTTCGCCATGTCACGACCCTAGCCGTCTGCCCTACCCTCGACCACGTGTCACGTCCGCCCGTAAACCCCGCAGGAATGCCACGGCTGCATGTGGTCACCGGCAAGGGCGGGGCTGGGAAAACCACCATCGCGGGGTCGCTCGCGCTCGCCCTTGCAAGCGGCGGCAAACGAGTCCTGCTGGTCGAGGTCGAAGGACGGCAGGGCATCGCGCACCTTTTCGACACCGCCCCGTTGCCTTACGAGGAGCGACGAATCGCCGTGGCTCCTGACGGAGGCGATGTCTACGCACTGGCGGTGGACGCTGAGGCCGCGCTCATGGACTACCTCGAGATCTTCTACAACATCAAGCGGGCGGGGACCTTGCTGAAGAAGGTGGGTGCCGTCGACTTCGCGACGACGATCGCACCGGGACTGCGCGACGTGCTGCTCACGGGCAAAGCGGCAGAGGCAGTGCGCCGCAAGCGTTCCGGCGACCTCGTCTACGACGCTGTCGTGCTCGATGCACCACCGAGCGGTCGGGTCGTTCGCTTCCTCAATGTCACCTCTGAGGTCAGCGGCATCGCGCGGGTTGGGCCCATCCGCAACCACAGCGACATGGTCATGTCGGTGATCCGCTCGCCGCAAACGGCTGTGCACATCGTGACGTTGCTCGAAGAGATGCCGGTGCAGGAGACGATCGATACTGCGACAGATCTGCGTGGGCACAGCTTGCCAACGGGCATCGTCTTCGTGAACATGACGCGACCGTCACCACTACGTCAGACCGATCTCACTGCAGTGACAAAGGAGAAGTTCGATTCGGCGGCCGTCTCTGCCGAACTAGCGAAGGCGGGAGTTCATCAACCACACGAGACGGCGACCGCGTTGGTGGCCGAGGCGCGCGGCTTCGCCGCCCGCACCTCGCTGGAGAAACGGGAGCGCAAGGCGCTCAAGGCTCTCGACATGCCGATGGTCGAGCTGCCGTTGCTTCATGAGGGCGTCGACCTCGGCGGTCTGTACGACCTCGCCGAGATCCTGCGCCCGAAGGTTCAGGCGTGAACCCGCACGCCGACGTCGGAGCACTTCTGCGCGATCCGGGCACGCGCATCATCGTGTGCTGTGGGTCGGGCGGTGTCGGCAAGACAACGACGGCTGCCGCCCTCGCCTTGCAGGCCGCGGAGTCAGGGCGCCACGTCGTGGTGCTCACGATCGACCCGGCCAGGCGCCTGGCACAGTCGTTGGGCCTCGAGGAACTCGACAACACACCCCGCGAAGTCCAAGGAGTCTCAACGGTGGCTGGCGGGCGCCTCGACGCCATGATGCTGGACATGAAGCGGACCTTTGACGAGGTAATCGAGTCGCACAGTGAGGCGGATCGCGCTGCGACGATCCTCGCGAACCCCTTCTACCAAGCGGTGTCATCAAGCTTCGCCGGTACCCAGGAGTACATGGCGATGGAGAAGCTGGGGCAGCTTCGCGAGCAAGCCGATGCCGAGGGCTCGTGGGATCTCATCATCGTCGACACTCCGCCGTCTCGTTCGGCCTTGGACTTCCTCGACGCGCCCAAGCGCTTGGGCCGCTTCCTCGATGGCCGACTGATTCGCATGCTGAGTGCCCCGGCGCGCGTCGGTGGTCGCGCCTACACGAAGGTGCTCGCGCCCGGCGTGAGCCTGGTGACTGGCGTACTGGGTCGCATCCTCGGTGCCGACCTGTTGCGAGACGCGCAGACCTTCGTCGCCGCGATGGACACGATGTTCGGTGGTTTCCGCGAACGAGCGGAGTCGACGTATCAGCTCTTGCAGGCGGACGGCACTTCGTTCCTAGTCGTGGCTGCGCCTGCGGCCGACGCGCTTCGCGAGGCGTCGTACTTCGCTGAGCGGTTGGCCGCGGAGAAGATGCCGCTGGCCGGGCTCGTTCTCAATCGCGTCCACGCGACCGAGGCACCGTGGTTAAGCGGGACTCGTGCATTGGCTGCCGCCGAGGAGATCGACGAGCAATCGAGGGGTAGGTCCGTCGCCGGCGATCTGCTGCGATTGCATGTCGAAACGATGGAGCAGGTCGACTACGAGACCCGGATGCGCGAACGGTTCGAACGAGCCCATCCGACGGTGCCAGTAGTCACTGTCCCCGCGGCGCCGACGGACGTGCACGACCTCGCGGGTCTGCGCGCGATCGGCAACGCGATCAGCGCCAGCGCTTAGCGGCTGACTCGCACGTCCGTGCCGTCGGTGCGGCTGAAGGGGAAGGTCAGCCAGCTACCTGACGGAACATCTCGGCTTCGGTCTCGTACTGACCGCGCGCACTCTCAAGGACGGTGCGCCACGAGGTGACGAGTGGGCGACGGCGGAGCAAAGCACGGCGTTCGCGCTCAGTCATGCCGCCCCAGACGCCGAACTCGACTCGGTGATCGAGGGCGTCTGCCAAGCACTCCGTTCGCACTGAGCACCCCATGCAAATGGCCTTTGCACGATTTTGTGCGGCTCCCTGGACGAACAGGCTGTCTGGGTCGGTGGCACGGCATGCTGCCCGCGCTGGCCAGTCTTCGGTCCAGCCCATCGAGTGCCTCCAGGATCCAGGGATGCGTTTTGCGCCAGGTGTGACAGTTGTGGTTTGCCCTTGGTAACGGACGGTAAAGATCAGAGGGGGTCCGGCAAAGGCCCAAACGGATCATCCCTTATAGCTCGATCGGGCCATAAGGGGCCAAGGCCCAGGCGGAAGCGGGGACGTACCCTCGTGAACATGGTTACTCGCCGTCAGCACAGGCTGCGACGATTCTTGGTTGCGAGCGTGCTGCTCGGGATCTTGGTTACCGGTGTCACCATCCCGGTAACGGCCGCTGTAGGCCTGGCCTCTCGCAACGCCGTGAATCACTTCGAGAACCTGCCGAGCACACTCGCGATCCCGCCGACACCGGAGCGATCCATCATCTTGGCGTCTGATGGATCGGTCATCGCGACCTTTTACTCACAGAATCGAGTCGACGTCTCCATCACATCTATCGCGACCGTGATGCAACAGGCAATCGTCGCGATTGAAGACTCACGCTTCTACCTCCACGGCGGCGTCGATGTGCACGGATTACTTCGCGCGCTCGCCTCCAACGGGACGAGTGGCGACATCCAGCAAGGCGGCTCGACGATCACCCAGCAATACGTGAAAAACGTGCTGATCACGACAGCCGACACAGCGGCGGCACAGAACGCAGCGCGGGCGCGCACACTCGATCGCAAGCTGCAGGAGGCGCGCTATGCAATCGCGCTTGAGAAGCAACTGACCAAGCAACAGATTCTCGACGACTACCTCAACATCGCGTACTTCGGTGACGGTGCGTACGGCGTCGAGGAGGCATCTCGCCACTACTTCGGCGTGCACGCCAGCGCGCTCACCCTCGCACAAGCTGCAACGCTTGCCGGAATCGTTCAGAACCCAAGCGGGTATGCCCCGACCCTTCACCCGCAAGCGAGCAAGACGCGTCGCGGCGAGGTACTCGACCGCATGGTGCAACTCGGGTACATCACGGCTGCTCAGGCTGCGCCGGCAAAGAGTGCGTCGACCGCTTCGTTGCTGCATGTGGTCCTGACTCCCAACGGATGTGTCACGTCTTACGCGCCGTACTTCTGCGACTACGTGCGCCGCGTTCTGCTCACAAATCCAGCCTTCGGTGCCACCGCGCAGGCACGCGAAGATCTCGTCAACACCGGTGGCTTAACCATCCGCACCACCTTGAGCCCGACGATGCAAAAGGCCGCACAAGCGCAGGTAAATAAGCAGATTCCGCCAACCGACAAGAGTCATCTGGGTACCTCGGTCGTAATGGTCGAGCCCGGAACGGGCGCCATCCGGGCGATGGCAGAGAACCGCACATGGGGTGGCGGCAAGGGCCAGAGCACCTATAACTACTCCGTCGACAACAACATGGGTGGCCTCGGCGACATGCAGGCGGGGTCGACGTTCAAGGCGTTCACCATTGCGGCAGCACTCGAGGCCGGTTACACGCCAGACACCGTCATTCGCGCACCCGGCGTCCGCACCTTTACCAACTTCCAGAACTGCAAGACCGGTCAGATTTTCCCGCCCTACACGGTGACCAACTCGACGGGTGCGGGCACCTTCACCATGGCGCAGGCAACTGCGCTGTCGATCAACACCTACTTCGTTCAGCTGGAGAAGCAGGTCGGACTCTGCGGGCCTACGCAAATCGCAAGTGCACTGGGCGTTCACGACGGATCAAAGAAGCCACAATCCATCTCGCAGCTGGCGGTTCCGTCGTTCACACTCGGATCGATGTCGGTGTCGCCGCTTACGATGGCCAACGCCTACGCAACCTTCGCGGCTCATGGAATGTTCTGTCAGCCAACCGCTATCACCGCCGTCACCGATCGCTCCGGAAAGTCGATCACTGTGCCGTCTTCGAGTTGCACACAGGCGATCCCCGCAGGAGTGGCTGACGAAGTCACCCAACTACTCGTCGGCGTCATCGACGGGCACATCAAGGGGCGCACCGGTGGAGCCCTGAGTCTTGGTCGGCCGGCGGCAGGAAAGACCGGTACGACCAACGAGAACACGGCGGTCTGGTTCATCGGCTACACCCCGCAGATCGCAACGGCTGTGTGGGTAGGCGATCCGCGGGGTGGCTTCCTGCATCCGATCCAGGGCATCACCGTCAACGGCAAATACGTCGCGCACGGCTACGGCTCGGTGCTGGCCGGGCCGATCTGGAAGGCCACGATGGAGGCGGCGCTTCAGGACCTGCCCCCGCTGCCATTTGAATCCCCTGATCCCTCGCAGGTCAAGGGACTGACCGTGGTCGTGCCGCAGCTGTACGGCACGGACTTGCAGGACGCGCTCAAGCAACTGACGAGCCTTGGTCTGATCCCGACGACGGCGCCGTCGGGAGTCAATTCCACCGCACCTGTGGGCACAGTCGTCTTCACAGACCCCGGCGTGGGCGCGAAACTCAAGTCGGGTGACGCGATCACCGTCTACGTCTCACTCGGCCCACTAGCCGTCGTTGCGCCGCCGTCGCCCTCAACTCCAGTCGGAGTGGCACCAGGCGGGACGGGGACCGGCGGGGTCGGAACTGGAGCCGGCGCCAGCCCCGTTCCGTAGGCCCTAATCGCTATTGCTCGCTCAGGGCGGCCCGGACCAACGCCGCCACCTTGCCCCCGTCAGCACGCCCCGTGGTCTGCGGGGACAGCACCCTCATCACCGCACCCATGGCCTTAGGCCCGCTCGCGCCGTCAGCCTGTGCCTGAGCCACGGCCGCGTCGACCATGCGCGCCAACTCGTCGTCGGAGAGCGCGGCCGGCAGATAGCGCTCAAGCACGCCCAACTCGTCGCGCTCGCGCGTAGCTAGTTCCACCCGGCCGGCAGCGTCATAGGCCTCCGCGGCCTCGCGCCGCTTCTTAGCCTCTCGGCCGAGGACTGCGGTGACCTCATCATCGCCGAGCTCGCGGGCGGCCTTTCCGGCCACCTCCTCATTAGAGATCGCGGTCAACGCCATCCGGATCGTGGCGGACGTGAGCTCGTCACGGCCCTTGATCGCGCCGGTCAGATCGCTTCGTAACGTGCTCTTGATACTCGCCATACCCACAAGTGTCCCTCGCCTGCGAAGATCAGTGCCATGCGACGCGCAACGCAGATCGGGCTGGGCGCTCTCGGGCTCCTTGCTGCCGAGGCCGCCGTGCTCGGTTACGCGATGGGCTATGAACCCAGGGCGTACACACTGCGTCGCGTAACCATCCCTGTCTTGCCGGCAGCCGAGCGGCCAATGCGGGTGCTGCACTTGTCGGATCTGCACCTCACACCGCGGCAGGGCGGCAAGATCCGCTGGGTGTCGCGGTTGGCGGGCCTGCAGCCGGACCTTGTGGTGTGCACGGGTGACCTGATCGCGCATCACGACGCCATCCCAAGCCTGATGGAGGCCTTAGGCGGTCTGCTCGACGTGCCAGGTGTCTTCGTCCGCGGTTCAAACGACTACTTCGCGCCGAGCCTGCGCAACCCGTTGGCCTACCTGTTCTCAGACACCGGTAGCGACGACGACGAGGGGCCGGTCGACCCCCCCGAGACATTGCCGTGGCAGGACATGACGGCGGCGCTCGAGGACTCGGGTTGGGTCGACATGGACAACGATCGCGGGCTGGTGAAGGTTGACGGTCGAACCGCATCAATCGTGGGCGTGGACGACCCACACATTCGACGCGACCGGTACGCGCTCGTCGCCGGTGCACCTGGCGAAGGCGCCGATGTGGCGATTGGCGTCGCGCACGCTCCGTATCAACGAATCCTCGACGCGATGACCGACGACGGCTTCGATCTGATCCTCTCCGGACACACGCACGGCGGGCAGGTGTGCGTGCCGGGTTGGGGCGCGCTTGTCACGAACTGTGATTTGCCTACGTCGGCCGCGAAGGGGCTAACCGTGTACCGATCCGGTACCAGCGACCGCGTCTCTTGGTTGCATGTGTCGGCGGGCCTTGGCACATCACCGTTCGCACCAATCCGGGTCGCGTGTCGCCCAGAGGCGAGCTTGCTCACCCTCGTTGCTGTGACCGATGCAGACGACTGAGGGCAACTCGGCTCCGGTCTGGAGGCTGTACGAGGTCGGCTAGACTCGCCGCTCGCATCAAATCGGGGTGTGGCGCAGCTTGGTAGCGCGCTTCGTTCGGGACGAAGAGGTCGTGGGTTCGAATCCCGCCACCCCGACTCAGCAGGTCGAACTAAAGGCCGAGACCGCCTACAACGTCGAATTCATGACTCGCGAAGTCGTCGGTCAGAAGCGGCACCGCCCGCGCGATTGCGTCGCGGACCTCTGGGCGTTGCAACGACTCGTCATGTGCAGCCTTGCTGTCCCATATCTCGTTGACACAGACCACGTCTGGGTCCGCGAGCCCGATGCCAACCACATATGAGTGACAGCCCAACGAAGCAAGCGCTGAGGCACCTGCGACAAGCAGTTCGACAACTTCGGGCGCGTGGCCTGACTTGGCCCGCATGGTGCCGCTGAATCCGTACACGTTGCCTCCGCTCTGTGTCGCCGCGCGCGTGTTGCGCCAGTCCCCCCGTGACGGATGGCTCACCAAGACACTGGCAGAACGCCCCGACCAAAAGGGCGGGGGCCGACGCATAAGCGCCGACCCCCGCCCTCGTTGCTAGCGAATCACCGGGGGATCCGTCAGCGTGAATCGAGCGCGATCACCCGGCCGGAAGAGCGCATGCAGCACTCGACATGTCGGCCACACTCAGGAGCGAGGTGTAACTCGACGAGCCGATGATGTGCCCGTGCCCATCCGTGGCGAACACGCGGATCTGGTAGGTGTTGTCACAGACGCCAGCCTCCGTCGGCGCAACCATCCCGAGCTGGGAGAGGTGCAGCGTCACGAGGCCCTTTGTCTTCCAGAGCGTCACATGACCGGACTCACCCGGATCGCCTTCACGGTTCCCGTTGTCGAGTCGGTCGCCCAACGGGTTGGTGAACGTATTGGCGTTCGGGAGATCCGCGTTGCCGAGGAAGAGCGCACCGAAGAAGTTCTGCGATGGCGCCGCAGCCTCGATGATCGCTCCCTTGGCTCCTGGGACCGCCTTGACGTTGTAGGCCACCTGGAACGACTGCGAGCCACCACTGGCCTCAGTGTCCTGGACGTCCCACCACAGCGGCTGCGTGCCACCGATGGCCGAGACTCCCGCCTCCACCTTCGGCGACTGAGGAGTCGCGTTGTTCTTCGGGATGACGCGCAACGGTATCCACGACGACGAAGAGTCGTTCGTGTCACCTGTCCCGTCCTGTGCGACACCATCGAGCGTGCCGCGAACCGCCAGGCCGTAGGTGCCAGCACCCTGGAGCATCGACACCGGCAACGTGTACGAGCCGATCATGCCGGTCAACGGAATGACGATTCCGTGCGAGTTGATGTCGCGGTCGCTGAACGCACGCGGCAGCGCACGGTCAATGTCGCTGACGATGAGCTCGCCACCGTTAGCGTTGCGCAGTCCGAGGAAGTCATAGTGCACCGTGACGGTGGCCCCGGACTTGTCGACGACGAGCGGGTTGAACGTCGGCGACTGCGCGTGCGTGTAACTGGCGTCCGGCGCCGCGGCGAAGGTCACATGCTCAGTGATGTGGCTCCACCCCGTGCTCGCGATCACGTTGATGACGCGATCGCTGCTGGACGCGAACGGCTGGTGCACCAGAGAAAGGATCTCTACTGGCAGCAGACGCAAGTACCCGCGAGATGAATCGAAGTCCTTCGCCGGAACCTTGACGGTCTTGTGGCCGTACTGCAGGTACCAGCTGTACTTCGTCCACGAAGGGGCGAACGCCGTGTCGACGCCGAAGGTGATCGGCGCGTTTATGTTGTCGCCGGTGTCGCCGATCGTCTCGTTGTCGAACGAGGAATCGGCCGTGAGGCCCTGACCAAGGTTGATAGTTGCGGTGTTGGTCACGGCGTCCTGCGGGGTGTCGGTGTAGAAACCACGCGCGTACCCGTTGCTGTATGGCACCGCCTTGCGGTCAGCGACCGTCATGCGCACGATCTGGGGCTTGCCCGAAACGTGCGCCTTTGCAAGCACGTAGTTCGCTGCCGCCGTCACGTCGAGCACCTGGCCGACTTGCGCGTTCGTCGTGTCGAAGGTCGGAGTCAAGTTGTCGTGACCGGTCTTCTGGAGAACGTTGCGCGTCTGCACGGCCGACAAGGGGTGTCCGGTGTCCTTCGCCAGCTGACGGATGATCGCTGCCGCGGCTGCGACCTCCGGGCATGAGGCCGAGGTGCCACCGATCAGTTCCGGCTCCACCGAGATCGGGTCGACCGGGATGCCGTTGTCGTCTTCGACCTGCTGCAGATAGATGACGTCGTCTGCAGGGGCCGCCACGAAGGTGCGGGTACCCGTGGCCGAGTGGAAGTTCTGTTGACCGGTCCACCGAGTCTCAGTCGTCTCCTGGCTATGACTCTGGCTCGTCGGTATATCCCAGTTGTTGGGCTCGTTGTTGAACACATCGTTGAGCGTCGTACCACCGGCGACGTTCGTCCCCGAGTCCTGAATTAGACGCTGCTCATTGGTCCACAAGTAGGTGTAGTTCGGGTTCGTCGGGTCGAGCGAGTCGAGGTCTGGCGTGTTGTAGTTCTTGGGCGCGATGTTGGTCGGGCCCGAGGTTCCGTTCGGCGGACCGGCCGCATCAGTGTCGGTCTGACCGTCACCGGCGGAGATGGTCACGAAGATGTTGGCGCCCAGGGTCAACGTCGTTGTTGCGTCGCGGATCAGAGTCTCGGCCTCGAACTGGTCGTCCGGAAACTCTCCCGGCGGAAGGCCGTTGCCGATCGAGGCGGTGATGACCGCAGGGGCTGGTGACTGAAGGAAGCCAGCACCCAACCACGCGCCGACAAAGTCCGGTGTGCCGTTGGTCTGCGGGTTGATCAGCCGGAAGTTGGCCCCATATGCAGCGCCGAGAATGTTGCCAGCCTGACCTGGAGTCTGCTGGTGGACCACGCGCGGGTCGCCGGTGGGCGGCGGTGCCATCACCGAGAAGTCGAGCATGACCTCGGTGAGGTCGCCCTGGCCATCAGCGGTGTTGGTGCCATCGCCGTCGAGATTGATGTTGCAGGTCTGGTTGTTTGGCGGACCAGTGCACGTCTCGCTGGACAAATATGCCGGGATCTTCGGCATGCCGGTCTGCTCGAGGTAGCGCTGCCCGTTGTCGACGACAGTCGAGGTGTCATCGATCGTGCCGAGGGAAATGTTGGTGACGTACTCACCCTGGCCTGGAGTCTGGTGGTACTTCTTCGCGAGCTCGACGAGCGCGCCAGTGACGTCGTTGCTCGCGGCGTCGTGGTAGCTCTGCAGGTCGGACGTGTAGCCGTAGTTCGGTGGCAACGACGCGGCGGTCGAGTTCGACTTCTTTGCCGCAGCGCTGGCCTTAGGCATGACCTGCTTGGTGAAGTGCTCGTTGGTTGCTTGTGGGTTCTTCTGCACCGTGGTCTGGTACTTGAAGTCCGGCATGGCGGTCCACACGAGTCCCGATGACTGCAGGCGGTTCGCCGCTTCGCCATCGTTGATCTTCGGATTGAAGGTCACTTGGTAGACCTGAGTGAAGTCAGTGATGTAGTGACCCGACGCCTTCATGGCGCTCGCGCGCGCAGCGTTCAACTTGCTGGCCGGGATGTTGGTGAACAGGTGCTTCACCGAGGTCGCGCCAAGTCCATCGAGGATGGAGTTCACGTGCTTGGCCTCGTTGGATGCAGCCGTCGCATCAAAGCCAGCGGCGCGAGCGGAATTAGCGCTGATGCTGACGTGATGGCCGGAAGTCGTCACAGCGCCCCGGAAGGCAACGATGACTGAACCCGCGTGAACGCTCGAAGCGGGCAAATTCGTCGCGTGCTTGGCTTGCGCGACCGCGGGGATGCCTTTCGCGGACGCGGCCCCCGCCGGCAACGCAATGGAAAGTGCGGCAACCACCGCGATAGCGGTGCCACCACCGAGTAGGCGGACACCGCGTGACTTCATGTTCAGCACAACCGGACCCCAATCCTTGTAGGGCGACTCAGCCACAAAGCAGGCATTCGTAACCTAGTCATGCTTTCGGACTTGGCAAGGTTTGGAGAGAAGTTGTGTCGTCACTCATTGGGGTGACCGCAGGGTGGTCCGCCATGTGAAGGTGTCACAAGAGAATTCGCTTCCCACAACTCCTGGGACAGGTGAGTCGACTCGAGACGCGGATAGCCGAGGTGCTGGCCTCAATGAGCGGGTGCCCCCAACCGATTCAAGAGGGGTGAACAACCAGGATTTCTTCGGCGGCGCTCCGGCACGTCCGCCCGAGCCGTCCCGGTTCGATCAACCAACGCCGGGGACGGTCACCTCACCCAAACCGCACCGAGCATCGGCGACGCCTGCAGCCGACACCCTCTGGTGCCACCGACCTCGCAACTCCTGGCCGACTCCAAGATCCACTCGCGGTGGAAGAAGAGTCAGACGAGCTTCGGACCGGTGGGGCGAATCGTGATCACCGTTCTCGTGCTGATCCCGGTACCGTTCGCAATCGCGGTCGGGATCATGGCGTTCCCCGGCTCATTCTTGTACTTGATCGTGCCGCCGTTTGTCCTGCGTGACACGTGGAAGAAGGTCAAGCGCCGCTAGAACTCCGTCGCGACCAGTTCGGCGATCTGCGCGGTATTAAGAGCCGCGCCCTTACGCAGGTTGTCGCCGCACACGAACAGTTCGAGCGCGCACGGGTCGTCCAACGAGCGACGAATGCGACCGACGTATGTGGGGTCGGTGCCAACCACATCCGCTGGCGTCGGAAACACACCATTTGCGGGATCATCGCGGACCTCGACTCCGTCGGCGGCTTCAAGGATCTTGCGCGCTTCGGCCGCGTCGACCTCGGTGGCAAAGCGTGCGTGAACGGCGAGCGAGTGGGTCGTGACGACCGGCACTCGCACGCAGGTCACGGCGACCGGAAGGTCGGGAAGATCCAGGATCTTGCGCGACTCGTTGCGCACCTTGAGCTCTTCGCTCGACCAGCCGTCGTCCTTCAACGATCCGGCCCACGGTACGACGTTCAACGCGAGTGGCGCGGGAAAGGGCGAGTCCACCCCGACTTCGCTGTCGATCCGCTTGCGCACATCACCGGTGATCGTGCCGATGTCGTCGACACCGGCGACTGCTGCGGTCTCGGCATGAATGCGATCGATGCCGGCCTGCCCTGCACCTGAGGCCGCTTGGTAGGAGGAGACGACCAACGAAGTCAGGCCGTATGCGCGATGCAGTGCACCGAGCGCGACGATCATCGACAGCGTGGTGCAGTTCGGGTTGCTGATGATGCCTCGCGGGCGATCGAGTGCAGCCGGTGCATTTACCTCGGGAACCACGAGCGGTACATCGATGTCCATGCGAAAGGCGCCAGAGTTATCGACGACAACTGCGCCACGCGATGCGGCGACCGGTCCCCACTCGGCCGAAACCTCGTCGGGGACGTCAAACATCGCGACATCAATTCCCTCGAAAGCTTCTGCACTGAGCGCGACAACTTCGACCTCTTCGCCGCGGACGGTCAGTCGCTTGCCGGCCGAACGTACCGATGCAATAAGGCGAATCTCGCCCCAGACGTCCTCGCGATTCGACAGTAGATCGAGCATCACCGTGCCGACCGCGCCAGTCGCGCCGACCACGGCAAGGCTCGGTCGCGAGGCACGCGCAGCCTGCAGATCGTTGGCTGATTCACTCACAACGATCACCGACCGGTCCCGCCGTAGACGACCGCTTGGCCGTCTTCAGAGTCGAGGTCGAAGGCCTTGTGTACCGCGTTGACCGCGGCGTCGACTTGGTCATCGCGGCACACGACCGAGATGCGAATCTCGGAGGTCGAGATGAGCTCAACGTTGACATCGGCTTCGGCAAGCGCGGAGAAGAACGTGGCGGACACACCAGGGTGCGACCGCATTGCGGCGCCGATCAAGGAGACCTTTCCAATCGCGTCGTCGTACTGCAGCGACTCGAACCCGATCTCGTCTTGCACCGTACGCAACGACTCGAGCGCCTTGTCGCCGTCGGCCTTAGGCAACGTGAAGGTGATGTCGGTGCGAGCCGTACTGGCCGCCGAGACGTTCTGGACGATCATGTCGATGTTGACCTCAGCGCGGGCGAGCGCACGGAAGATGGCAGCGGCCTCACCGGGCCGGTCGGGTACACCCACGACGGTGACCTTGCCCTCGCTGCGGTCGTGCGCGACTCCGGAAATGATCGCGTGCTCCATGGCGTCTGTGTCCTTCAACTTGTCGGAAGTCGCGCTAACGACCCATGTACCTTCGCGATGACTGAACGAAGACCGCACATGCACCGGCACGTCGAACCGGCGCGCGTACTCGACGCATCGCAGGTGCAGGATCTTCGCGCCGGCTGCGGCCATCTCGAGCATCTCTTCGTACGTGATGGTCGACAACCGCCGCGCGGTCGGCACGATCCGCGGGTCGGCGCTGAAGACTCCATCGACGTCGGAGTAGATCTCGCACACCTCGGCACCGAGGGCGGCAGCGAGCGCCACCGCGGTGGTATCGGACCCACCACGCCCGAGCGTCGTAATGTCCTTCGTGTCCTGGGCAACGCCCTGGAACCCCGCGACGATCGCGATCCGGCCGTGCTCCAGCGCCTCGCGAATGCGGCCCGGAGTGACGTCGATGATGCGCGCCTTGCCATGCACGGCGTCGGTAATGACTCCGGCCTGGCTGCCGGTGAAGGAGCGGGCTTCGGCGCCCATGGTCTGGATGGCCATCGCGAGGAGTGCCATCGAGATCCGCTCGCCCGCTGTCAGCAGCATGTCGAGCTCGCGGTCGGGCGGAAGTGGTGAGACCTGCTGGGCCAG
Organism: uncultured Actinomycetota bacterium; assembly: GCA_963850215.1. Taxonomy (GTDB): domain Bacteria; phylum Actinomycetota; class Actinomycetes; order UBA12327; family UBA12327; genus CAWKKI01. Next base: position 148,349 of record CAWKKI010000003.1, read on the forward strand.
GTCGAGCAACTCGTCCGTCGTATCGCCCATGGCCGAGACGACGACAACGACATCGTTGCCAGCCTTTTTGGTCTCCACGATCCGGGCAGCGACGCGTTTGACGCCCTCGGCATCGGCCACCGAGGAGCCGCCGTACTTCTGCACGACCAGACTCACCGGACGAACTCCTCGACACGTGGCGGAAGGGCCATCGTACCGAGGGGTTGACTCCGCCCCGGCCACCTATCCTGGCGCGATGCTGCGCTCGCCTGGTTCGTTGTGCCTTGCCGTGGCGGCAGGCGCCCTAGTCATTGCGGGAATCAGCGGCTGCGGATCGAGTCCCACCCAGGTGGCGCCAGCCGATCAGGCGAAGGCCGCCGCGAGCGCTGCGCTCGCCTCAAGTCATGCCGCCAAGTACCAATTGGAGAGTTCCAACGGGGCGCACAAGGTCGACGTCACCGTCGCTCAAACGCCGAGCAACCTGCGCATCGATGTCACCTCAACGACCAACGGGGTGCAGAGCACCGCTGTCAGTATCTTCAACTCAAGCGGCGTCGTGTCCTGCGTCGAGAAGCCGGGTACAGCCACATCGTGTGTGCAGGCCGCAGGGCCAGGGAAGCAGCCGCCGACGGCTTTCGACCCGGGATTGCAGCGCATCTTCCGCGACACCATGCTGGCACTGGCGAACCAGACATCCGACGTGCACATCAGCGCAACAACGTCGTGGACCTCGCCACATGGCGTGACGTTCCCGTGCTACGTGATCCAAGTCGATGCGAAGAGTCCATCCAGCTCGGGCACGGTCAGTCCCGGCACGATATGCGTCTCGGATGAAGGCAAGCTTGGACGCGCAGTCTTCTCTTCAGGAACGTTGACCTGGATATCCGACCTGGCGGCGCCAACCGCAACTACGTTCGTGCCGCCGGCGAAAGTGACAGCGGCCTAGTACCTAGTACCTATCGCGGCGCGTGCGATTGGCGCACACTCACACGTCGACGAGACGACGACCTTCGAACGCGCGACCCAACGTCACTTCGTCCGCGTACTCGAGGTCACCACCGACGGGCAGCCCACTGGCAAGGCGCGTGACCTTCAAGCCCAGGTCGCGCACGAGGCGCACCAAATAGGTCGCCGTTGCTTCGCCTTCGAGGTTTGGGTCGGTCGCCAGGATGAGTTCGTCGACCTTCGTGTCGGCGAGCCGAGCCATCAACTCGCGGATGCGCAAGTCATCGGGACCCACGCCATCAATAGGACTGAGGGCGCCCCCGAGCACGTGGTAGACGCCGCGGAACTCGCGCGTCTTCTCGATCGCGGCGACATCCTTGGGCTCCTCGACGACACAGATGACCGAATGGTCGCGACGCGGGTCAGCGCAGATCCGGCACTGAGTGTCTTCGGCAACGTTTCCGCAGGTGGAGCAGAACCGGACCTTGTCCTTGACCTCGGTCAGCACAGTCGCGAGCCGCTTGACGTCGACCGGGTCGGCAGCCAGCAGATGGAAGGCGATCCGTTGCGCGCTTTTGGGGCCGACCCCTGGGAGTCGGCCGAGCTCGTCAATCAGGTCTTGGACCACGCCTTCGTACACGTTGTTGAGCGTACGCGGTGGGTCAGTCGGCGTCGTACTCCGCGATCTTCGTGGCACCCAAGTGTTGAGCGAGCAGCGCCTCGCCGGTGAGCTCGTCAGCGTCGGTGTCGATGTCGACTTCCGTCTCAGCGGGCTGCACCGCGAACGGGTCAGGTCCACTGCCACCGGTAGCGGAAGCACCGGACGACTCACTCGGACGCCGCGCCGCCGCCGCGCGGTCAACGACCGCTTCGACCTGCCAGTTCACGCCGAGGACGTCGAGCAGCGAGGCTCGCACCGTCTCGTCGTGGCCACCCGAGCCGAAGCCCTTCGCGCTGCCGGCGTCGGGAAACGCCAGACACAGCCGGTCCCCGTCCAACGAGAGGACATTGACCTTCTCGAAGAGCAGCATCCACGTCACCCGACGCTTGCTCTTCACCGACTCGAGGACCTGCGGCCAGGTGCGGCGGATCTCATGGATGTCCAAAACCGAACCGGAGGGCGCCGGGGCTGACGGCCCGGCCTCGGCGGTCGTCTCAGGCGCCGCTGTCGACGATCGCGTCTGCGCCGTCTCCTCGACGGCGACAACATCGATCACCTCGGACGGGGCAGATGGCGTAGGTGCCGGACTCGTCTGCGGAGCGGCGGCGGGCGCCGATGTGGCTCGGCGGGGCGGGCGAGCGGGGGCATCTGGTTGCGCCGCGTCAACCCCTAGGCCAGCGGAGACACGTCGTTCGACTGTTTCGAGCCGCACACGCAGTCCTCGTTCACCGTCGTCCGCACCGGGGAGTAACAGCCGAGCGCAGATCAACTCGAGCTGGAGGCGGGGCGCCGTCGCGCCGCGCATCTCGGTAAGCCCTTCGGCGAGCACGTCGGCGGCCCGCGAGAGCGCAGGACCGCCCATGCGCGCGGCCTGGTCGCGCATTCGTTCGACCTGGTCGGCGGGCGCGTGCACGAGATCCTGCTCGGCGGAATCGGGGAGTGCGTCGAGGATGACGAGGTCGCGGACTCGTTCGAGCAAGTCAGTGACGAAACGACGCGGATCGAGACCGCCCTCGACCACTCGATCGATCGCCTCGAAGACCGACGCGCCGTCGTGTGCCGCGAGCGCATCCACGACGTCGTCGAGCAGAGCTGTGTCGGTGTAGCCAAGCAACGCCGATGCGTATGTATACGTCACACCGCCCTCGGCGGCACCCGCCATGAGCTGGTCCAGAACAGAAAGTGCGTCGCGCACTGAACCTGCCCCGGCACGCACAACGAGTGGCAGCACGGTTGGCTCGATGGTCACATGCTCGGATTCGCACAGCCCGGCCAAGTAGTCCTGCAGCACGCGCGGTGGCACGAGGCGGAACGGATAGTGGTGCGTGCGCGAACGGATCGTCCCGAGCACCTTCTCCGGCTCGGTCGTCGCGAAAATGAACTTCACGTGCTCGGGCGGCTCTTCAACGAGCTTGAGCAGCGCGTTGAACCCTTCCTTCGTGACCATGTGCGCTTCATCGATGATGTAGATCTTGAAACGGTCCGCGACTGGCGAGAACGCCGCGCGCTCTCTCAGGTCGCGCGTGTCCTCGACCTTGCCGTGAGACGCCGCGTCGATCTCGATGACGTCGAGGCTGCCGGATCCCCCGCGCGCCAACTCCACGCAGGATCGGCACTCCCCGCACGGCCGCGATGTCGGGCCCTTCTCACAGTTGAGGCAACGCGCCAGAATGCGCGCGGTCGTGGTCTTGCCGCAGCCGTGCGGACCTGAGAACAGGTAGGCGTGGGTGATCCGATCGTTGTCGATCGCACGACGCAACGGCTCGACGACGTGGTCTTGCCCGATCATCTCGTCGAAGGTGTCAGGGCGGTACCGGCGATACAGAGCGAGCGTCACGGATCGACCTTAGTCAGCCGAACGGACATGGCGGCAGGGTGATCCGTTGGGGCAAGTGGGCAAATGAGGACCCCCCGCACACCCGACAGAGCCCGCGGACCCTTGCTGCCTTCCGGCCCTGGGGGAGTTGACGGGGTGACGCCGCACGGGGGGTCTGGTCCGCAAGTGTAGGTGCCGCATGAATCGCATTCGCCGGATGTAGGCAGGCGAAGCAGCCATGACGCACAGGTAACCTCTGCGACGGAGGATTCGCATAGTGGCCTAGTGCGCACGCTTGGAAAGCGTGTTGGGTGAAAGCCCTCGGGGGTTCGAATCCCCCATCCTCCGCTCACTCGTTCACCCTCGCTGCCCGCCTTGCATCGCGTACACACGCCCCGCGCACGCCACAACAGACGCAAGGCCGCCGTGCGCGATGCAAGCGGACGTGAGAGCGATGCACCGGTCCAACGAGCGATGCAAGGGCACAGCGGGCACAGCGGATGCGGGGCCGTAAAGGCTCGACTCGACACCTTCTTCGGCGATCCACGCCGAGAGATCGACGTGGCGTCACTGCATGTGTTCGGGTACGGAGCGGCATCTCGTTAGTCTGCGAAGGTGACAACGCTGCATCCGAGCGGCTCCTCGCAACGCACACGTGGCCGCGACACGACCGTGGGAATGCGCGCGCTCGTCGCGGCCACAGTCGCAGCCCTCATCGTCGGCGTCGTGGTCGGCTGGTTCGGCCACAGTCTGCGCAATCACCACAAGGCCAGCGCTGCGAAGGCGGAGGTCTGCGTCACTCACACCTCGACGCCAGTTGCCGCTGGTCCAGTGCCCAAAGCATCGACAGTGACCGTCAACGTGTACAACGCCACTGCCCGTGCGGGTCTTGCACGCACGATGGGCGCCGAGTTGGCCACACGTCAGTTCAACGTCGCCAACGTTGCGAACGACCCGTTGAAGGCGACCATCGCGGGCAGCGCAGTCGTGCGCTACGGACCGAAGGGGCTTACGCAAGCCAGACTCGTTGCCGCGCAGGTGCCGGGAGCCACCCTCGTCAAGGACAACCGCACGGACATGACTGTGGACCTCGTCCTCGGCAATGGCTTCCAAGCCGTGGCGACTCCGGCCCAAGTGACGGCCGCGCTCAAGGCCAAGCCGCAAGTCACGCGCACCTGCACCTAGTGAGCGTTACCCGCGACTACTGCTCGCTCGGCTGCGCAGCCTTGACTGCTTCGTTGATCTGACTAACCAACGCATCGGGATCATCCGGCTGTACGACCAGCCGGTCAAGCGAGTCGTGCTCAAGCAGAATCTCAACGGCCTGATCCGGATCGTGCACGTCCCAGAACGCCTTGCGTCCGTCTTGACGGAAGGTCCCGGCCACAAGGACCCCGGGCACATTCGTGCCCGTCCTGATGCCATGACTCAATGCGTGTGCGTCAGGCCCGGCTCGCTCGGCACCGTGAACGTGGGCCATCGGAATCGACAACTCGCTGCGCAGCGAGAGCACTCGATCAAAGCCGTGGACCCGCAGGTGCATGACACCGGATTCGATCTCGACATCCACCATGCCGGCGAGCCTCGCACAGATCCAGCGAGCGGTCAGGGCCAATTGCGCCGGGCATCTGCCACCAAGGTCGCAACTTTCGTGGTGCGGCCGCTATCCCGTTCGATGGGAACAACTTCTTAGATAATGACGATCCCAGAACGCCTTGCTTCGGTCGGCCACCTCACCCGGGTGCGCTGAGTAACTCGGGCCGTACCAGGTGCGCGATCTCGACCGCGTCAACGGGCTCGAAACCGAACCGCTCCCACGCTCTCTGGACCGGCACATTGTGGACCTGAGTTGAAATGCTGAGGGAAGTAGCACCACGCGCGGCGACCTCACGCGCGACACCCGCAAGCAGCGACGCGTACAGGCCACGGCGCTGAAATGCGGGCAGTACTCCAGCGAGCAGGATCTCCGCGGCGCCGTCGGACAACGAACAGGTGGCGGCCCCCGCGGGCTCACCCTCGACAGTCATGAGCACCACCAACCTGTCGTTGCGTCCCAGACACGACAGAGCCCATTCGACATAACCGTCAAGCGCATCCGAAGGCTTGATGAGCGGATTCACGGAGTAGTGGTTGCGGTACCCGGCAAAGCTTCCGCCGATCACCTCGGCCAGCGCGCGAGCGGCGCCATCCTCGGCGAGGTCACTGGCAACCTCGACTTCTACACCCGGCTCCACCGAAGCCCACGTCGCGTGGCCGAGCGGTGTCCTCCAGTAGGTCAAGGAACCTGCGGCCAGCACGGTTCGACCGGTATTGGCCAGCACAGCGGGAACCCACACCTGGTCGGAGAACCAACGAGTCACGATCAAGTCAGCGTCGCAGTGCATCAGGTCGGCGAGCAACGCGGCAGGAACTGCATGCCCGCGTGCGACAACGAGACGACTCACGGCGAGATGAAAGCGGGCTGACTCTTCCGGCGATTCGGTTATTGACCACAACTCGACATCAGCCATCAGTTCAGAACCCGAAGTCGAGGACGGCCCGCACGACCTGGTCAACGTCCCGCGCGCTCTGCTCGGCGAAGAGCGGCAACCGCAGCAGCCGACCGCTGACATCACCAGTGATGTCGCAGGTGCCGTGAGTGCGACCCAGACGTTTGCCACCGGGGGAATCGTGGAGGGGGATGTAGTGAAACACCGCATGAACCCCGCCGGCGCGAAGGTGCTCAAGGATCCGATCACGCAGGGTGCGCGTCGGCATGAGCAAGTAGTAGAGATGAGCCGGGTGCTCGCACTCGGGGGGAACGGTCGGCCTAGCCACCTCGTGCTGGTCGGCCCAGACGGCCAGTGCATCGTCGTAGGCGTTCCACACCGCCATCCGTCGCTCCTGGATGCTCGCGTAATCCTCCAGTCCCGAGGTCAGGAGCCCCGCAAGCATGTCCGAGGGCAAGTAGCTCGAACCGAGGTCCACCCAGGTGTACTTGTCCACGATCCCGCGCAGAAACTTGGACCGATCGGTGCCCTTCTCGCGGATGATCTCCGCCCGCTCCATGAGCCCCGGGTCGTTGACCACGAGGGCGCCGCCTTCTCCGCACTGAACGTTCTTCGTCTCATGGAAGCTTTGCGCCGCCAGTCGTCCGATGCTGCCGAGTGGTCGGCCACGGTACGAACCGCCAAGACCGTGAGCGTTGTCCTCGACGATGCTGAGCCCGTGGCGATCAGCGATCTCTTGCAACTGATCCATCGCGCATGCCACGCCGGCATAGTGCACGACAAATATCGCCTTGGTACGTGCGGTCACCGCCGACTCGACGAGTCGCTCATCAAGATTCAACGTGTCTGGACGGATGTCTACGAATACCGGGACCGCGCCGCGCATGGCGACCGCGTTAGCCGTCGACACGAACGTGAATGAGGGCATGATGACCTCGTCCCCAGGTCCGAGGTCCGACAATTGTGCGGCCATCTCGAGTGCATGCGTGCAGGATGTGGTGAGCAACACAGGCGATCCGCCGACGAGGGCGGACAATGCACTGGACGCCCGCCCGGTTAAGGGACCATCCCCGCAGAGTTTTCGCGCGCTGAGCGACGACAAGACAAGTTCCGCCGCAGTCGGCGCCACGTAAGGCACGTTGAACGGGACCTCACCAGGGCCCGTTGACTGCGCCACTTCGCTCCTCCTGCCGACCAGGCCAGCATGTCAGAGCGGCCCTACGCTGGTCCCGTGCCTGCGAGCCTCGCCAGACTTCTCGCGGACCCCCGGGTGAAGTACCTAATCGCCGGCGGGACCGTCGCGGCCAGTTATCTGATCATATTTGTGGCACTGAGCTGGGGCGTCCCAAAACTGCACTACTACCTCGCGTTCGCTATAGCCCAAGTCATCGCAATATCGATCGCGTTTCCGCTGTATCGGAGGTACGTGTTCGCCTCGACGGGTTCAATTCGGGGGGACCTACCGCGCTTCATCTCCGTTTGGGCCGCAAGTTTGTGCATCAGTGCGGCGGGGCTTCCGCTCCTGGTCGAGCTCGTCGGTGTCCACCCAGTCCCTGCCCAGGTCCTGCTCGTCGTGCTCGTCGCTGGCGGCAGCTATCTAGGGCACCGCTTCGTGTCGTTTCCCCATCGCTCATCGCACTCGGCCGGCGTCACCTCACCACCAACGGACGCCACCAGCTCTCGTGGGTCCGGTACCAGTCAACAGTCGCCGCCAGACCAGTAGCGAGGTCGACCTGCGGGCGATAACCGAGCGCCCGGACCGCCGAGTCGTCGACGCTGTAGCGCCAGTCATGACCAGGACGATCCGGCACGAGCGTCACCACATCCCAACTCGCGCCAAACGCATCGAGGATCATGGCCGTTAGCTCACGGTTTGAAAGCTCTGTACCGCCGCCGATGTTGTAGATCTCGCCCGGCTGCCCGTGCTCAAGTGCCAAGCGGATGCCCTGACAGTGGTCAGACACGTGTAGCCAGTCACGGATGTTCTCCCCGTCGCCGTAGAGCGGGACGCTAAGACCCTCCATGAGGTTGGTCACGAACAACGGAACGATCTTTTCTGGGTATTGGTAGGGGCCATAGTTGTTCGAGCAGCGCGTGACAACGATGGGCAGCCCATAGGTCTGGTGATACGCGCGAGCGAACAGATCGGCGCTGGCTTTGGCGGCGGAGTACGGCGAATTTGGCAGTAACGGACTCTGCTCAGTCCACGACCCCGAGTCGATGGACCCATAGACCTCGTCGGTCGAGACGTGCAGAACCTTTGGCGTGCCAGCACGCAGGCAGGCTTCGAAGAGGGTCACTGCGCCATTCACGTTCGAGTCCAGGAATGCGGTGGGATCGGCGATTGAGCGATCGACGTGCGTCTCGGCCGCGAAATTCACGACGATGTCCACGTCGGCGAGCAACCGGTCCAGCAGACCGCGGTCGCAGATGCTGCCGTGAATGAATGCGAACCGAGAGTCGTCGACCACCGGGTCGAGATTCGCGCGGTTCCCGGCGTACGTGAGCGCATCCAGAACAGTGATCGCCTCGGCACCTGCGAGGGCGCCGCCAAGTGATCCGTCTAGAAGCGTTCGAACGAAGTGCGAACCGATAAATCCAGATCCACCTGTCACGAGCAGCCGGGGTGAGGCTCCCGGTGAGGTCCCCATCATTTGATCTGCACACGGGAATGGTCGCCGACCATCAGGCGGTTGGCGTGCGGAACTTCCTGCGAGCGAGTGACTTCAACGTTCTTGCCGATGAGGGAGTCCTCGATCCGAGCGACGTCCCTGATGGTCGAGGACTCGAGGACGATCGAATGCTCCAACTCGGTTCGTTCCAACGTGCAGTCGTGGTAGACGGACGTGAAGGGACCGATGTAGCTGTCGGACACACGGGTACGTCGCCCGATGATCGCCGGCCCACGCACTGTGGACCGTTCGATCACGGCGCCCTCCTCCACCACTACCCGACCGACGAGCTGGCTGGCGTCGTCAACCGTTCCGTCAATCCGCGGGAGAATTGTCTCGAGCACGCGGCGATTGCACTCGAGAAGGTCCTGCAGGCGGCCGGTGTCCTTCCAGTAACCGCTCACCATCCGCGAGCGCACCGTGGCTCCCTGCGAGATGAGGTACTCGATGGCATCGGTGATCTCCAACTCACCACGGGCGCTCGGCGAGATCGCGCGAACGGCCTCGTGGATGACCGGTCGAAACATGTACACACCCACGATGGCGAGATTGCTCGGCGGATCGACCGGCTTTTCAACGAGCCGCGAAACGCGCCCGTCGTCGTCGAGAACTGCAACGCCGTAGAACTGAGGTTCGGCTACCTCAGTCAGGAGCAGTTGCACATCGGCATCGCTCCCTTCGAAATGCGACACGACCTCGACAACTCCGCCGAGCAGGAAATTGTCGCCTAGGAGCATGACGAAATCGTCGTTGCCAAGAAAGTCACGTGCGACGAGGACCGCGTGGGCCAGCCCCAAGGGTGCCGACTGCTCGATGTAGGTCACCGACACGCCCAACGATGATCCGTCCCCAACCGCCGCCCGCACTTCTGCGGCGGTCTCACCGAGGATGATCCCGAGATCGGTCACGCCTGCGTCACGCAACTGTTCGATGCCATAGAAGAGGACTGGCTTGTTGGCCACCGGGATGAGTTGCTTCGCCGAGGTGTGGGTGATGGGGCGGAGCCGAGTGCCTGATCCTCCAGCCAGGATCAGCGCCTTCACCTGGGCTACTCTAGGGCAGCGGTTTCGCCATTCCCCGCCGTGAGTGATTCGACGAGCCGGAGGCACGTTGGACGTCTCGGTCGTCATTCCCTGTTACCGGTCTGAGGGGATCGTCGAGGGACTCGTTGACGCATTGCACGAGACCCTTTCTGCTGCGGTCGACAACCACGAGATCGTGCTCGTCGTGGACGGCAGCCCGGACCACACCGCCGACGTGGCGGCATCGCTGGCTCGAACGCGCCCCTACGTCCACACGTTGCTGCTTCGCCGCAACTACGGCCAGCACAACGCGCTCGTTGCTGGCATTCGCGCCTCCAAGATGAGCGTCGTCGTCACCATGGACGACGACATGCAGCACCTGCCCGACCAGGTCCCCAAGCTGCTGGCCCAACTGACCGATCCACATGTTGACCTCGTGTACGGCGTGCCAGAGCAGGAAGAACACGGAGTCCTGCGCTCTCTCGCCTCGCGCAGTGTGAAGGCAGCCCTTGCCGCTTCAGGGGTACCAAACGCGCGCAAGGTGAGTTCCTTCCGAGCGTTCCGAGGCAGCCTGCGGCCGGTTTTCGATGAGGTGCACGGCTCGGATGCCAACGTCGACGTGCTTCTCAGCTGGGCAACAGGCGCGGTCGTGTCCACGAAAGTGTCGATGCAGCGACGCGCGCAGGGGGCGTCTGCCTACTCGCCGGGGCGACTGGTCCGCCACTCCATGAACATGATCACCGGATACAGCGATGCTCCGCTTCGCCTGGTGACCTACCTCGGGCTCACCACCGCCGCCCTCGGCCTCGTGCTGTTGGCCGTTGTCATCGCGGGATTCGTCACCGGCCGCACGACCGTGGCTGGATTCACGACCATCGCATCAATGGTCGCGCTCTTCTCCGCTGCGCAGATGCTGTCCATCGGGATCCTCGGTGAGTACCTCGGGCGACTGCACTTCCGAAGCATGGGCCGCCCCACCTATGTGTTGGCCGAAGACATCGGACCCGACAACGAGGTCAACCCTGGCGGCGGGGCTCACCCGTCACGTTCGGGAGAAGACCCCGACAATGCTGGTACCGAAGGGCAGTCGGATTCGGGTCGACATCGCTGACTCCGCATGCAGCACTCCTCGTAGGGCGCGATCGACTGAGGGTCGCGGGTTCAGGTGCGTGGCGAGCGCGTCGAGCGCACCGCTCGTGGAGCGGCGTCGGCCCAGCCGGTAGGGCAGGGCGCGCACGATCGCGGCCGGTGCCACAAGAGAGGCGTATATGTAGCGCATACGGACACTCTGGAAGCCCGCGCGCTCGGCGAGATCGGCGAGCGTGGGCCGGGTGAACCGCACCTGGTGGCCGGCCGCGTCGTCCTCGTCGTTCCACAGCCACTGGTACGCCGGCACCGTCACGATGAGAACGCCTGACGGTGCAAGCACGCGATAGGTCTCACGCATGACATCCAACGGATCGGCCAGATGCTCGACGACATCGAACATGCCCACCACCGACACGGCGCGATCGGGAAGGGCAAGGTCGGCAAGAGTCGCGCACAAGACCGGCTGGTCGGTAGCTTGCGCCAAAGCTTGCGCGCCGAACGCAAGCGGCTCGACCGCAACGACGTCGTATCCCCGGGCCGCGAGTCGCACAGTCATCGCTCCTGACCCCGCGCCGATCTCCCAGACAGTTCTGGACGTGGTCACGCGACCAAGGGCGGCAGCCACTTCGTCGGCTCGGTGGTCAAACCAGTAACCGCCGGCCGCACCGTGGGACGCCAGTGCAGCGAAACCTTCGTCGGGATAGTTGACCGCCAAGCCGTCACGGCCGAACTGCCACACACCATCGATCAGTTCGGCGTGATCCTCGATGCGCCACCCGAGCCCAGCCATTCGATCGAGTTCCGCGACGCCCATGGCCGTACGCTTCCACAATGCCCGGTGTCTCGGCTCACGATCGTGTGCTCGAGCCCCTCGACCACACGTCGAACGAGTCGAACCGGACAGGCATTGCGATCGTGGCGCTCGGCGCTGCGGCGGGTGCGGTGCTGCTCATCTTGGCGTTGATCCGGCTCAGCGGCGGCTTCGGGCACGGGATCGACATCACCGACGAGGGTCTCTATCTGCGGTCGGCCGATGCGCCAGGCCCGCAGTACGCGTACGTGGGCCTGTGGGGCGCCTACCTCCACCCGGTCTTCGCGGCAGTTGGCTACAACATCGCAGGGTTCCGAATTTGCTGGCGCCGTTCTGCTGGTGATCGTCGCCCTAGCCACGTCGGCGGGTGTGCGTCGCGCGTTGGCCGGTGGCTTTGGCGACCTGCACGGGCTGGCCGTCCCAGTGACCACACTCGACCGCGTCTGCCTGGACCTCGCAATCGTGTCTGCCACGCTGACGTACTACGGCATCTTCTTGTTGACGCCCTCCTACAACTGGATGACGTTGATCGGTGTGCTGCTCGCCGCAGCGGGATTGCTGCCTCTCTTGGGTGTCGAGCAGAGGCGCAGGCATGAACTGACCGCCGCGATCCTGCTGGCACTCGGCTGCTTCTTGGCGCTGATGGGACGCCCAACATCCGGTGTGGGGCTGGCCCTGCTCGCGGCGGTGCTTGTGCTCCTCGCGTCGCCCCGCCCGTTCTTCCGCCGCGTCGTGCCGCTGCTGATCTCAGCCGTTGTGCTGATCATCTGCGGCCTCGTCCACCTCGTGTTCTTCGTTGGCTGGGCTGACTCCCTGGCGATCACGCGTCGCACGCAATATTTCGCGACCCACGACGTCGGAGGGCACTCGTTCGGCCAGTTGATCCAGCAGTCTGTGCACCAGCTCGGTCTGGTGCCACACGGCGTGTTTCGGATGGTGGGGCCGGCCCCGCTTCTCGGCCTCTTGCCGCTCGTCGCACTGGTCGTTCCAGTAGGCCGACGATCGAGGTTAGTTGGCACGCTCGGGGCGATCGCGGTCCTGGCGGTGGGCGTAACCATCGCGCTGCGCAACGGGTTCGGTGGCGGGCCACGTGTTTATCTCACCCTTCCCTACGCGGGGATCGCTCTGCTGATCACATCAACACTTGTACTTATCTCGTCTGTAATCACGAGTCTTGCCTCGGCCAACTACGTGCCTCGGCGCGCGATCGCGCTGCGAGCTGCACGTGCAGTCGCAGCAGGTGGCTTCCTCGCTGCCGGCGCCATCCTGTACGCCTTTTCATCCAGCAATGGGCTGGTGAACCAGATGTGGGGGGCGTTCGGAATCTTCGCCGTGGCCTGCATCGTGCTGCTCGTTGGCTCGCTTGGGCCTATGCACGTGCCGATCGTCGCCGCGGTCATGGCGTTGGTCTGCGGGATGGCGGCTTGGTCCGCACTCACTGAAGGCGCAAACGCTGGCTATCGGACGGCGCCGGTGGCCGAATCGACCGTGAGCACGCAGGTGTCCTCCCGCGGTGCCACGTTGTCGTTGGGGCCGGAGTACTCGCAGGCGCTCAACACCTTGCGCACCGGCGCGACGGCCGCCGGGTTCACACCAGGCACCCCCCTGGTCGACCTGACGCCGTTCAGCCCGGGTATCGGCTATCTGCTTGGTTCGCTACCCCCGACGACGATCATGCTCGGGTATTCAGCCGAGGTGGCCGAGTGGGCGCTGGCGCAGCAGGATCAGCAGAAGTGGCACGACGCGTGGGTTCTGGTTGATTCAGGTGACGCGCGCTCGCTGCCCACGTCTGTACTGAGCACGCTCGGACGGAGTTTCCCTGACGACTACGAGCGGGTCGCCAGCGCCACCTGGCCCATCAAGCCGGCCGAGCATCTCGAGCTCTGGCGACCGAAGGCGTCCTGATATCAGCCGCGTCCTAACCTCGACTGAGCGGCAACACACCAGTTTCAACCTGCTGGCGCGGCGCGATTCGACTGCAGCGCGTGGTTGAGCTCGTCGAGGATCGAGCGCCGCGCCTTGATGGGAAACCACACGGAGGTCCGCAGACCTTGACACTCGTATAGTTCGCCAGCGCTGGTCTCAACGTAGGTGCGGCCAACGCGTGGGTTCGTTTCGAATCCGACGACATCAGCGAGCGCGAAGTGGCGCGTCGCCCGTGGATTGCGAACCTCGACGCCTGACCTAGCCACGACGACCCGACAGCGAAGCAGCTGCACAGAGGCCGCGAGCAGGCCAAGCCCAACAACCACGAGGCAGGCGACGAGGAGAACGTCCAAGACCGAGACTCCGCTGGCGCCTGCGCCGCCGATCACGCCCCAGCTCACGAGCGCGCATAGGCACGCGCCGAAGAACAGGAAACAGACCGAGCGCGCAAGGCCCAGCCACTGGCGCGCAACGACCCGATCAGTCGACTTGCCCATCGGCTCGGACGCCGGCCGTTGCAGTTCGTTGTCGCTCACGCAGGCCTCGAAGCCTTCGGTGGTGTGCCCGTGCAGTGCGTACTGGAATGAAGTGCTTGTGAAGTGCATGGCGGTGGCGGTGGGATTTGAACCCACGGAGGGGTTGCCCCCTCACACGCTTTCGAGGCGTGCTCCTTCGGCCGCTCGGACACGCCACCGCCGCGTAGCGTACCCGAGCCGTTCACCCTCGATCGTCGCCTCGTTGCCCGGCAAAGAAGGCACGCAACAACTCACCACATTCATCGGCGAGCACGCCGGACACGACCTCCGGCCGGTGATTGAGCCGTCTGTCGCGCACCACGTCCCACAACGATCCGACAGCACCGGCCTTCGGATCGAATGCGCCAAAAACGAGGCACGATACTCGGGCGAGCACCAACGCGCCCGCACACATCGTGCACGGCTCGAGCGTCACGACCAACGTGCATCCGTCCAGCCGCCAGGAGTCCAACGCCGCCGCCGCAGCCCGCAACGCGACGATTTCGGCGTGGGCACTGGGGTCGTGCAGTGCTTCGCGTTCGTTGCGGCCTTCGGAGATGACCTTGCCCGCCGCGTCGAGGATCAGCGCACCCACAGGCACATCGTCGGAGTCAGCCGCACCGCGCGCGACGTCAAGCGCACGACGCATCGCTTCGTCGTACGAGGTCATTGGGAGGCAGAGTCAGTTCGCGCGAGGAATCAGTTGGCACTGACGGCAGCGTCGAACGCCTCGCCGAATCCGACCCGAGCTGCGACGCTGGACAGCACCTCGTCCGGATACATCTCTGCGTCGTCGCACAACATCGCGAGCTCGCGCGCGTCGAGCCAAAGTCACTGAGAATCGCGAGATCACCGGCGGGCTCGATGTCGTCGAGCTCCTCTGCCGCCTCGATGCCGAGCTCGGCCGCCACCGTCGCGGCGAACTCCCAATCCGAGGACGCAGTGACATCACTAAGGAGCAGCCGAACCTGCTCCCCACCGACACGCACGATGACAAAGAAGTCATCAGCAACTGCCACCATGCCCAACGTTCCCGAGTCGCCGGGCTGCTGTCGAAGCGCGTGGACGAGCGAGTCCAACGAGGACGCAGCACGTGGCGGCAGACCTGCGACCTGCCAGCGCCCATCCTCGCGCCACGCGACCACCGCGAAGTCGACCGCGTCGTCGGCCATCTGTCACCCCTTCGCGATCGCGCGGTCCGTCACCGCCTGCACAGCCTTCGTTCGCCTGTCACGGCATCGTGGCAGAGGTGGAGCGCACCTGAACAGGGGCAAGGGCCGCCGACCCGCGGCCGGTATGGGCCTTTTGGCCAGAGACACGCAACCGTAAAGCAGCCCCAAGGGCCTTACTCCCTCCCGCACACTGGATCTGGGTTCATCTGGAGGCCGCCCATGCACAGCGCGCAAGCCCGCGCATCGGTCACGCTCAACCCTCGCGCCACCCGCGCACTACTCGTGCAGCCGCACGGCGGCGAGGTCCTGACCGCTGCTCGCACGGCTGGTATCGCGGCCATCGAACAGACGCCATCACTGCTCGGCGCGCACGCGGGCGTGCAGTTCACTGGGGTCGCACTCGACTTGGTCGTTGGCCCCAACGAAGTCGAGATCAGTGGACTCGTTCACACCTCGGACGATGTCGACGTGGCCACCCAGGCGCTCACCGCCGTGACGGTCGCCGCCATCTCGCTGATCGGGCATGTCCGCGATCTCTGCGCCTCCGCCTCTATCGAGTATGTGCGCCTCGAGGACCCGGGCGATCGGCTCGGCGGCGCACGTGCAGCACGCAGCACATCCGGCATCTAATTCGCTGCTACGGGTCGAGCAACTCCGGTGCGAACCCCTGGCGCATCGTGTTCTCGCTCACCACACGCGGGTCAACGAACTGCAACAAGTAGTCGGGCCCACCGGCCTTTGAGCCCGCACCCGAAAGTCCGTACCCGCCAAATGGCTGGCGCCCGACAACAGCACCTGTCGTGGTTCGGTTGATATAGACGTTTCCCGCACGCAGGTCGCGCGCAGCTCGAGCCACCACCGATGGCGAGCGGGTGAAGATGCCACCGGTCAGTGCGTACGGGGTCGCATTCGCGAGTTCGAATGCCTCATCGATACTGCGGGCTCTCGCAACCGCGAGCAGCGGTGTGAAGACCTCGTCGCGCCAGACCCATGACGTTGTAGGAACCTCGACGATCGACGGGCCGACAAAGTTCCCCGACTGCGGGACGTCTTCGCGACGCAGGTGGACAGTTCCGACTCGTTCGGCTTCATCGACTGCGCGTGCGTGCCGCTTTACCGCGTCCGAGTCGATAAGCGGTCCGCACGCGTTGCCGATCTCCCGGGGGTGACCGACGGGCACGATTGCCGCCGCACCGACCAGTCGCGCGATGAACTCGTCGGCCACAGCATCCAGCACGATCAATCGGCTTGCCGCCGAGCACTTCTGCCCCGCATAGCCAAAAGCGGAGGCGACGATTGCCGGCACTGCGACTTCCACGTCGGCGTCGGTCGTAACGATGACGGGATTCTTGCCACCCAGCTCAGCGACCACACGCTTGATGTGGTCTTGGCCCGCGGCAACCTCGGCCGCCGAACGCAGGATCGACACGCCAACCTCACGACTGCCGGTGAAGGCGATCACCGCTACGTCGGGAGACGAGACCAGCGCCGCGCCGACCGTCTCACCTCGCCCTGGTAGATAGCCGAAGACATCGGGCGGAATGCCAGCCTCGTGGGCCATCCGCACGATCTGTGCGCCAAGCAACGGCGTCTGCTCCGCGGGCTTCAGGATGGTGGGATTGCCACAGACGAGAGCGGCCGCACTCATGCCCGTCGGAATCGCCAGGGGGAAGTTCCACGGGGAGATCACGGCAGCGACTCCGCGAGGCTGGTACATCATCGAGTTGCGCTCGCCTGGGACGGAGAGCACGGATGCGCCCACGCCGAGCTTTCGCGCGTGGATCGCGTAGTAGCGGCAGAAGTCGATCGCCTCGCACACCTCAAGGTCGGCCTCGGGCAACGGTTTACCGGCCTCGACCGCAATGAGTGCGGCCAACGAGTCGCGTTGCTCGGCCATCACATCTGCCCAGCGGTCGAGCAGTGCAGCGCGACCATCGAATCCAACGCCTTGCCAGGATCGGCGAGCGCCCGATGCGACGGCGACGGCATGCGCCGCTTGGCCGGTCGAGGCCGAGGCGCTCACCCCCACGAGCCGCTGCGAGTCACCGGGATCGTGCGACTCGATGACGTCTTCGGTCATGACTCGTTCGCCATTGATCACAGCCGGCTCGGTCAACGGAAGGCGACCAAGCAGCGCCTCGACCGCGAGCTCTAGCTGGCGACGATCGGCCTGCGCGCGCATCTCCAACGGAACCGCGTTCGAAAAGCCATCACTATCGAACGGTGCTTTGGGCGTGCGGCGGGTGGCGACCGCGTGCGGCTCGTCGGTCAATGGTTCGGGAGCAAGTTCGGGTGGTGGTTGCGGCGGTTCGGTGAGTGAGTCGAGGTCGGCGCTGGCGCTTCGATTGAGTCGAACGAACGAGGAGTTCGACGTGTTCTCCAGCAACCGGCGAACGAGGTAGCCCATGCCAGGGACGAGTTCGCCGACCGGCGAATAGATCCGGGTGCGAATCCCACAGCGCGAGGCGGCCACGGCGATCGACTCGCCCATCCCGCGCAGAACCTGGATCTCGTAGGCGACTCGTTCGAGGCCGCGCGCATCCGCCTCGGCCAACGCAACGCCGAGACTACGCAGGTTGTGACTCGCGAACGCTGGCCGCAGCACGCTTGTCTGATCAAGCAGAAGTCGTGTACACGACTCATAGCTGGCATCCGTGTGTGGCTTCTCCCGCCACAGTGGCGAGGGCCAGCCAGCCGCAACCGACTCGGCGGTCTCGGCGTCCCAATACGCCCCCTTGACCAGGCGGACCTGCAGTGGCCGAAACGACAATGCATGCAGATCGCGAAGCTCGGCGCCAAGCTGTCCGTAGTGCTCGACCGTGGCTTCGGCATCGCGGGTGTATGCCTGAACGACCGCTCCCAGTCGGACGCCGGGGTTTTCCCGCCACAGCCGGGACACCAGTTCGACAACGCCGTCACGCACGTCGAACTGCTCCATGTCCAATGCGATCGTTGCATCTAGCATCCGCGCCCGATCGATGATCGGTCGCAGCATGCTCACCGCCTCGTTGATACCGACGTCCAGCGTTGTCGAGTGCAGGTGTGGGGCCAGCGCCGTCGGCTTGACACTGAGGTGAACGATGCCGAGCGGTCCATGTTGGTCGTGCTCGAGCAGCGGCCGTGCCGGCCATTGGCTTGAGCTGTGTGCCAACGCCTCCAGCATCTCCAACACGCGGTTCGCATAGTGCAGCGCATCGTCGTCGGTCAACGTCTTCTCGCCGAGCAAATCGACGGTGCACGCGTGTCCGTCCAGCCACGTCCGGCGCAGTGCACTCACGGCCTCATCGGCGGTCGGAGCGACGATGAAGCGGCGCGCCATCGCCAGCACCTGTGCTCGCGCGAACTTCACCGCGAGCTTGCGCCCTCCGGGGAGGCGATCAGCTGTGCTCAGGCCACTGCGTGACAGCCACGGGCCATGACCGCCCAGGTATTCAACGAGGTGGTCGAACACGTCGTCGTCGTCGCGGCAGGCCGGCAGCACGTCAACGAAACGAAACAGATCAGCCCTAAAGGTGGGATCTGCAACAACGCTCTCAGTGAAGACATCGTTGGCCGTGCGCCGGGTCCGAGGCATGGCATCGGACAACCGCTGAACCCACGTACGAACCGCGCTCTCTGGAGCACGTTCAACTGCCATGCCTTGCACGCTAGATCGCCGTCACGTCCCACGGCAATTGCGGCGATTCGCAAATCTCGCCTGAGCGTGGAATACTTGACCTCGGTCAAGCATTATTCGGCACGCAGAGGTTCTAGTACCTGCCTCCGGGGCCATCGAGGAGACAAGGCAGCACACAGATGCCAGTTGCAGCGCGTCAAGCGCAGTCAGTGGACGCCGCAACTGCGGCGAGACTTCGACTGGTCATCAACCGACTTCGGCGCCAGATGCGTCCGCCAAGCGACGAGGGCATGACCCCGTCGCGACTTTCCTGTCTGGCATCCATAGATCGATTCGGTCCGGTCAGCATGAGTGCATTGGCTGCACGCGAAGAAGTGCACGCGACTCTGCTGTCACGGACGGTTGCGCACCTCGAAGAATCCGGTTACGTGCGACGTCGGCAAGGCCTGAACGATCGCCGCGTGAGCACCGTCGAGATGACCGCGGCTGGCCGCAGAGCGCTGGCCAAGAGTCGCGCGCGCGGGGTCGAGGTATTGCTACACCGGCTCGACGCGTTGGACCCGCGCGATGTCGACGCGATTCTCACCGCCCTGCCTGCCTTGGAGGCTCTTGCCACCGAGCATCTGGACCGTCCGGAGGGAGGCACCGACCCGACCGCATGAGCCTGTCCGAATCGCGCACCTTCAACGCCCTGTCCAACCGCAACTACCGCCTGTTCTTCACCGGCCAAACGCTGTCGCTGATCGGGTCGTGGATGCAGACAGTCGGGCAGGCGTGGTTGGTGCTGGTGCTGACTGGGTCGGGAACCTGGCTCGGTGTTGTCGTGGCAGTGCAGAACCTGCCGACATCTGCTCATCGGGCCATACGGCGGACTGGTGGCCGACCGGGTGGACAAGCGCAAGCTCCTGCATCGTTACACAAGCGATCCTGGGGTGTACCTCTCTATTAGTGGCCCTGCTCGTCGTGACGAACACCGCGCAACTGTGGATGGTCATTTCACTGGCTGCTGTCTACGGGCTGGTCAAGGTCTTCGACAATCCCGCGCGCCAGGCCTTCGTGTCCGAGATGGTCGGACCTGATCTCCTTCGAAACGCAGTATCGCTGAACTCAGTGATCGTCAACGCGCGCGCGCGATCGGTCCAGCGATTGCTGGCATTCTCATCGCTGGCTCGGCGTCAGCGTCTGCTTCTTTGTTGATGCCGCATCATTCGTGCCAGTGATCATCGCCTTCGCAATGATGCGCGTCTCGCAACTGCATCCATCGCCGGTCACTGATCGCGGCAAGGGTCAGATTCGCGAGGGTCTGCGCTATGTGCGACGCACTCCCCGGCTTGTCATCCCGTTGGTGATGATGGCGATCATCGGAACGTTCTCGTACGAGTTCTCGGTGGCACTGCCGGTGCTGGCACGCGACACCTTCCACAGCGGTGCGGATGCCTTTGGCTTTCTGTCCGCTGCGATGGGAGTCGGCGCGGTCGTGGGCGGACTCTTCACCGCGCGGCAATCGTGGATCGGACTCAAGCCGTTGATCCTTGCATCGGCTGGTTTTGGTCTCTGTCATCCTGGTCGCAGCGCTCTCGCCCTCACTGGCGTTCGCCTGTGTCGCGATGTTCTTCGTCGGCGCGGCGAGCGTCTTGATCCTGGCAACTGGCAACAGCACCCTCCAGCTGACGTCGACGCCGGAGATGCGTGGGCGAGTGATGGCGCTGTGGGGGATGGCGTTCCTCGGGTCTACGCCGATCGGCGGCCCGATCATCGGTTGGATCGCGCAGAACGCCGGACCTCGATGGTCGCTCGTAGTCGGTGGTCTGGCGGCACTGGTTGCGGCCGGGCTCGGTGCGCTGGCTCGTCGTCGGGTGCTCAATGCGCGTGAGATGGCGGCAATCGAACGGGCTGCGCACGTACAGGCCGCCCGCAGTGGCGGTTCTGACCAGCAGGAACTGGTCGAGGTCGAGGACATCAAGCGCTAGCCACGCCGGACATGACGGACCGTCTGGCCTTTTGCGGCATATATGCCGCGCAAGGCCAGACGGTCGCGTTCAGTGGTGGAGCGTGGAACCGGATGGTGCGTACAAGCGGCTACCGGACCGAGGGCCCGCCACCTCCACCGCCACCGGAACCAGTACAGCCGTTCGCTCCGCCGCCCTTACCGACAGCCTTGACCAGAGCGGGAACGAACTTCGCAGCGTTGACTGTGCCCCAACCCGTTGCCAGGTCGTAGCCGGTCTTCGCGTTGAAGCCGGTGACGCCATTGAACGAGTTGTTGCCAGAGGTGACATCGACGATCCCGTTGGCCTTGTTGCTCTCAGCCAACTTGTACAACGGGCCGTTGAGGTCGCCCAGGTTGTGGTGGGCCTTCTGGGTCGCCAGGCTGACGACGCCAGCGAACAGCGGCGAGGCCTCACTCGTGCCACCGACGATGTGGTAGCCAGTCGGGTTCCCACTGCCGGCGCTCAAGTAGACGATCACGCCACCGTCGACTGCGGCGCTCATCGAGATGTCCGGAACTCCACGGCTCTGGTGAACGAGGTTCTTGACGCCGTTCTGGAAGGACGGTCGCGAGAAGACGATGCTGCGACCACCGCCGCCAGCGCCGTAGCCGTCGTTCCACACGACGTCAGGAGAGGTGCGGTTGCCGGTCGCATCGAGGGACAACTGCGTGCCGCCGATGCTCGTGACCAACGGGTCTGATGTCGGCCACGAAGTGACGCGGTACGGGTACAGCGTCGAACCATCGAGCTCGTAGTCAGTCGCACCTGCATCGCCCGAGGACGCGAGGACAGGGATGCCATGCGCCTGCGCGTTCTTGAATGCATAGCGCAAGTCTAGATCGACTTTGCTCGGGAACGTGTTCTCGGTCGCGCCGAAGCTCTGCGAGATGACGTTGGCAAGGTGATGGTTGATGACGTAGTTCTCTGCCTTCATCATCTCGGGCAAGCCCTGAACGCCTTCGGTCTCCGACACCGGAGTCGCGACGACGAGAATGTTCGCGCCTGGCGCCATGGCGTGCGCGTACTCGACATCGAGCGTGGTCTCAAATGCCCAGCCAGCCATGTCCGCGTTGTTCACATCGAACGGCGGGAGCGCTCCTGCGGGCGTGATGGTCTTCAACGATGGTGGCGCTGGCAGACCGTATGTCGAGTCAAACACCGCCAAGTCGTTGGCGATGGTGGGCGATCCGAACGAGTCAACTACCGCAATGGTGGTGCCCCAGCCGGTATCGCGCTTGTTCCAGAGCTTCTGCACGCCATATGCAGTCTCGATCTGCGTCGGCGAGTAGCAGTTAATGCCGAACAACTGCTGGCATTGGGCGGTCGTGGGAGGCGTCGCAAGATGGCCCACGTCATGTCCCGCGGATGCGGGCACCGCCTTCGTTACTGCGCCGTGCGCAGCGCTCGCCGATGCTGACAAGCTGAGTGGCGCGACGAACGCGCCCAATGTCCCCAGCGACAGTGCAGCCAGCACGGCGATCGATCTCGGGTGACGATTCATGGTCGATTCCCCTACTTCGATAGGGCCGACGGTTTGCCGGTCGCCTCCTTTCCTAATCGTTTCCTGGCAATTCGCCAAGATTTGGCCCCCAAGAGAATGCCGACACGCCCAAGTAGGGCGTCAGGTCGGGCTCGCGGAATTGCTAATGAACGATCGATCCACCAGCAACGATCAGTAACCCTGCGTCGATACACGCGATCAGTAGCGTGGACGTGAACAGACGACGACTACTCGCAGTAGTCACAGCCACCACTCCGACCACGAGCACGACCACGATCATGACCCACGCCCAAGCACCCAGCGCACTGGAACCCACGGCCACGAGCAGGGTCGCCAACACGAGCAAGATGACGGCTGCGATTCCCGACGCGCGCGTCCCCATCCGACTGACCAACCCGCTGCCACCCACTTCGGCATCAGCGCTGATGTCGCGCAACGCGTTCGCGATGTGGGCCGCAACACCAAGCGCTACGCATGCAAGGACCGACCACGCGGTCGGCCATGCGCGCGGCGTCAGTCCCTGCGTGATGAAGAACGGCAACGCACCAAACGACACTGCATAGGGAAGCGGCGATAGCGCGGTCGTCTTGAAGAAGAGGTTGTACGACCACGCAGAGGCGACCGCACCGACGTGAATCAATCCACCGACTACCCCCGCGGCAGCGATGGATAACGGGAATGCAAGCGATCGCGGCAACGGCGGCCGCACACCACAGCACCAGCGCGGTCACCAGCCCTCGCACGGTCGGCTTCTCGACTCGGTGGGCACGCGCGTCTCGAGCGGCATCAAATGCATCGTTGGACCAGCCGACACTGAGTTGACCGGTCAGCAGGGCGCATGCAACAAGCACTGCGCCGACCACATCG
Organism: uncultured Actinomycetota bacterium; assembly: GCA_963850215.1. Lineage (GTDB taxonomy): Bacteria > Actinomycetota > Actinomycetes > UBA12327 > UBA12327 > CAWKKI01. The sequence continues at coordinate 171,421 of CAWKKI010000003.1, forward strand.
CGACCGGCGCTGACCGCGATAGCGGTGAATACCGCCGTAACAACAAGGCAAGGACCCGGGTGACAGGCCAGTGCCAACCCGCGAGCCAGCCTGCTGGCGCGCGCGCCTAAGCCGCCCGGCGCATCTGCCAGGCGTCCTCGACCATCATGTGCAGAGCTGAGCTCATCGGCTGCCATTGCAACCAGTCTTTCGCCTTATCGATCGACGCGACGAGCACTGCAGCATCTCCGGCCCTTCGCTCGACCAATCGCGAGGGCACGGCGAATCCGGTGACGTCGGCCACCGCATTGAGCACCTCACGAACGCTCGCCCCTCGACCGTTGCCCAGATTGCACACCGTGTGCTCCCCCGGCACCACCCGTTCGAGCGCCCGGATGTGTGCGTCGGCGAGGTCGGTCACATGCACGAAGTCGCGAATCGCAGTGCCGTCCGGCGTGGGGTAGTCATTACCGAAGAGCCGAAGCGGACCACCCGTGCCGTCAGCGGCCCTCAGTGCCAACGGGATCAGGTGGGTTTCGATCAGATGCCGCTCCGTCAAACCGGCGTAGGCTCCGGCGACGTTGAAGTATCGCAAACTCGCCGCGGCGAGCGAGTAGGCGCTCGCATAGCCGGTGATCGCCATGTCGATCGCCAACTTCGATGCGCCATAGGGGTTGACCGGTTGAGTCGCCGAGGTCTCACTCGCGACTCCATGTATCGGGTCGCCGTAGACAGCCGCAGTCGAGGAGAACACCAGCCTCGGGACCTCGGCCGCCCGGAGCGCCTCGAGCAGGGCGAGGCTGACTCCAACGTTGGCCGCCCAGTAGCCGGATGCGTCCACCATTGACTCACCGACGAGCGAACGTGCCGCCAGGTGAACCACCCCGTCGACCCGTCCGACAGGTCGACGAGATCGGCCACATCGCGAACGTCACCCTGCAAGAAGCACGCCCCGAGGGGCACAGCGTCACGATGTCCGTTGGAGAGGTCATCGAGCACGATCACGTCATACCCGTGCTCAACGAGTCGCTGCGCGACTACTCCGCCGATATAGCCGGCACCGCCTGTCACGAGAACTCGCATCTGACTCACCTCAGCCGTTGTCGATGTCGAGGTGGATGAAGACGACGAGGTGCTCGGGGTCGCCGTCAGGTCGTAGACGGTCTCGCCACCGACGGTCTTGGCCGTGAAGTGCGACGCGACCCATGATGCGATCTGGGAGGCGTCGTTGCTCCCACCGGTCGCGCCCCCGCCGCCGCCAAAGCCGCCCGTGCCGCTGCCAATGAAGTAGTGCACCTTGCCCTCCGACACCCATGCTCGAACTGCGCGAGCGTGGGATAGGCATCGGTGCCGTTGAAGCCACCGAGACTCATGACCGGGTCACCGCTCGCCAGCTGGTAACCGGCCGCAGATTGCGACCCAACCGCAGCCGCAACCCAGGTGTACTTCGACGCATCGGTCTGAAGTAGTTGCACCAGCGCCGCGCTCGGTGTGCTGGCGTTGAGCAGCCCTCCACCGCACCGCCTCCACCAGCCGCGGGCACCCCTCCAAAACCACCGCGTTGGACGGCCCGTTCCGGTGTTCGCGCCAACGCCCGGGGAATCCGCCGGTAGGTGCACCGCCCACCGAAGCCACGTCCACCGCCCGGTCCGCCGCCGAACGATGCGGTGAGCGAGGGACCAGCAGTCGGCAGGGAGCCGGAGTGCGCGACCGATGCGGTCTGCAACGAGAACGCGGTCGGCGCAGCCAGTGCGACCACAGCAGCGGTTGACACCGCCGCGATCCCCAGCCGCCTCGGGATCTGATCGGCCACCAGGATCCCCGCCGCGGCTACGAGCCCACCAGCAACGATCAAGTAGCGCAGCCACGAGTTCCAGTCACCGGCTCGTTCAAGCAACTGATACGCCCACACCGCGGTGCCGACGACGATCGCGGCAAACACGATGCGCCACACCGCCTGTTCGTGGTGCTTCCACAACTGCACACCGCCGATGCCGACGAGTGCACCGATCGCTGGCGCCAGCGCCACCGAGTAGTACGGGTGGATGATCCCCTGGCTGAAGGAGAAGACGACTGCGGTGACGACCAGCCAGCCACCCCAAAGGATGGCCGCAGCACGGACCTTGTCGGTCCGAGGTGCGCGCCAAGTCATGACGATCAAAACGATCAACAAGGCGAGCGCCGTCGGCAACAGCCACGCGATCTGACCGCCCCAGTCGGTCGTGAACATCCGGTCCCATCCGGTCGGACCCCACTGCCCCGTTCCTCCTGCACCTCCGCCACCTCCGACGCTGCCGGTCTCGTTGCCGGTCACGCGACCCAGCCCGTTGTAACCAAAGATCAGCTCGAGAACGCTGTTGTGCTGCGATCCGCCGATATACGGACGCGAGGACGCCGGCCACATCGTGACTACCGCGACCCACCAGCCGGCCGAGACGAACAGCGCTGCTCCGGCCGCGACCAACTGCACCAGCCGCCTGCGCAGAGAGGCGTTCGCGGCGATCAGGTAAACCAATGCGAAAGCTGGCACGACCAGGAACGCCTGCAACATCTTCGTGATGAAGCCGAAGCCCACAGCCGTGGCCGCGAACACGAGCCACCAGGTACTGCCTCGTTCGACGGCCCGGACTACGCAGTAAGCGCCCACAACGAGCAGCAGAACGAGCAGCGCGTCTGGATTGTTGAAGCGGAACATCAACGTGGCGATCGGCGTGACGGCCAGCGTCAGACCGGCCAACAGCCCAGCGATCGGTCCAGCCCATCGACGCACCGCCGCGTACAAAAGGCCGACCGCGGCCACACCTTCGAGTGCCTGCGGCACCAGAATGCTCCACGAGTTCACGCCAAAGATGCGGCCCGAGATCTCCATCACCCACAGCGATGCGGGCGGCTTGTCGACGGTGATGAGGTTCGAGGAGTCGAAGGACCCGAAGAACATCGCCTTCCAGCTCTGCGTACCCGCTTGCACCGCCGCGGAATAGAACGCATTCGCCCACCCCGACTTGCCGAGCCCGATCATGTACAGCGCGGCCGTGCCAACGAGCAGTGCACCCAGCGCGATCCACTCCCAGCGCGCGCGTTTACCGGGTTCGGGATCTGTAGTCGCTGGACCACTGCACGTCGGAACGACACCGGCAGGGTCGCCATCCGTCAGTACCGGTGCGCCCTGGCCAACCGTGACCGGGTCGATCGCGAGGTCACTCGGCTGCATCTCGGCCTCGGTCGGCGTGAGCACCCAGGTGCCCGAGTCGGTGGTTGACATCATGAAGCCCTTCGCGTTGGGGAAGCGGAAGAAGGAGTCGAACGAGTCACGGACTCGGGAGTACGGCCGAAGACCCAGAGCTTGAAGAGAGCGAACCGAAGCAGAGTTGCTACGACGTTGGCGCCAATCAGTGCGAGCACCTCGGTGGTCCGACTCGCATTCGGCGCAACCACCTGAAGAAGGGCGAGGCTGCCGGCCGAGACGATCAGGCCGGCCACGAGCACGACCAGCCCCTGCAACTGGTGAGTCGCCATTCCGGCGCGACCCCGCACGCCAAACGTCAGCCTGCGATTGGCCGCGGTGTTGACGATCGACATTGCAATCAGTGCGAGCGCGTTCGCGGCCTGAGCGGTCATGTGCTCGCGCAGCACAACGAAGAGCGCGAGGTAGCCGATCGTTGAGCCGACGCCGATCACGGCGAAGCGCAGTAGCTGCGGCAGATTGCGGCGCAGCGACCCAGCCTGTACGCGCGCGATACCTCGCAGGTCTGCAAGGGCAGTCGCCACGATGTCCACACGAGAGTCCGCGTCGTCCACCCAGTCGACGGGAACCTCATGGATGCGTAGGCCGGCTCGCTGCGCCATGATCAGCAGTTCCGTGTCGAAGAACCACCCCGGATCCTCGACGTTCGGAAGCAGGTCACGGGCAACGTCAGCGCGGATCGCCTTGAACCCGCACTGCGCGTCGGAGAACTTGGCACCGAGGCTGAGCCGCAGCAACACGTTGTAGCAACGCGAGATCAGCTCGCGCTTAGCACCACGCTGCACCCGAGAGTCGCGGTTCAGCCTCGTTCCGATCGCGAGATCGGAGTGCCCACTGACGAGCGGTGCGACCAGTGGCAGCAACGCCGCGAGGTCGGTCGCGAGGTCCACGTCCATATAGACCAGGACGTCAGCGTCGGAGGTGCTCCACGCCGCATTGAGCGCGCGACCGCGCCCCTTCGCGTCGAGGTGCACAACCGACACCTCGTCGTACTCGAACGCCAGTCGCCGCGATTCCTCGAGGGTCGCGTCGGTGCTCGCGTTGTCGGCAATCGTCACCCGGTAGGACAACGGGAAGCCGTGCGCGAGGTGGGCGAGCAATCGCTCGACGCAACGGCGCACCTTGTGCTGCTCGTTGTAGACCGGGATGACGATGTCGAGCGTCGGGCTCTTTCGCTGCGCCGCGCGCAACGCCCGCGTGACTGCCGCTTGAGTGAGGCGATTGGCTGCTCGGGTCTCGGTGAGGTCCATGCCCGAAACCGTGTCGGGTCAGGCTGCTACAACCATGCGGTGAAGCAGTGCGTGGCCTGAGGTGTTACCCGCGTGAGCCTGGGTGCAACCTGGATGCTTCCTGAACGCGTTGAGGCGCCAAAGGTGCAGGGGAAGGCACCTGCGCCTCAATCGTCGGTCAGGTGATGACGCGGCGGGTGAACGACCTCAGCGCCATGCCGCCGAAGACGAGGGTTCCGCCGACGAGCGCAAGCGCGATGGCCCAGAGCGGCATGTGTCCGATCTGCGGCGTCAACGCCCACCGCAATCCTTCGCTCACATACACAAGCGGATTCAGCAGGACAAGAATCTGCAGCCAACGGATCGAACTCAAAGCGGCCCACGGGTAGTACACGCAGCCAAGAAAGGTGATCGGCAGGATCACGACGCTAAAGAGGAGGTTGAGCTTGTTCGGGTCGATCACTGTGCCGAGCAACAGCCCGAAGCACGACATCAACGTGGCGGAGAAGAAGATTACGACGGCGAACCCGAGCCAGTTCGGTTCGAGATGCGGCCCCTTGCCGGGCGCGTGCACAAAAACCACAACAGGCAAAACGAGCACCGCGGCAAACATCGCCTGAGCCGCGCCACTCGCGATCTTCGCTAGGCCCACTCCCCAGACAGGGATAGGCGCCAGTACTCGGTCTTCAATCTCCTTCGAGAACGAGAACTCCCGGACCAACGGCAGCGCGACCGCCTGCACGCCTTGGAAGTTGATCGATACCGCAACAAGTCCGGGCACGAGGACTGTCGCGAAGGCAAACGCCGACGAGCCGGCCGCGACGGCGCCGACGGGCGAGGCACCACCAGCCACCTTCGGCAGCACATACGTGAACACGAAGATGAAGAGGAACGGTTGCATCACCAGACGCACTACAAAGGAAACCCACTCTCGCCTGATGACCCGCCCGTCGCGTTGCAAGAGCGCGACGATGGTGTGAGTGAACTCGCGAACATCCGGCCGGGCGGCCTTCGGCTGGACTCGTTCGGCAGCCACAGCGGTGCTCATTCTCGGTAGTCCCTTCCGGTGAGCGTTAAGAACACTGTCTCCAGGCTTGGCAGCATCGAGGTGGCATCACGAACGACCATGCCGTGCGCAGCACCCAGCGAGATCAGTTGGCCGAGCACTCCGACGTCATTGGTTGCGAACAGGCGCACATGCGTTCCGTCGATCTCGACCTTCTCGACGCTGGCGATGCGACCGGCTTCTTCGCGAAGCGCAGAGGCGTCCGCGTCAAACGTCACGGTCACAACCACATGCGCGCCCATGGTTCGTTTCAACGCAGCTGGCGAGTCGTCGGCGAGTACGCGACCGTGATCGATGATGGCAACGCGATCGCACAACGCGTCGGCCTCCTCCATGTAGTGCGTGGTCAGGAGAATGCTCTGACCGTCCTTATGCAGATCCCGCAACATCTCCCAGAGCCGTAACCGCGACTGCGGATCGATGCCCGTCGTGGGCTCGTCAAGAAAGAGCACATACGGCCGATGCGCAAGTGCGCGGGCAATCATCAGTCTCTGCGCGAGACCACCCGACAGGTCGCTCACCATCGAGTCAGCGCGATCGGTCAGGTCGAAGCGCTCGAGCAACTCGATAGTGCGCGCCTTCGTGTCGCGCCGTGACATCCCGAAGTACCGGCAGTGGTAGTCGAGGTTCTCAGCGACGGTGAGGGAGCGGTCCAACGTGTTGGTCTGGGTAACGACGCCGATTGCTCGCTTGGCACGCGCGGGCTGACGCACCACATCGACCCCGGCAACCATCGCCAGACCGCTCGTCGGGATCACTCGAGTCGTGAGCATCCCGATGGTCGTGGACTTACCAGCGCCGTTGGGTCCGAGAAAGCCGAAGAACTCGCCTTCGTTGACATCCAGGGTGATGCCATCAACGGCCGCGAACTGCTCGCCACCAGAGACGAACAGTTTGCGCAAGTCAACGGTCGAGATTGCAGCAGTGGTCAAGAGGACTTCCCCAACGAATGAGCCCCAACGAATGAGCGAGCCAAGGTGGACCGAACCGGGGAGCCAAGCAGCCTCGCGGGTAGCGGAACCTGCTCGCGCTCCAACTCCCAAGTGTGGTGCATGGACGGTTGGAGCGCGCGTTGAGGTGCGACCGCCAGACTGCGCCGCCTTAGTACTCCTCGGGCCGGGCGTATTTCGGCAGCAGGAATGTCAGAGGAATGGTCAACAGGAACAGCAGAAGCGTGATGAGGATGGTTGGCTTCATCGCGTCGACGAAGGTCGCCTTGACCGCGTGCTGACTGACGTTCTGCAGCGCGACCCCGATCGCCTCGGCTTGAGCCGGCGACGACGCGACCTGCTCGACCTGTCCCCGCAAAGCGATGCAGCTCGCAGGTACTACCGATGGGTCGTTCTCTGCTGCCTGGTCGTGTCCGCAGGTCGTGAATCCGTTTACGAGGGCATCCTGCTGGTCGGTCGGAACCGCGGCTGCAGTCAATGCCGCGCGGAACTGCGGCTCCGATGCCTGAGCGCCCGAGATCGCGTGGCTCGCCAAGAGCGAGAAGAAGATCGTCGCGATTACGGCAACGCCGATTGCGCTGGCGTACTGCTGCGATGCGTTGAGCAGACCGGATGCAGACCCGACTTCGTGTTCCTTCACCCCGGCCAGCGCAATCCCGAACATCGGTGCGAACACGCAGCCCATACCCAGACCCGCGACGAATCCAGCTGGGACGAAGTCCCAGGCGGTGACGTCGGCGCCGCGCCAGGCCAAGGTGACGTACATGCCGAGTACGCCGACGGCGAGAACCACCAATCCGATGACGATCAGCTTGCGGCCCAACTTGGGTGCGAGCACCGCACCGGCAACACCCGCTGAGATGGCGAGGCCGATGGTCCACGGCGCGAATGTCAGACCCGCTTTCAACGGCGAGAAACCAAGACCGATTTGTGCGAACAGGCCGAAGACCAACATGTAGCCGGTCATTGCCAGGAAGAACACGAACATCACTACGAGGCCGAAGCTGAAGCCCCGTTCGGTCAGCATGCCGACCTCGATGAGTGGCGACTCCTGGCGGCGACGCTCGTAGAAGACAAAGAGGAACACCACCGGAATTGCCAGTGCCATCAGCACGAACGTCCACAACGGCCAGCCGAGTTCGCGTCCTTGCACGAGGGGGAAGATGACGAGCACGGATGCCACCGACAGAATCAGGACACCGACGATGTCGAGCTTGGGCGACAGCGGCGACTTCGACTCGGGCATGTAGCGCAGCGCGCTGACCACGGCGAAGACGCCAAGCGGCAGGTTGATGAAGAAGATCATTCGCCAGCCGGTGTGCCACAGGTTGGCGCTGATCAACGACCCCGCGATGATCGGGCCGAGCATCGCCGACAGTCCTAGGACCGGGCCGTAGGCACCGAAGGCCTGGGTGAGCTTGTCCGCGGGGAAGGTCGTGCGGATGATCCCGAGCCCCTGCGGAATCATGATCGCGCCGAAGCCGCCTTCGAGGATGCGGAAGGCGATGAGCAGGCTCATCGTCGGCGCGATCGCGCACAACGCCGAGGAGAGGGTGAACCCGGCAGCGCCGATGATGAACAGTCGCCGTCGCCCATAGATGTCGCCTAGGCGCCCGCCGGTGATCAACATGACGGCGAAGGCCAGGGTGTAGCCGGCAGCAATCCACTGGATCGACGAATAGGTGCCGTGTAGCTCGTTGCGGATCGACGGCGCGGCGACGTTCACGACAGTGCTGTCCACGAGGTCCATGACCTCGACCGCGAGGACCGTTGCCAGGATCAGCCACATCCGGCGGTTGGACAGCACCGGTCGGTGGGACGCCCGGGGCGTTCCCGGCGCGACCGGCGCCTCGGATTGGGCTGGCGGTGGGGAGACGGTCCCCTCAGGCGTGGACATTGCGCTTACTCCTCGGCTACGAACGGTGTACGCTAGGCGAACATCGTTCGATTACGAACAACGTATGAGAACGAACAGTGTTCTAGTAGACGAACACCGTTCGTGTCAAGCGGGAGGATCTCATGGCGGCCCCAGGCAACCTGCCAGCGCTCCCGTGGTCCAAGGCCGCACCGCGGCGAACCCGGGCGCAGCCGCTCAATCAGGACCTGATCGTCGACACGGCGCTTCGGGTGCTCGACGTCGAGGGATACGACGCGGTCACGATGCGCCGAGTCGCTCAGGAACTGTCGACCGGACCGGCTTCGCTCTATGCACACGTGGGCAACCGCGCCGAGCTCGATGACCTGCTGGTGGATCGGGTCGTCAAGGAACTGCCTCTCCCGAAGCCAGACCCTGCTCGCTGGCGCGAGCAACTGTCCACACTCGTGCGCGATGTGTTGGCGACCTACGCCCGCCACCCGGGTCTGGTGCGAGGCTCTATTGGTCGCGTCCCGCTCGGCCCCAATGCGCTCAAGCTCACCGAAACCGTTCTGGGCCTTCTGCGGGCCGGTGGGCTCACAGATGTCGATGCCGCCTACGGACTCGACGTCCTCTTTCTCTACGTCCAGGCGGTGGCCTTCGAGCACGCCATCTGGTTCGGCGTCGATCGCGTCAACTACTTCGCCAGTGTGCACACGTACTTCGACTCGTTGCCCACCAAGCAGTTTCCCAACATCGCGTCGATGGTGGCGGCCTCATCGTTCGCGGGCGACGAGAGCGATGAGCGGTTTCAGTTCGGCCTGACCCTCATCATGGACGGTCTCGCAGCGCGCGCTGGTGCGCCGGCGTTCGTTCGCACCGAGACAAAGCCTGTGAAGAAGGCAAAGAAGAACAAGAAGAAGGCCAAGCAACGCGTCGCCTACGCACCTCTCGCCGAGCCCCCTCTTGAGTCAGCAACAGTGGTGCTACCCACCACCGCTGCACAGCGCCAACCGCTCGAGTCGACGACACCTCCTCGACACATCTCGACCGACTCAGGCATCTCGTTCATCAACTAGGCGCTTTTGCTGCAGCCGTTCAGACACGCACTCGCGAGGACGTTGGATCGAAGAAAGTCGCTCAGCGACCGGTGCGCTGGGCGCCTGCAACAACCAACGCGTCGAACAACCGGGGATCAGTGTCGACTTCAGGGTGCCACTGCACGCCAATCACGAACTCTGCGCTCGGGTCCTCACAGACTTCGACCGTCCCGTCGTCGGCAAGCCCGCTGATGCGCAAGTCGCCTGCATCCATAACCGCTTGGTGGTGCGACGAGTTGACCTCACGCACGCCGGGCCCGAGGACGGTCGCCGCCAGGGTGTCGGGCTCGATGATCGCCTTGTGCCGGGTAAACGTCCCTGGCGCTTCGCGATGAACGCCGCTGCCCGCTAGGTCCGGCAAGTTCTGCAGAAGTGCACCCCCGTGCGCGATGGCCATGACTTGAAGCCCGCGGCAGATTCCGAGCACGGGGATGCCGCGGTCGCGCGCCGCGCGGTAGACGGCAATCTCGGAGGCGTCGCGATCGGTGCGCGGAGTGTCCGTGGTGACATCGGGCTCACTCCCGTAGAGGCTCGGGTCCAGGTCCGCGCCCCCTGACAGCACGACTCCGTCGAGGCTGGACACCGCCTCGGCCGCGGATGCATCCGGTGGGAGCAGAACGACCGCGCCACCGGCTCGTTGAAGCGCGTCCACGTAGTTGGCAGGAATCAGTACGGCGGGTTGGTCCCAGGCACCCCAACGAGCGGGCTCACGGTACGTCGTGATGCCGATCAAAGGCCGCATGTCTCAAGTGTGGCACCGCGTCGGCGCGTCTCCGACCGCGTGGATGCGTCAGTACCTATCGAAGTGCGGAAGCACTCGCTCCGCCAGCATGTTCAAGCCCGCCATCGGCTCGTCGAAGAGCCTGATCGAGATCTCGGTCAGGCCAGCCTGCTCAAAGATTCTGAACCGCTCGATCTGCGCATCGATCGCATCAAGGCCGCCCGCCGACGAGAGGTTTGCAATGAGCTTCTCGACCAGTTCTGGCGGCACATCGTCGATGACTCCCGATCGCGTCCAGAACGCCTTCACGAAGTTCGCATGGTGATCGGCGACAACGTGGCGTTCGTCCGGGCTGAAGGATTCTGGCAAGTCGAACCTCGGGGGGAACATTCCGCCGCGCCACACAAGCTCGCGGCGTGCCTCGTACATCGAACGCTCGACGTCGGGCTTGATGTGCCAGGCCCAGAAGTTGCCGATACGGAAATCCTTCACCGGTCGCGTTCGTTGATCCAGTCCGGTCCGAACGTGTTCCATCTTCTCGACGATTCGTTCAGGCGGCACATCGCTCATCTGGAGTCCGTCCGCGACGCGGCCTGACATCTCGAGCATTTTGGGCCCACTCGCACACGCGAACACTTGCGCAGTCGGAGCTGTCTTCCAGGTGTGGTGATACGGCCGGCTGACGCTGAAGACTTCGCCCTCGTAGCCCCGGCTGGCTTCCCCGGATACAACGGATTGCACGATCTCGATGCCCTCGCGAACAGCAGTCAGCATGCGCATCGCCTTGCGGTCGAGTCGCAGCGAACCCAATGAGCTGAGTACCGCTCCGCCACCGCCGATGGCGACAATCGCCCGCCCGCCGGAGATTTCGTTGAGGGTCAGCAGCGCGTTGGCCATCTTGAGGGGCGGCATTTCCTGCGGACTTATCGCGAGGATGCCCAACTTGATGCGTGACGTTGCCAGCGCCGCTGGCACTAAGGCGACGAACGCGTCGGGGTTCTGGTGGTAGTTCGAATGCCAGACGGTCCGGAACCCGTAGTTCTCAGCGGCAACCGCAAGCTCTGCCACCTGACCGGGCGTGAGGTCCGGCTCAAGGATTACGTCAATCTGCACCCCGTAATCCTTTCGGGAGCAGATCCCACGGACAAGGGTTTTCCCTGTCATTCGATCAGCACGAGCCGCCTCGCCGTGGCAGGGTCTGCGCATGACCAAGCCAGATATTGCGAACGTCTCCTTCCCGGGTCCGTACGGGGACATCCCTGGTTATCTCGCCACGCCTAGGACACCAGGGCCCTGGCCCGCGGTCGTCGTGATTCATGACGCCATCGGATTCGGCTCGTCGGTGAAGGAGCACGCGGACTGGCTCGCCGAGGAGGGATACCTCGCGATTGCGCCAAACCTCTTTCACTGGGACAAGACGCGCACCTGTCTGAAGTCCAGTTTCAAAGCGGTACGGGCACGCGAAGGGCGCCAGTTCGAGGAGATCGAAGCGGCGCGCGCATTTGTTGCAACGCAACCTGGCTACAGCGGTCACACCGGGATCATCGGGTTCTGCATGGGCGGCGCGTACGCGCTGCTCCTCGCACCGAAAGCCGACGACTACCACGCGGCCAGCGTCAACTACGGCCGCATCCCCGACGATGCCGGCACCTTCCTTCGCGGTGCATGCCCGGTGATCGCGAGCTACGGCGGCAACGACCGTTCCATAAAGAACGGCGGTGCTCGAATCTCGGCTGCGCTCGAGGAGGCCGGAGTCGTGCACGACGTGAAGGAGTACCCCGGCGCGGGTCACATGTTCATGGACAAGTACCCCAAGGGCGAGGTGCCCGTCGTCTTTGCAACGCTGGAGAAGATGTTCGGGATGGGTTATCGCGAAGGTCCTGCGATCGACGCGCAGCGGCGGATTACCGCGTTTTTTGCAGAGCACTTGAAGGGCGAGCCAGCCGCCTGAGGTTTCGCCCGTCGCCCCGCGCTCTCCCCGAGGGGCCTGCGCACACTCCAACCCGCGAGTCCCACACCGGGCCGTTGCATCGCTCGTTGGACCCCTGCATCGCTACCTCGACCGCTTGCATCGCCCACGGCTGCCTTGCACCTGTTGTGTGGTGCGCAGTGCGTGTGTACGAAATGCAAGGCGTCACCGAAGATCACGCGACTCACGTGTCAACACTCACGCGACTAATCACATCGGTGCGCCCGAAGGGATTCGAACCCCCAACCTTCTGATCCGTAGTCAGATGCTCTATCCGTTGAGCTACGGGCGCATGTTGCCCCGGAGTACAACGGACACCGGAGCAACGGGCACAGAGTGTATCGGCCCGCGCATATGCCCCAATCCGCGCAAGCGTCTGCGGATCCGAGGCATATAACCCTCGAAACCGCAGACGCCTCGGGTGCGGAGGCGGAGGGATTTGAACCCTCGAGGGGATTTGAGTCCCCAACCCGCTTAGCAGGCGGGCGCCATCGACCGGACTAGGCGACGCCTCCATGCCACACGGACCCGGCGCGCCGGGTAGCGAAGCGCGCCAAGGGTACCCAGCCCAAAGGCCTGACTCCAACGCGGCCAATCGCTCCAACCCGGCCGTATGGGACCGACGGAGCGGCACCGGCCATCGCAGCAGCCGCGCTACTCGGCGACGCGCTCCAGCGTTACTACGTCGAGGACCCCGTCTGCGTACTGCGCCCGGATCACCTTCTTGTCGAACTTGCCGACAGACGTCTTAGGGACGGCCTCGACTGCGACCCATCGTTCGGGTGTCTGCCACTTCGCGATCGAGGTCCCAACGAAGGCCCGCAGTTCGGCGTAGTCGACCGTCGAATCGGGATCGGCCCAGACGACTAGCGCCAACGGGCGCTCCCCCCATCGCTCGTCCGGCACCCCAACGACTGCGGCCTCGCGCACCGCAGGATGGCCCATCAACGTGTTCTCGAGCTCGACCGACGAGATCCACTCGCCGCCGGACTTGATCACGTCCTTGGAACGATCGGTGAGCGTGAGGTAGCCGTCGGGAGAAAGCGTGCCGACATCGCCTGTACGCAGCCAGCCGTCGTGGAACTTCGCCTGCGCCTCCTCGGACTCGTCGTCGTAGTAGGAGCCGGTGATCCAAGGGCCGCGGACCTCGAGCTCACCGACCGCCACACCGTCGTTGGGCAGCACCACATCCCCGTCGCCGACCAGTCGGCCCTCGACCGAGGCGGGCAGCCGTCCCTGCGTGATGCGGAAGGCCCATTCCTCGTCGCCCGGCGAGGCATACACAGGTGGGCGCGCAACGGAGCCCAGCGGCGAGGTCTCGGTCATGCCCCAGGCGTGGATGATCCGCACACCGTGCCGATCGAAGTAGCCCTGCATCAGCGACGGCGGAGCCGCCGATCCACCGACCACGACCTCGCGCAGCGACGACAGATCCGGCTTGTTCTCGTCGGCGTAGGCGAGCAGATCTGTCCACACGGTGGGCACGGCACCTGCGAATGTCGGGCGCAACTGCGCGGTCATCCGAGCGAGCGGTTCGGCCTGCAGGAAGCGGTCAGGCATCAGCATTGATGCACCGGTCATGAATGCCGCGTACGGCAATCCCCACGCCATCGCGTGAAACTGCGGTACGACCACGAGCGCGAGATCGCGGTCAGACAAGTTGAAGCTCTCGGCCATGCCGATCTGCATCGAGTGCAGATAGATCGAACGATGCGAGTACGCGACGCCCTTCGGATCGCCGGTGGTACCCGACGTGTAACAAAGGGCCGCGGCATCGAACTCGTCGACGTCGGGCCACTCGAATTCGTCGGACTGCGAGGCGAGCAGGTCGTCCCAACGATGCACCTTCATCACTGGACCAGCGATGAGTGGCGCAGCCTCCTTGCCGACCAGGATGATGTGACGAACGGTCTCGAACTTCTTCAACATCGGCGCGAGCGCAGGCACCAACGAGCCGTCGACGATGAGCACGTGGTCCTGTGCGTGGTTAGCGATCCACGACACCTGCTCGTACGGAAGTCGCACGTTCAACGTATGCAGCACCGCACCCATCGAAGGCACCGCGAGGTAGGCGGTGAGGTGCTCGGTGTTGTTGAACATGAACGTCGCGACGCGCTTGTCGCCGTCGACGCCGATGCTGCGCAACGCGTTTGCCAGTCGCGCGGCATCGCGGCCGACATCGGCGAATGTCACCGTGCGAGCTCCGTCGCCCGTCCAGGTCGACACCTCGGCGCGCGCGTGAACCGTAGCTCCGTGCGTCAGGATCCGCGAGATCGACAGTGGGGAGTCCTGCATCGTGCTGCGCATCGTTTGCTCCATCCCTTCGGCCTAGTGCGACGGCCATCCCGAACGTGAGCGGACCTTACCGAGTGTGATGTGTTCCACTCGCAGGGGCGCATTCAGGCTCAGCCGCAAAAAACTCGCAATGTGCGAATTCAAGAATGCCGGTTATGGTCACAGTGTGGCGAATGAGACTGAGGCAGCCCGCCGGATCGAGGGTCGGACTCCGGGCGCAGAGAGCGGACGCAAGCTTTTGGGTGCGCTCCTCGCGTTCAGTGAGACCGACCCAGTCTGGAGCGTTGCCGACCTTGCAAACCATGTGGGCGTGCCGACCTCGACCATGTACCGCTATGTCGCGCTACTGCGCGAGATGGGCCTCGTCGACGGTGCTGGCGTAGGCCACTACCGCCTCACCGACCGCGTTGTAGGCCTCGCGCGTGCAGTGGAAATGAGCCGCACTTCCCTCATCGAGGTCGCTCGACCGCACATGGTCGACCTGCGCGACGCCATCGATGAGACGGTGATCCTCGTTCGCCGCGGCGGCACGTACGCATACTGCGTCGACCGCGTCGAATCCACACACCCCGTGCGGTTGCAGTTCGATCCGGGCCAGGCGATGCCGATCCACGCTGGCTCCGCGTCCCGTGTGCTCCTAGCGGCGATGCCGCACAACGAACGCGAGAACCTGCTCGCCGAGGTGCGGCCAGGTCTAGCACCCCAACTCGCGACCAGGCTCACCGACGCTGCGCTGACTCAGGTAGCGAAGGCAGGCTGGACGGAAAGCTTCGAGGAAGTCGATGAAGGCATCTGGGGCTGCGCCGCTGCGATCAGCGACACATCCGGTGTGATCGCGTCACTGGGCACCGCGGGTCCGATCTTCCGACTTAACGAAGACCGTCGTCGCATGATCATCGAACGCATGCGTGACAGCGCGCGCCAGATCACTCGACAACTCAACGCCCCTGCTCGTTAGCTTTTTGGGAACTGTCTGGCATTAGACGCGCTATAGCGCTACGAATGCCAGACGGTGGGTGGTGGGGAAGCGGTACGGGGCAAGAATGCAAGAAGCTAACCGGCGCTGAGAACTGCCAGGTCTTCGCGCACCCGCGCAATCGCATCGCGTGCCGAGGTCAGCATCGACGCCTTGAGCAGGTACTCACGGCGCGCCTCGGCGTCTGTCATCAGTCCGCGCATGTAGTCGTTGCGTGCCGCTCGTGTCGCCCGATCCTGTTCCTGCATGTCCTGGAAGTTCTTGGTCGTCTCGGCCTGCACGTACTCGTTGCACGCCTCGCTGCGAACGCGGCCGTAGATCTCCGACGCCTTCGCCCAGTCAGCGTTGTCGTTCTCCACCGCCAGGATGGTGTCGGCGGCGCTCCACACGTCGTGGATCCCGGAGTTCATGCCGAGGCCACCGAGCGGGTTGTTCATGTGCGCCGAGTCGCCAGCGATCAGCACCTTGTTCTGGGAGAAGTGCGAAGCAACTCGTTGATGCACGTTGTACAACGAGTGCTGCAGCACTGGGTATTTGCCATTGATTGGCACGACACCTTGCAGACGTTCTTCGATTCGCTCGGGGCGCACGGCTAATTTGTTCGGTTCGTCCGCGCTGACGGGCATGAGACAACGCCAGTGATCCGGAGTGCGCAGCAGCACCATCCACTCATCCGGGTCGGTGATGTACGCGACGTACGCGAGGTCTGGCAGTTCTTGGCGGAAGTCGTGCGACGTCGACATCACCAAGAAGCGCTCGGGGAACGTCACCCCGTCGAACTCGAAGCCCAACGTCTGGCGCACCATCGAGTTGGCACCATCGGCGCCGATAAGCCACTGGGTCTCGATCGGCTCATCGCGCCCGTCGATGTGCACTTCGCTCCACTCGCCCCGGTCCACGACGTGATCCACGTGGGCGTCGAAGATGAGTTCCACGTTGTCCATCGACGAAAGCAGCGGGCGGATCAGCCGAGTGAGCTTCGACTGCTCGAGCTGAATCCGATACGGGTAGGCGGTCGCGTCGGCGATGTCGGCGAGATCGAGTTCGGCCAACACTCCACCGTGGCGTTCGCGGTGTTGAAAGACCGGGGCCTTCAGACCTTGGGCCTCGACAGCGTCGATCAGGCCAACGTCGGCAAGCAGTTCAAGTGTCGGCGGGTGGAAGGTCGAGGCCTTCGAGTCAGTCGCCAGATCGTTGCCCTGTTCGAGAACCGTGACGGGCATGCCCGCCTGGGCGAGGCGCAGGGCGCCGACCATGCCGACCGGGCCAGCACCAGCGACGACAACCTTGCGACGAGCCGACATTGCTGCGAACCTCCGGGCCTGACCAGATCAAAGGCCCTCACCGCTATGCGAGAACGGCCTAACCACTCTTCTCGCAAAGGGTAACCCGGGCAACGCCGGGCCGCCCTATCAGTCGCTCACTCGGGCTGGGGGAGCGAATATTTCGTGCCGCTCGTTCGGCCTCGTTGGCTCGAACGAGGTCGACTCTGCGTGTGTGAGGAGGGGGCGCACACGGGAAGCAATCCCTATTTCTGCAGCGGTGGACGCAGCCGGCGCCTTAGGCGCCGAGACGAGTGCTTAGGGCTGCTCGCCCGATGGCAACTCATGTACGGGGGTACGCGCTGGATTGCGAATGAACAGGCCCCCGAGGAGTCCGCCGGCGGCGAGCATGCACGCGCAGATCAGCATGATCTGCTGGTACGCCGAGTGCAGTGCCGCCGGCTGCCGATATTCCTCGCCCCGCAGCCCGACCAGGAGTGGCATCACGGCGACGGTGAGCAGACTCGAGGCCCGAGCCAGCGCGTTGTTGACACCACTCGCGATGCCAGCCTGATCAACCGGTGCCGCACCCAGGACGGTCGTTGTCAGCGGCGCGACCAGCGTGGCCAGCCCAAGGCCAAACAACAGCACGCCTGGAAGCACTTCAGTGACGTAGTTCGCATGCGGGCCGACTCGGATAAGGAGTAGGACGCCGGCGGCCGCGATGAACGGGCCAACCGTCATCTGCAGTCGTGGGCCGATCCGTTGCGACAGAGCACCGGACTCGCTCGACAGCAAGAGCAGACAGATCGTCAACGGGATCAGGGCGAAGCCCGACAACAACGGTGAGTACCCGGACACAACTTGCAACTCCAGAACGAGGAACAACGTGATGACCCCGAGCGCCCCGTAGACGACGAACGTCTCGCCGTTGGCTGCCGAGAACTGCCTTGACCCGAAGAGGGCAGGCGGCATCATCGCGTCCTCTCGTCGGTTCTCGACGAGTACGAACGAAACGAGTGCTGCCAGGCCGATCACCAGGGAACCGACTACAAGAGCATCGCCACCGCCGCGCGCTGGCCATTCGATGAGCGCGTACGTGACGCCGGCCAGCCCCACGACCCCGAGCACCGTGCCAGGGAAGTCGAGCCGTCGAGTTAGTCGGCCGCGCGACTCGGGCACGTGCTTGAGTCCGATCCATAGGACCAGCAGGCCCAGCGGCACATTGATGAAGAAGACGAAGCGCCAACTGGCGGCCTGTACAAGCCAACCGCCCACCAGCGGTCCGATCGCCGCCGCTATGGAACCCAGCGCAGACCACGCACCGATCGCTCGACCTCGATCATTCGGCTCGAACGAGGCCTGAATGATCGCCAGGCTGCCGGGGGTGAGCAACGCAGCGCCGATCCCCTGCAGGATGCGAGCGGCGATGAGAAGAGTGATGGATGGCGCTACTCCGCACAGCACCGACGCGATCGTGAACCACGTGACGCCCACGATGAAGACGCGTTTACGCCCATATCGGTCACCCAGCGATCCGCCCAGCAGGATGAACGCTGACAGCGTAAGCAGGTAGCCATTCACGACCCATTGCAACTGCGACAGCGATGCGTTGAACTCGATGCCGATGCGTGGAAGCGCGACATTGACGACGGTTCCGTCCAGGAGCGCCATCCCGGAACCGAGGATCGTCGCGGCAAGAACCCATTTGCCGCGCGCATCGCCGAACCGAACGAGCGTGTGCGACTCACCGGCTAGACCGCTCGTCGCCATCTTCAGATCATTGCGCAGGTTTCACGACAGTCACAGATCTAGCATGGCGCGATGGAACTGACGTACCCCGTTGTGGCCAACGGCCTCCTGATTCGACAGTGGGACGAGGACGACGCGGAGGATCTGGCCCAGGCGACCACCGACAGCCTCGAGCACTTGCGCCCGTTCATGCCATGGGTCGCGAACGAGCCCATGAGCATCGAAGCCCGGCGCGCGCTGATCACCGAGTGGAACCACGACGACGCTGCCGGTGCCAGCGACCTGATCTGTGGACTGTTCGCGAACGGTCGGGTGGTCGGAGGTGCGGGCTTGCACCACCGAGTCAGCCCGAGCGGTCTTGAGATCGGCTACTGGGTCAGGGTCGATGAGGTGCGCAAGGGGTACGCGAGCACCGCGTCGGCTGCGCTGACCGATATCGCGTTCACCGAGCCAGCCATCGACTTCGTCATCATCAAGCACGACGCGGCTAACACTGCGAGCAGTGGCATTCCGCGAAAGCTTGGCTTCACTCGCATCGACGACGAGCAGGTGGAGAAGACCGCGCCCGCGACGACGGGCGTGCACTGGGTCTGGCGGGTAACGCGCGACGAGTGGGCTGCGCTCAGATAAGAATCTTGACCGCCGCGACAAGACCGACCACGACGATTAGGCCGCGAAACACGGCGGGACTCAGACGCCGACCCGTGTGTGCGCCGAGCCAACCACCGACAACGCTGCCGATCGCAAGCAAGCCTGCTGCGCCCCAATCGACGTGAGCGCTGAACACAAAGATGACCGCCGCGACCCCGTTGACGATCGCGGCAAGGACGTTCTTGAGACCATTGATGTTCTGCATGTCATCGACGAGCAACGAACCCATGATGGCGAGCAGGATGACGCCCTGAGCCGCGCCAAAGTAGCCGCCGTAGACACCGGCAAGGAGCACGAGGATCCACAACAAGGCCGTGATGTCATGGGCGCGGTCTGCGCGCGTCGCAACGCGCTCTTGCGTCCGGCGCGCGATTGCGCGCGACAACAAGGGCTGAACGATGACCAGTCCGACCGCGGCAAAGATCAGGTACGGAATCACCGTTTCGAAGGTTTGTGACGGCAACGCCAGCAGCAGGATCGCCCCCGTGATGCCACCGAGGAGCGACGCGCTCCCGAGTACGAGAATGCGCGGGCGCTGCGCGGCGAGCTCGCGCCGATAGCCGAAGGCGCCGCTGAGTGTTCCCGGTAGCAGGCCGATCGTGTTGGACACGTTGGCCGTGACCGGGGGCAGACCGATCGCGAGCAGGATCGGGAAGGTGAGCAACGTGCCGGAGCCGACAAGGGTGTTAATCGTGCCCGCGACCAGTCCCGCGACTACGACCAGCAGCGCCTGACCAACACTCACGCAGAGGAGTGTGGGGGGTCAGCCAATGGCAGCACGCGCCAGGTCCTCCATCCGGGCGTGCAGCTCGTCTAGATACGTCTCGCTCTCGGGCTTCATCAAGACACTGCGCAGGATGTGCGCATGGTCCACATCAGCGACGACATCCGGGTAGCGCCCGTGCATTCCGTGGTCACTGACGAACAGTTCGCTCAGGTACACCTTGCCCTGCTCGCGGGTCATGCCGTCCTTGAGCACGTGCGCAGAGGCAGCATCTATAGCGCTCATGTGTCGCTTGCCGTCCTCGCCCGCTGCCACGGTCGGAAAGTAAACGAGGATGTCGAGCTCAGGCTCTTGATAGAGGGTGAGCAGCTCCGACTCGTTGATGAGATTCGCCCAACGAACCGCAGCACGTCGACCACCCGCGAGCACCTCGCCCAAGCCGCTTGGGGTCGGCGGGATGAGCTTGAACGTCAACCAGAGTGCCGCCGCTGACGCTCCGGCGCGCGAGCACTCGAGGCTGATCTGGCCGAGGTGCAGGTCGTCGGACGTGTAGTAGGTGTACGGCGAATCGTGCACATAGAAACGACCGACATGCGGATCGCGGAAGAGCACAGCACCGCAGCCGTACGGCTGCAGCCCGTGCTTGTGCGGATCGACGACGATCGAGTCGACGTCGGGCAGTGCGTTCCACGGTGCCGGGTCGATGGGCTCGGGGCTGTCCGGCTTGGCCAGCAGCGTAAAGAAACCGCCATAGGCGGTGTCGACGTGCACCCGCACTCCGTACTTGCGTGCGACCGGCAACAGTTCGTGGACCGGGTCGATCGCCCCGAGGCCGGTCGAGCCGAGGGTCAGTACGACCGTGCCGGTTTCGCCTCGTTTCAAGACCGCATCTAGCGCATCGGGGCGCATGCAACCGCGGTCATCGACCGGCACTTCCACCGACTTCATGCCGAGCACGCGGCACATCCGCGAGTGCGTGTAGTGCGCGTCCTCGCTGTAGGCGATGCCCTTGTCGGGGTGCTCTTCGCGTGCAACGAACAGAGCCTCGAGGTTTGCGATGGTCCCCGAAGTGGTCAGGTGGCCGAGGTACTCGTCATAGCCGAACATCGTGGCCAGTTGAGCGACGCACTCCTTCTCCATCGCCGCCGACGCCGGGCCTGCGTCGAGCGAGTGGTTGTTCGGGTTGATGAGCATGGCGGTGAGGTAGCCCACGACTGCGGCGGGGTGCGGCGGTTTGAGCATCTGCCCGGCGTACTCGGGATGGAAGTACGGGTAGTTGTCGCGCAGCCGCTCGGCGAAGTCGGCGAAGGCCGCACCAAAGTCCTCGTCGCTGATCTGAGTCGATGCGTGCGGCTCGAACGGCCCGAAGCTCGCCTGCCAGTCCTCGACGGCCGCAAGGGCGGCCGCCAGCCAACGCTGGGTGTCCACCCGCCGAGCATGTCAGATCGTTTGGTCCCCGACGACCTTTGCCATCGGGGGCGCTGTTTGCTATCTAGGCCGCTGATTGCGCCCGGCCAGCGCCGCGCAAAGTGAGTTGCGGATAGCAAAGGGGGTTCAGGCTCGGGCGATGACGTGCTCGCCGAGCAGCGCAATCAGCTCGCGGTAGTGCGGTCCGATGGGCGCGATGTTCAACTCATCGAAACCTGCGTCCTCGTAGGCCTGCACCATCGCGACGTAAGGCTCAGGGTCCGGGCCGCACGGAGCCGTGATGTCATCCGTCGTGATCGACCGGCAGGCCTGCTCGAAATGCTCGGGAGTGGGCAGCACTTGGCAGAGCTCACCCGGCAAAGCGTCGATGGACCACAGTCGACGCGCCATCTCGCGGCCTTCGACAGCGCTCGCCGCGTAGCAGGCCTTCGCCCCGGCTCGTGCGGACGTCGTACGAGTCGACATTTCTCTGAATCGTTCAACCGAGTCCGCGTCGGGTGTCGTCGTGACAAAGCCGTCGGAGATCTCCGCCGCAAGCGCGAGCGCCTTCGGCCCGAACGCAGACATATGGATCTCCGGCGGCTCGTCCGGCAACGTGAAGATGCGCGCCGAGTCCAACGTGTAGTGGGGGCCGCGATGGGTGACTACCTCGCCGGTCCACAGCCGACGAATGAGGTCGACTGCCTCGACCAACATCTCCGCGCGAATCTCCCACGGTGGCCACGGGTCACCCGTGATGTGTTCGTTGAGCGCTTCTCCTGTACCGATGCCGAGCGCGAACTTGCCCCCGGTCAGCACGGCGCTCGTCGCGGCCGCCTGAGCGATAACAGCCGGATGGGTACGAACGGTCGGACACGTGACCGCAGTCATGATCGGAAGCTCGGTTGTGGTCGCAAGCGCGCCGATCATCGACCAGACGAAAGGAGACTGTCCCTGAGCGTGGTTCCACGGATGGAAATGGTCCGAGATCCATAAGCTCTCGAAACCGGCCGCCTGCGCTAGGCGTGCTTGCTCGAGGAGATCGTGCGGTCCGTACTCCTCGCTCGACAGAAACAGTCCGATTCGCATGGCTTGTTCATACGGGCTTTCTTCGCCATCGGCAACGACCATCGCGCAATGATTGAGAGATGGACGACCCCGGCGACATCACGATCGCGGCGTACCAGGCTGCCGCGCAGGAGTACCTCGATCGCGGACCAACAACGTCGTTGCCTGCCTATGACGCCTTTCTGGTTTGCTTTGCCGAAGCAGTCGGTCCAGGCGGTCATGTCTTAGAACTGGGAAGCGGACCTGGGCTTGATGCAACGAAACTTGAAAGCCTCGGCATCCACGTCGAACGAAGCGATGCCACCCCGGCCTTTCTGGACCTATTGCGAGCCGCCGGCCACGAGGCGCGCCAACTCGATCTTCGAACCGACGACCTCGACGGTCCGTATGACGGTGTGTTCGCCAACGCCGTATTGCTGCACCTGACGCGCCCCACCTTCGAAGAAGTGCTCGCGCGCATCCGACTTGCGGTGCGCGACGGAGGACTGCTCGCCTTCACCGTCAAGGAAGGGGACGGTGAGGCGTGGAGCAACGAGAAGCTGGACCTGCCTCGTTACTTCATCTACTGGCGCGAGGGGGCTCTACGAGAAGTGATCACGCGCGCGGGCTGGACGGTCGTTTCCATCGACCACGTCGAAGGCCGGGTTAGTCCCTGGCTCGTACGTGCAAGTCACAAAGTCCCGCCACTCTTAGGCTTCGTTCAGCGTTCGAGAACGCGGAGGGGCGGCCGCGTTCGCACCTCGGCCGGCGGCGCGCCAGCAGTGTGACGGCGTCGTCCGCTCGCCCCGCTGAAACGGACAAATAGGCCCAACGAACGCTGCCAAAGCGGTTCAGCATCCCGCCCGATCGGTCGAATGATCATGAGAGATGAGTACTCCCGAGCGCTCTCGGCACTCGGCGGGACGACTGTTTGCCGCGCAGGCATTGATCAGCCTCGTCCCTGTCGTGCTGATCGGGCTGCTCTTGGCGCACTCCATCGCAGGCCAAGCCCGCGCCCGAGGACTCGCTGAAGGTGCCAGCCAGGCCCAGCTGCTCGACGCCACCCTCGTATCACCACAGCTCAACGGGCATGACCTCCGCAGCGGATTGACCACCGAGGAACGAGCAGCACTCAGCCAAGCGCTCGACCACACCTTGCAGTCAGGGCTCGTCTTGCGCCTGCGCCTGCGCGACCTCGACGGCCATGTGGTCTTCTCCCCCGACGGTTCGGGTTTCGCCGACAAGCCTGAAGAGGAAGCACTCGACGCAGCGCACGGCCAGACCGTCACCGAGCTCACGCACCTGAACTCGGACGCAAACGACAGCGGCCCCATCGGACCCGAAGTCGTCGAGATCTATCTGCCCGTCGCGGCAGGTCCTGGGCACATTCCAGTTGGCGTGCTCGAGATGTATCTGCCCTACGCACCGATCGCGCAGGACGTCAGCACTGGCACAACCGACCTATACCGCGACCTCTTCTTCGGATTGGCGTTGCTCTACCTGGTACTCGCCGGCCTCTCGTACACGACGACCCGACGACTGAGACGACAGGCAGCCACCAACGCCTACCTCGCCGATCACGACCAGCTCACCGGCCTGCCGAATCGCCGCGCCTTCATGCGCCACATCGACCAGTGCATCGGTGCCGACGGGAATCGGTTCGCCGCAGTTGCGATAGTCGACCTCGACCGCTTCAAAGACGTGAACGACACCCTCGGCCACGAGAACGGCGACGACCTGCTGCGCCAGATCGCGGAGCGGTTGTCCATTTCGCTTCGACCCGGCGACGTGGTGGCCCGGCTCGGCGGCGACGAATTCGGACTCGTTCTCAACCGCGTGGCAACTGCGGAGGCAGCCAACAGCGTTCTCGAGCGCTTGCGTGACGTCGTCGCGGCGCCCGTCGATCTGACCGGACTACCGCTTACTACCGAAGCCAGCATTGGTTATGTCCTCGCGCCCGACGACGGAAGCGATCCGCAGACACTGCTGCAACGAGCAGACATTGCGATGTATGTCGCAAAGACGAGCCGCTCCAGTGTCGTGCGTTACGCGCCGGCGCATGACCAGTTCGACCCGGCGCAACTTGCGGTAGTGGCCGAACTGCGAGACGCCCTGACCAACGACGAACTTGTCCTGCACTACCAGCCCCAACTGCGGCTGACCGACGGTCGCGTGCACAGCGTGGAAGCACTGATTCGCTGGCATCATCCGAAGCACGGCTTGCTGGCACCTGACGCGTTCCTACCCGTTGCTGAACAGACGGGACTGATGGATCCGCTCACGGACTGGGTGATCGCCGAAGCGCTGCGGCAGATGGCGGAGTGGGACGACGCGGGCGTGCACCTGTCTGTCTCAGTCAACGTATCGGCGCGCAACGTCACACATGCAACGTTCACCAACCGGGTCCTGGACGCTCTCGCGTCGTCGACCGTCGCATCTCAGCGGCTCATGCTTGAGATCACAGAGACCGCACTGTTCACGGATCTCGAGAAGGCGACCGACACGTTGCGTCGCCTCCGCGCAACCGGAATCCCCATCAGCCTCGACGACTTTGGTCAGGGCCAGACCTCGCTGGGCTTCCTTGCGAGGCTGCCCATCACTGAACTGAAGATCGATCGAACGTTCGTCGGCACCATGGACACCGACATCTCCAACAACGCCATCGTACGGTCGGTCGTAGAGATGGCGCACAACCTTGGGATGCGGGTCGTCGCAGAGGGAGCTGAGAACGAGCCGGTGCTCAATGAGTTGCAGACAATGGGCTGCGACATCGTGCAGGGATACGTAATTGCCCGACCCATGCCAGCGATCGAGTTGTGGTCGTGGCTGGCGGCGCACCAGTCGGTGCCGACCCGCTAGACGCTCGCAGGGACCGGTAGTCCGGTGCCGCCTTTGACATCAGCGCCAAAGAACTCGATCTCACGGTCGATGTTGAGTGGAGCCGGCCGCAGCAGTGGCTTCACGCTGTCGGCCACGATCCGGTCGCCCGGTACGAGCCAGCAAACCTCGAACTCCAAGCCATCAGGGTCATGCGCGTAGAGCGCCTTCGTGGTCCCGTGATCCGAAGCACCGACCAAGGCGCCTGCTTGTAGGAGCGCGCCCTCGATGCGCTTGAGCTCAGCAAGCGAGTCGACCTCCCACGCTAGGTGGTAGAGCCCGACGGTGGATCGGCCTGCCTGGGTGGCACCGGCCGCGCTGCCGATTTCGAAGAGGCCCAAGTCATGGTCGTTGTGCGAGGCCGCGGTCCGCAGGAATGCGGCACCTGGAAAGCCCACCGCCACTGTGAAACCGAGGACATCGCAATAGAAGGCGACGCTGCTTTCGACGTTGCGTACGTACAAAACCGCATGATTCAGACGTTGGATGGGCATCATGGCTCCCCTCGGGCGGACTCCGTTCAGACTAGCCGATAATGCATGAACATTCAAGTAACCCTGTTAGGGTGGTGCAGTGGCCAAGAAAAAGTGGCTGGACGACGACGAGCAGCACGCGTGGTTGGGACTGCTTACGACCCAGGCCCGGCTCGACGCGGCACTCGACCGCCAGCTCCAGCGAGACTTCGGGCTCAGCCACACCCAGTACGGGATCATGGCGCGCCTGTCCGTGGCTCCTGGCCGCACGATGCACATGAGCACCCTCGCCGCCTGGACCGCCAGCTCACAGAGCCGCCTATCTCACGCCGTCGCACGGCTCGAGGAGCAGGGATGGGTCGAACGAACTCGTTGCTCGCAAAACAAGCGTGCTGTTCACGCGAACCTCACCGATGCCGGCTGGGAGCTGATTAAGAAGGCCGCGCCCTCGCATGTGCATGAGGTGCGGCGGTTGCTTTTCGACAACCTCACGCCCCAGCAGGTGCGCGCGCTTGGCGGCATCACGGACACTGTGCTGGCAACACTGGAGGCCGAGGGCTACTCGGTGCCGATCGAGCCCCGCGACTAAACAACGATGCCGAACTTTGCTGTCGTGCTCGGGCATGCGGGCGCATGGGACCACTCGCGCGGGATTCGTGAGCAGAAAGGCTGGGACGAGCACGCGGAATTCATGGACGCACTCGTCGCCGACGGTTTCGTCGTGCTCGGTGGCCCGGTGGGCGATCGCTCGACAACGTTGCATCTGGTCACCGCAATCGATGAGGGCGAAATCCGACGACGATTCGCGCAAGACCCCTGGGCGCGCGAGGGTCTGCTTAAGGTCGAGTCGATTCAGCGTTGGTCGTTGTGGTTGGACGGGCGATCACCCAGTAGACCTGAGTAGGACGCCCTACGCCCGCTCAAAGTGCGGAAGCACGTGTTCGGCGACGATGCGCATGCCGTCCATCGGGTCATCGAAAAGACGAATCGACAACTCGGTTAGCCCGGCTCGTTCGAAGACTCTGAACCGTTCGATCTGCGCGTCGATCGCATCGAGGCCGCCGGCAGACGAGCACGCTGCGATCAGACGATCCACGATTTCCTCGGGGATGTCGTCAATCACACCGCTGCGAGTCCAGAACGCCTTCGCCAGGCTGGCCCAGTTGGCGATGACTAGGTCGCGCTCCTCGGGCGTGACGTACGGGAGCATGTCGTAGGCGGGGGGCAGCACCTCGCCTCGCCACACGAGTTCGCGACGCGCCTCGTACATAGACTTCTCGACGTCCTCCTTGATATGCCAGGCCCAGAAGTTTCCAACGCGGAAGTCTTCGGCTGGCGTCTCGCGCTTCTCGAGTCCGTGTTGTAGCCACTCCATGTGCTCGCCGAACTTCTCAGGCGTCACATCGCTCATCTGGGTGCCGTCGGCGTAGCGGCCGGCAATCTCGAGCATCTTCTCGCCGGTCGAGCAGGTGAAGACTTGCGCTGTCGGTGCAGATGACCAACGAGAGTGGAACGGTCGCGTCACCTTGAAGACTTCACCCTCGTATGGGCCGTGCGGTTGCGCGTCGACAACCTGCTTCGTGATCTCGACGGCTTCGCGCACACCACGCACCATCCGCAACGCCTTCGGTCCCTGCCCACCGATGCCGGTCGCGCCCATGACCGAACCGCCGCCGCCAATTGCGACGACCGCCCGGCCGTTGCTGATCTCGTTCAGCGTAAGGAGCGCGTTGCCGATCTTCAGCGGCTGCATCTCATACGGACTCAACGCGAGGATGCCCAGCTTGATGCGGGTCGTGGCCAAGGCGGCTGGGACCAGAGCAACGAAAGCATCGGGGTTCTGGTGATAGTTCGAGTGCCAGAGAGTCCGAAAGCCGTACTGCTCCGCGGCGACGGCCGCGTCGGCTACCTGGGCTGGGGTGAGGCTGGGTTCAAGGATGATGTCGATCTGCACGCCGTGATCCTGGCAGATCCGCCAGGCGGAACGTAGCCTCCTGACTTGTGCCCACCAAGAGCGACGGTTCAAGCAGCGACTGGCGAATAGCGACCCTCGACCAGATGCGGACGTGGATCCACGAAGCCGATCCCGATGTCATCGAAGAGCAGAAGTGGCGCAAGGCGTCCAATCCCGACGGTGTACCCGTGTGGTCGCACGACGGGATGATCTGCACCGGCGAGATCTACAAGACGCACGTGAAACTGACCTTCGCCAGGGGCGCCTCGCTGAAGGACCCGAAGGGACTGTTCAACTCTGGTCTCGACGGCGGCACCCGGCGCGCCATCGACATCACCGAGGGCGAAAAGGTCAGCGGGCCGGCGTTCAAGGCGCTGATCAAAGAGGCCGTGAAGCTCAACGAGACGTCAAAGCGCAAGTAACTCGACGGCCGGGATGCACTCCCCCCGCGCCACGCCGGTCCTGCGCACCTGAAGACGGCGACACAGAACCGGCGTGTGCGAGACGGGCTAAGCGGCTACTAGCCCTTCCATCGGACTCGCGGTCGGAAGGCCGGTCACCGTCGTCACGAGAGTCAGCGTGCCGTTGGGGTGCACGGCGTATCCCTGAATCTCGCCGGCAGTCGGCTCTTGCACGTACAGGTACCGCTGGCCGTTGGTTGCTGCAAGGTCCACCGGTACGGCGTCCGTCGTTGCGACGATTCCGTTGGTCGCCCCGCCAGCGAGCCAGACTCCGCCACCGGCACCAACTCGGTAGGCGCTAATCGTCTTCGTGCCGGTGTTCGAGCCGAAGAAGTGTCCCTGCGCACCAGCGATCCAGCAGAGGGCCGCTTGGTTGTCGGTGAGCGGTCCGCCCAACACCTGCATTGTGTCGTTGTGTCGAATGCGGTAGATGGTGACGTTCGATGACGCTGCCTCGGTCATAACGAGGTAACCGTGGCTCCAGGTGAACGCGAACGGCACCGGGCTCGCGGAAGGGTTCGCAACGAACGCATTGGACAGCCGACCGCTCCATGCCACATCGAACACGTCAATCGTGTTATGGGTCTTGGTTGTGACCACCAGGTGGCGACCGTCAGGCGAGAAGCCGACCTGGGCCGGGGAGGCAAGGAACGCTGGCGGGTTCGTGCCGGCTAGCCCGAGGCGTGCGAGTCGAACCCGCGATCGGCATCAGATCGGCCATGGCTAACGCGGAACCCGCTGACAGAGCCGTCGCCACCACCGTTGAGCACGTAGACCACGTCACCGTGGACGGCCAGGCCAACCGGGAACTGGCCGCCGGAGCCGAGAACCTGGCGCCGGTCGAGCTGATCGCCGCGCACACCGAAAACAGTTACGGTGTCGCTTCCCGCATTGACCGCGAGCAGCAGAGCATGGGCACGGTCATAGATCAGGGAGCCTTGCGACGCAAGTGGATCGGCCACCGCGCCTACTGCCACACCACCCTTACCGCCAGTCTGATATTCGGCGAGTTGAGTGAGCGACCCGTTAGCCGAGCGGGCGTAAGCCACCACGGTGTTGGCGGCAGGCTGGTTGGTCTGCACGAACACCGCGTGCGCAGCGCCAACAGGTTCGAGGTGGCGCGAGGAAGATGCAGAAGAAGGATGTGCGGAGGCGGAAGTCACCGCAAAGGGCGCAGCGAGCGCTAGCACGGAAGCGCCAGCCACCACACCCACCCGTAGGGTCCAGGATCGCATGCTGATCTCCAGTCTGATCGTCAGACAGCCGAGGTCTCGGGTGTCATCAAGACGACACTGCGACCGATCACACTGCGACGAAAGGCTTTGACAGGTCAGGTAAGCGACACGTAAGAACCATGACCAATGTGTGACGTCGGGCTCAGGCACGAACGGCGTGCGACACCACGACGCTTCCAGGCAGCCTGACCACGAAACGACAGCCAGCCCCCGCGTTGACGACTTCGATCCCGCCGTCGTGTGCATCCACGATCCCCTGAGCGATGGCAAGGCCAAGACCCGCGCCCGACGTGTCGTCGGGGCTTCTCGCTGTCTCGCCGCGGAAGCCCACCTCGAAGACCCGCGCGAGGTCGGCGACAGCGATACCTCCGCACGCGTCCGATACCGCCATAGTCGGTGCACCTGTGGCATCCACATCGCAGGTCACGTCGATGGCACCGTCAGCCGGTGTGTGTCGGATCGCGTTGACGACGAGATTTCGGAAAGCGCGAGTCATTTGATGCGACATCGACGCTCACTTGGGGCGAAGCCGTCGCATGACCGTGCAGATGCACGCCCTTCG
The DNA here is from genome assembly GCA_963850215.1 of uncultured Actinomycetota bacterium. GTDB lineage: Bacteria > Actinomycetota > Actinomycetes > UBA12327 > UBA12327 > CAWKKI01. Next base: position 201,210 of record CAWKKI010000003.1, read on the forward strand.
CTCGGGCAATGGGATCAGTCGATGCGAGGGTGTCGGAAATCAGGTCGGTAAGAGCGACGGGCTGGCGGGTAAGGCGCAACGTGCCAGCGTGGATGCGGGAGAGCTCGAACAGGTCGTCGACCATCTGCGACATTCGGTCGGCCTCAAGCCGCATCCGCCCGTGGTAGCGGTGCACGGTCGCGGCATCAGTGACGACATCGTCCTCAAGGGCTTCGGCCATCGCCCGAATCCCGGCCAGTGGCGTGCGTAGATCGTGGCTGACCCAGGCAACGAGTTCGCGGCGGCTGGCCTCAAGATCGCGTTCACGCACCCGTGCCGCCGCGAGGCGATCATGAGCCCTCGCCAACTCTGTCGCGAGTTCAGCTTGCTCGGCCGTCGCGGGATCAGTGACCCCAGGAAGCAGTGCCTCACCACCGACGTTTCGGGCTGCCAGACCCAGCGCCCGAGTACCGGAGCTCAGAGTCTTCGCGAGCACGGTCGCCACAGCGAGCGCGGCGATGGTGGCGGCGATCACCACGACCATCAAGACGACTAGCGCGTGCCCGGAGACCACCATGTCTGCCCCGACAAGCGCGATCCCCGCGATGTTCACCGCTGCGGCGGTGAGCGCGACGACAACGATCGACGCGGACACAGATCGGTGTCGCACCCGCCGAAGGGCCAGCGTGCCTACTACGGCGCCAACCACGGCGACGGCAGCGACGAGGGCAGCAACGATGAAAACCTCGTGCCAGGTGATCATGGTTGACCGATCGAAGCGGCCACTGGCTCAAAGCGATAGCCCACGCCCCACACGGTTTGGATTCGGGGTTCACCCGCCCCTTCCCTTTCGATCTTGTCCCGGAGGCGGCGTACGTGCACCGTGACGGTGGACTGATCGCCGAACGACCAGCCCCACACCCGCTCGAGCAGCTCCTCGCGGGCAAACGCCCGGAGCGGGTTACGCATGAGGAACACCAATAGGTCGTACTCCCGCGCGGTCAACGTGACTGGCTCACCGCCAAGTCGCACCTGGTGCGCGGCAACGTCGACGACCAGATCGGCATCGACCAATGCCTCAGGCGCGGACTGCGGTGCAGCCGCCGCGCGACGCAGGACGGACCGGACCCGCAGCGTGAGTTCGCGCGGACTGAAAGGCTTGGTCACGTAGTCGTCGGCTCCCACTTCCAGTCCGACGATGCGATCGGTCTCCTCGCCCAGAGCGGTGAGCATGATGACCGGAACGGTGCTGGTGAGCCGCAGTCGACGGCACACCTCAAGACCGTCCAGCCCAGGGAGCATGAGATCCAGTACGACAAGGTCCGGCCCAGTGTTCTGCGCAAGCTCAAGTCCCGTGAGGCCGTCACGGGCATAACCAACTGCGTAGCCGGCACGCTCGAGGTATCGCACGAGCACGTCGGCCACAGTGGCGTCATCGTCGACGACCAGGATGCGCTCACGGACCATCCACACATCCTGCGCCGATCGCGACGGCCTCGCTACCGAACCCAGCCAACGTCACACACACGTAAGACCCGTCAGCGAACGGTGGCCAGCCAACCCGTGCCGAAGATGTCGTGAATGACCACCGCCCAGGGCCATGGGCCGAGACCATGCGGTGGGGCGACGTAGGCGGGCGCCGCGCAACGGTAGCGGCGATCTCGCCCATCGGCTCGTCTATCCTGGCGGCCCTGTTCCGGTTCTGACGTTCGGAAAGGCGGCGCACATGACACTGGCACCGGAGGAGCGTCGCACTAAGGCCAAGGCCATCGCCGACGAGTACCTCGCCGGGCACGTCACCGGTGTGGAGGGGCGCGAGGACGAGTTCGCTCGCGCGGTGATGGATTCGCTACGCACGATTACTCACACGAAGGGTTACCCGCACGAGGTCAACGACGCCTTGATCATGTCGTGGCTGACCGGTCTACGGTTCGCACGCAAGCTCGGCGTCGTGGACGAGTTCAACGCCGAGCATGTCGATGTCATGGCGCCGGTTCTCGACCGGATGCGCGGCGTCATCGAGGACTCCGGCGAGACCGAGGTCGCACTCGAGGCGATGTGCGGCTGGAGTACGTGCCACTACCAGCTCGTGGTGACCGAGACCCACAAGGCGCCGGGCAAGCGGTGGTTCCTATCTCCGTTCAAGACGGCTCTGGACGCCGGAACTCGCATCGGACAGTTCGACTTCGACGAGGACTACGTCGTGACGCAGACCTTCTTGCCGAGGCTCAACGGCTATGCAGAGCACCTGGGCGTCGCAATCACGGCCGAGTGGGACCCCGTCACGCGATACATCACGGTCGCGCTCGACGACTGAGCGGCTCATGGGCGTCGGTCAGTAGCCGAACCGGGTGAACAGGTCGCGCTTGCTGAAGCCCGCGGTCGCGAACCGCCCTGCGATTTTGGCGTTCGTCAGCCACTGCACGTGCTGGCCGCTCTTGTTCATCGCCAGGATGTGGTCGACGAGCCAGGGCGAGACGTCCTCGACGTTGTCGCCCAGGATGTTGAGCGTCTTGCGCCATTTTGTGAAACTCTCCGGCCCCATGACTCCGATCTCGCGAACGAATCCGTCTGTGATCAGGATGCCCGGCCGGACCGACTGGACCAACACGTTCGTGTCTTTTAGCTCCTTGACCATCGCTCGGGTAAACAGGTCGAGGCCACGCTTGGTCGACGAGTAGACGGTCTGAAACTTCTGAATCCGCCCCTCGCTGCCGCCGCCGAGGATGTTCACGATCCGCCCCCCCGACGGCTGGGCGAGCATGCCGGTCGCCGCAACCTTGGTACCGAACACCGTGCCCATCATGTTCGTGCTGATCATCCGGCTGATCTCTTGCGGATCGTTGTCGACGAGGTCCTTAGTCATGATCGCCAGACCGGCGTTGTTGATCCACATGTCGATCGTGCCGAGTTTCTCGACGGCACGGTCCCAGATGTTCTGAACGGACCCGAAGTCGGTTACGTCGCCGACGACGGGCACGACGGTGATCGACGGGTTGCGCGCTTCGAGCGCCGCTGCAGCGTCCTTGACCTCTTGGTCGTGCTGACCGTTGACCACCACGTTGTACCCGCGTGCGGCGAACTCGGTCGCGAGGGCGCGGCCGATGCCCTTCGTGCTGCCGGTGATCGCAATGTTCTTCACGGTCTGCTGCTCCCTCGGGTCTCGCTGGACGTCACGGTGCGACGTCACGGGGTTCGGGTCGGATGCCTCCCACGGACCGGTCGCTCGCCAGTCGGAGAAGCACGCCGAACTCGGCTCACCGGATGAACGCGGCCGTCACAGATCATGCCGCATCGAGTGAGAACGAATACCGGAACAGTCCCACGTCAGGTGCTGGTTAACGAGGCACACCGCCGTGACCAGCACACGTTGCTGCGCCTGCCGAGCGGAGGGCGTGGGATTCGAACCCACGAGGAGCTTGCACCCCTAGCGGTTTTCAAGACCGCCGCCATCGGCCACTAGGCGAGCCCTCCAGGCGCCGAGATTACGGCAACCGGCGCCTAGCCACTCTCGTTGACCAGCGTGATCTATTGACTCGTGAGCGAGCCGGGCAAACAGTGGCGCCCATGACAACGACCCGAGATGCGGTGGTCTCGTCTGGCTGGACCGAGTTCTTCAACCAGACCGGTACTCCCGAAGCGATTCGTGACGGCGACCTCCTGCACGTCACGGGGCACACCGGCGATCGACCCGACGGCAGTTTCGCGTCGGACGCCACGGAACAGATCCGCCAAACCTTCACCAACGTGCAAGCTGCGTTGGAAGCGAGCGGCGTGAGCTGGTCCGACGTGCAGTCGATTCACTCGTACCACGTCGGCCTGCGCGCACAAGGCGAAGCGATTGTCGTCGTGGCCGCGGAGTTTATGGAATCGCCATACCCGGCTTGGACCGCAGTCGGCGTCACGGAACTTTGGGAAGCCGAAGCGCTCGTCGAGATCGAGTGCCTCGCTCGACTGCCAACGGCAGGTTCACCCAAATAGCCATCAAGGCCCATCTGCTGGGAACACGCCTACGTCCAACCGAGTGGCGAGTAACCCACGTGGCGTAATCCGTTCGGCCATATTTCAGATCGTGGTTTTGTCCGGTCGAAGCCCAACGCGTGATTCGACTCCGCGTGCTGCTAGCCGCTCTCTGCGCCCTGCTCCTGCTGCTCGTGTCGCCGGCCGTTGCAAACGCCGCCGCGAGCCATCACCGGCACCACCGCGCTGTTCATCGCCACCACCGGCTGACGCATAAGCCGGTCCCCAGGCCAACTCCCAAGCCCACGTCGACCGTAAAGCCGACGCCGTCCCCGACGAAGACGCCGTGCCCGACCGTGACGCCGAAGCCGAGCCCGACGGACACGTCAACGCCGACTGACACGTCATCACCGTCGCCTACGGCAACGCAGACGCCGACGTTGACTCAACCGACGCCCACGGTGACTGAGACAGACGCACCGATTCCCGTCGTTTCGCCAACGCCGACGCCAACGCCGACCCCAACGTTGACTCAGCCGACCCCCACCGCGACTCCGACCCCGACTCCGACTCCGACAGTCACCAACACGCCCACCCCCACGCCTACACCTACGCAAGCACCACCCCCGACGCAGACACCCAGCGGCACATCGGCTGCTCTGTTCGCGCCCCCTAACGGATCGACCTACATCGGCGTGAGCACTGACTGGTCACGCTTGCCCGCATGGGAGTCCGCGGCGGGCGTCTCGCAGCCAGCGATCTTCGACCAGTACACGCCGCAGAACGGCAACCTCACGACCGTGCTCAACACGTTCACCGGCTCGCGTCAGAGCATCACGCCGATGGTGTCGTGGAATCTTGAGTTCACGGGAAACCGCATCACCAACGGCAGCCAGGACAGCTACCTCGCCACTCAAGTGTCCGAGGTGAAGGCGTACGGCAAGCCGATCTTCCTGCGCCTCGACTGGGAAATGAATGGCACCTGGTATCCCGAATACAACGAGCCCGCAGTCACGCCGGCAATGTATGTCGCTTCGTGGCAGTACGTCGTCAACTACTTCCACAAGGCCGGAGTTACGAACGTGGCCTTCGTTTGGTGTCCGAATGTCAACGACCCGATTAGCGGCACGACGATCACACAGTGGTACCCGGGTGACGCCTACGTCGATTGGACCGCCGTCGACGCCTACCCGCAGTTCTCGTCAGGGTCGTGGATGATGACAGGTAGTGACGGCTTGAACTCACAGGCTCAGTTCGCCCAAGCGCACAACAAGCCGATGATGATTGCCGAATGGGCGCCGACCACTAAGCCCGTGAGCGGCGCTGTATCCGACACCGCCACCATCGACACCATCTTCAACTGGGCAGCCGCGTACCCGAACACCGTCAAGGCGATCGTGTACTTCGACTTCGCCACCCAGGGCCAGGACTTCACCCTGGCCGCACACCCGCAAGCGGCCGCTGAGTACCGCAAGTACGTCGATGGCGTCGCTCGATTCGCCGCAACGGTGACCGGGACCGTCGCCACGTAGGAAACGGAGGGGAGGCGGGTCGTCTACGGATCAGTCGGTGCGGAAGCCGCCGAGAAAGCGGCGGAAGAGCCCACCCTCGCGGGGCAGCGCCGGCGCAGGCGGTGGCGCCACTGGGCGTTCGCTCGCCTCGGGTGTCGAGTAGTCGGCACGCGCGATCGCATCGGTGATGGCGGCCACGTCGTAGCTCTCAGACCCAGGAATGGTCGGAACGAAACCGACCAAGTCCCCGTCCTCGAGCACCTCGGCCTCAAGACCTGCGGCACCATCGGCATCCCAGACCGCCTCGCGGCCATCGGCAAGGACGACCCGCACGCCGAACTGGTACACGCCAGCTTCCTCGACGTGGGCGTTGATTCCACGTTCTCTCAACGCGTCGACGACGTGCAGCGCCTTGTTCTCATCCATGCGCCCAACCTACGGGGTGGCCGGGTCGACCGACGGTGGCTGGCCCGATGCCGCTGGGCCGACGCCGCTTACCCGGATGGCGGCAGGACCCAGGGCGGCTCGGTGCGCGCCGCGAAGGCCGCCCGCCCGGCGGCCGCCTCGTCGCTGCCGAACCGCTCGGCCGACACACCGCACGCCCACGCGAATGCCTCGTCGCGATCGAAACTCGGCACTCGTCGCAACAACTGCTTGGTGGCAGCCATCGCCTCGGGTCCACCCAGCAGCAACTCACCGACAACCTGGTCCCGAAGCGCGGCCAGGTCATCGCCGACCCGGCTGATCAGCCCGAGTGCGCGGGCCTCCTCTGCGAGGACGACGCGTCCCGTCAAGAACAGGTCCGCAGCATCCGCAGATCGCATCTTCGGCAGGCACACCACCGAGACCACCGCGGGCGCGACACCAACGCGCACCTCGGTGAAGGCGAACTTCGCACCAGAAACTGCAATCCCGATGTCGCACGCGGCGACCAATCCGTTGCCGCCCCCGGCGACCGTCCCCTGCACGCATGCCACGGTCGGTTTCGGACAGTCGAGCAACGCCTCAAGCAGCGGCACCAGCGCCTCCGGACCGCCCGCAAAGCCATCGGTCGCACCGAGGTCGGCACCTGCGCAAAATGCGGGACCAGTCGATTCGAGCACGACCACGCGGATCGCATCGCCATCGATCGCGCGGGCTAGCAGAGCCGTCAACAACTGCATGGACTCGACCGTGAGGATGTTGCGCTTCTCGGGCCGATTAAGCGTCAGCGTCGCGACCGCGCCGTCCACATCGAGGCGCACTGGCGGTTGCCCGTTGCTCACGCGCTCACCCTAGGGCGCACCGAGGGCTCCCACTTAGGGTGAGGGCGTGCATGCGATCACCTTCGAGTCTCCTGGCGATGCCGAGGTACTGACCTGGACCGAAGTCCCTGACCCGTCGGTGGGCCCCCGCGAGGTCCTCATCGAGACGGCCGCGACAGCCGTGAATCGCGCCGACATCCTCCAGCGTCGCGGCTACTACAACCCGCCGCCGGGTGCGTCAGACATCCTCGGTCTCGAATGCTCCGGCACGATCGTCGGAGTAGGTGAGGCGGTGACCGAATGGTCGGTGGGCGAGCGAGGTGTGCGCGCTGCTCGCTGGTGGCGGCTATGCCGAACGAGTGGCAGTGGATTCAGGTTCGTTGCTCCCGATCCCCGACGGCGTCGACGTCCCCACCGCGGGTGGCCTGCCCGAAGTGGCATGCACGACGTGGTCCAACCTCTTCATGGTTGCCGCCCTCCGGCCGGGCGAAGTGCTCCTGATTCACGGCGGCTCATCAGGAATCGGCACCTTCGCGATCCAACTGGCGAAGCAGGCGGGCGCACGTGTTGCCGTGACGTGCGGCACGCCAGAAAAGGCGAAGGCCTGCCTGGCGCTGGGTGCTGACTTGGCCATCAACTATCGCGATGAGGACTTCGTTGAGCGGATCAACGAATGGACGAACGCAGCCGGTGTCGACGTCATCCTCGACAACATGGGCGCGAAGTACCTTTCGCGCAACGTTTCTGCACTCGCGACCAACGGCCGACTCGTCATCATCGGCATGCAAGGTGGCGTCAAGGCCGAGCTCGACATCAACGCGCTCATGTACAAGCGCGGCGCGATCATCGGCACCACGATCCGCGCGCGCCCGCTCGACGAGAAGGCTGCGATCGCCACCTCAGTACGCGAGCACGTATGGCCGCTGCTCGCACAAGGTGCGATCAAACCCGTGGTGGATCGCAGCTTCCCGATCCAAGATGCGGCCGAGGCGCATCGTTATCTCGAAGGCAGCAGCCACATCGGAAAGGTGCTGCTGACCGTAGGCCAGTAGGCCCGCTAGCCACTGACAGGATGGATTCATGAGCGACCAGCCAGGCGTCCCGATCATCATCGGTCCCGACGGCACACCCGTTGCCCTGCCGCCGGGCGCGATGGGCACGGGCGGCTCGTTGCCGGCGATCCCCGACGCGGGTGCCGGCGCGAGCCCGGAGGATGACGGCGCCGAGAGCGTGGCGAGCATGGTCGAGCAGCCAGCCAAGGTCATGCGCATCGGCACGATGATCAAGCAGTTGCTCGACGAGGTCCGCAGTGCACCACTGGACGAGGCTGGGCGCGCGCGGATGGCGAGCATCTACGAGCGTTCGATCAAAGAACTTGAGTCAGGTCTGGCGCCCGAGCTGGTCGACGAGCTGGAGCGACTGTCGCTGCCTTTCGCGGACAACGAAGTGCCCTCAGAAGCTGAGTTGCGGATCGCGCAGGCGCAGCTGGTCGGCTGGCTCGAGGGCTTGTTCCACGGCATCCAGACCGCCCTGTTCGCACAGCAGATGAGCGCACGAGCGCAGTTCGAGGAGATGCGCCGTCGGGCCGCGATTCCCCAGGGGTCGGGACCAGAAGGCGATGACGAACCCCACGGGATGCAGCAGTCAGGCCCGTACCTCTGACAAGCGCGAGGTCGCGATGCGGCGGATGAGGTACGGCGAGAACCAACCCGCATAGCGCAACTGCAGTTCGGGCAGCATCCAATCGCTGCCCGTCACGACCCCACGACAGGTCGCTGCGCCGCACTCGCAAGGAAACTCGTCGTAGTCAGATCCATCGCACATCGCGTAGTCGAAGGTCAGCTCTTCTCCGGCCTCGATGTCCCGCATCGCCACCAGAACCGCGCCGCCCATGAGTCCGCAGTTCGGCGCGCACGAGTGATTGAGCATGTCCCCGGGTTCCGGGGTTTCGCCACTCACGAGGTACAGATCGTCATCGACCTGGATAGAGCGCGCGCGCCGGTCGGCGTTCAACGTGTCGAGCACGTCCCGCTGCACCATGTGGCCGCCGAACGCGGCCACGGTGCGGCCCGCCTCGATCGGCTCGATCGCGAACGAACCCCAACCCTTGGCGCCCACGAGCCTCGCTTCAGCGCGCGGGCTCAACCAATTCAAATCCAACGAAACCTCTTATGCGGGAATCGGGGTGAGCACCTCACGCCCACCCATGAATGGTCGCAGAACCTCGGGGACCACGACGGACCCATCGGCCTGCTGGAAGGTCTCGAGTATCGCAACAATGGTTCGCGGCACCGCGCACAAGGTGCCATTAAGCGTCGCGACGTGCTTGGTCGCCTCGCCGTCGCGGAAGCGCACAGACAGTCGCCGGGCCTGGAAGTCCGAGCAGTTCGACGTTGACGTCAGCTCGCGGTACTTGCCCTGCGTCGGGATCCACGCCTCACAATCGAACTTGCGCGTCGCAGACAGGCCGAGGTCACCCGTTGCCACGTCGATGACACGAAACGCCAGTCCAAGGCTGGCGATGAAGTCTCGTTCCCATCCGAGCAGCCGCTGATGCTCAGCTAGGGCTTCGTCGGGATGCACGAACGAGAACATCTCCACCTTGTCGAACTGGTGGACGCGAATGATGCCGCGAGTGTCCTTGCCGTACGAACCCGCTTCGCGGCGAAAGCACGAGGAGAAACCTGCGTAGCGCAACGGCAACTTCTCCGTCGGGAGGATCTCGTCCATGTGGAAGGCGGCCAGTGGTACCTCCGACGTCCCCACCAGATAGAGGTCGTCGAGCTCGAGCCGGTAGACGTCCTCGGCGGCCTGGCCAAGAAAGCCGGTACCTTCCATCGCCTCGGGCTTCACCAGGACCGGTGGAACCACCGGGATGAAGCCAGCCTCGTCTGCGCGCGAGATCGCGTACTGAATGAGGGCGAACTCCAACAGTGCGCCGACGCCAGTCAGGTAATAGAACCGCGAACCCGACACCTTCGCGCCTCGTTCGACATCGATCGCACCGAGCATCTGACCGATCTCGAGGTGGTCGCGCGGTTCGAAGCCCTCGGCCTCGAAATCACGCGGGGTGCCGATGACTTCGAGAACTTTAAAGTCCTCTTCGCCGCCGACCGGGGCATCCGATTCGACGATGTTCGCGATCTGCAAGGCCAGGCCGCTCGCATCGGCCATCGCGGCATCGCGCTCGTCGGCAGCCACCTTCACTTCGGCCGCCAGGACCTTGGCCCGCTCAAGGAAACCTTCACGTTCGGAACCGGAGGCCTTGGCCACCGACTTTCCGATGTCACGTTGTTCGGCACGCAGTCGGTCGAAGCGCGCGCCCGCATCACGGCGAAGGGCATCAGCACTCAGAACAGCGTCAACGATCGCGGGATCCGCGCCACGCGCGCGCTGAGATGCGCGCACCTGCTCGGGATCCTCACGCAGGACGCGGAGGTCGATCACGAATGAGAGGGTACCGAAGCCACTTCGGCCAGATCACCGTCGGCGATTCGACGCATCATTGCGGGCACCTCCGCGGCTGGCACCGGCTTTGACCAGTGGAAGCCCTGGGCCGTGTCACATCCGAGCCGCCGCAGCTCGGTGATCATCTCGACGTCTTCGACCCCTTCGGCCACCACAGAGAGGTTGAACTCGTGCGCCAGGTCGATGATGGCTTTGACGAGCACAGCGCCACCGGGATCGTCGAGCATCCGCCACACGAAGGTCCGGTCAATCTTGAGCATCCGCAACGGCATGCGCTCAAGCTGTGCCATCGACGTGTAGCCGGTACCGAAGTCGTCCACCGCGATGTAGAGGCCAAGCGCGGCTAGCGAGTCCAGCATCTCGTTCGCACGAACCGGATCGGAGATCATCGCGCTCTCGGTGATCTCAAGTTCAAGCAACGAAGCGGGAACCCCGACCCCTGTCAACAATTCGCTGATGAAGTCGGCTAGGTCCGGCTCCTCAAGGTTGCGCGCCGAGAGGTTGACCGCAACGGGCAGGGTGATGCCTTCCTTGCGCCATTCGGCCAGCTGTTCGACGACCAGCGTCAGCACAAGGCGTGTCAACGAATGGATCAACCCCGTGCGCTCTGCCAACGGCACGAACTCGGCGGGCGGCACCATGCCTCGCGTCGGGTGCTGCCAGCGCAACAGAGCCTCGAATCCAACAACCTCGCCCGTCGTCAACGACACCTTCGGCTGGAAATGAACGCTCAGCTCGTCGGAACCGATGGCCTGACGCAGGTCGCCCAGCAAGACCAAGTGACTGGTCGAGTGCGCGTCTTGATTCGATGAGTACATCGCAATGCCCGAGTGCATCGCCTTCGCTTGGTACATCGCGATGTCGGCGTGCTGCATGACCGTGGTCACGTCATCAGCGTGGTCCGGCATCACCGCGACACCGATGCTCGTGTCGACGTGCAGGGTGAGACCGCCGAACTCGAACGGCTCCTTGAACACGTCGAGCACACGCTCGGCGGCAAACTCGGCATCTTGCAAGGACGCGACGAGCGGTAACAGGATCGCGAACTCGTCACCGCCCAGTCGCGCGACCGTGTCCATGTCGCGCACAGCGCTGGTGAGTCGTTCAGCCACCTGCCGCAGCAGCAAGTCGCCGCGGTCGTGACCAAGTGTGTCGTTGACCTCTTTGAAACGATCGATGTCGAGCAGCATCAACGCGACCCGGTCGCCGCTTCGACCAGCAACAACAGCGGCTCGTTCGAGACGCTCGTTGAGCAGTCGACGGTTAGGAAGCCCCGTCAATGGGTCCTGGAGCGCAAGTCGTGCGTTCTCAGCCGACTGCAGACGCAGGCGCTTGCTGGCACGGTAGATAGTGCGCAGCAGCAGCAGCCACACGATCAGCAGCCCGCCCAGCACCATGAGCGCGATGACGCGTTCGATGGAGATGATGCGAGTCAAGGTGTCCTGATAGGGCAGACGCACCTCTGCGACCCCGTACACCGACGAGCTATCGCCAGTCAGCGGCACAAAGACGTCAAGCTCGGGATCACCGTGGGTGCCGGTGATGACGCGACTCTGCACTCCGATGCCCATCGTGCTCGCCATCACTGCGTGACTGACGTACGCGGTGCCTGCTGGCACGTAGTCAGACGCGTACGTCAACTTGCCCGAAGGCGACCACAGCCGAAGCGCATCGACAGTGGCATGCGTCCCTACGAAGGCCTTGTCCAAAGCCACTTGCTGCGGCCCGGGTAGCTCCTTCAGATAGATGGTCGGCGGCAACGACGCGAACGGCTGCTCGACGGCGAGATTCGTCGTGATGATTGCAGTTTGCACCGCGTCGCGATCGACCTGCTTGCGGACGAGGACCCCGACACCGTCGACCAGCGCAACGCCCAAAAGAACGAACGCGACCATGCTCACCGCGACGAACGTCACGGTGAGTGAGGTCTGCGATCGTCCACGTGCGCTCGACCGTGCCACGACTCTCCTTTGGCCCGACCCGGGATGGGTGACCCACTGGTGTGAATGGTCGGCGCATATCGGGCAGGGCTTGAGTCACGGAGGCGCGCCGAGCGTTCACCCGTTCGGCCTAACGACGCTCAAACAACGCGAACCGTGCGGGGCCGGTCCGCCCCCTAACCAGAACGGCCTGAGCGCCTGACCTCCGCCAGCCACGCATCGGCATCGGCGAAGTCCTGGTCTGAGACCCCTGAACGCACCTGCAGCGGCGCCGGATCGGTACCCGGATACGAGCCCAAGTAGCGCACCTCGGTGCACACCCGACGCAGACCGCGCAGGGCCTCGCCTACCCGTTCATCGTTGATGTGCCCCTGGGTGTCCACCGAGAAGCAATAGCGCCCGATCCCATCGCCGGTCGGACGAGACTCGATCCGACACAGGTTCACCCCACGCACAGCGAGCTCGGTCAGTATCTCGAGCAACGCACCCGGGTGGTCATCACCCATGTAGAGGACCAGCGACGTCTTGTCGGCGCCCGTGGGAGGAGGCGGTGGCGTGGGTCGGGTCACCAAAATGAAGCGGGTCTCGGCGCCCTCGACGTCGTGGATCTCGTCGGCCAGCACCTCCAGTCCGTAGAGCGGAGCGGCAAACGCACCCGCCAGGGCCGCATCCCAGCGACCATCCGCGACGCCACGGGCCGCATCTGCATTCGACGGCGCCGCCTCCCAAGTGGCGTCGGGCAGATGCGAGGCCATCCATTTGCGGCACTGCGGCTGTGCGTGCGGATGCCCAGCAACGACCCGAATGTCCTTCCAGGCAGTTCCCGGGCGAACGAGCAAGGCAAAAGAGACAGCGAGCACGAGCTCGCACACGATCACCAAGGGCTCGCCAACAGCGAGCTCATCCAACGTGATGGGTACAGCACCCTCGACGGAATTCTCCAACGCGACCATTGCCCCGTCGACATCTCCTGCACGCACCGCATCCAACGCGGTGGGCACGCTCGGGTACGGCTGCATCTGGGCGTCCGCGCCGTCGAGCCAAGTAAGCAGTGCAAGTTCGGTAAAGGTGCCCTCAGGACCGAGATATGCGTAGGCCTTCGTCATGCGTACGACTCGCTAGGGGTACCCATCGCCTCGGTGATCGCCTGGATCTCTTCCGGCGAAAGCGTTTGCTCCGAGCGCGCGGACTGCACAGGTTTCACGTACGTGCGGGTCTCGGTGCGCCCGTTGATCGACGACATCACGAGGCCGTCTCCCCCATCGTCGAGCAACGCAATCGAGAAAGAAAGTCGACCGCCCATGTCGCCGAACGCGTCGTAACGAATCACGGACACGTGGCGCACCGCTTGACCAAGCTCTACCCGGGCCTGCTGAATGCGCGCACGCAACTCAGAAACGTCATCGCGCAGCGCGTTGACCTCGTCGGTCTTGCGGCTGACGGCCTCGACGAAGGACTCGGCTGTGCCATCCGGGCCTTGCAGCGCGAGGTACTGGCGCCGCATGCCACGAACTCGAACTCCGAGCACGATCGCCCAGACGAACGCGACAACGGCAATCGCCACAGCAACCACAGCCAGGATGGACAGGGTGGAATTCGAGAAGGTCACAGGTGGGACTCCAAGGTCAGCGCGATCGACGCACAGCCTACGGCCGCGTGTCCGGCTAGGGTCGGAGCATGCGCGTGCTGGCTCTGATCGTCGGCATCCTGTGCCTCATCGGCGTGACCTCGAGCGTCGTGCGCACGCTCGTGGTGCCACGCGGTCTGAGGTCGCTCCTAGCAAACACAGCAACTATGGGCACCATCGGCGCGTTTCGCGTGGTCGGGCGCAGGATCAAGAACTTTGAGACGCGTGACAGATTCCTCGCCTGGGCGGGTCCGCTGTCCATTCTGGTGATCCTGCTGGTCTGGCTCTTCTCCTACTTGGTCTCGTATTCGTTGATCTCCTATGGCGTCTCAACGCTGTCGGTGTCCGACGCCGTGCAGGAAACGGGATCGGCCCTGGTGGCGCTGACGTACATCGGTGTCCACCGAGCGCAACTCACGGTCCTCGACATGTTCGCCGCCATCACCGGACCGATAGTCATCGCCTTGCTCATCGGTTACCTCCCGACCATGTACGCCGCGTACAACCGGCGCGAGACCGACGTGACGATGCTGCTCTCACGCGCGGGCGAGCCGAACTGGGGACCGACCATCCTGGCGCGACACGCAATGGTCGACACGGTGGCCGATCTCGATGAGTTCTTCCGCGGCTGGGAACGATGGGCCGCTGACATCTCCGAGAGCCACACCAACTACCCAACCCTCATCTTTGTGCGATCCGCGCGACCGTTGCGAAACTGGCTCATCGGCTTGCTCTCGGTGATGGACGCAGCGGCCATGCAACTCGCACTGACGCCATCGTTGCCGCAAGGTCCCGCACGACTCGCAGTACGCATGGGGTTCGTCTGCATGCGTGACCTCGCCACGGTGCTGCGCATCCCCTTTGATGCAGATCCGGACCCGGACACCGAGATCACGTTGACGTACGAGGACTTCCTCGACGGGATCTCGAAGCTCGAATCGCAAGGGTTCCCGATGGATCGCACGCCTGAGGAGGCCTGGCCACACTTCCGTGGCTGGCGCGTGAACTACGAATCGATCGCCTACGCCATCGCGTGGCAGATCGACGCGGTGCCCGCGCCGTGGAGTGGGCCGCGCGCGACCGGAGACGCTGCGATCATGCCGATCACCCCCGTGAATCGCCAGCCCGGGGGCGCGAAGACAAAGGGGACGATGAAGTTCCGTTCGTTCGTCCAGGAGCCGGACACCAGCTCAACTCCAGACTGAACCCGGGCGCACTGATGTTCGTTGCGTTCTTCGCCACGATGCTCGTGGTGATTCCGGCGGAGTTGCCGGACAAGACGTTCGTGGCCACGGTGGTGCTGGGCGCGCGCTATCGGCCCTTGTTCGTCTGGCTCGGTGTCTCCGCGGCCTTCGTTGTGCAAAGCGCGGTCGCTGTCACTGCAGGCCAGCTCTTTGCATTGCTGCCACACAAGGTGGTGCTCATTGGCACCGGCGTTGTCTTTGCGGTGTCTGCGGTCTTGCTCTTTCGATCCGGTCTTAAGTCTTCGCGCCAGACGCGTGAGCAGGAGCGCACCGAGGAGCTCGAAGTGAGGGCAGAGATCGAAGGTAACGGGCCGACAACAAGCAATCTGCGCGCGGCCCTGATCAGCTTTGGGGTCATCTTCGCCGCAGAGTGGGGCGACATCACGCAGATCGCGACCGCGGGACTCGCCGCTCGATCGGGTTACCCGATCGCAGTCTTCCTCGGTGCGGTGTTCGGGTTGATCCTCGTGAGTGGACTTGGCGTGCTCGTCGGTCGTTGGCTCGAATCGCATATGCCCGTCAGTCGGGTGCAACTAATTTCGGCGACGTTATTGGCGATCTTGGCGTTGGTGACGATCGTTGAAGGTCTACGCGCCTGACGGAAACGCCCTGCCAGAAACGCCCGGACAGAAACGCAGAGTCACACGGATACCAACGTCTTCAATCGTTCAAGCACATGGCCCGGTCGATTAGTGATGATCGCGTCGACGTCGAGCTCCACGCACAACTCGATGTCCTCGTCGGCATTTACCGTCCACACGTGCACTGCCCCAC
Source organism: uncultured Actinomycetota bacterium (assembly GCA_963850215.1). Lineage (GTDB taxonomy): Bacteria > Actinomycetota > Actinomycetes > UBA12327 > UBA12327 > CAWKKI01. The sequence goes on from CAWKKI010000003.1 coordinate 216,957, forward strand.
CGGCGTCGTGCACTCGGCTGACGTAGTGCGGATGCGCACGCACGATCTCAATCGCAGGTCCGGCGATTCGAGTGTGCGTGGGCAGGCTGCCATCGCGCATTCGGAGCGGGACTCGTTCCATCAGGAACACCGTCGGGATGCTCGGAGCAAGCACCGAGATCCGGCGGACGGCCTGCTGGGAGAAGCTCATCACCCGGATCGGACTGATCGTGCCGACCCGCGGATGCCCAAGCCCGAAACGATCGAGTGTCTCGATCAGGGTGCGCTCGACCAGACCGGAGTAACGAGTCGGGTGCTTGGTCTCGATCGCCAGCTCGATGTCGCGTTCAGTGTCGACGACGAGCTCAAGCAGTCGCTCAAGGGTGAGGACCGAGCTGCGGTCGACCCGGTCTGGTGCCTCATGGTCATGAAGATTCCGGTTCGGACCGCGTTGCCGACCGATGGCCTCGGACTCGTCGGTCCCCGCATGACTTCTCCACGCACCGAAGTCAAGCTCGGCGAGGTCGGCCAGCTCCAAGGTCGACACGACACCCGAGCCATTCGATGTGCGGTCAACCGTTCGGTCGTGCACGCACACGAGCACCCCGTCGGCCGTCAGCCGCACGTCGCATTCGAGGGCATCCGCACCGTCGACGATCGCCTGGACATAGGCGGCAAGAGTGTGCTCGGGGGCATGCTCACTGGCACCCCGATGGGCCACCACTTCCGGTCGCACCCGCCCATGGTTCCACGTCTGGCTATCGGCGCGCCCTAGGTTGTCTCCGATGCCTCTGGGCGTCGCCAGAGGCGGGACTCGATCGCGCAGAAAGTGAGGACTACGCATGTTCTTCTCCACCATGAACGATGTCCCCGGTTACAAGGTCGATCAGGTTCTCGGCGAGGTGTTCGGCCTGACGGTTCGAAGTCGCAACGTCGGCGTACAGATGGGTGCAGGCTTCAAGTCGTTGGTCGGCGGCGAGCTCAAGGGGCTCACCAAGCAGTTGACCCAGAGTCGTGAAGAAGCGATGGCCAGGCTCGGTGAAGCGGCCGAGGCGCGGGGGGCGAACGCAGTGCTCGCGATGCGCTTCGACAGCGACGAAATCGGCAGCGGGTATCAAGAAATCGCCGCCTACGGGACCGCAGTCGTCATCAGCCCTATTGCAGCGCCGCAGGGTTAACCGAAGCGAACGCCAGGGTTAAGCAGATTCGACGGATCCAAGGCCGCCTTCTGCCGGCGCAGCATCTCGAGTTCCTGCGCGGGCAATGACTGCTGCCACCAGTCGACCTTGGCGACGCCGACTCCGTGCTCTGCGGCCACGTCTCCTCCGAGCTCGACCACCAGGCCGAGGACCGCATCATCGATGGCCGAGTCGTCCGGCGCGGGTCCGAGCACGTTGATGTGCAGGTTGCCGACGCCGATGTGCCCGTAGACCAACGGCTCATGCGGTGCGACCGCAGCGGGTAAACGACGCAGGAACTCCCCCAGACGGTCCTTGGACAAGCGCACATCGAGTTTGTGCGGGACTCCGTGCGCCGCGATCGACTCAGGCACCCGGTCGCGGTAGGCCCACAGTCGCGTGTCGACTGCAGCGTCCAGTTCGTCCGCAGCGAACAGCCCCTCAAGAGGCGGTTGCTCGCTCGTTTCTACCAAGACGTAGGCATCGTGATCCTCGGTCAACGGGCGAGGCAACGAGGTGGCTTCCTGCACGTGCCGCAAACAGCCCGCCGTGAAGAATTCCGCGGCGATCAACCCGGCGGGAGCGACGGCGTCGACCACGGCCAGCGCCTCGTCGATGTCACGGACTCCGATAAGAGTGACACTCGGTTCGTGCGTCGGCGGGTCAATGAGCCGGACTCGCACCGCAGTAACGATCCCGACCGTGCCCTCGGTGCCGATGAACGGGGCCGCTCCTTGGCCGATCCAGCCACCCTCCGTGGGCATGAAGCCCGCGGTTTGGATCACCTCGCCGTCCGCACGCACGACCTCCAGGCCCAGCACCTGCGCGCGAGTGTCGCCGAGCCCGACCGCGCGCAATCCTGCGGCGTTGGTCGAGACGTTGCCACCGATCGTGGCGGACTCACGCGCAGCCTCATCGACCGCATAGCGACGACCTGCCCGCGCAGCCGCTCGTTGCAGATCTGCGAGAACTACACCAGCACCAACGGCGACCGCGCGCGTCTGCTCATCGATCGGGCCGATCGTGTTGATACGCAGCAGCGACAGCACGACAACGGGATCCGCTCCAGTGCGCGGCACGCCACCCCCGACCAAGCCGGTGTTTCCGCCCTGCGGCACGATGCCCACGCCCGCGGCGCCGCACGCACGCACGACCGCGCTCACCTGCTCTGCATCAGCGGGGCGCACCACGAGCAGCGGCAACGCACTCCAACGGCGGGTCCAGTCAGTGCCGTAGCCGACGAGCAGATCCGGGTCGGTGAGGACGTTGGATGAGCCAACGATTTCAGCGAGCTGGTCGGCGAGAGTCACGGCATTCGCCGCGGAGTTGAGCTCAGAGCACGAACGGTTCGGAGTCGCCATCGCAGCGCAGCGCGCGCCCAGCCATCGCCCATGCGACCAGACCACCCTCAAGGTTGACCGCATCGACACCTTCGCCGACCAGCCATTGCGTCACCTGCGCGGATCGATGCCCGCTTCGACACACGACCGTAATCGTGCGGTCGGACGGCAGTTCACCGACCCGAGCCTCGATGTCGTACATCGAGATGTGGGCGGACCCATCGATGCGGCCCATCTGCCACTCGTCATCGTCGCGGACGTCGAGGACGAACGTCGTCGGATCGAAGTCGGCGACCGTCACGACGGGCAGGCGCCGGGTGCCAAACATGGGGGAGGCTACTTCAGCAATCGCGACATCCGCCGGTCAGCGAGGATTTTGCCACCCGTCTGGCAGGTAGCGCAGTACTGCATGGAGCGGTCGGCAAATGACACCTCACGGACCACATCACCACACACCGGACAGGTCAGACCGGTCCGTCCATGTACCCGCATTCCCGCGCGCTTGTCGTCCTTGAGATCACCGGCGGGTAGCCCGGCGGAGCGTTGGACCGCCTCGGCGAGCAGAGTGCGCAGCTGTTCGTACAGGAGGTGTACTTCGTCCTCGCTCATGGTGCCTGCGGGGTGGTACGGCGAGAGTTTTGCAGCGTGCAGGATCTCGTCGCTGTAGGCGTTGCCAATCCCCGCGATCAGCGACTGGTCGCGCAGCACGCCCTTGATCTGCGCACGCGCGTGCACCTTGAGAATCGCGGCGAACCGCTCTTCCGTGAAGTCGTGAGCCAACGGGTCGGGTCCAAGCCGTGCGACCTGCTCGATGGCCTGACGGTCGTGAACGATCCAGATCGCCAGCCGCTTCTGCGTCCCGGCCTCGGTGAAGTCAAAGCCGCTGCCGTCATCTAGACGAACCCGCAATGAGATCGGACCCTTGCCCGGACGCAACGGCTTGGGATTCAACGCGTCCGACCAACGAACCCAGCCTGCACGCGACAAGTGCGCGACGAGGTGCAGGCCTGACACGTCGATGTCGAGGAACTTGCCGACTCGTCGCACGTCATCGATCGCCAGTCCGTGCAATGCGGTCGGCGGGGGATCGAAGGTCTTGAGCACGCTGATCGAAGCCACGTCGATTGCCTTAACGAAGCGGCCAACTGCGCGTTCGCGCAGGAAGGTCGCGAGTGCTTCGACCTCGGGTAGCTCAGGCACGAAGCCGATTGTCCTCGGCTGGCCCGTAAATCACATCGTCGTACTCGGACGCCAACAACGTCTGCTTGGTCTCGATCCCCCAGTAGTAGCCGCCGAGTCCCCCATCCGAGCGGACCACGCGATGACAAGGGACGACCAAGGCAACCGGATTCGTCGCGCACGCGTGACCGACCGCGCGCACGGCATTGGGGGTTCCAATTGCGTCCGCCACCTCCCCGTACGTCCATGTCCATCCGCGGGGGATCTCCCGCAGAGTGAGCCACACCTTCGCCTGGAAGGACGTGGCCCGGACATCGACTGGCAAGGCGGTCTCGGTGGGATGCCCATCAGCCAGATCCCGCACTACGGCAAGGACCTCGGCGAGTGCGCGGTCATTTCGCCAGGTGTACGCGTGAGGAAACTCCGCCGTAAGAAGCTCCCGGGTCTGCGTCTCGTTTAGTCCTATCTTGACCGCGCAGACGCCGCGGCCGGTTGCCGCGACCCAGACTTCGCCCAATGTTGTGTCGACCATGCCGAAGACGATGTCCTCGAACACGTCTCCGGTCCGATACCGGCTCGGCGTCGTGCCGAGTTGCCAGGCCGCGCCCTCATAGAACGCGCGTGATGACCCGTACCCCGACTCGTACACCGCGCTGGTCACGTCGGTCGCGTTGCGCAGGTGCTCACGGGCATTTTCTGCTCGTAACGTTCGACCGAACTGTGCTGGAGTTACACCAACCTGCTCGACGAAGCGGCGGTGCAAGTGCCGAACGCTCGTGCCACTTGCCGCGGCGAGTTCCTCGCGCGGCACCGGGCCGCCCGCAGCGCGGATCGTGGCCAGCGCCGCATCGACGGCCGGATCGAGGCGTTCCCCGTCAGCCCCCTGGTCCAACGGATGGCAACGCTTGCAAGCTCGCAGTCCGGCACCTTGGGCCGCCTCGACGTCGTCGAAGAAGACAACGTTCTCGCGCTTGGGCATCCGCGAGTGGCAGGTGGGCAAGCAGAAGATCCCGGTCGTCTTCACCCCGAGGATGAAGGGGTCATCGGGCAGCGTGATGCGGGCCTGGACGGCGTCCCACCGCCGGGCCTCGAGCGTGATTTCGCGTTCGATCGTCATCGTCATATCCGCAGGCTAGGAACGTACTCCGCTCACGCGCATTCCGATTCAGGCCATGCAATCCGGCAGGCCATGCAATCTGGCAGGGCATGCAATCCAACGGCACGCTTCACGCGCTGAAGCTCAGGCGTCGTCCCCGGCGAGCAGCGACGCCAACAGGTCTTCGACGTTGTCCATGTTGGATTGATGCGCTTCGAACGTGGTGAAGTGGTCACGCTCTGCCTGACTGCGAAAGACCATCCGGTAGGTCATGGTCGTGACGCCGTCGACTTCGTTGAAATCCATCGACTCGACCGCTTCTACGTCCGGCCAGCCGTCGAATATCCAGGTCTGGACCGTTCGAGTGGGCGACTCGACCTCGAGGAATGTGCCGCGGAACGAGCACTCATCGCCGCCGTTCGGCACGAAGACGTAGTGGTACTCACCGCCCACACGCAGGTCGATGGTGCACTCGATCACCTCCTCATCGAAGGGCGCGATCGTCCGCAGCATGTGCTCCGGCTGGGTGTGCACGTCGAACACGAGCTGGATCGGGGCGTCGAACTGGCGCGTGATCACGACCTCGAGAGCGCTCGGGAACTCGAGCACGCCTGAACCGTGTCGATTCTCAGCCACGTCGCCTCCTAAGAGTTCAGAGCCTCAACGATCCCATCGGCCGCCACAGCTGGACAGTCGTGCTCCCACACTCGAAGCACACGCCAGCCGAGCTCTTGCAGACGACTCGTGTCTCGGTCGCGAGCGCGATTGGTCGCGGCTTCATCTGCCACCAGCCCGCGTTTGCTGCGGGGGCATTGCCATGCTCGGGGCATCCATGCCAGAAGCAACCGTCGACGAAGACGGCGAGCTGGGGTCCGAGGAAGGCGATATCGACAGAACGTCGAGGCAGACCGGAGACTCGGTAAGTCACTCGGTATCGGTAGCCGCGCGCAAAGAGGGCCCGGCGAAGAGCGATCTCTGGTGCCGTCGAGCGCCTGGCCTGGCTGGACATTCGCTTGCCCACGGCCGGGGATGACGCGCCGGGATGGGGAGGCATCCCAAATGTCGCCGAAGACACGGCACGATTGTGCCCATGTCCGGGATGTCCAGCGCCACCCCCACCTCTGGCTCGAACGAGTTCGACACGCTGCGGGACTACTTGGCGAGAACTCCGCAGCTCGTCGGTGAGATCGAGGGATGCTTGCGCCTGCTGATCGATCGGGTTGATCCCGCTGATCGCGGTGCGAGGTTCACGGTCGGGGCCTCGGTTGAGTGGATCATCGCGGCGGCTGCGTGGAATGCCGGTGTCCTTACAGCACCAGCAGGCCACAACGCGGACGGATTCGACCTGGTCGACATCCTCGAGCGCGCTCGCGGGCTCTGGTCGGTCAAGTCCAGCTTTTCAGCCTCGTCGAGCCGACTTCCGGATCACGAACGGCATGGGCGGAGAGGGCAGGGGCTTCGTCGAGCCCACTGTGTTTCTGCACCCCATGCTGCCCGGAGTCGTATTCATCAGCCCGGTCGCTCATTCCGAGGTGGTCGCTCGCGCCAAGGGTCAGAAGGACGCGGTCATCTTGCCCTTCGTGGCAGTTGAAGAGCACGCGAGGGCGCACCCTGAATGTGTGGCCCCCCTTCGTGTGTCTCCCAACGAACGCCGCGGCCGCGAGGCGCCTGCGATCTCATTCGTGCGAGACCTGATCAGCCCCGCACTCTTCCCCCGCCTGGTGCAGATGTTCTCGGATGCGGAGCCGACGCAAGACAACGCGCTTGTCACGCAGCTCGCCGCCTGGTGGATATGAAGAACCGAGGTGAGTTGAGCGAGGTGGAGTTCGCGCTGGCCAAGGAGAGCCTGCTCCGGCAGAACTAGGCAGTGCGCGCCGAACGTCCCGATCGGTTGGCTTCAGCGCGCAAGGACCGATACGCGGTCACACTTCGCTTGATCTGCTCGGGCACGTCGGGATCACCGAGCACGTGCTCTTCGAAGACGTAGCGTGCAGCACCAACTGCCACGCCATTTCCTAGCTGCTTGTACGTCGCAGCATCCGACTGCCCTTCGAAGCTGAACCAGTCGGGGATCCCCTGTAGGCGCCCAGCCTCACGCGGGGTAAGTCGCCGCCTTCTTGGGCCAACCACCGTTGTCTGAGTGATGGCTACCAAGGCAGGGGCATAGGTCGGTCGCTTTGCGCGTATGCCACTGGGCCGCAGGTGCAGCAGGCACTCCCACAGCGATGCTGTGTCCTGTGCTTGCCATTCGAGCTTGCGGCGGGACGGCGGCAAGTCCGAGATCCCACCTCGTCGCGCCAGCCAGGTATCGATAACACCCTTGTGCTCGACATAGAAAGTGCTGTTCTTGCGCAGGAAGTCGGCCTTCCACGACGGTGTTCCCGCAGGGATGCGCGGTCGCATCTTGAACGAGTCAGCCCACAGAGGGAAGCCCGGAAGTCGCTCACCGTCCCGTGCTTCCAGCAGCGCTACAACCAGGTCGTTCCACACATCGATCATGTCGATCTCGGCCTCGCTTAGCCGGTACTCGTCGCTCACGTCTGACTCAGGCTCGAGGAGAGTCTTGGCGAGGTTCCACGAGGCCGGCTTCCACTCACCGACGGGCCCACGCGCCACCGGTGGCACCACGTCTCGCGCTGCGCGGGCGCGTTTAGCCCCGACGTAGGTTCCGACGATGAATACGCGCTCGCGGACTTGCGGCGTACCTCCCAGCTCCGGTGGAAGCAGATGCGGGGAGAAGATCGTGGGCACGTCAGACACTCGATAGCCAGCATCGCGCAAGTGACGCACGATGGTTTCCCACGTGCCTCGATGACGCGGCCCCGCTAGATTGCGAACGTTCTCTAACAGGATCACGCTGGGGCGACGGGCACGAAGGATCTTCTCGATGTTGAAGAACAGCGTTCCGCGCGTCTCATTGATCCCACGCTGGAAACCGCTCTTGGAGAAGGGCTGGCATGGAAAGCCCGCTGCAAGGACATCGTGGGCTGGCACCAGCTTGCTAACTCTGGGTTCCGTCAAGGTAACGATGTCGCCGTGAACCGGACTGTCCCAGTTGCGCTCGTAGATTCGAGCTGCTCGGTCATCAATCTCCGACGCGAATACTCCGGTGCCTCCTGCGTCGCTCAAGGCAGCGTGGAAGCCACCGATCCCCGCGAAGAGATCGATGAATGTGAACGACATGCCGAAGCTGCTCCACCACAAAAGCGGCGGGGACGCTGGCAGGTGGACGGCTCTATAGGCGACGGACGAACACACGATTAGGGCCCTAAATCTGCTTGGTGCGCGAGGGGGGAGTTGAACCCCCACACCCTTTCGGGCACAGGAACCTGAATCCTGCGCGTCTGCCTATTCCGCCACTCGCGCGCGAGGGCAAAGGGTACCAGGGTGAACGGCGCCTCCCGTTTACGATCAGAAGCAGTCGTCGGGAGGTTCCGTGGGCGTTCTACAGCGCTTCGAACAGCGCATTGATCGCATCATCAATGGGGCCTTTGCGCGCACTTTTCGCTCCGAGGTGCAGCCAGTCGAAGTCGCGAGCGCGCTTCAGCGCGAACTCGATGACAAGGCTGCGCTCGTCACCCGCGACCGGACCGTCGCTCCCAACCGCTTCATCGTCACACTCGGGCAGCACGACTACGACCGTCTTGCCGTCTATGCCGAGCCACTTGCTGCCGAGCTCGGAGACATGGTCAACGAGCACGCGGAAGCGCAGCGCTACGCACTGGCCGGGCCCGTGGAAGTCGTGCTTGAACTAGATGAGTCGTTAAATACCGGCGTCTTCAACGTTGCCAGCAAGGCAGTACCGGGTGTGACCGCGCGAAGCGCGCAGAGCGCCGGGCTCACGGCCCCGGTGACGGCGGCCCGACTCGTGATCGGGACGACGTCGTACCCGCTCACCGAACTGGTCACCACCGTGGGGCGCGGTCTCGACTGCGAGATCCGGATCCAGGACCCGGGCGTCTCGCGTCGGCACGCGCAGATCAGGCTGCCCCGGCGATCCGGCGCCCAGATCCTCATCGCCGACCTCGCGTCAACCAATGGCACATACGTCAACAACGTGAAGATCGACGAAGCCGAGTTGACGGACGGCGACGTCATCACGATCGGAAGTGCCACGGCGACGTTCCGGATCGGGTGACCGCGGTGATTTCCGTCTTCTCCCTCACCGTGATCCGCGTTGCCTTCCTATGCGCACTGTGGCTGTTCGTGCTGATTGCGTTAGTGGTGCTACGTCGCGATCTGAAGGCTCCGCGGGCCACCCGTGCCCAATCAACAAAGCCGGCAAAGCAGCCGCGCAAGGCAAAGGCGCGGCCGACTGCGCCGATACCTGCCGATGTGGGCGCTGCTGCTGCGATGTCGAGCGCCGCGGGCGACGGCAGCGCAACTGCGACGCCCTCGGATGCACGCCTCGTCGTCATCGAAGGCCCACTCGTGGGTACCTCTGTCCCCTTGACGAGTGCGCCGGTGACGATAGGGCGCGCGTCCGATTCCACGTTGGTGCTCGAAGACGACTACGTGTCGTCACATCACGCGCGCATCGTCGCCAGCAAGCGCGGCCGCTGGCAGGTGGAGGACCTCGGTTCGACCAACGGCACGTTCATCGACGACGACCAAGTCTCAGGAACCGCCACGCTCGAGCCGGGAGCACGTGTGCGCGTCGGTACGACTGTGCTTGAGCTGCGGAAGCCATCGTGAGCCTTGCCCTGCGCTACTCAGCACGCTCGGATGTCGGACTCGTGCGCGCCAACAACGAGGACTCCGCCTACGCGGGTCCGCGCCTGCTTGCGGTCGCCGACGGCATGGGCGGTCATGCGGGCGGAGAGGTCGCGTCGTCCATTGCGCTGAGGTCAATAGGTCGGGTCTCGCACGTGCCCGATGACGCGGACCTGCTCGACGCCTTGCGCGCAGCCATCGCCGATGCGGCCACTCAAATCGGAACTGCGGCCGACACGCACCCAGCCATCGCCGACATGGGCACCACCCTTACCGCTCTGCTGACTGGCGGAAACCGGATCGCCCTTGCCCATCTTGGCGACTCGCGCGCCTACCTGCTGCGAGATGGGGAGCTGCAACGGCTCACGCGTGACCACACCTACGTGCAGAGCTTGGTCGATGACGGACAACTCACCGAAGAACAGGCCTTCTCTCATCCACGGCGCTCGCTCATCCTTCGTGTCCTGGACGGGCATAGTGATGCCCAACCGGACCTTTCCGTGCGCGAGTTGAAAGCCGGGGACCGCTTCCTGGTGTGCAGCGACGGACTGCATGACTACGTGCGTGAACCGCAGATCCAGACTGCACTGCAGGGCGGGAGCACCGACGATGCAGTCGACCGCCTTGTGACGGCCGCGTTGCAGGAAGGCGCACCCGACAACGTCACGTGTGTGGTCGCGGATGTGGTTGAGGTTCCGGACCCACCAACCGAGGACACAACGAGCGAGGATTCGGGTGCTGCTGCGGAGCCACCCGAGATCGTGGGTGCAGCGGGTGAACGATCCGTTGACGAGCGACTCGCGGCTCAGGAGCAGGCCGGCACCGATGTCGAGCCGACGGAGCGGCGGTCCCACTGGCCGTTACGCCTCGCGCTCGTGCTTCTGCTGATCGCACTAGTCGTAGCGGGAGCAGCCCTTGGCGTCGGCTGGATCCGAAGCCAATACTTCGTTGCCGCCAGCAACGGCTACGTCACGATCTATCGCGGACTCAATGGCACAGTCTTCGGTGTCTCGCTCAGCGCGCCGTACCAGGTCACCAACATCGCACTGGCTGATCTGCCTAGTACCGAGCAGACACACATCCAAGCTGGCATTGAAGCCAGCGACGCAGTCGCGGCCCAGACCATCGTCGACAACCTCTCGATCTATCTGACTCCGAGCGCCTCACCGTCGCCCAGTCCCGTGTCGATTCCATCCGCCAGCGCCCCGGCGTCCATCACTCCCACACCCTCGGCGACGCCATGAGCGATTTGACTGTCGCGCAGGCGCCCATTCGTCCTAACTCTGCGGGCACGGTGCTCGTCGATCGCAGGCCGAAGCGAATCGGTGAACTCGTGCTCATCCTGGCTGCGGTCGGCATCGGCGTGAGCGCGTACATCTGCGTCGGCCTGGGCGTGACCGGGGAAGTACCCGCCAATGCCCTCGCGTACGCACTCGGCTTCCTCGGCCTCTTCCTGGTCGCGCACGTTGCGGTGCGTTTGCTCGCGCCGTGGGCCGATTCGGTGCTGCTCCCCGCGGCGGCCATGCTCAACATGCTGGGCCTCGCGATCATTCATCGGCTCGACCTGGCCGAGGCCGCTAGCGCGGTGCAGGCTGGCGATCCCTTACCGAAGGCGGACGCCGCTACCCAGTTGATCTGGACGGGTGTCGGCGTCGCGCTTTTCGTCATGGTGCTGGCCTTCCTGCGCGATCACCGGACGCTGCAGCGCTACACCTACACCGCGATGATCCTCGGCCTCGCGTTCCTACTGATGCCACTGCTCCCGCACATCGGGACGACGGTCAACGGAGCCAGACTGTGGCTGCGCTTCGGGCACCTCACCTTTCAGCCGGCCGAGATCGCAAAGATCCTGCTCATCATTTTCTTTGCCGGCTATCTGGTGAGCCGACGCGACGTGCTGGCCAGTGCACGCACGCGCATACTCGGGATCGACTTCCCGCGCGGGCGCGACATGGGCCCGCTCCTGCTCGTGTGGCTCACCTGCCTCGCTGTACTCATCTTCGAGCGCGACCTCGGCACGGCGATGCTGTTCTTTGGGCTCTTCGTCGCACTTCTCTATGTGGCCACGTCACGCAAGATCTGGCTCGTCGTCGGCGGAATCATGTTCGTCATCGGTGCGGTGCTTGCGACCCGGGCCTTCGCACACGTCCAGGAGCGCGTCGATGTCTGGCTGCACCCATGGGCCACTGCGCAGACGACCGGCTACCAGATGGTGCAGGCCCTCTTCGGGCTCAGCACAGGCGGCACGTTGGGCACGGGGCTAGGTCAAGGCCACCCAGACTTCGTGCCGTTCGCCAAGACCGACTTCATCGTGGCAGCAGCCGGCGAGGAGCTCGGTCTTACCGGACTGTTCGCGCTGCTCGTGCTCTACGCCATCATCGTCGAACGCGGGTTGCGCATCGCGGTCGCGGTGCGCGACAGCTTCGGCTCGCTGCTCGCGGCCGGCCTTGCGATCGTCATCGGACTGCAGGTCTTCATCGTTGTCGGCGGTGTCACCCGGCTGATCCCACTGACGGGACTCACCACGCCGTTCATGTCGTACGGCGGCTCGTCCTTGGTAACCAACTGGATTCTGATCGCATTGCTGCTACGCATCAGTGATGCGTCGAGGCGCCCCGCGCCCGCCCCGGAAATCGCCACCGACGACGCGCTCACTCAGGTGGTGTACCTATGACCTCATCGATCCGGCGCGTCGGCGCATTTGGGGCCTTGCTGCTGCTAGCCCTGCTGGTCAACCTCACCTGGCAGCAAGTCGTGCACGCGACCAGCACGCAGGCCCAACCCGGAAACCAACGGCAGTTGCTCGACCAGTACGACCGGCAACGCGGCGCGATCCTCGCTGGCACAGTCGTGCTGGCTCAATCAGTGCCGACCAATGACACGTTGAAGTACCTGCGTACCTACCCGAACGGACCGCTGTACGCACCGATCACCGGCTTCTACTCGTTGATCTACGGCGCCACCGGGATCGAGCGCACGAACAACGACTTTCTAGCGGGGAGCGCCGAGTCACTTACTTCCGACTCCGTTCAGCGCCTCCTGCACAACGAAGATCCGCGCGGCGGCAATGTCGAACTGACCATCAACGCAGCCGCCCAGGCCGCTGCGTACAAAGGCCTCGCCGGGCGAAAGGGTGCTGTCGTCGCGATCGATCCGACCACCGGCGCGATCCTGGCGCTAGCGACCAGTCCATCCTTCGACCCGAACCTGCTCACGTCGCACGACGCGGCCTCGATTCGCGCCAACTACGCCAAGCTCCTCGCCAATCCCAATCAGCCGATGCTTGATCGCGCGATCGCACGCACCTACCCACCTGGGTCCACGTTCAAGCTCGTCACGACCGCGGCGGCCCTGAGCAGCGGCAAGTACACGCCGTCCACCGTGGTGCCAGGTCCTAAGCAACTCCCGTTGCCCAACTCGACAAAGGTGCTGACCAACGAGAGCGGCACTGCCTGCGGCCCTGGCGGCAAGACGACGCTGCAGAACGCGCTGCGGATCTCATGCAACACCGCATACGCATCCGTCGGAATGGCACTCGGGCACGACGCCATCGAGGCGCAGGCGAAGCTGTTCGGCTTCGGGACTAACTTCTTGCTTCCGCTGCGGGCAGCAGCCAGCGTCTTCCCAGCCGAGGCTGATCAAGCGCAGACGGCGCTTTCGGCCATCGGTCAGTACGACGTGGCCGCAACCACATTGCAGATGGCGATGGTGTCAGCCGGGATCGCTAACCAGGGAGTGGTCATGTACCCCTATCTGGTGTCCCGCGAGATCGCCCCCAATCTCGATGTTGTCTCGACGACGACACCGCGCGTCTTTGATCGCGCGATCACGGTTGAGGTGGCCGCCACCGAAACGGCCATGATGATCGACGTCGTCGAGCACGGCACCGGGACTAATGGGCAGATTCCAGGCGTGAGTGTCGCGGGCAAAACCGGCACCGCGCAGACGACGCCGGGAAAGCCCCCGTTGGCATGGTTCACGTCGTTCGCTCCAACCGCGAGCCCTAGAGTTGCGGTCGCTGTGGTCGTCGAGAACGGCGGGCAGGGTGAGATCTCCGGCAACCGCCTCGCGGCACCGATCGCGAAGTCGGTCATGGAAGCTGTCTTGAATACGAAGTCGTGAGCACCGAGACGCAGCGGCAAAAATGAACGGAGAACCGATGGACCAGGGCCCACTGCTCGGGGACCGGTATGAGCTCGGAGGGCTCATCGGTCGCGGCGGCATGGCCGAGGTGCACGAAGGGCGCGACACCCGGCTGGGGCGCACCGTAGCCATCAAGATTCTTCGCATCGACCTTGCGCGCGACCCGTCCTTCCAGACCCGCTTTCGTCGCGAGGCTCAGTCCGCTGCAAGCCTGAACCACCCCAACATCGTTGCCGTCTACGACACCGGCGAGACCGAGCGCGACGGCGTGCCAGTGCCCTACATCGTGATGGAACGGGTCGAGGGGACCACGTTGCGCACGCTGCTCACCCAGGGCAACAGGCTGCCCAGCAAGCGCGCCTTTGAGATCACCTCCGGCGTGCTGGCCGCACTCGACTACAGCCACCGCAACGGCATCATTCACCGAGACGTGAAGCCGTCGAACATCATGATGACGACCGCCGGTGACGTGAAGGTCATGGACTTCGGCATTGCGCGTGCGGTCGCCGACGCGTCTGGGGGGATGACGCAGACCGCTGTTGTTCTCGGCACCGCCCAGTATCTGTCGCCCGAACAAGCACGGGGCGAACAAGTCGATGCCCGCAGCGACGTCTACGGCGTCGGTTGCTTGCTCTACGAGTTGCTTACCGGGCGGCCACCCTTCACAGGTGAGTCTCCTGTCTCTGTCGCCTACCAGCACGTGCAAGAGGTGCCGAGCGCTCCGTCCACGATTGATCCCGACGTTCCCGTCGCGGCCGACGCAATCGTGCTGCGCGCGCTCGCAAAGGATCCAGTCAATCGCTACCAGAGCGCCGGTGACATGCGCGCAGACATCGACCGCGCCCTGCGTGGTCAGACGGTGGCAATGCCAGCAGCAGGAACGCTGGAAGCGACCCAGCGAATCGCCCCGGTGCCGGTCGGCAACGTCGTACCCACGCCGAACAAAGGGCGTCGTCGTGCCGCCTACATCGCACTGGCGATTGCGATCCTCGCGATCATCGCGGCGCTCATCTTCTTCGGCCGCTCCGTCTTGGGCTCGGGCAGCGCAAGCGTGCACGTGCCCAACCTCGTTGGACTGACCCAGGCCAACGCCGTCGCTGCGCTCCAGCAGAACAAGCTGACCGAAGGGCCAATCGGGGCCACCGCTTCGACGACGATCGCTAAGGGACTCGTCATCTCGCAGTCCCCCATCGCAGGCGCGCAGGTCTCCTCAGGAACAGCGGTCGCGTTCGTAGTCTCCGCCGGGCCGCAGCAAGTCACAGTGCCCAACCTCAGAGGCAAGAACATCGACGACGCGACTACCGCGCTCACTGCCCTGGGACTCAAGGTCGGCACGACAACCGAGACGAACGCGAACGCGCCAGCCGGTCAGGTCGTGTCAACGAACCCTGCCGCGGGTACCGCTGTGACCTCCGGCACGACCGTGAACCTAGTGGTCGCGAGTGGCAACGTCGCCGTGCCGAACGTTGTCGGCGAGGACGAGTCGACTGCGCGCAGCACCTTGACCGGTGCCGGGTTCAAGGTGGCAGTCGTACGTCAGGCGGATTCGACCAACCCGCCCGGCACCGTCATCGGTCAACAGCCGTTGACTGGGAACAGCGCGCCAATCAACAGCTTGGTGACGATCACGGTCGCGGCTGCTCCACCGAGCACCCCGCCGCCATCCACAGCACCACCGACGACCCCGGCGACGACACCACCGGCGTCACCGTCGCCGTGACGCGGAAGTTTCGCTAAGCCCCGACTACCGGGCTGAGCCCGACCGAGCGCTCGAGTGCGTCGGCCTGACCGCACATCACCAGCCAGTTTGCGAGCAGGAGATGGCCGGCCTGGGTCAACACGGACTCGGGGTGGAACTGAACACCATGCACGGACAACTCGCGATGCCGGATCCCCATGACGATTCCGCTTTCGGTGCGCGCATTGATCGCGAACACGTCGGGCACTGACTCGATCGCGAGCGAGTGGTAGCGCGTTGCAGTGAACGGATCTGCGATGTCCGCAAGCACTCCGGTCCCGTCGTGGTGCACCTGACTCGTCTTGCCATGGAGGAGCTCAGGGGCCCGAGTCACTCGCCCGCCAAAGGCAACCGCCATCGCCTGATGGCCGAGACACACTCCGAGCAACGGTGTCCGCCCTGCACTTCGTTGAACGAGATCGACGCATACGCCGGCGTCCTCCGGAGTACCCGGACCAGGCGACAACAACACGCCGTCGAAGTCGTCCGCATCCGCGATGTCGAACTCGTCGTTGCGTCGCACGACGCAGGTGGCATCAAGCTCGCCCAAGTACTGCACCAGGTTGAAGACGAACGAGTCGTAGTTGTCAACGACCAGGATCGAGGCGCCCACGACCGATCAGCCGTCGCCGGGCAGGCTCGATGCCGAGGGGCTCGCCCCCGGTTGCGTCGAGGAGGTGGCCACGGGTGCGGGCGTGTTGCCTTGGAAGTTCGCGTCATTGAATGGCAGCCACCGCTGCGCCGCAGGGAACACGACCGTGAACAACAACAAGACGATGGCCGCAGCGCCAACGAGCATTTCAAGCGCACGCACGGCCGCCGGTCCCGGCAGCTTGCGCCATACCCACCCGTACATCAGGAGTCCTGCGCCACGAGCAGCTTCGGCGTGCCCTGGGAGATGGGCTGGCTCGCTACCAACACGCCATCGACGATCAGCCGCTTGCTGTGTCCCCACCGCGGGTTACACGTCGTGAGCGTCATCAACTTCTGGGTCGGTGTCTGAGGCACTGGCTTCCCCACGTACGGCACCGCGTAAGTCACCGAGATTGCAGTCGGCGCCACGAGGTACCAAGGCTTGGTGACCTGGTACGTGTACCAAGTGGTCGCGGTGCGGATGAAGACGTAGTCGCCGGCCTGCATCTGGTCGAGGTAGGCGAACGGCTGGCCGTTGGTCGCACGGTGACCGGCCACTGCAAAGTTGCCGATCTGGCCCGGCATCGCAGTCCCAACGAAGTGCCCGATGCCCTTGTGCAGATCAGGCAGGGTCACGCCTTCGATGAGCGGCTTCTCCCACGTCTTGCCCAACCGCGGGATGTACATGATGCCCAAGGTCGACGAGTCTGCAGGCTCGGTGCCGATGGTTGAGGTCGACGGCGCCGTCGGAATGGTCTTGGTCGTGGCCGGATGCTGTTGCTCGAACTGGGTGACCAATGAGGTCGCGTCTCGGTCGGCCGACAAGTTCGTCCACCACAGCTGGTAGGCGCAGAACAGCAGCAGAACTACCCCGATGGTGATGAAGAGTTCGCCGAAGGTCCGGATGGTGAGGCGTGCGGTCTCGCGGGCCGAGCGGGGTCTGGGGGGCTGAGGACCCCTCGGGGCGGCAACGGTGGCGGTGGCCGTCATGAGTCGATCGGCCTCCCGTCACTTGTCTTTGCGCTCGCGGCCAGCGAACGACCCGGACCAGTTAGGCTAACCCGACCATTCATCGCGAGGAGTCCAGACCGTGCCCAAGTCGCGCATCCGGCGCAAGAAGAACCCGTACCCGCGGGCTGCGACGACGCCGTCCCAGAAGCGGCGGCACCGGCCCTGGGCGGCACCGCTCATGGTGACCCTGTTCGTGCTCGGCCTGGCGTGGATCGTCCTCTTTTACGTGACCCAGCCCGACAGCCCGCTCGGTATGAGTGCGTTGGGCGACTGGAACATCGTGATCGGGTTCGCGCTCATCGCCGCCGGCTTCGGCGTGTCCACGCAGTGGCGCTGAGTCACACCATTGCACTGAGTAAAACCGAGGAACCGAGTGACACCGGTGTGATTTGTCCACATGGTTCATCCCCAGTGTGGACAAAGCGCTCATGGCTCTGTTTTCCCCGGCACGTCTAGGCACCAAACGCTTGGCCCGACCTCAGGCCTTCTTGATCGAGACCTCGTCCTTGCCCTCGTCCTTGCCCTCGTCCTTGCCCTCGTCCTGCCTGTCCTCGTCGTCGTCCTCGTCCTCTTCCTCTTCCAACGAGTCGAGCTCGGCGCTCTTGACGCTCAGGACAATCGCGGCCGCGAACAAGATGGCCGAGATGCCCAGGCCAATGATCAGTTGGTAGGCCAGGTTGTTGATGATCTGGGAGGCGACGACGCTGCAGGACTGTGCGCCGGACTGCCCGCACCCATCGGCGGCCTTCAGCCCGTACGTAGAGGTCGGTCAGGAACGTTATGACGGTGAGGATCACCCCGACGAGCGCGCCGACCTTGAGCAGACGCGAAGCCTTGTAGGCGTTGGCAGAGACGTTTTCCATCCAGTTATCCACGGGGTACATCCTCCCGGGTGCGGCGCCCTAGTTGCGCGGTTGGGGCTGATTTGGCAGCGCGTGTTGGGCGAATCTTCACGCCGCGTTCATGGCTGTGCTCAGGAGCGGAGTTGATCGGACTGCGAAGGGCCGACTGCGAAGGGCCTGACTGCGAAGGGCCTGACTGCGAGATGGAAGTCCCAGGTGCCGCCATCGACAATCCGGCCTGCTTCCGCAGATCACTGGTGCGATACGCGGCCAGGCCCACGAGAACAGCGAGAACGAGCACGCACACACCCACTTGCACGAGCATTCGTTGCCCGCGCGGAGCAAATACGAAGCCAGCGGCCACGATCGAGCCGACGACCAACCCGCCGATGTGCGCGCGCCAGTCAATGCCAGGGACCGAGAAGCTGAACACCAGGTTTATCCCGATCAGGACCAGGATGCTGGTGATGTCGGCGCCCACCCGTCGAGTGATGATCAACAAGGCACCGAAGATGCCAAAGATCGCGCCGGATGCGCCCAAACTAGGCACGAATGGCGCACCCCACATGTAGCTCGCGACCGTGCCACCAAGCGCTGCTAGGAGATACAGCGCCACAAAACGTGATCGCCCTAGTGCGCGCTCCACGGGCGGGCCCACGAAGTAGAGCGCCATCATGTTCAGGCCGATGTGAACCACGTTCTCGTGCAGAAATGCCGCCGTAAGCAATCGGTAGTACTCACCCGCGGCGACGCCAATGGCCCCGCCATGGCCGTCTCCAGCGAGCCCGATCAATTCAAAACGTTGCGTGACGGTGTCTTGCACTTGCTGAAGCAAAAACACGACGACGTTGATCGCGATGATGATTTTGGTGACCAGACCGTCCGTGCTGACCAGGCGACCGCCCGCGATCGTGGTCGGCGTACGAACACTGTGAGCACCCTCAGCGACGCACTCGGGACATTGGAACCCCACGGCCGCGGACGTCATGCAGTTGGGGCAGATTGGTCGCTCGCACCGCGAACACCGGATGTAGGTCTCGCGGTCAGGATGGCGGTAACAGGTGGGCGGGGCGCCCGACGCGTTGCGCGGATCCGACGGATCCGGCTGGCTCATGCCTGTCGTCGCTCCACATCAACGGACTCGATGACGATCTCGTCGTCTGGTCGGTCATTGCGTCCAACCTCGACCGCAGCGATTACATCGATGACATCGCGGCTGGCCTGGTCGGTCACCTCACCGAAGATCGTGTGCTTGCCCGTCAACCACTTCGTGGGCGCAACGGTGATAAAGAACTGCGAGCCATTGGTCCCTGGTCCCGCGTTTGCCATCGCGAGCAGGTAGGGCCGGTCGAAGGAAAGTTCGGGGTGGAACTCATCGGCAAACGTGTAGCCCGGACCACCGGTGCCAGTGCCCAACCGGTCGCCGCCTTGAATCATGAAGCCAGCGATGACGCGGTGGAACGGAGTGCCGTTGTAGTACGGACCGTCACCCTTCTGCCGGGTCTTCGGGTCGACGTATTCGCGACTTCCCTCGGCAAGCTCGATGAAGTTGCGCACGGTCTTCGGTGCGTGGTTCGGGAACAGCACGACCTGGATGTCGCCCTTGTTCGTGTGCAGAGTCGCGATGGTTTCCTCGGCCACGGTGATGCCCTTCTCGTCGGTTAACGTCAAGTGGAGACGAGGGGACTTGAACCCCTAACCCCCGCCTTGCAAAGGCGGTGCTCTGCCAGATTGAGCTACGTCCCCTGTGCCTGCCCGCCGGCACGGTCAGGCTGGGATCCAAGGCTTGCTAGCGCAGGTCGAACTCTTGGTCCTGGGTGGCGCGAGTCCACACATCCGAGTACTCCTGCGACTCCGACCACTTCTTGTAGGCGAAGGCAGCACCGGCCGCGAGGATGAGCAGGAACAGCAACTTCTTCACTACGAACCTCCAGTGCGGCGCCGTCGGCGCGGTCGCGTGGGCCTAGGACGACTTGAACGTCCGACCTCTTCCTTATCAGGGAAGCGCTCTAACCGACTGAGCTATAGGCCCGAGGGGCGACAAGGTTATCGCACGGGCGCGACTAGTCCTCCTCGTCAACGATCACCTCAAGACCGCCCGTAACGCTGGCGGTCACGTTGTAGAGGTAGGCGATGAGAGTGCCAATTGCCGTGGTCAACACGACCTCAACGGCGGCCACGACGAGGGCGACCGCCAGCACCGTGCCGAACGACAGATAGTGGGACAGGTCGAATGTGCCACCCACTACATCGTTGACTCCCCGTTCGACCGCCCCAAGCACTCCAGCGGCCGAAAAGAGAATCCAGGTCAAGACGACCACGATCAGGATCACGATCGCTGCGGACAACGAGAAGATGAAGGACACCTTCATCGCCGACCACGGCTCGACGTGCACGAGCGATGCAGTGGACCGGCGGCGCCTGGACACCGGTCGCATCGGTGTACCGATTGGTCGTGGTGCTCCCGATCCGGCCACCTCGGTAGACCCCGGCCGCGTCGACGTCGGCGCCGCAGGGGCATCGACGTCCTTCACCCGGACGACCCCGGAGGGCGTCCGTACCAGGCGTCCCCGCTCACGGGGGTCGTCGGTCGCGGTCACGACTCAGTGGCCTCCCTGTCATTCACCACGTCAGTCACCGACTCATCCGCGGCGTCAGTGACGCTATCGGTGTCAAACTCGGCGTCCGTATCGATCTCTGAGTCTGCCCCGGGTTCGCCATCGGCGCCTTGATCCCGCTCGGCGTTGCGGGCGATTGCCACCACAGCCTCACCCTCGGCCACGTTTATCAGCTTCACGCCCATCGTGTCTCGACCAGTGGGTCGCATCGCGTCCGCTGTGACGCGGGTCCGAATCACTCCACCGCTCGATGTGATCGCGAGCGCTTCGTCGCCTTCATCGACCACGAAGCCACCCACGATCGCTCCGCGGTCATCGGCCAATCGCATGGTGCGAATGCCGAGACCTCCGCGTCCCTGGGGTCGGTACTCGTCCACATGCGTGCGCTTCGCGTACCCACGGTCGGTCGCGGTGAGCACGTAAGCATCAGGTCGCACGACACCCATTGAGAGCAGGAAGTCGTCGCCGTTGAACTTCATCCCAATCACGCCCGAGGTCGCGCGCCCCATCGGACGTAGTTGGGTGTCGTCGGCGGCGAATCGGATCGACTGGCCGTTCTTCGAGATGAGGATGACGTCGTCATCGGCCGTGACAAGCTCGGCACCAATAACCTCGTCATCGTCGACCAGATTGATCGCGATGATCCCGCCGATGCGTTTGGTGTCGTACTCCGCCAGCGAGGTCTTCTTTACCTTGCCCCCGCGGGTCGCAAGCACCAGATACGGCGCCTGCTCGTAGTCGCGGATGTCGAGCACCTGCGCGATCGTCTCGTCCGGTTGGAACGCAAGGAGATTGGCGACGTGCTGACCGCGAGAGTCTCGACCCATCTCGGGAAGCTGGTACGCCTTCGCCCGATAGACGCGACCCTTGTTCGTGAAGAACAGCAACTGATCGTGCGTGTTCGTCGTGAAGAAGTGCTCGATGATGTCGTCCTGGCGCAGCGCTGCACCGCGTACGCCCTTTCCACCGCGACGCTGCGAGCGATACAGGTCAACCTTCGTACGCTTCGCGTAGCCACCGCGCGAGATTGTGACGACAACATCTTCTTCAGCGATGAGGTCTTCGTCTGACAGGTCGCCTTCGGCCGCAACGATCTGGGTGCGCCTCTCATCCCCGAACTTGTCGACGACCTCGCGCAGCTCGCTCGATACGATCCCGCGTTGACGCTCCTCGCTTGCCAGGATCGCGTTGAGCTCCTCGATCTCTCGCATCAGCTCGTCGTATTCGTCGGTGATCTTCTGACGTTCCAGCGCAGCGAGGCGACGCAACTGCATGTCGAGGATCGCCGTGGCTTGCAACTCGTCGATCTCGAGCAAGCCGATCAGACCTTCGCGTGCTGCATCGACCGTGTCACTCGCGCGAATCAGCGCAATGACATCGTCGATCCGGTTCAGTGCAGCGAGGTACCCCTGCAAGATGTGCGCGCGCTCTTGCCGCTTGCGCAGGCGGTAACGAGTGCGTCGGACGAGCACCTCGATCTGGTGCGCGATGTAGTGCCGGACGAAGTCACTGAGCTTCAACGTCCGCGGCACACCATCGACGAGTGCCAACATGTTCGCGCCGAACGTCTCCTGCAGCTGCGTGTGCTTGTACAAGTTGTTCAGCACCACTTGAGCGATGGCGTCGCGCTTGAGCACGATGACGAGTCGCTGGCCGAGCCGTTCGTTGCCTTCGTCGCGCACGTCGGCGATGCCCGCGATCCGACCGTCCTTCACCAGATCGGCGATCTTCAACGCAAGGTTGTCGGGGTTGACCTGGTAGGGCAGTTCGGTGACGACAAGACAGGTGCGATTCTGGATCTCTTCAACATTGACAACCGCACGCATGATGATCGAACCGCGGCCGGTGCGGTAGGCATCGTCGATTCCCCGGCGGCCAACGATCAGCCCGCGCGTGGGGAAGTCCGGTCCCTTGACCCGAGCGATCATCGCCTCGAGCAGCTCCTCGTCCGGCACGCCAGGGTGCTCAAGTGCCCACAGCACCCCGTCGGCGACTTCACGCAGGTTGTGCGGGGGGATGTTCGTTGCCATGCCGACCGCGATGCCAGCGCTGCCGTTGACGAGCAGGTTCGGGAAGCGGCTGGGCAGGACATTCGGTTCCTGCGCGCGCCCGTCGTAGTTCGGCGAGAAGTCGACGGTCTCCTCGTCAATGTCGCGCATCATCTCCATCGCGAGCGAAGCAAGGCGACATTCGGTGTACCGCATCGCGGCGGCCGGATCGTTACCCGGGGAGCCGAAGTTGCCGTTGCCATCGACCAGCGGGTAGCGCAACGACCAGCCCTGGGCCAAGCGGACCAACGCGTCATAAATCGCGCTGTCGCCGTGCGGGTGGTACTGCCCCATCACGTCGCCGACGACACGCGAGCACTTCGAGTAGCCGCGGTCCGGGCGGTAGCCACCATCGAACATCGCGTAGAGCACCCTGCGGTGTACCGGCTTCAGGCCGTCGCGGACGTCCGGGAGTGCGCGGCCGACGATGACACTCATCGCGTAGTCCAAGTACGACCGCTGCATCTCGACCTGGATGTCGACCGGTTCGATGCGTTGTTCCGGGACGTCCGGCGTCTCGGTCCCGGTCATGGTCTCGTCGGCCACTAGGTACTACCTCTCGTACATCGTTGAATCTGATCGGCAAGGTGTGACGATCGGATATCCGGACTCGTCACACATCGAGGCTCGTCATATATCCAAAAAGCGAACGTCCTTGGCGTTGCGCTGGATGAAGTTGCGACGCGCCTCGACGTCTTCGCCCATGAGCACGCTGAAAAGCTCATCGGCTTGTGCCGCATCGTCGAGAGTCACCTGCATGAGCACTCGGGTGTCCGGGTTCATGGTCGTCTCCCACAACTCCTTCGCGGGCATCTCACCGAGTCCCTTGAAGCGCTGGATCCCGTCCTCACGCGGAAGCTTGCGGTTGTTCTCCTGACCGATACGTAGCAACGCATCGCGCTCCCGGTCCGAGTACGCGTACTCGACGTTGTCGCGTCCGCCGGGCCACTTCAGCTTGTACAACGGTGGCTGGGCGAAGTAAACGTTGCCGGCTTCGACCAATGGGCGCATGAACCGGAACAACAACGTCAGTAGCAGCGTGCGGATGTGCTGACCGTCGACGTCGGCGTCGGCCATCAGAATGATTTTGTGGTAGCGCAGCTTTGCGATGTCGAAGTCGTCGTGAATGCCGGTACCCAGCGCGGTGATGAGTGCCTGCACCTCGTTGTTCTGCAGCACCTTGTCGATCCGGGCCTTCTCGACATTCAGAATCTTGCCGCGGATCGGCAGGATCGCTTGGAACTGCGAGTCCCGACCGCCCTTTGCGCTCCCGCCTGCACTGTCGCCCTCAACGATGAAGAGCTCGCACTCCTCCGGGTTCGTCGATTGACAGTCGCTTAGCTTGCCTGGCAGACCACCTGACTCGAGCAGGCCCTTGCGGCCGCGGGCCAGGTCGCGCGCCTTGCGCGCCGCCATCCGTGCACTCGCCGCGGCCACGGTCTTGTGCACGATGTCGCGCCCCTCCTTGGGACTGCGCTCGAGCCACGCGCCGAGTTGGTCGTTGACGACCTTCTGAACGATTGATTTGACCTCGGTGTTGCCAAGCTTGGTTTTGGTCTGTCCCTCGAACTGCGGCTCGGCCAGCTTGACCGAGACGATTGCGGTGAGTCCTTCACGCACATCGTCGCCGGTGAGGTTCGGATCCTTGTCCTTGAGCAGTCCCCACTCGCGCGCAAACTTGTTGACCAGGCTCGTCAATGCGGTGCGGAAGCCTTCTTCGTGGGTGCCGCCCTCGATCGTGTTGATCGTGTTGGCGAACGTGTAGACCGATTCGTTGAATCCGGAGTTCCACTGCATCGCGATCTCGACCGCGATGTGCCGATCGGTGTCCTCGGACTCGAAGGCGATGATGTTCGGATGCGCAGCACCCTTCGTGGCATTCAGATAGGCAACGAAGTCGGACAGTCCACCCTCGTACTGCCAGGTCTGGCTACGGGTCGTGCCGTCTTCTTGCTCGTGGCCCGCACGGTCGTCGGTGAGTGTGAGCGAGAGACCCTTGTTGAGGAACGCGGTCTCTTGGAACCGACGCGCAAGCGTTTCGTAGTCGTACTCGGTCGTCTCAAAGATGTCTTCGTCCGCCCAGAACGTGATGGTCGTCCCAGTCGCGTCGGTCTGCTCGTGACCCTCAAGATCCGCAGCGGGAGCACCGTTGATGTATTGCTGGGTCCACCGACGCCCATCCGTCAGAATCTCGACGTCAAGGCGGGTGGACAACGCGTTGACGACCGAGACACCCACACCGTGCAGTCCGCCTGAGACGGTGTAGCCGCCGCCGCCGAATTTCCCGCCGGCGTGCAGGACGGTGAGGACCAGCTCGACCGCGGGACGGTTCTCCACCGGGTGCATTCCAACCGGGATACCGCGACCGTTGTCGACCACCCGTACCCCACCATCGGAGGTCAGCGTCACCTCGATGGCGTCGGCAAACCCGGCGAGCGCCTCATCGACGGAGTTGTCGACCACCTCGTACACCAGGTGGTGCAGGCCGCGCTCTCCGGTGGACCCGATGTACATGCCGGGGCGCTTGCGAACCGCCTCCAGCCCCTCGAGAACAGTGATCGCGCTGGCGTCATAGGACACGGTGCAGGCCTCCGCTGGCTGAATCCGGAAGCCGCTGCCCCACCCGACGGCGTGAGCATGCGTGCGACCTGAAGTGTTGGCTTCAGTCTATCGGATATCACCCACGCTCCCGCGCGACTGACGCCCGAGAATGGGGATCAGACGAATCCAGCATCCGTTTCGGTGCCCCCCCACGTGTACGGGGTTTGACGCCGGATCTGGCCGTCAGCCGTAGGTGTCACGGGGGCCACGGCCCGGCACGTTGAGCCGACCGTGCCGCCAGGAGGGCGCGCTCGGTCCGGTGACCACGATCCGTTCAACTACCCCTGACCCGAGATCGGCATCGAGTCGCTTGCGGACCTGGGTCATGAGCAGTCGAAGTTGGGTAGCCCAGGCGGTCGAGTCGGCCCGCACCGTAAGGACACCGTCGAGGAAACTGTCCGGCCGTGCGTGCTCGGCGATCTCGGACCCCACAATGTCGTCCCATCGGGACAGCGTGTCTCCGACCCGGACCTCGGTGTCCCAGCCCCGGTCGTGGACCAACCCTTCGAGGCTGCTCCCGAGCAACTGGGGATCGCGCCCATCAGGTGCGGGAGAGCTGCGCTGGTCGGATCCGATGCCGACGGAGGGCCGCCATCCACTCCGACGACGGGTTCGCCGAGTAGTCGACGCGCCAGTGCCTCGGGCCACCGATCGGGCTCGAGCCCGAGCTTGGGCCAGCGCTTGACGTGCCGGGTCAGATCCAGACGGCTGATGTGTCTGTGCGGCTTCGGGAGTCTCGTCGGTGCTCATTGCGCACTCACGGTGGGCGAACTCATGGCCGACGATGCACCGATCCCATCGCCACGTCGTAGCGAACGCCGCTGAGATCGCGTGGCACGTCTTCGTCGGCCGCGGCCGTGATGAGGATCTGGTCGGCACCAAGGACCGCGCTGGCAAGGCTGCGTCGACGTTGCGCGTCGAGCTCGGCGAATACGTCGTCGAGCACCAAGATCGCCCGCTCGCCATCCGCGTCAAGCACCGAGTAGGACGCAAGTCGCAGCGCGAGAGCGAGCGACCACGACTCACCATGGCTCGCGTACCCCTTGGCCGGTAGGTCGCCGATGCTCATCGCCACATCGTCGCGGTGCGGACCCACGAGCGATACCCCTCGCCGAGTCTCGTCCGCTCGGCGGGCAAGGATCTCCAGCGACAGAGCCTTCTCAATCCCCTGCAGATCCCCCCACGCCGAGTCCTCGGCCCCAGACCGGGCAGAGCTGCGGTAGGCAAGCCCGATGTCTCGGGTCTCACCCGGCGCCAAAGTCGAGTACCACTGCTGGACGTACGGGCGCAGTTCACCAAGCAGGTCAAGCCTTGCCAGCATCAGCTGCGCACCGGTCTGGGCCAGCTGCTCGTCCCACACCTCCAACGTGTGTTGCGCATTCGGGTCACCGGCCGTGCTCGAACGCATCGTCGCCATGGACTTCAGCAACGAGTTGCGTTGCTTGACGACCCGTTCATAGTCGGCACGAACACCGGACAGTCGAGGAGCCCGGAGCACCAGGAGGTCGTCGAGAAAGCGGCGCCGTTCACTCGGATCCCCCTTGGCAAGCGAGAGGTCCTCCGGGGCGAAGACGACCGTGCGCACAAGGCCGACGGCTTCGCGCGGTCGGGTCGGCGCGCCGTTGAGGCGCACCCTATTCACGCGACCAGGGGTGATCTCGACCTCAAGGGTGTTACGTCGGCCGGAAGCTTCAATCCCGGCGCGCACCACGGCGCGATCTGCACCGACCCGCACCAGCGGCGCGTCACTTGCCACCCGGTGGCTGTCGAAGCGGGAAAGGTAGGCGATGGCCTCGACCAGATTTGTCTTGCCCTGCCCGTTGCGGCCGAGGAAGGTGCTGATCCCGGGCTCGAGCTCAAGGTCGAGTTCGGAATAACTGCGAAAGTCTGTCAGCGCAATGCGCGAGAGCAGCACGAATGCGGATCTCGGTCAGCCGGCGAGGCGCACCGGCATGAGCAGGTACCGGTAGTCGTCGGTCGATCCTTCGCCAGCGGCGGTGATGACGGCTGGCTTGGTCGACTGCGTGAAGGCCAGTGCAGCCGTGCCCGCGTCGATTGCGCCGAGACCGTCCAGCAGGTACTGCGGGTTGAAAGCGATGGTGATGTCCTCGCCGTCAAGCGTGCCGTCGATGCTCTCCGACGCGGAGGCTTCGTCCCCGGTGCCCGCTTCCAACGTCACCTGGCCCTGGGTGAAACTCAGTCGGACATGCATGTGGCGCTCGGCAACCAACGAGACACGCTTGACCGAATCAACAAGCGCGGCCGTCGACACGGTGGCCGTGCTCTGCGACTGGTCGGGTAACAAACTGCGGTACTTGGGGAACTCCCCATCGATCAGGCGTGTCGTCGCGCGCCGACCACCACCCACGAATCCAACGATCCCCTCGCCGGCTTCGCCGATGGAGATGTCGACCGTCCCTGCCCCGGACAGTGCCTTGGCGATGTCGGACAGGCTGCGAGCAGGAATGAGTGTGGCCAACGAGATTGCCGAACTGGCTGGCTTCCAGCGAATCTCGCGAACAGCCAAGCGATAACGATCGGTGGCCGCGAGAGTGATCGTGTCCCCCTCGATCTCCACTCGCACCCCGGTTAGCGTCGGCAAGGTGTCGTCGCGGCCGGCGGCCACCACGACCTGATTCACCGCGACGGCGAAATCCGTGGCATCGATCGAGCCGGTGACATTCGGAACAGCTGGCAGTTCGGGATAGTCCTCGACCGGCATGGTCGCAAGGGCGAACCGCGCGTTGCCGCACCGAACAGTCACCTTGGCGCCGTCCTGCTCGAAGTCGACGGGTGCGTCAGGGAGGCTGCGGGCAATGTCGGCAAGTAGGCGACCCGAGATCAACACCGAGCCGCCCTCTGACACCGTCGCCGGAATCTCAACTCGAGCAGACACCTCGTAGTCGAAACTGGACAACGTCACGGGGCCGTCCGTGCCGGCTTCCAGCAAGATCCCCGACAGAACTGGCGCCATCGGGCGCGGGGACAAGCTGCGCGCGGCCCAGGCGACGGCGTCGGCCAGGACGTCGCGTTCGACCCGAAACTTCACCGGTGTCCTCCTTGTGATGGGCCAGGCGGCCCGAGTACCTCTGCTACCTCTGTTCGACCGATCCGAACCGCGGACCGGCGTGCGGTGAGCAGGCTCATCGTGGCAGAGACGTCAGACCGCGTCGTGCACAGCGGGGCCCATCCCTTGTAGTTATGGGGTGTAAGCAGTGGCAAATGGCAAGACTCGTCGTGATGTTAGGGCCAGTGGACGCTGGGGATGGAGGGTGTTTGGCCTGCTCGCACGAGGTGTGGGCATCCCGAAAGGATGGGGACCGAGGTGTGTCGGGACGATGTAATTAGTGGACGGGCCCGCCGCGTCCAGGAAAGCCTGCGGGTTACGCACTGGTCGTCCACTCATCCACAGCACTTTTCCACAGGGTTGTCCCCAGGTTGTGAATGAGGTTTCTGTTACATGCGATGCCGGTGGGAATCGAAAGTTATCCACCAAGGCTGTGGACAAGATCGTCATCCCTGACGCACCTGGCTCTTGATCCGGTTCGTCAGTTCGGTGACCTGGTTGTAGACCGCGCGACGCTCCGACATCAGCGTTCGGATCTTGCGCTCCGCGTGCATCACCGTCGTGTGGTCCCTCCCGAACTGCTGCCCGATCTTCGGCAGTGACTGTTCTGTCAGCTCGCGACACAGGTACATCGCAATCTGACGCGCGTTGACCAGCACGCGGGATCGAGAAGAGCCGACGAGATCGTCAATCGAGATGCCGAAGTACTGCGCGGTCTGCGCCTTGATGGTTGCCGAGGTGATCTCCGGGACAGACTCGTCAGGGATCAGGTCCTTCAACACGATCTCGGCCAGAGTGAGATCGACCGGCTGACGATTCAAACTCGCGAAGGCAGTCACCCGAATCAAGGCGCCTTCAAGCTCGCGGATGTTCGTCGCAATCTTCGACGCGATGTACTCAAGTACCTCCGGTGGTGCGGAGAACTTCTCCTGCGCCGCCTTCTTGCGCAAGATCGCGATGCGAGTCTCGAGGTCGGGCGGCTGCACATCGGTGATCAGTCCCCACTCGAAGCGTGAACGCATCCGCTCCTCGACCTGCAGTTGTTTCGGCGCGAGGTCTGAGGTGATGACGATCTGCTTGTTCGCATTGTGCAAGGTGTTGAACGTGTGGAAGAACTCCTCCTGCGTCTGGACCTTGCCCTGTAAGAACTGGATGTCGTCGACAAGCAGCAGGTCGATGTCGCGATAGCGCTTCTGGAACGCCTGCGCCTTGTCGTCGCGAATCGAGTTGATGAAGTCGTTGGTGAACTCTTCAGAACTCACGTATCGGACGCGGACCCCGTACAGGCTGCGTGCGTAGTGCCCAATCGCGTGTAATAGATGGGTTTTCCCCAGACCGGACTCCCCGTAGATGAAGAGCGGGTTGTAGGCCTTGGCTGGCGCTTCTGCCACAGCGATTGCAGCAGCGTGCGCGAATCGGTTACTAGAACCGATGACGAAAGTGTCGAACGTGTACTTCATATTCAGCCGCGTCGCCTCGATCGGATCGATGCGCGAGTGGCGGTCATTCCGCTCGTGCGGACGAGGCGGCAACGATCGCGCGTCCGAGGTGCTGCGCGCGTTCCGGTTGTGTGACTGGCGAGTCTCGGTCTCGTTGGTCGTCGACGAACGTTCGAGATCAACGACGTCAGTGTCGGCATCGTTTGGCGACCTACTCGCGCCGTCTGGTGACGCGGCCGCCGAGTCGCGGTGATCGGCACGCAACGATGCGTGCGAACTGGCCTTTTGTGCACCGTCGGGGTCACGATCGGCGCGACTGGAACCGCCCCCGGCATCGTCAGAACCGATTGTGCTTGGAAGTGGGTCGTGGTCGACCGTGACTGCGATGCGCACGTCGCGGCCGAGCTCGTCTCGAAGTCGTCCAACGATGAGCGGCTTTAGCCGCGTCTCGATGACTTGTTTGGTGAGGTCATTGGGTGCGCCGATCAGAACGGTGTCACCTACGAGGCCCAGGCCGCGCGTGTCACGAAGGAACGCGCGTTGTGCGGGAGTGACATCTTCATCGGCCAGACCCTCAAGCGTGTGTTGCCATACAGCGGTCAGGGTCTCTTCGGGCACTGGGCGTCTCTTTCGCGGTTGGTGGAACGGGTACGACGACGAACCGCACCGGAGGCCGGCGAGTCCGGCTGAAGGTCGGGCGCGTCCGGGTTCGGCGGGCGGTGAGGCTGGTCGAGCAAACTGTCCACACCGTCATCCACAGGCTGTGAACGCGACCGCAAGGTCGGAAAGCCGCCCCGGGGAACAAGGGGACTCGGGAACGACGGCGGCGCGACGCTAACAAGCCTCACCAGGGTCCGGCAAGGAGTTATCCACATCAATCGCGGACTTTCTGGTTTCCTACGGCGTGTCGCGGCCTTTCGGCGCCCAGGGCTGTGGCAGATTCGTGTGTTTGCCTAGTCGAACACCGTCGCGAACACCGTTCGCTTCCGCCCCAAGCGGCGCGGCGGTAGGGGGTGGTTTGACCGGTCCGATTGCCTCCGCGTACCGTAAGCACTCCTTCGACGTTGCGCGCAGACCATCCCGAGCAATTCGCGGGGTTGCAGCGCGCCCGATGGTGTCCCCAAGCAGGAGTCTTCCGTGAGTAAGCGCACTTATCAGCCGAACAATCGTCGTCGTGCCAAGACGCACGGCTTCCGGTTGCGCATGCGCACGCGCGCGGGCCGCAGCATCCTCTCGACACGTCGGGCCAAGGGCCGCGCGCGGCTCTCGGCCTGAGAGCCGGCGGCACGACCGTGCTGCCCGCTGCCTATCGCCTGCGCCGCACCCGCGACTTTTCCGGCACTGTCAGGGCCGGAAAGCGTGCTGGTCGGCGCCACCTCGTCGTATACCTGCTGATGCAGCCGCAGCCCCCGGCCGTGTCGTCGCCTGCCAGTGTCGAGACGCAAGCAAAGGTCGGCCTCATAGTGGGACGAGCGGTCGGCGGGGCGGTTGAGCGCAACGCCGTGAAGCGTCGCCTGCGCCATGTGATTGCCGGTCAGCTTGATCGACTTCCCAGCGGGAGCGTGCTTGTGATCCGTGCCCTACCAGCGGCTGCCGGAGTCTCCTCGCGTGTCTTGCGGTCGGACCTAAACGGCGCGTTGGATCGAGTTGTGGGGCAAGTCGCGTGAACGTTCGAGGATCGGCTCGCAGCCTGGCACGGGCGCTCGGGAGAGTCCTCGCCCTCCCGCTGCTAGCGGCAATCCGGTCCTATCAACTGATAGTTTCGCCGATGCTTGGGCAGCGGTGCCGGTTCTATCCGTCCTGTTCGCAGTACGCGGTGCAGGCGATTCGGGCGCGCGGACCTATCGTCGGCCTTGGCCTGGCTGGCTGGCGGCTCCTGCGGTGCAACCCATGGAACGCCGGAGGGTACGACCCCGTGCTACGCGAGCATGAGCAGCCCATTCCACATGAGCACGCGTGTGCCGGTGCCGTGACCGCCGCGGTCGCCCCTGCAGCCGCAGCGCCTTCGACGAGCTGGATGCAGGGAGCCTGATGTTCATTCTGACGTGGCTTGAGTGGATCGTCTCGTGGGTCATGGTGGCGTTCCACCGAGTCTTCACGACGATCGGCCTCAACCCCAATGGCGGCTGGGCCTGGGGCCTGTCCATCGTCGGCCTGGTGCTGGTCATCCGCGTTGCCTTGATCCCGGTCTTCGTGAAGCAGATCAAGGCGCAGCGCGGCATGCAGACGATCCAGCCCAAGATCAAGGAGATTCAGAAGAAGTTCGCCGGGGACCGGGAGCGCCAGTCCCAGGAGATGATGAAGCTCTACAAGGAGACCGGGACCAACCCGTTCGCCTCGTGTCTGCCGATCGTGTTGCAGGCGCCGGTCTTCATCGCGCTCTACCGCGTGCTTCACGGCGTTGCAACGAACTCGCCGCTGGGCGTCTTCAAGACGCAGCCCGTGCTCTTCGCGTCGGCCCACGCAGCCAAGATCCTCGGGGCGCCGATCTCGGCGTCATTCGTCTCGCCGGGCACGCTGCACCCAGGGTGGACGAAGACCGTGGCGTTGATGTTCATCATCCTGATGACCGCAACGACCTTCATCACCCAGCGCCAGATCATGGTGAAGAACATGCCCTCGGACAACCCGATGGCGCAGCAGCAGAAGATCCTGCTCTACGTCTTCCCGGTCTTCTTCTTCGTCTTCGGCCTGAACTTCCCCATCGGCGTCCTGATCTACTGGCTCACGACGAACCTGTGGTCGATGGGGCAACAGTTCGTCGTCATAAGACGGATGCCCTCGCCAGGTACCGAGGCGCATAACGCCCGCCAGGCCCGCCTGGAGAAGAAGGCCTCCAGCGGGACTGGCAAGGTGATCACGGCCAAGCCCTCCGACGTGGTCAGTGACAACGACGGAGCGGCGGACGGCGCTCCCACTGGCACGGCGGGTACGAACGGCACGGGAAGCGCCAACGGCACAGGAAGCGGCGGCGGCAAGGAAGGGCGGCCGAGTGCACCAGGCCGCCAGCAGCCCAAGAATCAATCCAAGAGCAAGCGCCAGGTCCCCAAGAAGCGCTGATCGCAGCGGGCGCCACACGCCAGTGTCGGTCACCCGCACCCAGACTGCGCCGGCGTGCGTCCGGCGATTTCGAGGAGAAACAACGTGTCAGACGAAGCTACTCAAACGGCGGTTGCAGACCAGGTGGAGACGTCCGCCGATGCGGCGAGCGATTCGGCAGGTTCTGCCGTGGCTCCAGCCCAGGTGGACCGCGTCACCCAGCTTGAGCGAGAAGGCGAGGTGGCTGCCGACTACCTCGAGGGCTTGCTCGACATCGCTGACCTCGACGGGGACTTGGACCTCGATGTCGAAAACGATCGGGCGATGGTCTCGGTGGTTGGCGAGAATCTCAACGAGCTGGTGGGCAGTGAAGGTGAGGTCCTCGACGCGCTTCAGGAGCTGACCCGCCTCGCAGTTATGCGCGAGACCGGTGAGCGCTCGCGGCTCATGCTTGATGTGGGCGGCCACCGGGAGCGGATCAAAGCCCACTTGGTTGAGGTGGCCGCCGAGGCCGTCGAGCGGGTACGTTCGGGCGGCGAGCCGGTTGAGCTCGAGCCGATGAACCCGTTTGAGCGCAAAGTGGTTCACGATGCGGTCGCGGGCGCCGGACTGACGAGCGAGTCCCAGGGCACGGAGCCGCAGCGCTACGTAGTCATCCTTCCCGCCTGATTCCCAGCGATCCGACGACGTTTCACGTGAAACATAAGTCGGACTCGCCACGCGCACCGTCGATTCCGCGGGAACTCGCCGCCCGCTATCCGCACGCCGTCGTTGGCCTTGCTCGTTACGCGGATTTGTTGGCCGGCCCGGGGATTGAGCGGGGGCTGATCGGGCCGCGAGAGACTCCGCGGCTATGGGACCGACACATCGCTAACTCGCTTGCCCTGGAGCCGCTGCTGCCGCAGGGCGCGGATCTCATTGACGTGGGCGCAGGAGCCGGCCTTCCCGGCTGGCCACTCGCGCTGGCGCGGCCAGATCTGCGGGTCGTGTTGCTCGAGCCGATGGTTCGCCGGTGCGAGTTCCTGGAGCAGTGCCGCCGCGAACTGGGCCGACCTGATGTGACGGTCGTGCGGGCGCGGGCCCAGGAGGCGCAAATAAGTGCACGATTCGTCGTTGCCCGCGCGCTCGCTCCGATGGCTGAGCTCCTTGCGATTGCATGGGGTTTGGTCGCGCCGGGTGGCGAGTTGTTGGCACTCAAGGGCGAGCGAGCGGCGCACGAGGTGGCCGACGCGGAGTCATCAGGAGTGCTGTCGGATTTGGGCGTGTCCGCCGAAGTACTTGCGCTCGGGGATCCGGCGCCAGTTGTCGTCCGAATTGTGCGTACAGCCTAGGTTCCCAGCCTGTGGACGGTGGCGGCCCGCGCACTAGAGAGCCCGAGCCGGCCCGCCCCGGTGATAGCGTGCCTCCAATCTGCTGCTGAAAGGGACTCCACGCGTGTCCAGTACTCCGGAGCAGCCTCCTCTCGCATCAACCTTGGTTTCACGTGAAACCGAGGCGGATACCCCCATCGCCTTTGCGGCGAGGACTGCCGCTCGGGTGCGGTCAGGTGCGGTGGAGGGTGAGCTGCCGCATCCCTTCGACACGCGGGTCATCACGGTCGCGAACCAAAAGGGCGGGGTCGGCAAAACGACGACGACCGTGAACCTTGCCGCCGCGATGGCGCTTCAGGGCCTGAACGTGCTTGTGGTCGACATGGATCCACAGGGCAATGCGTCCACCGCACTCGGCGTGGATCACCGGATAGATGTCGCATCGGTCTACGACGTGCTCATCGACGATGTTCCGTTGGCGGATGTAATCCAGCAATGTCCCGACATCGCGCGGCTGACTTGTGCGCCAGCCACCATCGACCTGGCCGGCGCGGAGATCGAACTCGTCCCGCTCGTGGCGCGCGAGATGCGCCTGGACCGTGCGATCAAGACCTACCTAGCCGCCATGCCCGCAGAGCGGCCGCTCGACTACGTCTTCATCGATTGCCCGCCCTCGTTGGGCTTGCTGACGATCAACTCACTCGTTGCCGGTGGTGAGGTTCTGATCCCGATCCAGTGCGAGTACTACGCGCTCGAAGGCCTTGGTCAACTCATCAGCAATGTGGAACTCATGCGCGATCACCTCAATCCGCGTCTGCACGTCTCCACAATTCTTCTCACTATGTACGATGCGCGGACGAGACTTGCGGCGGATGTGGCTGCTGAGGTGCGCATGCACTTCAGTGACGAAGTGTTGGAGGTGGCGATCCCGCGCAGCGTGCGGGTGTCGGAGGCCCCGAGTCACCAGCAGTCCGTGATCACCTACGACCCCGGTTCCCCGGGGGCGGTTGCCTATCTCGACGCAGCGCGCGAGATCGCTACTCGGGTGCGCTCCGTGACGATTGACCTGCATGCCAGCGCAACCGATGGGCGTGAGCCCTGAGGTCGCACCTGCCCGCAGTGCGCGCACGTCAGGTGCGCGCACATGATCGAAAGCGCGTCGCATGAGTGAGAAGAAGCGTGGCCTGGGTCGCGGTCTGGGCGCACTGATCCCGCAATCGCCGGACCGCTCGCGGGTGGCGACCGCGCCGCCGCCGCCTCCGCCGCCGCCCCCCGCGCCTTCGCCTGCCTTCGAATCACCTGTGGCACCGCCCGCGGAGCCGACGCCTGCCCCGCCAATCCCAGCTGGAGGTGCACCGGAACTGGTGGCTCCCACGCCCGTCGTGCCAGCGCCACCGGAAACTCCGAGCGACGCGACGGCGCATCCGCTGGACCAGATGTTCGGCCACGGTCCGGGGCCAGGCGGCGAGTTCGGTGCCCGCTACGCCGAGATTCCGGTCGGCCTGATCCAACCCAATCCGCGCCAGCCCCGCACGAACTTCGATGAGGTCACCCTCGACGAACTCGTTCACAGCATCCGCGAGATCGGGCTGTTGCAGCCGGTTGTCGTGCGTGACGTCGAGGGCGGTCGGTTCGAGCTCGTTGCCGGCGAACGACGACTGCGGGCAGCCCAACTCGCCGGGCTCGATGCCATCCCAGCAATCATCCGCGACACCCCAGATGATGCGATGCTGCGCGACGCGTTGCTCGAGAACCTCCACCGCGCGGACCTCAACCCGCTCGAAGAGGCCGCCGCCTATGACCAGCTGCTGCGTGACTTCGGCTGCACGCAGGAAGAGCTGGCGAGCCGACTCGGTCGGTCGCGGCCGCAGATCTCCAACACGTTGAGACTGATGAAGCTGCCACCGTCGGTGCAACGACGGGTAGCGGCCGGTGTCTTGTCAGCGGGACATGCGCGTGCGTTGCTCGGGCTCGATGATGTAGCAGCGCAGGAGGCGCTGGCTCACCGCATCGTCGCCGAGGGGATGAGTGTTCGTGCGACCGAGGAAGCGGTTGCAATGGGCGACGCCGACCACGAAGCCACGCCGAGCCTCCACGTCCAGAACCCCAGCGCCACAAGGGGTGACGTCCTATGAGACTCGCTTGGCAGATCGGCTTGAGACGAAGGTCGGCATCAAGGTCGGCAAACGCCGGGGGACCGTCACGATCTCGTTCGCGACGATCGACGACCTCGAAAGGATTGTCGGGCTGATCGAGGCCAGTTCGTCGATGGCGCCCAATTCAGCCAGCTAGCCCAACGAGGTGGCTCGCGCCGCACTAGTTGACGCGACGGGCATAGGCACGCTGCACCAGCGACGCACACACCTCACCGAAATCGAGACCAGCAGCCACGACCGACTGTGGCAGCAGCGAAGTCTCAGTCATTCCTGGCGCAACGTTCATCTCGAGGAACCAGACCAACCCGTCAGCGTCAACGATGAGATCTGATCGCGAGACGTCTCGGGCTCCGAGCACCTCGTGCGCGCTAAGGGCCACCTCGGCGACTCGACCGAGCAACGCGTCATCGAGGCGAGCCGGCACGAAGAATTCGGTTGCGCCAGCCGTGTAACGCGCTGCATAGTCGTAGAGCGCGCCGTCGGGGACGATCTCGACTGCAGGAAGAGCGATGGGGCCCGCGCCAAGGTCGACGACGGATACGGCGACCTCGACGCCTGCGATGAATCGTTCGAGCAGGGCGGTCTCGCCATAGGCAAAACACGACACCATCGCCGCGGGTAGTTCGTCTGCGGCATGCACCACTGAAGCACCGAGGGCCGAGCCCCCGCTGGTGGGCTTCACAACAAGTGGCAGTCCGATGGCGCCAACCACCGCGTCGAGTACCGCGGTCGCGCCCAGCTCGCGAAAGACCGCGTGCGGTAACGCAAGCGATTGCGGTGTGGCGATTCCGGCGGCGGTCACGAGCCCCTTGGCGATCGGTTTGTCGAACGCGGCGCGACAGGCGCCTGGACCTGAACCCACATAGGCCACGCCAAGGGCGTCGAGCACACCCCGGATGGCGCCGTCCTCACCCGCCGCTCCGTGTAGGACGGGGAAGACGACCTCGGGTGGCGCGGCGACGAGCGACGGGATCAACGCCGAGTCCATGTCGCACATGTGCGCATCGACCCCGACGTCGCGCAGTGCCTCAGTGACTCGTCGGCCCGAGCGCACCGACACGTCGCGCTCGTGTGACATACCGCCTGCTACGACGAGCACCCGCTCGGTCATGCCAGATCCGGTGCGGGCGCTGCAGCCTCGCCGTGCGGCGTCGGCGAAGGCGTGGTGACTGGGCCAAAGGTCGCAAGCAACTCGTTCTCCTCTTCGATCACGCCCGCGAGGCGACGCACGCCTTCGCGGATCCGGTCGGGCTCCGGGAAGCAGTACGACAACCGCATGCTGCGTCGACCGTCCCCGTTGGTGAAGAACGCGGTGCCAGGTACGTATGCAACCCGCGCTGTCACCGCACGCGGGAGCATGGAAGTCGCATCCATGCCGTCAGGCAAGGTGGCCCACACATAGAAGCCGCCCTGGGGACGGGTCCACGTCATCGCCGCAGGCATCAAGGTCTCAAGGGACTCGAGCATCGCGTCGCGGCGGTCGCGATACAGCTCGCCGAATGTCTTGACCTGCTCGTGGAAGCCGCCGCTGGCGAGGTATTCCGAGACGGTCAGTTGCGAGTACGAGGATGGGCACAGGTCAGCTGCCTCAGCGGCGATGACGAGCTTCTCCCGCACTCCGTGCGGAGCGATGGCCCAACCGACCCGCAGTCCCGAGGCAATGGTCTTCGAGAACGATCCGAGAAAGATCACGCCCTCGGGATCGTCTGCGCGCATCGCCCGCGGCGGATCGATACCGAACCCCAGCAGTCCGTACGGGTCGTCTTCAATGACGAGAATCCCCGCATCTTGCGCGATCTGCAGGATCTCCTGCCGCCGTTGCGGCCCCTGCAGAACACCGGCTGGGTTGTGAAAGGACGGAATCGTGTACAGGAACTTTGGGACCCGACCTTCGGCGTCCAGGCGTGCGATCTGCTCACGCAACAGGTCCGGCCGCAGACCCTGGTCGTCCATGCCGACATGGCGCACCTCGACCTGGTAGGCGCGGAAGACGCCGATCGCACCAACGTAAGAAGGAGCCTCAGCGATGATCACGTCACCGGGATCGCAGAAGATCTTGGTGACCAGATCGATTGCTTGCTGCGATCCAGTGGTCACCACGATGTCGTCTGGGTGCGATTTGATCCCTTGCAAGGCAACGATCTCGGCGATCTGCTCGCGCAGGGCCACCTCTCCCTGGCCCGATCCGTACTGGAGCGCCCACGCGCCGCGATCGCGCAGCAGACGAGCGACCAAATCGCCCAGCGCCTCAAGGGGCAGGGCCGACACGTAGGGCATGCCTCCGGCGAGCGAGACCACTTCTGGTCGAGAGGCGACCGCGAAGAGTGCCCGGATCTCGGATGCCGTCATTCCAGCGGTGCGTGCTGCATATCGATCGAGGTGTGGGTCGAGACGCGTTCCGTGCGTGCTCATGGTCACCTCCTCCTTCTGTTCATCCTGTATTGGTCCTGCTGGCCATGACTACTGATGTCCGCCTACCATGCCGTACACGTGACCTTGTGCGGCGGGCACCCCGCCGCTACGACCCAGGTGGGTGGCATGTCGCGGCGTTGCGCATCGTTGACCCTCGACCGGCTCGAGGACCTTCCTAACCCTTGTCGCGCGTGTGTCTTCTGGGAGCTCGATCCGGTCGCTCGGGACCGAGCCGAGGAACAAGGCGACACAGCGTTCGAGAAGGAGGCGTGGCTCTCGGACACTCTGCTGGGCTGGGGCAGCAGTGGCGTGGTGGCCTACATCGACGACTATCCGGCTGGCTACGCGATGTACGCGCCGCCGCAATCGGTACCCCGCGCAGTCGCGTTCCCGACCGCCCCGGTATCAGCCGATGCCGTGCTGCTGATGAACGTGCACGTCATCCCCGACTTCGCCGGCCAAGGCATCGGACGGATGCTCGTGCAGAACGTAGTCAAGGATCTTGCGCGTCGCGGAGTCCGGGCGCTGGAGGCTTTTGGTTCGGCGCACGCCGACAACGATCCGTCCTGCGTGCTGCCCGTCGACTTCCTGCTCGCCGTCGGATTCAAGACGGTGCGCCCGCACGCGCGCTGGCCGCGCTTGCGACTCGAGCCGCACATGGCCGTCCCGTGGAAGCTCGACGTGGAGGCCGCGTTGGAGAAGTTGCTTGGCGCCGGTGCGTCGCTTAGTCCGACGACGTCGTCTCGGTCGTCGAACTAATTGTGTCGTTCGGGGTTGGCTCCGAGATGGTGTCGCCGTTCGATTCAGCCGACCCGTCGCTCCCGCGATTCTTGAGC
This sequence comes from uncultured Actinomycetota bacterium, assembly GCA_963850215.1. Taxonomy (GTDB): domain Bacteria; phylum Actinomycetota; class Actinomycetes; order UBA12327; family UBA12327; genus CAWKKI01. Next base: position 256,335 of record CAWKKI010000003.1, read on the forward strand.
GCAGTCGGGATGAATGACGTCACCACCCTGGCAACGGCAATGACTAGGAATAGCTGACCCGTCACCATTTCGAGCACCGCGAAGGTCTGACCTGGGTTTCCCGCCGGGATCAAGTTGCCGTAGCCGGTCGTCGTTGCAGTGGTGAAACTGAAGAAGAGGTCGTTGGACAGCGTGTCCGGAGTGTTTGGGCCAAAGAAGCCGCCACCGCGCACCAAACCAGCGAAGGCGAAGAGGAACGCAAAGAACATTCCGAGCAGCAGGTATGCCGCGATCGCGCCAAGCAACGATTCACGGTCGACGGTCGGTCGCTCAAGCAAGTGCCGCAGGATCGACCACGGTGCCACGAAGTACAGCGCCACGGAGAACAGTGCGGTCGCGCGCACGAGAATCGAGTCCGGGTTTCCCGGCAGCGAAAAACTCAGAATCGCGATGACGGTGGCGACCGCCAACGTCGCGTAGGCGACGTATCGCACTGTGCGACGGGCATCGGAGACCTGCAGCACGACCAGCACAGTGAAGATCTGGAAGACGAGAACGACCGACTTGACGCGGCCCGACGATGCGCCGATGCACACGATGTAAGTGATCCCGATGAGCAGCAGAACGACTGCATAGCCGGCCTCGCGCCGCCGGAGTGGGCGAAACACCTATCCGACCAACGAAGTCAGGCCGGGCACGACCAAGGTGTCGCTGGCCGGAGCGCTTTCATCTTCGAGGTACAGGCGCTGCATCGCACTCACGAGCGCGTCGGCGAGCACATCGCGGAACTGCGGATCCGCCAATCGTTGGGCGTCAGACGGGTGCGTCAGGTAGCCGACTTCGACCCGCACGGCCGGCATGCGCGAGTGAAGCAGCAGTTCCCAGGTCTTCGCGTGCGTCCGGCAGTCGAGCAGGTCGGTGCGAGCCGCGACCTCGGCTTGCACAAGAGCGGCCAGTCGGCGACCCACGGCCGAGTGTGCGCCATGGCGATCGCGGCCGTAGTAGTACGTCGCGATGCCGTTGGCCAGAGGATTTGCGTCGCCGTCGCAGTGCAACGAAACGAGCAGATCGGCGCCGGTTCGATTGGCGAAGTCGGCTCGCGCCTCATCCTCGAGAAGTTCCTCGTCGGGCATTCCGTGACCTCGGGTCAGAAATGCGGTGACGCCAAGGGCGGTGAGACGACCTTCGACCCGAGCCGCGATGTCTCCTGCGACGAAAGCTTCATCGAGCCCACGATCCTCGCTGCAGACCAGGCCGCGATCGCCGCCGCCGTGACCCGGGTCGATCACGATCACGCGGCCCGACAGGCGAGGGCCCGCGCGACGAATGGCTTCGTGCTCACGCAGCGATTCGGGGCTGCCCCCAGTCACTGCCCGCTGCACGCGGTTGAGCGCGGTGAAGGTAGCCGGACCGCACTGACCGTCGACGGCGATCGAGGAGTTGCGCTGGAACTCGCGCACTGCCTGCGCTGTCTGCTCGCCGAAGACCCAGTCGACTCGACCGGCGTCGAAGCCCAGGTCGAGTAGGCGACGTTGCAGTTCGGCCACATCCTCGCCGCTCATCGGGTGGTTGACGGTGAAACTGAGGATGCGATCGCCCAGACGCCAACCTGCGTCGTCGAGTCGGCGGAAGGTCTGGGGTCCGACGAGACCGTCGACGATCAGGCCGTTGGCCTGCTGGAAATCGCGCACGGAGCGGTCCACGTCATCGTCGAAGTCGCCGTCACGGGGTGCGTCCAGCAAGCCCAACCTGACCAGCCGCTCGCGAATATCCGCGACAGCGGGTCCGGCGTCACCGCGCCGGTACGCCCGCTGTTGCGCCATGGCCTCGCCCCGTCCCGCGTGCGGGGCGACGATCACCCCTGCGCCGCGATGCTAGCCCGGCGAGGGCGCTCAGAGGTACGCCGAAAGCTCGTTCAACAGGGCGGCCTTGGGCTTGGCGCCGATGATCTGCTTGACCAGTTCGCCGCCCTTGTACACGTTCAGCGTGGGGATCGAGGTGATCCCGTACTCGCTGGCGGTGATCGGGTTCTCGTCGACGTTCAACTTCGCGACGGTGATCGAGTCGGTGTGTTCGGCCGCGATCTCGTCGAGAATCGGGGCCACCATGCGACACGGCCCGCACCAGACGGCCCAGAAGTCCACGAGCACGGTCTTGTCGCTCTTGAGGACGTCGACGTCGAAACTGGCGTCGGTCACGGTCGTCGTGTTGGCACTCACAATGTCTCCTCGATCAGGTCTGACTAGGTCGGTAGTGACTAAGTCTGCGGTTGGTCCTCGGTGCTGGGTGGAACTGGTTGGTAGGTGGGCTGGCCATCCCCACATGGAATCAAACGGAACTGACAGCGGCCTGCGCGAGATCGCCGGTGGACCTTGCCTGATGCAGATCGGAAAGGAAACGCTCGGCGTCAAGCGCTGCCGCACAGCCGCTTCCGGCAGCCGTGATCGCCTGTCGGTAGGTGTGGTCGACGACATCACCGCACGCGAACACTCCTTCGAGGTTCGTCAGCGTGCGATCGGGCGCAGTGAGGAGGTACCCCTCCTCGTCGCGATGCAGTTGGTGGGCGAATAGTTCCGTGCGTGGATCATGACCGATCGCCACGAACAGGCCCGTGACGTCGAGCTCTGACTCCTCGCCCGTCTTGAGGTTCCGAACGCGCAGACCCGACACCTTGTTCTCGCCCACCACATCGACGACCTCGGTGTCCCACAGGAAACGCATTTTCGGATCGTTGAACGCCCGCTCCTGCATGATCTTGCTGGCGCGAAGCGAGTCACGGCGATGGATCAACGTGACGCTGTCCGCGAAGCGCGTGAGGAAGGTCGCCTCTTCGATCGCCGAGTCGCCACCCCCGACGACTGCGATGTTCTGGCCCTTGAAGAAAAAGCCATCACAGGTCGCGCACCAAGAGACGCCGTGGCCGGAGAGCCGCTTCTCGTTGGGCAGCCCAAGTTCGCGGTACATAGAGCCGGTGGCAACGATCACGGCATACGCGTGATGGTCGGTGCCGGTGGAGTCAGTGACGACCTTGACCTCACCGGTCAGATCCACCGAAACGACGTCGTCTGTGACCAGCTCGGCACCGAACCGCTCGGCCTGGCGGCGCAGATTGTCCATCAGGTCCGGACCCATGATCCCGTCGGGGAAGCCGGGGAAGTTCTCGACATCCGTGGTGTTCATGAGGGCCCCGCCGGCGCTGACTGAGCCTTCGAAGACCAGCGGCTTCAGGCTCGCCCGAGCGGCGTAGACGGCGGCGGTGTACCCCGCCGGACCCGAGCCGATGATGATCACGTCTCGAACGTCGCCCACTCGACCCTGTCCTCGCTCGCCTGTCGAGGCCACGTGCCTCGAATCCGGGGTGCTGCCTCTGCCTGAACGGATCCTAGGCGGGCGCCATTCCCCGCAGTGCTTCTACGACCGTTGTCCGGTTAGCCGTTCAGGGGTGCGGAAGGCGGTCGAACAGAAGCACGTTGGGCTCGGTGCCTGAGCACTTAGGTCCCACGACGTATATGTCAACGTGGTTCGCGGCCGCAGCCGAGGGGAACAGGAATGTCACCGCCGGGGAGCCATTGAACGTGCCAGCGTCGACAGCGATCGGGTGAGCGTCGCCGGTCTCCTTCAGCGCGTTGATGCAGGCCTGGCGAACGGCAGGATCCGAGATCAGGGTCTGCACCCGCTCAGCGTCCGACCCACCCTCAGGCAACGCTGCTGCAGCCGCGCCGTTGAGCGAGGTGGCCGAACTCCTTACGGCTTCGGACGGCTTGGCCCCCAGCCCCAACTGCGGCACCTGCGAGCTCGGGGTGCCCGTGAGGGTCTGTCGCAAGGTCTGCTGAAGATCCGCTGGCGACCATGAGCGACCGGAATCTGTGATCGAGGTGCCCGAGTTGAGGGAGCTCGCGCCACTCGAAGTGGACGCGGTGCCTGCTGGAGTGTGGTGGCTCGAGACGACGATTCCCGCGATCACGATGACAACGAATGAAGCAAGCGCCCCAACCATCACTTGCTGGCGTCGACGCAGCGAATCCGCAGCGGATGTCCGGGTGCGCGCCGCCCCGACTTCGCCTGCCGCCTCCGCCCGACGCGCGAGGTCGTCCGTCTCGTTGCGCAGCACCTCGTCGATGCGCTTTGCCACGTCGGCAGGCATGGTCACGTCGGCGAGTGGTCGCAGGGCGGCGCGCACCCGCATCTCGTCCTCGGGACTGATGTCAGCAGGCTGGTCCGCCTCGGTCATGCGTGCTCACCCCCGTCCGTTGATGAGACTCCGGAATCGGGGGCCTGGTTCCCGCTCGGCGCCAGGATGCGGGCGAGTCGGGCGCGCCCGCGGGAGCATCGGCTCTTGACCGTGCCCTCAGGGCATCCCAGGATCTGGGCGGCTTCGCTCACGGAGTGGCCGAGAACATCAACGAGGACGATCGCTGCGCGCTGATCGTCCGGGATCGCCAGCAGAGCTGAGCGCACGTCCAACCGCGCGTCCACCGCGGCGATGTCGTCATGTTCGGCGGCCAGCAGCTCGTCGGTGTCGGGCGGCAATGGTGACGTGGGCCGGGCTGAGTTTCTTCGCATGCGATCGAAACAGGCGTTCATGACGATCCGGTGCAGCCAGGTGCTCACCTGGGCCTCGCCGCGAAACGTGTCGGCGTATCGGTACGCCGACAACAGCGCTTCTTGGACCACGTCGGCCGCGTCGTCTGGGTTGCCGAGGGTTCGAAGTGCCAAGGCCCAGAGTCGATCGCGATGGCGGCGCACGATCTCGGCAAAGGCCTCAGTGTCGCCCGCGCCATGCAGCCGCAGCAGGTCGGCGTCGTCGAGATCGGTCTCGTCATCCATCGGGTCGAGCCTAGGCCGCGTTGCCGAACGGACCTGCCGCGCCGATCAGGCCGGGGGAGCCGCAGAGGCAACCGGGGTGGTGGTTGCCGTTCCACCCGGCCCGGGACGTCGCGCTCCGATGAAACCGTCGAGATATACAGGCACTTCCTGCACGTATGCGCCCGTGTGGGGAGCCTCGATGATCATGCCGCCGCCGACGTACATGACGACGTGGTGAATCGTGGCCGGGTTGCTGAGGTCAGTCGCGTAGAAGAGCAGATCGCCGGGCCGGAGATCGGCCAAAGCCACTGGACGGCTGGCAGTCCATTGATCAGCTGCTGTGCGCGGAAGCCCCAGCCCGGCTTGGCCATAGGCCCATTGGACCAGCCCCGAGCAATCGAAGGTCGTCGGACCTGTCGCCCCCCAGACGTACGGATCTCCGATGCGCGTTGAAGCGGCTTGAATCGCTGCGACCGCCCACTGGTTGTCAGGAGGAGGTGCGCCGATCAGCTGTAGCGACGCGAATTGTCGCGCGGGCTGCTGCTGCTGCTTGTTGTTGCTGTTGCTGCTGAATCTGCGCCGCCAGTGCAATGACGGTTGCATTGGCTGTAGCTAGGGCGCTTTGCCGTTGGGTGATTAGCGCATGCACGGCCGCTGCCCGGTTCCCGACGACAGCGGACAGTGCGGCCTGCTTGGTTGTCAGTGCCGTCAGCTCTGTCTCGTCGGCCGTGTCGTTCACGAGTCGTTGTGATCCGACCGCAACGGCGGCGCGGGTGCCGTCCATGATGCTTTGGACCGCTTGCATCTGATCGACCACGTCGGACAGGTCGTTGCTGCCGTCGAGGACCGACGCGTAGAGGGCCAACGGGCCGCCGGCCATGTAGAGCTGACTGGCTCGGTCGGCGTTGAGCATCTGCTGTGCCGTCACGCTGTTGCGCTCGTCAAGGATGCGTTGTTGCAGCACGATTGCCTGGTTTACAACTGTGCCGAGCTGCGACTCCGCTTCGTCGTACGCCTGGCTAGCCGCCTCGGCGCGAGTGTCGAGCGCGGCTATCTCAGCGTTGAGGGACTTGGCGGCGGCACGTGCACTCGCGAGATCGCCCGCACTGACAGTCCTCGGATGCGGACTCGGAGTGGTTGGGGCCGCCACCGCTGGGGCACTCACCGTGAGCAACGTGCAGGTAACCACCGCGGCCACTGCAACGACGCGGCGAGAGTGCTGGGCGATCACGGTGCGGGCTTCTCGACGATGGTGTCGCTTTGGACCGCCCACGCGCGGGTCGGCGCCCAGTACTTCAGGAGCAACGTGTTCGCTGTACGAGTGGTGGTGAGCGTGACCGTGCCGTTGCTCGAGATGCGGAAGGTCTTAGCCACGATCTCGGTGCCGCTGCCCTCGATCGATGAGACGCCCGCGTTGTACGCGGCCTGCACGTTGTGGGTTGACTGGTAGTTGGTGGCGGCCACCTCAGCAGCGGTGGACGCGTCATCGGCCACACCGACTTTCGTCAATGCAATGGACATGCCGTCGAACCCGATGACTGCCACAACGGCGAAGACCAAGACCAGCTTGGTCAGCCAGCCGATGACTATTGCACCGCGGTCGTCTCCCACACGTCTGGTTCGGCGTTCGCGCGGTCGGCCTTGAGGAGGGCGGTCCTGTGTGTTTGCTGAGGGACTAACGCGCGAGGCGGGCCCGGAGGAGCGATAGGACGCTGTCGATCTCCTCGACTCGCATTCGGTGGGCGACCCAGCCGAAGACAAGGCCGCCGCCGGCCAGGCCGAGGGCGGTTCCCAGGATCGCCGAAAGGCGTGGGGCGGAGACGACGGCGGAGACGGCGACCGCGAGCCCGTAAGTCACGGCACCGCCAAGAAGAGCCGCAATGCTGAGCCGGACCAGTGTGCGCACCGGCTCATAGGCGGGCAATCCGCCGAGCCGACGGGCGAGCAGTCGCCAGGTAGGGATAGCCCCGACGATGTAGGAGATGGAATAGCCGGCTGCCAGCGCTGGCACCCGCCAGCGCACCGGTACGGAGTAGTAAAGGGCCACCGCAGCGACGACGTTGACGACATTCAGGCCGACGTTGACCCAGGCGGTGGTGCGGTTCTGCTCCATCGCGTAGAAGCCGCGTAGGAGGACGTAGAAGATCGCGAACGGAATCAGTCCGATCACGAACATCTGCAACGTTTCTCCGATGGCCCTGGCGTCAGACGTCGTGGTGGCGCCGTACCCATACAGGGCGATAGCGATGCGCGGACCTAAGACGAATAGGGCAACCGCGGCTGGCACGATCGCGGCTGCCATCAGTCGCACCCCGCGGCTGACATCCGCCGACACCGCACCAAGGTCACCCTCATGGGCGGCGCGACTCATCCGCGGTAGTAGGGCTGTGACGATGGAAACCGTGACCACGGACTGCGGCAGGATGAACAACAGATAGGCCCGCGAGTACGACGTGAAGCCGACTGCGGTCGTCTGGCCCGCGAGCTGGCCGACCTTGTTCGCCTGAGTGGCGAGCCGCGCGATGACGGCGTATGCGATCTGGTTCGTCAGCACGAAGACAAAGGTCCAGATGGCAAGGTGGCCCGCTCGACCGAGACCGGCGTGGCGCCAGTCCGTTCGAAATCGCCAACGGAATCCAACTCGTCGCATCACTGGGATCAGCACGAGGGCTTGCGCGGCGATACCCACTGTGGTGCCGATACCGAGGATGGCGATCTCGTGGTGCGTCACAGTGGCGGTGGTCGGTGTGTGTCCGTGCACCATCACGATGAAGGTGATTGAGGTTGCGATCACCACGACGTTGTTGACGATCGGGGCGAACATCGGCATCGCGAAGTGCCCGCGCGCGTTGAGCACCTGCGAGAACATCGTGAACAGCCCATAGAAGAGCACCTGCGGCAAGCAGTACCGCGCGAACAGGGTGGCAACCGACAGGTCTGTCGACGACCATGCCGAGCCCGCATAGATGCGGACGATCCATGGCGCCAGGAGCACTGCGGCAATCGTGATGAGAACGAGCACGACCGTCACGAGGCTGAGCAGCCTTTGCGCGTAGGCGATGCCGCGGTCGTCGTCCTGACGCATGTGCCGCACCAGTTGCGGGATGAACACTGCGTTTAGGGCGCCGCCCGCCAGCAAGATGTAGATGATGTTCGGGATCGTGTTGGCAATCGTGTATGTGTCGGCGAAGACCGCCGTCCCGAGCGCGACTGCAAGCGAGATGTCACGCAGCATCCCGGTGAGGCGCGAGGCGATGGTGCCGCTCGCCATTACGGCACTTGAGCGCAGCACGCTCGGGTTGGTATCGGCGACCGAACGAGGATCGCTCACGAGGACACGCTCCCAGAACGGCGAGCACGCAGCACGCGCGCAACGACTAGAACGGCTAGGGCAATCAGTGCGAAGACGATGATCGCGGCGCCGACGCGGCCGTAGGGAGAGGACCGCACCTGCAGCTGAACCCGGCGGCCGAAGGGTGCTCCGTTCGGTGTGGTCAGTTGGGCGTCCAGGGTGACGAGTCCAGCGCCCTTGACCGTTGCATCGATCTCCAGGCTCTCCTTGCGGTTGGCGTCGATGGTGATGAGCCCAGGAGTGCTCAGCGTCGTCCGGAAGGCCGGATGACCTGTCACGGATAGCCGAACGCGGACGGTCTGGTTCAAGCCGTTAGCGATTGTGATGGGAACTCGACCCGAGCCACCCGACAGCGTGATCGTGCCGTGCGACAGGATCCGGACCTGCCCGGTCTGACTTGCCAGTTGTCGCTTGACCGTCTCCAGCAGTGCTTGTCCCGTCGAGGCCTCGGCACGCCAAGCCACCGACTCCGTGCGCAACAACGCTGCGCCGAAGGGGGTCGCGGTCGTGCTGGGGTCACTGAGGATTGCCACAAAGTTCGTCAGGGATGTACGCGTCGAGGCCACGCTGGCCAAGTACGAGGCCGGCAGTTGCGCGGCTTGGTCGGCGCTCGTGTAATCGGCCAACGTTCGGTGCTGTGCGTCCGAGGGCTGCGTGCGCAGGCTTGCCAACGTGGTCAACGACAGCCATGGCACGGCGGCAGATTCGCCCACAATCTGTTGCGCGTACGCGGCGGTAGGTGACCAACCGCGGCCGGGTGTCACGACGATTGTGCGCGAATCGTTCGGGCGTTCCGCGGTGATCATTGCGGAGTCAGCCAGAAAGTCCTGCAACGCCAAGGCGGATCCGGTCGCGGCGGCCTCCTGGGACAGTTCGTGGTCGTACAGGATGGCTTGCATCGAGCCGCCGACCGTCTGAATCTGCCCGAGGCCGGTGGGCGTGTAGTTGGACGGCTCGTCGGTCGGGTAGTTGTCGGCATCCAGGATCACGGCTGACTGGCCGGTGGCTTGGAGGGTGTCGAGGGTCGCCTCGTTCACAGCACCGCCGCCGGGATAGGACACGTCGCTGGTCGCACTGCGGCCCAGCGCCGCGCGCAGCGCGGGGGGCCCTGCCTGCAGTGCGGCGGAGATGTCGCTGGTCAAGCCAGCCGCCTGCAACGCGGTCAGATCAGGGTCGCCGTACCCGAGCCCTACGACGTCGGCAGTAGCGAGATCCCGGCGCACCGTCGTCAACCAGTTCAGAGCCGCAACGTCTCCTTGTTTGGCCAGTTCGTTGATCGCATCGACTGTGTCGGGATCGACTAGCCACGTCACCGTTCGATTCGCACCCGCATCGGCGACCGCGGTCAGCGAGCCGGAAGCCGTGACGGCGTCAGTGGTGGAGGAGTTGATGAATGCGCGATTCGCGTCGCGGACGGGTGGGGTGGTCAATGGGAGCAGCCATACGAGCTTGGTGGGCGCGATCGCGCTGGGATCCGGAGTCCACGGCAGAAAGGTCCACTGGATGGCAGCACGACCGGCCGATCCGTTGTTGGGCACGGCGAGGACTTCTACTGCTGCGGGGTAGACGCCGAACTGGCCGAAGGCGATCGAGTTCAAGGGTTCGGAGAGGCTGAATGCCGTTGATGATCCGGCGTCAAGATCGGGGAGATTCGTCGTCGTCGAGTCGAGGGCCACGCCGGTGCGCTGGCTGTCGCCTGACATGAGTGCGCGCAACTCGTCCCGGCTGCTCACTCGCGAGGTCGAGACCCGAAGTCGGACCCGAACGCTCGTCAGATCGACATTCGCCTCGATCCGACCCGAGATCACGAGCGTCCCGCCGGGAGCGGGGGCGGCCGGAGAGATCGAGGTGACGGTGATGGTTGCCTCGTCGCCAGGTTGCGCCGCGGCTGTAGTCGAGGCTGAGACCAGCACAAGTCCGGCGCTGAAAGCGACGCTCGCGGCGGCGAGGGCCGCGACGGCCCGCCGCCGGTCGGACATGACGCTGATCGTATCGGCCCTAACCTTGCCTGTTGTGTCCGTGACGCCGTTGAGCCCCGAAGACCCACAGGCGAGGCAGCTGCAGCAGCACGCGGTCGCAGAGTTAGTCCGGGTCGCGCCGGTTATCGAGGAGCTCGGCGCACGATTTGCGGCCGCAGGTCACGAGATTGCTCTGGTGGGCGGCTCGGTGCGCGATGCGCTGATCGGGCACCTGGGCGACGACTTGGACTTCGCGACCTCAGCGCGACCTGAGCAAGTCGCGGACTTGTTACGGGGCTGGGCCGATGCGCAATGGGACGTCGGCATCGCGTTCGGCACCATCGGCGCGCAACTGGGCGAGTTTCGGCTGGAGATCACGACGTATCGCGCGGAGTCCTATGACCGCACGTCCCGTAAGCCGGACGTCGAGTACGGCAACTCGTTGCTCGACGATTTGTCGAGGCGCGACTTCACTGTCAACGCAATGGCGATCACGTTGCCCGCGAAGCAGTTCATCGACGTGCACCACGGGATGGCCGATCTTGCCGCGCGGGTGTTGCGCACCCCAGGTCTCGCACAGACGTCGTTCAGCGACGATCCGTTGCGCATGGTGCGGGCGGCGCGCTTCGCGGCGCAACTGCACTTGGTCGTTGCTGCGGATGTACGGGCAGCGATGGCGGAGATGGCCACTCGTCTTGAGATCGTGTCGGCGGAACGAATCAGTGCCGAGTTGACGAAGTTGCTGATGGCGCAGAACCCACGAGCAGGCCTGACCCTGTTGGTCGACACCGGTCTCGCGGCCTACGTGGTTGCCGAACTCCCGGCGCTGCAACTTGAGATCGACGAGCATCATCGACACAAGGACGTGTACGAGCATTCGTTGACCGTGCTCGATCAAGCCATCGACCTCGAGCCACGCTATGTCGGGCAGCCCGACCTTGTGCTGCGACTGGCCGCCCTGCTGCACGACATCGGAAAGCCGCGGACCCGACGCTTCGAGACCGGCGGTGGAGTGTCATTTCATCACCACGAGACTGTGGGCGCGAGCATGACGCGCAAGCGCCTGCGTGCGCTGCACTACCCGAAGCATGTGGTCGAGGATGTGTCGACGCTGGTTGAGTTGCATCTGCGATTCCACGGCTACGGCGACGGCGCATGGACCGACTCCGCGGTGCGCCGATATGTTCGTGATGCCGGTCCGCTGCTCTCTCGTTTGCATGCGCTGACTCGCGCAGACTGCACAACTCGCAACAAGGCCAAGGCCGCGCGGCTGGCCCACGCCTACGACGACCTGGAGGCGCGGATCGCAGCTCTGGCGGAGGCCGAGGAGCTGGCTGCCATTAGGCCAGACCTCGACGGGAACGAGATCATGACCATCCTCGACCTTGCTCCCGGACCTCTGGTGGGTGCGGCCTACAGGTATTTGCTAGAAGTGCGACTCGAACGCGGCCCTTTGCCGCATGATGAGGTCGTCGATGAGTTGATGCGGTGGTATCAGGAGCAGTTGTGAAGAAGCGCGCGCGCACCGTTGAGGAGCACGCCGCTCTTGGCCGAGCAGCGCGTACAGAGACTCCGCGCACCGCGCACGCCGACTGGATCGCTGCGCCGGACCGCACGGACCCGGTGGACATTTTGCTAGCGCAAGGAACCACTCGACTCCAGGAGTTGCTTCCCTACCGTCATGGCCGGATGGCCGCATCCGCGTTCGCGTTCTACCGGGGAAGCGCGGCGGTCATGGCGGCCGATCTCGCGCCGTTGCCACGGACCTCGTTGAACGCGCAACTGTGCGGCGACGCGCATCTGAGCAACTTCGGCGGATACGCAACCCCGGAACGTTCAATGGTCGCGGACCTCAATGACTTCGATGAGACTCATCCAGGGCCGTTCGAATGGGACGTCAAGCGACTCGCGGTCAGCTTCTATCTGGCAGCGCAGTCGAAAGGTGTTGTCGACGCGCATACCTACGCTGCCGAGTCGGTGCGTGCCTACCGCTCCCGGATGCGGGCGCTGGCGGAAAGGAATGAGCTTGATGTCTGGTACGACCGCGTCGAGGTCGACCAGATCGCCGCGCGTTTACACGGGAATCAACGCAGCGCCATAGAAAAGCGGATCACCAAAGCACGCGCTCGGACGCAGTTGCGTGAAATGAGCAAGCTGACAGAGGTCGTCGATGGCAAGCGACGGTTCAAGATGGATCGGCCGCTGCTGGTCGACGCCGGCGATGCGTGGGAGCCGTTGCGACCGTTGTTGGGCAAGTACCGCTCCACCCTGCGTCCGGAGACCCGCCTCCTGTTGGACCGGTACGAACCGGAGGCGTTCGCGCTCAAGGTCGTCGGGGTGGGCAGCGTCGGGACGCGATGCTTCGTCATCTTGCTGGTGGGTCGCGACGACAACGACCCGTTGATCCTTCAGGTCAAAGAGGCCGAGGCGAGCGTGCTTGAGCCGTACACCTCTACTTCTCGGTACACCAACCACGGTCAACGGGTGGTCGAAGGTCAACGCATCATGCAGGCGTCGAGTGACATCTTCCTCGGCTATGTGAAAGGCCCCGAAGGTCGCAGCTTTTATTTCCGTCAGCTGCGGGACTGGAAGCTCTCGGCGGACCCTGAGCTGATGCGTCCAGCCGGGTTGATGCTCTACGCGAGGTTGTGTGGCGAAATTCTGGCGCGGGCCCACGCACGCAGCGCTGACCGCATAGCCATCGCTTCTTACCTGGGCGCTGCCGACACGTTCGACACCGCCATCGCCAACTTCGCCGTCGAGTATGCCGAGCAAGTCGACAAGGACTATCGCGGCTTCATCGACGCCATCGACTCCGGCCGGGTCATTGCCCAGCCGTTGACCTGATCGATCAGCGCTCGACTTCGCCGCGAATGAAGGCCTCGACGGCGTCGCGTGCCTTGTCGTCGCTGTACTGAACCGGCGGTGACTTCATGAAGTACGAAGACGCTGACAGCAGCGGTCCACCGATACCTCGGTCCATGGCGATTTTGGCCGCACGGACTGCGTCGATGATGATGCCTGCGGAGTTCGGCGAGTCCCAGACCTCGAGCTTGTACTCGAGGTTCAGCGGCACGTCACCGAAGGCACGGCCCTCGAGCCGGACGTAGGCCCACTTGCGGTCATCGAGCCAGGCGACGTAGTCGGACGGACCGATGTGAACGTTGCGCTTGCCAAGGTCACGGTCGACCTGGGAGGTGACGGACTGGGTCTTGGAGATCTTCTTGGACTCGAGTCGTTCGCGCTCGAGCATGTTCATAAAGTCCATGTTGCCGCCGACGTTGAGCTGCAAGGTGCGCTCAAGAATCACGCCACGGTCTTCGAACAGCTTGGCCAGCACTCGGTGCGTGATCGTGGCACCGACCTGGGACTTGATGTCGTCGCCAACGATGGGCAGCCCAGCGGCCTCGAACTTGTCGGCCCACTCCTTGGTGCCAGCGATGAATACCGGCAGGGCGTTGACGAAGCCAACGCCGGCATCGATCGCGCACTGCGCGTAGAAGCGCGCCGCATCCTCCGAACCCACGGGCAGGTAGCAGACAAGGACGTCCGCGCGGGCTTCGCGGAGGGCAGCGACGACATCAACCGGCTCGTCCGTGGACTCGTCGATCGTCTCCCGGTAGTACTTGCCGAGGCCGTCGAGCGTGTGACCGCGTTGCACCATGATGCCCGTCGGTGGCACGTCGGCGAACTTGAAGGTGTTGTTCTCGCTGGCACCGATGGCGTGCGCGAGGTCTTGGCCGACCTTTTTCGCATCGACGTCGAAGGCCGCCACGAACTCCACGTCGCTGACGTGGTAGTCCCCGAACATGACGTGCATCAGGCCGGGAACGTTGGCCTCCGGGTCAGCGTCTCGGTAGTACTCGACGCCTTGTACGAGCGACGACGCACAGTTTCCAACGCCGACAATTGCTACCCGAACCGAACCCATTCCCTTACTCCTTGTCCGTGACGTCTCGAGACGCCGTGCGCTCGGAGTCGATGAGCTCATTGAGCCACCGCACCTCGCGCTCGACGCTGTCGAGTCCGTGCTGCTGCAGGGTGAGCGTGTAGCTGTCCACGCGCTCGGCCGCACGAGCCAGGCTGGCCCGAACGTTTTCTCGTCGTTCTTCAAGTCGGCTGCGGCGACCTTCCAAGATCCGCATCCGGACACTTGCATCCGTGCGGCCGAAGAAGGCGAACCGCACGCCGAATGCCTCATCGCTCCAGGTCGCCGGTCCCGCCTCGGCGAGCAGGTCCTGGAAGTGTTCCTTGCCCTCCGCGGTGAGCTTGTAGACGATCTTGGCGCGGCGGCTGCCCTTGGCGCTGGCGCGGTCTGCGTCGTCGTCTTGGGTGATCCAGCCGGCCTCGACCAGGGACCGAAGGCAGGGGTAGAGGGAGCCGTAGGAGAAGGCCCGCAAGCTGCCGAGCAGGCCGGAGAGCCGCTTGCGCAGCTCGTAGCCGTGCAGGGGACCGTCATGCAGCAGGCCGAGAACGGCCAACTCGAGGTCCGCTGAGCGCTTAGCCATCCACCTGCCGTTCTCTGCAGAATCGGTCGGAAACTGGTCGCCACGACATATCGAGTCGATATATCAGAGGTGAACTATAGGTTGCACTCAGCCTGCTTGCAAACGTGCGCCGTACCCTCGTGCTGTGTGGTCTCAGCGGTCGGTCGTTGACTACGCCCTGCAGCGGAGAGCGGCGCTGGCCTCCCTCTTCCACGGTGGGGCGTTCTCGTCTGACGTCTGCGACGCCGATCCGTACCTGCTGCGCGCGGCCAAGTTCCATGGCGAGCCCAGCGACACCACGTGCCCGGTTTGTCGTCGCACCCAGCTGTCCCACCTCACCTACACGTTCGGAGACGAATTGGGGCAGTACTCAGGTCGGATCAAGGCCACGTCTGAGTTGGAGGCCATGGCTCGGGAGCATGGAGAGTTTCGGGTCTACGTGGTCGAGGTATGCCAAGAGTGCGGGTGGAACCACCTCGTGACGTCCTTCGTCCTAGGCGATGGGGTCCCTCGAAGCGCACAGCGACGGCGCAGAGCGGCGGACTGATTCGGTGAAGATTGACTACCCCCGCGCCGGTCGGCGCGGAGTCCGGCGCTGGCTGCCCTCGTGGCGCCAGTGGCTGATCATGGGGTGTCTGGGCGTCCTGGCGCTGCTTGCTGCGGCCATTGCTACCTACGAGTTGGTACAGGTTCCCAGTCCCAACCAGCTGGCATTCGCCCAGCAGAGTGTTGTCCTCTACTCCGACGGCTCGGTCATGGGACAGATCGGGAACACGAATCGAACGAACGTCACACTGCAGCAGATCCCGGTCGACATGCGTTACGCGGTGTTGTCTGCCGAGGACCGAAGCTTCTACGACAACAGTGGCTTCTCCGTGACTGGCATTGCACGCGCGGCAATCAACGATGTGCGCGGCGGCAATCTGCAAGGTGGGTCGACGATAACTCAGCAGTACGCAAAGCTCGTTTATCTGAATCAGAACCGCACCGTCACCCGCAAGGTCAAGGAACTGGTCGTCGCGGTAAAGCTTGATCAGACGATGTCAAAGGATCAGATCCTCGAGGACTACCTGAACACCGTGTATTTCGGTCGTGGCGCGTACGGCGTCGCGGCAGCTTCACAGGCGTATTTCGGCGTGCCCGTCGGCTCATTGACGACGTCGCAAGCGGCGGTGCTGGGCAGTGTGATCCAGGCGCCCAGCTATTTCGCCAACACCGCGAACACCACCGAATTGCAAGCGCGCTGGGCTTACGTGCTAGACGGCATGGTCAAGCGCGGTTGGCTTACGGATGCGCAGCGCACTGCTGAGGTCTTCCCCAAGTTCGTTGCGCTAAAGACCACGAGCGCACCGCGACCCGGTCAGACGGGCTACCTCATCGACATGGTGCAGAGGGAACTCACCGCCGATGGGATCTCGCAAGACACCATCGCTGCCGGGGGGTTGAGGATCTACACGACGATCGACCCGAAGGCCGAAACCGCTGCAGTTGCTGCGGTTGCGAAGGAAGGGCCGAAGTCGAAGACGACCGGACTGCGCATCGGCATCGCATCGGTAAGCCCAACCACAGGTGGGATCACCGCGATCTATGGCGGGGCGAGCTATCAGGTGAGCCAGTTCAACAACGCGACCCAAGCACGCGCGCAGGCGGGCTCCACGTTCAAGGCATTCGCGCTGGAGTATGCGATGTCGCACGGGGTCTCGTTGAGTGATCACTTCGACGGATCCAGCCCGCAGAAGTTCAACTTCCCCGGCTATCCGACCTATCGCCCGCACAACGAGGGCAACGTCTCCTATGGCAACATCACGTTGCTCAAGGCGACCGAGAACTCGGTGAACACTGCCTTCGTCAATCTCGAAGAGCAGATCACGCCGCAAGCAGTCGTCGATACGGCCACGGCAGCGGGGGTACCGGCGTCCACGCCGGGTCTTGCGCCTTACCCGTCCAGCGTGCTCGGCACCTCGACTCCGCACGTGCTCGACATGGCCTCGGCATACGCCACGCTCGCTTCGGGCGGCCTCTACATTCCGCCGCACATCTTGTCCTCGGTCAAGAACACCGACGGTTCGATCGTGTACCAGGTGAAGATCAACCCGACGCGCGTCTTTGACGCTGACTCGGTGGCGATGGTCACCTATGCGTTGTCCAAGGTCATTACTGACGGCACCGGCTACGCCGCGCAGAAACTCGATCGTCCAGCTGCTGGGAAGACCGGTACGACTGACAACAACGTCTCGGCGTGGTTCGTCGGCTTTACGCCGCAGCTGTCGACTGCGGTCGCGATGTTCAAGGAGAACTCGGCTGGCGGCATTGTTTCGCTGTCCGGGACCGGCGGTTACAGCTCTGTCGCGGGCGGTTCATTCCCCGCCAAGATGTGGACTTCGTATACCGCGGGTGCGCTGACGGGCGTACCCGTCGTCGGACTCACACTGCCCAGCCAGTACGAATCCCAGAACCAGCGTATGGGCGCCACGCCGAGCCCGGGTGCGACCAGCGGTGGGGGCGGCCAGTACACCCCGCCGCCCGCAACCACGAAGAGCACCCCGTCGACCACGCCCTCGAAGTCGAGCACGCCATCACCCACGTCGAGTCCAAGCCCGACTCCGACGCCCACCAAATCGACCGGGCCCAGCACGCCGCCCGCGTCGCCTGGTCCAACCGTGTCTGCGTCCACCGGTGCCAGCGGTGGTCCGAAACCAGGCGGCTAGCGCCGAGTCGTGCGCGCGCTGTTACCAACCATCGGGCAGGATGCGCGAGTGCCAGTCGTAGCCCCGAGCCGTGACGACGCGTTCGTCGCCACCGCGTCCAACGCAGTGGGTGGGCCGTGGGGCCGTCGGGCCGTCAGAGGAGCGTCGTACTGGTCGCCCGTTGTGGTCATCCTGCTGTTGGCGACGTTCGTATTTCTTGTGGGCTTTGCAGCCAAGAGGCCGTGCATCAACGCGAACTTTGCGGGTCAGACCGTGATGGCTCACATGTGCTACAGCGACATTCCTCCGCTCTACACCGATCGTGGCATCGCGACCGGCGGGTCGCCTTACGCGTCTGACAATGCTGGCGCCACTCAACCGCTTGAGTACCCGGTCATCATCGGTGGCGTCGCTTGGGCGACGGCGAAGTTGCTTACGACCCACTCCGCAATCAACTTCTTCTACCTGACGGTTGTGCTGCTCTTCGTCTTCGCAATGGTGACTGTCTACGCGACGGCAAAGACGGACAAACGACGTCCGTGGGACGCCGCGATGATTGCGCTGTCGCCGGGCTTGCTGCTGGCCAGCCAGATCAACTGGGACTGGATCGCCGTCGGTCTCACCGCACTGGCGATGCTCGCCTGGGCCCGTCGACATCCGGCGTTGGCCGGGGTCTTGATCGGACTGGGCACAGCAACGAAGTTGTACCCGGTGTTGTTGCTTGGCCCGCTGTTGCTTCTGTGTCTGCGCGCCCGCGCGTTCAAGCCGTGGCTCCTGGCGTTGACCGGCGCTGTCCTCGCCTGGCTCGTTGTCAACGTGCCGGTGTGGCTGGCCTGGCCGAGTGGGTGGGCTGAGTTCTACACGTTCTCGCGCACGCGTGGCGCGGACTGGGGCTCGCCCTGGCTGGCGTTGTCACTCGTGGGCCATGGCGTACGTGCCGATTCGTTGAACGTCCTAGCTGGCGGCTCGTTCGTGCTCTGCTGTATAGCGATCGGTGCCCTGTGCCTGTTCACGCCGGTGCGACCGCGCTTCGCTGCGGTGTCGTTCCTTGTCGTCGCAGCCTTTGTACTTACCAACAAGGTCTACTCGCCGCAGTACGTGCTCTGGCTGATCCCGCTCGCGGTGCTCGCGCGTCCGCGCTGGCGCGACTTCTTGGTGTGGCAGGCGTGCGAAGCGGTTTACATCGCGGGCATTTGGTGGCACTTGGAGTTTGCCATCGGGGGCAAGGGCTTACCGGATGGTTGGTACGCGAGCTCGATCCTGGTGCACATCCTGGGCACGTTGTACCTGTGCGGCTTTGTGGTGCGTGACGCGCTGCAGCCGACGTCCGATCCGGTGCGCATGACACTCGACGATGCAGGCAACGAACGCGATGATCCGACCGGTGGCGTGCTCGATGGCGGGCGCAGCGGGTGGCGCGGTGATCCGCGCCGCGTGGACGGCTACGCGATACCTGCGGCCACTTCGGCCGCTTCGATCTGAAGCTTGCCGTAGCGAACCTCAAGCATCTGCTGCGTGCGCTCCTTGCCCAGCATGCGCTCGGAGATCACGTTCATCGGGTCGAGCGTGTAGCCGTACTCGCGGACCAAGTGGTCGCGCTTCATCAGGTCCTTGCGCTCGTCCGTGGGAACTTCCTTGGCGTTCTCGACCCAGTTCATCCAACGGTCGAAGCGCTTGAACGTTGCTTCGCGCAGCACCTCAACGATCTCGGGGCTGCGCTCGGCGGTGTATGAGTGACACACCGGGGAGTTGAGCGCGCGCATGTACGTGCCGTGGCTCACCGACCAGGTGAAGCGCGGGTCACCACGCATGGCGAGGAAGTCTGCGTTCTCCTCCTCGTAGTAACGCTCGAGGTAGTCGACGTCGACCATGATGTCGCGACGCGCGACGAGCTCGCAGTAGTAGAAGATCTGCGGAATCGTGCCGAAGACGACGACGAGGTGCGGCACGTCGATCTGCTGACCGAGCCAGCACTGGAAGTTCATGTCGAGGATCGAGTTCTTGCGGTTGCCGATCCACGAGTGCGCCACGTGTTCGGTCTGCGGACCGGTGTACGTGGTCATCGACCCTTCCCACGACTCGTCATCGGTCGACCAGTAGCTCAGGCCCTCTGACGCAGGCTGCTGCTCGATCGGGAAGGCCTTCGCCACCCGGTCCTTAAGTTCGGTGAGGATCTCCCAGAAGGCCGCGTGGGTCTCGCTCACGTCGACGTTGGGGTTCTCCGCGAGGTACTCGTGGATGGTCTTGGTCTGCCGCTCGTCAGTCGCCATGGGCGCAGAGCCTAGCGGCCGATTGGCTACCCGCAAGGGCTGGATGAATTTTCCGGTATGTCGCGGTCAATGGACGTCTGATTAACGGAGATCGATGACCCCAGCACGTGCGGTGGTGGCACGCATCTCGACGGGGACGCTGTCGCCGATGGCTGGCGGGCGCACCGAGGAGGGGACCCAGACCAGGCTGGTCTGCATGTGCGGCGGCTCAACGAACCAGCGCTTGCGCCCGCCGATCGTGAACGGGGAGAGGGCACGACCGGCTGCGTCGAGTCCGCCGCCGGCCAGAGCGCGGCCGCGCGCGCCGATTGAACGAGGGTTGGACGGCGCGGCAAGCGCGATCCCGTCGGCGGTGCCGGCGCCGAGCACCACGAGGTGTCCGGCGCCGACTCGGCGCTGCCGGTACCCGACCCGTTGGCCCTTGCTGACTTCGTGCACGTCGAGCACGTTGGCGCTCCACGAGGTTGCCCCGCGGTCGCCTAGCCAGAGCTTCGTCCCGACCCGGATGTGCAGGGGGCGAGTGATGGCACCTGGCAGGTCGCTTGGCTGGGTGGCATCTAGGTGACTGGCGTAGAGCGGAGGCTCGCGGTAGCCGGTCGAAGTCAGCAGGCGATCGGCGCCGAGGACCGCGGTGGGTGCACTCGAGGGTTCGCCGGTGATCGGCAGATGGATCGAGAACCCGACAAGCTCGATGGCCGATGACTCAACGAGTTTGGGAACCTGCGCTAGCGCGGCTGCCTCGATGCCGTGGCGACGCAGGTCCGTCATCAGTTCGACGATGACTCGCGTCGATGCGCCGCTCGATGCGAGTTGGCTCAAGGCCTCGAGGTGCGAGACCGTGTAGATCACCCGCTTTGCTGCGGCCGCAGCAATCGCCTCGGCGGTCCGCGTGCTCCATGGCTCAAGCAGGATGATGTCGCCTTCAAAGGCGTCCGCGACGTCCGCGACTTCGTTGGGGCGACCCACGGCGATCGTGTCGAGGCCAAGCAGTGCCGCCTCACCGGCGAGCATCGTGTTGCCGAACCCGTAGCCGTTGCCCTTGATGACCGGGACCAGGCCGACGGTCGTGTCGCGCACCTGGGCCAGGTGGCGCCGCCACCGGTCGAGATCGACGTGCAGAGTGAGGCTCACGAAGGCATCTTCCCGCGCCGAGCTAGGTAGGCGTTGACGGCGCGGTGCAAAAGCGCGTTGATGGGCAGGTCGAGTTCGCCGACGTGCTCAACCGCACGCCCACCTGTACCGAGCTTGAACTGCAGCAGGCCGAACAGATGGTCAGTGGGATCGAGGGTGTCGCTGATCCCGCGCATGTCGTAGGTGCGTGCGCCAGCAAGATGTGCGTCGCAGATCATCCGCCACTGGATCGCATTGCTGGGTCGCAGGTCGCGGCCTTCAGTGCTCGATGCGCCGTAGGAGTACCAGGCGTGATCGCCGACGGTGATCATCGTGGTCGCGGCGATCGCGCGGCCCTCATGGCGTGCGATGTAGAGACGCAGCCTCGTGGGGTCCTCGTCGTGCATCGCGTCCCACATCCGTTGGAAGTAGGCCAACGGACGAGGGGTGAAACGATCCCGGGCAGCGGTCTCGAGGTAGAGCGCATGGAACTCGTCGAGATCCTCGCGCGATCCGAGCGACACCTCCACGCCAGCTTTCTCGGCCTTGCGAATGTTGCGCCGCCACAACTGGTTGAAGCCGGCGAAGACGTCGTCCAGACTTCGTTCCTGCAACGGGATCTGAAAGACGTAGCGCGGTTGCACGTCGCCGAAGCCGCCGCCAGATGACATGTCTTGCTTCCATCCGCGCGCGCGCAACGTGTCGATGAGTCGCACGCTCTGCACGTTGACGGAGTCAGCGGGCACGTCGCCGAGACGAAGCGGAGTCGACGGGGCTGGTGAGTCGCTCGATGCGATGGCTAGGGCCTCTTTGATGGTCGCCGCCTCCCATGTGCGAGCAACGACCCGCGGGCCGATCTTCACGGTGAACGCTTTACGCGAGCGCAGATGCGCGACCAACGGTGTCAGCCACGCGGCCGGCGCGTCGATGACCTCGGCCCACGGCAGCTCGGGCCCTTCAGGGAGGTAGGCGAGATATCGCTGCACGCGCGGGATCGGTCGATACAAGACGAGCGCGGCCGTCCGAAGAGTGGATCCCTCGAAGAAACCGATCGACTCGTGTGTCCATTCGCCCTTCACCTCGCCCCAAGACGGCAGCTGCAAGAACGACACGGACGCCCGCGCACCTACCCACTCAAGGTGCTCGTCGGCCGTGATCGTGCGAACGGTAATGGCCACAGCTGCTTCGACTCGGACCGGGACTCGACGCGACTCAGGCTGCGAGACGTTCGCGCAGCCACGCGATGTCTGCGGCCTGACCTTCCAGCCCGTTGGGTGTCTCGCACACGATCGGTGCGTTCGCCGCCTTTACGGTCGCAACGAATACGTCCGGATCGATCTGTCCGTTGCCTAGGTTGTCGTGGCGATCCAGTCCGGACCCGGCCGCGCCCTTCGAATCGTTGGCGTGAACGAGATCGATGCGGCCAGTGATCGCACGAAGCGCGTCGACTGCATCAGGCAGCTCGAGTCCGGCCGCGAACGCATGGCAGGTGTCCAAGCAGAAGCCGACACCCGAGTGCCCAACCTCGTCCCACAGTCGCGCGATCGACTCCAGCGTGCGGGTCATGGTCTGCGTGCCACCCGCTGTGTTCTCGATGAAGACGGGAACGGCCTGGTCGAGTTGGTCGACGCACTTGCGCCAGTTCGCATAGCCAGCCGCGACATCGTCGCCCTCGGGAACCGAACCGCCGTGGACGACCACGCCCTTAGCGCCCACTTCGGCCGCCATGGAGACGGTGGCCTGCAGCGACTTGCGCGAGGGGATTCGAACGCGATTGTTGGTGCTGGCGACGTTGATCAGGTACGCGGCATGGATGTAGAGGTCAATGCCCGCTTCCTTGGCTGCGTCACGCAGGCCTTCGATGCCTCCGGGGTAGGTGCAGACCGGTGCTGACCACGACTGCGGGTTGCCAAGGAAGGTCTGGACTAGGTCTGCGCCGCGGTCTACCCCGTCTCCGATGGAGTTCGCTGGCGCGACGTGCGCGCCGATCTTGCGCCCTGCCTTCGACTTGTTCGACCGCGCAGCCACGTCGCAACCCTATGACGGTTGACCATTTCAGACGGGTCCGCGCCCTCGGCCTTCGGCCAGCACCCGTCCGTTGCGCCCCTGCAGCCCGCGTGCCCCTCGTTCGCGGCGTTCCCAAACCTGCTTTGCATCGGGGCAGTACGCGTCTGGGTCGTTGCAACGGATGCAGAGGTGCAGGCAGCGATGCAACGCTCGCCGCTGGGCGATGCAGAGGTAGGGGGAGCGATGCAAGGCCCACCTCGGTCGACGGCCTGGCGGAGCGGTTGGCGGAACTCCGGTACCCTGGGCAGGCATTTCACGCACAACCCTCCTGTCACGGAACGCCCGTGGCCGTTAAGTCCAGAGGAGGTGGGTTTCGCGTCATGCGCAATTACGAACTCATGTTGATCCTCGATCCTGAACTCGAGGAACGCACCGTCGCCCCGTCCATCGAGCAGTTCCTTGGCGTCATTCGCCAAGCCGGTGGCAGCGTCGACAAGGTCGACATCTGGGGTCGCCGTCGGCTGGCCTACGAGATCGACAAGAAGACCGAAGGCATCTACGCCGTCGTCGAGATGAACTCTGAGCCCGACGCGGTCAAGGAACTCGACCGCCAGCTCAACCTCAACGAGGCGGTCCTTCGCACCAAGGTCATGCGACCGGACCTCAGGTAGGCGGCCATGGCCCAAGGCGACATCCAAGTCACGATCGTTGGCAACCTGACCGGGGACCCCGAGCTTCGGTTCACACCCAGCGGCCAGGCCGTCGCGTCGTTCACGGTCGCGTCGAGCACGCGAATCATGGACAAGGCGACCAACGAATGGAAAGACGGCGACACCGTCTTCATGCGCTGCAGTGTGTGGCGCCAATACGCGGAGAACGTTGCGGAGTCATTGACTCGCGGCACGCGTGTCGTCGTCACTGGTCGGCTCAAGCAGCGCTCGTTCGAGACCCGCGAGGGCGAGAAGCGAACCGTTGTGGAGTGCGATGTCGACGACGTCGGCCCTGCACTTCGTTATGCGACGGCGCGGATCAACAAGGTCTCACGCAGCGGTGGCGGCGGCTTCGAGTCCGGCGCTGCTGCAGGCGGTGCACCTGCTTCTGGGGGCTCCGACGACCCGTGGGCCACTGCGGGCCCGGCCGGCCAGTCCTACGAAGAGCCGCCGTTCTAAGCAGTTCTTTGACCTGGCACCTCGTTCATCGAGATTCAACTCATTCACTGACGACTTACTGAGCACACCATCCCGGCTACGGCCGGGCTTCGGAGAAGACGGAGCACCACGATGGCTAAACCAATTCTGCGCAAGCCAAAGAAGAAGGTCTGCGCGTTCTGCAAGGACAAGACCTCCTACATCGACTACAAGGACGCAACGCTGCTGCGTAAGTACATCTCGGACCGCGGCAAGATTCGCGCGCGTCGAGTGACCGGCAACTGCACGCAGCACCAGCGCGACGTCGCTACCGCGGTCAAGAACGCACGCGAGATGGCACTGCTGCCCTACACGTCGACTGCGCGCTGAGGAAGGGATCACACGATGAAGCTCATCCTCACGCAAGACGTGACTGGACTCGGTGGCCCCGGCGACATCGTCGAGGTCAAGGCTGGCTACGGGCGTAACTTCTTGTTGCCGCGTGGCTACGCAATCGCGTGGAACCGTGGCGCCGAGAAGCAGATCGCGACGATCAAGCGAGCCCGCTCGGCGCGCGAGATCCGCGGTCTGGACCATGCCAAGGAGGTGCGCGACATGCTCGCGGGCCTCGAGGTGAAGCTGGCAACGAAGGCCGGGGAGACGGGTCGCTTGTTCGGCTCGGTCACCGGTGCTGACATTGCCGAGGCCGTAAAGGCTGCTGGGGGCCCGGCGCTGGACAAGCGCTCGATCTCGATCGGCACCCCGATCAAGACGGTCGGCACCCACCGAGTCGAGGTGGCTCTGCACCCGGAGGTCACTGCCAGCGTCGACGTCCTGGTGGCGGCCGAGTAGGTGAACTCGGCTGGCTAGCCAACCTCGGCCGGTGGCCAACTGGCTTCGGTCGAGCAATTCGGCAAGTTTCTTTCGTCCACAGGCTGTGGAGCCAAAGTCCGCAGGCGAGCGCGCACAGCGTTCGGCCTGTCGGCGCTGGTTCCACAGCCTGTGCACATGTTGTCCCAACCCTGCACAGGCGTTGCGCACATGTTGTCCCGGGTCGCATCAACAGGCGAACTTGGGCGCGAGGCATCGAACTGACGAAACTGTCGGAGTCCGCACGCATCCTTCGGGTGTGGTGATGGTGATCGGCAGCCCAGTGAGCAGCCCAGTGAGGGGAGCAGCCGAGTGAGGGGAGCAGCCGAGTGAGGGGGACGCGCGCGTGAGTGTGGCGGAGCTTCGCCCAGATCTCAGCGTGGATCGCACCCCGCCTAACGACGTGGCCGCTGAGCAGTGCGTGCTTGGCGGGATGCTGCTGAGCAAGGATGCCATCGCCGACGTCGTTGAGACGATCAGGGGTGCGGACTTCTATCAGCCCGCCCACCAAAGCATCTACGAGACGGTTGTTGATCTCTACAGCCGCGGAGAGCCCGCCGACCCCGTCACGGTCTCGGCGAAACTGCAGGCAAGCGGTGAGTTGGCCCGCGTGGGCGGTGCGCCTTACCTGCACACCTTGATCTCGACGGTTCCGACTGCGGCAAACGCTGGCTACTACGCCCAGATCGTCCGCGACCGCGCGATCCTTCGTCGCTTGGTGGAAGCCGGCACCCGCATCGTGCAGATGGCCTACACCGGCGATTCAAGCGACGTCGATGACACGGTCGATCGGGCCCAGGCCGAGGTGTACGCCGTCACCGAGCGACGCGCGTCCGAGGACTACCTGCCGCTGTCGCAACTGATGGAACCGACGATGGACGAGATCGATGCCATTGCCTCCCACGGCGGGCGACTCGTCGGCGTGCCTACCGGGATCAGTGACCTGGACCGCTTGACCAACGGTCTGCATCCTGGCCAGCTCGTGGTCGTTGCCGCTCGCCCCGGCATCGGCAAGTCGACGCTGGGTCTGGACTTTGCCCGCTCGGCGAGCGTCCATCACAACATCACCAGCGTGATCTTCTCGTTAGAAATGGCGCGCAACGAGATCACGATGCGACTGCTCGCCGCCGAAGCGGGGGTACAGCTCAACCGGATGCGCACGGGCGGGCTGAACGAAGACGAGTGGCAAAAACTCGCGCGCCGAATGGGCGAGATCAGCAACGCGCCGCTATTCATCGATGACTCGCCGAACCTGTCGATGATGGAGATTCGAGCGAAGTGTCGACGGCTCAAGCAGCGTCATCAGCTCGGCCTCGTGATCGTGGACTATCTCCAGCTGATGAGCAGCGGCAAGCGGGTCGAGTCGCGTCAACAGGAGGTCGCGGAGTTCTCGCGATCGATGAAACTGCTCGCCAAGGAGCTTGAGCTCCCCGTGGTGGCGATCAGTCAGCTCAATCGTGGCCCGGAGCAGCGTTCGGACAAGCGGCCGCTGCTGTCTGACCTTCGCGAGTCCGGCGCCATTGAGCAGGACGCCGACGTCGTGATCTTGCTTCACCGCGAGGACCTCTACGAGGCTGCCAGCGAGCGGGCCGGGGAGGCGGACCTGCACGTGGCCAAGCACCGTAATGGGCCCGTGGACAAGATCACCGTCACCTTTCAGGGTCATTTCTCGCGGTTCGCCGACATGCCACGCGACCTGGGTGGAGCCTTCTAGGACTGCGCTAGACGCTCGGCACCACACTCGTTCAGCGCAGCGAATGTCCGAAACGCCCGACGCTGAGCCGTTCTGCCTCCTACCCTCGTTACACCACTCACGGCGCCTCGGCCCCATCCGACCCAGGAGTCATCCATGGCCTCACCGCAGCGTGCGATCCCCAGCATCGCCGCCGTTGCCGGTGGCATCTGCATCTGCATTGGCGCTTTTGCGCCATGGATGAGCGGGATCGGCGACGACCAGACCGCCAACGATGTGCTCGCTCCGCGCTACACGCCGGTCAGCGACCTTTTCCACGGGATCGGCGCGCCGACCGATTCGCCCGCGCGTTCGGTGGCGGTGCTCTTGCTGGGATTCGGGATCGTCCTGGTGATCGGTGGGGTGATGGCCTCGCGCCTCATCATGGCCATCGGCATGGTCATGACCGGTGTCATCGCCGCACTGTGGGTCTCGCTTGAGATCAACCACATCGGGGCGGTGAGCATCGGCATCCACGACATCAGGTCAGGCCTGTGGCTGACCGGTATCGGACTACTGCTTGCCGTGCTTTCCCTGCCTATTGTGCGGGTGCCCGTCGGCGATTCGCCCTACGTGACGATGGTCTAACCGCGTCGCAGGGCTCGGGCTAGTGCTGGCCCGAGGACTCAACCAGCTGGGTCGAGATCACCTCAACCAGGCCGTCGACGGCCCGCTCGATCATGGCCAGAACTCGTTCGAACCCCTCGCCCCCGCCGTAGTACGGATCGGGCACGCTTTGAGCGTCCGGACCCTTTCCGGCCAAGGTCGGATCGAAGGAGCGCAGCAAATGCACCTTCGCGCGGTCTGCATCGTCTGCGGCAGCGGACAAGATCGCTGCAAGGTTCTCGGTGTCCATGACTACAACGAAGTCGAAGCGTTCGAACCAATCGGCATCGAACTGACGCGCGGTGTGTGCGAGCGGATAGCCGTGGCGACGAAGAACCGCCCGGGCTCGCTCGTCCGCGTCGTGGCCGACATGCCAATCACCAGTGCCGGCGCTCTCGACGCGCACGCGATCGGTTAGTCCGGTCACCCTGAGCCGCTCGCGCATTACGGCTTCGGCCATGGGGGAACGACAGATGTTGCCCATGCAGACGAAACAGACGGTAAGGCGGCCCGAACTCATGACGCGGGCGCGTGCGACCGCTGGCCGGTCGCGGAGTTGGTGACCGGCGCAGGCACGATCGACAACACAGCGATGGCCACGTCGTCACGTCGCCAGTCGACTGCGCGTGCACGTGCGGCTGCCACCAGCCGACCTACCAGGGCCATAGCCGGGATGTCGAGGCGACCCAGGCTGCCAACGATGCCTGCGACGCCCAGTTCGTTGCCGTCCACGTCGTGCGACTCCATCAGTCCGTCGCTGAAACCAACCACGATCTCGCCTGCCGCGATCGGAGCGCTGCCCTCGTCCCACTCGCCGCCGAAGCGCGACAGGATCGGGCCGGTCGGATCTAGCAAGGCCAGACCGTCCTCGCCGAAGAGCAACGGAGCCGGGTGGCCCGCGTTGGCCCAGATGAAGGTGCGCGTCTGTGGATCGACGACCACGATCACTGCGGTTGCGAAGCGCTCTTCTTCGTGGGCGAAGGTCGCGGCGGCACGAGTAAGAATCAATCCCGGTGACTGGCCTTCAGCAAGCCCGACCGTGATCGTGTGCTTGATCCGCAGCGCGGCGAGACCAGCCTCGGCGCCGTGTCCTGCGACGTCAGCCACGACCAGGGCGACCCGGCTATCGGGCAGTGCCACGATGTCCACCCAGTCGCCGGCGAGCACTCCCTCGGCAGGCACTAGTTGAGCCGCGGCATCGACAGTCGCCAGGCTGGCCAAGGCTCCGCTGGGTGCCAGTTCGTCGCGTAGGGCCGCGACCAAGGGACCTCGTTGGGCGAGTGCCTCATCGGCAGCGCGCGCTTCATCGATCTCGGCGAGCAGTCGTTGTCGCATCAGTTCTGCGGCGAGCCCGACATCACGGATCTCCGATGGCCCGTAGGCCTCGATCACGAGCTCGAGTTCGCCGTCGGACACGGCGGTGAGGTCCTCCTGCAGGTCTCGCAGCGGCAGGACGGCGAGGGACCACAACGTGCGCACCGCGATGAACAAGACGATCAGGAGGATGAGCCCGATTACGAGCAGTTCGAGCTCAAGTTGCGAGTAGTCGCTGCGCAACGGGTGGTAGCGCACGACAAGCAGCGCGGCGATGAGCAGCAACGCCGCAAAGGCTGCGACAAGGACTAGCGCACGCGACCGCAAACTCACGTGACTGACCCTACGGTCCTACGCTGACCCGCGTGACCGGACCGAGGCTGCGGGCTGCACTCGACGCCGTTCCCACCTATGTGCCGGGCGCGGCTGCCCCGACAAGCCTGGGGGCCACCTCTTACAAGCTGTCCTCGAACGAAAATCCCTATCCGCCGCTGCCGAGTGTTGCGGCGGCTATCGCGGACGCTGCCGTTTCGGCCAATCGCTACCCGGACCTGTCTGCGGCCGCCCTGATCGGCCGCCTCGCGGAGGCCGCGGGCGTGCCCGAGAGTCATCTTGCCGTCGGGACGGGCAGCGTCGGTGTGCTGCAGCAGGTGATGCAGACGATGATCGATCCGGGAGTTGAGGTCGTGTACGCCTGGCGATCGTTTGAGGCGTACCCGATTCTCACTGCAATCGCCGGGGGCAAGGCGGTGCAGGTGCCCCTCGATGCCAACGAGAACCACGACCTGCAGGCGATGGCTGCGGCTGTCACGGACCGCACGCGACTCGTGCTGCTGTGCACTCCGAACAACCCGACCGGTACTGCTTTGCACCACCGCGACGTGGTCCGATTCCTCGACTCGATCTCCGACGAAGTACTCGTCGTCATCGACGAGGCCTACGGGGAGTTCGTTGGTTACTCGGATCCGATCGACTCGCTTGCGTTGTATCGCGAGCGGCCGAATGTGGCGGTACTGCGGACGTTCTCAAAGGCGTATGGGCTGGCCGGCCTGCGGGTCGGCTACGCGATTGCCCAGTCGCCGGTGGCCGAAGCGCTGCGCAAGACGGCTGTTCCGTTTGGTGTCTCGGAGATCGCCCAACGAGCCGCGATCGCCTCGTTGGACGCCACCGACGAGCTGCTCGCGCGCGTGGACGCGCTGGTGGCAGAACGCGAGCGAGTCGTGCGCACACTGCGCGCGACCGGTTGGCAGGTGCCCGATACCCAGGCCAACTTCGTCTGGCTGCGTCTTGGTGCGGACACGCAGGCGTTCGCCGTTGCTTGCGCAGCAGATGGGTTGGCCGTGCGCCCGTTTGCCGGTGAGGGCGTGCGTGTGACCATCGGTGAACTAGCCGCCAACGAGGCATTCATGGACCTCGCGGAGGCCTGGCTGCGCGCACGGGCGACTTAGGGCTGTTCGGGCAAGACGTCAAGGTTGTCGATAGCCGTCGGCGATGCGGATCGTTCACCGAAGACGACGCATGCAACACCGACAGCGGCCAGCGCGCCGCCGCCGAT
Source organism: uncultured Actinomycetota bacterium (assembly GCA_963850215.1). Classification (GTDB taxonomy): domain Bacteria; phylum Actinomycetota; class Actinomycetes; order UBA12327; family UBA12327; genus CAWKKI01. Next base: position 286,195 of record CAWKKI010000003.1, read on the forward strand.
GATGTACGCCGTCACCGACTCGCTGAGGATGATCGCGCCGAGGAACACCGCGACCACCGGATTGACGAACGCATAGGTGGACACGAGCGACACCGGCCCGTGCGTTAGTGCCCAGATGAATGCGGTGAAGCCCACCAACGATCCGATTGTCGTGAGGTAGATCCAGGCCCACCAAGACTCGCCACTTACCTGCGACAGCGAGAACCCGTGGAACTCGCCCGCGACGGCTGCGCCGATCAGGATCACGAGTCCGCCGAGGACCATCTCCCAGGCTGTGCCCGCGAATGGATCGGTCGGCATCGGAAGGCGGGTCTGTGCCACCGAGGCGATTGCCCAGGACAGGGCAGCGCCGATGATGAGGAAGACACTCCAGGCTTGAACCCCGCCCGAGTGTCCGCCTGGCAGCGCGAGCAGCGCGATGCCGAGGAATCCGATGCCAACTCCAAGGAGGGTGACGCCAGTCGGTCGATCCCCGATCATTGCGCGCAGCACCACGATCCACAGCGGGACCGCTGCAACGAGAAGTGCAGCAAGCCCAGATGGCACGGTGCGCTCCGCGACCGCGACCATCGCGTTGCCACCGAACAGCAGGAACGTGCCGACAAAGAGCAGCGCACCGAACGTCGCCTTCGACACCCGAAGTGAGCCGATCCCGCCCCGGACTATCAAGAAGGCACTGAGCAACAACCCGGCCACGAGGAAACGCGACCCCATGCCGATCAGCGGCGGGATGGTGCGCACCGTCACGCGGATGCCCAGATACGTCGAGCCCCAGACGATGTACACCGTGATCAACGCGATCCAGAAGCGAGCGTCCGTGGTACTGGATGCTGCTGGTGACCGTGTCGCAGGACTCGATTCTGAGCGTGGGGTGCTCACGGCTTCACCCTAGGTGGGCGCACAGACACCGCTACCGTCGTGCACGTGAGCGAGACGGTCGTGGGCGGGCGGCCCGACGAGGGTCTCGACCGCCTGCTCGGCGTCCCCGAGCCAGCCGAGTTGCTGGTCGTGCTGCAGCGGATCGTTGATGCCACGCTCGACACGACCGATTCGCAGGCGGCGGTGCTCACCACAGGCCAGGTCGTGTTGTGTGTCGCAGGTACCACGCTCGCTCAGCTGCCGGTACGAGGTGGTGTCACGGTGAGCACCAGGGCGGAGCCGTCCTTCGGCGAGCTGACCATTGCGCGCGCTGCCGACGACTACACGCCCGATCAGCTACGCACGTTGACCGCCCTGGCCGTGGCCATCGGGACGGCGATCGACAACGCGCATCTGCAAGCCGACGCGCAGCGCCGAGAGCGTTGGCTGCGCGCATCAAACGAAGTCATCACCCGTGTGCTTGCCGGTGCCGAGCTCGATGACGTGCTTGGTCTCATCGCCGACCGGGTGATGGAGAGCACGCCAGCGGACGGTGTGGCCATCATGCTCGAGGAGAGCGATGGCCGAATGATCGTCGAGTACGTCGCGGGTGATGCGGCGGAGCTTTTCGCCGGGATGGTATTCGACGACGAGTGGTCGTACTCGTCGCAAGTGATCCGCACCGGTAATTCGATCGTTCTTGAGGATCTCGGCGGGCTCGGACGCTCGGATCATCCGGTGTATGTGTCCCTCGGCCCTTGCATGCTGCTGCCGCTGGTTGCGTCGCAACGGACAGTCGGTGCGATCGCGGTGGCGAACTATCGCGGCGGCAAGCGCTTCGACGACCACGATCTCGCGCTCGCGGAGGCCTTCTCGCGGCAGGCCGCGGTGGCGCTTGTCCTCGACGACACCCGCCGTGATCGCGAGCGCCTTTCCCTTTTCGAGGATCGCGATCGCATCGCGCGCGACCTGCACGACCTGGTGATCCAACGGCTGTTTGCGACCGGCATGATGCTGCAGGGCGCTGCGCGAGCAGAGGATCCAGACTCGCCAACCGTGCAGCGTGTCAACGACGCCGTCGATGAGCTAGACGCCACCATCCGCGAGATCCGGCAGACGATCTTCGCCCTGCACTCCTCGACTGATACGTCGGCACTGCCGGGCTTGCGCGCGCGTGTCATAACAGAGATCAGCGTGGCGGCACCTGCCCTCGGTTTCACGCCGCACATCGCGTTCGTCGGTGCGGTAGACGCGGGAGTCAACGAAGCGGTTGCCGGTCAGCTCGTGGCGGCGTTGCGGGAGTCGTTATCCAACGTGGCCCGGCACGCGCAGGCCGCCCGAGTCGATATCGAGATCGGAGTGCGCGACGACCAGGTCTTCATGACGGTTACCGACGACGGGGTCGGAGTGGCGCCAGGAGGGCGGCGCTCTGGTTTGCGCAACATCGCTTTGCGCGCGGCCGGTCTCGGGGGCTGGTGCTCGGTGGCCCCGGCAACGGCGGAAGGGAAGGGCACGAAAGTGACCTGGCAGGTGACCGTCGCTCCCGAGGTCTAGTCGACGCAGAGCCGGGGTCGACTCAAGGGTCGGCGGCGACCCGCGTTAGTCGCGACGGTTCTGGTTCTGGTTCTGCAGTCGCACGACGTAGGCAGCCGCCTGGGTGCGTCGTTGCATGCCGAGCTTCGCGAGCACGCTGGACACATAGTTCTTGACCGTCTTCTCGGCGAGATAGAGCTCGGCACCGATCTGGCGGTTGGTCATTCCTTCACCGATGAGGTCGAGAATCCGCCGCTCCTGATCGGTCAGGCTGTCGAGCTTGGGGTCGGTCTCGCGAGCGCTGCGAAGGCGCTCCAAGACACGCGCGGTCGGCCACTGGGTCGAGCAACGAACGACCCGCGGCGATCGACCTGATTGCAGCCACTAGATCGTTGCCCTTGATGTCTTTGAGCACGTAGCCGGAGGCGCCAGCGACGATCGCGTCGATAAGCGCCTCGTCATCCGCGTACGACGTGAGCATCAGGCACTTGATCTGCGGATGCGCGGAACGAATGTCGCGACAGACCTCGACCCCACTGCCATCAGGGAGTCGCACGTCGAGCACGGCCACATCCGGTGCGCACTCAGACACCCGAACCAGGGCCTCTCCGGCAGACCCGGCCTGTCCTACAACGGCCATGTCCTGCTCGAGACCGAGCATGTCCGCGAGACCGCGCCGCACCACTTCGTGGTCGTCGAGGAGAAATACCCGGATTGGCACGGGCACATTGTGCTTCACATCCGGGTCGTCCGCTCCACGGACGCTGCCCGGTCGTGCGCGGTCGGGCCTATTCTCAGGACGAGCAGTCGCTGGCCCACTACGAGTCCGCTTCAGTTGGTCCATAAGGGAAGGTCGGAGGTCCGCTCGCGGGTCGGTCCGTGCCACCATGGGACTTTGGTGCGGCCGGGCGATCCTCGGTCCTCCGTAGGCCGGGGCGACCTGGTGGGAGCAGTGCAGCGGTTGTCGCTGCTGAGGCGAGTGACTCGCCGCGGAGACCCCGTGGGCGCTGTCGCGAAGGGAGTGCGTCCGTGCTGTATCCCGAGGCGAAGTCCGATCCGGTCGATCTCGTTCAGCTGCTCACCCCTGAAGGCGAGCGCGTGCACCACCCTGAGTTCGACATCGACCTCGCCCCCGAGGAGTACCGAAGCCTCTACCGCGACCTTGCCCTGGTTCGTCGCGTCGATGTGGAGGCCACGGCCTTGCAACGGCAAGGAGAGCTTGGGCTCTGGGCGCAAGCTCTCGGTCAAGAGGCGGCGCAGGTCGGCAGTGGCCGCGCGCTGTCGCCAAGCGACTTCGCGTTCCCGACCTACCGCGAGATCGGCGTCGCCTGGTGCCGTGGGGTTGAGCCGATCCAGGTGCTCGAGCTCTTCCGCGGCGTGAAGCTTGGCGGTTGGGATCCGCACGAGCACAACTTCGGGCTCTACACAATCGTCATCGGCACTCAGACGTTGCACGCGGTTGGCTACGCGATGGGGATGCAGCGCGACGCGATGACCACCGGCGAGGACAAGCACCACGCCACCGATGCTGTGATCGTGTACTTCGGCGATGGCGCGTCGAGTCAGGGTGACGTCAACGAGTCCTTTGTGTGGGCGAGCGTCTTCGACGCCCCCGTCGTCTTCTTCTGCCAGAACAACCAGTGGGCCATCAGCGAACCATTGGAGAAGCAAAGTCGGATCCCGCTCTACCAACGCGCGAGTGGCTTCGGCTTCCCCGGCGTGCGAGTAGACGGCAACGACGTGCTCGCGACCCTCGCAGTGACGCGTGAGGCTTTGCGTCGAGCACGCGACGGGGGCGGCCCGACCTTCATCGAGGCATACACCTACCGGATGGGTGCGCACACGACGTCCGACGACCCGACCAGATACCGATTGGCCAGCGACCTCGAAGCGTGGAAGCTCAAGGACCCCCTTGAGCGAATGAAGTCCTACCTCTACAAGAACCAGTACGCGGACAGTTCGTTCTTTGCCGACATCGAAGCGGAGGCGGACGAGCTTGCAGCGAAGTTGCGGGCGGATTGCTTGGCATTGCCCGACCCGCAGCCGTTGGACATCTTCGACGATGTCTACTCGACCGAGCAGCCGCTTGTGACCGCCGAGCGCGCCGAGTACGCGCAGTACCTCGCCGGCTTCGCTGACGCGGAGGCCTTGTTGTGACGCTGTCGACGATGACCATCGCTAAGGCGCTCAACACGGCCATGCGGCGCGCAATGGAACGCGACGCCAAGGTGCTTGTGATGGGTGAGGACGTCGGGAAGCTCGGCGGGGTCTTCCGCGTCACCGATGGCCTGCAGAAGGACTTCGGCGAGTCGCGGGTGATCGACACGCCTCTCGCCGAATCCGGAATCATCGGGACCGCGATCGGGTTGGCGATGCGCGGGTACCGACCCGTGTGCGAGATCCAGTTCGACGGTTTCGTGTACCCAGCGTTCGACCAGATCGTTAGCCAGCTGGCCAAGCACCACTACCGCTCGCGCGGGGACAACACACTCCCCGTGACGGTGCGCATCCCCTTTGGCGGCGGCATCGGTGCGGTTGAGCATCACAGCGAGTCGCCCGAGGCCTACTTCGCCCACACAGCGGGTCTGCGTGTGGTCACGGCGTCGAATCCGCGCGATGCGTACGTGATGCTGCAGCAGGCGATCGAGTGTGATGACCCGGTCATCTTCTTCGAGCCCAAGCGTCGGTACTGGGAGAAGGACGAGGTCGACGAGGCGCTCGTACCTGGTCACGCTGATGTCGAGTCCTTCGAGAGCGCCCGCGTCGTGCATCCGGGTAATGACGTGACTGTCGTCTGTTACGGCCCGATGGTCCGCACCTGCCTGGACGCCGCAGCCGCAGCACGTGAGGAAGGGATCGGACTCGACGTCATCGACCTTCGTTCACTTTCTCCTCTCGATTTCGACACTGTCGCTGAATCAGTGCAACGAACCGGGCGATGTGTCGTCGTGCACGAGGCGCAGGTCTTTCTTGGCGTCGGGTCAGAGGTGGCCGCGCGCATCAGCGAACGTTGCTTCTACTCGCTCGAGGCGCCAGTGCTTCGCGTAGGCGGCTTCGCGACTCCTTACCCTGCTTCGCGACTCGAGAAGTACTACTTGCCTGACCTGGACCGCGTGCTCGATGCGGTCGATCGTGTACGAGCGTGGTGAGGAAATGAGCGACTTCCGTCTGCCCGATGTCGGTGAAGGGCTGACCGAGGCTGAGATCTTGTCGTGGCACGTCTCGGTCGGAGACACCGTCACGGTCAATCAGGTTCTGTGCGAGATCGAGACGGCGAAGGCCGCGGTCGAGTTGCCGTCCCCCTTTGCTGGAGTGGTTTCAGCGTTGCTTGTCGCTGAGGGCGAGGTCGTCGCGGTAGGGACGCCCATCATCAGCGTCGGTGGTGCAAGCGATCAGCCGTCCGGTGGCGAGATCAGTGACGCTGAGGTGCAGCAGGCACGTGAGGTGGCCGAGCTCGAAGTCCCTGGTGCCAAACGCGAGGCAGTCCTTGTCGGGTACGGAGTCGAAGCGTCATCGTCGACGCGTCGAGCCCGCCGCTCGTCGGCGCCGATTCCGTCGCGACCGGTGAGCGCGGACGTTGCGGCTAGGCCGGCCGCAGAATCGTCGGGTCCGGTGTTGGCTAAGCCGCCGGTGCGCAAACGTGCCCGCGACCTTGGTATAGATCTCGCATCAGTGCAGCCGACTGGTCCTGGTGGTGTCGTCACTCGGGCGGATCTGGAAGCCGCCGCGGGCGATGCGGCCAACGGGCAGGCAAGCCGCGGCACCAATGGATCCAGTGCGCGGGAGTCGCGGGTCTTCGCGCCGTTGCCACAGCGCGATCTGGCCGACCGACGCGAAGAGCGCATCGAGGTGCGCGGAGTCTTGCGCACGATGGCCGACGCGATGGTGCGCAGCGCGTTCAGCGCGCCGCACGTCACCGAGTGGGTGACGCTCGATATCACCGAGTCGATGCGCTTGGCCGAGACGCTGCGCGCGATGCCGGAATTCGATGGCACGACCGTCGGTCCGATGCTGCTGTCGATGTGGGCGCTGACGCGGGCGGCACAGCGCTACCCGCGGATCAACGCGTCGTGGGATGCCGAGGCCGGCGAAGTCGTTGTGAAGCACTACGTCAATCTCGGGATCGCGGCGGCGACTCCGCGCGGTCTGGTGGTTCCGAACATCAAGGATGCCGACACGCTCTCGCTGGTGCAGCTGGCCCAGGGCCTGTCGTCGCTGGTCGGGCAGGCTCGCGCTGGTCGCACGCCACCCACCGACATGCTGGGCGGCACGATCACGATCACCAACGTCGGCGTCTTCGGCGTCGACGGCGGCACGCCGATCATCAACCCGGGAGAGGCCGCGATCCTTGCTCTAGGCCAAGCCGTGCAGCGGCCGTGGGTCGTGGGTGGCGCCGTCGTGCCGCGCACGGTCTGCGAGCTGACGTTGTCGTTCGACCACCGGATGGTTGATGGCGAACTCGGGATCGCGTGTGCTGGCCGATGTCGCCTCGACCCTGCGCGATCCCTGGCCGCACCTAGCCCGCGAAGGCATCGCCTAACCCGGGATAGCAAAGGCGGCGGCTTAGGGGGTGACGACGAGCGTGGACAGCAAGGGCACGGCCAACGAGTCGTCCCCGTGCACGTCGATGTGAGTCACAGCAGTCTCGGGGTCGATGCGCCCGCACGTGACGCGCACGAACATTGGCCAGTCCATGGTCATCGTGACGCTGGGGTCATCGACGTCGATGTCGGGTGCGGCCAACTGACCGGTCGCATCGGTCGCGACCGTCAGCGTCGAGTCCATCTTCTCGTCGTGCAGGTGAATGCGCACAGACGAGTTGGGCGGCAAGACACCCTCGCTTTGAATCGCATTAGGCAAGTTGTCGCAAATGCGATCTCGCGAGATGAATGCGGCGGGGCCATACAGATTGCCGGGTCGATTTGTAGCGCGTCTGATGTCCTGTTCGTGCGCCCACAGATCAAAGACGCGCACCCGCAGGATTCGTTTGGCTAGCATCGGTCGACCCATCAGCCCCATCATCTCGGTGTCGTCGGTGATGGTCGGATCGTGCAATGCGGTCATGTGTGCGCCACCCGCAGTGCGCATGTCGTCGATGACTTGTTCGCGGCTCCACGTCCGCCGCTCGTTGACTCCCCGCTCGACGAACTGCTGCCAGGGCGTCGTGATGAACGGCAGCGCGGACCAGTCAGGTTCATGCGTCGTGGCCTCGCCGATCATGTGCCGCTCGAGGTCGGCCACATGCGCGAAGTTGTCGTGCACTGACCAGCCGGGCAGCTCGGTGGGCAGCGCCCACTCCGACTCGTCGAGTGACTCCGCTAGCTCGTTGAGTGCCGCGAGTTCGTCGCCGTAGGCGTCAATGAGGCTCTGGACGAATGCCGATACAGCCATGACCCCGACCCTAGGGTCAGAAGGCGGACTCGGGCACATCCATAAGTGAGCCGTCGACCGCTTCGGCAGCGCGCCGGGCCGCACCCACCCCGGGCAGCACCGCTGACGCAAAGAAGCGTGCTGCCGCAACCTTGCCGGTGTAGAAGTCGCGGTCCCGCTCGCTGATCTCGGTCCGAGCAAGGGCTGCGCCCGCGACCTCTGCCGAACGAAGGAGCAACCAGCCCACGAGCAGGTCACCGAGCACCATGAGCAGCCGGGTTGTGTTCTCACCCACGCGGTAGAGGCGAGTTGGGTCCTGCTGCGCCGCGGTCACGTCACCGACCATCAACTCGACGAGCTTCTGGGTGTCGGCGAGCGCCTTACCAAGCGCCGCCCGCTCGCCTGCGAACGACTCGTCGCCGTCTTCGTCCTTGACGAACGCGCCCACCATCATCAGCAGCCGCGTCAGCGAGCGACCCTCGTCGCGCACGATCTTGCGGAAAAACAGGTCCTGTCCCTGGATCGCCGTCGTGCCCTCGTACAACGTGTCGATCTTCGCGTCGCGGATGTATTGCTCGATCGGGTAGTCCTGCAGGTAGCCGGAGCCACCAAGCACCTGCAGCGACGAGGCGAGCAGCTCGTAGGACTTCTCCGAGCCCGCGCCCTTGATGATGGGCAGCAGCAGGTCATACAGATGCTCGAGCGCGATCACTTCGTTCGCGTCGATGCCAGTCGAGCGAGCAACGATCGAGTCGTCCTGAATCCAGGAGGCAAAGAGCGCGAGCGCGCGCAATCCCTCCGCGTATGACTTCTGCAGCATGAGCAGTCGGCGCACGTCCGGGTGATGGGTGATAGTGACGCGCGGCGCAGACTTGTCGGCATTGTGAACGAGGTCCGCGCCCTGGACACGCTGCTTCGCATAGTCGAGCGCATTGAGGTATCCGGTCGACAACGTGCCGATCGCCTTCAGGCCGACCATCATTCGTGCGTCTTGAATGATGTGGAACATCTGCGCGATGCCGTCGTGCACTTCCCCTAGCAGATAACCAACTGCCGGCTTATCGGCGCCGAAAGTGAGCTCGCAGGTCGTCGAAACCTTGAGTCCCATCTTGTGCTCGACGTTCGTGACGCGCACACCGTTGCGTTCGCGTAGTTCGCCGGTCTCCCAGTCGCAGGTGAACTTTGGCACGATGAACATCGACAAGCCCTTGGTCCCAGGGCCAGCTCCGACCGGTCGGGCGAGCACCAGATGAACGATGTTGTCGGCAAGGTCGTGTTCGGCACTGGTGATGAACCGCTTCACGCCTTCGATGTGCCAGCTGCCGTCGTCCTGCGGGATTGCGCGGGTGCGTCCCGCGCCGACGTCCGATCCGGCGTCGGGCTCGGTGAGCACCATCGTCGCGCCCCAAACGGCGTCGACCATGGTGGCGGCGAGCTTCTTCTGCTCGGGTGTCCCGAGCTCATCGATCACGACGGCAAATGACGGCCCGCACGCATACATGTGAACGGGTGCGTTGGCCCCAAGAACCAGCTCGCCGACGCCCCAACGAATTGATCTCGGGCACGGCTGACCGTGCAGCTGCGGCGGCAGATCAAGGCGCCACCACTCCGCGTCTCGGTAGGCGCGGTAGGACTTCTTGAACGACTCCGGCATCGTCACGCTGGCGGTTGCGGGGTCGAAGACCGGCGGGTTGCGGTCCCCGTCAGCCAGGGAGGGGGCGAGCTGCTCGACCGCGAGTCTCTCGACTTCGCTCAGAATGGAACGAGCCGTGTCCTCATCGAGGTCCTCGTAAGGCGCGGTGCCCAGTAGCTTGCCGCGCTCCAGAAGCTCGAACAGGTCGAACTCGATGTCGCGGAGATTGGCGCGGTAGTGGCTCTCGGTCATGGTCTCGCCTTGGTCGCAGGTGTTGCTGATGTGGTTACTCGTCAGTACGAATGATGCTACTCGCCGGTAACTTATGCAAGGAAATGCACGAAACCGTGTGCAAGGCTCTCGCCATGCCTGACGTGATCATTTCGCCCGGCCAGGTCACCCAGGCGCTGCCTGCCTACCTGGCGATTCCGGACGCTGCGGCCCATCCCGGCGAGCGTCCTGGCGTCGTCCTGATCCACGAGGCCTTCGGGCTGACCCCTGACATGCGCGAGCACGCGGACTGGTTCGCGAGCGAAGGCTTCCTGGCGGTGGTGCCCGATCTCTTCTCGCGCGGTGGGATGCGCCGATGCATCCGGGCGGTCACCAGTTCCATGCGAACGGGCAGCGGGCAGGCTGTCGAGGAGATCAACGCGGCGCGCGACTGGCTTGCCGCTCGCGAGGACTGCACCGCCTCGACCGGGATCGCCGGCTTCTGCATGGGCGGCGGCTTCGCGATCTTGCTCGCGTCTGATGACCGATGGGACGCCTCGAGCGTGGCCTACGGGCAACTGCCCAAGGACCTCGATGAGGCAGTCAGCGGCTCGTGCCCAGTTGTGGCGAGCTACGGCGGCAAGGACTACACGCTGCGCGGGGCCGGTCCGAAACTTGAGTCCGCCTACGCGCGAGCGGGGGTCGAGCACGACGTGAAGGTCTACCCAGGAGCCACCCACGCGTTTATGAGCCGCCGCGCTGAACGGACCCCGTTGAACGTGATCTCGAACGTCACCGGCCTTCGCCACGACCCAGCGGCCACCGCGGACGCGCGGGCGCGGATCTCCGCCTTCTTCACCGAGCATCTCTCAGCCTGATGTGACCCTCCCGGAGTTTGCGCGCGACCAACGCCGGGGACTTTCTCAGAGGGTTACCAGGACCGGTGCCCAGGGCTGCGCGTCCCATACGGGATACTTAGGCCGCACGCGCCCGAGGGGGCCGAAGCTTGAAAGGGCGCTTTCGTGGGCAAGAGTGATCGCAAACAGAGTGCGCGCGAGCGCGCCGCAGAGATGCGCGCGGTTCAGCAGAAGGCTGAGAAGCGGCGCAACATGTTCTGGGTGGGCGGCATCGTCGTCCTGGTCGTGATCCTGATCGGCGTGATCGTGGCCGTCGGCCTGACCCACAAGTCCACGGCAAACGCATCTGGCGCGTACCAGCAGAAGCCGATGCCCGCGAGTGTGGTCAATGCCGTCGTGCAGGTCCCGCAAGCCACCCTCGACACGGTGGGTTACGGGACCATCTCGAACCCTCCGTCCAACATCGGCACAACCGTCACCCTGACCGCGGACGGCAAGCCCCGGATCCTCTACGTCGGCGGCGAGTTCTGCCCGTACTGCGCCGGTGAGCGATGGGCGGTCGTCCAGGCACTCTCGCGCTTCGGCACCTGGTCTGGTCTTGGGTCGATGGTGTCCTCAGCCACTGACACGCCAGCCAGCGTCAACACGTTCACCTTCCACGGTGCGACGTACACGAGCGACTACGTCAGCTTTACCGGTGTCGAGCAGAGTTCGAACGTGGTCAACGCCGCAGGCACTGGGTGGCAGCCGCTGGACGCGCTGTCGTCTGGCGACCAGGCGATCCTGACCAAGTACGACTCGGCTCCGTATGTCCCGAAGGCCAGTGCAGGTTCGATTCCGTTCATCAGTATCGGTGGCGTGTGGCTGGTGTCGGGCGCGAGTTACGACGTCAGTGTGCTTTCGGGTCTGACCTGGCAGCAGATCTCTGCTGACATGAAGGACCCGAACAGCGACGTCGCCAAGGCTGTCGACGGCACCGCCAACGTTCTTGCCGCAGCCGTCTGCAGCATCACGAAGAACGCGCCCTCGAACGTCTGCTCCACCGCGGCAGTCACGACCGGCGCTACCAAGCTGACGACCTCCTAGGTCAAGGCACCGGTGGCGTCGAGCGATCGGAAGCCGAGCGCGCGCGAGCGCGCTGCCGAAGCACGCGCCGCGCAAGCCGACGCCGACAAGCGGCGGCAGCGCTCGCGCTTGGCCCTTGTCCTCGGGGTCGGCGTTGTTGTCATCGCGATCGGCGCCTTGTGGGGCCTCAGTCATGGCAAGAAGGACTCGGTCGCGTTCACGCCAGGTCCCGTTTCGTCGTCCGTGATCAACGCAGTCGTCAACGTGCCGCAAGCGACGCTGAACAGCGTCGGGGTGGGCACCTCGTCAAACCAGCCGAAGGCTGGCGACTCGTCGGTCACTTTGACCGCAGACGGCAAGCCGCGGGTGCTTTACGTCGGCGGCGAGTTCTGCCCCTACTGCGCTGGTCAACGCTGGGCCCTGACCCAAGCGCTGTCGCGCTTTGGCACCTTCGCTGCCCTGCAGACCGGCCGGTCGAACGCGGACGGTCTTTACCTCGATACGTTCTCGTACCACGGTGCGTCGTACACGAGCACGACCGTGTCGTTCACCGGTGCGGAGATCTACGACCGCAACGGCAAGGCACTCGACACGTTGTCCGCAAGCGATAACTCGCTCTACCAGGCCGCGGCTGGCATCCCTTATGTCAACATCGGCGGCAAGTACATCGTGTCGGGGGCGAGCTTCGACGTGAAGGTCCTCGACGGGCTCGACTGGACCCAGATCTCCCAGCAGATGCAGGACCCCACCACCAAGGTGGCGCAGGCTGTCGATGGCGCTGCGAACGTGCTGACGGCCGCGATCTGCGGTGTCACGAACAACGCGCCAACCAGTGTCTGCAACACTCCCGCAGTGCAAGCGGGCGCGGCCAAGCTCCCCAGTGGTTCGTGATCAGCGGTTCGTGACGAGACAGGGCGCGAGATGAGCAACGAGACGTCGGCGGTTGCGGCGAAGACACCGAAGCGCGAGGTCTATGTGCCGGCGTGGGTGACCTGGCCGAGCTGGCTCTTGTCGTTGGCGGGCCTTGGCATCTCGATCTACCTGACCATCGAGCACTACGACACGAAGCTCGTCCTGTCCTGCCCCAACACCGGCAAGATCAACTGCGTCAAGGTCACCACCAGCGTCTACTCGAAACTCTTCGGCATTCCGGTTGCGCTGCTGGGCCTGCTCTTCTTCGTCGGCATGGTCGGGTTGTGCGCGCCGTTCGTGTGGCGGTGGCTGTGGACAAAGTGGATTCGCATCGCGGCCGTCTCGATCGGCATCGTCTTTGTGGCGCGACTGGTTTGGGCCGAGTTGTTTCGGATCAACGCGATCTGCCTGTGGTGCACGTCCGTGCACGTCATCACGTTGATCCTCTTCATCTTGGTATTGATCGGATCAACCTTCATCACGGTGCTTGATCCACTGTCGGACGATGACGATGATGTCGACGTGACAAAGAATGACAGCGACGATGTCGTCGGATCCGAGTAGTCACACTGCTGTTCGCTCGCTGACGGACGTCGGCGAGGGCCGAGTCTGCGAGACCTTTCGGTACGCCACTGGTTCTGATTCGTTGCATTTGGTCTATTGGCACGGCACGCCCGGTTCGGGACTGGTTCCGGCGGCCATGCTCGAAGCGGCCGCGGCGCATGACGTGCCGACGATCGCGCTCTCGCGTGCCGGCTATGGCGCCTCGACTCGTTTGCCGGGCCGGTCGGTCGCCGACGCTGCTCGCGATCTCGGGCGGGTGCTCGAGTCGCTTGGGGTTGAGGCCGCGGTCGTGGCCGGCTGGTCTGGCGGTGGTGCGCATACTCTCGCGTCCGCTGCGCTGCTGCCCGATCGTGTGCGAGCGGCTGCGGTGATTGCTGGCACGGCGCCGCGGCCCATCTTGGGCGATGCCTGGACCCAGGGAATGGGTGAGGCGAACATCGAGGAGTTCGCGCTCGCCGACACGAGCGAGTCGCAACTTCGCGCATTCATGGAGCGCGAGACCACCGAGATGCTGCAAGCAACTGGCCTGGAGATCGTCGAGGCGATGGCGTCGCTGCTGTCGCCCGCAGATGTGTCCGCGTTCACTGAGGCGGTCGGGGACGAGATGGTCGAGACCATGCGGGACGGCCTGCGCAATGGCGTCGACGGTTGGGTTGATGACGATTTCGCGTTGCTGCGGGAGTGGGGTTTCGACCTCTCGGTCATCGACGTACCGGTTGCGGTGTGGTTCGGTGATGCAGATCTAATGGTGCCGCCGGCGCACGGCAACTGGCTAGCGGACAACGTGCCTGGTGCGCGCGTGCACCACGAAGCCGAGGAGGGCCACGTGTCGCTACCCGTTCGGCGCGCGAGCGCAATCCTCGCCAATCTGCTTGACCTTTCGCGATCGTGAGCGATCTGACGCAGGCGTCGGACGGTTCGGCGCGCGAGTTGCCGACAGTGCAGCAGGCACTCGCGGCCCGCATGTCGATTGAGCAGACCGCGCACAGCAGCGACGGCATTCGCTTCTCGTTGGAGGCGGTGCCCGGCGCGGATGTACGACTTGGTTCGTTGGTCGTGCTCACTACACCCAACGGAGCATTGATCGGACTCGTCGATGACCTTGGGATCACGACTCAGGAGGGCCCGGAGGTAGTCGTCGAACTGGCCGCGGCCGTGCAGGTGCGCGCCGGGACCGTGCGCAGCGGATCGATGCGTCCGCGGATCAAAGTGCTGGTCGCCTCGGGCCGTGTCCTTGGCGAGCTGGCGGAGGGAACGATAACCGCATACGGCGGGCCGGGCTTCGTCGACGTCCCGTTTCGTCCGGCCACCCAGGCGGAGGCTGCTGCTCTCGCATCATCCACGGCGCGTGGTCGCGGGACGTTGCGGATCGGGCAATCGGCGACGAGTTCGGCGCCGGCGGACTTGATCGCGGCAGGCTTTGCGCGCCACACGTTCATGGTTGGGCAGTCGGGTTCGGGCAAGACGTACTCGACGGGTGTGCTGCTCGAGCAGTTGCTCGCGCGCACCTCGTTGCGGATCGTGATTCTGGATCCCAACTCCGATTACGTGAATCTCAACAAGCTGCTCGAAGGCGCTGAGGCTCAGTCGCCCGAGGACGCAGCGAGCTTGCGCGGGTCGGCGGAGCGCGTCGAGATTCTCACCGGCGACAAGCTGAAGCTGCATGTGGATGAAGTGGATGTCGATCTGCAACTACGCGTGCTCGACCTCGACCCCATCCGCGACCAGGAGGAGTACAACGCGCTGCGCCGGGTAGTGAGCATGCGAGCGAGCGAGGGCGTCACGTCGATGGATCAGGTGACGCTGGGCGCTGAGGATGAGGGCTTACAGGCGTTGGCGCGCCGGACCCAGAACCTCGGCATTGACCAGTGGTCGCTGTGGGGGCACGAGAACCCGTTCAGTGCGTTGACCCGTCTCGATGACGACGACTGGCGCGCGCTTGTCTTCGACCTGGGTTCGCTTACGCTTCCTGCCGAACGAGATGTCATGGCTGCGGCGGTCCTCAGTCGACTGTGGTCGCAGCGATTGAACCGACGACCCGTCCTGGTCGTGATCGATGAGGCGCACAACGTCGCCCCCGACACGACCGAGGATGCGGTGCGGCGGCTGTCGACCGAACTGGCAGTCGTGATTGCGGGCGAAGGACGCAAATACGGACTGCATCTGCTCATCGCGTCGCAACGACCATCAAAGGTGCACACCAACGTGGTGTCGCAGTGCGACAACCTCGTCCTGATGCGGGTGAACTCGGCGCAGGACCTCGATGACCTCGCACGCACCTTCTCGCACGCTCCTGCGGGGATGGTGCGCTCGTCTGCGTCGTTCGCGATGGGGCAGGCACTCGTCGCCGGCCCGATCTCGCCAGTGCCGCAACTCGTGCAATTCGGCGCGCGCCTCACACCCGAGGGTGGCTCGGACATCCCGACTGACTGGGCTCGTCGTCCGGCCTGATCGGGTCGAGTTCATCGAACTTTGCGGTACGCGCTCGTATGCGTTTTAGCGTGGCTATGCGTTTTACCGCGGCTTGATCGCCTTGGCGTGCCGATTGGTATTTGGCCACTGTTCAACGAACTGCGTCAGGGCTCCCGCGGCGTCGAGCTCGGACTTCTTGTGCAGTCGCCCGAAGGTGAACCCGATGTCCCGCGGCGCATCCGCTTGGCTGGCCAGGCGCACCAACACCTGGCGTGTCACCACCATGTCGTGGTGCAGACCGAGCAGGTCCTGCAGGTCCGCGAGGTCATCGACGGTCCGTCTCACCTTTCTTGCCGAGACGTCGATGCCGGGTGCATCGAGCAACTCGAACGCGTAACGCGCGCGCTTGACCGCTTTGCGGACGTCATGCAATGCCTCGTCATGGTTGCCGGTGGCATGCTGCCACTTCGAGTGGCGAAGATGGACGCGTTTCCAATTTCGTTGGGCGATAGGGATTAGGACCTCTGCCGCGGGCGCGTCGGCCAAGTCGGTGAACCCATCGGCGTCCATGAGACGCGCGAGCCGGTCGAGGGTCCGCAGGTAGCGTGGGGACATCAAGGTCTGCTCGCTGTCCTCGTGCGCCGCGCGAATCTCGTTGTCTAGCCAGGCGTCGAGGCAGGCACGCGCCTCGGTTGCGGGGACTTCGGCCGGTTCATGTTCGAATTCACTGTCCAGGCGGGCAAGCAGTACCTGATCGTCGCGCTCGCGACCGAGCATTACCCCTATCCAGCGAATGTCGGCGCGCAGTTTCGTCGTATCCGTCGCGAAGAGTGACCGGTACGCCGCCAGGCACGACCGCATTCTGCGTGCGGCCACTCGCAGGTCGTGAATCGCGTCGTCGTCGGGCGCGGTGCGCAGGCGCAGGTCTGCTGCTAGCAGCGCGTCGAGCTGGCCACACATGTAGGCGCGAAGTGCGTCGGCTGCTGTGCGCTGCCCATCGGTGATCTCCCGTTTTGCATCGTCGCGGCCGAGCGCGTGCGCGAGCTTCGACACGTGTGTGGGGCGTCGGGCCCCCTCAGACCGCAACAGCTCGTCGATTTCGTCTAACACCCTTGGCTGGCCGTCGACGAGCTCGACCTCGACCTCCACCCACGCGGTCTGGATGCCACGCAGGTTGTCATGTGTCGAGACGTCGTCAACTGCGACCTCGGCCAATGGGTGGCCAGCACTGTCACGAAGTACGAGGGCGCTCCGCTTGGTCGCGATATGTGCCACCTCGATCAACGAACGACCGCGAGTCAAGCCGCGCACATTGCCGACCAGCTCGGCGGGCATGTCGTCCTGCAGCGGGACCCCGAACTCGGTGCGTGCGGACTCATCGTCGGTGTGCGGCGTCTTGAGGTGCCACCCTGCGTCCGTGCCACCGGTACGGCGGCGCAGTGTTACCCGGCTGTGCAGTAGCGCCAGATCCTTCGTGTCGTAGTAGGCCGCGTCGAGGTTGTCGTTGCGATGCTCGACGGTCGCGACGTCCGGCACACGAGTCAGGTCAGGAAGGTCGACTCCGTCCGGCAGGACGTACTTGCGCTCGACCTCGACGTGAGTTGCGGCCATCGTCTTAGTCTTGCAGCAGAGGATCGAGTGCGGCGGCGAAGCTTCAGCCCCGGTCGACGGCGCGGGTAGACACATCGCCACTGACTGGGCCCACCGCCCGGCCTGACCAGTCGCGTTCAGCGGACCTTGCGGTAGGCGCTCTTCACGGACTCGGGTGCGTGGCGTGCTAGCCATTTTCGGGCGCGACGCGCCGGGGTGAGTTGTGCTTGAGCCGCGCGGCGCCTGGCTTCGGCCCGGCGCTCGGCGTCGGCGACTCGCTTGGCGTCGGCAACTCGTGCGGCTTCGGCCTGGCGCTCGGCATCGGCCACGCGTTGGGCCTCAGCGACTCGCGTGGCTTCCACGATGACCCAGGGCGGCGGTTGGGTGGGGCTTGCGTCGGCTACCAGGGCCGAATGTGCGCGGCCGGTGGCCGCCGCTTCCAACGCATCGAGCAGATCGACGTAGTAGTCACGTTCATAGTGGTAGGTGGACAGGCCCCACCTGTGGGTCGGATCCGCGCGATGGACTGCCGGCTGGGACTCGAACGTGAGCAGTCGAGGTCCCAAGGCTTGTTGAATCTCTCGGCCGAAAGCAGCCAACGCGTCGTTGGCCGTCATCGCAAAATTCGCCATCCCTGCATTGAATGTCACGTCGGGATCGTTGACGAACGGCGTGCAGTAGGCCGCGTGCAGGACGATCGGCGTTGTGGACGGGATCTCGGCCAGTCGTGGGAGGAGGGCGTCGACGGCCGCGCGAAAGTATTCGATTCGCTCGGGGGAACGAAAAGGGTTCCGGGCCGCTTCAGCAAGTTGTTCCTTCGCCCGGGTGCCCCCCAGATAATCCGAGTCCGTGACCCAGGCACCCTCGCCGGCGTCGATTAGGTCGAGGCGATCGTCAATGAGGTCGAAGACGATGAGGTCTGACTTGGCTTCGATGAGACTGTGGACGACGAGGCGCTCGACGTCCTCTTGAACCATCCGCAACCGGAAGGCCGGTGCCTCCGGATCCAGTGGAGTCGTATCCAGGCTCGCACCTGGCGCAGGCGCCGCTTGCGCCACCCAACTCGTTCGAGCGTGGTAGTCGATCGAGTCGAACAGGTGCGGTCGAATCTCGAAGGCATCGCGTGTGACGCACGAGCCCCAGATTGAGACCTTCATCGCCGACGCACACCCCTCACCGTGTCCGCGCGTCAGCGTAATGCACAAATCTTGCTCAGTGAGGGAAGGGAGCGGGTGACGAGAATCGAACTCGCACTGTCAGCTTGGGAAGCTGATGTTCTGCCATTGAACTACACCCGCGCGACGGCGTGCCGTCGCGGAGATTATGCCTGACGCGCGGTGATCAGGTCACCTTGCGATCAGGTCACACGCAAACGCACACTCGCGCTGCCGGAGGCGTAGTGCCATGAGTTTCCGACGACGTAGACGCGGTAGATGTCTGTGGTCGCCACGGTAGGCGTGATGACGAACGCATATGTGCCGGTCGCACTGACCCGTGTACTTGCCCAGCTGTGCCACGCCTTGTTGTAGTAACCCTGGCGGTAGACGATTGCGCCAGCCAGTCTTGTCGAGGTCTTTCCCGACAGCGTCACCGGGTGTCGCACCGCGGCGATCGTCGCCGACAGCTTGGCAGTCAATGTGGGATAGGCCCCGCTGTACAACTTCGCTTGGGATACCGCCAGGCCAGCCGCGCCTGCGTATGCAACGTAGATCGTCGCGTTGCTCGGGATGGCCACCGAAGTGGTCGCGGTCCCTGATCCGTTCGCGACCAAATTGATCGGTGCAGGCCGGGTGCCTGATGATACGTAGAAGGACACCGTCACATGCGCGCCAGATACTCCGTGCGTACCTCCGCTGCGTCGCACGGTCGTTGTGATGCCGACGGGCGCGGTCACCGTGTTGCGTGTCGCGGCGATTCCTACTGTGGTGCTGGCCGATGGAGCGACTCCCTGGTCGATGGTCCCGTCCGCCTCAAGGGTCATCGACGCCTTCGCGCTAGTGCCGACCGCATTCGTGGCGGCGACGGTGAACACATGAGGTTGGGTGGGATCCAGGCTGATGACCGTCCCGGAAGTACCCACGGTCACTTGAGTTTGAGCAACCCCGTCGACGGTCCATTGATAAGCAGTGATCGGCGCCCCTCCCGAGTCGCTTGGCGGGGTCCACGTCACGGTCGTTGTGCCATTTGAATTGGTGGCGGCAGTGAGATTCAACGGAGCTGTCGGGACGGCCAATCCGTCCGTGCCGTCTGCGAGGGTTGCGAGTTGACTCGTCGACCCGTTGAACTGTGAGCTATCGACCGCAGTCGCCGGGATCCCCGCCACCTTCGCGGCGTCCGTGTACTGCCAGAACGTCCACGTCGTCCACCCACCGGGTAACGATGCGACGGTCGGCGCGACGGTCGACCATTTCGCAAGCCAGAGGTAGTACCTCGACAACGCGGTCGAGTTGCCCAGCGGACCGGTGATGAAACTCGGACTGGCGTAGACCATCGGGACGCGTCCGCTCAGCGACTGCACTGTCGAGAGCCAGGTACTTGCCCATGCGACCAGGTTCGTCTTGCTAAGGCCGCCGGTGACCTCAAGGTCGAGGACGGGCGGCAGCGTCGAGCGCGTGCGAAGGGAACCAGTCGTCGCGAGGAAGTACTTCGCCTGGGCGGTCGCTGTCGAGAGGGGCATCGCCGGTCGCGCGAAGTGGTACGAGCCGACGACTAGCCCGGCCGCCTTGGCACCGACTACGTCGCCGGCGTAGTACGAATTGACGTACGTCGTGCTCTCGGTCGCCTTCACGAAAGCAAACCTCTGTCCGCTGGCGGCAACCTGCGTCCAGGTGATCGCCTTGCCGTCGACGTGGTCCCAGTGCGAGACGTCAGGTCCGTTGATTGTTGAAGCGAGCGCCGAGGTGGCACCGATCACACTCGTGATCATGAGAATCGCCAACGAGGTCGCGGCGGTGCGGCGGATGATGTTTGGGCGTGCGGCAGCGCGGTGACCTCTCACCCACGCCCTATCGGCATCGCGGCTGCGTGCCTTGACGTTGCTGTCATGGTCGCTGGGCTCCTGCCAGTACGCGGCGAAGGCGGTGCCACCCCGCCAAGGAACGGACACCTTCGTTGTGCAACGACTGCAACGCAGGGTCATTCGCCGGGTCGAGTGTGGCTGCCTCCTCCCACAGCGCTCGTTCGGCTGCTCGCCAGTCTGCCTTGTCGATCACACGGACGTCCGTGAACCCGGCTCCGATCAGTCCACCGTCGAGATCGACGGCAAGCAGCCGCTGTGAAAGCGTCTCGTCGAAGCGATCGACTGCCTCCCATGAGGTCAGCACAACACGTCCGCCAGGCCTGAGAACGCGATGTATCTCGTCGTATGCCGTGGCGGGAGAGCTCGCGAACTGGATCGCGTCGATACACAGCACGGCATCGACCTCTTCGTCGGGTAAGCCTGTCGCCGCGAGATCGCCTTCCACGAAGGTCGCTTCCACATTCTGTTGTGCCGCGCTGGTTCGTGCCTGTTGCAGGGCCACGGTGGAGAAGTCGACGCCCACCAGACGCGCGCCGGTGCGTTTGGCAATCTCAATGCCGTGGCCGCCTCGTCCGCACGCGAGGTCGAGCAACGTTCCTTGGGGTGCGAGGTCGAGCATGGCGGTGACCTCGGCGATGCCTGACCAGGTCAGCGTGCTCGTCGACAGCAAGTGCACAGGCAAACCCAAGTGGCGCTGCAATATCTCGTCCTTGCGCGGGCTGTGGAGCATGTCGGCGTACCAGCCGTCAAAGTAGGCAGCTGACCGATCCGGAGTGACGCTCATGCAGCCAGCCTTCCTGATCGTTAGATCGCAACCGGTGGTTCTGGATCGGTGAGTTCGCCGACGGGGAGTGGATTGCGGAACTCCTTTACACCGGGCACCTGCAGAACGACCACTGTCATGACAACCAGCGATACCGCCGAGCCCATGAGCACCGCGGTAGCACCGAACGCGGCGACAGCTGGTCCTGTTAAGGCCATACCTAACGGTAAGAAGGCGAACGACGCCATCCAGTCGATGCTCGAGACTCGCGCGAGTCGCTCGCCGGGTATCTCGCGTTGCAGCGCCGATGCCCAGAACACGTTGAATGGCTCCCAACATGCGCCGGTGATGAAGTACGCGACCGGGATGACCCAAGCGGTGTGCGAGAAGGCCAGCGAAAAGTCGATCAAGATGAACGAAAGACCGATCAACCAGACCTTCAGCCCCGGCTGCCGTGGGCGCCACCGCATCGCGATCACCGCGCCAAGAACCCCGCCCAGCGCGAACAGCGCCAGGGAAACCGCATATACCGCATTGCCGCCGAAGCGCTCTCGGCCAATGACGGGAAGCAGCACGGACTCCGGTGCGATGACGAGGAAGAGCAGCAGGGTGGCCGTGACGATGATCGCGAGCGCCCAGGTCTGGCGTCGCAACTCGTCGAAGCCTTCACGCAACTCCTCGCGGAACGGCGCGTGCTCGATGTCGATGCGTTTGTGTGGCGGTTCGTGCAGCCACAGCAACGTGAGCATCGAGACAAGGAACGTGACCGCGTCCACGGCGTAGCCGACGCGCACGCCAATCAACGCAACCAGCACGGCTGCGATGGCGGGACCCATCACCGCCGCGGACCGCAAGCCGACGCTGATGATTCCGTTCGCTGCTTGCAGTCGATCTGCGGGCAACAGGCTGGGTAGCAGTGCGCTTTCGGCTGGCCGGAAGAACGCCTCCCCTGCGCCGACGAGGAAAACGAGGACGGCAAGCCAGACGACATGGGGAGTACCGGGGAAGAACGCAAGTGCCGCCACGGCGAGGAAACGCACGCAGTCGGCCGTGATCATGACCAGCTTGCGCGGCAATCGGTCGGCCCAGACGCCACCAATCAGTGCGAACAGAACGACCGCGAGCCAGCGCGCCCCCAGCACCAGCCCGATGTCGGTAGCCGTGCCGTGCGCGTTGAGGACCGCGATCGTGACGGTGACCGGGAAGATCTGGTCGCCGATCGTTGAAACGAACTGTCCGATCGCGAGCAGCCGAAAGTCACGGAAGCCAAAGACGCTTCCGCGCAGTCGTTGGACGATCGGGCCGGACACCTAACGATTCAACCGCCATTGCGCACTTCGTCAAAAACGTTGCGCCAGGCGCGTAAGTCAGCCCACGGGTTCGGCGCGCTTGACACTGCTCAGCAGCAGTTGCGCGACATCCATGACCTGCGTCTGGTCGGCGGCGTCCATCTCGGACTCAAGCGCACCGA
Source organism: uncultured Actinomycetota bacterium (assembly GCA_963850215.1). GTDB lineage: Bacteria > Actinomycetota > Actinomycetes > UBA12327 > UBA12327 > CAWKKI01. The sequence continues at coordinate 308,452 of CAWKKI010000003.1, forward strand.
CGCCGTCAGAGATCATGACGCGGCAGAACGGGCAGGCGACCGCAACCGTGTCGGCGCCGGTCGCGATAGCTTCTTCGGTGCGGTTGGTGTTGACGCGCGTGCCGAGCGTCTCTTCCATCCACATCCGGGCACCACCAGCGCCGCAGCAGAAGCCGCGGTCCTTGTTGCGCGGCATCTCCGCGAACTTGACGCCCGGCAGCGCCTCGATGAGGTCGCGCGGAGGTGTGTAGACCTTGTTGTGCCGTCCGAGGTAGCACGGGTCGTGGTAGGTCACCTTGCTTTCGACCGGCGCCACCGGCACCAGTCGCTTCTCGCGAACGAGGCGGTTGAGCAACTGGGTGTGGTGCACCACTTCATAGGTGCCGCCGATCTGCGGGTACTCGTTGAGCAATGTGTTGAAGCAGTGCGCGCAAGTGACGACGATCCGCTTCGCCTTGATCTCGTTGAGAGTCTCCACGTTTTGCTGCGCAAGCATCTGGAAGAGGAACTCGTTTCCGGCTCGACGGGCCGGGTCGCCGGTGCATGTCTCGCCGTCGCCGAGCACCGCGAATTCGACGCCTGCAATGTGCAGCAGCTCGGCCACCGCTTGGGTCGTCTTCTTCGCCCGGTCCTCGTAAGCGCCTGCGCAACCGACCCAGAACAAGTACTCGACGTCGTCGGGGATATCGCCGTCGAGCGTGCGCACCTCAAACGGCAGATCAGCAGCCCAGGCGAGCCGGTCTGAGGCGTTCATGCCCCACGGGTTGCCCTTGTTCTCGAGGTTCTTGAACAGCCCGTTGAGCTCGCTCGGGAACTCGCTCTCGACGAGGACTTGATAGCGCCGCATGTCAACGATGTGATCGATGTGCTCGATGTCGACGGGGCACTGTTCGACACACGCACCACATGTCGTGCATGACCAGAGGACATCGGGGTCGATGACACCGGCTGCATCTTTGGGACCGACCAGCGGGCGCTCGGCCTCGGCACGTGTTTGCTCAGAGAGTTTCGCGAGGACGTCTTCCCCTGCGTGCTCACCACCCGCGAGCACGTAGGGCGCCTTCGCGAACATGTGGTCGCGCAGATCAGTGATGAGCAGCTTGGGCGAGAGTGGCTTCTCGGTGTTCCAGGCCGGGCATTGCGACTGGCAACGACCGCACTCGGTGCAGGTCGAGAAGTCGAGCAGGCCCTTCCAGGTGAAGTCCTCGACCTTGCCGCGGCCGAAGATGTCGTCGTCGCCCGGATCCTCGAAGTCGATGAGCTTGTCGCCGGTGTACATGGGCAGCAACGGACCGAGCGCGTTGGGTCGTCGCGAGAACATGACGTTAAGCGGCGCCAAGAAGATGTGCAGGTGTTTGGAGTACGCGACGAGCACGAGGAATCCGAAGACCACCGCGATCTGCAGCAAGAGACCGACGGTCTCGATGACCGAGTTCGCGTTGTACCCGAGCGGGTTGAGTGCCTTCGCGAGTGCGTTGGACAGGAAGGCGGAGTCCGGCGGATAAGGGAAGTGGCCGGTGTTGATCTGCGCAGCGCGATAGAGGATCAGCGTCCAGATCACGTTGAAGATCATGAAAAGAACGAGCCAGGCAGCACCTGTGTGCGATCCGTAGAAGCGCGACCAACGACCGAGGTTGTGCGGGTTCTGCTTGACCCGGATCACGACGAAGACGAGCAGGCCGAGGACGACGAGCAACGCGAACAGATCCTCGACGAAGCCGATCACCCACCAGTGCCCGATGACAGGGATCGCGAAGTCGCGGTCGAACAGTGCTCCGATCGCCTCGACGATCGTGAGCAACAAGACGATGAAGCCCCAGAAGACGAAAGCGTGTGCGAGACCGGGCACCGACCACTTGAGCAACTTGCGTTGCCCGACGACCTCGGTGACCTGGGTCTCGAGGCGTGCGGGCTTGTCGTCGGTGCGTCCGGGTGCGGCCTGACCGCTGCGGATCGTGCGGCCGATGAAGCCCATCCGGCGGGCGGCGACTGCGAGGCAGACCACGATGATGGCAAGCCCGAGCGCGAGCCGCACGACCATAAAGTCCCCCTGCCGGACTGCGCCGCGCTCGCCGTCGAGGCGCGTCAAGTGTCCGGCGCGAGGATATCTAGCGCCTCGCGCAGGCCCAGCGGGGTCACCGGCAGCCCTCTCGTGGCTCACGTCTTTGCCGGGGGAGCTTGACCCCGCCGAGTTCAACCGTCTGGAGGGTCGTGGCACACGTGCCCCGATTGCGCAGCCGGTCCGGAACTGCCGACAAGATTCGGATGAAATATGGTCCAGATTGGGGAATGCGGCCGCTCCGGGCCGTGGTTATGCTGTCAGGAAACATGAGTCGACGCGACTCAACTTAGTTGTGAAACCAGCACCACACCCGGAGGAATCAATGGCACGAGCGGTCGGAATCGACCTCGGCACCACCAACAGCGTCGTCGCAGTTCTTGAGGGCGGCGAACCCACAGTCATCGCCAACGCGGAAGGCTCCCGGACCACACCGTCGGTCGTCGCCTTCGCGAAGAGCGGCGAAGTCCTCGTCGGCGAGGTCGCAAAGCGCCAGGCCGTGACGAACGTTGACCGGACCATCAGGTCGGTCAAGCGACACATGGGCACGACTTGGACCGTCAGCATCGACGACAAGAAATACACCGCACAGGAGATCAGCGCGCGCGTGCTGCAGAAGCTCAAGCGCGACGCGGAGGCCTACCTCGGCGAGTCCGTCACCGACGCCGTCATCACGGTGCCCGCGTACTTCAACGACGCACAGCGCCAGGCCACCAAGGAGGCCGGCGAGGTCGCGGGGCTCAGCGTCTTGCGCATCATCAACGAGCCGACCGCGGCTGCTCTGGCGTATGGCCTGGACAAGGCCGACAAGGAGCAGACCATCCTGGTCTTCGACCTCGGCGGCGGCACCTTCGACGTCAGCCTGCTCGAGATCGGCGACGGCGTCGTTGAGGTCAAGGCCACGAGTGGTGACAACCACCTCGGTGGCGACGACTGGGACCAGAAGGTCGTCGACTTCCTGGTGACCCAGTTCAAGAACGCGCACGGCGTCGATCTGTCCAAGGACAAGATGGCGATGCAGCGACTGCGTGAAGCCGCGGAGAAGGCGAAGATCGAGTTGTCTGCCTCCATGCAGACCGCCGTGAACCTTCCCTACATCACCGCTTCAGCTGACGGCCCGTTGCACCTCGACGAGACCATCACACGCTCGCAGTTCGAGCAGTTGACCTCTGATCTGCTCGATCGCTGCAAGGCACCGTTCGAGCACGTCATCAAGGACGCCGGAGTCAGCGTGGACAAGATCGACCAGGTCGTCCTGGTCGGTGGTTCGACGCGTATGCCGGCGGTGAGCGAACTGGTCAAGAAGCTCACCGGTGGCAAGGAGCCCAACAAGGGCGTCAACCCGGACGAGGTCGTCGCTGTTGGCGCGTGCCTGCAGGCCGGTGTCCTCAAGGGCGAGGTCAAGGACGTCCTGCTGCTCGACGTGACTCCGTTGTCGCTGGGCATCGAGACCAAGGGCGGCATCATGACGCGCCTGATCGAGCGCAACACCACGATCCCGACCAAGCGATCGGAGATCTTCACGACAGCCGATGACAACCAGCCGTCGGTGCAGATTCAGGTGTACCAGGGCGAGCGCGAGATGGCGCAGTACAACAAGCGCCTCGGCATGTTCGACCTGACCGGCATCGCGCCGGCACCGCGCGGTATTCCGCAGATCGAGGTTGCGTTCGACATCGACGCCGACGGAATCGTGCACGTGTCCGCAAAGGACCTGGGCACGGGCAAGGAGCAGTCGATGACGATCACCGGTGGCTCAGCACTTCCGAAGGACGACATCGATCGGATGATGAAGGACGCCGAGTCGCACGCAGAGGAAGACCGTCTGCGTCGCGAGGAGGCAGAAGTCCGCAACACCGGGGAGTCGCTGGTCTACCAGACCGAGAAGTTCCTTCGCGACAGCGGCGACAAGGTCCCGGAGAACATCAAGAACGACGTCAACGACGCACTGTCCGAGGCGAAGTCTGCACTCGAGGGCACTGACATCGAGGCGATCAAGACCTCGACCGAGAAGCTCGCGACGACCAGCCAGGCAATGGGCAACGCGATTTACACGTCCGAGGCCGCGAACGCCGGTGACGGCGAGAGTGCTGGCGCGGACGAGTCGGCTGGCGAGTCTGACTCTGACGATGACGTGGTCGACGCCGAGATCGTTGAGGACGAGGCAGAAGAGGCGAGCAAGTGACCGATCGCTTCGCGGACCGCGAGGTCAACGAGGAGCAACAGGGACCGGTCGTGCATGACAGGCGGCGGATCGATCCTCTGACGGGCGCACTGCGTCCGTCAGAGGAGGAGTCCGTCGAACTGCTCATCGAAGGTGCCGAGGGTCTGGGCTCCACACGCGCATCCGCGGGTTCGATTGACGACAACACGCTTGCGCTCGCCGAACGCACGGCGGACCTGCAGCGAGTGCAGGCGGAGTACACCAACTACCGACGTCGGGTCGAACGCGACCGAGATGTCGCGCGCGATCAGGCGACGGTGTCGGTGCTCAACGAGTTGCTGCCTGTGCTCGATGACATCGGCCGCGCGCGCGAGCACGACGAACTCGTCGGCGGATTCAAGTCCGTTGGTGAAGCGCTCGAAGCTGTGGTCGCAAAGCTGGGACTGCGGCAGTTCGGGACCGTTGGTGAACCGTTCGATCCTGAGATTCACGAAGCGCTCACGCACCGCTACTCGGCTGACGTCGAGGTGCCGACCTGCACTGAGATCTATCAACCCGGTTACCGATTCGGCGACCGAGTGGTTCGACCCGCACGTGTTGGCGTCGCGGAGCCAGGTGGTGACGAGGCACCGGAGGTCACGTGAGCCAGAAGGACTTCCTCGAGAAGGACTACTACGCATCTCTAGGCGTTGCGAAGGATGCCGACGCCAATGCAATCAAGAAGGCGTATCGCAAGCTCGCGAAGAAGCACCACCCGGATGCGAACAAGGGCGACCTGAAGGCTGAAGAGCGCTTCAAGGAGGTCTCCGAGGCCTACGACGTCTTGTCCAACGATGCATCGCGAAAGGAGTACGACGAAGTGCGCGCATACGGCGCGCGCGGGTTCGGCTTCCCAGGTGGCGGTGGCGGGGCCGGTGGTCAGAGCCGTCCCGGCGGTGCTGGGCCGCAGGTTGACTTCTCGGATCTCTTCGGAGGTGGAGGCGGAGCAAACTTCGGCGGCGGTCTGGGCGACGTGCTCGGCGGCATCTTCGGTCGGCAACGCGGCGCCCAGCAGGCGCGTCGCGGCGCAGATCTTGAGTCCGAGGTCCACATCGACTTCACCGACGCGGTCAACGGCGTCACCTTGCCGCTCTCGTTGCGTGGCGAAGCGACGTGCCAGCACTGCCGCGGGACTGGAGCCGAACCCGGGACGCCGATCAACACCTGTCCGACGTGCAACGGATCGGGACAGATCGTTCGCAATGCAGGCGGCTTCGCGCTGCCCGAGCGTTGTCCGACCTGTCATGGTCGGGGCCAGGTCATCGAGACCCGTTGCTCGGTCTGCGGCGGCAGCGGCGCGACGATGCGGACCCGCACGATCAAGGTGCGCATCCCGGCCGGCGTGAAGCCTGGCCAACGCATTCGCATCCCGGGCAAGGGGCAGGCGGGGATGAACGGGGCCGCACCCGGGGATCTCTATGTGATCGTTCATGTCTCCAATCACAGCGTCTTCGGTCGCAAGGGGGACAACCTCACGATCACCGTGCCGGTGTCGTTCCCCGAGGCGACCCTCGGCTCACAGATCACCGTGCCGACCCTGGACGGAAGCACTGTGACGCTGAAGGTGCCGGCCGGCACACAGAACGGCCGCACCTTCCGGGTCAAGGGCAAGGGCGTGCATCGCGCGAACAAGTCCGGCGACCTGCTCGTCACGGTCGAAGTTGCCGTACCGCACAACCTCAACCGCGAGGCCCGCGAAGCGCTCACGGCCTATGCGGAGGCCACCGCGGATCACAACCCGCGCGAACATCTGGTGATGGAGGAGGCGCGATGAGTTCGTTCGACCTGCCTAGCGACTCACCCGTCTACGTCATCTCAGTGGTCGCGCGCATCACCGGACTGCACCCGCAGACGCTGCGCCAGTACGACCGCCTCGGCCTAGTCTCACCAGGTCGGGCGGGCTCGCGTCGGCTGTACTCGCAGGACGACATAGAGCAACTGATCGAGATACGACGACTCGCTGCGTCCGGGGTGAACCTGGCCGGCATCAAACGGATCGTGCAGCTCGAGAACCAGGTCACTGACCTGCTCGCGCGACTGCATGCGCTGGGAGCCGGACCGTCGCGTGCGGTCGTTCCGTGGCGACCGCAGGGCTGAGCCCGCTTCCGCCTATTTACTCCCCTGATTCAACGAGGTACGCAATGGACGTTCGTCTTACAACAAAGAGCAACGAAGCGCTTGAAGACGCCGTTGGCCGGGCGGTCCATGCCGGCAACCCGCAGGTCCAGCCGGTGCACCTGCTGCTGGCGCTGTTGGACCAGACCGACGGCATCGCCGTGTCGGTGCTCGATGCCGCGGGCGCCGATCGAGTCGCCATCGTCGAGCGGGCGGCGGCTGCCGCGGCCCGCCTGCCAGCGGCCAGCGGCGCTTCGGTCGGGGCGCCGGAGGCGTCTGCTTCGTTGCAAGAAGTGCTTCAGTCGGCCGCCGAACAGGCGCGTGCGCGCGGCGACGAGTTCGTCTCTACCGAACACCTGTTGCTCGGACTGATCACGCGCGGAGGTGCCGAGGCCACAGCCGCAGTCGCGCCACTCGATGCCGACGTCGTGCGGGATGCCTTCGAGCGGGTGCGTGGCTCGTCGCATGTGAGCACTCCCGACCCTGAAGGCTCCTTCCAGGCACTGGAGAAGTACGGCATCGACCTCACGGCGAGCGCGCGCGAAGGCAAACTCGATCCCGTCATCGGTCGCGACTCCGAGATCCGTCGCGTGGTCCAAGTGCTTTCGCGACGGACTAAGAACAACCCCGTCCTCATCGGTGAGCCAGGTGTCGGCAAGACCGCCGTGGTCGAGGGGCTCGCGCAACGCATCGTGAGTGGCGACGTCCCGGAGTCGTTGCGCGGTAAGCGGCTTGTGGCGCTCGATTTGGGCGCGATGGTCGCGGGTGCGAAGTACCGCGGTGAGTTCGAGGAGCGGCTCAAGGCGGTGCTGTCCGAGATTAAGGACAGCAACGGGCAGATCGTGACCTTCATCGACGAGCTGCACACCGTCGTGGGCGCCGGGGCAACCGGCGACTCCGCGATGGACGCGGGCAACATGCTCAAGCCCATGCTTGCGCGCGGCGAGCTACGGCTGGTGGGCGCGACGACACTCGACGAGTACCGCGAGTACATAGAGAAGGACGCCGCACTTGAGCGTCGCTTCCAGCAGGTCATGGTGGGTGAGCCGTCCGTCGAGGACACCATCGCGATCCTGCGCGGGCTCAAAGAGAAGTACGAGGCGCATCACAAGGTCCAGATCAGCGATGCGGCATTGGTCGCGGCCGCCACGTTGTCCAACCGTTTCATCACCTCGCGCTTCTTGCCTGACAAGGCCATCGACCTGGTTGACGAGGCCGCATCTCGCCTTCGGATGGAGATCGACTCACGACCGATCGAGATCGATGAGTTGCAACGAGCAGTGGATCGGCTGCGCATGGAAGAGATGGCGCTGGCCAACCAGTCCGATGTCGCCAGCAAGGAGCGGCTCGAGCGATTGCGCGCTGATCTCGCCGACCGCCAGGAGCGCCTGGATGAGCTCAACGCTCGCTGGGAGCACGAGAAGGAGGCCCTCAACCGGGTGGGCGAGCTCTCCGAGGAGCTCGATCGCCTGCGCACAGAAGCCGAGCGCGCACAACGCGAAGGTGACTTCGAACGCGCATCCATGTTGCTGTACGGACGGATGGTCGACCTCGAAGCCGAGCTTGTGCGAGCACGTGAGCAGGCCAACGCCCGCGCAGGGATGGTGCATGAGGAAGTCGGCACCGATGACGTGGCGGAGGTCGTTTCGGCATGGACTGGTATCCCGGCCGGTCGGCTGCTCGAGGGGGAGACGGCCAAGTTGCTGCGGATGGAGGAGGAGCTTGGACGACGGTTGATCGGGCAGAAGCGCGCGGTCGCTGCGGTGTCAGAAGCGGTTCGGCGTTCGCGTGCTGGGGTCGCAGATCCTGATCGTCCGCTGGGTTCGTTCCTCTTTCTTGGACCGACCGGAGTGGGCAAGACCGAACTAGCCAAGACGCTTGCCGACTTTCTCTTCGATGACGAGCGCGCGATGGTGCGCATCGACATGAGTGAGTACGGCGAGAAGCACTCGGTCGCGCGACTTGTTGGAGCGCCACCCGGATACGTCGGCTACGAAGAGGGCGGTCAGCTGACCGAAGCCGTTCGGCGTCGCCCCTACACGGTCGTGCTGCTTGATGAGGTGGAGAAGGCGCACCCCGAGGTATTCGACACCTTGCTTCAGGTGCTCGATGACGGGCGACTGACGGATGGGCAGGGGCGCACGGTCGATTTTCGCAACGCGATCCTGGTCCTGACGAGCAATCTTGGTTCGCAGTTCCTTGCTGATCCGTCGTTGTCCCACGAGCAGCAACGCGATGCGGTCATGGCGACTGTCCGCTCGACGTTCAAGCCGGAGTTTCTCAACCGACTCGACGACATCGTGCTGTTCGACGCGTTGAGCACGGAGGATCTGGAGCGCATCGTCGATATTCAGCTCGCGCGACTGGCAGGTCGCTTGGCTGACCGACGGATCACGCTCGAGGTCAGGGCCGCCGCGCGCGAGTGGCTCGCGATGAACGGTTTCGACCCGCTCTATGGCGCCCGGCCCCTGCGCCGCTTGGTGGCGTCGGCTATTGGCGACCGGTTGGCGCGCGGTCTTCTTGCTGGAGAGATCAACGACGGCGACACGGTCGTGGTGGATCTCGATGGTCCGACCAGTCAACTGGTTGTAGAAGCGGTCGCGGTCGCTTGATCCTGGCTGGGTCGTCGCGGTTGGGTGATCTTCGTTGCCCCGATGGGGTGGTCATCGTCACAAGTGTTGGTTGACGTGCCTTACCCTCTCCGCTATGTCCCGATTCGTGACGCGCGCGCCGCGTGCCGCCTTTGCCATCGCTCTTGCCACCACGGTCACCGTGACGGGGGTCGGAGCCGCGCATGCGACCTCTGCGCCGGCCGCCCGGCAGCCGGCCACTCACGTCGGCGGTGCGGTGTCCCGTTCCTTGGGCTCGGCCCCGGCGTCCGGCGAGAGCTCGGTGACCCTGCAGCTTGCGCCGCAGAGCAAGAGCGGCCTGATCGCGCTGGGCAAGATCCGGCATCTTTCCCTGGCGGCACGTCGTGCGGCATTGGAAAATGTCGCGCCCGCGCCAAGCACCGTGAGCACAGCGACCGCCTACCTCACGAGCGCGGGCCTTACGGTCAGTTCGAGCACGCCGTTCTCGGTTACCGCCAACGGCGCTAGCAGCACCATCCAACGGTTGTTCCCCAAGAGCGTCTCGAGCGACGGGGCGCTGGTACACCCAATGACATCGCTCAGCGCGTCGGCGAGTCCGCTCAAGGTTCCGACCGCCCTATCGGGCGTGGTCACGTCGGTGGTCGGTGGTGCTAGCACTAAGCCCATCGCACACCCGCTGCTGACCTCTGGCTTCTCGGCGAGCGACTCATCGGCTATGACGGCGACTCCGCACGTGGGTTCGAACGACATCACAGGTGCGAGTGCGCGTGCGTTGTACGACGTCCCTGCGGCAGCCACGACCAATGATGGTGAAGGCATCACCATCGCAACTCTGCAACTTTCCGGCTGGGATGCGTCGAACCTCAGCACGTACGCGGCGCATTACGGGATGGCCAACCCCGTCGCGAGCGGTCAATACCAGGCATACAGCGTGGATGGCTCGAGCCCGACGGCTGTCGACGGCCAGGGTGGTGACGTCGAGGTCGCTCTCGACCAGGAAACGCTGCTCACCACAGCGCCGAAGGCACAGCAGGCGGCCTTCTTTGCGCCTAACTCCGTTCAGGGTTTCGTCGACGGAATCGAGAGTGTGGCCTACGAGGCGTTGACAAACGAGAACGATCTCATCTCCGCCCTGTCCGTCTCGTGGGGCGCGTGCGAGCCGGTCTGGGGCGCCACGCCCACGGAGGCGCAACTAGACATGCAGTCTGTGGACGACGCGATTCTGGATGCGGAGTCGGTGGGCGTCACAGTGTTCGCGGCTAGCGGTGACTCGGGCGCGTATGGCTGCTCGACCGTTAGTGATCCTGACTACAACCTTGAGGTCGATTATCCGGCGAGTGATCCAAATGTCGTCGCGGTCGGTGGATTGCTCACTCTCTCGTCTGCGCCGGGTCAAGAGGTGTGGTGGGAGCCGACAGGCAACACCGGTCCGTCTCAATACCTTGGACAGGGCACCGGTGGCGGCGAGTCAGTTTTCTGGGCTCAGCCCTCATGGCAGTCCGGGCTGATCGCCGGTTCAACGACCCGACTCGTCCCTGACATCGCGCTTGATGGAGCGCCATACTCTGGCCTCGACGTTCGGGCCCAGGGCCAGTGGATGGACAGTATTGGCGGTACCTCGCTCTCTGCCCCCTTGGCCGCTGCGACGTTCACCGACGACCAGATCGCTGATGGGGCCGCAGAGAGCTACGGAATCGGCAACATCGCGCCGAATCTCTACGCCGCACCGTCCGCTGGCTTCAACGACGTGGTCGTCGGTGTCAACGGACTTGCGAGCAGTGCGACGAACCCGCCGCCCGTTGGGTATGCGGCGACGGCCGGGTACGACCTCGCCAGTGGTCTCGGCTCGCCGAAGTGGGCAGCGCTGGACTCTGCGTTCCTGGGAGCTCCTCAAATCTCCGTCGCGGGCAAGACAGTGACCCAGACGCTTCCCGTCACGCTGCCGCTGGCCATCACGATCCCGCAGGGCATGCAGTTCACGACCTACAAGTACGGGCTCGGCCTCAGTTCCGTTCCGACGTCCTGCAACCCCAGCGGTTCGACGGCGACCCTTCCGACGAGCCTGACCTTCAACTCCTACCAGGAGACCTACTTCTGGATCGTCGGCTACGAGCCCAACGGTCTCTGCTTCCTCAACGCCGCGCCAGTCAACGTTGTCAACGGAAACGTGAACGACCTGATTACGCGCGACTCCTCCGGCAAGTTGTGGCTATACCCGGGCAACGGACTCGGGCAGTTCAGCTCACGGACGTTGATCGGGTCCGGCTGGAACGTCTTCACCGCGATCATCGGTGTCGGGGACTTCAACGGTGATGGTCATCCAGACTTGGTCACACGCGACACGTCTGGTCGGTTGTGGATGTACCCGGGTAACGGCTCGGGCGGATTCAAGTCACGAGTGCTCATCGGCACCGGCTGGAACGTTATGTCCGCGATCGTGTCGGTCGGCGACTTTAACGGCGACGGTCACAACGACTTCGTGACGCGCGACACGTCTGGTCGGTTGTGGCTGTATCCCGGCAACGGCGGAGGCTACTTCAAGACGCACGTTCTCATCGGCGTCGGATGGAACAGCATGAACGCCATCGTCGGAGTCGGCGACTTCAACGGCGATCACCACGCCGACTTCGTCACGCGGGACACCTCGGGTCGGTTGTGGCTGTACCCGGGCAATGGTGGTGGCGCGTTCAAGACGCACGTCGAGATCGGCTCGGGCTGGTCGGGGTACACCTCGATCGTGGGACCTGGGGACTTCAACGGCGACGCGCACACCGACTTGCTGGCACGCGATTCGAGCGGTGGCCTCTGGCTCGATGAGGGCAACGGCGCGGGCGGTATCCACGCTCGCCTGAAGATCGGTACCGGGTGGAACGTGTTTACGTCGATTGTGGGCGTTGGCAACTGGAAGTCGTGATCCAGCTTCACGTTGGACCGGGGCCATTGGTAGGTCTGTTCCTGTCACGTCAGCAGGGCGAACCTGTCTTGAACGAGCGGCGAGCCCGCTGATCGTTCGCTAGGCTCCGCCGCCATGCGGCGTGCGAGGCGATTTCGACTTCTGAGGCTGATGCCGCTCTTGCTGGTTGCGCTGGGTCTGGCCGCGTGTGCCACCGATGTGGTTGCCGGGCCGGTCCAGGTCGTCGGGGCCAACGGCAAGCCGATCTCGTGCCCAACCCATGCGCCGTCGGCATCGCCGGTCACCACCGGGGCGCTGGTCAAGGTCACGTCCGGGGGGATCACTCGGACTTACGACGTATGGATGCCGCTGGACTACAACGGCACGCGACCGGTCCCATTGGTGGTTGAGCTCGCGGGCACCGGTGGCAACGGCTATGGATTCGACGGCTATACGGGCCTATCCACGACCGCGGTCAAGCAGGGTTTTGCGGTGGCGGCACCGGATCCGATCGAGTCGGGCGGGTTCACCGCGCACTGGGTGATCCCCGGAGACGACGCGCAGGACGATGTCGCTTTCATGCACGACATGCTGCACCAGATCGAGTCGACCTATTGCGTGGATCCGAGTCGCATCTACGCAACCGGCTTGTCGTCCGGTGGCGCCTTCACGACGTGGATCGCGTGTGCGAGCAACGAGTTCGCCGCCCTCGCTCCGTTCTCCGGTATCAATCTCGTGCGTCCGTGCTCCGGTGCACCCGTGCCGATGCTCGTGTTCCACGGCACGGGCGATCCGATCGTGCCCTTCCATGGGCCGCAGGACTTGTCGACACCGCCGCCAGGGACGAGCCTCGCCTTCATGGGCGATGTGGAGAAGGACGTGGCGGTGTGGGCTGGGCGCAACGGTTGCACCGGTGCGCCAATCGACGTTGCGATCACGTCATCGGTTACCCAACGCGAGTATCAGAACTGCAAGGCTGACACAGTTCTCGAGATCGTTGCCAACGGTGGACACACGATTCCTGGCCGACCGGCGATCTCATCGGAGAGTGTCGATCTCGGTCAGACCAACGAGTCCATCAACGCGATGGCGTTGGTCCTGAGCTTCTTCTCGAACCATTCGCTGACGCAGGCGACCGCGACCAACGATGGTCTGCCGACACCGTCTGCAGCGGCGTCCACCGCGGCGACGCCAGCGCCGAGTGCAGTCGAGCCGACGAGTGTCGGACTCTTTGCTCCGTTGACCGGGGAGGTAGTTCCGTCTGGCGGATTCCCCAGCGTGGGTTCGTCGACTTCAGCTTCGGCAGCCCCGACCTCGCCGACGACAGCGTCGTCGGTCGCAGCGAGCACGCCGTAGGGTTTCGCCCGTGAGCGATGACACCAACGTTGATGCACGCGATGCGTTGCTTGACCAGATCAAGTCCAAGGCGGTAGTCCACGGCAAGGTGGTGCTGTCGTCGGGGCGCGAGGCCGACTACTACGTCGACCTTCGCCGGATCACGCTCGATGCGATTGCTGCGCCCCTCGTCGGCGACGTGATGCTCGATGCGACCGCTGATCTTGACTTTGACGCGGTGGGTGGGTTGACGTTGGGCGCCGACCCAGTGGCAGCTGCGATGTTGCACGCGGCGTCGCGTCGTGGCCGCCAACTCGACGCCTTTGTCGTGCGGAAGTCAGAGAAACAGCACGGTCTGCAACGTCGCATTGAGGGCCCGGATGTCGCGGGGCGACGAGTGCTTGCGGTGGAGGACACATCGACAACGGGCGGTTCGGTTCTCACTGCGGTGGAAGCGCTGCGCGAAGCTGGCGCGGACGTTGTGGGCGTTGCTGTGATTGTCGAACGAGGTGCGGCTCCCGCGATCGCGGCCGCGGGTCTTCCCTACGTGTATGCGTACGACGCGGCGAGTCTGGGCGTCGGCTAAGCGTTGGTATTCGTTGAACCCAATGTGCACGCGTTCCCGATCTCGGTACGTCAGCGGAGGGCGTGACTACAGTGGAGACTCGGCTGGGTCTACGACTTGGGGGTCGATGATCGCGTGATTGCAATCATCATCGTGATCGTCATCTTGGTGCTCCTCGCGATCGCCTTGATGCTCTCGTACAACCGCTTGGTGCGCCTGCGCAACCTCGTGCAGGAGTCGTGGCGACAGATCGACGTCGAGCTAACCCGACGACATGACCTGATTCCGAACATCGTCGAAGCGGTCAAGGGCTATGCGGCACACGAACGCGGCACCTTCGAGGCGGTAACCCAAGCCCGCGCCGCTGCATCGACTCCTGGCTCGACACCTGCCGAGCAGGCGCAGCAGGAGAACTTGCTCACCGGTGCACTACGACAACTCTTTGCGGTGGCCGAGGCCTACCCGCAACTCAAGGCGTCTGAGCAGTTCACGCAACTGCAGCAGCAGCTGTCCGAGACTGAGGACCGGATCGCGGCAGGGCGTCGGTACTACAACGCGAACGTGCGCGAATTGAACACGAGGATCGAGTCGTTTCCGTCGTCGATCGTTGCTGGCGCCTTCCACTTCGAGAAGGCTGAGTACTTCGAGGCCGATGACCCGCAAACCCGAGCCGCGCCGCAGGTTCAGTTCTAGCGCTAGCTCGTTTGATGCAGGTTCAGGGCTAGTGCTCGTTGCTCGCGTGCGGCTGGTCCGATGCATCGATTGGCTGCTCGGTCAGCGCATTGACACCCATCTTGCGCGCGCGAAGGATCTCGCGCACTACCCCGATCAACGAGATCAGCACGATGATGCCAACGATCGGCAGTACGAACTTGTCGATGCCGCTGGGCAGTTTGGCGCCCAGCCAGAAGCCAGCGAAGAGCAGGCCCCAGGTCCACAACACTGCGCCGACGACGTTGCACACGAAGAAGCGGCGCGCTGGCATGTGCAGCATCCCAGCGACCGGGTTGAGGAACGTTCGCACCACCGGCACGAACCGCGCGAGCACGACCGCACGCGCTGGCCCGAAGCGCTCGAAATAGTGCTCGGCGCGCTCGAGGTATTCCGTTCGGAAGACCTTGTTATTCGGACTCGCGAAGAGTCTTCGGCCGCCGGTGGTGCCGAGGTAGTAGCCCAGCTGGGCGCCCGCGATGGCGGCGATGGGCAGGCCGATGAGCAGGACCCAGAACGGCAGATGGACCCCGACCACCCGTTCTGCGGCGCTTGAGGCCGCGACACCGGCGAGGAAGATCAACGTGTCGCCAGGCAAGAAAAAGCCGATGAGCAGGCCGGTCTCGGCGAACACGATGATGAGCACGCCCAGCACGCCGAAGCTGGTGAGTAGCGAATGAGCGTTCAGAAGAAGCACACGGACGAGGGTAGCCGGGGTTTCTCTACGCCCCCTCTGCGCCGAATGTGGCCGGGATCAGGGTCTGCCAGGATTGCGCGCGTTCTGTTCGCTGCCAGCCGTGGGTGTTGTGCTCACGTCGCTCAGCCGGACTCGTTCAACCGCAGGGGGACCGATGCCGATCGCCACGCCCGAGGCGTACGCCGAGATGCTCGACCGCGCGAAGGCGGGCGCTTTCGCCTATCCGGCGATAAACGTCACGTCATCTATGGCGCTCAACGCGGCTCTGAAGGGCTTCGCTGAGGCGGGCAGTGACGGCATCGTGCAGATCTCGTGGGGTGGCGCGGCCTTCCTGTCGGGGCAGGCGGTCAAGAACATGGTGGTGGGTGCGGTCGCCCTGGCCGAGTTCGCGCATGTGGTGGCTGCGCAGTACGGCGTCACGATCGCGTTACACACCGACCACTGCCCGGCCGACAAGCTCGACGGCTACATGCGGCCCTTGATCGCGCTGTCGGCCGAACGAGTCGCTCGCGGTGAGCAGCCGCTCTTCCAGTCGCACATGTGGGACGGGTCGGCTGTGCCGTTGGCCGAGAACCTGTCGATCGCGCGTTCGTTGCTCGCCGCCTGTCGCGAAGCCAACATCATCATGGAGATGGAGATCGGCGTCGTTGGCGGCGAAGAAGACGGCGTGCATGCAGAGATCAACGAGAAGTTGTACTCAACGGTCGCAGATGCGCAAGCAGTGGCCGACGCCCTGGGCACTGGGGAGAACGGGCGCTACCTACTCGCGGCAACATTCGGCAATGTGCACGGCGTGTACAAGCCCGGCAACGTGAAGCTTCGGCCGTCGATCCTCGACGAGATCCAGAAGGGCGTCGGCGCTTCAGTCGGGAAGAACAAGCCGTTCGACCTGGTCTTCCATGGTGGCTCGGGGTCGCTGTTGTCGGAGATCCGCGAGACGCTCGACTACGGCGTCGTGAAGATGAACGTCGACACCGACACCCAATACGCGTTCACCCGACCGATCGTGGACCACATGTTCACGA